>NZ_JBVHFK010000004.1:0-583510 GCF_055562375.1 Actinoplanes sp. NPDC019969 | reverse complement strand
CACCGAAATCGTCGAAACGACCGCAATCGCCGCATAAGATCAACACACACGGATCAGCGCTGGCCGCCTCTTACACCACGCCAGCGGACGTGACCAGCTGAGGTTCTCCGGCTGCTCACCACGGCTGTCTCCGGGCTGCTGAGACAGCCGTGATGAGCAGCCGCACAAGATCCACCGCCCTGGAGCAGGCTCGCCCGTCCTGGAGCAGGCTCGTCTGTCCCCAGGCAGGCTCGCGTCTCCTCTTTGTCTCCGGGGCAGGCCCGCGCGTTGCTGAGCTTCCCCGTGTGTCCCGGGCAGGCTCGTCTGTTCCGGGCGGCCCTGCCTGTGCCCGGCAAGTTCGTCTGTCCTCGGGCAAGCCCTTGCGCCCCTGAGGGGAATCCAATCAGCCGGCGGGAGCGGCAGCCGTCGTCGTGAGCGTGTCCGGCCAGCGGTCGGCTGGGCGGTAGCGGAACCCTTTCGGCTGGTCGTGAGGGCTGTCTCGGACCGGTGGAGACAGCACTGACGGCCAGCCGGAAGGTCTCGGCTGGTTTTCATGGCTGTCTCGCCGGGCGGGAGGCAGCCATGAGAACCAGCCGCCCAGGATCCAGCGTGGACCGGACGGACTCGTCTTTGTGGCTGGGCTCATCGGGTCGGCGCTGGCGGGGCGGACACCTTACTGACGGGCGTATCCAGCCGATGGCCTGATGGGCCGACGGGGAGCCTTGGGCCGCGGTTCCCGTAGGAGAGGCATGCGACGGCGGGGGCCGGGACGGCCGATTCCGATTGCCAGGGGATACCGATCGTTCTGGCTGTCTGAGCACGTGGGAGCGGCGGGGGAGTCGCCGGTCCGGTGAGCCGGCCAGGAAGTGGCGCGGAATCTGCTGAACCAGGGAGTGGAGCGGGATCCGCCGGTCCGGGGAGTGCCGTGGCACGGTGCCGGTCCTGGGCGGGGTGTGGGCGCGGGACCCGGCGGCTCGTGGGTGGGGTGGATCGGGGTGTGGTGCCGGTCAGGTGGGGTGAGTCCAGGACAGGAAGCGTTCATACAGGTTCAGTGGAGGTGGGACGCCGTGGGCGGTCAGATCCTCCAGGGCTTCGTACATCTGGGTGGAGAGGTAGATCCGCAGCAGGGAGGGAAAGGCGCGGTACTCACTGAGGAGACCGGCCCGCGCCTCGGGGCACGGCCAGGGGTGGCCGCAGGCCCGGCACGACCAGTCCGGGCGGTCACTCAGGTGTTCGGGTAGCGATGTTGTGGACAAACGGATTCCCCCGGAAGTGAGTGGCTGGCAGGCGGCGCATCAGTGACTGCGGGGATGGTGTCGGGGGTGGGATCGGGGATTCTGGCTCGCCCGGTGCTCCTGGGCCGGGGTCAGGCGGCCGGCGCGGCCGATGTTGGAGTCCGTGTGCGACGTGCGGGCGGGGATCTCCGTGGTGGGACGGTGGCCGGCGCCGGCCTCGGGGCGGGCGTGACGGGATCGGTAGAGGCCACGTCTTCCCAGCTCAGGGCCCTCGGGGATGGGGGTGGCGCGGGGTGGATAGGGCGGTGGCGGTGAGGGCGGGACACGGTCGATGCAGGGTGCGGGAAGGCCGCAGATGCAGCGGCGCCACAGGGTGCGCCAATCGCGGCGATGGCGGGGGTGGAACGGCACGGGCCCGGTAGTCGGGCGACTTCTAGGCATAGAGCCACCTTAATTGACAAGAGACTACCTGTCTCCTATCAACTTGATAAAAGACTAATAGTCCCGCGCCTACGGTCGATCATGTGGGAGTGAAGCCGATCCGCCTCATGGGCGCGCACGAGATCCGAATCCGTCTCGGTGGAGTCAGTCGCCAGCGGGCGTACCAGATCACGAGCCGTGCCGATTTTCCGAAGCCGGTCGCAGACCTGGCCCAGGGCAAGGTATGGCTGACTGAGGACGTCGAGGCGTGGATGAAGGTCCACCGCCGCGACCTGGACGAGTCAGAGGACTGACTCGGCAGGCCACGTGCGGTGGCCTGAGGACCGGCCGGTGAGCCGGTGACCGCTTCGGCGGCCGCCGTACCTGACAGGCCGGTCCTCACCATGCCCGCAGGACGGTGATCGGCTGCCGGATCAGCCCCGGTCGCGACTGTCCGCGGCCGTCAACGGGGCCAGTGAGATGCCGTCCCCGGTACGTACCACCAAGCCCGCGGTCTCCAGCAGGGCGAGCCGTCGTAGCACCGTGCGCGGCGACAGCCGGGCCTCCGCGGCGATCCGTTCCGGGGTGGACGAGCCGTTCGCGGGAAGCGCCTCCAGCACGAGCGCGCTCTCCTCGTCCAGGTCGTCGTGGCGGCGCCGCGGCCCGCGTGGCGGTTCCGCCAGGTATTCGCCGATCCGGCCGACCTCCTCGAGCACCTCGGCGGGGTTGGTGACCACGCGCGCGTACGGATTGCCGCGCAGGATCTCGTGGCAGCCGACCGACATCGCCGACGTGACCGCCCCCGGCACCACCATCGCCGGCCGGCCCAGGGCCAGCACCCGGCTCATCGTCTGGGTCGCGCCGCTGCGGGCGGCCGCCTCGACCACGACCGTGCCCGCGGTCGCCGCGGCGATGACCCGGTTGCGGATCAGGAAACGGTGCCGCAGCGGTTCGGCGCCGATCGGCCACTCGCTGACCAGCAGACCGGTTTCGATGATCCGGTCGAACATGGCGGAATTGCCGACCGGGTACGGGCGGTCGACCCCACAGGCGAGCGCCGCGACGGTACGGCCACCGGCGGCGATGGTCGCGCGATGCGCCGCGGCGTCGATGCCGAACGCGCCACCGGACATCACTGTCCAGCCTTCCCGGGCGACCGTGTACGCCATGTCGGTCGTGACGTGGTCCCCGTAGTGCGTGGCGGCCCGGGCCCCGACGATCGCGATGGACCGGGTCAGTGTCTCGCCGAGGGGCCAGGCGCCGCGTACCCAGAAGCACAGCGGCGGACGGATGTCCGTGTTGATCCGCCCGCCGGTGTCGAGTTCGAGCGTGGCCAGATCGCTCACCCGCAGCGGCCATTCGGCGTCGGCGGGCACCACCAGCCGGGCGTCGAGCCGCTCCGCCCGCCGCATCGCGATCTCGGCCACCCGGCGCGGATCGCCGGTGGAGGTCCGCGCCGACACGGCCGATCGCAGCCGGCTGTCCGGGATGTCGCCGCTGAGCAGGCGATCCAGGGTGGCGGGCGCCCCGTCCTGCTCGACCAGGGTCCACACGGTCCGGTTGCCGGGCTCGGCGAGCCAGGTCAGCGCGGCCCGCGCCAGGCGGTCCTCGAGCCCGCCGGGCTCCCGGTCCCCGCTCACGCGCCACCACCGTGGGTGCGCCCGGGCGAACAGTGAGCGCGCCTGCCGAAGCCGGGCCCGGCCCGTCCGGCGCCCGCTATGCCGGGAGGTCGCGAGCGCCCGGGTGATTTGTCCGCATGGCGATTGAATTCCGACAAAGGGCTCATTCCAAGATCCATTCCGTGGTGTCGGGGAGATGTCCGAAAGCGATACGAGGGGCGAGGGGAGGGGGCGACGTGTTGGGGAGGGCGAGAAGGGAAAGGCGAGGGGCGGGGAAGCGAGGGAGGCGAGGAAAGTCGAGGGCGAGTCGGGTACGGGGTGGGCCGCGGGAGAGGACCGCGCCGAGAAGGCGGCGCAGGCCGATGCCGCAGCGGGCCCGGCGGCCCGTGGGCCGGACCGCGCGGCAGGGGAGCGGCCGGGGCCGGAACGGCCGGCCGAGCAGGCAGTCAGCGCCGGCCGTGGACATCGGCCTCTCCCATCCGGAGCTGGTAGGCCTGGCAGACGTCCCCGCCGTCCGGGCGATCCCTGCCGTCCAGGTCCGCGACGGTCCAGGCCAGGCGCAGGCACCTGTCGTAGCCGCGGGCCGAGAGGGTCCCGCTGTCCAGGGCGTCGTGCAGGATCCCGGTGTCCCGTGGCGGCAGCTGCCACGGCGCCTGCCGCAGCCGCGCCCCGGGCACGTCGGCGTTGACCCGCCATCCGCTCCCGGCCCATCGAGCGGTGGCGGCGGACCGGGCCCGCGCGACCCGGGCGGCGACCGCCGACGACGGTTCGGCCACGGCCGGCGCGGAGGCGACCATCAGATGCGCCGCCCGTACCGGAAGCAGGTTGACCTTCATGTCGATCCGGTCGAGCAGCGGACCGGAGAGCCGCCCGAGATACCGCCGCCGGGCCAGTGGGCTGCAGTGGCAGGCCTGATCGCCCGCCGGGGACGCGCACGGGCACGGGTTCGCCGCCACGACCAGCTGCGCCCGGGCCGGGTATTCGGTGGTCCCGTTCGCGCGGGACAGCACGACCCGGCCGCTCTCCAGCGGCTGCCGCAACCCCTGCAGGGTGGCCCGGCTCATCTCCGGGACCTCGTCGAGAAGGAGCACCCCGTGGTGGGCCAGGGAGAGCGCGCCCGGCCGGATCGGTGACCCGCCGCCGATCAGCGAGGCGAGGCTGGAGCTGTGGTGCGGCGCCTGGAACGGGGGCCGCCGCACCAGGCGCCCGTCCGGCGGCAGCACCCCGGCGATCGACTGCAGGGCGGTGACCTCGAGCGCGGCGTCGTCGTCGAGTTCCGGGAGGATGGACGGGAGCCGTTCGGCGAGCATGGTCTTGCCGGCGCCGGGCGGGCCGAGGAGGGCCAGGTGGTGACCGCCGGCGGCGGCGATCTCCAGGGCGTACCGCCCGGTCTCCTGCCCGGCGAGGTCGGCCAGGTCCGGGCCGGGCGGTTCCGTTGCCGGGGGTACGGCGGGCGGCTCCAGCAGAGTCCCGGTCCCCTGCATGAATCCGGCGAGCCGGTGCAGGGTGTCCACCGCGCGTACTGTCACCCCGGGCACGACGGTGGCCTCCGGCGCGTTGGCCAGCGGCACGATGACCCGGCTGATTCCGGCCCGGGCCGCCGCGGCGACCATCGGCAGCACGCCGCGGACCGGGCGGACCGTCCCGTCCAGGCCGAGTTCGCCGAGCAGCGCCACCCCGTCGAGGCGGTCCGGCGGCAGCGCGCCGGCGCCGGTGAGGATCGCCGCGGCGACCGCGAGGTCGAAGCCGCTGCCGTGTTTGGGCAGCGCGGCGGGGAGCAGGTTGACGGTGATCCGGCGGTTCGGCCAGTCGTGCCCGGAGTTGACCACGGCGGCCCGCACCCGGTCGCGGGCCTCGTTCAGCGCGGTGTCCGGGAGCCCGGTGAGGACCAGGGTGGGCAGGCCGTTGGAGAGGTCGGCCTCCACCTCGACGAGGTGTCCGGCGACGCCGAGCAGGCCGGCGCAGAGCACGCGGGCGTAACTCATCAGAACGCGTCCCGGATGTGCGACACGTGGGCTCGGCCACGTGGTTGCGGGAGCACCTCCACGACGTCGAAACGGACGCGCGGGACCCGTACCCCCGACTCGGTCAGCCAGCGGGAGGCCAGCTGCCGCAAGCGGCGCACCTTGCGGTGATCGACGGCGGCCGCCGGCGGCCCGAAGGCCGCCGTGCGCCGGGTCTTCACCTCGCAGAAGACCACGTCGTCCCCGTCACGCAGGATGAGATCGATCTCTCCGTCCGCGCAGCGCCAGTTGCGCTGGAGCAGGACCAGGCCGTGTTCCTCGAGGTACCGGGCCGCCAGTCGCTCTCCGTAGGCGCCGACCGCTCGTCGCTGAGTCGTCATGGCGGGGCACTTTCACACGCTGTTCGTCACGGTGTGCGACGCCCTGTGGACTGCCCGCTGGTGTGGAGGATCTTCCGGTCTCGGCCGGGATGTGCTAGCCGCCAGGGCGGACCGGGCCGGCCGGCGGCTTGGCGTATGCTTGTCGACGGCGACCGCCCGTGCGGTCGACCTCGCGTGCCCTCCGACGGTTCCGGACGCTGATCTCAGCGGCCACCGCCGGCGGCGGCCCTCCCTGGTCCCGATGATCTTCGGGCCCGACCGCGGCCGCTGACCGGGCGCCAGGACGCTCATCGCCGGTGAGCGTGACAACCAGGGTAGATCAGGGAGTAACACCATGGCCGTCGTGACCATGCGTCAGCTGCTGGAAAGCGGTGTCCACTTCGGGCACCAGACCCGGCGCTGGAACCCGAAGATGAAGCGCTTCATCTTCACCGAGCGCAACGGCATCTACATCATCGACCTGCGCCAGACCCTCGACTACATCGAGAAGGCCTACGCGTACGTCCGTGACACCGTCGCCGAGGGTGGCCACATCCTCTTCGTCGGCACCAAGAAGCAGGCGCAGGAGGCCATCGCCGAGCAGGCGACCCGGGTCGGCCAGCCCTACGTCAACCACCGCTGGCTCGGCGGCATGCTGACCAACTTCCAGACGGTGTACAAGCGCCTGCAGCGCATGAAGGAGCTCGAGGCTCTGGGTGACCTGACCGGCACCGCCGCGGGTTACACCAAGAAGGAGACCCTCCAGCTCTTCCGCGAGAAGACCAAGCTCACCAAGACCCTCGGTGGCCTCCGTGACATGACCAAGACGCCGTCGGCGATCTGGGTCGTGGACACCAAGAAGGAGCACATCGCGGTCGACGAGGCCCGCAAGCTGGGCATCCCGGTCATCGCGGTGCTGGACACCAACTGTGACCCGGACGAGGTCGACTTCCCGATCCCGGGCAACGACGACGCGATCCGGTCCGCCGAGCTGCTGACCAAGGTCATCGCGGCTGCCGTGGCCGACGGTCTCATCAAGCGGTCCGGCCGTGGCCGTGGTGGCGCCGAGGAGAAGCCCGAGGCGGGCACCGTCGCCGCCGGCGAGCCGCTGCCCGAGTGGGAGCGCGACCTCTACGAGGGCGCCGAGAAGAAGGCCGACGAGCCGGCCGCCGAGCCCGCCGCCGCCGAGGCCAAGGCCGACGAGCCCGCCCCGGTCGCGGCTGCCGTCCCCGCCGAGTAAGTCCCGATTGCTTCCGGTCGCCGCCGCTCACGGGCGGCGGCGACCGAAATCCCGACTGACATCGAGAGAAGAGTCATGGCTAACTACACCGCCGCGGACGTGAAGAAGCTCCGCGAACTCACCGGTGCCGGCATGATGGACTGCAAGAAGGCGCTGGAGGAGTCCGAGGGCGACTTCGACAAGGCCGTCGAGTTCCTGCGCGTCAAGGGCGCCAAGGACGTCGGCAAGCGGGCCGGCCGGACCGCCGCGAACGGCATCGTCAGCCACTCCGGCAAGGCGCTGCTCGAGCTCAACTGCGAGACCGACTTCGTCGCGAAGACCCCGGACTTCGTCGCCCTGGGTCAGCGTCTGGTCGAGTTCGGCGAGCAGAACAAGATCGCCGACGCCGCCGCTCTGCTGGCCGCGACGATCGAGGACGGCAAGACCGTCGCCGACCTGATCCAGGACTACGCCGCCAAGATCGGCGAGAAGATCGTCCTGAACCGCTTCACGGTCGTCGAGGGCACCGTCGCGGTCTACCTGCACCGCAAGGCGCAGGACCTGCCGCCGCAGGTCGGCGTCCTGGTCGAGTACGCGGGCAAGGACGACGAGGCCGCGGACGCGGACGCCCGTGGCGTCGGCATGCAGATCGCCGCGATGCGCCCGAAGTTCCTCACCCGTGAGGAGGTTCCGGCCGAGGTCGTCGAGACCGAGCGCCGCGTCGCCGAGCAGACCGCTCGCGAGGAGGGCAAGCCGGAGCAGGCGCTGCCCAAGATCATCGAGGGCCGGGTGAACTCCTTCTTCAAGGACTTCGTCCTGCTCGAGCAGGCTTCGGTCGTCGACAACAAGAAGACGGTCAAGCAGGTCACCGCCGAGGCCGGTATCGAGATCACTCGATTCGTTCGGTTCGAGGTCGGCCAGGAGTAAGGCACCACAAAGCAAGGGCTCGGGAGGTCGGGTACGCGATTGAGCGTCCGGCCTCCCGGTCGCATAAGGTCTCCTGCAGATAGCGAAGGGAAGGCGGGTCTCATGACGATGGTGACCGACCAGTCCGCCACGGATGACGATCAGACTCCGCCGACCATGCGGCCGCGGCGGGTCGTGCTGAAACTGTCCGGCGAGGTGTTCGGCGGCGGCGACGTCGGAGTCGAGCCCGACATCGTGCACTCGCTGGCCAAGCAGATCGCCACGGTCACGCGCCGGGGCATCCAGGTCGCCGTGGTGGTCGGTGGCGGCAACTTCTTCCGCGGCGCCGAGCTGCAGAAGCGCGGCATGGACCGGAACCGCGCCGACTACATGGGCATGCTCGGCACGGTGATGAACTGCCTGGCGCTCCAGGACTTCCTGGAGAAGGAGGGCATCGAGACGCGGGTGCAGACCGCGATCACGATGGCCCAGGTCGCCGAGCCGTACCTGCCCCTGCGTGCCATCCGTCACCTGGAGAAGGGGCGGGTCGTGATCTTCGGCGCCGGCGCCGGCATGCCGTACTTCTCCACCGACACGGTGACCGCCCAGCGCGCGCTGGAGATCCACGCCGACATGGTGCTGATGAGCAAGAACGGCGTGGACGGGGTCTACACCGCCGACCCGCGGATCGACCCGACCGCGCGCAAGCTCGAGGCCATCACCTTCCAGGAGGTCCTGCAGCGTGGTCTGCGGGTGGCCGACCAGGCCGCCTTCAGCCTGTGCCAGGAGAACAAACTGCCGATGCTGGTCTTCGGCGCGGAGGGCGAGGACACGATCGTGCGCGCGTGCGCGGGCGATCGGATCGGCACCCTCATCACCGCCTGAGTTTTCGAATCCTGAAGCATCCCGCACCACCGAAGACAGCAAGGAGGCGAGAAGAGCCGGTGATCGAGGAAACCCTCTTCGAGGCCGAGGAGAAGATGGAGAGCGCGGTCGAGCACGCCAAGGAGGAGTTCGCCGCCATCCGTACCGGCCGGGCTACTCCCGCGATGTTCTCCAAGATCCTGGTCGACTACTACGGCGCGCCGACCCCGGTGACGCAGATGGCCTCCGTCGGCATCCCGGAGCCGCGCATGGTCATCGTCAAGCCCTACGACGCGTCCCAGCTGGGCCCGATCGAGCGGGCGATCCGTGACTCGGACCTGGGGGTCAACCCCAACAACGAGGGTACGCAACTGCGCATCCACCTCCCGCAGATGACCGAGGAACGCCGCCGGGAGATGATCAAGGTGGCCCGCGGCAAGGCCGAGGACAGCCGGGTCGCCATCCGCAACGTCCGCCGCAAGGCCAAGGACCAGATCGACAAGCTGGTCAAGGACGGCGAGACCGGCGAGGACGAGGGCCGGCGCGCGGAGAAGGAGCTCGACGACGTGACGCACCGCTACGTCGCGAGCGTCGACGAGCTCCTCAAGCACAAGGAAGCCGAACTGCTCGAGGTCTAGACATCGCAGGAGGCCCGGCGCATCCCACCGGAATGTGCCGGGCTTCTCCGCTGTTCGGCCGCCGCCGATGTACGGGCGACCTCTGTTCAAACGTCACCTTTGCAGTACGCTCTGCACGGTTTCAGTGAGCATGAGGTAGGGGTCGGCATTGTCTTTGCATCCAGCGGCGGCGCCGCCCGCGTACCCCGGAACGGAATCGATGACCGAGCCCGGTAACCCGCAACCGGAGGAGAACCCCAGGAGCGGTGGCAAGGGCCGCCGCCGTGCCGGGAAGGACCGCAAGCCGCAGGGCGGTGGCCGCGCCGGCCGTAACCTCCCGGCCGCCATCGCGGTCGGCCTCAGCCTCGGCCTGGTCGTCCTGGCCGCCCTGCTGATCGAGCCGGTCGCCCTGCTGCCCGTCCTGGTCCTCGCCTCCGGCGTGGGCGCCTGGGAGATGGCGCGTGCGCTGTCCACCACCGGCGCCCGGCCGCCGCTGATCCCGCTGATCGGCGGCACCGCCCTGATGACCGGCCTGGCGTGGTATGAGGGCGCCGACGCCCTGTTCCTCGGCCTGGTGGTGACGATCGGCGCCGCCGCCCTGTGGCGTCTCGCCGACGGGGTCGCCGCGGTGCGCCGCGACTTCACGCCGAGCGTGCTGATCGCCGTCTACGGCCCGTTCCTGCTCAGCTTCGCCGCCATGCTGGTGCAGATGGAGCACGGCAACCTGCTGGTGATCGGCACCCTGGTCGCCGTGGTGCTGTCGGACACCGGCGGGTACGCGGCCGGCGTCTTCCTCGGCAAGACCCCGATGGCCCCGAAGATCAGCCCGAAGAAGTCCTGGGAGGGTTTCGCCGGCTCGGTGACGGCGGCCGCGATCGGCAGCGGCGCGCTGCTGTTCTTCACGGTGGACGTGCCGGTCTACTGGGGCCTGCTGTTCGGCGCGGTGATCTCGGTGGTGGCGGTCCTCGGCGACCTGGCCGAGTCGATGCTCAAGCGGGACGTCGGGGTCAAGGACATGAGCAACCTGCTGCCGGGTCACGGGGGCCTGATGGACCGGCTGGACTCGATCCTGTTCGCCGTCCCCACCGCGTACCTGCTCTTCTCGATCATCACCCCGAGCTAGCTGTGGGCGAGCGACTCGGCGGACGTGGGAGACTGGAGAGGCCATGACGATTCTTCCGGTCATCCCGATCAGCCCCGACCAGCCTGACGCGGTTAAGACCCGCCGCCGTCCCAGCATGCCGCCGCGCCATCTCGCCGACCTGGATCTCGCCGGCCGCCAGAGCGCGGTGACGAGCCTCGGCGAGCCCGCCTTCCGCGCCAAGCAGCTCTCCACCCACTACTTCGGCCGTCTGGTCCGCGACGCCGCCGCGATGACCGACCTGCCGGCCGGCTCGCGGGACCGGCTCACCGCCGACCTGCTGCCCACCCTGCTGACCCCGATCCGGGAGCAGGCGTGCGACGACGGCGCGACCCGCAAGACCCTGTGGAAGCTGCACGACGGGGCGCTCGTGGAGAGCGTGCTGATGGGTTATCCCGATCGGGTGACCGCATGTGTCTCCAGCCAGGCCGGGTGCGGCATGGCGTGCCCGTTCTGCGCGACCGGCCAGCAGGGCCTGACCCGCAACCTGTCGGTGGCGGAGATCGTGGACCAGGTGGTCTATCTGGCGGGGGTGGCCGCGTCCGGCGCCGTCACCGGTTCGCCGCCGCGCCTGTCCCGGGTGGTCTTCATGGGGATGGGCGAGCCGCTGGCCAACTATCCGCGGGTGATCGAGGCGGTGCGCCGCCTGACCACACCGGCGCCGGAGGGCCTCGGCCTCTCACAACGGCACATCACGGTGTCCACGGTGGGTTTGGTGCCCGCTATGCGCCGGTTGATCGCCGAACAGCTCTCGGTGACTCTTGCGCTGTCACTTCACGCCCCCGATGATGATCTGCGCGATGAGCTGGTGCCCGTCAACCAGCGTTGGAAGGTGGCCGAGGTGCTCGACGCCGCGTTTGACTACGCGGCACAGACCGGCCGTCGGGTTTCCATCGAATACGCCCTGATCAGGGACGTAAACGATCAGCCCTGGCGTGCCGACCTGCTCGGCCGTCTTCTGAAAGGCAAGCTGGCCCATGTGAATCTCATCCCGCTGAACCCGACGCCGGGCAGCAAGTGGGATGCGAGCCCGAAACCGGTCGAGCGCGAGTTCGTCCGCCGGTTGCAGGAGGCCGGCGTCTCGACGACGGTACGCGACACCCGGGGGCGGGAGATCGACGGCGCGTGCGGCCAGCTGGCCGCGGGTGAGCTGACGGACGCGAGCGCAGGGGGCGCCGCAGCCGACGCGGAGGTGGCACAGTGACTGGGCGCAGGTCCCAGCGAGCGGAGTGGGAGACGTTGTGACGAGTCAGGGGCAGCGTTTCCGAAGGCGTGCGCTGCGGCGTGGTTACAAGGTCGACGAGGTCGACGCCTTCCTGGACCGGGTCGAGGCGACCCTGGCCGGGGAGCAGGTCGGTCCGCCGGTCGGCGCGCAGGAAGTGCACGACGTCGTCTTCCGGGTGCGGTTCGGCGGATATGACGAGTGGCAGGTCGACCTGCACCTGGACCGGGTCGAGCGGCAGCTCGCCGAGTTCGAGGAGCGGGGCGGCCGCCCGGCGCCGGACCCCATGCGTGACTCGATGCGCAGCGGCCTGACCACCGGCTCCATCTCCGGGCCGCCCGCGATGAGCCCGCCCGGGATGAGCCAGTCCGGGATGGGCCCGGCCGGAATGGGCCAGGCCGCGATGAGCCCGCCCGGGATGGGCCCCGGCCCCGGCGGCCCGGGCCAGGGCTTCGACCGGGGCGGCTTCGACCGCGGTCCCGGCCCGAACGGTCCGGGCGGCATGGGCGGCCAGCCTCCGCAGCCGCAGGGCTACCCCGGCCAGCAGCAGGGTTTCCCCGGCCAGCCTCAGGGCTTCCCGGGACAGCCGCCGCAGGGCTTTCCCGGCCAGCCGATGCAGCCGCCCGGCGGCCCGCAGATGAACCCGGCGGCCCGGACGGCCTCGCCGCCGACCGAGCGGATCACGATGCCGCCGCAGATGCCGCAGCGCCAGCCCCAGCAGCAGCTGCCCGGCCCGGATCAGTACGGGCGGTACGACGAGCCCACCGGTTACGGCCAGCAGCAGCCGCCGCAGCGTCCCGGCACGCCCCCCGGTTACGACCAGGGCGGGTACGACCAGGGTGGTTATGACCAGGGCGGCTTCGACGGCTTCGAGCCGGGCCGGCACGGCAAGACCGACATGACCGCCGAGATCCGGATGCCGGAGCGGGACATGCGCGGCGGCTACGGCCAGATGCCGGGCGCCCCGATGCCGGGTTCGCCGGTGGGGATGCCGGGTTCGCCGATGCCGGGCGCGCCGATGAGCGGCCCGCCCTACGGCGGTGGCGGCGGTTACGGCGGCCCGCAGCAGCCGCAGCTCGGCCCGCCGCTGGGCGAGCCGGGTGGCGAGCTCTACCGGGTCGACCAGCTACGGCGGACGTTCCAGCCGCGCCGGTTCGGCAGCGGTTACGACCCGTCGCAGGTGGATCGGCTGTTCGAGGGCATCCTGCAGGCGATGACCGGGCGCGGCCCGATGCCGGTGAACGAGAACGATCTCGACATGCTGCAGTTCGGCCTGGTGCCGAACGGCTATTTCGAGGCCGAGGTCGACGCCGCGCTGCGCGAGGTGAAGGACATCCTGCTGCGTCGCAGGTGAGACGTCCAGGGCGGCCCGCTGTCACAGCGGGCCGCCCTGATCACATCTACTGGTCGTTGGGGCGCAGACCGCTGCGGCGCAGCACGACATCGCCGATCACGACGGCGACCAGGCCGATCGCGAAGAGCACGAGCCACACCTTCTCGGTGTTGCCCTGCTGGTTGCCCCAGAAGAAGAGCAGCATGATCGCGGCGGAGATGATCGCGCCCTTCTGAGCCCGCTTGCGATCGGTGGGCTTCAGCTGGTCGGGCGCGTAGACCTCCTCGTGGTGTTCTTCCGCAGCCACGTCGCAACCTCCTAGTCGATGTTGAATCGGAAATAGTCTGTCACGGGGTCGCTGGGCGAACCGCACCAACCCGGCTGTACTTTCGAGGCGGTCAAGAAGCCGCAACCAGAGGAGCGACAAGTGCGGATCACTGGCACCGGCCATGCGAGCATGCGGATCGACACCGCCGCGGGCAGCATTCTGTGCGATCCGTGGGTGAACCCGGCGTACTTCGCCTCGTGGTTCCCGTTCCCGGACAACTCGCTGCTGGACTGGGAGACCCTGGGCGACGTCGACTATCTCTACGTCTCCCACCTGCACCGGGACCACTTCGACGCGGAGCACCTGAAGAGGTTCATCAGCAAGAAGGCCACCGTGCTCCTCCCGGAGTACCCGACCAGCCAGCTCGAGGACGAGCTCCGGGCGCTGGGGTTCACCAGCTTCTTCCGGACGAAGTCCGACGAGGTGCACGAGCTGGACGGCGGCCTCAAGGTGATGATCCAGGCGCTGATCAGCCCGACCGACGGCCCGATCGGCGACTCGTCGCTCTGGGTGGAGCACGACGGCATCCGCGTGCTGAACCAGAACGACGCCCGCCCCGCCGACCTGACCCGGTTCAACGAGCTGGGCCACGTGCACGCGCACATGCTGCAGTTCTCCGGCGCCATCTGGTACCCGATGGTCTACGAGCTGCCGGAGAACGCGAAGACCGCGTTCGGCAAGCAGAAGCGGGAGCGGCAGTTCGACCGCACCTGGCGCTACATCGACGATCTGAAGGCGGACTTCGTCTTCCCGATCGCCGGCCCGCCGTGCTTCCTCGACGACGAGCTGTGGCAGTTCAACGACATCCACGGTGACGAGGGCAACATCTTCCCCGACCAGTCGGTGTTCCTGACCGAGTACGCGAAGGTCGGCGGCACCAACGCTGTCGTCCAGCTGCCGGGCAGTGTGACCGAGCTGACCGACGGCGGGACGAAGCAGACCACCACCCACCCGGTGCCGGTCGACGAGTTCTTCGCGAACAAGAAGGCGCACCTCGAGGAGATGCGGGAGCGCAAGCGCCCGATCATCGAGGCGGAGAAGGCGTCCTGGCGGCACCCGGAGATCGACGTCCTGGGCGAGTTGAAGAAGCGGATCGAGCCGCTGCTCGAGGAGTCGATCTACCTGGCCAAGGGCGTCGGTGGGCCGGTCCGGTTCGACCTGGTCTCCTACGACGGCGACGAGATCGAGTCGATCGTGGTGGACTTCCCGGGCAAGCAGGTCCGGGCGTACGCCGACGAGAAGGTCCGTTACCGCTTCCGGACCCAGCGCGAACTGATCGAGCACCTCATCTTCATCGACGAGGGCGACTGGGTGAACTCGCTGTTCCTGTCCTGCCGCTTCTCGGCGGCCCGGATCGGCCAGTACAACGAGTTCGTCTACGCCTTCTTCAAGTGCCTGTCCGAGGAGCGCCTGCAGTACGCCGAGGGCTGGTACGACGAGCACGAGAAGGCCGTCGACGCCGAGGACATCGAGTTCGGCGACTGGACCGTGCAGCGGCGCTGCCCGCACCTGAAGGCCGACCTGTCCCGGTTCGGCTTCGTCGAGGGCAACGTGCTGACCTGCCAGCTGCACGGCTGGAAGTTCGACCTGCCCAGCGGCCGCTGCCTCACCGGCGTCGGCCACAAGATCCGGGCCAGCAAGAAGGCCTAGGTCGCGAGATCCCGGAGGATGCGGCGGGCCGCGTTGTGGCCCGCCGCGCCGATCACGCTGCCGGCCGGGTGTGCCCCGGCCGAGCCGTGATAGAGCCCGTCGAGGCCGGTGAAATAGGGCATCCGCTGGTCGAACGCGACGGTGTTGTCGACGTGGTGGATGTGCCCGCCGGTGATCCCGAAATGCCGTTCGATGCCGGGCGGGGTGAGCGGGAACACATCGGCGACCAGATCCGAGGTGCCGGGCGCGTACCTGTCGCAGATCGCGAGCAGGCGGTCCACGTACCCCGGAAGCTCGTGATCCCACGACGAGCCCGCCGGCTCGAACGGCACCGATTGCACGAACAACGCCGAGGAATGGTGCCCGGCCTCGTCGCGCAGCGACGGGTCGACGGTGGTGTGCAGGTACCACTCGATGGTGGGCTCGGCCGGCAGCACACCGGCCTGCACGTCGGCCCACATCCGCCGCAGGTTCGCCATCGGCGAGGCGTCGCCCGGCAGCAGGTGGATCGTCGAGCCGAAGGGTGACGGCGCGCCGTCCGGCAGGCAGGGGAAACGTGGCAGGTCACGCAGCGCCAGATTGACCTTGAGAGTGGTGCCGGGCCGCTTGACCGCTGCCATCCGCCCGGTCAGCGTGGCCGGCAGCGACCCGTGCGGGACGAGATCCATCAGCTGGTACGGATCGCAGCCGCCCAGCACGACGCTCGCCGCCACCGACCGCCCGTCGGCCAGGACCACCCCGCCGGCGGCCCCGCCGTCCACCGTGACCGCGGTGACCCGCGCGCCGGTGAACAGGCGCGCCCCCGCGGCCCGGGCGGCGTCGGCGAAGACCCGGGAGACCGTGCCCATCCCGCCCTCGGCGATCAGCCACGTCCCGTCCGACCCGGGCAGCCGGCACATGTTGTGCACCAGGAAGTTGTGCCCGGTGCCGGGATCGTCGGGGCCCGCGTTCAGCCCGGACAGGCCGTCGGTGACCGCATACATCGCGACCAGCAGCTCGCTCTTGAAGCCGAATCGGGACAGATAGTCCGCGACCGACCCGCGCACCAGATCGAGGAAGGTGCTCTGCAGCGGTGGCCGGATGTGCCGCTCGGCGATCTCCTCCACCGGCAGCGGCTCCTCCAGCCACGACGGCGCCAGATCCGCCCGCAGGGCGCCGATCTCGCAGGCCAGGGCCTCGTCGGCGGCGGCGTCCCGCTCGTCCAGCTGGCGGCGGTTGGCGTCGCCGTCGGAACCGAACAGAAGGTGCGGCGAGCCGGCGCCGATGCCCGGCAGGAAGTAGTGCGGGTCGCGGCGCAGCGTCGGGATCCGCACGTCGAGGGTCCGCAACAGCTCCGGTGGCATCAGGCCGAGCAGGTAGGAGCCGGTGGACTGGCCCAGCCCCGGCACCCGGGCGAACGGCCGCTCGGTGCGGGTGGCGCCGCCGAGCACCGGCGCGGCCTCCAGCACGACGACGTCGAGCCCGGCACGGGCGAGCAGGATCGCAGAGACCAGGGCGTTGTGGCCGGCCCCGATGATCACCACATCGGCACGGCCCGGGATGGGGGTCATGGTTCCGGAGGCTACCCGCCGGCTACGACATCCCGGCGCGGCGAGACCCCGTGGGCCGCCGCGAAACCGGTCAGCAGCACCACATGGAACAGGTAGAGCCACAGGCCGACCGCCACCACCGCGCCGATCTCGGTGAACCCGCCGAACGGCACCCCCAGATCCAGCGGCAGCGAGCAGAACAGCACGAAACCGTGCAGGAAACCGGCCAGGTTCGCGGCCGTGAACGAGCCGATCAGCACGGTCGCCAGCCGGTCCGGGCGGCCCGGCGCGACGTACCGGAACACCCAGATCACCACCGGGGTCAGCACCAGCCACGTGGCCAGGAACGACAGCACCACGCCCAGCGCCGACCACCAGCCGCCGCGCAGCCACAGCGCGCTCGTGGTGGGCAGCGCCAGGAACAGGGCCAGCAGCAGGGCGGGCGCGGCGGCCAGCACCGGCAGCCAGAGCAGCCGGCCGCGCCAGCCGACCAGCTTCTCGCCGGGACGGCTCAGCGAGGCGAAGGCGCGGCGCAGGCCCTCCCCGTACAGCGTCGCGGGAAGCAGACTCGCCAGCGCGAGCATCGGGGTGAGCGCGAGGCCCGCATCGATCAGTGCGGCGAGCGCGCGTGGCGCGCCGATCTCGTCCGGCAGAGCGGCGATGGTACGGCCCACCAGGTCCCGTACCCGGTCATCGCCCACCGCCAGCCCGGTCAGCCAGATCGCCAGCAACGCCACCGGAACCACCGCGATCCCGGCGTAGAACGTGATCGCGGCCGCGTGCAACGCGAGGTCCTTGCCTCGCAGCGGCCGGAGGACGGTGGTGACCGAAGGCATGCGCACCGATGGCTTGTACCCGTTCGGGGAGCGTTGTCCACCAGCGGGTGATCGAAGTCCTGATGCCGGGAGAAGGCTGACCGCCGGGAGGGTGCGGGCGTCCGGGAAGATGAGGGGATGCGCGACCTCGTCTTGCTCGGCTCCACCGGGTCCATCGGCACCCAGGCCATCGACATCGTCCGCCGCAACCCGGACCGGTTCCGGGTGGTGGCCCTGGGCGCGGGCGGCGGCAACGTCGAGCTGCTCGCCGCGCAGGCCCTGGAGCTGAACGTCGAGGTGGTCGGCGTCGCCCGGGCCTCGGTCACCCAGGACCTGCAGCTCGCCTTCTACGCCGAGGCGCAGAAACGCGGCTGGGCCACCGGCGACTTCAAACTGCCCAAGATCGTGGCGGGGCCGGACGCGATGACCGAGCTGGCCCGCTGGCCCTGCGACGTGGTGCTGAACGGCGTCGTCGGCAGCCTCGGCCTGGCGCCCACCCTGGCGGCGCTCGAGTCCGGCCGGATCCTCGCCCTGGCCAACAAGGAGTCCCTGGTCGCCGGTGGGCCGCTGGTCCGGCGGATCGCCAAGGAGGGACAGATCGTCCCGGTCGACTCGGAGCACTCGGCGCTGGCCCAGTGCCTGCGCGGCGGGACCGCCGCCGAGGTGCGCCGGCTGGTCCTCACCGCGAGCGGCGGGGCGTTCCGCGGCCGGCGGCGCGAGGAGCTGGCGAACGTGACCCCGGAGGAGGCGCTCAAGCACCCCACCTGGGACATGGGACCGGTCGTCACGATCAACTCGGCCACCATGGTCAACAAGGCGCTCGAGGTGATCGAGGCGCACGAGCTGTTCGGGGTGGCGTACGACGACATCGAGGTGATGGTCCACCCCCAGTCCGTGCTGCACTCCCTGGTCGAGTTCGCCGACGGGTCGACCCTGGCCCAGGCCAGCCCGCCGGACATGCGGTTGCCGATCGCGCTGGCCCTGGCCTGGCCGGAGCGGGTGCCGCGGGCCGCCGCCGCGGTCGACTGGACGCAGGCGCACAACTGGGAGCTGCGGCCGCTGGACTCCGGCGCCTTCCCTGCCGTCCGGCTGGCCAAGGAGGCGGGCCGGGCCGGCCGTTGCCGCCCGGCCATCTTCAACGCGGCGAACGAGGAGTGTGTGGCCGCGTTCGTCTCCGGTCGGCTACCGTTCTTGGGCATCGTCGACACTCTGGAACGAGTGCTGGCGGCGGCCCCGGACTTCGCGGAGCCGGGTACCGTCGATGACGTGCTTGCCGCGGAGGCGTGGGCGCGTGCCCAGGCACAGCGGACGATCGAGGCTGAAGGAGCCTGATGCTTTTCTGGCTTGGTGCGGGCGCCTTCGCGCTGACCATTCTGATCTCGGTGAGTTTGCACGAGCTGGGCCACATGCTCACCGGCAAGCGCTTCGGCATGAAGGTCACACAGTATTTCGTCGGTTTCGGCCCGACGGTCTTCTCGTTCAAGCGCGGCGAGACGGAATACGGTCTGAAGCTCATCCCGCTCGGCGGTTTCTGCAAGATCGTCGGGATGACGCCGCAGGACGACGACGTCGCCCCCGAGGACCAGCACCGCGCCATGTGGCGGTTCCCGGTCTGGAAACGGACGATCGTGATGGGCGCCGGCTCGGCCGCGCACTTCGCGCTCGCGCTGGTCGGCGCCTGGGTGATGGCCTGGAGCATCGGCCTGCCCAACATCAGCCTGCCGCAGTCCGCGGAGGAGCAGCGGGCCGCCCCGGCGATGATCTACGTGGGCGACTGCATCAAGACCGCGCTCACCGACACCGCCGCCGAGTGCAAGCCCGGGCAGGGCAGCGCCGTTGAGGCCCCGGCGAAAGCGGCCGGCCTGCAGACCGGTGACGTGATCACCAGGGTGGGCGGCACCGCGGTCGCCAACTACGGCGAGTTCACCGACGCCATCCGGGCGGCTCCGGCCGGCCCCACCCCCTTCGAGTACACGCGTAAGGGCCAGACCGGCTCGGCGACCGTCCAGCTCGTCACCGCCGAACGGCGTCCGCTGGATGACCCGGACGGCGCGATCTCGAAGGTCTCCGTCGCCGGTGTGAGCTGGGAGACGGACCAGCCACCCGTCGTCGAATACAGTCTGCTCGGCGCGATCCCGGCGTCCGGCGAGTTCAACTGGTACCTGGTGGAGAACTCGGCGAAGGCGATGGCCCGGATCCCGGAGAAGATCCCGGCCCTGTGGAATTCGATCACCGGTGACGAGCGCGACCCGGACACCCCGATCAGCGTCGTCGGGGCCAGCCGGATCGGCGGCGAGGCCATCGAGAAGGGCGTGCCCGAGGTCTTCTGGCAGGTCTTCATCTCGCTGAACGTGTTCATCGGCCTGTTCAACCTGCTGCCCCTGCTGCCGGTCGACGGCGGGCACATCGCCATCGCCTGGTTCGAAGCAGTTCGCTCGTGGCTCTACAAGCGTTTCCGCCGGCCTGATCCGGGCCGGGTGGACTACTACAAGCTGATGCCTGTGACGTACGCAGTCATCCTCATCGGTGGTGCGTTCACCCTGCTGACCGTGACCGCCGACATCATCAACCCCATTACGATCTTCAAGTGAGTGAGATGTGACTGCGATCAGTCTGGGAATGCCGGCCGTCCCCCCGCCGCCCCTGGCCCCGCGCCGGCAGAGCCGCCAGATCAACGTCGGTGGAGTGCTGGTCGGCGGCGGCGCCCCGGTCAGCGTTCAGTCGATGACCACCACCCTCACCTCGGACGTCAATGCCACGCTGCAGCAGATCGCTGAGCTGACCGCGTCCGGCTGTCAGATCGTCCGGGTCGCCGTGCCGTCCCAGGACGACGTCGAGGCGCTGCCCGCGATCGCCAAGAAGTCGCAGATCCCGGTGATCGCCGACATCCACTTCCAGCCGAAGTACGTGTTCGCCGCGATCGACGCCGGCTGCGCGGCGGTCCGGGTCAACCCGGGCAACATCCGGCAGTTCGACGACAAGGTCAAGGAGATCGCGAAGGCGGCCTCCGCGGCCGGCACCCCGATCCGGATCGGCGTGAACGCCGGCTCGCTGGACAAGCGGCTGCTGGAGAAATACGGCAAGGCCACCGCCGAGGCGCTGGTCGAGTCGGCGCTCTGGGAGTGCTCGCTGTTCGAGGAGCACGGCTTCCGGGACATCAAGATCTCGGTGAAGCACAACGACCCGGTCGTGATGATCCGGGCGTACCGGCAGCTCGCCGAGCAGTGCGACTACCCGCTGCACCTCGGCGTCACCGAGGCCGGCCCGGCGTTCCAGGGCACCATCAAGAGCGCTGTCGCGTTCGGCGCCCTGCTCGCCGAGGGCATCGGCGACACCATCCGGGTCTCGCTGTCCGCCCCGCCGGTCGAGGAGATCAAGGTCGGCAACCAGATCCTGGAGTCGCTGGGTCTGCGCGAGCGCGGCCTGGAGATCGTGTCGTGCCCGTCCTGCGGCCGCGCCCAGGTGGACGTCTACACGCTGGCCGAGCAGGTCACCGCGGCGCTGGACGGGTTCCCGGTTCCGCTGCGGGTGGCCGTCATGGGCTGCGTGGTGAACGGTCCGGGCGAGGCCCGTGAGGCCGACCTCGGTGTCGCCTCCGGCAACGGCAAGGGCCAGATCTTCGTCAAGGGCAAGGTCATCAAGACGGTGCCCGAGTCGATCATCGTGGAGACGCTGGTCGAGGAGGCGCTGCGCCTCGCCGACGAGATGGGCGCCGACCTACCCGACGAGCTGCGCGAGCTGCTCCCCGGCCCGACCGTGACGGTCCACTAGAAGAGCACTGTCGCGAACGAGCCCGCCGAGACGAAGCCACAGCGCGCGTAGACTCGGCGGGCCGCCGTGTTGTAGTCGTTGACGTAGAGACTGACGGTCGGGGCGACCCGCCGCAGCGCGTCCGCCACCACCGCCGCCATCGCGCCCGTGGCCAGGCCGCTGCCCCGATAGTCCGGGTGCACCCAGACGCCTTGCACCTGCGTGGTCCGCCGGGTCACGATCGCCAGTTCGGCCTTGAAGACGACCAGGTCGCCGTCGAACTTCGCGTAGGCGCGTTTCGCTTTCACCAGCTCGGCGATCCGCCGCCGGTAACCCCGCCCGCCGTCGTCCTGCAGCGGCGAGACCCCGACCTCCTCGGTGTACATCGCCACCGCGGCCGGGAAGAGCTGATCGACCTCGGCGGGGCGGACCAGGCGTACCGCGGTGTCCTGCCGCACCAGCGCGTCGCGGTTGGTGACCAGCAGCGGCTGATGTGGCCGCACGTCGCGGGCCGGCCCCCAGTTGCCGCCGAGCCGGTCCCACAGGTCGAGCACCGCCTCGGAGCGGCCGATGATCGACGAACAGATCCGCGGCTCGGCCCCGAGCAGGTCGGCGAAGGCCGCGGTGGCCGGGGGAGTGGCGCCGACCGGCACCAGATGGGCCCCGGACCAGATGATCGACTCGATGTGGCGTCCGGGCTCGTACCCGTAGATCCGCCCGTCGGAACGCCACCAGTTCAGGCCGTGTGCGGCCACCCGCTCCGCGATCTGGGCGCCCGCGTAGGGATCGGCGTCGAGGATCCGCTCGACGACCGCGCGCTCGGGCTCCCCGAGCTGGCGAATGGGCACCGTCAACACAGGTACCAGATTGCCAGATGAGCGCGCTTCGACACGTACCGCGACCCGGGTATCCCGAAAACCCTTGCAGCCGACACGTTGCCGATATATCGTCTAACTATCGACGAAAGAACGGAGAAGATCATGAGGCACATGCACGGAGGACGCGGACACGACTGGATCGGCGAGGCGCGCCGGCGCGGCTTCAACTTCCCGCCCGGTTTCCCCTTCGGCCCCGGCGGTCCTGGCGGCCCCGGTTTCCCGCCGCCCGATTTCGGCGGCCGCCCCGGCCATCGGCGCGGCGGGCGCGGCAGCCGGCAGAACGTCCGGCCCGCCATCCTGGCGCTGCTCCTGGAGCGCCCGATGCACGGCTACGAGATGATCCAGGAGCTCGACTCCCGCACCGGCGGCGTCTGGCGCCCGAGCCCCGGCTCGGTCTACCCGACCCTCCAGCTGCTGGAGGACGAGGGCCTGATCGAGGTGACCGCCGAGGGTGGCCGCAAGAGCTACCGGCTCACCGAGGACGGCCGGCCCGAGGCCGAGACCGCGGCGCAGAATCCGCCGTGGAGCCAGATCGGCGCCGACACGATGTCCCAGGTGCAGGACTTCCGCGATGCGGCGGTCGGCATCATGGGGGCGCTCAAGCAGGTCGGTTTCAGCGGCACTCCCGAGCAGCGGCAGAAAGCGCTCGAGGTGCTCAACGAGACACGGCGCAAGCTCTACGCCATCCTCGCCGAAAGCGAATGACGGCCCACCCGTTGTCCGTGAATCCGCCGCCCCGGCGCCGATCCACGTCCTAGGCTCGGCACTGGTCCTGATGCCGACTGCGACCTGGTGAGGTGCGGGGGTTGAGCGAGCCGTCCGACACCGTGGTGATCGGCCTGCTGGAAGCCGCGCCGGACGCCATCATCGCGATCCGGCCCGACGGCTCGATCGTGGTGGTCAACGCGCAGACCGTCCGGATGTTCGGTTACGAACGCGACGAGCTGCTCGGCCGCTCCATCGAGCTGCTCGTTCCCGAGCGGTTCCGCGGTCACCACCCCGGTCACCGCCGGGACTACCAGCGCGACCCGCAGCCCCGGCCGATGGGCGCCGGTGTACCGCTGGCCGCCCGGCGCAAGGACGGCAGCGAGTTCCCCGCCGAGATCAGCCTGTCCGCGCTGGAGTCCGGCGGCCTGGTGGTCGCCGCGGTCCGCGACGTCAGCGACCGGGTCCGCCGCGAGGCGAAGTTCCGTGGGCTGCTCGAGGCCGCGCCGGACGCCATCGTCGGCGTCGCGGCCAACGGCCGGATCACCCTGGTCAACGCCCAGGCGGAACGCCTCTTCGGCTATCCGCGCAGCGAACTGCTGGGCGAGCCGATCGAGGTGCTCGTCCCCGACTCGGCCCGGGCCGGGCATCCCGGCAAACGCGACCGCTACTTCGCCGACCCCCGCCCCCGGCCGATGGGGTCCGGCCGCCCGCTCGCCGCCCGGCGCAAGGACGGCACCGAGTTCCCCGCCGAGATCAGCCTGTCCGCGCTGGAGACGGAGGACGGCCTGATCGTCTCCGCCGCCATCCGCGACGTCACCGAACGCATCGAGGCCCAGGCCGAACGGCAACGCCTGGAAGCCGCCGCCGAACGCGAACGCCTCGAGGCCCAGCTGCACCAGGCCCGCCGGCTGGAGAGCCTGGGACAGCTGGCCGGCGGGGTCGCGCACGACTTCAACAACCTGCTCGCCGTGATGCTGAACTACACCGGCTTCGTGGCCGACCAGATCCAGGACGCGGCCGACGCCGAACCGGACGGCGCCTGGCCGCAGGCCGCCCGGGACCTGCAACAGGTGCTGCGGGCCGGGCAGCGGGCCACCGAACTCACCCACCAGCTGCTCGCCTTCGGCCGCCGCGAGGTCGTCCGGCCCCGGGTGCTCGACCTGAACGTGGTGATCCGCGAGGTCGAGCAGCTTCTCCTGCGCACCCTCGGCGAGCACATCCGCCTGCACACCGACCTCGAGCCGCGACTCTGGCCGGTCCGGGCCGACCCCGGCCAGATCGAACAGGTCCTGGTCAACCTCGCCGTCAACGCCCGCGACGCGATGCCCGGCGGCGGCACCCTCACCGTCCACACCGGCAATCACACCCTCGGCGCCCGGGAGGCCGCGGAGCTGCATCCACCGGCGCCGCCCGGCCGCTACGTGCGGCTGCGCGTCGCCGACACCGGCACCGGGATCCCGCCCGAGGTGCTGGAACGGGTCTTCGAACCGTTCTTCACCACCAAGGCCGCCGGCGAGGGCACCGGGCTGGGCCTGGCCACCGTCTACGGCATCGTCGCCCAGGCCGGCGGCCACTCCTCCCTGCAGTCCGCGGTCGGCGCCGGCACCACCTTCACCGCCCTGCTGCCGGTCACCGACGAGACCCCGGCCGCCCCCGCCGCGCCGCCCGCGCCCGCCCAGCTCCAGCGCGGCGGCGAGACCATCCTGGTCGTCGAGGACGAGGCCGCCCTGCGCGAGGTCACCGAACGCATCCTGACCCGCAACGGCTACCAGGTGGTCAGTGCGGGCGGCGGCCCCGAAGCCCTCACCCTCGCCGAGGACCCCGCCCTGCACCTCGACCTGCTGCTCACCGACGTGATCATGCCGCACATGCACGGCCAGCAACTGGCCGACCGGATCCGCCGCGTCCGCCCCAGCCTGCCGGTCGTCTACATGTCCGGTTACGCCCAGCCGTTCATCACCGGCGAGGGCACCCTGGACGCCAACACCATCCTGATCACGAAGCCTTTCACCCAGCACGAGCTGCTGGAACGCCTTCGCGAGGCGTTGGACCGGATCTGAAACCCTTTTCCGGTACGGGCCACGCGCGGTCCCGTGGCACCCCGCTGCTGCGGCAGGCGTTCCCTCACCACCGCCGCCGGGTGCTACTCATGCATGCCCCTCGCGGTCACCCCGGGGTCGTTCGCGCGTCAGGGGGTGACTCGGTCAAGCTCATGCCCGGTGACATCCGATAGATCTTGGGCGATCCGCACCGGCGTCTCCTGCTCAAGATCGACGAGGCGCGCGATCTTGGGGGTGCGCCGCCGGATTGCCGGAGCCGGGCGCACAGGTATGGGCGCTCCGTCGATCTTGCGCATCGGGCTCCGGCGTCCGGTGCCCAAGATCGGCACGGCGTTCGTTCCACGGGTTCGTGAACTGTCGTCGTGATGCTGACCGCGCCAGTCGAGTGCTGGACCGGTCATCCTCGACAACCGCGAGCCGAACTCGCTCCGAATGGCGAATCGTTCGCGGTTGCGAAGGTCGAACCGCTCGACGACCAGGACTGCGAACTCGCAGGACCACTCATCGCGCGACGTGGCAACGCTCTGCAACGTGACGTTCCTTCGCGACGTGGCGCCGCTCGGGCCTGGCCACACCTCCACGACGCGGCACAGCTCCGCGAGGTGGCCGCCTCCGCAATGGGCGTTGCTCCGCGACGTGGCACCAATCAGCGGCACGGTACCCGTTCCGCCCGGATGTGCGGCGCGAAACCAGAGCTCTGAGGTGGTCCCCGCTCTACGGTGTGGGGCGGGCGGGAGACTACCGCCCCAGGCCTCCGATCAGATCGAGCAGTGCCGGGAGGCCGCCACGCTCCAGCTCGGGCGTCGGAGTCAGGGCCATGATCGGGACGGTGACACCGGCGTCGGCGTAGGCCTGCACCCGGGCGCGGCACTCCGCCGGCGAGCCGTGCACGATCAGTTCGTCGACCAGGCTGTCCGGGATCGCGGCGAGCGCGCCCTTGCGGTCGCCGGCCTGCCACGCCTGCCACATCGGGGCGAGGATCTCCTCACGGCCGAGCCAGCGGTGGAACGCGGCATAGGCCGGAACGGTCAGGTAGGCGGTGATCATGCGGCGGCCGACCGTACGCGCGTAGGCGGCGTCCTCGGTGGGGATCACGAAGATCCGGGCGGCCACGTCGAAACCGGCCTGCGCCTCCTTGGTCTCGGCCAGCGCGGTGGCGACATCCGAGGCGGCGAGCCAGTTGAGGATCACCCCGTCCGCCTCGGCGGCGGCCAGCCGCAGCATGCCGGGACGCAACGCGGCCAGCATGATCCGCGGCGGGACGGCAGGTGGGCGCTCCAGCCGGAACCGGCGCACCTCGAACGTCGTGAACTTCTCGCTCACCTGCTCACCGGCGAGCGCGGCCCGCAGGAAGCGGAGAACGTCCCGGCTGCGGGCGAACGGCTGCTCGAAGTCGACGGCGTTCCAATCGCCGACCACCACCGGGGAGGACGCGCCGATGCCGAGCTGGAACCGGCCGGGCGCGGCCTCGGCGAGCGCGGCCGCGGTCATCGCCAGAAGGCCGGGCCCGCGGGTGAACACCGGGGCGATCGCGGTGCCGAGCCGCAGCCGCGGCTCCCAGGCGGCGGCCAGCGTCAGCGGGGTGAACCCGTCGGTGCCGTTCACCTCGGCCGACCAGGCGTCGGTGAAACCCGCGTCGGCCAGCGCCGAGAAGACTGCGGCGTGCTCGGAGAGCGGAACGCCGCCGAACGGCACGGTCATGCCCCATCGCATCGACATGCCCATGATCCTGCCGTCCCCGGCGGCACGATGTCCACCGCCTCGCCGATCCCTGTGGACAACCCGGCCCTGTGGACAACCCGGCACACCTGCCGCAACCCGGCGTAGCGTCCCAGCCCTGCTCCGGGACCGGGCGGTTGGGCTTGGATTGTCCGGCCGGCCCATCGCAGGATCAAGCGGCTGCTCGTGGGTGCTGTCTCGGACCGTTGGAGACAGCACCCACGACCAGCCGGAAGACCCTCGGCTGTTTCTCATGGCTGTCTCGACGGGCGGGAGACAGCCATGAGAACCAGCCGCACAAGATCCACCGCCGATCGGGCGAGCTCGTGGCACTCGGGGTGGGTGGCCACCGGTGGGACGGGCTGTGCGTGGCGGCCACCTCAGGATCAGGAGCGCGGTCGGGCTGCAGGAAGGACTTCGGGTGGCGGCTTGCGAGGTGAGTGGTGGTCACGGGCGTGGGCTTGTCCCGTACCCCGGAAAGGGGTGAGCGCGGCCCGGCGGAATCGCCGGACCGCGCGGGGGAGCCGGTGGTCAGCTGACCGTCGTGGGGTTTCGCCAGGCGGTGGCGAAGGAGGTGCGGCCGTTGGTGCGCAGCAGTGAGCCCTCGTAGATGCGTGCCCCCGCGATCAACGTGACCACGCTGGTGAGGAGGAGCAGGGCGAGGGCGACGAACGGCTCCCAGGCGGCGGCTTCGCCGTTGAAGAGGCGGACGGGCATGGCGACCGGGGCGGAGAACGGGATGTAGGACAGGATCGTCATCGCTGTCTGGTTCGACTGCAGGGTGAGGACCAGGAAGAACGGGGCCATCACGACGAGTTGCAGCGGCGCCGAGGTGCCGTTGATGTCCTCCACCCGGGCGGCGAGGGCGCCGACGCCGGCCCAGAGGGTGGCCAGCATCAGGAAACCGATCATGAAGAACGGCAGGAACCAGCCGATCGCCGGGAGCAGGGCGTCGATCAGGGGGGAGCCGGCGCCGCCGACCCGCATGCCGATCATGGCGACGATGGCGATCAGGGCGAGTTGGCCGAAGGCGAGCAGCGTCATGGCGAAGACCTTGCCGACCAGCAGGGCCCGGACCGGGACGCTGGAGACCAGGATCTCGACGATGCGGGTCTGCTTCTCCTCGACGACGCTCTGCGCGATCTGCACGCCGAACAGCAGCGTGGTGAAGAAGAAGAGCATGGACAGGACGAACGGTACGAGGAAACGTGCGGCCTGGTCGACCACGTCCGGTTCGAGGAAGTCGACCGGGGGCGAGGTGCTGAGCGCGGCGACCACGTCCTGTGGCGCCTCGTCCAGGGCGAGGACCCGCGGGCCGTCGATCACCGCGGCCGTGACCTCCTCGTCGCGGACGAGTTGTTCGGCGGCGGCCCGGTCGGCGACGGTGCGGACTTCCAGGCCGGCCTTCTCGAGGGCGGCGACGTGGGTGGCGCCGACCGCGGCGACCTTGGTGGGCCCGCTTTCCATCAGCGCCGGCAGGACCACCCCGAGGGCGCTGAACAGGAGCAGGAACACCGTGCTGAACAGGAAGGTCTTGTCGCGGAGCTTGACCCGGATCTCCCGGCCGGCGACCAGTTTGGCGGCTTGGAACGTGGTCACTGGATGACCTCCCGGAAGATCTCGGCGAGCGAGGGGCGGACGGGGGCGAAGGCGCGGACCGGGCCGCGGGTGAGGGCGGCGCGCAGGACGGACTGTTCGTCGGTGTCCGGGTCCAGGTCGAAGACGGCGCGGGGGCCGTCGAGTTCGATCAGGGTGACGCCGGG
Organism: Actinoplanes sp. NPDC019969; assembly: GCF_055562375.1. Taxonomy (NCBI): domain Bacteria; kingdom Bacillati; phylum Actinomycetota; class Actinomycetes; order Micromonosporales; family Micromonosporaceae; genus Actinoplanes; species Actinoplanes sp. NPDC019969. Next base: position 555,432 of record NZ_JBVHFK010000004.1, on the reverse strand, counting down.
CTGGTCGCGTACCCAGCCGGCGTCGGTGTCCACCTCGAGGGTGAAGCGGGGCAGCGTGTAGCGGCTGCGGAGCCGGTCGCGGGAGCCGGCCGCGCGGATCGTCCCGTCCGCGATGATCACCAGGTCGTCGCAGAGGCGTTCGACCAGGTCGAGCTGGTGGCTGGAGAAGAGCACGGCGGCGCCGGCGCGGGCCCGTTCGCGGAGCACCGCGAGGACGTTGTCGACGGCGAGCGGGTCGAGGCCGGAGAACGGCTCGTCGAGGACCAGCAACTCCGGGTCGTGGACCAGGGCGGCGGCGATCTGGGCGCGTTGCTGGTTGCCCAGGGACAGTTTCTCCACCAGGTCGCCGGCGCGTTCGCTCAGTTCGAGCCGTTCCAGCAGGGCGGTGGTGCGGTTGCGGGCGTCGGTGTGGCTGAGCCCGTGGAGCCGTCCGAGGTAGACGATCTGCTCGCCGACGGTCATCTTCGGGTACAGGCCGCGTTCCTCGGGCATGTAGCCGAACCGCTGCCGGTGTTCGCGGGTCACCGGGGCGCCGTTCCAGGTCACCGTCCCGGTGTCGGCGGCGAGCACGCCGAGGACGATCCGCATGGTGGTGGTCTTGCCGGCGCCGTTCGCGCCGACGAAGCCGGTGAGGCGCCCGGGGTCCACGGTGAACGAGACGTCCTTGAGGACGTGGCGTTCGCCGAAGGACCGGTTCACGGCATCGACGTTCAGGACGGGGTTCATGACCATGACGCTAGACGCGGGTCGATGCCGTGTCGTCCGGCTGCGGGAGGTCCTCCGCAAGGAGGACCTAAGTGCGGGGACGTACGACCCCGAGCTCGTACGCCATGACCACGGCCTGGGTCCGGTCGCGGGCGCCGATCTTCATCAGTACCCGGCTGACGTGTGTCTTCACCGTCGTCTCGCCGAGGCGCAGGGTGGCCGCGATCTCCGCGTTGGTGGCCCCGCCCGCGAGGAGGACCAGCACCTCGTGCTCGCGCGGGGTGAGCTGGTCGAGGCGCACACCGGCGGCCGCGGGCGCGGTGAACGTGGAGATGACCCGCCGGGTGACGGCCGGCGCGAGCAGCGCCTCCCCGGCGGCGACGACCCGGATCGCCTCGGTCAGCGCCTCCGGGGTGCCGTTCTTGAGCAGGAATCCGCTGGCCCCGGCGCGGAGCGCGTCGAACAGGTAGTCGTCCCGGTCGAAGGTGGTCAGGATCAGCACCGACGGCCCGCATTCCGCGGCGATCCGGCGGGTGGCGTCGAGGCCGTTCATGCCGGGCATCTCGACGTCCATCAGCACCACGTCGGGCCGTAGGCGCAGCGCCATGTCGACGGCCTGGACGCCGTCGGCAGCCTCGCCGGCCACGGTGATGTCGTCCTCCATCTCGAGGATGACCCGGAACCCGGTCCGCACCAACTGGTGGTCGTCGGCGAGCAGCACGCTGATGCTCACGCGGCGACTCCCGCCGGGTAGGGGAGGCGGGCCCGGACCCGGTACCCGCCGCCCGGCTGGTTGCCGTGTTCGAGGGCGCCGTCGTGCACGGTGACCCGTTCCCGCATGCCGACGAGGCCCATCCCGCCGCCGGTCGCGGGGCCGCCCCGGCCGTCGTCGCTCACGTCGAGCTCGAGTTCGCCGCTGAGGTAGCGGACCCGGACGTCGAGTTCCCGGGCGTGGGCGTGTTTGAGGGTGTTGGTCACCGCCTCCTGGACGATCCGGTAGGCGGCCAGCGACAGCGATTCGGGCAGCGGCACCGGATCACCGTAGACGGCGTAGCGGACGGTCAATCCGGCCTCCCGGGCCCGGTCGGTGATCTCCGGGAGCCGGTCGATGCCGGCCGGCGTGGCCTGTTCCTCGACCGCGTCGCCGGCGCGCAGCGCGCCCAGCATCCGCCGGAGTTCGGCGACGGCGGTCCGGGCGCCCTCCTCGATCGCGGCGAGCGCGGTCCGGGCGCGGGCCGGGTCCTTGTCGAGGGCGCGGCGGCTGGCGGAGGCCTGGATGCCCATCACCGACACGTGGTGGGCGACGACGTCGTGCAGTTCCCGGGCGATCCGCACCCGCTCCCGGAAGACGGCCTGGTCGGAGGCGAGGGCGTGGGCGGCCGTCAGCTCGGCGGTCTGGGTGACGAGCGCGTCGTGGCGGCGGGCGTTCTGCCACACCGCGTCGCCCATCAGGTAGCAGAACGCGAAGAAGGCGGCGTTCACCACCAGCGAGTTGAAGGCGATGGAGGCCCGTTCGGCGGCGCTGTCGAACCGCCCGCCGAACAGGATGAAGGTGACGGCGAGCCAGGCGAACATCGTGACGACGATGCCGATCCGCAGGTAGCGGGAGCGGCGCCGGTTCCGGCCCCAGGCGCCCAGGGCGTAGATCGCGGCGAACAGGGCCCCGGAGGTGACCTGCTGTTCCTGGGAGCCGCGGAACTGGCCGCCGATGTAGGCCACGGCGATCACGACGGCGACCACGTCGGGGTGGCTGCGGCGGAACATCAGCGGCAGGGTGGTCGCGAGCACCCAGCAGATCTGTTCCGGGAGGGCGGCGGCGTACTCGGTTTCGAGTATCCCGGCGCCGCGGGCGAGGAAGAGGTTGACGACCGCGAGCGCGGCCACCGCCAGTCCGATCCCGAGGTCGGTACGCCGTTGCCGGGCGTCGAGGGTCACCGATGCCATGGGGTGACCATCGCACGTCAGTCGCGGCGTGTCTGTGTCGGGATGCTGGCGTCCTGGTCGGCGGTGATCTTGCCGCCGAGTTGGCGGATGCGGTGGTGGGCGGCTTCCAGGCGGTCCTCGAGGGTGACGATGCGGCAGGCGGCGGCGAGCAGGAAGCCCTCGTCGAGCAGCACCCGGACCCGGGCGGCCAGGTCGAGCTGGTGGCGGGAGTACCGGCGGTGGCCGCCTGACGAGCGTTCCGGCTCGATCAGGCCGGTGCCGTCGAGGCTGCGGAGGAAGGCCGCTGTCACACCGATGGTCTCGGCGGCACGGCCCATGCTGAAAACCGGACTGTCGCGGTCCATGCGGTACATCAAGACATAGTCCAGGGCCCCGGCGGGTAACCGGGGCCCTGGATTTTCAATTCTTGTGCCGGTCTTCGCCGGCGCAGGTGGTCGACCAGCTGCGTGCCGCTAGCTGTCGACCGGAGTGATGGGCATCGGCTGCGATCACCTCATGTCGGGCCGGGGACGTCTTGATTACGCGTTGCTGCGGTATCTCGTCCTCCTCCTCCAACTAAGCGACAGTGCCAGTTGCGTTGCCGGCCGTGGCCGACTCATCAAATGTAGGCCGGTCCCCGGCAGATTTCTAGAGTCGCCGCTGTAGATTTTTTCCGGCAAAAGTCTGACTGACCTGCGGGAACGCTGGACGGAGAAGGCGGCGGCGCGGGGCGGGCGCTGTGCCGAGAGAGAGGTGACCGCGCCCCGCGCCGCCGACCCGGAGGGAGGCCCGGATGCCGTCGAGAGTCCCATCGGCGCCGGGCGCGCGGCAACGCAATTAACGCTACGCATTGACTGCCGTAACACAGTGGAGCAAAGATCATCGCATCAGTGGCTCAGGTCACACAGGAGGTGCGTTGATGAGTACCGACGAAGAACGACTCGCTCAACTCGGATACAAACAGGAACTCCACCGCCGGTTGTCCGGCTTCTCCAACTTCGCCGTCTCCTTCTCGATCATCTCGATCCTGGCCGGGGCGATCACCTCGTACGGCATCGCGATGAAGGCCGGCGGCCCGGTCGCGATCACCCTGGGCTGGCTGTTCGTCGGCATCATGGTGACCTTCGTGGCCATGGCCATGGCCGAGGTCTGCTCCGCCTATCCGACCGCGGGCGCCCTCTACTGGTGGGCGGCCGCACTGGCCAAGAAGAACAAACCCGCGTGGGCCTGGTTCATCGGCTGGTTCAACTTCCTCGGCGAGGTGGCGGTCACCGCTGCCATCGACTTCGGCGCGGCCATCACCACCGCGGCGTTCCTCAGCCTCACCTTCGGGCTGGAGGTGACGACCCTCGCCACGTTCCTGATCTTCCTGGTGATCATCGTCGTGCACGGGTTGCTGAACACCTTCGGCGTCAACCTGGTGCGGGTGCTCTCCGACGTGAGCGCGTGGTGGCACCTGGTCGGCGTCGCGGTGATCGTCGGGATCCTGGTGGTCGTACCGGACCAGCACAAACCCATCGCCGAGGTGTTCACCGAGGTCTACAACGCGACCGGGTTCACCTTCGCCGGGGCGGGGGTGTACGCGGTGCTCATGGGCCTGCTGATGGCGCAGTACACGTACACCGGGTATGACGCCTCCGCGCACGTCGCCGAGGAGACCCATGACGCCGCCAACGCCGCGCCCCGGGGCATCGTGATGTCGGTGGTGGTCTCGGTGGTCGCCGGGTTCGTCCTGCTGGTCGCGATCACCTGGTCCATCAAGGACTACGAGGGCGCTCTCGGCACCGATCTGGGCCTGCCGCCGGCCCAGATCTTCATCGACGCGGTCGGGCACGACCTGGGCGTCTTCCTGCTCTTCATCTGCATGGTCGCGCAGTGGTTCTGCGGCATGGCCTCGGTCACCGCGAACTCCCGGATGTCGTACGCCTTCGCCCGCGACGACGCGATCCCCGGTTCGCGGCTCTGGAAGAAGGTCAACCCCCGTACCGGTACGCCCACCAACTCCATCTGGCTGTGCGTGACCCTCTCCACGATCCTGGTCCTGCCGTCGCTCTGGAACACCGTGGCGTACGCCGCCGCCACCTCGATCGCGGTGATCGGCCTCTACATCGCCTACGTGGGCCCGGTTCTGCTGCGCCGGCTCAACCCGGACTTCCAGCCCGGCCCGTGGAATCTCGGGAAATGGAGTGCCCCGATCGGCTGGATCGCGATCGTCTGGGTAGGTGTCATCTGCGTCCTCTTCGTGCTCCCGCCGGCTTCTCCGATCACCGCGGAGACCTTCAACTACACGATCGTCGCGGTGGCGGTGGTGCTCGGCGCGGCAGCGATCTGGTGGTTCGCGAGCGCCCGGAAGTGGTTCACCGGGCCGAAGCAGAACCTCCTGGAGAAGGCCGCCCACGGCGAGCCCACCGACTGATAGGACTGACGACATGGATCTCGAGGAGCTCGACGTATCCGTCGACAACGGCGGCATCGACACGGTGCTGCTGGCCCTGACCGACATGCAGGGCCGTCTGCAGGGCAAACGGCTGCACGGACGGTATTTCCTGGACGAGGTGGTGTCCGGTGGCAGCGAGGGATGCAACTACCTGCTCGCCGTCGACGTGGACATGAACACCGTCGACGGGTACGAGATGTCCTCCTGGTCCACCGGCTACGGCGACTTCGTGATGAAGCCGGACTTCAGCACGCTGCGCCGGGTCCCGTGGCAGCCCGGCACCGCGCTGGTGCTGGCCGACCTGCTGGACACGTCCGGGCAGCCGGTGCCGGCCTCACCCCGGCAGATCCTGCGCCGCCAGCTGGACCGGCTGGCGGCGCACGGGCTGACCGCGTTCGCCGGGACCGAGCTGGAGTTCGTCCTCTACCGGGACAGTTACGAGGCGGCGTTCACCAAGGGCTACCGCGATCTGACGCCGGCCAACCAGTACAACGTGGACTACTCGCTGCTCGGCACCGCCCGGGTGGAGCCGCTGCTGCGCCGGATCCGCAACGAGATGTACGGCGCCGGCCTGCTCCCGGAGAGCGCCAAGGGGGAGTGCAACCTCGGTCAGCACGAGATCGCCTTCCGGTACGCCGACGCGCTCACCGCCGCCGACAACCACGTTATCTACAAGAACGGGGCGAAGGAGATCGCCGCGCAGGAGGGCATGGCGCTCACCTTCATGGCCAAGCCCAACGAGCGCGAGGGCAACTCCTGCCACATCCACTTCTCGCTGCGGGACGAGAACGGCAGGTCCGCCATGCTCGGCGACGGGCCGGCCCATCTCAGCGAGACCGGGCAGCGGGTGCTGGCCGGGCTGCTGGCCACGATGCGCGAGTTCAGCCTGCTGTTCGCGCCGAACATCAACTCGTACAAGCGGTACCAGCCGGGCTCGTTCGCACCGACCGCGCTGCGCTGGGGCGTCGACAACCGGACGTGCGCGCTGCGGATCGCCGGGCACGGGCAGGGCATGCGGGTGGAGAACCGGGTGCCGGGCGGCGACGTGAACCCGTACCTGGCGATCGCCGCGCTGGTCGCCGGGGCGCTGCACGGCATCGAGAACGAGCTGACGCTGGAGGACGAGTTCCGCGGCAACGCCTACCACGACGAGACGGCCGGGCGGGTGCCCGGGACACTGCGGGAGGCGCACGACCTGTGGGCGGCCAGCGAGATCGGGGCGGCGGCGTTCGGGGCGGACGTGGTGGCCCACTACGCCAACATGGCACGGGTGGAAATGGCCGCCTACGACGCCGTGGTCACCGACTGGGAGCTGCGACGCGGCTTCGAGCGCCTCTGAGTGTGTGAGGATCTCGGCGTGGGGACGACAGACGTGATCAACCCGGCGACGGGGGCGGTCTTCACGACCGTACCGTCGCTGGGCCTGGATGAGACCGATGCGGCGATCGACCGTGCGGCGAAGGCCTTCGGTGAGTGGCGCCGGGTGACGCCCGGTGACCGGGCGCGGCTGCTGCGCCGGTTCGCCACGGTGGTCGAGGAGAAGCTGGAGGAGCTGGCACTTCTCGAGGTACGCAACGCCGGTCACACGATCGGCAACGCGCGCTGGGAGGCGGGCAACGTCCGGGATGTCCTGAACTACTACGCGGGCGCCCCGGAACGCCTCTCCGGCCGGCAGATCCCGGTGGCCGGCGGCGTCGACGTGACCTTCCACGAGCCGCTCGGCGTGGTCGGGATCATCGTGCCGTGGAACTTCCCGATGCCGATCGCCGGCTGGGGGTTCGCCCCGGCGCTCGCGGCCGGCAACACCGTGGTGCTGAAACCGGCCGAGCTGACCCCGCTGACCGCGATCCGCCTCGGCGAGCTGGCCCTCGAAGCGGGCCTGCCGGAGAACGTGTTCCAGGTGCTGCCGGGCAAGGGCAGCGTGGTGGGTCAGCGGTTCGTCACCCATCCGGCGGTGCGCAAGGTCTGCTTCACCGGCTCCACGGCGGTCGGCAAGTCGATCATGGCGGGCTGTGCCGACCAGGTGAAACGGGTGACCCTGGAGCTGGGCGGCAAGAGCGCCAACATCATCTTCGCGGATTCCGACCTTTCGGTTGCGGCTGCCGCCGCGCCCGGCGCGGTCTTCGACAATGCGGGCCAGGACTGTTGCGCCAGGTCACGGTTGTTGGTCGAGGCTTCGGTGTACGACGAGTTCCTCGCCCTTCTCGAACCGGCCGTCAAGAAGTTCCGGGTATTGGACCCTTCCAGTGATTCGTCCGAGATGGGCCCGCTGATCTCGTCCGGTCAGCGTGACGCCGTCGCCTCCTATGTGGACGGGGCTGACGTGGCGTTCCGGGGTGAGGCTCCGGACGGGGGCGGCTGGTGGTTCCCGCCGACGGTGTTGCTGGCCCGTGAGGCGTCCGACCGGCACTGGCGTGAGGAGATCTTCGGCCCGGTGGTGAGCGTGCTGCCGTTCCGGGACGAGGAGGAAGCCATCCGGCTCGCCAACGACACCGAATACGGGTTGTCGGGCTCGATCTGGACCCGGGACGTGGGCCGGGCGCTGCGCGTCTCGCGGGCCGTGGAGACCGGCGCGCTCAGCGTCAACAGCAACTCCTCGGTGCGCTACTGGACCCCGTTCGGTGGCATGAAACAGTCCGGCCTCGGGCGCGAGCTGGGACCGGACGCACTGCTGTCCTTCACGGACGTGAAGAACGTGTTCCTGGCTACGGGAGATTAAGTGGATCGTTTGCAGGACCGGGTCGCCGTGATCACCGGCGCCGGTAGCGGTATCGGATTGGCGACGGCCCGGCGGTTCGCCGCCGAGGGCGCCCTCGTGGTGGCCGTGGACATCTCGGAGGACGCCGGCAAGGCCGTCGCCGAGGAGGTCGGCGGCGAGTTCGTGGCCTGCGACGTCAGCGACGAGGAGCAGGTCAAGGCGCTCTTCGACGGGGTCGCGCAGCGGCACGGCCGGGTCGACATCGCCTTCAACAACGCCGGCATCTCGCCGCCGGACGACGACTCGATCCTGGTCACCGGCCTGGACGCGTGGGAGCGCGTGCTCAAGGTCAACACCACGAGCGTCTTCTTCTGCTGCAAGTACGCGATCCCGCACATGCAGCGGCAGGGCAAGGGCTCGATCATCAACACCGCGTCGTTCGTCGCCCTGCTCGGCGCCGCGACCTCGCAGATCGCCTACACCGCCAGCAAGGGCGGCGTGCTGGCGATGACCCGGGAGCTGGGCGTCCAGTTCGCCCGGGAGGGCATCCGGATCAACGCGCTCTGCCCCGGCCCGGTGGCCACCCCGCTGCTGATGGAGTTGTTCGCCAAGGACCCGGAGCGGGCCGCCCGCCGGCTGGTGCACGTGCCGATGGGCCGGTTCGCCGAACCCGCGGAGATCGCCGCCGCGGTGGCGTTCCTGGCCAGCGACGACGCGTCGTTCATGACGGCCTCGCAGTTCGTCGTCGACGGCGGCATCACCGGAGCGTATGTAACTCCGCTGTGAAGGTTTACGAACCCGCTACGGTGGGGATGGAACCTCATACGCCCAGTTCAACAAGGTGTGTGGGGTCGAATCCCCGCCCGTTCGGTCGAGTCCCCGCGCGGGTGGGACAGAAGGGCCCGTGACGCGGCGCCGGTTCTCCGGCGCCGCGCGCCTGTGACTACGGTGGTGCGATGCGTCCGATCATCGGCATAACGTCCTATGTGCTTCCTGCCACGTGGGGCGTCTGGACCGATCTGCCCAGCGCGCTGGTGCCGCACGACTACGCCGAGGCGGTGCGGCTGGCCGGTGGCCGGGCGGTGCTGCTGCCGCCGGACGACCTCGACGCCGACGTGCTGCGGCGGCTGGACGGCCTGGTGCTCTCCGGCGGTCCGGACCTCGAGCCGTCGCTGTACGGCCAGCGGCCCGGCCCGTGGACCGTGACCCACCCCGAGCGGGACGCCGCCGAGCTGCTGCTGCTCCGCGCGGCCCTGGACCGCGACATGCCGGTGCTCGCCGTGTGCCGTGGCATGCAGCTGCTCACCGTCGCGGCCGGCGGCGCCCTGCACCAGCACCTGCCGGACGTGCTCGGCCACGAGAAGCACCGGCCGGCCCCGGGGGTGTACGGCTCCCAGTCGGCCGGGTTCGCGCCCGGCAGCCGGATCGCCGCCCTGATGGGTGACGACACGACCATCAACTGCTTCCACCACCAGGGCGTCGCCGATCCCGGCTCGCTGACGGTGACCGGATGGGCCTCCGACGGCCTGCCCGAGGCGGTCGAGGATCCGCGGCGGCGGTTCGTGCTCGGGGTGCAGTGGCACCCCGAGGTGGGCCGTGACCGCCGGCTCTTCGGCGCCCTGGTGGCGGCGGCGACCGAAGGAGATCCCTGAGACATGCGCAGACCGCTGATCGGCCTGACCGCCTACGCCGAACAGGTGCGGTACGGCCGTAACGACCTGATGGCCGGAATGCTCCCGATGACCTACGTGAAGGCGGTGCACGCCGTCGGTGGCCGGGCCGTCCTGATCACCCCCGACGACCCGGGCACCGACGTGATCGAGTCGCTCGACGGGATCGTGTTCTGCGGGGGCGGGGACATCGATCCGGCGAACTGGGGCGCCCCGCCGCACCCCGCCACCGAGGTGGACAAGGTCCGCGACATCTCCGAGCTGATGCTGATGCGCGCCGCCCTGGCGGCCGGCCTGCCGATGCTCGGCGTCTGCCGGGGCATGCAGCTGATGGCCGTGGCCACCGGTGGCTCGCTGCACCAGCACCTGCCCGACCTGGTCGGCCACGAAGGGCACCGGGCCGCCACCGGCACCGACCCGCTCGCCGCCGGCGCCTCCGACTACGGCAGGCACGACGTGGTCGTCGAGAACGACTCGCTGGCGCACCGGCTGTTCGGCCGCTCCCTCACGGTGAACTCGTTCCACCATCAGGCGGTCGCCGATCCGGGTGAGTTCCTCCCGGTCGGCTGGTGCCCGGACGACCGGGTGGTGGAGATCGTCGAGCACCCCGGCCAGCCGTTCGCGCTGGGCGTGCAGTGGCACCCCGAGCGCACCTCCGACCTGCGGTCGTTCGCCGCGCTGGTGGAGGCTGCGGTGCGCGGCCGGGCGGTCGCGGCGGCCTGACGTTCCGGGCGCTGCCGCTCGCGCGGTGTTACCGTGCCTGGCGGATCCCGGTGACTTCAGGAGGCACGCATGGGCGCCCTGCCGAGGCGGCTGAGCAACGCCTTCGCGAGGGGCGGCGAGATGGGCGCCCGGATGTCCGCCCTGGACTGGTCCGGCACCCCGGTCGGGGATCCGTCCTCGTGGCCGCGCGAGCTGGTCGACGCGGTCGCCACGCTGCTGGCCTCACGAGCCCAGATCGCCCTGTTCTGGGGCCCGGAGTACGTGACGTTCTACAACGACACCTACGCCGAGGTGATCGGCGGCAAACATCCCGGCTTCCTGGGGCGCCCGGGCCGGGAGCTGTGGGGCGAGATCTGGGACGTGCTGCACGAGCTGTTCGACGGGGTGATCGGCAACGACCGGTCGTTCTACGCCCGGGACCACCTGTTCATGATCGAGCGGTACGGGTTCCTCGAGGAGACCTACTTCGACATCTCGTACGACCCGGTCCGTTCGGACTCCGGGGTGCCCACCGGGGTGCTGTGCCTGGTCAGCGAGACGACCGGGCGGGTGCTCGGCGAGCGCCGGGTGCGGGCCCTCAGCGCCCTGGGCCGGCGCCTGGCCGGCTCGCCCGACGAGATCGCGCTCGCCGCCGACGCCTCCGCCGTGCTCACCGGTGACGCCGAGGACGTGCCGTTCGCCGCGCTGATCCTGGACGACCCCGACCCGCACCCGGCGATCCGGGCGGTGATCACCTCCGGGCGGCCGGGCCGGATCCCGCTGGCCGAGGTGAGCCGGCCGGTCCCGTCGGCCGCGGACGAGGCGCTGGTCCTGCCGGTCCGGGCGGGCGCCGACACGGCCGGGGCGCTGGTCCTCGGGGTCAGCCGGTACCTCGCCCTGGACGACGCCTACCGGGACTTCCTCGACCTCGCGGCGGCCCAGATCGCGCGGGCGCTGGCCAACCTCCGGGCGTACGAGCAGGAGCGCCGCCGGGCCGCCGAGCTGGCCGTGCTGGACCAGGCCAAGACCAACTTCTTCTCGAACGTGAGCCACGAGTTCCGTACCCCGCTGACCTTGATCCTCGGTCCGCTGGAGGACCTCCTCGACGACCCGGCGGTGGCCGGGCCGCTGCACGACCGCCTGGTCCCGGTGCACCGCAACGGGTTGCGCCTGCTCAAACTGGTCAACACGGTGCTGGACTTCTCCCGGATGGAGTCCGGCCGGGCCCGCGCCGTCTACCGGCCCACCGACCTGGCCGGGCACACCGCCCGGCTGGCGCAGACGTTCCGGCCGGCCATCGAGCGGGCCGGGCTGACCCTCGCCCTGGACACCCCGCCGCTCGCCGAGCCGGTCCACGTCGACCATGAGCTGTGGGAGAAGATCGTCTTCAACCTGCTCTCCAACGCGGTGAAGTTCACCCGGGAGGGCGGCATCGAGGTGTGCGTCCGGTCCGCCGAGGGAGGGGCCGAGCTGATCGTCCGGGACACCGGCGTCGGCATCCCCGAGGAGGAGCAGAGCAGGCTCTTCGACCGGTTCCACCGGGTCACCGGGGCCTGGTCACGCAGTCACGAGGGCACCGGGATCGGGCTGGCGCTGGTCCGCGAGCTGGCTGGGCTGCACGGCGGCTCGGTCGTGGTGCGCAGCCGGCCGGGGCAGGGCAGCGAGTTCACCGTGCGCATCCCGTACGGGACCGCTCATCTCCCGGCCGCCCGGGTCAGCGACGATGCGGCGCCGCCCGGCGACCCGGTCGAACCGCGGCTGTGGGTGGACGAGGCGACCTGGTGGGCCGGCGACGGGCCGGACCTGCCGCAGCCGGTGCCCGGGGCGCGCGGCGGGCGGATCCTGTTCGCCGACGACAACGCCGACCTGCGGGAGCACGTGTCCCGGCTGCTACGGCCGTACTGGCAGGTGGCGGCCGCGGTGGACGGGGTGGCGGCTCTCGAGCTCGCCCGGGAGCAGCAGTTCGACCTGGTGCTCACCGACGTGATGATGCCCCGGCTGGACGGGTTCGGCCTGATCGCCGCGCTGCGGGCGGACCCGCGTACCCGCGATGTCCCGATCGTGGTGCTCTCCGCCCGGGCCGGCGAGGAGGCGGCCGTCGAGGGTCTCGCCGCCGGCGCCGACGACTACCTGGTCAAGCCGTTCTCCACCCGGGAGCTGATCGCCCGGGTCCGGGCCAACCTGGAGCTCGGCCAGCTGCGCCGGGAGATCGTCAGCCGGCTGCGCGGGCTGGCCGACGCCGCGGTCGCCCTGAACGCGGTCCCGACCACCGGCGAGGTGCTCGACGTCGCGGCCCGGCACGTGCAGGCCATGACGTCAGCCGGACGGGTGGTGCTGACCACGCCGGAGGGACGGGCCGAACGCGACGGCGGCGCGCCCGCCTCGGCGCCGCCGGACGTGACGCTGCCGCTGCCGGACACCAGCGGGCCACCGCTGGGCGAGCTGCTCGTCTGGTCCGGCTCCGGCGAGCCGGCCGATCCGGCGGTGCTCACCCAGCTGGCCCGGCTGATCGGGCTGCGGCTGGCCAACGCCCGGCTCTACGAGACCGAGCACCGGATCGCGTCCACCCTGCAGCACAGCCTGCTGCCGCAGACCCTGCCGCGGGTGCCGGGCGCCATCGTGGCCGGGCGGTACGTGCCGGGCAGCAGCGAGGCCCGGGTCGGCGGCGACTGGTACGACGTGATCGCCGGCCCGGACGGCGAGTTGTTCCTGGTCATCGGCGACGTGGTCGGCAAGGGCGTGCAGGCCGCCGCGGGGATGGGCCAGCTGCGCAACGCGCTCCGGGCGTACCTGCTGGAGGGCTTCGACTGCGGCACCGCGCTGAGCCGCCTGAACCGGCTCGTCGACACGCTGGGGCGGCGGCAGTTCGCGACGGTCCTCTGCGTCGGGTTCGACCCGCGCACCCGCCGGGTGTGGTTCTCCTCGGCCGGGCACCCGTCGCCGGTGCTGTGCCCGCCGGGCGAGCTGGGCACCTTCCTGTACGACACCGCGCTCGGCCCGCCGATCGGGGCGCTCGCCTCGGTCAGCTATCCGACCCGGGAGACCTGGCTGACCGCCGGCACCCGGCTGCTGCTCTACACCGACGGGCTGATCGAGGACCGCCGGCAGGGCATCGACGACGGTCTCGCCGAACTGACCGTGGACGTCGCGAAACCCACCGAGCACGTCGACGACCTGCTGGACACGCTGCTGGCCAAGGCGCTCCGGCGGACCCGCCGCGACGACATCGCCCTGGTCGCCCTGGAGGTCACCGAGCCGCGCGAGTTCGTGCTGCGGCTGCCCGCCGACCCGGGCCGGCTGACCGCGCTGCGCCGCCGGCTGGAGGACTTCCTGACCGCCCACGGTGTCGCCGAGGCCGACGCCTTCGACCTGGTGATGGCGGTCTCCGAGGCGGCCGCCAACGCGATCGAGCACCCGGTCGACCCGGCCGAGCCGGTGATCACCGTGACGGCGTCCTGGCAGCCGGACGCGGTGCTGGTGACCGTCCGCGACACCGGCAACTGGCGGCCCGCCACCGAGCCGGGCTTCCGCGGCCGCGGCCTCGCACTGATCGGCGCGCTCACCGAGCTGTCGGTGCACCGCTCCCCGGCGGGCACCGAGGTGACCCTGCGGCGGCCGCTCAGCCCGCCGTGAGCCAGGGCTGGGAGCCCAGCCCGGAGATGTCCAGGACCCGCTGCACCCGCTCCGACGGCAGCACCTCGAGCGTGCCCGGGTAGTGCTCGGCCAGGCGGACCAGGGTGTGGATGGCGGCCGAGTCGAAGAAGGTGACCGCCCGCAGATCCACGGTGGCGGCCCGGGCCGTGCCCGGCGTGGCGACCCGGAAGAGATCCCCGGCGGTCGCCATGTCGACCTCGCCGGTCACCGTCACGGTGACGCGGTCGCCGTCGACCTCGCCCACCGCGGAGAAGTCCGGGTCCGCACCCTCTTGATCCACCAGAACACGATTTCACAGGGGTGCGGGAGCGGCAAGGACGGGGCCGGTCGGCGCTCCCACGGGTGGTTAGGCTGGGGTCATGACCGTACGTGCCCCTCTCGTGCCGGGTAAGCAATCGCCTTGGCGGCCGGTCCCCGCGCACATCGTCCGTCCCGAATACGTCGGCAAGAAGAGCCCGAAGCAGTGGCACGGCTCCCACGTGCAGACCGCCGAGACGATCGAGAAGATGCGGATCGCCGGCCGGATCGCCGCGCAGGCCACCCAGCTCGCCGGCGAACACTGCAAACCCGGCGTCACCACCGACGAGATCGACCGGGTGGTGCACGAGTTCCTGCTCGACCACGACGCGTACCCGTCGACCCTCGGTTACAAGGGTTTCCCGAAATCCTGCTGCACGTCCCTCAACGAGGTGATCTGCCACGGCATCCCGGACTCCACAGTGCTGGAGGACGGCGACATCATCAATGTGGACGTCACCGCGTACCTGAACGGCGTCCACGGCGACACCGACGCCACGTTCTGCGTGGGCGAGGTCAGCGAGGAGGCCCGCCTGCTGGTGGAGCGCACCCACGAGGCGATGATGCGGGGCATCCGCGCGGTCGCCCCGGGCCGCCCGGTCAACGCGATCGGCCGGGTCATCTCGGCGTACGCGCGGCGGTTCGGCTACGGCGTCGTCGAGGACTTCACCGGCCACGGCATCGGCGAGGCGTTCCACTCCGGGCTCTACATCCCGCACTACGACAAGCCCGACCTCAAGATCGTGATGGAGCCGGGCATGACGTTCACCATCGAGCCGATGATCACCCTGGGCACCCACGACTACGAGATCTGGAAGGACGGCTGGACCGTCGTCACCAAGGACCGCAAGTGGACCGCCCAGTTCGAGCACACCCTCGTGGTGACCGACGACGGTTACGAGATCCTGACCCTGCCCTAGGTCCTAGTCGAACAGCGCGCCCAGCCGGCCGTCCACCGGGCGGCCGCGGGCGGCCAGCTCCTCCGCCTGATATTTCAGGATCGCGCCGAGCTCCTGCATGTCGGCCGCGGCCACCCCGGTGTGCTTGACCGCGTCGACGGCGCTGCGGAAATGGGTGTGCGTCAGCAGGCCGGCGACCAGGGCGGTGTGCAGGCGGGCCTGGGCCATCAGGATCAGGGCGGCGTCGGTGTCGTACCACTGGGCGAGCCGGGCCGCCCGGGTGTGCGCGCCGCCGGCGATCGCCCAGTTGTGCCGGGCAAGGCCGGTGAACTCCATCGGCCGGGCCTCGGAGAGCAGGCTGAGGTGCGCCTCCCGCCGGTCCTTGAACCAGTCCTCCGGGTCGTGCAGCGGGAACGTGGTGATGAACGCGTCGGCCAGCAGCGGCCAGTTCGGCGTCAGCGACCGGGCCTGGCCCAGCCCTTCCTCGGCGTGCACGACCCGCAGGTCGACCGGGATGCCGTCGACCCTGCGCTGGGTCGGTTTCGGCCCGGTCCGCGGCCGGTAGGTGACCACGATCACGTTCACGTCGCTGCTGTCGGTGTCGTCGCCGTGCGCCATCGAGCCGCACAGCCCGACCGCCTTGACCTCGGCCGGCCAGCGTTCCCGGACGGCGTCGCGCAGCCGGATCGCGAGTGAGCCGCGGGGCGTGGAGGCGTCGAGGTCGGCGATCACGCCCTCATTCTCCGCTATTCACGTCCCCGGGCGATCCCGTTCACGTCCCCGGGCGTCCGGGAAAAGCGAGGGTGAGGGGTACGACCTCCGCGATCCGCCGCCACCGAGTCGCACGAACTGCGGAGTCGGTCAAATGCGACAGGGCGTCGAGGCGCTCCGCGTTCTCGGTGACCGGCAGCAGCGCCCGCCACGCCTGGGCCACCCCGTCCTCCACGTGGATCGCCAGATCCAGCGCTGTCGACCGGTCGGTGACCTCGAACGGCAGCGCGTACGCCGCGGGCGCCGCCGGCACCCCGGCTTTCAGCGCGTCCAGCCGGGCCACCAGGTCGTCACGCCGGGCCCGGTGCTCCTGCTCGGCGGCGCGGGCCCGGGACACCTCGTCGGAGCCGGTCAGGTGCACGCCGATCACGCCGTACGCATAGATGGCCGCCTCCTCGGCGGCGAGGGCGGCGGCGAGTTGTTCGCTCACGCCGGAACCCTAACCGGTCAGCGCAGCCCCTCGGCATGCGTGGCACGGCAGGCGGCGATCGAACCGGTCAGCCCGGCCCGCGCGGCCGGGGCCGCCTTGCAGGCCGCGACCGCCGTCTTCTGCGCCGCCAGCTCCGCCTTACGCAGCGTGGCCACGGTCTCCGCGGCGCCGGCGCCGGCCGAGGCGGACGGGACGGCCGACGGCGGTGTCGTGCCGATCACCTTCGCCAGCTCGGCGGCGTGCGAGCGGTGGTCCTCGGCCATCGGGGTGAGCCGGGCGGCCAGGGCGGGTTGCGCGAGAATCGCCCTGGCGTACGCCGCGGCCAGCGCGAGCGCCTCGTCGAGCAGCGGTTGCAAGGGGTCCGGGGCCGGCTCGGGGGCCGGCCCGTCGTCGAGGAGGCCGCAGCCGGCCAGCGCGGCCGAGCCGGCCGCCGCCGCACCCAGGAAGACCCGCCGTGAGTGATTGCGCACCCGGCCAGTCAACACCATTCGGAGCGGCGCTGCTCCGCCCCGCCCACCGGCACGTTACGCTCTGCGTCAGCCGCGGGGCCGCACTCTGCCCGGCGGCATATAGTCGTTCCTGCGAGAAGCTAGCGAGAGGTCGAGCCCGATGACGCAGCGTGGTCGCGCCGGGGCCCGGCCCGGTGGTCACCCCGGCACCCGGCGTAACCGGCCGGAGCCGGAGAGCCGGACCCCAGCCCAGCCCCGTGTCGATCTGAGCGCCGCCCGCGCCCGGATCCGTGAGGTGGTCGAGCCGGTGGTCACCAAGGCCGGTTACGACCTGGAGGACCTGCACCTGTCCCGAGCCGGCCGCCGGTTCGTGGTCCGGGTGCTGGTCGACACCGACGGCGGTGTGGGCCTGGATGACGTGGCGGCGGTCTCCCGGGAGATCTCCGAGGCGCTCGACGCGGCCGAGGAGGCCGGCGGCGAGCTGCTCGCGGGGGAATATCAGCTGGAGGTCGGCTCGCCCGGGGTGGACCGGCCGCTGACCGAGCCCCGGCACTGGCGCCGCAACACCGGCCGGCTGGTCGAGGTCGGCGGCGTGGTCGGCCGGGTGATCTCCACCAGTGACACGGGAGTGGTGCTGGACGTCGACGGGACCACCCGTGAGCTGGCATGGGACGGACTCGGGGCGGGCAAGGTCCAGATCGAGTTCAAGCGCATGGACGAAGCCGACTTCGGTGACGAGACCGAGGACGACGAAGAAGACGACGACGAAGGGGAGGGCGGGGAATGAACATCGACCTCGCGGCGCTGCGCGCCCTGGAGCGCGAGCGGGAGATCCCGTTCGAGACCATCATCGCGGCCATCGAGACCGCTCTGCTGACCGCCTACCGGCACACCGAGGGCGCCGAGAGCCACGCCAGGGTGGAGATCGACCGCAAGAGTGGCGTCGCCTCGGTGCTGGCGCAGGAGTTCGACGCGGACGGCACGATGGTGCGCGAGTGGGACGACACCCCGCACGACTTCGGCCGGATCGCGGCGATGACCGCCAAGCAGGTGATCCTCCAGCGCTTGCGGGAGGCCACCGACGAGCAGCACTTCGGGGAGTACGCGGGCCGCGACGGCGACCTGGTCACCGGTGTGGTGCAGGCCGACGCCGCCCGCGCCGAGAAGAACATCGTGACCGTCGACCTGGGCAAGCTGGAGGCGGTGCTGCCGCAGTCCGAGCAGGTCCCGGGGGAGGCGCCGTACCAGCACGGCACCCGGATCCGCTGCATCGTGGTGCACGTGGCCAAGGGTTTCCGCGGCCCGCAGATCACCCTGTCCCGGTCGCACCCCGCCCTGGTGAAGAAACTCTTCGCCCTCGAGGTGCCGGAGATCGCCGACGGGACCGTGGAGATCGCCGCGATCGCCCGTGAGGCAGGTCACCGGACGAAGATCGCGGTGCGTTCGGCTGTCGCGGGCGTGAATGCGAAGGGCGCCTGTATCGGCCCGATGGGCCAGCGTGTCCGGGCCGTCATGAGCGAGCTGCACGGCGAGAAGATCGACATCATCGACTGGTCGGAGGACCCGGCCAAGTTCGTCGGCAACGCGTTGTCCCCGGCCAAGGCGCTGCGGGTCGAAGTGGTGGACCTGGCCAGCCGGACGGCCCGGGTTACCGTGCCGGATTTCCAGCTCTCGCTGGCGATCGGCCGGGAGGGTCAGAACGCTCGTCTCGCCGCCCGGCTCACCGGCTGGCGCATCGACATCCGGCCGGACAGCGAGCCCGCCGGGATCTCGGACCGTGATGCGGCAGAGGCGGGGAACTGACCGGATACGCGTCCGGCGCGATCGAGGGGTAGACTTGGACTCGGTCGGCCCGACGCGAACCTGTGTCGGATGCCGCAACCGCGCGCCGGCCGACTCATTGCTGCGGTTCGTCGCGGCAGAGACGGAGGATGGCCTCCGGCTTCTGCCCGATCCAAAGCGCCGGCTGCCGGGCCGGGGAGCACATCTGCATCCCGATCCGGCCTGCTTCGCACAGGCAGAGCGGCGTCGCGCCTTCGGGCGTGCGTTGCGTCTCACTGGACTTGCTAACCCCGAGCTGCTTGCGGAGCACATCCGCACGGTCTCCGTGCCGTGTGGAACCACCGATGACGGGACGCTGTCGCCCCGTCACGACTTAGCAAGGTAGGACGACCCAGATGAGCACACGATGAAGTCCCTGAAATGACCAGGCTTCTAGTGCACGAGTGAGGTCTGTGCGGGTGCGCTCGCACGACCTCGAAGTGAGGAGTGCAGTGCCAGGAAAGGCCCGCGTACACGAGCTCGCCAAAGAGCTCGGGGTCGACAGCAAGACCGTTCTCGCCACTCTCAAGGAGATGGGCGAGTTCGTGAAGTCCGCATCCAGCACCGTCGAGGCCCCGGTGGCCCGGCGGCTTCGGGGTGCCCTGGAGCAGGGTGGCGCCATTCCGGCGTCGCCGTCGGCTCCGGCGTCCAGCGCTCCCGCCCCCTCGGGCGGCCCGAGCGCCTCTCCCTCCCCCCGTCCGGGTCCGCCGATGGGCCGGCCGCAGCCGCCCCGCCGTCCGGGGCCGCCGCAGGGTGGAGCACCCACCAGTACTCCTACGTCCCCGGCGCCTTCGCCCGGCCCGTTCGTGCGGCCGAAGCCTCCGGTTCCCGGCCGTCCGGGTCCGGTTCCCGGCCCGGTCGCCAAGCCGGCCAGCGCGCACGACATCGAGGTGGCGGCCGCCGAGGCGCGCGCCTCGGCGCTGAAGGCGGAGCAGGAGGCCGCGGTCAAGGCCGCGCAGGCCGCCCGCACCCGTGACGCCGAGCGCAAGCAGGGCTCGCCGGACAGTGGCACCCCGCGTGGCCCGCGTCCGCCGGGTCCCGGCAACATCCCGCCGCGTCCGGGTTCCCCGGCCGCGCGCACCGCGGCCCCGGGTGCTCCCGGTGGTCCCCGTCCCGGCCCCGGCGGCGGTTCTCCGCGTCCGCCCGCGCGTGGTCCGGGCAACAACCCGTTCGGTGTCTCCGGCGGCGGCGCCCCGCGTCCCTCGCCGGCCTCGATGCCGCGTCCGAACCAGCCGGGCATGCCGCCCCGGCCGAGCCCTGCCTCGATGCCGCCGCGGCCCAGCCCCGCTTCGATGCCCTCGCAGCGTCCCGCCGGTCCCGGCGGTGGCCGTGGCGGCCCCGGTGGCGGCGCAGGCCGTCCCGGTGGTCCGGGCGGTGGCCGTGGCGGCCCCGGTGGCGGCGGTTTCCGTCCCGGTGGCGGCGGCGGCGCCGGTGGCGGCTTCCGTCCCGGTGGCGGCGGTGGCGCCGGCGGTGGCTTCCGTCCCGGTGGCGGTGGCGGCGCCGGTGGTGGCGGTTACCGGGGTGGCCCCGGTGGCGGCACCGGCGGCCCGGTGGGCGCCGGCGCTCCCGGTCGTCCCGGTGGCGGCGGTCCCGGTGGTCGTGGCCGTGGCGGTGGCGCGGCGGGTGCCTTCGGGCGTCCCGGCGGCCGGCCGACCCGTGGCCGCAAGTCGAAGAAGCAGAGGCGTCAGGAGTTCGACAACCTGTCCGCTCCGCAGATGAGCTCCGGTGCTCCTCGCGGTAACGGCCAGGAGATCCGGATGTCCCGCGGCGCGTCGCTCTCCGACTTCGCCGACAAGATCAACGCGAACCCGGGCTCGCTCGTCCAGGAGATGTTCAACCTGGGCGAGATGGTCACCGCCACGCAGTCGGTGTCCGACGACACCCTGCTGCTGCTCGGTGAGCACCTGGGCTTCAACGTCGTGATCGTCAGCCCGGAGGACGAGGACCGCGAGCTGCTCGCGCAGTTCGACATCGACCTCGACGCCGAGATCGCCGAGGACCGTCTGGTGACGCGTCCGCCGGTGGTGACCGTCATGGGTCACGTCGACCACGGTAAGACGAAGCTGCTCGACGCGATCCGCAAGACCAACGTGGTCGCCGGCGAGGCGGGTGGCATCACCCAGCACATCGGCGCCTACCAGGTCGTCGTCCCCCACCAGGGGGAGGACCGGGCGATCACCTTCATCGACACCCCGGGTCACGAGGCGTTCACCGCCATGCGTGCCCGTGGCGCCAAGGTCACCGACATCGTGATCCTGGTGGTCGCGGCCGACGACGGCGTCATGCCGCAGACGGTCGAGGCGCTCAACCACGCCAAGGCGGCCGACGTGCCGATCGTGGTCGCGGTGAACAAGGTCGACAAGCCGGACGCCAACCCGGACAAGGTCCGGCAGCAGCTGACGGACTACGGCCTGCTCGCCGAGGAGTACGGCGGCGAGACGATGTTCGTCAACGTCGCGGCCAAGCCCGGCATCGGCATCGACGACCTCCTCGAGGCCGTCCTGCTGACCGCCGACGCGGCGCTCGAGCTGACCGCCCCGATCGACGGCCCCGCCCAGGGTGTCGCGGTCGAGGCGCACCTGGACAAGGGTCGCGGCGCCGTGGCCACCGTCCTGGTGCAGAAGGGCACGCTGCGTGCCGGTGACTCGATCGTGGCGGGTGGCGCGCACGGCCGCGTCCGGGCCATGCTCGACGAGAACGGCAACCAGGTCGCCGAGGCCGGTCCGGCCCGTCCGGTCCTGGTGCTCGGTCTGACCTCGGTGCCCAGCGCCGGCGACACGTTCCTCGCCGCTGAGGACGACCGCACGGTCCGGCAGATCGCCGAGCAGCGGCAGGCTCGCCGTCGCGCGGCGACCTTCGCGAACTCGCGCCGCCCGAAGTCGCTCGACGAGATGATGCGGGACATCAAGGAGGGCGAGAAGGCTTCGCTCACCCTGGTCATCAAGGGCGACGGCTCCGGTTCGGTCGAGGCCCTCGAAGAGGCGCTGTTCAAGATCGAGATCCCGGACGAGATCCAGCTCAAGGTCATCCACCGCGGCGTCGGTGCGATCACCGAGAGCGACGTCAACCTGGCGTCGGCCTCGTCGGAGCAGACCGCGACGATCATCGGCTTCAACGTCCGGGCCTCGAACAAGGTCAAGGAGATGGCCGACCGCGCCGGCGTGGAGATCCGCTACTACAGCGTGATCTACCAGGCCATCGAGGAGATCGAGGCGGCGCTCAAGGGCCTGCTCAAGCCGGAGTACGAGGAGGTCGAGCTGGGCACCGCGGAGATCCGCGAGGTCTTCCGCTCGTCCAAGATCGGTCTCATCGCCGGTTGTGTGGTGCGGTCGGGTCTCCTCCGCCGCAACGCGAAGGCTCGCATCATCCGCGAGGGCACGGTCGTGGCGGACAACGTCTCGATCAGCTCCCTCAAGCGGTTCAAGGACGACGCGACCGAGGTCCGCGAGGGCTTCGAGTGTGGTCTGACGCTCCAGGGCTATGGTTCGCCGCAGGTCGGCGACATCATCGAGACCTGGGAGATGCGCGAGAAGCCGCGGGCGTAAGCTCCGTGATTTCCAGCGGCCCCGGTGCTTCCGAGCACCGGGGCCGCTGCCCTTTTGCCAGCGTGTGGCTTTCGGGCGCGCTACGCGGCCGAAGTCCACACGCTCTCGGGCCCCGGCCGCCGGTGGACACTGCCGGTGCTGGGAGGATGGCGGCATGTCCCGCTATGCCATGCTGCTCGCGCCCTCCGCCAACCGCGTCTACGCCGACCAGGCGTCCCGCATCGCCCAGGCGGAGCTGGCCGCGTTCGGGCCGGTGCTGTCGTCGGGGCTGGCCGACATCGAGGTGACCCGGCTCGGCGGCGTGGAGTACCTGACGTTCACCGGTGCGCTCAGCGAGCGCGACATCGCGTACCTCTCGAATCTCTCCGCGGCCTACGCCCTCTTCGAGCGGGCCGACGAGGAACTGCTGCGCCCGCTCGCGCTCGATCCGCTCGCCGTCTACGACAGTGACCTGATCACCATCCCGAAGTACGCGGGAAAGACCAACGAGCAGTTCACCAAGCTGGTGCTGAACCTCACCGTGCTCGCCTCCGCCTCCGCGGACCGGATGCTGGACCACGACCTCGCCGTCCTGGACCCGCTCTGCGGCCGCGGCACCACGCTCAACCAGGCGCTGATGTACGGGTACGACGCCATCGGTGTGGAGATCGACGGCACCGACCTCGAGGCGTACAAGCTCTTCCTGCAGACCTGGCTCAAGATCAAGCGGCTGAAGCACACGTCCGAGATGGTGCCGATGCGGGCCAACGGGCGGAAGACGAGGCGGCTGGAGGTGCGGCTCGCCCCCACCAAGGACGACTTCAAGGCGGGCGCGCAGACCGTGGCCGTGATCCAGGGCGACACCACCGACCTGGACGGGCTGCTCGGCCGGAACCTCGCCGACGTCATCGTCGCCGACCTGCCGTACGGCGTCGCGCACGGCAGCCACGACGGTTCCGGCCGGATCACCCGGAGCCCTCTCGACCTGCTGGAGCGAGCCGTGCCCGAGTGGCTGCCGCGGCTGCGCCCGGGCGGTGCGATCGGCCTGTCCTGGAACGTCAAGGTGGCCGGCCGCGAGCAGGCCGAGGACATCCTGCTGGCCAACGGGCTCGAGCTGGTCGAGCACCTGCCGCTGGCGCACCGGGTGGACCAGGGCATCGAGCGTGATGTGCTGGTGGCGCGCAAATCCGGCTGACCGCGGGGCGCGACGGGCGTACCCTGCTCGCTGATGTATACCGAGACCGCAGTCTTCGACCTGCTCCTGCCCGGTGACTCGCAGTCGCTGAAGCAGAAGCGTTCCTACGTCCGGCCGATCATCGCGATGCTGAAGAAGTTCGAGGTCAGCGTCGGCGAGGTGGGATTCCACGACCTGCATGGCCGCGCTCAGATCGGGGTAGCCGTGGTGGCGGCCGAGCCCGCACAGGCGCGGGCCGTCGTCGACACCTGTGAGAACCAGGTGGCCGGCCGTCCCGAGATCGAGCTGCTCTCCGTCAAGCGACGGCTGTACGGCGACGACGATTGAGCGCTAGGTAGGCTTCAGCAGTTAAGGGCGGGGGCGGTACGACCCGCGGGATACACAGTCGGAGGTGGGCGATATGTCTGACCCAGCCAAGACGCGCCGGCACGCGGAGCGGATCAAGGAGCTGGTGGCCCGGCTGGTGCGGGAGATCAAGGATCCCCGCCTCGGCATGGTGACGTTCACGGACGCCCGGATCACCGGAGACCTGCGCGAGGCCACGGTCTTCTACACCGTTCTCGGTGACACCACCGAGCAGGCCTCGACCGCGGCGGCCCTGGAGAGCGCCAAGGGGATGCTGCGCAGCCGGGTCGGGCACGCGCTCGGCCTGCGGCACTCGCCGAGCCTGACGTTCGTGCTCGACAACGTGCAGACCCACGTCAAGGAGATCGACGACCTGCTCGCGCAGGCGCGGCACAAGGACCAGGAGGTCCAGCGTCTCGCGGCCGGCGCCAAGTACGCCGGCGACCCCGACCCGTACAAGGTCGAGGAAGACGACGAGGACGAGACCGAGACGGTCGGAGCCCGCGAGGACAACGGGTGACCCTGTCCGGCCCGACCGCCGAGCAGTGGGCGGCCGCGGTCGAGGCGGTCCGCTCGACCGGGGCCGACGACGAGATCCAGCTCATCTGCCACGTGAACCCGGACGGGGACGCGCTCGGCAGCATGCTGGGTTTCGGGCTCGGCCTGCGGCGCCTGGGATTCACCCGGGTGCGGGCGACGTTCCCCGGCGACTTCGTGGTGCCCGAGCCGTACCGTAAGCTTCCCGGCTCTGATCTGCTGGAACCGGAGGCGTTCAGCGAACCGCGCCTGGTGATCGTCTTCGATGTGGCGAGTGAGTCGCGCCTCGGTGCGCTCGCCGGCCGCGTCGCGGCCGCGCCGGTCAGCGTGGTGCTCGACCATCACGCGTCGAACACCGGCTTCGGCGGCGTCCGGCTCGTCGACCCGCACGCGGCCGCCACCTCCGTGGTCGCCGACGGGCTGCTCAGCCGTCTCGAGGTGCCGCTGGACGCGGAGATCGCCGAGTGCTTCTACATCGCTCTGGCGACCGACACCGGGTCGTTCAAGTTCGACATGACCACGGTATCGGTTCATGAGCTGGCCGCGCGGCTGATCGCCACCGGGATCCGCCCGGGGGAGATCTCCCGGCGGATCTTCGACAGCAAGCCGTTCGGGGCGATGAAGCTGACCGGCGAGGTGATCGGGCGGGCGGTGCTGGACGAGACGGCCGCCGGTGGGCGCGGCATGGTCTGGACCTACGCCACACTCGCCGACCTGGAACGGCACGGGCAGCCGCCGTACGTCCTGGACGCCCTCATCGACCCGGTGCGCTCGGTGGCCGAGGCGGACGTGTCGATGGTGGTGAAACAGGTCGCCGCCGGCGAATGGTCGGTGTCACTGCGCAGCAAGGGCGCGGTCGACGTGAGCGGCGTCGCGGTGGCTCAGGGCGGCGGCGGGCACCGGCTGGCCGCCGGATTCACCGGGTACGGGGAGGTCGCCGACGTGGTGGCCACGGTGCGTCGGCTACTTGACGAACACCTGAACTGAGAACTGTTCGCCCTGCTGAGCGGGGGTCACCTGAACGGGTGGCCCCCGCTTTTGCTGTCCCGGATCGCGGGAACCAGCCCTGCGGGCCGCGGGCTGAACGTTAGTTTGGGGGCTGAACGGTGATTTGGTTTCGCGCGGCCGCCACCGACGCGCCAACCGTGAGACCTCGAGCCACCCGGGCCCACCGGCCCGGGCCGTGTCGACCGCGCCAGAAGCCCCGGCGATCCCGGGCCGGCCGGTGACCCTCGCTCGACCGTCGGGCGCCCCGTGCCACGGTGCGCCCACCCTCGCAACCGCGCCTCTCGCTGCGGCATGCCCCAATCGTTGGAAGGAACCACCTGATGGCCGCCAAGCCGAAGCCGAAGCCCGTCGACGACGCCGCTGAGCAGGCCCGCCGCGCCCTCCAGACGTCGCTGGACACGCGTCAGTAAACCCTGTTCTAGGGGGCCACTGTAAGTAAGAAGCATCATTGTGGCCCTTACCCGTGGGCGGGCATCATGAGAAACCATGAGCCCGCCTGCCGTGCAGCCGACCGCGACCGCCCGCCGGATCGCCGGTCTGGCCCTCCCAGCGCTCGTGGTGCTCGCCGCCGAGCCGCTCTACGTTCTGGTCGACACCGCTGTGGTCGGCCATCTCGGGTCCGTGCCGCTCGCCGCCGTCGCCGTCGGTGGGACGGTGATGTCGTTCGCCGTCTGGTTCGGCACCCTGATGGCGTACGGGAGCACCGGCCGCGCCGCCCGCCGCTTCGGCGCCGGTGACCGGGCCGCCGCCGTCGCCGAAGGAGTCCAGGCGTCCTGGCTCGCGATCACCGCCGGGGTCGTCCTCGCGGTGCTCGGCGTGACGTTCGCCTCCCCACTCGCCGGCCTGCTCGCCGGTGACCCGCGCACCGCCGAAGCCGCTGCCGGATGGCTCCGGATCGCCGCCCTCGGCGCGCCAGGCCTGCTGCTCGCCGCCGCCGGGAACGGCTGGATGCGCGGCGTCCAGGACACCCGCCGCCCACTGTGGATCGTGCTCGGCGCCAACGTGCTCTCCGCGATCCTCTGCCCGGTGCTCGTCTACTCCGCCGGCCTCGGCCTGACCGGCTCCGCCATCGCCAACGTCACCGCCCAGACCATCGGCGGGACGTTGTTCCTGCTCGCGCTGGTCCGCGAGACCCGGGCGCTGCGCCCCGACCCGCAGATCATCGTCCAGCAGCTCGTCCTCGGCCGCGACCTGCTGATCCGCGGCGCCGCCTTCCAGGCCTGCTTCCTCTCCGCGACCGCTGTGGCATCCCGCTTCGGCATCGCCGCCGTCGGCGCCCACCAGATCGCGCTGCAACTCTGGTTCTTCGCCGCACTGGCCCTCGACGCCGTCGCGATCGCCGCGCAGTCCATGGTCGGGGCCGCCCTCGGCGCCGGCAACACCGCCGAGGCCCGCGACGTCGCCCGCCGCGTCACCCTGGCCGGCGGGGTCGCCGCCGTGCTGTTCGCCGCCCTCGCCGCTGCCGGGTCCTCAGCCGTCCCCGGCTGGTTCACCCCGGACGAGTCGGTGCACGCCCAGGCCGCGGTGATCTGGCCCTGGTTCGTCGGGTTGCTTCCGTTCGCCGGGATCGTCTACGCCCTGGACGGTGTGCTGATCGGGGCGGGGGACGTCGCCTTTCTGCGGACCCTGACCATTCTTTCGGCGCTGGTCTGTTTTCTGCCGGTGATCTGGCTGTCGTATGCCTTCGACTGGGGGCTCGCGGGGGTGTGGGCGGGGTTGGGTCTGTTCACGGTGGCGCGGTTTGCGGGGTTGACGTGGCGGTGGCGTTCTCCGCACTGGTTGGTTCCGGGCGCGACCCGCTGACGACCAGCCAAGCACGATCCATTGCGAACCGGTGGGATTTGGCCGTGAGCTGTGATCTTGTGCGCCCCGTTCCGGCGGTTCCTGCTCAAGATCGGTAGAGGCCGCGATCTTGGGCAGGGCGCATCGGTTTCCCGGTGCCGAGTGCACATGGAGAGCCGAGTCCTCGATCTTGTGCGTTGGCTCCCGGTGTCAGGTCCACAAGATCGACGCTTCGCTCCTGGGTTTGTGCTTCGAACGTCGGGGCCTCGGCTTCATCAACCGGACAAGCCGGGCTATTCGGTTGCCGGGCGGAGCGGACCCGGCGGTGGTTGGACGGTGACTCACTCGACGGTGGGAGCGGCCGGGTGGATGCTGGGAAGTGGCCAGGGCGCATGGGGCGCCGGAGTTCGTGGAGAGCTGAGCCAAGCGGGCCGCGGATGGAGAGAACGGAGACCGGCCGGGTGGCTGGGGGAGCCGGGCGCGGGTGGAAATAGGGTAGGTGGGTGAACACGGACGGACTGATCGTGGTGGACAAACCGGCCGGGATGACGTCGCATGACGTCGTTGCCCGGATTCGGCGGCTGGCGAAGACCCGGCGGGTGGGGCACGGGGGCACGCTGGACCCGATGGCCACCGGCGTCCTGATCATCGGTGTGAACCGGGCGACGCGGCTGCTGACGTACGTGATCGGCTCGGAGAAGAGCTACACCGCGACGATCCGGCTCGGTCAGTCCACGATCACCGACGACGCCGAGGGTGAGGTGACCGCGACTACTCCGGCGGGCGCGGTGACCGAGGAGGCGATCCGGTCCGGTCTGGCGGTGCAGACCGGTGAGATCGATCAGGTGCCCAGTGCGGTGAGCGCGATCAAGATCAATGGCGAGCGGGCCTACAAGCGGGTCCGTGAGGGGGAGACCGTCGAGATCCCGGCCCGCCGGGTGACCGTGCACCGCCTCGACGTCCTGGACATCCGCCGCCAGGAGAACACGATCGACGTGGACATCGACGTCACCTGCTCCTCCGGCACGTACATCCGCGCCATCGCCCGCGACCTCGGCACCACGCTGGGTGTGGGTGGCCACTTGACGGCTCTCCGCCGTACCGCGGTCGGCAACATGACCCTCGACACCGCCTCCACCCTCGCCGACCTGGAGGAACGCGCCCCCGACGTGATCGGCCTGCCGCTCGCGGAAGCCGCCCGCCGATCGTTCCCGCAGCGCACCGCCACCGACGACGAGACCCGCATCCTCCGTCACGGCGGCCCGCTCGCCGCCGCCGGGATCGACGGCCCCTACGCGGTCTTCGACCCGTCCGGCGAGGTCCTGGCCATCGTCAGCGAACGCGCCGGCCGCGCCCGCGCCGAGATCGTCCTCGCGCCGGCCTGACCCGGCGAGGCGTCCCTGCCGCGGCTTTCGGTCTCCGGTTTCTCCCACCCCGCTTCGGTACGTTCGCCGAGCTGCTCGATGAATCCACCGGCAAAGGCGCTGCCTCCGCCGTCCAACGAAAGAACGTTCGGTCTACCCCACCCCGGACGATCCACTCCGCACGAGACGACCGGGCCTCAGCCGCCGCGCCGACCGCGTGCCACCGCGTCGGCCGTATGGGTTGGGGCTGACCGTCAGGAATGGGGCGGCTGACGGCGTGGGATTGGGCTGACTGTTAAGAATCGGGCCGACCGCATGGGGTTGGGCTGACCGCGGGAGATTGGGCCGACCCTGGGGCTGGATCGACGGTGCGGGGTTTTGTCGAGTGTATGAGGCTGGACCGACCGCCTGGAGCGGGCTGACCGTGGAGAGCCGAGCCGACCGGGTAGGGCCGAGCCGACCGGGAGGCGCTGGCCTGACCGCGCGCCCTCGAGCCGACCGGGTCGATCGGCTGGCGGCGGATCTTGTGCGGCTGGTCGTCATGGCTGTCTCCCGCTCGGGGAGACAGCCATGAGAACCAGCTGAGGTCTTCCGGCTGGTCGTCAGTGCTGTCTCCGCCACCTCGAGACAGCACTGACGGCCAGCCGGATACGGCCGGGGTTCGGGTGCTCCCTGACGGATTGTCGCGCGGGCGAACGGGAGGGATCCGGTTCGGTGGTCAGGGTTCGGTGGGGAGGTGGCGGGCGACGGTGGCGACCAGGTCGGCGGCGGCGTACGGCTTGTCCAGGAAATCGTCGCAGCCGGCCTCGAAAGCGGCCTTCTGATCCTGGGGCAGGACGCTGGCGGTGACCGCGACCACGGGGGGTTTCGGGGTGGGGGAGTCGGCGGCGGCGAGTTCGCGGGCGAGGGTCAGGCCGTTGCCGTCGGGCAGGTTCAGGTCGAGCAGGATCAGGTCGACCTCGGTGTCGGCCAGGCGTTCGCGGGCGGCGGAGAGGGTGGCGGCGTCGATCAGTTCGGCGTTGCGGACGGCGGCGATGTCGGCTCTGGCCAGGACGGCTTTGACCAGCATGCGGTTAAGTTCCTCGTCTTCGACCAGGAGGATGCGGTGGGGGGCGCTCACGGGTGGTTCCTCCGGTCTGGGGTCTCGGACGGCGGCACGGCCCGGCGCAGCTTGATGGTCAGCGGCGGCCGCGCCTCAGCGCTGTCGTCCGTGCCGGCGCCGGGCTCGATAGGGCGACCGGTCTCGAGAGACGGCCCGGGCTCACGAGGCGGGCCGCCGGGTGAAGGGCTCGGGGGTTCAGGGAGGTGCATGCCGCTGCCGCCTTCCATGGGAAACGTGGAACCCGATGACGCCCCAGGACGGCCACCGGCGGCGCGCGACGGGCCGGCGGGTGCGGCTTCCGGCGTACCCAGAAGGGAACCGGTGAGGCCACGCCGGGCCGTGGGGTGGGCGCTCAACCGTGGGGGAAGGTGTTCCGTGCCGCCGGAGATGGCTTCCGCGACGGCGCCGCCCGCCATGGCCGTCGCGATGAGTGGCGTGGTGTGGCCGGTGGCGAGTGCCGCCCCGCTGAGCCCGAGGACCGGTGTCTGCCGGCCGGCGGAGATCTCGGTGAGGAGGCTGAACCCGTCCTCCTCGGGGGTCTGCATGTCGCAGACGATGAGGTCGAAGTTCTCGCTGCGGGACAGGGCCAGCCCGTCCCGGGCGTCGGCGCAGGCGACCACGTCGGCGCCGCCCGCGCGCAGGCCTTCGGAGATGGCTTCGCGGACGGCGTCGTCGTGGTCGACGAGCAGCACGCGCGGGGCGGAGCGGGCGGCGATGGCGTTGGCCAGGGCGCTGAGCAGGGCCGGCTGGTGGACGGGTTTGACGAACCAGTCGTGGGCGCCGAGGGCGAGCCCGGTGGGCGCCTCGTCGAGGATGCTGGCGAAGAAGACCGGGATGCCGGCCAGCCGGTGGTCGGCCTTGAAGCGCCGGATCACCTCGTAGCCGTCGATGCCGGGCAGGGTGACGTCGAGGACTACCGCGTCGGGGCGGTGTTCGCGGGCCAGGGCGAGGCCGCTCTCGCCGGTGCCGGCCACGTCGACGCGGTAGCCGGCGTTGCCGAGCTGGGTGCGCATCAGTTCGGCGGACTGCGGGTCGTCCTCGATGAGCAGGACGTACGGCCCGGCGCCGGACCCGGCGGTGGCGGGCACGACGGCGGCGGCCGGCAGTTCGACGGTGAACTCGCTGCCCTGCCCGGGTTCCGAGGTCAGGGTGACGGTGCCGTGGTGGGCGTCGACCAGCCGCCGGGTCAGGGCGAGCCCGAGGCCGGTGCCGGAGTGCCGCCGTTCCGGGTCGCCGGCCTGCTGGAATTCTTCGAAGACGCGTTCCAGGTCGTCGGTGGCGATGCCGACGCCGGTGTCGGCGACGACGATCTGGACGCGGTCGCCGGCGGCGCGGGCGGTGACGGTGATCCGGCCCCGTTCGGGCGTGAACTTGACCGCGTTGGAGAGCAGGTTCTCGATGATCTGCCGGAACCGGAGCCGGTCGGCGAGCACGGTGACCGGGGCGAGATCGGCCCGGACCGCGAGCTGTTTGCCGGTGAACAGCGGGGCGAGCGAGGTGAGCAGGTCGTCGATGGCGGTGTCGACGCGGACCGGGGCGGGCCGCAGCTCCATCCGGCCGGCTTCCACCTTGACCATGTCCAGGATGTCGTTGATCAGGCTGAGCAGGTGCCGGCCACTGCTGTGCACGTGGTCGACCCACTCGGCGGGGACCCGCCGGCGGTCGCCGTCCGGCTCCTCGAGCCGCATCAGGTCGCTGAAGCCGATGATGGCGTTGAGGGGGGTGCGCAGTTCGTGGCTCATCGCGGCGAGGAAGTTGCTCTTCGCCTGACCGGCCAGGGTCAGCGCGGCCACCGAGGCGCTGAGCTCGGCAGTGATCGCCTGCCGCCCGGCGAGGACCCCGGCGTGGCCGCCGAGGTCGGCGAGCAGCCGCAGGTCGTCCTCGCTGAACAGGTTGCGGTGCCGGTTGAACAGCAGCACCGCGCCTTCCACGTCGGGTGGCACCCGCATCGGCAGCACGCGCACG
Organism: Actinoplanes sp. NPDC019969; assembly: GCF_055562375.1. Taxonomy (NCBI): domain Bacteria; kingdom Bacillati; phylum Actinomycetota; class Actinomycetes; order Micromonosporales; family Micromonosporaceae; genus Actinoplanes; species Actinoplanes sp. NPDC019969. Next base: position 524,154 of record NZ_JBVHFK010000004.1, on the reverse strand, counting down.
AAGTCGTCGGCGAGCCCGGCGCCGAAGTGCCCGACCAGGGCGGGCCCGCCGTCGCGCAGCCGGGTCGGGACCGGGCGCCGGGCGAGGGGGGCCAGGTCGGCGTCGATCGGGCCGGTGGCGGCGGGGAGTCCCGGGCCGGAGTAGGCGATCCGGGTCAGCGCGCCGCCGTCGCCGTGCAGCAGGACGGCGACCGCGTCGGCTCCGGTCTGGGCGCGCATGATCTCGGCGTACGTCTGCCAGACCTGTTCCGGCGAGTCGGCCGGCGCGCGCAGCAGCCGTTCGGTGACCGACCGCGCCGCGGTCGCCGAGAACAGCCGCCGCAGCCACCGTGGCGGCTGGAAGGCGATCAGGTAGCCGAGCGCGCTGATCAGGGCGAGGACCAGGCTGACCGCGCTGCCGCCGACGCGCAGCATGATCGTGATGCCGAAGGTGAAGGTGGCGCCGGACGCGATCATCAGACGGGCCCGGTTGGCGCCGGTGCGCCCGCGCGCCTCCCGGAGGATCAGCACCGCGGCGATGATCTCGAAGGAGCTGAAATACGCCACCGCGGCGAGCAGCGCCCAGCCGGGCAGGGGCCGGGGCAGGAACGCCACCGGGCCGAGTGTCACGGCGTACCCGATCAGGGCGGCCGGGAACAGGGCGCGCGGCACCGAACGGAGCCGCCCGACGAGGCGGAGCGTGAGGTACGGCTGGGCGAGCACCGCCGCCGCGCTGATCGCGTTTGCCCACCGGGGGAGCGTGCCGTCGTTGGCGATCCGCAGCATGTCCAGGCAGAACGCCAGCATCAGCGGGGCGAAGAGCAGGGTGACGTCACGTCGCAGCGGATCGCGGCGGCGCAGGTACGCCAGGAGCGCGCGCACGAAGAGCACCGCGAAGGTGACCTCCGCAGCGAGCAGAACGAGGCGGGTCCACTCGACGCTCATTTCGCGATTTATCGTAGCCAAGCGGGCGTGGCGGAAGGGGCGATACCCGGCCGCCCAGGGATCGATACGCTAGGCGCATGCAGCGATGGCGGGGGTTCGAATCGGTTCCGTCCGGTTGGGGCCGGTCAGTGGTGACGATCGGCGTCTTCGACGGCGTGCACCGCGGTCACCAGGCGATCATCGGGCACGCCGTGAAGCGTGCCCGTGACCTGGGGCTGCAGTCGGTGGTGATGACCTTCGACCCGCACCCGGCCGAGGTGGTGCGGCCCGGCTCGCACCCGGCCGTGCTCACCGAGCCGGTCCGCAAGGCCGAGCTGATCGAGGCGCTCGGCGTGGACGCGCTGTGCGTGGTGCCGTTCACCCCGGCCTTCTCCCAGCTGACGCCGGACGAGTTCGTGCACGACGCGCTGGTCGAGTCGCTGCACACCGCGGCGGTGGTGGTCGGCGACAACTTCCGGTTCGGGCACAAGGCCACCGGTGACGTGGCGATGCTCGAGTCGCTCGGGCGGACGTTCGGTTTCACCGTCGAGGGGGCGCCGCTGGTCTCCGAGGACGGGCTGGTGTTCTCCTCCACGTACATCCGCAGTTGTGTCGACGCCGGGGACGTGCGGGCCGCGACCGCCGCGCTCGGCCGCCCGCACCAGCTCACCGGGGTGGTGGTCCGCGGTGACCAGCGCGGGCGCGAGCTCGGCTACCCGACGGCCAACCTGATGGCGCACCGCTACGCGGCGGTGCCGGCCGACGGCATCTACGCCGCCTGGTTCACCCGCGGCGGGGAGCTGGGCGTGCGCCGGCCGGCCAGCGTTTCGATCGGCACCAATCCCACGTTCTCCGGGCGGGAGCGCCGGATCGAGGCCTACGTGCTCGATTTCGAGGGCGACCTGTACGGCGAACGGGTCAGCCTCGACTTCGTCGGCCACCTTCGTGAGCAGCGCAAATACGACGCGATCAAGCCGCTGATCGCGCAGATCCGGGCCGACGTCGAAGAGACCCGGATGTTGCTGGGCTGACCCCCTGGTAGGGTTGAAACGTCGTTGGAATATCCGACACCGGTCCCGCCTGCCTGCCCGACGCCGCGGGTCGCGGGGTAACCGTGCAATCGGCAACACAGAAGTCCGGAGAATATGGCGCTCGATCAAGAGACCAAGAACAAGATCATGGGCGAGTACGCGACCAAGGACGGCGACACCGGTTCGCCCGAGGTTCAGGTCGCGATGCTCACCAAGCGGATCGCCGATCTGACCGAGCACCTCAAGCAGCACAAGCACGACCACCACAGCCGTCGTGGTCTGCTCCTGCTGGTCGGTCAGCGCCGCCGCCTGCTGAACTACGTTCAGAAGAAGGACATCGCCCGCTACCGGACGCTCATCGAGCGCCTCGGCCTGCGCCGCTAGTTTCACCCCCGGGGGAGTGACCAACTCCCCCGGGACGCACCACTGACACCCCACGGACCCGCGCGGATCACACCCGTCAGCACCGGTCCTCGGTAGTGGTTCCCAGGTGACTGCCCTGGGCACTTCGATCGAAGACCGGCTCGACTGAACCGCGCTGTCGACCGCCGGGTCCTCGACGAAGGAGTACCGCACTTCATGACAGAGCAGAACAACGCTCTCGGCAACAAGATCAGCACGGCCGTCATCGACAACGGATCGTTCGGCACCCGTGAGATCGTCTTCTCCACCGGCCGCCTCGCTCAGCAGGCCGCCGGCTCGGTGATCGTCCAGCTCGGCGACACCACCGTCCTCTCCGCGACGACCGCCAGCAAGCAGCCGAAGGACCACTTCGACTTCTTCCCGCTGACCGTCGACGTCGAGGAGCGGATGTACGCCGCGGGCCGCATCCCCGGCTCGTTCTTCCGGCGTGAGGGCCGTCCGTCCGAGGACGCCATCCTCACCTGCCGCCTGATCGACCGGCCGCTGCGCCCGTCGTTCACCAAGGGCCTGCGCAACGAGGTCCAGGTCGTCGAGACCGTCCTCGCGCTCGACCCCGCCCACCCGTACGACGTCGTCGCGATGAACGCCGCCTCGATGTCGACCAAGCTCTCCGGCCTGCCGTTCAGCGGCCCGGTCGGCTCCACTCGGGTCGCGCACGTCGAGGGCCAGTGGATCGCCTTCCCGACCCTCGAGGAGCTCGAGCGCGCCACGTTCGACATGGTCGTGGCCGGTCGCGTCACCGCCGAGGGCGACGTCGCGATCATGATGGTCGAGGCCGAGGCCACCCCGCACGCGATCAAGCTGATCTCGGCCGGCGCCACCGCCCCGACCGAGGAGATCGTCGCCAGCGGCCTGGAGGCCGCGAAGCCGGCGATCAAGGAGCTGTGCCGCGCGCAGAGCGAGCTGGCCGACGTCGCCGCCAAGCCGGTCGCCGAGTTCCCGGTCTTCCTGGACTACCAGGACGACGTGCTGGCCGCGGTTTCCGAGGCGGTTCGCGCCGAGGTCGCCGAGGCGCTGAAGATCGCCGGCAAGCAGGAGCGCGAGGAGTCCCTCGACCTGGTCAAGGCGAAGGCGCACGAGCTGCTCGACGAGCGGTTCGAGGGCCGGGAGAAGGAGATCAGCGCGGCGTTCCGCTCGATCACCAAGTCCGAGGTGCGCCAGCGCGTGCTGCGCGAGCAGGTCCGCATCGACGGCCGTGGCCCGCGTGACATCCGCCCGCTGACCGCCCTGACGGGCGTTCTGCCCCGGGTGCACGGCTCGGCGCTGTTCGAGCGCGGCGAGACCCAGATCCTGGGTGTCACCACGCTGAACATGCTGCGCCTGGAGCAGTCGCTGGACACTCTCGCCCCCGAGAAGACCAAGCGCTACATGCACAACTACAACTTCCCGCCGTACTCGACCGGTGAGACCGGCCGGGTCGGTTCGCCGAAGCGCCGCGAGATCGGCCACGGCGCGCTGGCGGAGCGGGCCCTGGTGCCGGTGCTGCCGTCGCGCGAGGAGTTCCCGTACGCGATCCGCCAGGTCTCCGAGGCCCTCGGCTCGAACGGCTCCACCTCGATGGGTTCGGTCTGCGCCTCGACGCTGGCCCTGCTCAGCGCCGGTGTGCCGCTGAAGGCGCCGGTCGCCGGCATCGCCATGGGCCTGATCTCCGACGAGGTCGACGGCAAGACGCAGTACGTCGCGCTGACCGACATCCTGGGCGCCGAGGACGCGTTCGGCGACATGGACTTCAAGGTCGCCGGCACCAGTGAGTTCGTCACCGCCCTGCAGCTGGACACCAAGCTCGACGGCATCCCGTCGGACGTGCTGGCCGGCGCGCTGCAGCAGGCGCACGAGGCCCGCGCCACGATCCTCGCCGTGATGACGGCCGCGATCGAGGGCCCGGCCGCGATGAGCGAGCACGCCCCGCGGGTCACCACCGTGAAGATCCCGGTCGACAAGATCGGCATGGTGATCGGCCCGAAGGGCCAGACCATCAACGCGATCCAGGACGAGACCGGCGCCGACATCTCCATCGAGGACGACGGCACCATCTACGTCGGCGCGACCAACGGCCCGGCCGCCGAGGCCGCCGTCGAGCGGATCAACGCGATCGCCAACCCGACCCTGCCGAAGGTCGGCGACAAGTTCCTCGGCACCGTGGTGAAGACGGCCGCGTTCGGCGCGTTCATCTCGCTGCTGCCCGGCCGCGACGGCCTGCTGCACATCTCCAAGGTGGGCGACGGCAAGCGGGTCGACAAGGTCGAGGACTTCCTCAACGTCGGCGACAAGGTCGAGGTGTCCATCGCGGACATCGACGCCCGCGGCAAGATCTACCTGGACAAGGTCCGCCCGGAGGGCGAGGAGGCTCCGGCCGCCGCTCCCGCCGAGGCTTCGGCCGAGGGTCGTCCGGAGCGCGCTCCCCGCGAGGACCGCGGCCCGCGTGAGGGTGGCGGCGAGCCCCGCCGTCGCCGGTCGCGCCCGGCCGGCGAGCGCCGCGACTAAGTGACAGAGCGAAGCGAGCACGGGCCGGCCTCACGGCCGGCCCGTGTCGTTACCAGGACCCTGCAGGACGGCGTGAAGAAGACCGTCCTGCCCAGTGGCCTGCGCGTGGTCACCGAGGCGATCCCGACCACCCGCAGCGCCGCGCTCGGCATCTGGGTCGGTATCGGTTCCCGGGACGAGACGCCGGCCCTGCACGGCGCGTCGCACTTCCTGGAGCACCTGCTCTTCAAGGGGACCCACAAGCGCACCGCCCTGGACATCTCCTCGCAGATCGAGGCGGTCGGCGGCGAGACCAACGCCTTCACCACGAAGGAGTACACCTGCTACTACGCGCGGGTGCTCGACGCGGACCTGCCGCTCGCGGTGGACGTGCTGGTGGACGCGGTGGCCGACTCGATCCTCGACCCGGCGGACGTGGAGACCGAGCGCGGGGTGATCCTCGAAGAGATCGCCATGCACGAGGACGAGCCCGGCGACGAGGTGCACGACGTCTTCGCCGAGGCGATCTACGGCGACCAGCCGCTCGGCCGGCTCATCTCCGGCACCCCCGAGTCGATCACGCCGATGACCCGGGACCAGATCAACCGGTTCTACCGCCGCCGGTACACCGCCCCGGAGATCGTGGTCGCGGCCGCCGGGAACCTGGACCACGCCGCGGTGGTGCGGCTGGTGCGCAAGGCCCTGGCCGGCACCCCGCTGGACACCGGCCCGGCGGAGCCGGCGCTGCCGCGTCCCGCCGACAAGCGGATCCGCGTGCGCAAGGCCCACGACGTCGTCCTGCACCGCGACACCGAGCAGGCGCACATCGTGCTGGGCGGCCCCGGGATCGGCCGGCACGACGAGCGCCGGTTCGCCCTCGGCGTGCTCAACAACGTGCTCGGCGGCGGCATGTCGAGCCGGCTGTTCCAGGAGATCCGGGAGAAGCGCGGCCTGGCGTACTCGGTCTACTCCTACGCCGGGCACTACGCCGACAGCGGCCTGTTCGCTGTCTACGCCGGCTGTGCCCCGGCCAAGTCCCGTGAGGTCCTCGAGCTGATCCGGGCCGAACTCGGCCTGGTCGCCGGGAAGGGCATCACGCCGGAGGAGCTGACCCGGGGCAAGGGCATGGCCAAGGGCTCGTACGTGCTGGGCCTGGAGGACACCGGGTCCCGGATGAGCCGGCTGGCCAAGTCCGAGCTGCTGCACGGCGACCTGATGGGCGTCGACGAGCTGCTCGCCCGGGTGGACGCGGTCACCGTCGACGAGGTGAACGCGGTCGCCGCGGATCTGCTCGCCCGGCCGTTGTCGCTCGCCGTGGTGGGCCCGTTCAACGACGAGTTACCCGTGTGACGGCGGCCGGTGTTCCGGGAGGTAGGCCTCCGGGAGCACCGGCCCCGTACGTTAGGTTGACGGTGTGACTGATGCGCTTGAACCCATCCGTGTCGGAGTCCTCGGCGCCCGTGGCCGCATGGGCCTGGAGGTCTGCAAGGCGGTCGACGCCGCCGCCGATCTCACCCTGGTCTCCATGATCGACGCGGGGGAACCGCTGTTCAACGCGTCCGACGCGGGTGCCCAGGTGCTCGTCGACTTCACCAACCCCGACGTGGTGATGGAGAACCTGCGCTGGGCGATCGAGCAGGGCATCAGCGTGGTGGTCGGCACCTCCGGCTTCACCGAGGAGCGGCACGAGCAGATCCGCGGCTGGCTCGCGGGCAAGCCCGGCGTCGGCGTGCTGATCGCGCCGAACTTCGGCATCGGCGCCATCCTGATGATGCAGTTCGCCGCCCGCGCGGCCCGCTACTTCGACTCGGTGGAGATCATCGAGCAGCACCACCCGCGCAAGCTGGACGCCCCGAGCGGCACCTCGATGCACACCGCCCGGCTGATCGCCGAGGCCCGGGCCGCCGCCAACTGCCCGCCGATGCCGGACGCCACCAAGGAGGAGCTGGCCGGCGCCCGCGGCACCGACCTGGGCGGCGTGCGGGTCCACTCGATCCGGGCCGCCGGTCTCGTCGCCCACCAGGAGGTGCTGTTCGGCGCCACCGGCGAGACGCTGACCATCCGGCACGACTCGCTGGACCGGTCCTCGTTCATGCCGGGCGTGCTGCTCGGCGTGCGCAACGTGCGCAGCCGCCCGGGCCTGACCATCGGCCTGGACGCCCTGCTGGACTAGGCGGTTTGCGGTGTGTTGACTTCGGGCGCGCTACGCGGCCGAAATCAACACACCGGATCTGTCACTCGCCCACCGCGACATGCAGCCGGATCTGGGGTACGAGCAGGTCGTCCACATCGAGGGCGCGGCTCGCCCCGTCCGGCTCCCAGCCGGTCGAGCCGAGGAACTTCCGCATCACGCTGTCGGCGTCGTAGACCCAGGCGACCGCGGTCCGGAACCCGTCGTCGCGCCAGTTGTCGACGGCGGCCGCCAGCAGCCGGCTGCCGTGCCCACGGCGGCCCCAGCGCGGCTCGATGAGCAGGTCGGTGACCGCGGCGACGTCGTCGGCGAGGGGTTTCTCCTCGGGCGCCAGGGCCTGCTCGTCGGCCGGCCCGGACGCGGCGAACCCGACCACGTGCGCCGCACTCTCCCCCTGCTCGACGGCGATCAGAACGCGGTGCCGGGCGGACGGCGGGGCGATGATCGCCTCGGTCCAGCCGCGGGCCAGATAGTCCTCGTCGAGCGAGGCCAGCACGTGCGGCGGGAACATCCGCCGGTAGGCGGTCCGCCAGGTGGTGAGCTGGACGCGGGCGATCTCCGCCGCGTCCTCGGGACGGGCGGGACGAACGAAGCCGAGAGCCATGGCGGCAACTTTGTCACACCCCACCGCTAACCTCTCTTCTCGATGGCCGTGTCCGAATCTCTCTCCGTCTCCCAGGCCCGCCGGATCACGCTGGCGGCCCAGGGCTTCACCGACCCCCGACCCGGTGGCGCCACCGATCTGCGTCACCTGCGCCGCGTGCTGCGCCGCCTGCACCTGATCCAGATGGATTCGGTCAACGTGTTGCAGCGCGCCCACTTCATGCCGCTCTACAGCCGGCTCGGCCCCTATCCGGCCGGCCTGCTCGAGCGCGCCGCCTATCGCAAGCCCCGCGAGCTGTTCGAGTTCTGGGGTCACGAGGCCTCGCTGATCCGCGCCGATCTGCAGCCGCTGTTCCGCTGGCGGATGGCCCGAGCCCACGAGCTGGCCTGGGGCAACATGCGCCGGATCGCGGTCGAGCAGCCCGAGCTGGTCGCCTGGGTGCTCGACGAGGTGCGCGAGCGCGGCCCGATCACCGCGGCCGAGATCGAGCACGACGCCCCGCAGAGCAAGGACCACTGGGGGTGGAACTGGTCGGTCGTCAAGCAGGCCCTGGAGTGGTTGTTCTACTCCGGCCAGGTGACCGCCGCCGAGCGCACCTCGTCCTTCGCCCGGCGTTACGACCTGCCCGAGCGGGTCCTGCCGGCGGCGGTGCTGGCCGCGCCGACCCCGGAGCCGGCGGACGCGTTCCGGGCCCTGGTGGAGCTGTCCGCCCGCGCGCTCGGGGTGGCCGCCGAGGCCGAGCTGCGGGATTATTTCCGGCTCCCGCTCCAGCCGCTGCGCACCGCGATCGCCGAGCTGGCCGAGGCCGGGGTGCTGCGCCCGGTGACGGTCCCGGGGTGGAGATCGGCGTGGCTGCACCACGAGGCCCGCCTGCCCCGCCGGGTGGACGCGGCCACCCTGATCAGCCCGTTCGATCCGCTGATCTGGGAGCGGGCCCGCACCGAGCGCCTGTTCGGCATGACCTACCGCATCGAGATCTACGTGCCGAAACCCCAGCGGCTGTACGGGTATTACGTGCTCCCCTTCCTGATGGGCGAGCGGTTCGCGGCCCGGGTGGATCTCAAGGCCGAGCGGCGCTCCGGTGAGTTGCAGATCCCGGCCGCCTGGCTGGAGGCGGGCGCCGACCCGGAGGAGACGGCCACGGCGCTCGCGGCCGAGCTGTGGCGTCTCGCCGGCTGGCTGGGCCTGGACACGATCGCGGCCCCCGAGGGCGGCGACCTGGCGGTCCCGCTGGCGAGCGCGCTGAAAAGCCTCCCGGGTGTACCGTGACCGCCATGAGCACTGCCGAGCTGCCCGTCTGGCTGGCCGACCGGCCGGTCGAGGGCCCGCCGGTGCCCCCGGAGTGGTTCACCTATCCGCAGCCCGCGCCGGACCGGCTGACCCGCCTGGCCGACCGGCTCGCGGCGCGGTCCCCGGTGTGGCTGGCCCCGCTCGCCGTGCTGACCTGTGCCGGTGCCGCGATCGGTTACACGCTGGCCACCGACCCGACCACCGCGAGCGCCGGTGACGCCCCGTCCTGCCTGCTCAAATACCTGACCGGGTTCGTCTGCCCGGGGTGCGGCGGCACCCGGGCGGCCTGGTTCCTGCTGCACGGCGACCTGCCCGACGCGGCCCGGCACCACCTGCTGTTCGTCTTCGCGGTGCCCTTCCTCATCTATATGTATGCGGCCTGGGCCGGCCGCAAGGTCTTCAAGTGGCGGTTGCCGGAGCTCTCGATCCGTCCGTCCGTCATGATCGCGTTCCTGGCGGTCTGGGGTGTCTGGAGCATCTTGCGCAACCTCCCCTGGGCCCCGTTCACCGCTTTCTACGTGTGACGGGTGCGTCCGATAGGTTGTCAGGTATGACGCACGACCCGCGGCCCTTCGGACGGCTGCTGACCGCCATGGTGACCCCGTTCACCCCGGACGGTTCCCTGGACCTGGAGGGCGCCGCCCGGCTGGCCGCCCACCTCGTCGACGAGCAGCGCAACGACGCCCTCGTGATCAGCGGTACCACCGGTGAGTCCCCCACCACCACCGACGCGGAGAAGGAGTCCCTGCTCCGCGCCGTGATCGAAGCCGTCGGGGACCGGGCGAAGGTGCTGGCGGGCGTCGGCACCAACAACACCGCCCACACCATCGAGCTGGCGCACGCCGCGGAGAAGGCGGGGGCGCACGGCCTGCTGGTCGTCACGCCGTACTACAGCAAGCCCCCGCAGGCGGGCATCGAGCGGCACTTCCGCACGGTCGCCGACGCCACCGGCCTGCCGGTCATGGTCTATGACATCCCGCACCGGGCCGGCACGGCGATCACCACCGAGACCATGCTGCGGATCGCCGATCACGAGCGGATCGTCGCGGTCAAGGACGCCAAGGGCGACCTGGTCGCCAGCTCGCAGGTGCTGGCCCGGACCGATCTGGCCTACTACTCCGGCGACGACGCGGCCACCCTGCCGCTGCTCGCCGTCGGCGGGGTCGGCCTCGTCGGCACGTCGACGCACTTCACCGGTGTGCCGGCCAAGCAGATGATCGAGGCGTGGGAGCGCGGCGACACGACGGCCGCGCTGACCCTGCATCGCACCGCTCTACCCCTGTTCACCGGCATCTTCCGGACGCAGGGGGTCATGCTGGTGAAAGCCGGCCTGAACGCGCTGGGCCTGCCCGCCGGGCAGGTCCGCGCACCGCTGGTCGACGCCAGCGCCGAGGAACTGAACCAATTGCGCCAGGACGCCGCCGCGGCCGGCATCGTGCTCTGACAGGAAGAGGCGAATGACTAACGCTCACGTGGAGCTGGGTCCGCCGCCGCCGCTGCCGGAGGGCGCCCTGCGCGTCATCCCGCTCGGCGGGCTCGGCGCCATCGGCCGCAACATGACGGTCTTCGAGTACGACGGCAAGCTTCTCGTCGTCGACTGCGGGGTGCTGTTCCCCGACGTCGAGCAACCGGGCGTGGACCTGATCCTGCCCGACTTCGCGCCGATCCTGGACCGGCTCGAGGACGTGCAGGCCATCGTGCTGACCCACGGGCACGAGGACCACATCGGCGCGGTGCCCTATCTTCTCGCCCACAAGCCGGACATCCCGCTGGTCGGCTCGGAGTTCACCCTCGCGCTGGTCGAGGCGAAACTGGCCGAGCGGCGTCTCGACCCGTACACCCTCACCGTCCGGGAGGGCGGTGTGGAGCGGCTCGGGCCGTTCGAGTGCGAGTTCTTCGCCGTCAACCACTCGATCCCGGACGCGCTGGCCGTCGCCGTGCGGACCCCCGCCGGCCTGGTTCTGCACACCGGCGACTTCAAGATGGACCAGGTGCCGCTGGACGGCCGGATCACCGACCTGGCCGGGTTCGCCCGGCTCGGGGCGGAGGGTGTCGACCTGCTGCTGTCCGACTCCACCAACGCCGAGGTGCCCGGCTTTGTCACCCCGGAGCGCGATATCGGCCCGGTGCTCAGCTCGATCTTCGGCAAGGCCCGCGGCCGGATCATCGTGGCCAGTTTCGCCTCGCACGTGCACCGCGTGCAGCAGGTGATGGACGCCGCCTGGGAATACGAGCGCAAGGTCGCCCTGATCGGCCGGTCCATGGTCCGGAACATGGGCATCGCCCGTGACCTGGGCCTGCTGCGCATCCCGGACGGCCTGCTGGTCGGTCTGGACGAGGCCACCCACCTGCCGCCGGACGAGATCGTCTTCATGTCCACCGGCTCGCAGGGCGAGCCGATGAGCGCCCTGGGCCGGATGTCCACCGGTGACCACCGGCACATCACCATCGAGTCGGGCGACACCGTCGTGCTGGCCAGCTCGCTGGTGCCGGGCAACGAGACCTCGGTCTACCGGGTGATCAACCAGCTCTCCCGGGCCGGCGCCACGGTGATCCACAAGGAGACGGCGAAGGTGCACGTCTCCGGCCACGCCCCGGCCGGCGAGCTGCGGTACCTGCTCAACGTGACCCGGCCCAGCAACCTGATGCCGGTGCACGGCGAGTGGCGGCACCTGCGGGCGCACGCCCAGCTCGGCATCGAGACCGGGGTGGCGCCGGACCGGGTGGTGCTCTGCGAGGACGGCGACGTCGTCGACCTGGTGGAGGGCCACGCCCGGGTGGTCGGCCGGGTCAAGAGCCGGTATGTGTACGTGGACGGCCTGGCCGTCGGCGACGTCAGCGAGTCGCTGCTCACCGAGCGCCGGATCCTCGGCGACGGCGGGTTCATCGCGGCCACCGTGGTGATCGACTCGGTCACCGGCAAGGTCGTCGGCGAGCCGGTCATCTCGGCGAAGGGCTTCTCCGAGGACCCGGAGGCGTTCAATCCGGTCGTCCCGCTGCTGACCGCGGCCCTGCACCGCTCGGCCGAGGACGGCATCACCGACACCCACCAGTTGCAGCAGGTGGTCCGCCGGACGGTGGGCCGCTGGGTCAACGACGCCTACCGCCGCCGGCCGATGATCGTGCCGACCGTGGTTGAAGTCTGACACTTTTTGAACTGATTCCGGTCGTCCACGCGTACTCCCTGGCACCGGTGCCGCCCCCACGGCACCCGTGTCGGAGGGAGTGCTCCAGATGCAGCGCAGACCGATCGCCGTGGCGGCGGTTGTAGCGGTGGCGGGTGCGGCGGCGGTCGCCTTCACCCTGCCGTCGCTGGCCGGAACCGAGGAGAAGAGCGGATCGCGGGCCGCGAGCGACACCCCGGGGGACCTGTCCCCGCAGTTGCTCGCCGCGATGAAACGCGACCTCGGTCTCGACGGTGAACAGGCGGCCACGCGGTTGGCCCGCTCGGAGTGGGCGGGTGGCGTCTCGGCGACCCTGGCGGCCCAGACCGGCGAGGACTTCGGCGGGGCCTGGCTGGCGTCCGACGGCACCACGCTCAAGGTGGCGGTGACCGATTCCGGCGCCGCGCCGGCGGTGAAGGCCGCCGGCGCCGTCCCGGTTCTGGTCAAGCACAGCGAGGCCGAGCTGGACGCGGCGAAGACCAGGCTGGACACGGCAGCGGCCAAGGCCGGCGAGCTGACCGGCTGGTACGTGGACGTGGCCGCCAACAAGGTGGTCGTGGTCGCCGAGCCGGGCGGTAAGGCGAAGGCGCTGGCACTGGCCAAGAAGGCCGGCCTGGCCTCCGACGCGGTCACCGTGAAGATCAGCGACGCGCAGCCGAAGCCGCTGTTCGACGTGCGCGGCGCCGACCCGTACTTCATCAACGTCGGCGGCGGGCAGGCCCGCTGCTCGATCGGCTTCTCGGTGACCACCGGCTTCGTCACCGCCGGGCACTGCGGCGAGGAGGGGACCCGTACCACCGGGTTCAACAACCAGGCCCAGGGCACCGTGGAGTTCTCGGTCTTCCCGGGCGAGGCCGACATGGGCTTCGTCGCGGTGAACGGCGACTGGACGCCGCGCGCGGTGGTCAACGACTTCCAGGGCAACGAGCTGCCGGTGGCCGGCAACACCGAGGCCCCGGTCGGCGCGGCGATCTGCCGGTCCGGTTCCACCACCGGCACGTTCTGCGGCACGATCCTGGCCAAGAACCAGACGGTCCGGTACCCGGAGGGCGCGGTCACCGGCCTCACCCGGACCGACGTCTGCGCCGAGGGCGGCGACTCCGGCGGCCCGTGGCTCTCCGGTGACCAGGCCCAGGGCATGACCTCGGGCGGCTCCGGCGACTGCACGGCCGGTGGCGAGACCTTCTTCCAGCCGATCAACGAGGTCCTGGCGGCGCAGAACCTGACCCTGGTGACCAGCGCCGGCAACGGCAACGGTGGCGGCCAGGCGACCACGCCGCCGTCGTCCGCCCCGCCGGCCGAGGATGGCGGGCAGGCGACCGCGTGCGACGCCCTGCCGGTCCAGCGTGACGGCACGATGAGCCGGGCCGGCCAGGCGCAGGCCCAGCCGAACGGCGGCGCCTACCGGGCCCGGGCCGGCACCCACACCGCCTGCCTGGACGCTCCGGCCGGCGCGGACTTCGACCTGCTGCTGCAGAAGCAGAACAACCGGGGTCAGTTCCGTACCGTGGCCCGCTCGACCGGCGCCGGCGACAAGACGCTGAGCTTCACCGGCCGCGCCGGCACCTACCGTTACGTGGTCGTGGCCACGGCCGGCACCGGCGCGTACAGCCTGGGCTTCAACGTCCAGTAGCCCGGACGCGACTGATCGGGGTCCTCACGCGGTGCGTGGGGGCCCCGATTTCAGTTCGCCCAGGGCCTCGCCGAGCCGGCACCCGGTCGCCACGCCGCACAGGATCACCTGGTCCAGCTGCTCGACGGTGGCGCCGTGCTCCCAGTCGGTGGTCACCTCGCCGACGACGATGGCCTGGCCGTCGTCGGTGACCTGGACGTAGGCCTTGGGCCAGAGCTGGTCGCGGTTCCACGCGTTGCAGAACTCGTAGAGCCGGGCGATGTCGTCGACGGAGAAGACGTGTTGCATCATCGCCCGGACCTGGAGGATCTCCTGCCGCTCGCCGAGCCGGAAGAAGTAGATGAGATTGCCCTGGAAGTTGCCGGCGATGTCGCCGTCGGCATCGACGAAGTAGGCGAACCCTCGTCCGTCCAGCGCGGCTTTGATCAAGTCATTGCTGAGAGGCTGCACCTTACGATGGTAAATGCCGGGAAAGTGAAAAGCAGTCGCGGTGCGCCTTCTCGGCGGAACGGTCTCACACCGCTACCGTGACATCCATGGCGGGCCGTACTCCTCCGGCGGGCCGGAGCCGCGCCGCGTCCACTACCAAGGGCGCGGCGGTCAGCCGTGCCCGGCAACCGGCGGCTCGCAAGAGCACCGGCGCCAAGGCGGCCGCGCGCAAGCCCGCAGCCAAACGTCCAGCCGTCCGCAAGGCGGCCCCTCCGGCGATCGGTCCCGGTGTCACCCGGGGCATCGGCGCGCTCTGGCTGGGTCTGGCCGGCAGCGTCGGCTGGCTGGCCCGCGGCGCCGGCCGGCAGGCCGCCTCGGCCCGCGGCATCGCGCCCGAGCATCGGCGCGACGGGGCCGGGCTGTTCCTGCTCGGCGCCGCCATCCTGATCGCGGTCGCGGTCTGGGCGGGCAGCGCCGGCCCGGTCGGCGACTGGGTGGCCGACACGGTCCGGCTGTTCCTCGGCACCCTGGCGGTGCCGTTGCCGCTGCTGATGTTCTACGGCGCGATCCGGCTGATGCGCCAGCCCGCCGACCCCGAGCACCGCGGGCGCAGCCTGGTCGGCTGGTCGACGATCATCGTGGCCACCGGCGCGCTGCTGCACATCTCCGGCCCGGAGACCGACAACCCCACCGTCGACCAGGCGGGCGGACTGCTCGGATTCGGCGTCGGCGGCCTGCTGGAGCGGGCGGTGACCGCCTGGGTGGCCGTACCGCTGCTGCTCCTGCTCTTCGCCTTCGGTCTCCTGGTGATCACCGCGACGCCGATCGCCAAGATCCCGGAGCGGGTGGCGCTCCTGCTGGACCTGGTGTCCGGCCGCTCCGGACGGCACCAGCCGCCCGCGGCGCCGCCGCTCGCGGACGAGGGCGACGAGGACGAGGAGGAGGCCCCGGCGCCGCGCCGCCCGTCCCCGCGCCGCCGGCCCGCCGCGGCCGTCCCGCCGGTCGTCCCCCTGGCCGAGGAGCCGCCGGACGACTTCGACGAGGAGATCATCCTGCACGACACGGTGGCCCTGCCGAAGCTGCCGAAGACCCGGAGGAAGCCGGCGCCCGAGCACTCGCCGGCGCCGCCGGTCCGGGCCGAGCAGCTGGAGATCCCGGCGGCCATCGACGGCTACCGCCTGCCGCCGCCGAACATCCTGGCCACCGGCGCCCCGCCGAAGGCCCGCAGCCGCGCCAACGACGAGATCATGGCGGCGCTGTCCGGCGTGTTCGAGCAGTTCAACGTGGACGCGGTGGTCACCGGCTTCACGCGCGGACCGACCGTCACGCGGTACGAGGTGGAGATCGGTCCCGGCACCAAGGTGGAGCGGATCACCCAGCTCTCCCGCAACATCGCCTACGCGGTGAAGTCGCCGGACGTGCGGATCCTCAGCCCGATCCCGGGCAAGAGCGCGGTCGGCGTGGAGATCCCCAACACCGACCCGGAGAACGTGTCGCTCGGTGACGTGCTGCGCTCCCAGATGGCCCTGAACGACCGGCATCCGATGGTGGCGGCGCTCGGCAAGGACATCGAGGGCGGCTTCGTCGTCGCGAACCTGGCGAAGATGCCGCACATCCTGATCGCCGGCGCCACCGGCGCGGGCAAGAGCTCCTGCCTCAACTCGCTGCTGGTGTCGCTGCTGACCAGGGCCACCCCCGATCAGGTGCGCCTCCTCCTGGTCGACCCCAAGCGGGTGGAGATGACCGCGTACGAGGGGATCCCGCACCTCGTCACGCCGATCATCACCAACCCGAAGAAGGCCGCGGACGCCCTGGAGTGGGTGGTCCGCGAGATGGACATGCGGTACGACGACCTCGCCGCGAACGGGGTCCGGCACATCGACGACTTCAACCGCAAGGTCCGCAGCGGCGAGATCACCGCGCCGCCGGGCAGCGAGCGGGAGATGAAGCCGTACCCCTATCTTCTGGTGATCATCGACGAGCTGGCCGACCTGATGATGGTCGCCCCGCGCGACGTCGAGGACTCGGTCGTCCGGATCACCCAGCTGGCCCGGGCCGCCGGCATCCACCTGGTGCTCGCCACCCAGCGCCCGTCGGTCGACGTGGTCACCGGCCTGATCAAGGCGAACGTGCCGTCCCGTCTCGCCTTCGCCACCAGCTCGCTCGCCGACTCCCGGGTCATCCTGGACCAGCCCGGCGCGGAGAAGCTGCTGGGCCGCGGCGACGGTCTCTTCCTGCCGATGGGCGCCTCGAAACCGACCCGGATCCAGGGCGCCTGGGTGGACGAGAAAGAGATCGCCGCGGTCGTCAAGTTCTGCAAGGACCAGCGGGAGCCGGAGTTCCGCGAGGACGTCACCGAGGCGCCGCCCAGCAAGAAGAAGGACATCGACGAGGAGATCGGCGACGATCTCGCGCTGTTGATCCAGGCCATCGAGCTGGTGGTGACCAGCCAGTTCGGCTCCACCTCGATGCTCCAGCGCAAGCTGCGCGTCGGGTTCGCGAAGGCGGGCCGGCTGATGGACCTGATGGAGACCCGCGGCATCGTCGGGCCGTCCGAGGGCTCGAAGGCGCGGGACGTGCTGATCAAGCCGGACGAGCTGGAGGAGTCCCTCGCGGCGCTGCGGGTCGACTGAGAACCTCAGACCCTGACAGGTGCGGGGTACGGCTGACGAAAGGTGAACGCCTCCGGCCCGGGGCCGCCCGTGCCGAGCCGGTGCAGCCGCTGCAGACCCTCCGGGACGTCCGGTCGGTGGCCGGCCTCCACCCACCACAGCACCATCGCCGAGCCGCCGGGCCGGAACCAGTCCCGGCGGCGGCGCAGGTAGTCGAGGTGGCCGGATTGGTAGACGTACGCCCGCAGGTGTTCCAGGGACTCCCAGACCGACATCGTGGCGATCAGGTTCGGGTCGCGGGGGCCGGGCACCGTGGACGGGTCGAAGTCCTCCTCCTTGAGCCGCCACACGAAGCCGTCGGAGCGGTCGGCGAGGGCGTTCATCAGGTCGAGGCCGGTGACGAACTCGGCGTTCGTCGGGTCTTCCAGCGGGGCTCGGAGGTGGGCGATGTTCATCTGGGCCAGGTGGAAGTCGCTCATGGCCTCACTCCACCAGCCCGGCCCTCTTAAGTCAATCAGATTTGTTTTTAGAGAGTGTGACACAGCAGCGACCCGGCGCCGGATCCATCCGGGCGGTCCAGCCCGACCCCTCGACCAGTCCGGTGATCAGCTCCAGGTTCATCCCGCAGATCAGCGGCGGGAACTGCTCCGCGAGCCGGTGGAAGGGGCAGTTGCGCAGCTCGATCCGCTCCGGCCCGGGAACCGGCGCGTAGCCCTGCCCGGCGAGCGCCTCGGCCGGACCGGCGCCGTCGTCGCGGCTCTGCCGGCCCTGCTCCCGGGCCACCCGGTAGAGGGCCTGCTCGGCGCCGGCCCGCTCGACCGCCTCGGCCAGCACCTCGGCCGCGCCCCGGTAGGAACGCGGCGGCACGCTGACCGTGTGCTCCCGGGGCGCGAGCCGGTACAGCTTGGCGGGCCGGCCGGCACCCGGCCCGGTGCGGCCCGAACGGCGGGCGTACGACACCTCGAGCAACCCGGCGTCCACCAGCTTGTCCAGGTGGAACGCGGCCAGTGTGCGGCCCACCCCGAGGGCGTCGGCCACCTCGTCGCGCCCCACCGGCGCCGGCCCCGCCGCGGCCACCGCGCGGTACGCCGATCGCCGCACCCCGTCGGTGAGTGCGGCGACCACGTCGAGATCGTTCAGATCGTCGGCACTCGTCATCCGGTAATCGTATTGCCAACCGGCTTTAGCGCTAGAGCGTCCGCCTGCTCCGTGGCGGGTGGCGCCGGCTCCGGCCCGGCCGGGTCGCCGCGCAGCAGCTCCCGGACCACGAGCAGCAGGGCGGCGGCCATGGCGAGCGACAGCACGCGCAGGTCCACCGGCCGGGGCTGATGGAAGCCCTGCAGGTAGGGCACGTAACACAGGAGCGAAGCTGCCTGCGCCAGAACCGGGACCGGCCACAGCCGGGGCACCCAGAACGCCGCCACCACCGTCAGCACGTCCGCCTGGATGAAGTACCGCTCGTGCATGCCGGGCAGCAGGAACGGCACCAGCAGACTGGACGCGGTGGCGGTCAGCACGATCCGGGCCGGGGTCAGCGTCCCGCCCCGGATCAGCGCGATGTAGGCCAGCAGCAGCGCGGCGGCGGCCGCGAACAGGACGCCGGTCTGGCGGAACACGGCGAGGTCGGCGGCGGCCGGGTTGAGGAACGCGTGGATCGTCGGCGCGTTCAGGTTGAGCCGGTGGTACTGCCCGCTCTGCTTCGCGTAGACCAGCATCAGCTCGGTGAACGGCCGCCCGCACAGCCAGGCCGGCACGGCCAGGCCCACGTACACCGCCGGGAGGGCCAGCAGATGACGCAGTTTCACCCGGCCGGCCAGAAGGAGCACGATCAGCACCGGGAAAACGAAGATCGCTTGCAACTTGAATGCGACGGCCAGCCCGAAGAACGTCATCGCGACCCAGGGGCGGTCCCGCAGAACGTAATACAACCCGGCCATGGTGAATGCGCTGTAGATCGTGTCGCACTGGCCCCAGAAAGCGCCGTTGAGCACCACTGTCGGCAGCAGCAGCACCACGATTCCGGCGAGCATGGTGATCCGCCGATCCGGCCACCGCAGGCCGACGAGGCGCGCGGCGTAGACGGCGAGCACCACGTCGAAGATCATCGACAGGCCTTTGACCAGCGTCAGCAGGGAAATCGGCGTATGTGCCTGCAGCCAGCTGAGCCCGGTGAGCAGGTAAAGGTAAGGAACGTTGTAGTTGGCGAAATTGTCGCCCATAGCCAAGAAGAATCCATGGCTCGCGATGTATTCGCCCCACGGCCGGATGAACGCCGTGAAATCCCGGGTGGCGAGATCCAGACCGACGAATCTGATCATGGCGGCGACGATGATCAACGCCCCGAGGAGAAGGTGATCGGGTTTCGCCGCCCGCATCTGGAATCTCGTCACGATCGTGGGATTTTAGTGTCTCGATGTCCGATTGACCGTCCCTTGCGCGGGCGATTGGCACCTTAGGGGGAGGCGGGGTGGCCGGTGGCTACCGGCCGTGCGGTGGAAGGAGCACCCCTCCCAGCCCGGTAACCTTGCAGGGTGTCTGCATCTCCCCCTTCCCGCCGTGTAGCCCTGCTCACGCTCGGCTGTGCCCGCAACGAGGTCGACTCGGAAGAGTTGGCCGCCCGTCTCGACGCCGGCGGCTGGGAGGTCGGCACCGACGCCGAGGGCGCCGACGTGGTCGTCGTCAACACCTGCGGCTTCGTCGAGAAGGCGAAGCAGGACTCGATCGACACCCTGCTCGCCGCAGCCGACACCGGGGCCAAGGTGGTCGCCGCCGGTTGCATGGCCGAGCGGTACGGCAAGGAGCTCGCCGACAACCTCCCCGAGGCGAACGCGGTCCTCGGCTTCGACGACTACACCGACATCACCGACCGGCTGGAGAGCGTGCTGCGTGGCGAGGACCACATCTCGCACGTGCCCCGCGACCGGCGCGAGCTGCTCCCGATCACCCCGGTCGAGCGGCACGCGAGCAAGATCGTGGTGCCCGGCCACGCCACCGTCGACGAGCACACCCCCGCCCACCTGCGCAAGGTGCTGCGCCGCCGGCTCGACGACAGCCCGGTGGCCTCGCTCAAGCTGGCCAGCGGGTGCGACCGTCGCTGCGCGTTCTGCGCGATCCCGGCGTTCCGGGGCGCCTTCGTCTCCCGCGACCCGCAGGAGCTGCTCGCCGAGGCGGAGTGGCTGGCCAGGTCCGGCGTCCGTGAGCTGGTCCTGGTCAGCGAGAACAGCACGTCGTACGGGAAGGATCTGGGCGACCCGCGCCTGCTGGAGAAGCTGCTGCCGCAGCTGGCCGCCGTCGACGGCATCGTCCGGGTCCGGGCCAGCTACCTCCAGCCCGCCGAGACCCGTCCCGGCCTGGTCGAGGCGATCGCCACCACGCCCGGTGTCGCCGCCTACTTCGACCTGTCGTTCCAGCACTCCAGCGAGCCGGTGCTGCGGCGGATGCGCCGCTTCGGATCCACCGAGCGCTTCCTCGAGCTGCTGGCGTCCGCGCGCAAGCTGGCCCCCTGGGCCGGTGCCCGGAGCAACTTCATCGTCGGCTTCCCCGGCGAGACCAAGCAGGACGTGGACGAGCTGGTCCGCTTCCTCACCGAGGCGAACCTCGACGCCATCGGCGTCTTCGACTACAGCGACGAGGACGGCACGGAGGCGGCGGGCCTGTCCGGCAAGCTCAGCGAGGCGACCGTCAAGCGGCGGTACGACCAGGTCGTCGCCCTCGCCGAGGAGCTGTGCAACCAGCGCGCCGAGGACCGCATCGGCAACACCGTCGAGGTGCTGGTCGACACCGTCGACGGCGACGAGGTCGAGGGCCGCGCCGAGCACCAGGCCCCCGAGGTGGACGGCTCCACCACGCTCGTCAGCGGCGCCGCGACCGAAGGCGTCGACCTGTCCGTGCTGCGCCCCGGCGACCTGGTCCGCGCCCGGGTCACCGGCACCGAGGGCGTGGACCTGATCGCGGTCCCGGTGGAGATGATCTCGGCAGCCCCGGTGAAGCGGTGACCAACGAGCCGGTGCCCGCGCCGCGCGTGGTGTCGCTCTACAACGCGGCCAACGCGCTCACCGTGGTCCGGATCGTGCTCGTCCCGGTCTTCCTGGCCCTCGTCGTCGTCTCGGAGATGAACGACCCGGACTGGCGGATCGCGGCGTGCCTGGCCTTCTGCGTCGCCTCGGCGACCGACTTCGCGGACGGCTGGATCGCCCGCCGGTGGCATCTGGTCACCTCGTTCGGCAAGGTGGCCGACCCGATCGCGGACAAGGCGCTGACCGGGACGGCCCTGGTGCTGCTCTCGGCGTACGGTCCGCTGCCCTGGTGGGTGACCGGCGCCATCCTGATCCGCGAGTGGGGGGTCACCGCCCTGCGGTTCTGGGTGATCCGATACGGCATCATCCCCGCCTCGCGAGGTGGCAAGCTCAAGACCGGCCTGCAGACCGTCGCGATCGCGTGGTACCTCTGGCCCGTCCCGGAGCCGTTCCATCTGGTCGGGGTGGTGCTGATGGGCGCCGCCCTGGTGGTGACGGTGGTTACCGGGGCCGATTACGTGGTACACGCGCTGAGGCTGCGGCGGGACGCCCACCGCGGCTGACCCATGATCGGCGCGCGGCGTACGGACCTTGATCGGAGACCCTGATGGACATGTCGGTGGCCGCGGCGGCGGCCGTGCACGCACTCGTCGAACGTCACGAGACGCTGGCGACCGCGGAGTCGCTGACCGGTGGTCTGGTAGCCGCGACGATCGTCGAGATCCCCGGGGTGAGCGCGGTCTACCGGGGCGGGATGGTGGTCTACGCCACCGAGCTCAAGGGGCGGCTGGCCGGCGTGCCGGAGGCCCTGCTGGCCGAGCGCGGCCCGGTCGACGGTGACGTGGCCGCCGCCCTCGCCGAAGGCGCCCGCGACCGCTGCGGTGCGGACTGGGGCGTCGCCACCACCGGCGTCGCCGGCCCGGAGCCGCAGGACGGCAAGCCGGTGGGCCTGGTCTATGTCGCGGTCGCCGGCCCGTCCGGCACCGAGGCGCGGGAACTGCAACTCGCCGGAAACCGGGAGGCCATCCGCACCGAAAGTGTGACGGCCGTCCTGCAATTGCTGACGGACTCTCTCCGCGCTCTGCCGGTCAAGGTCTGAGCTGGGAATACTTCCGATCGTGCGCCCGTTGTCCGGTTCGGTCACGGGCCGGGCGGCCGATTGATTCGGCGGGGCGGGATGTCGGCACGGCTCGGGCCAGGTACGGTTGCGGGAAGCCTCCGGCTTCAGCCGGCGGCCCCGCCCGCAGGAGGAGGTGCCATGGTCCTGCTACGCCGCGTTATCGGCGACGCACTTCGTGCGCGCCGGCAGGGGCAGCACCGCACGCTGCGCGAGGTGTCGACCGCCGCGAACGTCAGCCTGGGATATCTGTCCGAGATCGAGCGTGGCCAGAAGGAAGCGTCCAGCGAGCTGCTCGCGGCCATCTGCGACGCGCTCGGCGCCCGGCTCTCCGAGTTGCTCAGCGAGGTCAGCAACACGCTGGCCCTGGCGGAGAACATGGAGGGTGTCGTGCTGGTCCCGATCGAGGATCAGGCGGCCACCGCGGGGGACGTCTCCGTCTCGGTGCGCCAGGATTCGCCGCTGAAGGCCACCCTGCACGCCACCCGCAAGGCCAAGCGAGACATCGTCTACGCCGCTTGATCATGAAAGCTTCCGGGCCGGACCGTTCCCAGGGAACGGTCCGGCCCGTTTCATGTATCGCTCTGATTACTCAGGGGGGCGTAGCCTCGATGCCGGGGGAAGACCCTGAGATCCCCCGGAGTGCCCGTGACGCCGGTGGCGTCCGGCTGTCACGATGGGTTTCGCGTTACCGATGAAAACCACGGTGACGCGTCCGGTAGAGCGACATTGAGGGGACACCACGAGATGGCGAATCCGTTCGTCAAGGGCTGGCACTACATGATGGCGCTCTTCGGCGCGAAGATCGATGAGTACGCCGACCCGAAGGTCCAGATCCAGCAGGCCATCGAGGACGCCCAGCGTCAGCACCAGGCTCTCGTGCAGCAGGCCGCGGCGGTCATCGGCAACCAGCGTCAGCTCGAGATGAAGCTGTCCCGCCAGATGTCCGAGGTCGAGAAGCTGCAGGGCATGGCCCGCCAGGCCCTGGTCCTCGCCGACCGTGCCCGGGCCGCCGGCGACGAGTCCGAGGCGCAGAAGTACGAGTCGACCGCGCAGACGCTGGCCACCCAGCTGGTCTCCGGCGAGCAGTCGATGGAGGATCTGAAGACCCTCCACGACCAGGCGCTCGCCGCCGCCGGCCAGGCCCGCAAAGCCGTCGAGAACAACGCGATGGTGCTCCAGCAGCGCATCGCCGAGCGGTCCCGCCTGCTCAGCCAGCTCGAGCAGGCCAAGATGCAGGAGACCGTCGCCAAGTCGCTGGAGTCGATGTCGGAGCTCGCCGCGCCGGGCAACACGCCGTCGCTCGACCAGGTGCGCGACAAGATCGAGCAGCGCTACGCGAACGCCATGGGCCGTGCCGAGCTGGCCTCCAACTCGGTCGAGGGCCGCATGCTCGAGGTCCAGAAATCCAGTCTGGACCTGGCCGGCTCGTCCCGGCTGGAGCAGATCCGGGCCAGCATGGCCGGGGAGAAACTGGGCGGCGCCACCGAGCGGCCGGCTGTCGAGCAGCCCGCCACCCCGGCCGCTGACCCGGCCGGCGTGGCCCGGCTCGACGAGATCCGCGCCAGCCTCAACCAGAAGCGGGGCGACACCAGCGCCGCGGGCTGACATCGCAGGCGACGAGGAGAGGATCGACGGTGGACGAGCGGGCCAAGTATTTCCGGCGGCTCAAGCGGCTGCGGGGTTCGGCGCGGCGGTGGAGCGTGCTGGGCGGCGGCCTGACCGCGGCCGCCGCGGTCCTCACGCCCTATGCGGGCATCGGTCTCGCCGACGCGGCCTGGGCGGCCGCGGCCGGCGGGTCCGCGGTGCTCGCCTGGTGGCGCTGGAGCGACCACCGGGAGCTCGCCGCCACCCCCGCGCCGCCGCCCAGCCTCCCCGAGGACCGGCTCACCAAGGCCCTCGAGCGTTTCCCCACCGGGCAGGCCGTGGTGCGGGAGGTCCGCCGCCAGCGCAACCGTTACGTGCTGCGCGGCTCCGCGATCGCCGACGCGTGGGACCGGCTGGAGCGGGCATCGACCGCGATGGCCGGGCTCGCCGGCCGCCTCACCGGCACCGGCGAGGCCGCCCTGCTGGAGGCGGCGACCGCCGAGCGGTGGCTGCGCGACCTGGGCCAGCGGGTGGCGAGCGTGGAGAAGGCGATGCCGTTCGGCCCGGCCGGCCGCCGCGAGCCGCTGGCCGAGTCGCACGCCGGGCTCACCGAGCAGTTCATCGAGGGCGTCACGGCATATGAGGACCTCGTCGTCGCCGCGGCCAGTTACGTCGCGGAGGACGGGCATCCCATCGCCGACGTCCGGCATCCCGGCCACACCAGCCTGCTCGACGCCACGGACCAGTTGCGGGGTCTCGCGGAGGCCCTCGCCGAGCTGCGGGCCGCGGAGGTCCGGGTGCCGCCGCAGTCACCGTCTGCCGCGGCCGGCTGACCCTCCGGTCCACTCGACGTCCCGTGCCTCGCGGCGGCCCGGGCAGGCTTCCCCTCCCTGCCGTCCCGCGGGAGCGGGCCATGCGTGGTCACCCCCGGCTGGTTCTCCGGGCTGTCTCGGCGGGGTTGAGACACCCCTGAGAGCCAGCCGGACGAACCCGTGGCAACGGGTCAGCGGGCCGCGGGCTCCGGCTGGCAGCGCGGACACCAGTAGGTGACCCGTTCGTCCTGCTCGGCCTTGCGGATGGCCGTGCCGCATCGGCGGCACGGCTGAGCGCGTCTGCCGTACACATAACTGGTCTGGCCCTTGCGCAGCGAACCGGTGGTGGTCTGCGTCCAGCGGCCCCGGTTGGACGCCACCAGCTTCTGCGCCATCTCGACGGTGCCGGTGAGATCCGGCACGTCGGCGACCGGCGTCCACGGCCACAGGCCGCGCAGGAAGAGCGTCTCCGCCTTGTAGAGGTTGCCCACCCCCGCGAGGTTCCGCTGGTCGAGCAGGGCCTCGGCGATGCTGGCCGACGGCTTGGCCGTGATCCGGCGGACCGCCTCGGCCGGATCCCAGTCGGCGCCGAGCAGATCCGGGCCGAGATGGCCGACCAGAGAGTCCTCCGCGGACGTGGGGATCAGTGTCACCTCGTGCAGGTGGTAGCCGACGGCCACCGACCGGGCGGTCCGCAGCACCACCCGGATCAGGTGGGCGGGGCGGGCGGTCCAGCGTTCCCCGGGGGCGTACGCGCGCCAGGCGCCCTCCATCCGCAGATGCGAGTGCAGGGTGTGCGAGGGCCTGCCGTCCCGGGTGAGCCGCAGCAGCAGATGCTTGCCCCGGCTCGCGGACTCGGCGACCGCCCAGCCGGCGAGATCGGTGGTGGCCAGCCGCGGCACCCGGAAATCCGAGCCGGTCAGAACCTCCCCGGTCAGAGCCTTCTCCAGCACGCGGGCGGTGTTCCAGACGGTGTCCCCTTCCGGCATGCCTCCATTCTGCCGGTTCATGACACGATCCGCCGGTTCGCGCCCCGTTCGCCCTGTCCACGCGCGGCGGGGCGTCCCCGTGGACGTGGGTGTCTGTCCTCCCGGACTCGGCGCGACCGTGGTGACCCCGCCGGACCGAGGCCCACTGGCCGTAGCCCGCGGCATCCGGTCATTGATCCGGCTACGGCGGACCACGGTGCCGAGCGGGTCTGTCCGGCTGGTTGTGGTGGCTGTCTCAACAGCGCCAAGACGGCCATGAGAGCCAGCCGGGGGTGACCGTAAGGGGCATGCACGGGCCGCACCCGTGGGACGGTCGTGAGGAGACGCCTGCCGGGGTGACCGCAAGGGGCATGCACGGGCCACACCCGCGGGACGGTCGTAAGGGGACGCCTGCCGGGGCCGCCGCGAGGCAGGGGACTTCGCGGGGCCCGTACCGGATGAGGGTTTGATTCAGCGTGCTGTGATGCGGACCGTGTCGCCGGGGACGACGGAGAGCAGCACCACGGCGCGGCCGTTGTTGACGGCGATCGCGACGCGCCCGGCGGAGTCGGGGAAGACCAGCAGCTCGCCCACGCCCACGTCGGCGAACGTGGTGCCGCGGCGGGCCCGGACGTTCCCGTTGACCAGGAGTTCGGAGCCGATCCCGGACAGCGTGGACGCCTCCGCCGCCAACTGCACGTTGCCGAAACGGTCGACGGTCAGCACCTCCGCCTCGATCCAGCCGTCGCCGACGGTGACCATCGGGTCGGGCAGGCGGATCAGGGTCGCCGGATCGACCGCCGGGCCTGCCTCCGCGGGCGCCGCGCCGGCCGCCAGCCGGGCCGCCGCCGGGGCGAACACGTCACGGCCGTGGAAGGTCCGGGCGACGTCGCCGAGCCGCCAGTCCTCGTTGTCCAGCTCGTGCGCCGCCGTGATGCCGCCGAGCGCCTCGGCCGCCCAGATCAGCAGGCCGTTGTCCGGGCCGACGAGCAGGCCGTTCGGCGTGGTGAGCACGACGCCGCGGCGGGCGGTGCCGACGCCGGGGTCGACGACCGCGAGATGCACCGAGGCCGGCAGGAAGGGGGCGGTCTGCGCCAGGACGGCGGCGCCGCGGCTGACGTCGGCCGGCGGGACATGATGCGTGACGTCGATCACTCGAACATCGGGCGCGACGCGGGCGATCGACCCATGGCAGGCGGCGACGAAGCCGTCGAAAGTGCCGTAATCGGTGGTGAAACTGATCCATCCATAACCGGCCATGGTGGTCAACGTTACTGCCTGTTGTTGGTCGATGTGGGGCGGGCGCGCCGGAGTGGCGTGGCAGTGTTGATCCATGCGTCTCGTGATCTTCACCGAACCCCAGCAGGGCGCCACCCACGACGATCTCCTGCGGGTCGCCAAGGCCGCCGAGGACGGCGGATACGACGGGTTCTTCCGCTCCGACCACTACCTCAAGATGGGCGGAGTGTCCGGTCTGCCCGGCCCGACCGACGCGTGGATCACACTGGCCGCGCTGGCCGTCCAGACCTCGCGGATCCGGCTCGGCACCCTCGTCAGCTCGGCCACCTTCCGGCTGCCCGGCCCGCTCGCGATCGCGGTGGCCCAGGTCGACGCGATGAGCGGTGGCCGGATCGAGTTCGGCCTCGGCGGCGGCTGGTTCGAGGAGGAGCACACGGCGTACGGCATCCCGTTCCCGGCGCTCGGCGAGCGGTTCGACCGTCTCGAGGAGCAGCTGGAGATCATCACCGGGCTGTGGGAGACCCCTGCCGGTTCGACCTACGACTTCGACGGCAAGCACTACCGGATCAGCGATTCGCCCGCGCTGCCCAAGCCGGTGCAGTCGCCCCGCCCGCCGGTGATCGTCGGCGGCCACGGCAAGAAGCGCACGCCGTACCTGGCGGCCCGTTACGCCACCGAGTTCAACGTCCCGTTCTCCAAGATCGAGGACATCCCGGCACAGTTCGACCGGGTCCGTGCCGCCTCCGACGCGCTCGGCCGCGCCGAGCACCCGGCCTTCTCCGCCGCCGCCGTCCTCTGCGTGGGCCGCGACGACGCCGAGGTCCGCCGCCGCGCCGCCGCGATCGGCCGCGAACCCGAGGAGATGCGCGCCAACGGCGGCGTCGTCGGCACCCCGGCCGAGGCGGTGGACATCATCCGCCGGTACGCCGAGGCCGGCGCCTCCCGCCTGTTCCTGCAGGTCCTCGACCTGTCCGACATCGACCACGTCAACCTGGTCGCCTCCGAGGTCGTGCCGCAGCTCTGACCCGGCCGCCCGCCCTCGCCGCCTCGTCGGGCGGCGAGGGTCAGGCACGGAGGCGCAGACCACGGGGCGTCGTACGGAAACCGGCCGCTGTCAACGCGTCCCGCAGCGGCGACGCGTGCACCGACTCACCGTCGGCGCGTTCCACCGACAGGGGGCCGAGCGCGCCCGATCGGACCGCCCCCGCGAGTCCGTGTGCCGCCCGCCCGAGCGCCTCGGTGTCGTCCACGAACGACAGCAGGGTCCGCCCGCCGCGTTCCACGTAGAGCGCCAGATCGCCACCGGACAGCACCACCAGGGCGCCCGCTTTGCGGCCGGCCCGGTGACCGGCCTTGGCGGTCGGCTCGCCGTCACCACTGTCCACGATGCGTTCCGGCCAGGGGAGCGCCGCACCGTACGGGTTGGCCGGATCCGTCGCCGCCAGCACCACCGCCGGTGCGCCGCCGCGCCGCTCCTCGTCGGGCTCGGTCAGCGCCCGCAGCCGGTCGACCGCCCCCGGCACCGCGAACTGGGCCGCGCCGAGACCCTCGACGAAATAGCCACGCCGCGCCGCCCCGCGTTCCTCCAGCGCCGCCAGAACCGGGTAGACCGCTGCGAACCCGCCGCTCACCCCCTCCGCCACGGCCGCGCCGCGGGTCACCACACCGTGCCGCTCCAGCAGCACGTCGGCGACGGCCGCGGCCCGCCGGGTCGGGTCCGGATCCCGCTCGGGCAGACGTGACCAGCGGCCCGCCATGTTCGGCGGCCCGCCGCGAGCCGGCAGGTTCGGGCGGCCGGGGCGCCGATAGCGGGCGCGGGCCGGCGCGGCTTTCGCCCGGTGCGCGCCGCTGCCGCCGAGCAGGGCCCGCAGCGGCGCGAACGTGTCGTTGGTCAGATGCCCGGCCCACACCAGGTCCCACACGGCAGCGGCGAGCCCGGTGTCGTCGGTCGAGCCGACCCGGTCCGAGAGCGAACGGAAGAACAGGGCCTGCCCGTCCTCCAGCACCGCGAGCACACTCTGGTGCAGCGGGGTCGCGGCGAAATCCTCGTCCGGCGGAGGCAGCAGGAGCGGGGCGCTCTCCGCATAGGCCAGCGTCACCCAGCCGTCCCCACCGGTGATCGAACCCGAGCCGGCCCACAGCACCTCGCCGGCGGCACACAGCTCGTCCAGCTGGGGTGGCGTGTAGTCGGCGACCCGGGCCGGCAGCACCAGCCGCTCCCACGCCGAGGCCGGCACCGCCACCCCCTGCACCTGCTCGATCGCGGCGGCGAGCGCGTCGATCCCGCGGGCGTTGCCGCCCACCTGCTGCCAGCGGGGCAGGAAGGTGGCCAGCACCCGGGGCGGCACCGGCTCGATCTCCCGGCGCAGCGCCGCCAGCGACCGCCGCCGCAGCATCCGCAGCACCTCGGCGTCGCACCACTCGGTGCCCGCGCCGCCGGGGGAGAACTCGCCGGACGTGACCCGGCCGGTCGCGCTGAGGCGTTTGAGCGCCTGCTCGACCACGAAGACGCCGAGGCCGAACCGGGCCGCACAGGTCGCCGCCGCGAACGGCCCGTGCGTCCGGGCGAACCGGGCGACCAGGTCACCGAGCGGATCGGCGACCGGCTCGAGATAGGCCTCGGGAACGCCGACCGGCAGCGCCACGCCGAGCGCGTCCCGATAGCGGCCGGCGTCCTCGATGCCGATCCAGCGGTCCTGCCCGGCCACCCGGACCCGGATCGCCCGGCGCGCCGCCGCGAGCGCCTCCACCCACTCCTCCGGGACGCCGCGCACGGCCAGCTCGTCGGCGGACAGGTCGCCGAGGAGCCGGAGCAGCTCGGCCGCGTCCTCCGCGTCCCGCGGCGTCCGCTGCGTGGTGAGCCACTGCAACTGCGCCTCGGTCTCGGTCACCACCTCCGGATCGAGCAGCTCCCGCAGGTCGACCCGGCCGAGCAGCTCGCCGAGCAACGTCGAGTCCAGGGTCAGCGCGGCCGCCCGCCGCTCGGCCAGTGGCGCGTCGCCCTCGTAGAGGAACGCCCCCACGTAACCGAAGAGCAGCGACCGGGCGAACGGCGACGGCCGTGCCGTCTCCGCCTCGACCAGCCGCACCTTGCGGCCGGAGATCTCCCGCATCAGGCCGGCCAGGCCGGGCACGTCGAACACGTCCTGCAGGCACTCGCGGGCCGCCTCCAGAGTGACCGGGAAGTCGGCGAACTCGCGGGCCACCTCCAGCAGCTGCGCCGAGCGCTGCCGCTGCTGCCAGAGCGGCTGCCGGCGGCGTGGATCACGGCGGGGCAGCAGCAGCGAGCGGGCGGCGCACTCGCGGAACCGGGACGCGAACAGCGCCGACGTGCCGACCGTCTCCTCGACCAGCTGAGCGATCTCCTCCGGGTCGAAGGCGATCAGCTCGGCGCCGGGCGGCTCGTCGGCGGTGTCCGGCAGGCGCACCACGATGCCGTCGTCGGAGGGCATCACCTGGCCGTCCACCCCGAACCGCTCGCTGAGCCGCCGGCCGATGGCGAGGGCCCACGGCGCGTTGACCCGGGCGCCCAGCACACAGTGCACGGTCATCCGCCAGTCACCCAGCTCGTCGCGGAACCGCTCGACCACGATGGTCCGGTCGTCGGGCAGATGCCGGGTCGACTCCCGCTGCTCGCGCAGGTAGGAGATCAGGTTGCCGGCCGCCCACTCGTCCAGCCCGGACTCGCGCAGCGCTGCCGTGGCGGCCTCGTCGCCGGCCTTGGCCAGCCCGCGCAGCCGGGCGCCGATGGCCCGCCCCAGCTCGATCGGCCGGCCCGGCGAATCCCCTTTCCAGAACGGCATCCGCGCGGGAGCGCCCGGCGCGGGGGAGACCAGCACCCGATCGGGCGTGATGTCCTCGATCCGCCAGGAGGTCGAGCCGAGCAGGAAGACGTCACCGACGCGGGACTCGTAGACCATCTCCTCGTCGAGCTCGCCGACCCGGGAGGCCCGCTCGGAACCGGCGAGGAAGACCCCGAACGTCCCCCGGTCCGGGATGGTGCCGCCGCTGGTCACCGCCAGGCGCTGGGCGCCGGGGCGGCCGGTGAGCAGGTCGGTGGCCCGGTCCCAGACCAGGCGCGGGCGCAGCTCGGCGAACGCGGTCGACGGATAGCGCCCGGACAGCATGTCGAGCACCGCGTGCAGCGCCGACGACGGCAGCTCGGCGAACGGGGCGGCCCGGCGGACCAGGGCGGCCAGATCGTCCACCTGCCACTCGTCGAGGGCCACCATCGCGACGATCTGCTGGGCGAGCACGTCGAGCGGATTGCGGGGATAGCGCAGCTCCTCGATCGCGCCGTCGCCCATCCGCTCCGCCACCACGGCACAGGACAGCAGGTCACCGCGATGCTTCGGGAAGACGACGCCCCGGGAGACCGCGCCGACCTGGTGCCCGGCCCGGCCGATGCGCTGCAGCCCCGCCGCGACCGACGGCGGCGCCTCGATCTGCACCACCAGATCGACCGCGCCCATGTCGATGCCGAGCTCCAGGCTGGAGGTCGCCACCACCGCCGGGAGCAGCCCGGACTTCAGCGCCTCCTCGATCTGTTTGCGCTCCTCACGGGAGACGCTGCCGTGATGGGCTCGGGCCACCACCGGCGGCGCGCCCCGGGTGCCGCCGGCCTGCGCCATGATCTCCGCGGGCGTCCGGCCGCCGGTGACCGCCTGGGCGAGACTCGGGTCGGCGCGCTCGGCGGACAGCTCGTTGAGGCGGGCACAGAGCCGCTCGGATCCGCGCCGGGAATTGGTGAACACGATCGTCGACCGATGCGCCTCGATCAGGTCGAGAACCCGCTCCTCGACCGCCGGCCAGATCGACGGCGTGTGCCGGCCCGCCCCCGGATCGTCCTGATCGGGATCCGGCCGCTCGTCGAGCCGGGTCATGTCCTCCACCGGGACCTCGACCGTGACCTCGATCGTCTTGGCGCTGCGCGGCTGCACGATCTCCACATCGCGGGCGCCGCCCAGGAACCGGGCGGTCTCGTCGATCGGCCGCACCGTCGCGGACAGGCCGACCCGTTGCGCCGGTGTCTCCAGCAGCGCGTCCAGCCGCTCCAGGGAGAGGGCCAGGTGTGCGCCCCGCTTGGTGGCCGCGACGGCGTGCACCTCGTCGATGATCACCGTCTGGACGGCCCGCAGCGACTCCCGGGCCGCCGACGTGAGCAGCAGGAACAACGACTCCGGCGTGGTGATCAGGATGTCCGGTGGGGTCCGGGTGAAGCCGCGCCGCTCGTCCGCCGGGGTGTCGCCGGTGCGCATGCCGACGGTGATGTCCGGCGGGGGCAGGCCCAGCCGCCCGGCGGCCTGGCGGATGCCGGTCAGCGGCGCGCGCAGGTTGCGCTCCACATCGACCGCCAGCGCCTTCAGCGGGCTCACATAGAGCACCCGGCACCGCTGCCGGGGCTCCTCGGGCAGCGGCTCACGGGCCAGCCGGTCGAGCGACCAGAGGAACGCCGCCAGCGTCTTGCCGGACCCGGTGGGCGCCACCACCAGGGCATTGCGGCCCGCGCCGATCGCCCGCCACGCCCCGGTCTGAGCGGCGGTGGGCGCGGCGAAGGCGGCCGTGAACCACTCACGTGTGGCTGGACCGAACTTCTCGAGCACCTCTCGCACGCCTCACATCCTGCCTCGCGGGTATGACAAAAACCGGGGCCCGGGCGCGGCGGCCCACCAAGATTTTCCGGCCGCCCACGGTTCCCCGTCTTCAACCCCTGCGGCGTACGGGGTGAGTTCGGTGAAGCGATCTCGCGTCGTACGAGCCGCACGCGGGGACCGGGTGATCGTCGTTTCTTGGGCGGTCTGTGCGTGATTATCCTGATACCCGACGTGATGGGTGGGTGCCGATGGCGGTCAGGCAGATGCTCGTCGCCGGTCGGTACCGTCTCCTGGAACCGGTCGGCGCGGGTGGGATGGGCCGGGTCTGGCTGGCCCGGGACGAGATGCTGCACCGCGACGTGGCCGTCAAGGAGATCATTCCGCCGGACTGGATGACCGACGCGGAACAGGATCGTCTCCGGGAGCGGACGCTTCGCGAGGCCCGCAGCGCCGCCCGGCTGAACCATCCCAACGTTGTCCGGATCTACGACGTGGTGCACGCCGACGGCCTCTCCTGGATCGTCATGGAATATGTCCCGTCCCGGTCGCTCCACCAGGTCCTGCACGACCAGGGGCCGTACGATCCGGCGATCGCCGCCCGGATCGGCCTGGCCGTCCTGGACGCGCTCGACGCCGCGCACCAGGCCGGGGTCCTGCACCGCGACATCAAGCCGCACAACGTTCTGATCGGAACCGACGGGCGGGTGGTGCTGACCGATTTCGGTCTGGCCACGTTCGTGGACGACGGCTCCGTGACGGCTCCGGGGCTGATCGTCGGCTCACCGCAGTACGTCTCCCCGGAACGGGCCCGGGAAGGCGCCTCCACCGTCGAATCCGACCTCTGGTCGCTGGGGGCGACGCTGTACGCCGCGGTCGAGGGCCGGTCCCCGTACGCCCGGGAGACAGCGATGGCGACCCTCGCCGCCCTCGCCACCGAGCCGCCCGACCCGCCGCTCCGGGCCGGGCCGCTGACCCCGGTCCTCGACGGTCTGCTGCGCTACGAGCCGGCCGCCCGCCTGACGGTTCCCGAGATCGAACGCCGCCTCCACATGATCGTGTACGCCGGCGCGCCGGAGGCCCCGGTCCCGGGCGGGCGCCGGGACCGTGCCCGCCGATCCGCCGGCGACGCCCCGGAACCGGATGTGCTGCCGGTGGCGTCCGGCGGCTCGGGGGTCGGCGTCCCCGCGGACGACGCGGGGCTGCGGCGGCGCAGGCACGCGGCGCCACCAGGGGTGACCCGGCGGGGACCGGCTGCCGCGGCCGTCCGTCCGTCGCCCCGCTCCCAGGCGAGACCTGCCCCGCCGCAGCCCCGGCCGGTCCGGGCCGGGGAACCGCCGGCGGTGACGCCGCAGCCGCCCGGCAACCGTGCCGTGTCGCCGGTGGTGCCCGCGCCACGTTCGCCGTCGGGCGCCGTCGTCAGTGGTTCTCGCTCGCCCGGAACGGACGCTCCACCACCTGTGGACCGTGACGCGCCGGACGAGAGCCGGCCGTCGGCCGGCCGCACCGCCGAACCGGCGCCGGCCGCTCCGTCCGGTGCGCCTGAGGCTTCCGTTCTGGCCGGTCCCGCCGGGGCTGTCGTTCCGGCTGATCCACCCGAAGGGAAGCCGGAGACCGCATCCGCTCCGGCTGAATCCGCCGCGACGAGGCCGCCAGCCGGTCCTGTTCCGGCTGGACCGGTGGAGGCGAGGCCGCAGAGCGGATCAGCCGAACGGGAACCGATGGGCGGGCCGCCCCTGGCCGCTGCCATCACCGACCCGATCGTGGCGGATCCGGCCGAACCGGAGACCACCCCGCTGCCCCCGCCGCCCGGTCAGGCCCTCGTGCTCGCCACCCCGGCCGCCTCCACCGGGACGGCGCGGCGGCTGCGGGTCCGGGTGACCCAGGCCCGTCTCGCCGTCACGGCCCTGGTTCTGCTGCTCGCCACGGGCAGCCTGCTGACGGGTTACGTCGCGGAACTGAACGAGCCCCGGCCGCAGGTCTTCTTCCCGTCGGCGGGGGCGCCGTCCACCGCCGTACCCTCGCAGCTCTCACCGGCACCGGGAGCGCCGCTGCCCACCGGCATGCCCGGCTTCTCGGCGGGGCATGGTGGAGAACCCGCGGGACCCGGCCCGGCCGCATCATCCGGCCCCGGCCCCGGGCAGATCCCGCCAGGCCCGTCCGGCGCCGGCCCGAACTCGCCGATCCCGTCCGCGGCCGGATCAGCCCTGTTCCTACCGGGTCCGTCGGCGGGCGGATCGGCGCCGGGGCCGTCCGCGTCCGTGCCGGCGACCGTCGAGCGCAAGCCGTTCTCGCCGGCGCTCTGCGACAGCGCACCGCCCCCCGGCCTGCCTGTCACCCCGCAGAAGGGCGCGGCCCGTGGCGTCAACGGATGGACGTTGCAGGCCGGCTGGTCCTACTTCACCGACGGAACCGGTTTCCACATCGCCGTACCCGACGGGTGGACGTACCAGCGGGCCGGTGCCACCTACTGCTTCCGGAGCCCGCGCAACACCAGGGTGATGAGCCTGGACACCGGACGGGATCCCGGCGCCGATCCGCTGGCGGCGACCCAGGCCGAGGCCCGCCGCCTCGCGGGCGCGCGGAGCCTGCCCGGTTACGCCCTGGTCGGTGTCGTCCCGGTGCCGTTGCTGCACAGGGCGGCCGACTGGGAGTTCCGGTACCGCTCGGCGGCCGGGGCGGCTCGGCACTCCGGGATCCGCTGGTTCGTCCTCGACGGCCGCGGTTATGCGCTGGGCTGGAGCACGCCGGAGAAGACCTGGGCCGCTGATCTCGTCAAGATCCAGTTGATTCGCGGGACCTTTTACACCGACCGGACCCCGCCGGCCCCGCGCCTGGGCCGCCGCTGATCACCGTCGCCTCAACCGACGCTGGCGGTCGCCAGCTTGACGCCGAAGCCCACGAACAGCGCGCCGACCGCGGTGGTCGCCCCGGTCGCGAGCCGGCGCCGCTGCCGGAACTGGCCGGCGAGATAGCGGCCACCGAAGATCAGCGCCGTGAGGTAGAGGCCGCTGAAGAACTGCACCACCGCGCCGAGGATCAGGAACGACAGCGCGGGATGCGGATAGCCGGGCTCGACGAACTGGATGAAGAACGAGACGAAGAACAGGATCGCCTTCGGATTGAGCAGGCTGATCACCGCGGCACGCCGGAACGGCCGCTGCAGGCCGGCCGCCGGCTCCTCCGCGACCGTGACGGCGGGCTCGGCACGGCTCCGCCACCGTTTCCCGGCGCTGCGGATGATGTTGACGCCCACCCAGCCCAGGTAGGCGGCGCCGGCGTATTTCAGCACCAGGAACAGCGCGGGATAGGTGCTCAGCAACGAGGCGACACCGGTCGCGGAGAGGATCATCAGCACGGCGTCGCCCAGGAAGACGCCGGCGGCCGCCTGGTAGCCGGCACGGATGCCCCGCTGTGCGCCGACCGAGAGCACGAAGATCGAGTTCGGCCCGGGGAGCAGGATGATGGCGACGACGCCGAGGACGTACGTCCAGAAGTCGGTGATGCCCAGCATCGGTCAATCTTTCTCGAAACGCGGGTCAGCCCGCTGCCAATCGGTCCCGGAGGCGTTGCGCTGCGGCCGGCCACTCGTCCACGGTCATGGCGAACAGCACGGTGTCGCGCCAGGTGCCGTCCGGCCGCCGGCGCTGGCGGCGGATCATACCGTCCCGGCTGGCGCCCAGACGTGCGATGGCCCGCTGGGAGCGCTCGTTGCGAACGTCCGTGTACCAGAACACGCGCTCGGCGCCGAGCACGTCGAACGCCCTCTCCAGCAGCAACAGCTTGGCCTCGGTGTTCACCCCGGTCCGCCACCATCGGCGGCCGACCATCGTGTGGCCGATGCCGACGGCGCGCAGGGTGACGTCGATGTCGTGATAGGTGGTCATCCCGATCACCGTGCCGGTGGTGGGGTCGACCTGGGCCCATGCCGAACGCTGGCCCAGCCACTGGCCGCGCAGCACCCCGGCGACGTCCTCGGCCAGCTCGTCGGCGGTCCGTGGCCGGGGGAACGGGATGTGCCGCCAGACCTCCTCGTCGTCGAGCGCCTCGAAGAGCGCCGGCACATGACCGGGGGTGAGCGGCTCCAGCCGCACGTGACGGCCCTCCAGGAGGACCGGTGTCTGCCACGGCGAGGGGGAACCCGGAAGGTACGGCGGGGGCGCGGCCGCGACACCCGGCGCGGTCTCCGGCGGCCCGGTGACCACGCGCAGCGGGAGGACGCCGGCCCAGTGCGGCTGGTCCAGGTCCTCCGGATCGTCGTTGACGCCGCCGGACCGGGCCCGCACCGACACCTCCTCCAGCGGGAGCGCGAGCACGGTGGTCTGGGCGAGCTCCTGCCGGGTGGGTGGCCGGCTGTCCGCCGCCCGGCCCGGACCCACCTTCTCGGTCAGGGCGGTCAGCACCCGGAGCTTCTCCGCCTCCTCGGTGACCGGGCGCGCGGTGCCGTGGATGACCACGGAGCGATAGTTGGCGCTGTGGCTGAACTGGGACCGGGCATAGACCAGGCCGTCGAGCACGGTCACGGACACGCACACCGGAACGCCCGCACCGCGTGCCGCCAGCCCGAGCCGTGAGCCGGTGGAGCCGTGCAGATAAAGCGTGCCGTCCACCCGGACGTGCAGATTCGGCAGGACGCGGGGCTCGCCGTCGACGACGAAACCCACCGCGCAGTCATACGCCTCGTCGAGGATGGCATGGGCCGGCTCGCGGTCGTAGCTCATGCGTGCGCGGGTGCGGTGGGGGATCGTCCGCGGGGTGGGGGTGTAGAGATCGGTCATCGGATCCTCCCCGGTCGGGGTTTCGGCTTGCTTCGGTGGCTGTACTAGTACACAATCTTCACTGTGGCAGAACAGTATCAGGTCAACGGCGAGAACGCCGCCGAGATTTCGGCCAGCATCGAAGCGGGCGTGGTCCGGGGCGACTGGGTGGCCGGGGCGGCGCTGCCGCCGGTGCGCGTCCTCGCGGGCGCTCTGCACGTCAGCCCCGCGACGGTCGCCAAGGCCTATCAGGAGCTGCGGCAGCGCGGCGTGATCGAGACCGAGGGCCGGCGGGGCACCCGGGTCCGGTCCCGTCCCGCGGTGACCGGTCCACGGTCCGCCCTGCGCACGCCGATCCCGGCCGGCCTGCGTGACCTCTCCACCGGCGAGCCGGACCCGCATCTGCTGCCGTCCCTGGCACCGGCCCTGGCCGCCGTCGCGTCCCGCTTCGGGCAGCCCCACGGATATGCGTCCGCCTCCACCATGCCCGAGCTGTCCGACGCGGCCCGCCCTCGGCTGCTCGGCGAGGGCGTGCCGGTCGACGGGGCGGAGATCGTGGTCACCGGGGGCGCGCTCGACTCGATCGAGCGGGTGCTCGGCGCCCACCTGCGCCCGGGTGACGCGGTCGCGATCGAGGATCCGGGCTGGGCGGCTCTGATCGATCTGCTGGCCGCCCTGGGCCTGCGGGCCGTGCCGGTGGCGGTCGACGAGGAGGGACCCGATCCGGAGGCGCTGGCGGCCGCGCTGCGCTCCGGGGCCCGTGCCGTCGTGGTCACCGTCCGCGCGCAGAACCCGACCGGCGCCGCGGTGAGCGCGGACCGTGCCGAGCGGCTGCGCGGGCTGCTGCGTGGCCATCCCGGGGTCGTGGTCATCGAGGACGATCACGCCGCCGAGCTGGCCGATCGCCCGCCGCACTGTATCGGCCCGGTGACCGGCTCCTGGGCCTTCGTGCGGTCCGCCTCGAAACCTTTCGGCCCGGACCTGCGCATCGCGGTGCTCGCCGGCGACGAGACCACCGTCGCCCGGGTGGCCGGGCGGATGCGGATCGGCGCCGGCTGGGTCTCCACCGTCCTGCAGCGGATGCTGCTGTGGCTGTGGCAGGACCCCGCGACGACCGACCAGGTGACCCGGGCCCGCGAGACCTACGGGCGGGCGCGTCGCCGCCTGCGCGATGCCCTTCGCGCGGAAGGTGTCGAGGCTCACGGCGACACCGGCATCAACGTCTGGGTGCCGGTGCCGGACGAGACCCGGGTGGTCACCGGCCTCCGCGATCGGGGGTACGCGGTCGCTCCCGGCACCTACTTCCGCCTGGAGTCCCCACCGGGGATCCGCGTCACGATCAGCTCGCTGGGCCACCGGGAGATCGACGACCTGGCCGGAGCGATCGCGGCCGCCGTCCGTCCCGCGGGAGCCGCCGCCCCGATGAGGTGACCGGGCCGGTTCTTGTCGGTGGGTAGGGGTAGAACGTTCCCATGCCAAGGACGGAAGCGCCGGTGGGCGCGCAGCAGTGGGTACCTCCGCACGCCCGGAGCATCGACGAGTTGAAGTCGGCGGCGGCGGACTGTCACGGCTGCGAGCTCCACGAGAACGCGACCCAGACCGTGTTCGGCCGCGGCGCCCCGGACGCGCGGATCGTCTTCGTCGGTGAGCAGCCCGGTGACGTCGAGGACCAGCACGGCCTGCCGTTCGTGGGCCCGGCCGGCCGGTTGCTCCGGACCGCCGTCGACGACGCCGGCATCAACCCCGCTGAGTTGTACATCACCAATGCCGTGAAGCACTTCCGGTTCGTCCAGCGGGGCGCCCGGCGCATCCACCAGACCCCGGAGACGACCCACATCACCGCCTGCCGGCCCTGGGTCGTCTCCGAGTTCGCGTTGCTCAAGCCGGAGCTGGTGGTCATCCTCGGCGCCACCGCGGGCAAGGCGCTGCTCGGTCCGTCGTTCCGGGTGACCCGGTCGCGCGGCCAGCTCATGCCGTGGCCCGCGTCGGCCCAGCATCCGGAGGACTTCCCGGTGGCGCAGATCCAGGCGCTGGCCACCATCCACCCGTCGGCGGTGCTGCGGGCCGACGATCGGGAGACGGCCTATCGCGGGCTCGTCGACGATCTCCGGATCGCGGCGGCCGCTGTCGCCTGAGGGGTGACGATCCCGCCCGTGGGTATCCTTCGCCGGTGCGGCTGACAGACTTCTGGGAACGGTTGGAACAGAGCTTCGGCTCCGCGTACGCCCGCAGCATCGCGGCCGATCACGCCTTCACGGCGCTCGGCGGGCGGACGATCGACGAAGCCATCGCTCAGGGTGTCGACACCGCCACGATCTGGCGCGCGGTGGTCGCGACGTACCCCGATCGGGTGCCGTCGCGGCTGCGCTGAGCAGGGATTAGAACATCCGTTCTGGCGTGTCGGTCGATAGTCGTACAGGTGTTCGGCTATTGTCCACGGCGGCTCGGTCATCCACAGCACACGACGGGGCGGAGGATTTTTGTCATACCCACCGCCTACCGTGTCGACCGTGGTGAACAAAAGCTCGTCCGCGAAGAACGCGAAGTCGAATACAGGGGTGGCGGGAATGGCTGCAGGAGCACCTGATCGGGAGAAAGCGCTCGAACTGGCGCTGGCACAGATCGACAAGCAGTTCGGCAAGGGTTCGTGCATGCGGCTCGGGGAGCGGCCGGTCGTCCAGACCGCTGTCATCCCGACCAGCTCCATCGCCCTCGACGTGGCGCTCGGTGTCGGTGGCCTGCCGCGTGGCCGCGTCATCGAGGTCTACGGCCCGGAGTCGAGCGGTAAGACCACGGTCGCCCTGCACGCCGTGGCCAACGCGCAGAAGGCCGGCGGCATCGCCGCCTTCATCGACGCCGAGCACGCTCTCGACCCGGAGTACGCGCGGGCGCTCGGTGTCGACACCGACGCCCTGCTGGTGTCCCAGCCGGACACCGGTGAGCAGGCTCTGGAGATCGCGGACATGCTGATCCGCTCCGGCGCTCTGGACATCATCGTCATCGACTCGGTGGCCGCCCTCGTGCCGCGTGCCGAGATCGAGGGTGAGATGGGCGACAGTCACGTCGGCCTCCAGGCCCGGCTGATGAGCCAGGCCCTCCGGAAGATCACCGGCATTCTGAACAACTCCGGCACCACCGCGATCTTCATCAACCAGCTCCGCGAGAAGATCGGCGTCATGTTCGGCTCGCCGGAGACCACGACCGGTGGCCGCGCGCTGAAGTTCTACGCGTCGGTCCGTCTGGACGTCCGGCGCATCGAGAGCCTGAAGGACGGCACCGACGTCATCGGTAACCGGACCCGGGTCAAGGTCGTCAAGAACAAGGTGGCCGCGCCGTTCAAGCAGGCCGAGTTCGACATCATGTACGGCAAGGGCATCTCCCGGGAGGGCTCGCTCATCGACGTCGGTGTCGAGCAGGGCTTCATCCGCAAGTCCGGCGCCTGGTACACGTATGACGGCGACCAGCTCGGCCAGGGCAAGGAGAAGGCCCGGGAGTTCCTCAAGGAGAACCCCGACGTCGCCGCCGAGATCGAGAAGAAGATCCTGGAGAAGCTCGGTGTCGGGCAGGTTGTGAACAGCGACGCGACCGGCGGGCCCGAGCTGCCGCCCGTCGACTTCTGATCCGGTAATCCGCGATGGCGGGACGACGCGGTGCACGGTCCGGGCGCGGATGGGATGCCATCCCGCCCCGGACCGGCGCCGGCATGTCACCTGACGACGAGTCCGGAGAGCCGCGGCGAGGCGCCGGGCGCCGGGGCCGTCGTGGCGCCTCCGGCCCGGGGTGGCCGTCCGCTGCGGGTCCCGAGGGCCCGGGCGGGCCCGGCGAGCCTCGCAGCGGAGACAACAGCGGGCCACCGCGCAGCGAGTCGGAGGTGGCCCGGGAGATCTGTCTGCGCCAGCTGGCGGTCCGGCCGCGGACCCGCGCCGAGCTCGCGAAGGTTCTGCAGCGCAAGGAGATCTCCGAAGAGGTGATCGCCGAGGTCCTCGACCGCTACGACGAGGTCGGGATCATCGACGACGCGGCGTTCGCCCGGGCATGGGTCTCCAGCCGGCATCACGGCCGGGGCCTGGCGCGACGAGCCCTCGCCAACGAGCTGCGCCAGCGTGGCGTCGATGCCGAGGTGGCCGACGAGGCTCTCGAAGCCGTCGACGACGAGGCGGAGGCCACGGCGGCGCGGGCGCTGGTCGACCGCAAGCTCCGGACGGCGACGGGTTCGCCCGATGCGGTCTTCCGGCGGCTGGTCGCGATGCTCGCCCGCAAGGGTTATCCGGCGGGCATCGCCATCCGGGCGGTGAAGGACGCGCTGGCGGCACGCGATGCTGAGGCCGCCGAGTTCGCCGACGCGATCGATGCCGACGCCCTGGCCGACGAGGCGACCGACCTGCAGTCCTGAGACCGGGCGATCTTCCGCAGCAGACGCGCGGCGGCGTGCTGTCCGGTCACCGGTGATGAGACGGCTGATCGTTGGCAGGGCTGTGGTGGGACCGTCGGGTGGCCGGTCGCCCGGTTCGGGTGAGCCTGGCCGGTGGATGGTGTCGGGCGGCTGCTGATTCCGGTGAGGCTGGGTACGCCGTACCGATGAGAGAGATGTGCCGCGTCGACCAAGGGTCCGCGGCGTTGGCGCCGGCTGACCCGTCCTCCGCCGATATAGTTCTGATGTGAGGATTGCTCCTCTAGTCGGTATTCGGAGGGATATCACGCGACGGGGGCAGGGCGAGGGCGGCTGATACGCTCAGTGACTACGGCTCGTGGTCACGCTCCGTGTCGTGGGCTCGGGTGTGCCGCGGTGATGGTGATTGCCGAGGATGTGCCGGTGACGGAGCGGTGTGATCGCACGGTACGTCTGGAATTGTCCTGTGGGATCGTGAGCAGGACGTAAGCATCCCTGTGCCGTACGTCCTATCCGCTGCCGAATCATGAGTCCTTGACCGAAGTGGTGCTCGCGACCTAGCCTCGCGTTACACAAGGTTTGCTCGACCATCGTATGCAACAGGCACAACATAGATCGCATTACATTACGGCATCACTTGGGCGCTTTTCGGTCCAGGAGAGGCTTCCGTCGGCCGCTGACCGCGCGGCGGACGGCGCGACATACCGGCGGTCAACCCCACAACTCCACACACTCCTGATTCGAGCGGCTGATCGTCGGCTCGCCGATGGGCTTCCGGTACGGCCGGGGGAAGGTCGAATGGGTTTCGAGCGGTGATGTCCGCCCGGGACGTCGATCATTTCCACGGACGGTGACGGTGGTCTCGGTCGGTGAGAGGGCTCGAGGCTACGCAGGGGAATGCCGTCCGGGTCGCCGCATGGTGATCTTCGGGTGGTGTTGCCCTCGTCGGCGATTCCGGACGGGTGTTCCGAGTGTCTTCGGAACGTTCGGGAAGCGGCACGGCCTCGATCCGTCATCAGGTCCGGTCAGCGCGAGGCGGCAGCAAGATCCAGTCACCTTTCCGCCGATGCGGACCGGAAGCGGGCCGGGAGATCCGATCGCCGAGGCGGCCAGCCCCGGCGAACGATCCACCGAGAAGCGGAAGGCGGGCAGCCGGAGGGCGAAAGGCAGCAGCCGGAAACCCGAGCGCGGAAGGCAGCAGCCGGAAACCTGGGGGCGAAGGCGGCAGCCGGGCCCAAGGGCAAGCGGCAGCCGGAGACCGAGGGCCGGAGGCGGCAGCCGAAGGGCGAAGGCGGCAGCCGGAAACCCGAGGACCGAAAGCGGCAGCCGAAGGGGGAAGGCAGCAGCCGGAAACCCGAGGGCGGAAAGCAGCGGCCAGAGACTCGAGGGCAACAGCCGACAGGTGACAGCCGGAAGGTTGGAACCCGAAGCCGATCCCGACGGCCGCTACCCGAGGTCACCACTGGACAAGGCGGTGACCAGCCGGAACCGCCCCTCCGCGACCGCTGCGAACGGCCGGGCCGAGCGTGGGAATCCGCGATCAGCCCGCGGTGTCTGCCCCACCAGGTGGATGCCCGGACCGGGGTGGATGCCCGGACCAGGCGGATGCGCCGGCCCACCGGTGTCGTTCGGACGGAGACTGGAAGGTCGGGGTGGCCGAAGGCGGAGCGCGTACTCCCCGGGCCGGTGCCGCCCGCGGTCTGCTGCCTTGGTCGGGCATCCCGCAGAGATGCCCGCGCGCGTGTGCACCGCGCCGGCGGCGAAGGGAGACGCGGCGAGATGACCACCCCGCTGGACTGGGTGCTCGTGATTGCGATCATCGTGCTCGGCGCGTCGGTGATAGGCGGGATGGTTCTCGGGGCGCGTGCGCTGCGGCAGCTGCGCGCCGACCGGCAGGACGCCCAGGACCGCCAGGACCAGGCCGTCGGTGACGCCCAGGCCAAGGTCGCGGACGCCAACGCCAAAGCCGCTTCGGTACGCGCGGAGGCCGCCGCCGCCAAGGCCGAGGCGAGTGCCGCCCGCGCCGAGGCCCGCCGGGTTCTGGAGACCGCGCACAGCGAGGCCGACACCATCCTGGAACACGCTCACCGGCAGGCCGAGGCGGACGCCGAGCAGGTCCGGGCCGCCGCCCGCCGTTCCGGTGAACGCGAGATCGCCCTGCTCAACGCCACGGTGAAGGAGCAAGCCGCCGAGGTGGAGCGCCGCGCCGCCCGGATCGACGAGCGGGAGCGTCTGCACGGCGAGGAGGTGGAGCGCCTGGTCGAGCGGGAGCGCCGCCTGGCCGCCCTGGAGACCGAGCTGGCGAAACGGGAGTCGGCCCTGAAGAGCCGCGAGGCGGAGGTCGAGGCGGCGGAGAACACGAAGCGCCGGGAGCTGGAGCGGATCGCCGGGCTGACCGCGGACACCGCGAGGGGCGAGCTGATCGAGGCGATCGAGGGGCAGGCGAAGCGGGAGGCCGCGATCCTGGTCCGGGACATCGAGACGGACGCGCGGAACACCGCCGACACCCGGGCCCGGCACATCGTGGTGGACGCGATCCAGCGGATCGCGAGTGAGCAGACCGCGGAGAGCGTGGTCAGCGTGCTGCATCTGCCGAGCGACGAGATGAAGGGCCGGATCATCGGCCGTGAGGGCCGCAACATCCGGGCGTTCGAGTCGACCACCGGCGTCAACCTGATCATCGACGACACCCCGGAGGCGGTGCTGCTGTCCTGCTTCGACCCGGTGCGCCGGGAGGTGGGCCGGCTGACCCTGGAGAAGCTGGTGCTGGACGGGCGGATCCACCCGCACCGGATCGAGGAGGTCTTCGACAGCGCCAAGAACGAGGTGGAGCGGCTCTGTGACCGGGCGGCCGAGGAGGCCCTGGTCGATGTGGGCATCACCAGCATCCACCCGGAGATGGCGAAGCTGCTGGGCCGCCTGCGGTACCGCACGAGTTACGGGCAGAACGTGCTGAAGCACCTGGTGGAGACCGCGCACATCGCCGGGATCATGGCCGCCGAGCTGGGCCTGGACGTGCCGACGATGAAGCGGGCCGCGTTCCTGCACGACATCGGCAAGGCGCTCACCCACGAGGTGGAGGGCAGTCACGCTCTGATCGGCGCGGATCTCGCCCGGAAGTACGGCGAGCACGAGGACATCG
Organism: Actinoplanes sp. NPDC019969; assembly: GCF_055562375.1. NCBI lineage: Bacteria > Bacillati > Actinomycetota > Actinomycetes > Micromonosporales > Micromonosporaceae > Actinoplanes > Actinoplanes sp. NPDC019969. Next base: position 479,793 of record NZ_JBVHFK010000004.1, on the reverse strand, counting down.
TCCACGCGATCGAGGCGCACCACAACGAGGTGCCGCCGCAGACCATCGAGGCCGTGCTGACGCAGGCGTCGGACGCGTGTTCCGGGGGGCGGCCGGGGGCCCGGCGGGAGAGCTTGGAGGCGTACGTCAAAAGGCTCGAACGCATCGAGGAGATCGCCGGTGGCAAGACCGGGGTGGAGAAGGTCTTCGCGATGCAGGCCGGGCGCGAGATCCGGGTGATGGTGCGGCCGGACGACATCGACGACATCGGCGCCGCGGTCCTGGCCCGTGATGTGGCGAAGCAGATCGAGGAGGAGCTGACCTACCCGGGCCAGATCCGGGTCACCGTGGTACGTGAGTCCAGGGTGACGGAGCTGGCCCGGTGACGGAGCATCAGATCTGACGGGTCGCGTCGGTCAGCGGCAGAGCCTTGGCCTTCGCCTTGGGCAGGCGGGTCAGCCGCCGCTGCAGCCACCAGGCGAGGAACGACAGCGCGCCGCAGAGGGTGAGATAGATGGCCCCGACGACGAGGTACGCCGGAACGTAGGGGAGCCCGAACGCGAGCCGCCCGCCGATCGTCTTGCCGACGGTCAGCAGCTCCGGGTAGGTGATGATGAAGCCGAGCGCGGTGTCCTTGAGCAGGACCACGAGCTGGCTGACGATGGCCGGCAGCATGGCCCGGAACGCCTGCGGCAGCAGGATCAGCCGGACCACCTGGTTCTTGCGCATACCGACGGCGTACGCGGCCTCGGACTGCCCCTTGGCCACGGCGTTGATGCCGGCCCGGAAGATCTCCGCGAGCACCGACCCGTTGTACAGGGTGAGGCCGATGACCAGCGCCCACATCTTGTCGATCGGCCAGCCGTACTGCAGGGGCACGTAGTAGCCGAAGAAGATCAGGATGAGCAGCGGGATGGCCCGGAACAGCTCGACCACGAAGGTCGACGGCGCGCGCAGGGCGGCGTGGTCGCTGAGCCGGCCGGCGGCGAAGACCGAGCCGAACAGCAGCGCGAGCACTGTCGCGATGCCGGCCGCCTTGAGGGTGAACCAGACGCCGTTGACCAGTTCCATCTGCACGGCTTTGAACTTGAACTGGGCCCAGCGGCGTTCCTCGAACTGCCCGGTCTCCCAGAACCGGTAGATCACGAACGCGATCAGGCCGACGATCGCGAGGGTGGCGACCACCCCGATGATCAGGTTGCGGCGCCGGGCCTTGGGGCCGGGCAGGTCGTACAGCACCGAGGTCATCGCGCCACCCGCCACTTGCGTTCGAGGGCCCGCTGCAGGAACACCAGCGGGGTGATCAGGATCAGGAAGCCGATGGTGATCCACAGCAGGACGTAGAACTGGGGTTCACCACGCTCGGCCATGTACGCCGGGATCGCGCCCGCCTCCAGCACCGAGAAGCCGGCCGCGACGGTGGTGTTCTTCAGCATCGCGACCTCGACGCTGACCAGCGGCGGCACCATCGCGCGCAGCGCCTGCGGCAGCACGATCTGGCTGAGCACCTGGTAGAAGCTCATGCCCAGGGCCCGCGCCGCCTCGGCCTGGCCGGGGGCGACGGTGTTGATGCCGGAGCGGACCACCTCGCAGATGAACGCCGCCGTGTAGACCGTCAGGGCGGTGAAGGCCGCTTGCGGATAGTCCAGGTTGACGTCCAGCTTCGGGACCGCGAACACCAGGAACGCGAAGACCAGCGTCAGCGGGGTGTTGCGCACGATGTTGACGTACGTGGCGCCGAACCAGCGCAGCGCCGGGATCGGCGAGACCCGGAACGCGCCGAGCAGGACGCCGAGCGTCAGGCTGCCCACCGCGCTGATCAGGAACAGCTGCACCGTCATGGTGAAGCCTTCACGGAACAGTTGCCAGTTGTCCGTGAGTACGCTGAAGAATTCCGTCATGCCCGTCCTTCAACTGGACCGGCCGGCGCCGGGTGGCGGACCACCCGACGCCGGCCGGAACGACGTCGATCAGTAGCGCTCGAGGGTCGGCGGGGTGGCCGGCGAGCCGGACTTGCCCAGCGTGCCGTCGTAGATCTTCTGCCAGGTGCCGTCCTTGAAGCCGGCCTCCAGCTTGTCGTTGACGAAGTCGCGGAACGCCTTGTCGTCACGCGGCAGGCCGATGCCGTACTTCTCGGTGCTGAACGGCTGGCCGACGACCTTCAGGTCGCTCGGGCTCTGCGCGGCGTAGCCCTTGAGGATCGCGTCGTCGGTGGTGACGGCGTCGACCTTCTTGTCGAGCAGCTGCGAGACGCACTCGGAGTAGGTCTTGAACTCGACGATGTTCTCCGGCTCGGTCAGCTTCTCGTCGCGGACCCGCTGGATCGGCGTGGAGCCGGTGGCGGAGCAGACCTTCTTGCCCTTGAGGGTGTCCTTGCCGGTGATCGCGGTCTCGTCCTTGCGGACCAGCAGGTCCTGGCCGGCCACGAAGTACGGCCCGGCGAACGAGACGTCGGCCTTGCGCTTGTCGGTGATCGAGTAGGTGCCGACGTAGTAGTCGATCTCCCCACCCTTGATCGCGGTCTCCCGGTTGGCGGACGGGATCTCCTTGTACTCGATCTTGGCCGGGTCGATGCCCAGCTTCGACGCGATGTACTGCGCGGTCTCGATGTCGAAGCCGCAGCGGGTGCCGGCGGTGTCCTTGTAGCCCAGGTTCGGCTGGTCGAACTTGACGCCGATGACGACCTTGCCGGCGTTCTTGATCTTGTCGAAGGTCGGGCTGCCGGCGACCGCGGCGGCGGTGTCGGCGGTGAAGGTGGTGCCCGAGCTCTTACAGGTGTCGCCGGCGGCCGGCGCCGCGCCGCTGGCGCCGCCGTCCCCGCTCGGGGTGGGCGTGCCCTCCTGGCCGCAGGCGGACAGGCCGAACGTGAGAGCCGCGGCGGTGGCCAGTACGGCTACGCGAGTGAATCGCATATCTCTACTCCTTCTGGGATCAGGCCCGCCGTCGTGGGGCGGGCCCGCGAGGCGCTCAGTGCGTGAGGATCTTGGAGAGGAAGTCCTTGGCCCGGTCGCTGCGCGGGTTGGCGAAGAACTCCTCCGGTGCGGCCTGCTCGACGAGTTGACCGTCGGCCATGAAGACCACCCGGTCGGCCGCGTGCTTGGCGAAACCCATCTCGTGGGTGACGACCACCATGGTCATGCCCTCGCGGGCGAGCGAGGTCATCACGTCCAGCACCTCGCCGACCATCTCCGGGTCGAGCGCGCTGGTGGGCTCGTCGAAGAGCAGCGCCTTGGGCTGCATGGCGAGCGCCCGCGCGATGGCGACGCGCTGCTGCTGACCGCCGGACAGCTGGGCCGGGTACTTCTCGGCCTGGTTGGCGATGCCGACCCGCTCGAGCAGCGCCATGGCCCGGTCACGGACCTCGGCGGGCTTCTGCTTGAGCACCTTGACCGGCCCGAGCATCACGTTCTGCAGGATGCTCTTGTGCGCGAAGAGGTTGAACGACTGGAACACCATGCCGACCTCGCTGCGCAGCTTGGCCAGACCCCGGCCCTCGGCCGGCAGCTTCTGTCCGTCGAAGGTGATGGTGCCGGAGTCGATCGGCTCCAGCCGGTTGATGGCGCGGCACAGGGTGGACTTGCCGGACCCGGAGGGCCCGATCACCACCACCACCTCGCCACGCGCGACGGACAGGTCCACGTCCTGCAGCACGTGCAAGGGGCCGAACCACTTGTTGACGTTCTCAAGGACGATGAGAGCCTCGCCTGTCACCCCTGGTCCATCCGCTCGTTGTCGGTTCACTCGAATGGACACACCCTAGGGGCAGGTCCGTATCGGATTGTGTCGAGAATGGTCACGGAGCGATAACGCGTGACCTGCGCGGAGGGAGAGGTCCACACCATGGAGTTCATGGCTGACGGCCCGTGGAACTGGTGTGCCGCCGAACGGATCGATCCCGATCGAGTGCGCGGCGCTCTGGCCGGGGCTCTCGAGCGCCCGGTGCACGACCTGGTTCCCGGCGCCGCTCTGCTCTGCGATGTCTATCACGTCGGAGGAGACTTCCCCACCCTTATCGACGTCTACGTGACACCGTCCGGCGTCGCCGAGGAGACCATCGCGAGCGCGGTGGCGGTCCGGTTGCGGTCCGCGGTGCTGCTGCCCGACGACACCCTCAACCCTTCGCGGTACGTGCTGGCGGAGCCCGACGGGACGCTGCGGGCCGTGCACGTCGAGGAGGTGGAGACCGACGACGGCCCGGAACGCCGGCACGTCCGGCCCTGCACCGGCGCCGACCCGGCCTGTGCCGCCCGGGCCGGCTGCGACCGCTCGCGCTGGAAACCCGACCCGACACCGGGGCGGTCCGCCGCGGCCTGAGGCGGGTAGCCTGGTCAATTGCCATGACTACCGAGATGCAGGGCGCCGCTCGCACCTATGATGTGCGCACGTACGGCTGCCAGATGAACGTGCACGACAGCGAGCGGATCTCCGGCCTGATGGAGGACGCCGGCTATGTGCGCGCCGCTGACGCCGACGCCGCTGACGTGGTCGTCTTCAACACCTGCGCGGTCCGGGAGAACGCCGACAACCGCCTCTACGGCAACCTCGGCCACCTGCGCCCGACGAAGCTGAAGAACCCCGGCATGCAGATCGCGGTCGGCGGCTGCCTCGCCCAGAAGGACAAGGGCGACATCGTCAAGAAGGCGCCCTGGGTCGACGTCGTCTTCGGCACCCACAACATCGGCTCGCTGCCGGCGATGCTGGAACGCGCCCGGCACAACGAGGAGGCCCAGGTCGAGATCCTCGAGTCGCTCGAGGTCTTCCCCTCCACGCTGCCGACCAAGCGCGAGTCGTCGTACGCGGGCTGGGTCTCCATCTCGGTGGGCTGCAACAACACCTGCACCTTCTGCATCGTCCCGAGCCTGCGCGGCAAGGAGAAGGACCGCCGTCCCGGCGACATCCTGTCCGAGGTCCGGGCCCTGGTCGCCGAGGGCGTCCTGGAGGTGACCCTGCTCGGGCAGAACGTGAACTCCTACGGCGTCGAGTTCGGCGACAAGCTGGCCTTCGGCAAGCTGCTGCGCGCCTGCGGCGAGGTGGAGGGCCTGGAGCGGGTCCGGTTCACCAGCCCGCACCCGAAGGACTTCACCGACGACGTGATCGCCGCGATGGCCGAGACGCCGAACGTCTGCCACTCGCTGCACATGCCGCTGCAGTCCGGCTCCGACCGGGTGCTCAAGGCCATGCGCCGCAGCTACCGCCAGGAGAAATACCTGGGCATCATCGAGAAGGTCCGGGCCGCGATGCCGGACGCCGCGATCACCACCGACATCATCGTCGGCTTCCCCGGCGAGACCGAGGAGGACTTCGAGCAGACCCTCGAGGTGGTCCGGCGGGCCCGGTTCTCCAGCGCCTTCACCTTCCAGTACTCGAAGCGGCCCGGAACTCCCGCCGCGACCATGGACGACCAGTTGCCCAAGGCGGTCGTCCAGGCGCGGTACGAGCGTCTGATCGCCACCCTCGAGGACATCACCTGGGCGGAGAACAAGAAGCTCGTCGGGGAGAAGGTCGAGGTTCTGGTCGCGGTCGGCGAGGGCCGCAAGGACGAGCGGACCGGCCGGATGAGCGGGCGGGCCCGCGACGGCCGTCTGGTGCACTTCTCGACGGGTGGCCTGGCCCCCCGTCCGGGTGACATCGTCGAGACCGTCATCACGTACGCCGCTCCGCACCACCTGAACGCCGACGGTGACCCGCTCAGCCACCGGCGGACCCGCGCGGGCGATGTGTGGGAGTCCGGCCGTACCCCCAAGCTCAAAGGGGTTTCGCTCGGCCTGCCGAGCATCGGCGTCCCCGCCCCGCTGCCGCCCGCCACGGAGGGCTGCGCGCTGTAAAAGAGGTGTGCCATCGTGGATCGATGGCCACCTTTCCCCGCGCGCCGCTGTCCCTGCGCGACGATTCGGGTCAGCCCGCGGTCACCGTCACGCGGGCCCTGTTCGCGCTGGCCGGCGTGCTGGCGCTGGTGCTGGGCGTGATCGGCCTGGATCAATACCTGGCGGCTCAGGGCGTCACCGACCGGGATCCGCTGAACCTGCTCTACGGCACGCTGCAGCTCTTCGTCCTCGGCTCGGATCCGCTGGAGGGCGGCACCGAGTTCCCGCCCGCCCTGCAGGTGGCCCGGTTCGTCGCGCCGATCGTCACGCTGTACGCGTTCGCCGAGGCCGCCCGCCTCCTGCTGGCCGCGGAGATGCGCCGGCTGCGGGCCCGCCGGTCGCGCGGGCACGTGGTGGTCTGCGGCGACTCGTCGGTCGCCCGGACCCTGGCGCACCGGCTGCACGTGCGCGGCGAGCGGGTGGTGGTGGTCCGCGGCCGGCCGATCGGCCCGCTGGAGCTGCGCCGCCGTGGTCTGCTCGGGGTGAACGGCGACGCCCGCGACCCGGACGTGCTGCGCGGCGCCGGTGTCCCGCGCGCCGCCCTGCTCTACGCGTGCGCGGATACCAGCGCGGCCAATCTGGAGATCGCCGCGGCGGCCGCCCGGATGGCGCTGCCCCGCAACGACATCGGGATCTACGCGCAGATCCACGAGGCGGACTGGGCGCTGACCCTGCAGGCCCGGCGGCTCGGTGTGCCGTACGTGCCGGGTCAGCGGCTGGACTTCTTCCACCTGGACCAGCTGGCCGTGCACGTCCTGCTGGACCAGCAGCCGCTGCCGGACCGGCCCGGCCGGGTGCCCCGGATCCTGGTCACCGGCGACTCCTCGCTGGTGCAGTCGCTGATCGTGGAGATCGCCCGGCACTGGCGGCTGCGGCGGTCCACGCCGGAGCAGCGGGTCGCCGTCGACCTGGTCTCCCGGGACGCGACCCGGCTGCGGGACCGGCTCGTCCGCCGGCACGCGGTGGTGCTCGACGGCTGCCGGGTGAACGCCTACGAGACCGACGTGACCGCTCTGCTCGACGATCCCGGCCGGGCCGGTTACGACCGGGCGTTCCTGTGCTTCGACGACGACCGGGAGGGCCTGGAGCTGGCGTTGCGCGAGCACCGGCTGTGGGGCCGGGTCTCCGGCGACATCGTCGTGGTGGTGGACGCGCTCGCCTCGATCACCGAGGCGTTCAGCCGCCACCAGCGCGAACAGCCCCTGCTGGACCCGATCGACGGCCGGGTGAAGCTGTTCTCGGCGGTCGCGGCCGGCTGCGATCCGGAGCTGATCGCCGAGGATCTGTCCGAGCGGCTGGGCCGGCTGATCCACGAGCGGTTCGTCGACGACTGCCTGCGCCGCGGCGCCGAGCTGGGCAGCGCTCCCGCCCTGCGGCCGTGGTCCGAGCTGAGCGGGGAGCTGCGCCGCTCGAACCGCCTGCAGGCCGGCGACTTCGGGACGAAACTCCACATGGCCGGGTGCGCCGTCGTCCCCGCCGACGGCGCGGACGACGACTTCTCCTTCACCGAGGCGGAAGTGGAGATGCTGGCCCGGCGCGAGCAGGAGCGGTGGTCGGCGTCGGCGCGCGGCGACGGCTGGGTGCACGGCCCGGAGCGTGACGCGGTACGCCGTGAGTCCCCCGATCTGGTCCCCTGGGAGGAACTCGGGCCGGAGGGACGTGCCAAATGTCGCGCCGCGGTGCTGGAGATTCCGCAGATCCTGCGGGACGCCGGGTTCCGGGTGGTACGCCTGACGGACACTGGAGGGAGCCGGGCGATGAACCCGGCAGGACGACGGCGGGAGCCTCTGTGACGACGATCGGCATCACCGGCCACATCCGGCTGCGGCCGCCCACTCCGCGGCTGGTTCGCGCGGAGCTGATCCGCCTGCTCGCCGCGCATCCACGCCCGCACGGCGTCACCTGCCTGGCCGAGGGGTCCGACCGGCTGTTCGCCGAGGCGATCCAGGCTTGCGGCGGCACGTTCGACGTGGTCCTGCCGGTGCCCGCGGACCTGCCCGATCCGGAGTCCGATCCGTCGTTGCGTGCTCTGCTCGCCGCCGCCCGTGACATCACCCGGGTGACCGAGCCGGGCCCGCCCGAGGCTTCCTACGAGGCTGCCAGCAGCCTGGTGGTGGAGCGCTGTGACCTGCTGATCGCCGTCTGGGACGGCACGTCCGCCGGGGTGCGCGGCGGCACCGCGGAGACGGTGGCCTGGGCCCGTGCCCTGGGCCGGCCGGTTCAGGTGGTCTGGCCGGCCGGCGCCCGGCGCGGCGCGACGGTGGCGCCCGTCCCGGTCGGCTGATCCCCGCAGCCGCCCGCCGAGCGCAGCATCGTCAGCGCGCTCATGGTGAGCTGGTCGCGGACCCGCGTCACGGACGCCTCCCACTGCCGGGAGAAACCCGGCCGGTGCTCCAGTGCCTGCCACACCGGCGCCAGGTGGTCGGCGACGCGGGCGGCGGGCATCCAGAGGTGCAGCAGGTGGTCCACCGCGGGCTGCAGGCGCGCGATCTTCTGGGCCCGGCTGCGATGGCTGGTCAGGGTGGTGTCGAGCAGGCTCACCAGGGTGGTCAGGAGCCAGTCGTGCAGCGCCAGGTCCTCGCAGAGCGCGACCACCGAGGCCAGGTCGTCACCGGGGGTGGTGATGTGCAGGGTGCGGAACTCGTCGGAGTCCATGGTGTAGGTGCCGGACATCTCGCTCTGGTCCAGCTCGGCCACCCAGCGCAGCCGGACCCGCGGGGCGCGGACGGCGGGCCGGTGGTCCAGCAGCGACGAGCGCTGCACGGTGTCCAGCATCCGGCCGGCGACCGCGCCGACGTCCAGTGCCGGGCTGCCCTCGGCCGGGTTGAGCACGCCCTCGACCAGGGCGGGCTGGCGGAACCGGCCGATCGTCTCGATCCGCCCCGGGTTCGCGAGATAGTGCGACCAGGCCAGGCGGCGGGTGGTCGAGGAGGCGGTGACCCGGGCGTACGACGAGCCCTGGGCGACGTGCCCGCCGACGATGGTGGCGTGCGAGACGACGGTGCCGACGGCGCGGGTGCGGCTGCCGGACAGCGTCGGCAGGGGACAGTCGACGCCGTGCAGCTGGTCGGGGGAGAGGGCGTAGGCGATCGGGCGGTCGGACAGCCGGACCCGTTCGCCCATCACGAGGTCGAGGATCTCGGCGGTGCGTTCCCGGGACAGCGGTGTCGAGTGCTGCAGGAGTCCGGTCTGGACTTCCCCGAAGGCCAACATGATTCCTCCGCGAACGGCGATGGTACGCCGGGGCAGGCGGCCGTCGGTTCCATCCTGACGGTCCGGGACCCGGCGGGGCAAACGCGGAGCAGACGAGGACCCGGTCGGGCGCGATTCCGCGGAAGGGAGCATAAGCGCTGGCCATCGCAGGCGGTGGGAGGGTCAGCCGGTGGGGCGAAATTTGGGCAGTACCCGCGCGGCGGAGTAACCATCTAATGTCATGGAGTGACCTATACGAACGTCGATGCCATCGTGGTCGGCGCCGGCGTCTGTGGCCTCACCACCGCACTGTGTCTGGCGTGGCGCGGCGTGCAGGTGACCGTCGTCGCCCGTGACTTCCCACCGGCCACCAGCTCGTGTGCGGCCGGCGCCATGTGGGGGCCGTTCATGGTCAGCCACGCCGACGCGGAACGGTGGGCCCGGGAGTCCCTGGCGGTCTTCCGGGAGCTGGCCGCCGACCCGGCGTCCGGGGTCACGATGGTGCGCGGGATCGAGGCCGCCCGCGAGGAGATCCGCCCGCACTCCTGGCTGCGTCACACCGGCGATCTGGAGGTCTGCGCGATGCCGCAGCTCCCGGACGGGTTCCGGTCCGGCTGGCGGTACACCACGGCGGCCACCGACATGCCGGTGTACTCGCGCTATCTGCTGGAGCGCCTGCGGGACGCCGGCGGCCGGATCGAGCGGACCGCGATCCGGTCGCTGCGGGATCTGTACGGCCGGGCCCGGGTGATCGTGAACTGCAGCGGCGGCGGCGCCCGCACCCTGGCGGCCGACGACGGGGTCCGCCCGATGCGCGGCCGGATCGTGGTGGTCGAGAACCCCGGCATCAAGGAGTTCTTCGCCGAGTACGGCGAGGCCCCGGACCTCACCTACTTCATCCCGCACGGCGACCAGGTGGTGCTGGGCAGCACCCTGGAGCCGCCGGGGGAGCCGCAGCGCCCGGTCCACGAGGTGGTCGACGGCATCATCGCCCGGTGCGCGGTGATCAAACCGGACCTGGCCGGCGCCCGGGTGCTCGAGTCCCGCGCCGGGTACCGGCCGATGCGCCGCCGGATCCGGGTGGAACCGGCCGTCGTGGACGGTCAGCTGGTGATCCACAACTACGGGCACGGCGGTGGCGGGGTGACCGTCTCCTGGGGATGCGCTCACGAGGTCACGGCGCTGCTGGAGGAGCACGCCGTGTGGTCCAGGGTGGCATGACGGGCGCATCGACGGCCGTGACGGTCCCCGAAGCTGGCGCAGGCGGCATACGCTGGACTCGCGTGTGCTCCGCCGAGGGGGGAAGCGGTTGACCAGAGCGTACATCTCCGCCACGTTCGAGGATCTCCGGGAATGCCGGGCCGCGGTCCAGTCCGCCCTGTCGCAGCTGGAGATGAACTATCGGACGATGGAGGTGTACGTCGCCGAGGGCCGCGCCCCGCTGGAGCGCTGCCTGGAGGACGTCGCCGGGTGCGACCTCTACATCGGCATCTTCGCCTGGCGATACGGCTACCGCCCGCCCGGCCACACCAAGTCGATCACCCACCTGGAGTACGAGCACGCCGTCCACCTCGGCAAGCACTGCCTGATCTTCCTGCTCGACGAGGAGGCGCTGTGGCCGGTGAAATACGTGGACCGGGGCGCCGACGCGGCCGCCGTGGCCGACCTGCGCAAGACCGTCGCCCGTGATCACCTGTGCAGCTTCTTCACCAACGACGAGAATCTGGCCCTCCAGGTCGTCGCCGCCGTCACCCGGTACCTCTCGCACACCGTGCCGGAGCCGGCGCTGCCACCCGGCCCGGTGCCCGGCGAGGGTCTCAGCGACTCCTCCCGCGAGCGCTACTTCGAACGGCTCCGCCAGCAGTACGGCGACCTCGACCTGGACGCCCTCTCCGAGAACCAGCCCGACGGGTACGCCCGCGCCCAGCTCTCCTCGGTCTTCGTGGAGCCGTACGTCCGTGCCGAGCAGCCGCCGGAGCTGCCCCGCCCGCTGCGGCACGAGCTGGACGCCACGGTCCGGGGCCGGGCGCCCCTGGCCGAGGACCCGGAGGTGGCCGACCTGGTGCGCTTCTACACGGCCTACCAGAACCGGCCCCTGCAGCTGGTCCTGGACGTGCTGCCCGGCCCGGAGCAGCAGCGGTTCGTGTTGCTCGGCGAGCCCGGCTCGGGCAAGTCGGCGGTGGTCCGCTACCTCGCGCTCGCGCTGACCTGGGAGCGCCCCGACGACCGGCTCCGGCATCTCGCCGGGCACCTGCCGATCCTCGTCGAGGTGCGGCTCTACGCGGCGGCGTACACCTCCGGCGAATGCCGCACCTTCCCGGACTACCTGGCCCGCCGCGCCGACACCGACGGTTACCAGCAGGAGCCGGACTCGCTGCGCAACCACCTGAGCCGCAACGAGCCGGCCGTGGTGATCTTCGACGGGCTGGACGAGATCCTCGACGCGCGGGTCCGTGACGACATCGCCGGCCAGATCGCCGCGTTCGCCGGGACCTTCCCCCGGGCCCGGATCATCGTCACCTCCCGCCTCGCCGAATACCAGCGCCGCATCCTCAGCGGCGCCGGTTTCGCCCACTACACGCTGCAGGACTTCGACTCCCGGCACACCTCGGAGTTCCTGGACCGCTGGTTCCGCCTGGCCCAGCCGGACCGGCCGATCGAGGCGGCCCGCCGCCGGGACCTGGTCGGCGCCGCGATCCGGCAGTCCCGCGAGCTGACCGAGCTGGCCGGCAACCCGATGCTGCTGAGCATCCTGGCCATCATCGGCCAGCACCGGATGCTGCCGAAACACCGCTGGCAGCTCTACAACCAGGCGGCCAACGCGCTGGTCGAGCGGTGGGACAACATCCGGCACCTGGACGACCGGGCGCCCGGCGCGGCGTTCGTGGACGCCGAGGACAAGCGGGAGGTGCTGCGCCAGCTCGCCTACGCGATGCAGTTCGGGCTGGACGGGCTGAGCGCCGGTTACGTCGGCCGGGAGCAGCTGAAACGACGGCTCGCCGACTATCTGGAGGATCACTACAACCTGCGGACCATCGCCGCTGTCGAGGCCGCCGTCGTGGTGATCGGCCAGCTCCGCGAGCGCAGCTTCATCCTCAGCCGGTACACCGACGGCGGGTACGGCTTCGTGCACCGCACCTTCCTGGAGTTCTTCTGCGCCTGGGCGATCGTCCGCAAGGTGCAGCACACCAGCGAGTGGTCGTTCGAGCGGGTGATCCAGCTCTTCCAGGAGCGCTGGCACGACCCGGCGTGGCGGGAGGTGCTGCGGCTGGTGGCCGGCGAGCTGCACGCCCCGCTGGCAGCCGACCTGGTCCGGTTCCTGGTCACCGGCGCCTACCCGGAGTGGCCGTCGCGGACCGCCGCCGAGGACCCGCCCCCGCCGCCGTGGAACGTCGCGCTCGCCGTGCAGTGCCTGGCCGTGATCCGCCCGCTGAGCCAGACCGGCCGGGTCGTGGAGCTGACCCTCCAGCACGTCATCAAGGTGATCGACTACTGTGGCCGCGCCCAGGACCCGGCGGCGATCGCCCTGCTCGGTGAGGAGATCCTGCCCGCGGTCGAGGCGATCGGCCCGCAGTGGCCGGCCCGGCAGGCCCGGACCTACCTCACGTGGTACGCCGAGTACGGCTGCCGTCTGGTGGTGAACCCCGCGGCGTCGTACGCGGCCCGGGTGGCCGCCATGATGGCGGGCCAGGAGGACCGCATCGACGAGGTGCTCACCGACCTGATGGACACCGCCGACGACGTCCGGGTGGTGTGCGCGGCGCTGGCCGGCCTGGGCGAGCTGGTCCGCCGCTCCTCCCGCGGGGAGTACCGGATCGACGTCACCCTGGCGAAACGCCGCCTGATCGAGACGGCGAGCGGTGACCGGGCCGATCCCCGCGCGGTGGTCCGGCTGGCCGCGGCCCGGGCGCTCGGCGCCGTCGCCGGCACCGACCCGGAGATCCACGCGGTTCTGCTGCAGATGGTGCTGAAGGAGAGCTTCGCCGACGCCCGGCTGGCCGCGGTGCAGGCCCTCGGCGATCGTTTCCACGCCGACCGGGAGACCGACGAGGTGCTGCTCGGGTTGCTCCACGAGACCAGGCACGCCGCGGTCCGGGTGGCCGCGGTCCAGGTCCTCACCCGGGACCGGCAGATCCGCACCCCGGTGGAGAGCGCGCTGCTCACCGCCGTCCGGGAGGACGACGACGCCGAGGTGGTCGAGCTTGCGGCCCGGGCCCTGCTGCCCCGCCGGGCGGTCGCCGAGCAGGTGCGCCGGGTGCTGGCCGAGCGGCTCGGCGACGACCCGGCGGGCGGGGTGCGCCGGGCCGCGGTCCGCCTGCTCGGGCAGTTCGGGCACGAGCCGGAGCTGGTCGACCGGGTTCGGCACGACCCGGACGGCGCGGTGGTCCGGGAGGCCGCCGGGGTGCTCGGCGCCCGCCCCGACGGGCCGTACGCCCGGCTCTGCGGCGCCCTGGTGGACCGGCTGGAGAGCGAGGCCGACGAGGTGGTCCGGCTGGTCGTCGTGCGGATGCTCGACGAGGTGTGCCGCACCGACCGGCGTACCGATCAGGTCCTCGCCGTGGCCGCCCAGCACGACACCGCCCCGTCGGTGCGCCTGGCCGCCGCCGAGGCGCTCAGCGGCCGTTCGCCCGGTGACCGGGCGCGCGCGGTGTTCGGCCACATCGTCACGCACGACTCGTCCGCGCAGGTCCGGCTGGTCGCCGTGCAGGCGCTCAGCCGGGACCGGGACCTGGCCGCCACGGCGATCCTGGCCCGGGTCCCGATGGTGGACACCGACATGCGGGTCCGGGCCGCCGCGACCCGTGGCCTGGCCGGCCGCGATCTCGACGAGACGGTCGGCCAGCGGCTGGTCGAGCTTACCGCGGCCCGGCACCACCCGCAGATCCGGCTGGCCGCGGTGGAGGCGCTCGAGGAGAGCCGGCCCCGCGGGATCGACCTGGCCGCCGTCTTCCAGGACCGCACCACCACCGACACCGTGGGGGAGGTGTTCGCCGCCGCCGCGGTGGCCGCGCTCGCGCATTCCGGTGGCGCGGCGGAGCTGTGGCCGATCATCGCCGCGCGGGCCGCCGACGACCCCAATCCGCAGGTCCGGTCGGCGGCGGTGGCGCTGCTCGCCTCGGCCGCCGGGTTCGCCGGGGCGCAGGAGATCATCCGGGACCGGTTGCGCCGCGACGGCGAGACCGAGGTGGTGGTCGCGGCCGCCCAGGCGGGTCTGGCGCTGGGCATGGAGGAGGTGCCGCGCCTGCTCATCCCGCGGCTGGACGACGCGGACGCCCCGCTGCGGTGCACGATCATCCGGCTGCTCGCCGCCCGGCTGGCCGCCGACGAGGAGGGCCGGTCCGCGGTGCTGCGGCAGGCGCGGACGGAGAACCGGGAGGTGCGCCGGGCGGCGGTGGAGGCGCTCACCGTGGTGGCCGACCTGCCGGAGGTCCGCGAGGTGCTGGCCGAGCGGATCAACGACGCCGACCATTTCGTACGGGCCACCGCCAAGCGTCTGCTCGGCGGGCGTCCGGGAGACCCGGCCTGAGCCCGGCCCCCGGCGGGCCCAGGGTGGTGGGTCAGTCGCTGATGAAGAGGTACTCGGTGCGTTCCAGGATGTCCTTGGGCAGGTCGATGCCCTCGGCCCGGCTCCGGGTGAGCACCTGGTTCATCACCTTCTCGGCGATCGGCACCTGGCCGAGGACGACCCGGGTGGCCACCTCGGTCTCGATGAACCGGCTGCCCATGATGGAGAAGGTGCGGTACGCGGTGAACGGGGTGGCCCGCTCGTTGACCTGGATCACGGCGGGCAGCTCGGACCAGTCGGCGGGCAGGGTGGCCGGCATCCGGACCGGCTCGATGACCTGACGGTCCTTGTGGCGCAGCACGCCGAGCCGCAGCAGCTGCCAGACCGCCGCGAGGTAGGCGCAGGACCAGATGTTGTCCTCGTCCCACAGCTCCACGTCGACGAAGATCGAGTGCCGGTTCACCGCGTTCTGCAGGGCGGGCCGCCAGCGGTTGGCGGACATCGCCAGCGGGCTCTCCAGGACCGACGAGTTCTGCCCGTTGGAGAGCCATCCGGTCTCCATGAGCGGTGGGCGGCTGCCGTTGGCCCCGGGGATCGGCTCGGCGACCAGCTGGTCGCGGACCAGCCGGGCCAGATCGATGTCGCCGGCCTTGGCGCAGGCCGACTCCCGGGCCAGGTAGTCGATGGCCAGCCCGTTCTCGGCGGCGGACTCGAGAACCATCTCGATCAGGTCGGCCGGGGTGCCGAGCTGGCTGAAGTAGTCGTCGATCAGGAAGCAGGTGGAGATCCGCGGGCGGCTCTTGCCGTGCCGGTCGGCGCCGATGTCCCGGGCCGCGCCGACCCAGCGGGCGACCCGTTTGAAGTACGCGTCGAGGTGCTTGCGCCCGAGCGCGAAGTCCTCCATGTAGAGGTGGCCCACCTCCAGCGACAGGTGGGAGAAGGGGACCGACTGGGGAGCATCCCCGGCGCTCTTCTCACGGAAGGTGACCAACGGCTGGGCTGTGATCGTCGTCATAGTGTCTCCCAGGCCTTCTGCTCCACGATGCGGCCGGCCAGATCGTTGAAGGCGTCACGCGTCTTCGGGTTCGCGATGCCGTCCGCCACCTCGCTGTCCGTAATCAACTGCTCCTGCCATTGCAGCATGGGATCGAGGGGCACGGAGCCCAACAGGCGACTGCGCCCGACGTGGTGATCGCCGGCCAGCTTGTTCAGCCGCTCGTTGCTGTCGTGCAGCCAGATGCCCTGCTTGGCGCTCAGCCCCCGCTGGGTCTCGGTCGCCGGATCGATGATGGCGGTCCGCACGAAACGCAGATTGTCCATGAACTCCTCGGGGTCGTGGCCGAACTTCTCGGCGCTCTCCCGAAGGCCCCGCGGCCCGGCGACCAGGTTGCCGGCGGCCACCACGTGCTGCCGGGTCCAGCGGTGGAAGACCAGCCACCGGCTGGTGACGTTGCGCATGGCCGGCGCCGCGGTCACCCGCAGGGCCAGCTCGACCGCCAGGTTGCGGCCCGCGCTGAGGTCCACCAGGCAGAGGCTGAACTCGGCGTTCAGCTTGAGGAACAGGTCGAGGCACTGGTCCACCAGAGCCTGCCGCTTGACGCTGACCGCGTCGCCGCCCACGTCGACGAAGTCGCCGCCGCCGACGTCGCCGGGGAGCAGGATCAGACGCCCCGCGCCGGGCGGGCGGTGCCGGACGGCCGGCCGGTCGGTCTCCGACCAGATGTCGATCTTGGCGGGTTGGTAGACGGTCCGCTGCAGGTAGCTGTGCATGCCGGTGCCGTCGGTGATGCCGTTCTCGGCGCGTTCGATGCCGAAGATCGCGCCGGCCGTCGGCGACCCGAAGTCGAAGTCGAGGTAGCAGACGTCATTGCCCTGCAGGGCGCTCCGGTACAGCAGGTTGCTGCTGGTCACCGAGCGTCCGGTGCCGCCCTTGTCGGACGCGGCGAAGATGAACATCTAGAACCCCGTGCCGTCCGTCCGGCGGACCGCGTCGAGTCCGTCGAGGTCGTGGAGGATGCTGGTGGCGAGGGCCCCGGCGGAACCCGGGCGGATCGCGATGATCCTGCGCGCCCGCTCTAATCTGCTCCGGATGTTGGTCAAGGCGTCCTTCACTTTGGGGCTGGCTTCCGTGGAACCCCGCATGAGCTCCATGTCGAACAGGTGCTCCGCCTCGTAGAGCAGGTCGTAACTGCGGATCACCAGACGATCGTTGACGAGCGGCTCCCGGCTGAGCAGGTTCGCGGTGCTGACCAGTCCCTGCACCACACGCTCGGTGTAGTACCAGGAGGGCTCCTTGTGGTCGGTGAGCCCCTCGAAGACGTGGGACGGCTGATCCCAGAGGTTGAGGTGGGCGGGCCCGCTCAGGCGCCGCCGCACCAGGTGATCCCAGATCCGGTCGGCGAGCCGGGTCAGGATGGCGCGCTGCTCCACATCGGTGAGCAGGCCGGCGATCACGATCGCGCGCTGCAGCAGCAGCGAGGCGAACTCGGTGACCAGCCAGACCGGCTGGACCTCGTCCTCGTCCACCGCGGCGTCCGGTAGGCCCTGGTCCCGCTCGAGCGGGACCAGCAGGCCGGGGGCGTGCAGCCGGATCCCGGAGTCGCCCTCCCGGGACTGCCGGGTCACCCGGCCCTCGTTGGCCAGGTCGGCGAGGACCGTGCCGATCCGGGCGAGCAGGTTGTCCGCGCCCCGGCGGCGTTCCAGGTCCTTGACCACGATGGAGGTCACCAGAAGGGTGTAGTACTCGCTGCGCAGCCGGTCGGTGGTCTGCCAGGGCGGGTCCTCCAACGGCCACACCTGCCCGTCGCCGAAGGTGGCGACGGTCGACCAGTAGCTGAGGGTCAGGTCCCAGCGCAGCTGCAGGGCACGGGACAGCCGCTGCTGCTCCTCGTTGAGCAGGCCCAGCACACGGGTCCGCTCGGAGAAGAGGTCGGCGATGGCGTCGACAGCGACCACGGTGAAGTACAGGTACGGCTTGTTCTCGGCGATGCCGGGGGGCTGCGCGCCGATCTCGTCGTAGGTCTCCTGGCCGACGTCGTCGGGCGCCGCCGGGTCCGGCTTCTTCTGCTCCAGCGTGACCTCGGGGGCGTCCCGCACGATGCTCCAGGACCAGCCGCACTCGAAGAGGCGGTTGCCGCTCTCCAGCTCCTTGGTCTGCCCCGACCCGATGAGCACCTCGCCGAACGACGCGATGGTCTCCTGGAGGGCGTCCCGGAACCGCCGGACCACCGTCTTGGTCGGCTCGCCGGTGCGGTTCAGTGTGCGGAGCAGGACCTGGCCCGGGTCGTCCTCGGGCTCGAAGACGTGGGTGGAGAAGCTGCGCAACAGTCCGACCATGGCGGCGGTGAGCCGGGCGCTGGCCAGCCGCTCCAGCCGCCGCAGCTCGCGCCGGCGCTCCTCGCGGGCGACCGCCTGCCGGAAGATCCGGACGAAACCGATGGTGGCCAGGGACAGGGTCACCGAGATGGCGTACGAGTCGACGATGTCGCGGTTGCGCTGCTCCTCGGTGAGGATCTCGCCGTCGCTCAGGGTGGTGTAGTAGCTGCCGCCGGAGAACACCGGCCGCCCGGTGTCCGGCTCGCAGTACCGGGAGAAGTACTGCGTGGCGACCCGGACCAGCTCCATCGGGATGGTCTTCTCGTCGCCCAGCGGCCGCAGCGCCTCCAGCATGCTCTCCACCGTGGTGTCCGGCCGGTCCAGGCCGAAACTGGGGATCTGGGTGGCGGGCAGCAGCACGCACAGCAACTGCTCCGCGTCACTGATCGAGTTCGACCCGTCCCGGCCGCCCCAGTGCCACTCGCCGTCCCGCCAGCACGAACGGGCCGTCGCTCGCCAGATCTCGAGCAGATGCTCGCGCGGTTCCATCCTCACCGGTGCGCACCACCATCTCCGCTGACAACAGGGCAAAACCGAAGGCCGGCCGCAGAGCTGAGGCGGCAACTCCCCGCGGTCGGCGCTGATGGCCGACAAACCGGCCGACGAACCCATGATGGCGCATCAGTCAAGCAAACGACCGAACGGGCACGACCGGATCGCGTGATGCACAGAATGAGACAGAGCCGTGATTTGGTCTCAAGATCATGTACTGATGGTGAATACCTGCCACTATCCGCAAAACGGACCAGATCTATGGCAAAGGGATTTCACCGGTACGGCGTACCCCCGGAAACGCCGAAGGCGGCGGCCCGCCGGGCCACCGCCTTCGTGTCGTGAACTCGCGTCAGTTGGCCTGCTCGGCCAAGGCGAGGAACTGCTTCTTCGAGGCGAGCGCCTGCTCGGCCTCCTTGATCCGCCGGGCGTCGCCGGCCGCCTTGGCCCGCTCCAGCCGCTGCTCGGCCTCGGCCACCTGCTCCCGCATCTGGCGCAGCAGCGGGTTGTCCTGCGGGCTGGTCTTGCGCCACGCCGAGTCCATCGCGACCCGGATCCGCTCCTCGGCGGCCCGCCAGCGGCGGTCCAGCGAGGCGGCGGCCTCCCGCGGCACCCGGCCGGCCTCGTGCCACGCGGCCTGCGCGTCCCGCAGCTTGTTCTGCGCGGCGCGCGCGTCCGCGTCCACGTCGACGGCCTCGAGCTCGGCCAGGATGGCCTGCTTCTTCTCCAGGTTGCCCTGGTACTCCGCGTCACGGGCGGAGAAGACCTCGCTGCGCCGGGTGAAGAACGCGTCCTGAGCGGCCCGGAAGCGTTCCCAGAGACGCTGCTCGGCCTCCTTGGCGGCGCGCGGCGCCGCCTTCCACTCGGTCATCAGGTCCTTGAGCCGGTTGGCAGTGCTCGACCACTCGGTCGACCCGGCCAGCGCCTCCGCCTCCTTGACCAGCTCCTCCTTGGCGGTCTGCGCCTGCTTGCGCTGGCCGTCGAGGGTGGCGAAGTGGGCGCCGCGGCGGCGGGTGAAACCGTCCCGGGCGGCGGCGAAACGCTTCCACAGCTCGCCGTCGGTCTTCTTGTCGACGCCGCGGATCGTCTTCCACTCGTCGAGGATCTCCTTGAGACGGTCGCCTGCCGTCTTCCACCCGGTGGCCTCGGCGGCGATCGTCTCCGCCTCCTCGACCAGGGCGGTCTTGCGGGCGAGCGCCTCGGTGCGGGCGACCTCGCGGGCCGCGCGGGCCTCGCCGGCCTTCTCCTCGGCCAGGGCGGCCAGTTTCTCCAGCCGGGTGCCGAGACCGTCGATGTCGCCGACCACGTGCGCCTCGTCCAGCGTCGTGCGCAGCCGCTTGACGCTGGTCAGCGAGTGGGCCGCGTCCGCCGCGCCCGACTTGAGGCGAGCCTCGACGAGGTCGACCTCGGTCACCAGGTCCTCGAATCGCCGGGCGAAGTGGGCCAGGCCCTCCTCGGGGGTGCCGGCCTGCCACGAGCCGACCACCCGGTCGCCCTCGGCGGTCTTCACGTACACGGTGCCGTCGGCATCCACGCGCCCGAAGGCCGTCCAGTCGTTCATGAGCTCATCCTCGTTCTTCCCGGCGTCACGGCCCGGCGTCGGGCCCGCGGCAACCGCCATAGCGCAGTCTGAATGCCAATCTCCACCGGCATTCTTTCTCGCGCATTGTCACAGGTCCAACCCGGTCAGGGGAAAGCTCCCGCTGACGACCGTGACGAAACGGTGTCCTACGGTTGGCCGGTGTCGTACCGGACAGGTCAGCGAGTCGTCACCGTCGTCGGCCCGACGGCGGCCGGCAAGTCCGCGCTGAGCATCGCGCTCGCCCAGGAGCTGGGCGGAGAGGTCGTCAACGCCGACTCCATGCAGCTCTATCGGGGCATGGACATCGGGACCGCCAAACTGACCCCGGCCGAGCGCGAGGGGATCCCGCACCATCTGCTCGACATCTGGGACGTCACCGAGCCCGCCGCGGTCGCCGAGTACCAGCGGCTGGCCCGCGCGGCCATCGACGGCATCCTCGCCCGGGGCCGGGTGCCGCTGCTGGTCGGCGGGTCCGGGCTGTACGTCCGGGCGGTCCTGGAGGACTTCGAGTTCCCCGGCACCGACCCGGCGATCCGTGCCCGGCTGGAGGAGGAGCTCGCCGTGGCCGGCCCGGCGGTCCTGCACACCAGGCTGCGCGACCGCGACCCGGACGCCGCCGAACGGATCCTGCCGTCCAACGGCCGCCGGATCGTCCGGGCGCTGGAGGTCATCGAGCTGACCGGGCAGCCGTTCACCGCGAGCCTGCCGGACCCGCGGCCGGTCTACCCGTCGGTGCAGATCGGCGTGGACCGGGAGACCGCCGCGCTGGACGAGCGGATCGGGCTGCGGGTCGACCTGATGTGGGCGGCCGGCCTGCTCGACGAGGTCCGGGGCCTGGACGGCCTGCGCGAGGGCCGGACCGCCGGCCGGGCGCTCGGCTACCAGCAGGCGCTGGCCCAGATCGACGGCCTGCTCACCGAGGAACAGGCGAAGGCGGACACCGTCCAGGGCACCCGCCGGTTCGTCCGCCGCCAGCGCTCGTGGTTCCGCCGCGACCCCTCGATCACCTGGCTGGACGGGGCGGACCCGAAGCTCGTGGCGGACGCTCTCGCGCTTGCGCGATGATTACCGGATGCGTTTCACCAAGGGTCATGGAACCGGCAACGACTTCGTCATCGTCGCGGATCCCGACGGCGAGCTGGAGCTGACGCCCGGCCTCGTCGCGGCGCTCTGCGACCGTCGCACGGGCATCGGCGGCGACGGCGTGATCCGGGTGGTGCGCAGCGCGAAACAGCCGGAGGCGGCCGGGCACGCCGGCGAGGCCGAGTGGTTCATGGACTACCGCAACAGCGACGGCTCGATCGCCGAGATGTGCGGCAACGGGCTGCGGGTCTTCGTCCGCTACCTGCTCACCCACGGCCTCGCCACGCCGGGCCCGGCGGGCCTGCCGGTGGCGACCCGGGCGGGCGTGCTGCGGACCGAGATCGGTGACGGCACGATCCGCACCCGGTTGACCACCCCGCGGGTGTACGCCGGAAGCACCGCCACCATCGGATCCCTGACCGTCCCCGGCGTCGCCGTCGACTGCGGGAACCCGCACCTGGTCTGCGGCCTGCACGACGGGGTCACGCTGGCCGCCCTCGACCTGACCCGGGCGCCGCTGCACGACCCCGCGGTCTTCCCGGCCGGGGTCAACGTCGAGTTCGTCGAGCCCGCCGAGCCGCTGCCCGGGGTCGACCGGCACGTCCGGATGCGGGTGCACGAGCGCGGCTCGGGCGAGACGCAGTCGTGCGGCACCGGCGCGCTGGCGGTCGGCGCGGTCACGTTGCGCGACGCCGGCCTGACCACCGGCTCCGTGGCGGTGGATGTGCTCGGCGGCCGGCTCGTGGTGACCTGCGCGGCCGACGGCTCCTGGTGGCTGGAGGGGCCGGCGGTGCTGGTCGCCGACGGCGACGTCGACCCCGCGGCGGTTCTCTGAGAAACGGGGGTACGGGCGTTCACCCGTACCCCCGCAAGCTCTTAGAAGGTCGTCTCCGGGGCCTGCTCCAGCTCGCTCTCCGGAACGGCGGCCGGGTTGGCCGGCGCCGGCGCCCCCTTGACCACCGCCCGGATCGCCGCCGCCACCGCCGGGGTCACCCGCGCGTCGAAGACACTCGGGATGATCACCGTCGGGTTGAGCTTGTCCTCACCGACCACGTCGGCGATCGCGCGGGCCGCGGCCAGGGCCATCTCCTCGGTGAACTCCTCGGCGCTGACGTCCAGCATGCCGCGGAAGACGCCGGGGAAGGCCAGCACGTTGTTGATCTGGTTGGGCTGGTCGGAGCGGCCGGTGGCGACCACCGCGGCGTGCTTGCGGGCCTCCCGCGGGTCCACCTCCGGGTCCGGGTTGGCCATCGCGAACACGATCGACTTCTCCGCCATCTTCGCGATGTCGTCGCCGGTCAGCAGGTTCGGCGCGGAGACGCCGATGAAGACGTCCGCGCCCACGATCGCGCCCGGCAGGTCACCGGAGTAGTTGTCCTTGTTGGTGTGGTCGGCCAGCCACTGCATCGACTCGTTGAGGTCGGGCATCCCGCGGTGCAGCGCGCCCTTCCGGTCGTACGCGATGATGTCGCCCACGCCCTGCCGCATCAGCAGCTTCATGATCGCCGTCCCGGCCGCGCCCGCGCCGGAGACCACCACCTTGACGTCCTGCATCCGCTTGCCGACCACCCGCAGCGCGTTGGTCAGCGCCGCCAGCACACAGATCGCGGTGCCGTGCTGGTCGTCGTGGAAGACCGGGATGTCCAGCAGCTCGCGCAGCCGCGCCTCGATCTCGAAGCACCGCGGCGCCGCGATGTCCTCCAGGTTGATGCCGCCGTAGGCCGGCGCGATCGCCTTCACGATCGCCACGATCTCGTCGGTGTCCTGCGTGTCCAGCACCACCGGCCAGGCGTCCACCCCGCCGAACCGCTTGAACAGCGCGGCCTTGCCCTCCATCACCGGCATCGCGGCGGCCGGGCCGATGTTGCCCAGGCCGAGCACCGCCGAGCCGTCGCTGACCACGGCGACCGTGTTGCGCTTGATGGTCAGGCGCCGGGCGTCCGCCGGGTTCTCCGCGATCGCCATGCAGACCCGGGCAACCCCGGGGGTGTACGCCCGGGACAGCTCGTCCCGGTTACGCAGCGCGACCTTCGACGACACCTCGATCTTGCCGCCCAGGTGCAGCAGGAAGGTCCGGTCGGAGACCTTGCGGACATCCACCCCGTCCTGGTCCTCGAGCTGCTTGACGACCTGGTCGGCGTGCGCGGCGTCGGCGGTGTCGCAGGTGAGGTCGACGATCACGTGGGTGGGGTCGGAGTCCACCACGTCCAGTGCCGTCACGATCGCGCCGGCCTCACCGACGCACGTGGTGAGCCTGCCGATGGACGAGGCGTCCGCGGTAACGGCTATACGGATCGTGATCGAGAATCCTGCGCTCGGCAGGCGGGTGGTCACCACGGGTTTCCCTCCGACGTTGGTGGGGTGAGCAGAAGGAATTGTCGCTCGCCCGGAATGTTCGATCCCTTCGCGGTGGTTACCCATGAGTTAGGCCCGCTTATCTGGATGCAACCGCCCGCACGACGTGCCACGATCGTGCGGAGGAGGTCACTTTTGCGAAACACGTACCAGACACCCGTCCTTGACGAGCCGGATCCCACGACCGGAGATCTGGAGCTCGAGGAGCGGCACTCGCTCAGGCGGGTGGCCGGTCTTTCCACCGAGCTGACCGACGTCACCGAGGTCGAGTACCGCCAGCTGCGACTTGAACGAGTCGTGCTGGTCGGAGTGTGGACCGAAGGAAGTGTGGAAGATGCTGACAATTCCCTGACCGAGCTGGCGGCGCTCGCCGAGACCGCCGGATCCCAGGTGCTGGAGGGACTCATCCAGCGCCGCAAGCAGCCCGACGCGGCCACCTTCATCGGCCGCGGCAAGGTCGACGAGCTGCGCGACGTGGTCATCATGACCGGCGCGGACACGGTCATCTGCGACGGCGAGCTGTCGCCGTCCCAGCTGCGCAACCTGGAGCAGCAGGTCAAGGTCAAG
This sequence comes from Actinoplanes sp. NPDC019969, assembly GCF_055562375.1. Classification (NCBI taxonomy): domain Bacteria; kingdom Bacillati; phylum Actinomycetota; class Actinomycetes; order Micromonosporales; family Micromonosporaceae; genus Actinoplanes; species Actinoplanes sp. NPDC019969. The sequence continues at coordinate 455,798 of NZ_JBVHFK010000004.1, read as the reverse complement.
GTGGTCGACCGGACCGCCCTGATCCTCGACATCTTCGCCCAGCACGCCAAGAGCCGTGAGGGCAAGGCCCAGGTCGAGCTGGCCCAGCTGCAATACCTTCTGCCGCGACTGCGCGGCTGGGGCGAGTCGCTGTCCCGGCAGGGCGGTGGCGCCGGTGGCGGTTCGGGCGGCGGTGGCGTCGGCACGCGTGGTCCCGGTGAGACCAAGCTGGAGACCGACCGCCGGCGGATCAACACCCGCATCGCGAAACTGCGGCGCGAGATCAAGGCCATGAAGACGGTCCGGGAGACCAAGCGCTCCCGCCGCGTCGCCAACGGGATCCCGGCCGTGGCCATCGCCGGTTACACCAACGCCGGCAAGTCGAGCCTGCTCAACCGCCTGACCCAGGCGGGTGTGCTGGTGGAGAACGCGCTGTTCGCCACCCTCGACCCGACCACCCGGCGCACCGCCGCGGAGGACGGGCGGGAGTTCACCCTCTCCGACACCGTCGGTTTCGTCCGGCACCTGCCGCACCAGATCGTCGAGGCGTTCCGCTCGACCCTGGAGGAGGTGGCCCAGTCGGACCTGGTGGTGCACGTCGTCGACGGCGCCCACCCGGACCCGGAGGGTCAGGTCAGCGCGGTCCGCGAGGTGCTCGGCGAGGTCGGCGCCGACCGGCTGCCCGAGCTGCTGGTGATCAACAAGATGGACGCGGCCGACGAGGAGACCGTCCTCCGGCTGAAGCGGACCTGGCCGGACGCGGTCTTCGTGTCCGCCCGGTCCGGGGCCGGCATCGCCGAGCTGCACAAGGCGATCGCCGACCGGCTGCCGCGTCCCGCGGTCGAGCTGCGGGTCCTGATCCCGTACGACCGGGGTGACCTGGTCGCCCGGATCCACCGGTCCGGACAGGTGCTGCAGTCCCGGCATCTGGACGACGGCACCGAGCTGACGGTGCGTGTCGACGAGCAGTTCGCCGCGGAGCTGTCCGGCTTCCGGGCCTGATCCGCAACCGCTGCCGAAAAGGCCGCGTCCGGCCCCCTATGGGCTGGTCGCGGCCTTTCTCTATGGTTGGTGTGATCTACGGCGTGCCCAGCCCCGTGCTTTGATCCACACGTGATACCGGCACGGGACGTTGCGTGCGACACTGTGCGGATGCGGCGTCTCGTGTTTCCGACCATCGTGGCCATCGGTCTGGTATTGGTCGGCTCCTCCAGCGCGTCGGCTGACGACCCGACACCAGCGCCGACGGTGAGCGCGAAGGCGACGCCCGGCAAGAAGCTGTGCAAGATCGCCGACCCGGATCTGTCCGAGGTCTCCGGCCTGGTCGCGACCCGGACCGGCTTCGTCGTCGTCAACGACGGCAAGGAGGACAACAGCGGGGCGCGGGTCTACTTCCTGGACCGGCAGTGCAACGTCACCAAGAAGGTCAAGTTCGCCTCCGACCCGCGCGACCCGGAGGACATCGTCCTCTCGCCGGACGGCAAGACCCTGTGGATCGCCGACACCGGCGACAACAACGTCCGCAGCTCGCCGCCGAACCCGCGGCCGTCGGTCGTGCTCTGGAGCCTGCCGCTGGACGCCAAGGCGGACACCGAGGCGGTGCTCCACCGGCTGACCTATCCCAAGGGCGATTACCACGACGCCGAGGCGCTGATCTTCGACGGTGACGGCGTTCCGCTCATCGTGACGAAGGAGGTCGGCGGCCCGACCGGGATCTACAAGCCCACCGCCGCGCTGAAGAAGAACAACGAGACCGGTGTGCCGCTGAAGCGGGTCGGCGCGATCACCCTGCGGGCCACCGAGACGGCCGGTCATGCGTACGCGCGTCTCGGCAACAAGACGGTCACCGGCGGCGCGGTCACCCAGGGCCTGACCAAGGTGGTGCTGCGCACCTACACCGACGCGCTGGAGTGGGACGTCAGCGGCGGTGACGTGCTCGGCGCGCTGGCCAAGGAGCCGCGCACCACCGGCCTGCCCAACGAGACCCTCGGCGAGGCGATCGCCTACAGCCCCGACGGCAAGCTCTTCTACACCGTCTCCGACATGAGCGGTGTGACGAAGGAGGCCAACCACATCCGGGAGTACACGCCGGCCACCACGGTCGCGAAGATCTCGGAGAAGCAGGGCAACGGCGACACCGGCAGCGCGTGGTACCTCGACACCGACAACCTGGCCTACGCGATCGGCGGGGTCGGCGTGTTCGGCCTGATCCTGGTGGCCGCCGGCGTCTTCGGCATCGTGCGGTTCCGGCGGTCGCCGGCGGCGCTGGCCACGGACGACGGCGACGCCGCGCCCGGTGGGCTGAACGTGGACGATCCGGAGACCGAGCTGATCGGGGTCGGTGGGGCGCCGCAGCGGGGCGCCTCCTACGGCGCCGGGCGGCCGGGCGGTGGCGGCCCGGTCTACGGGGCGCAGTCCGGTCCGGGGCCGGGTGGACAGCAGCGTGGCAACGGCCCGGTCTACGCGGCGGGTGGCGGCAAGCCGGGCGCTCCCGGTGGCCCCGGCGGCCCTGGCGCGGGTAAGCCGGCTGCTCCCGGCGGTCCTGGGGCGGGCAGGCCCGCTGGTCCCGGTGGCGGCAAATCCGGTGGGCAGTACGGCAGGCCGTCCGGCCCGCAGCAGCCCGCACGGGGTCCGCAGCAGCCCGCACGAGGCCCGCAACAGCAGCCGCCGCGTGGCCCGCAGCAGGCTCCGCGCAATCCGCAGCAGCCACCGCGGGGTCCGCAGCCGCAGCCGGGCCGAGGTGGTCAGCAGGGCCCGCCGCCGGGCCGGGGCGGTCAGCAGGGTCCCCCGCCGGGTCGTGGCCCGCAGCAGCCCGCGCGTGGCCCGCAGCAGCAGCCCCGTAACCCGCAGCAGCCGCCGCGGGGTCCGCAGCAGCAGCCGGGCCGGGGTGGCCAGCAGGGCCCGCCGCCCGGTCGCGGCCCGCAGCAGGGCGGCGGGGTCTACGGCGGCCAGCAGCCGCCGTCCGGCCGTGGCCCGCAGCAGGGTGGCGGCGTCTACGGCGGAGGGCCGTCGGGCCGCCAGTGACATCCGGGTGAGGCCGGTTCCGCTTCGGCGGAACCGGCCTTTCTCGTCGCGGGACCTCAGACCCGGCGCAGCACCGCCACCACGCGGCCCATGATCGTCGCGTCGTCGCCGGGGATCGGGTCGAAGGCCGGGTTCGCCGGCATCAGCCAGACGTGCCCGTCCCGCTGGCGGTAGCTCTTCACGGTGGCCTCACCGTCGATCATCGCGGCCACGATGTCACCGGCCTCCGCGTTCGGCTGCTGGCGCACGACCACCCAGTCGCCGTTGCAGATCGCGGCGTCGATCATCGAGTCGCCCTTGACCTCGAGCATGAACACCTCGCCCTCGCCGACCAGCTCGCGCGGCAGCGGGAAGAAGTCCTCGACGGCCTGCTCGGCGAGGATCGGGCCACCGGCCGCGATCCGCCCGACCAGCGGCACGTAGGCGGGCTGCGGCCGGGCGGCCCGCATGTTCTCGTCGTCGACCAGCTCGCCGGGCGCACGGACGTCCACGGCCCGCGGGCGGTTCGGGTCACGGCGCAGGTAGCCCTTGGCCTCCAGGGCCTTCAACTGGTACGCCACGCTGGAGGGGGAGACCAGGCCAACCGCCTCGCCGATCTCGCGCACGCTCGGCGGGTAGCCGTAGCGCTCCACCCAGTCCCGGATGAACTCGAGAATGCGCCGCTGCCGCGCCGTCAGGTCGGCGGCGACCACCTCGGGCAGGTGGCTGACCGGTGTCACGGCTCGTAACTGGGGTGCGTCGGTGCCGCGCGAACGGCCCGTCGTGCGGCGCCGGGCGGCTTCGGGCTTCCTGGTCTGATGCTGCTGTCGGCTCGTCCGGTCGTCGGTCGACACGTCCGCCCTCCCTGTCGGCCAGTGCCTCCTCGGCACGTGGTGCGTCGCGGAGCCGGACGGCGCCGTGGGGATGGCGAACGTCCGGCTGACCCCTCTTGACGGAAAACCTAGTGTGCAGGTCCGACATATTCAAACATCTGTACGAGATTTCCCCGGCGTGTCGCTCCCAGAAGCTCGACTTCCGTACCTGTGTTCTGATAGACCGTCGTACGGGCGTACTATCGAACGCGTGTCCGAAAGGGGTCTGTCATGACGGTCAGTGGTGCGCGACACGCCGAGCCGCCGTTGCGCCTCACCCGCCGTGGTCGCACGGTTCTGTTCGGTCTCTTCCTGGCCGTGGCGGCGGCGGCCAGTGTGATCCTCTTCGCGAGCGCCTCGCACGTCTGACCGGCCCTGTTCCGGTCCTGCCGGGTTGATCTCCGTCGGGTGCTCCGCCCGATTCCCCGGCGCGTCGAGATGCCGATCCGGCCGCGCCGCGTGATCGTGTCATCACCTCGGGTGGTGAGGTGAGAAATACGGCGCGTCGGCATGCCGGTGAACTTGCGTCGGCGTCCGCCGGGGCCTAGCGTCTACCCCAACATCTAGTGGTTACACGGATGTAAGTCGTCCACAGGTTGGGTTTCCTTCTCCCTGGTTATCCACACGTCATCCACAGCGCAGCCCGTTGTTTCGGCAATGGTCGCGCTGCGTTTTGCCGTGCCCGGATTCCGTCGAGCAAGGCCCGCAAGGGGGTTTTCGTGCGCTGCCCGTACTGTCGCCATGCCGATTCGCGCGTGGTCGACTCGCGAGAGGCCGACGACGGTCAGCTGATCCGTCGCCGCCGCTCGTGCCCCGAGTGCGGCAAGCGCTTCACCACCGTCGAGGAGGCTGTTCTCGCGGTCGTGAAGCGCAGCGGCGTGACCGAGCCGTTCAGCCGGACAAAGATCATGAGCGGTGTCCGCAAAGCCTGCCAGGGCCGGCCGGTCGACGAGGACTCCATCGCCCTGCTCGCGCAGCGGGTCGAGGAGGCCGTCCGGGCCCGCGGCGCCGCCGAGATCCCCAGCCACGAGGTCGGCCTGGCCATCCTCACGCCGTTGCGTGAGCTGGACCAGGTGGCTTACCTCCGTTTCGCCAGCGTGTACAAGTCGTTCGACTCTCTCGACGAATTCGAGAAGGAGATCGCCGCGCTGCGCGATGCCGGCCCCGTCCGGGAAACCGGGACGCGACACGCCGTCGCGCCACGGTCCGGGGGACGCGCACCCAAGCTCAACGGCTAAGCCGGGAGCACTTCCTACCGACACACCTGTAGCGGTACCTACGAGGGGGAGCACATCCATATGGCCGGAGACGGCATCACTGCAGGTCGCCAGCGCAGCCGGACCAACGGTGGCAACGGCGCGGCGGCCGGGGGGCTGCGAGTGGAGCGGGTCTGGACGACCGAGGGCGTTCACCCGTACGACGAGGTCGAGTGGGAACGCCGCGACGTCGTCATGACCAACTGGCGCGACGGCTCGATCAACTTCGAGCAGCGCGGTGTGGAGTACCCCGCGTTCTGGAGTGTGAACGCGGCGAACATCGTCACCACCAAGTACTTCCGCGGCGCGGTCGGCACGCCGGAGCGGGAGTGGTCGCTCAAGCAGCTCATCGACCGGGTCGTCACGACGTACCGCAAGGCGGGCGAGGAGTATGGCTACTTCGCCACCTCCACCGACGCCGAGATCTTCGACCACGAACTGACCTGGATGCTGCTGCACCAGGTGTTCAGCTTCAACTCGCCGGTCTGGTTCAACGTCGGCACCAAGTCGCCGCAGCAGGTCAGCGCCTGCTTCATCCTCTCCGTGGACGACTCGATGGACTCGATCCTCGAGTGGTACAAGGAGGAGGGCCTGATCTTCAAGGGTGGCTCCGGCTCCGGCGTCAACCTGTCCCGCATCCGCTCCTCCAAGGAGCTGCTGTCCTCCGGCGGCACCGCCAGCGGCCCGGTCAGCTTCATGCGCGGCGCCGACGCCAGCGCCGGCACCATCAAGTCCGGCGGCGCCACCCGGCGCGCGGCCAAGATGGTCATCATCGACGTGGACCACCCCGACGTCGAGGAGTTCGTCTGGACCAAGGCGCGCGAGGAGAACAAGATCCGCGCGCTGCGGGACGCCGGCTTCGACATGGACCTGGGCGGCGCCGACATCGTCAGCGTGCAGTACCAGAACGCCAACAACTCGGTACGCGTCAGCGACGAGTTCATGCGCGCCGTCGAGGAGGGCACCCCGTTCGGCCTCCGTGGCCGGCTGGACGGCGAGGTCATCGAGACCATCGACGCCCGCAAGCTGTTCCGTGACATCGCCCAGGCCGCCTGGGAGTGCGCCGACCCCGGCCTGCAGTACGACGACACCATCAACGACTGGCACACCAACCCCGAGACCGGCCGGATCACCGCGTCCAACCCGTGCTCGGAGTACATGTCGCTGGACGACTCGTCCTGCAACCTGGCCTCGCTGAACCTGATGAAGTTCCTCAAGGCCGACGGCGGCTTCGAGGTGGAGAAGTTCGTCAAGAGCGTCGAGTTCATCATCACCGCGATGGACGTCTCGATCTGCTTCGCGGACTTCCCGACCGAGAAGATCGGGGTCACCACCCGCGCCTACCGCCAGCTCGGCATCGGGTACGCGAACCTCGGCGCCCTGCTGATGGCGTCCGGCCTGCCCTACGACTCCGAGGGTGGCCGGAGCGTCGCCGCGGCGATCACCTCGCTGATGACCGGTACGGCGTACCGGCGCTCCGCCGAGCTCGCCGGTGTCGTCGGCGCCTACGACGGCTACGCCCGTAACGCCGAGGGCCACCAGCGCGTCATGCGCAAGCACGCCGCCGCGAACGACGAGCTGCGCCCGCAGGGCCCGGTCGCCACCGAGATCGTCCGCGAGGCGACCCGCCAGTGGCAGAACGGCAACAAGCTCGGCGCCAAGAACGGCTGGCGCAACGCGCAGGCCTCGGTGCTCGCGCCGACCGGCACCATCGGCCTGATGATGGACTGCGACACCACCGGCATCGAGCCCGACCTGGCCCTGGTCAAGTTCAAGAAGCTGGTCGGCGGCGGCTCCATGCAGATCGTCAACCAGACCGTCCCGCGGGCGCTGCGCAGCATCGGCTACCCCGAGGAGCAGGTCGAGGCGATCGTCGAGCACATCGCCGAGCACGGCAACGTCGTCGACGCCCCCGGCCTCAAGCCGGAGCACTACGCGATCTTCGACTGCGCCATGGGCGACCGGGTCATCGCCCCGATCGGCCACGTCCGGATGATGGCCGCGGTGCAGCCGTTCATCTCCGGCGCCATCTCCAAGACGGTCAACATGCCGGAGACGGCGACCGTCGAGGAGATCGAGGACATCCACTTCCAGGGCTGGAAGCTGGGCCTCAAGGCGCTGGCGATCTACCGCGACAACTGCAAGGTGGGCCAGCCGCTGTCGGCCGCCAAGAAGAAGCCGGCCGTGGTCGAGGAGACCAAGGCGGTCGAGACGGTCGTCGAGAAGGTCGTGGAGAAGGTGGTCGAGTACCGCCCGGTCCGCAAGCGGCTGCCGAAGAAGCGCTCGTCCGAGACGGTGTCGTTCTCGGTCGCCGGCGCCAAGGGCTACCTCACCGCCTCGTCGTACCCCGACGACGGCCTCGGCGAGGTCTTCCTCAAGATGTCGAAGCAGGGCTCGACGCTGGCCGGTGTGATGGACGCCTTCTCGGTGGCCATCTCGATAGGCCTCCAGTACGGCGTCCCGCTGGAGACGTACGTCGGCAAGTTCACCAACATGCGCTTCGAGCCGGCCGGTATGACCGACGACCCGGACGTGCGCATGGCGTCCTCGGTGATGGACTACATCTTCCGTCGCCTGGCGCTGGACTTCCTGCCCTACGAGACCCGCTCCGAACTGGGCATCTTCACCGCCAAGGAGCGTCTGGCACAGGCGCAGGCCGAGGCAGCCGCCGAGGCCGCCGCGGTGGACCTGGCCGGCATGGCCGCGTCCGCCCCGGTGTCCCCGGCCGGTTCGGCGAGCGTCACGGTGGCCGAGGTGAAGGCCTCGACCGGCGCCGCGGCGCCCACGGAGAAGGAGTCCCCGGTCACCGCGGGTTCCTCCACCGAACTGCTGGAGATCGTCACCGGCCACGCGGCCGACGCGCCGCTCTGCTTCACCTGCGGCACGAAGATGCGCCGCGCCGGCAGCTGCTACGTCTGCGAGGGCTGCGGCTCCACCTCCGGCTGCAGCTGAACCCGTCTCCGGTGAGCAACTCTTGAGAGCAATCACCGGTTGACCCAGCTCCACGGCAGATGCCTCCCACCCGATCGCGGTGGGAGGCATCTGCCGTCTCCTCCTCGAACGCCGGATGCCCGATGATCACCGTCGCGGAGGCCCGCCGTACGTCGATGCCCTGCTCGGCGAGCCGAGGGCGGTCCTCCTCCAGGACGACGAGGTAGTTCATCGCCTGCGCTACCGCTCTGTGCACCTCGTTGGTCGGCACCCGCTTCAACTCGACGACGTGCACTGTGCCGTCCCGCGTACGAGAGGGCGTCTTCCAGCCGCTCGGCAGCATCCTGATCATTCTCGGCCCGGGCCGCGGCGTGGGCCTGACGCAGTAGATCGGTGAGCGTCCTGCCTCCCCGACAGGGACTGCGGTCGCCCATGTGCCGTTGAGCGTCCTGGACGAGATTGCGGAGATGATCGGAAAGGCCGTACTCGACGATCTTCTCGAGCAGCAGGCGCAGCGTGAAGTCGGATCGGACGCGCGAGCGAGATGCGGGCATGCCGCGGAGCGTCGCACGAGGGTACGACACGGCCGTCCGGTGTGGACTCCCGCGCCGGAGGCGGGCAGATCGCCGGGCGGTCGTTTCGTCGTTTCGGCGGCATCCGACAATGGGCGTCTACGGGGCCAGGACCACGATCGGGGAGGAGAGCAGGATGGGCAGCCCGGAGGAGCTTCAGGCGGAGGCGCGTACGGTGCTCGCGCTGCTGGAGCCGCTGGGGCCGGTGACGCCCACCGGCAGCTTCGTGTCGGGGCTGATGGTGTGGCGTGATCTGGACGTGATGCTGACCGGCGGCCCGGACCATCGCCCGGAGGACGTGGTGGCGCTGCTCGGCCGGGCGGTCACGATCCCCGGCCTGACCGGTTTCAGCTTCGCGGACGAGCGGGGGGACCGGTCGCCCACCGGTGAACGGCGCGACGAGCGCTACCACGTCACGCTGACGGTCGGTGAGTGGCGTGTCGACCTCTCGATCTGGCTGCACGACGACCACGCCGACGTGACCGAGTGGCACCGGGCGCTCGCCGGCCGGCTCACCCCCGAGGAGCGGCAGGCGATCCTCGCGATCAAGCAGGTGTGGCATCAGCGCCCGGAGTACCCGGACGAGGTCGGTGGCTTCGACATCTGCACCGCGGTGCTCGAGCACGAGGTGCGTACGGCGGTCGAGTTCGGTGTGTGGCTGCGCACCGCCCGATGAGCGACGACGTCAGGCGAGGAAGTCGCTGATCAGGGCGGCCAGCGCGGCCGGCTGCTCGATCACCATGGCGTGCGAGGCGTCGGCCAGCTGCACGTGACGCAGGTGCGGCACCGCGCGGGCCTGCTCCACCAGGTACCGCCGGTGGGCCGCGTACAGCTCGGCGAACGGCTCCTGCTCGGGCAGGTCGCGGGTGGCCAGCACGAGAAGCTGGGGGCAGGTCGTCGCGGCGTACACCGGCGCCAGGTCCAGTTCGTTCATCGCGGTGCGCATCTGGGCGGTGAGCGCCGCCGACGGCCGGATCGACGTCTCGCCGCCGGCGTGGACCAGGTTGCGCCGGAAACCCTCGACCCACACCTTCTCGTTGGCGCCCATGTCGCGGGCCGCCATCCGCTGCCGCTCCACCAGGTCGGGCAGCTGGTCGGCGGGGATGGTCTGCCCGGCCATGGCCTGCATGCCGTCGAAGATCGCGTGCAGCCGGGCCAGCTCGGCCGCGGCCTTCTCCTCCTCGAGGCCGGGCAGCTGGCCGGGGCGGGTGGGCGGCGGGTTGCCGTCGAGGCTGACCACACCGGGGGACTCCGGGTGCCGCTGGCCCCACAGGGCGGCCAGCATGCCGCCGAGCGAGTGGCCGACGACGGCCGGCCGCTCCAGCTCCAGCTGGACGCAGACGGCGGCGAGGTCGCCGAGGGCGGCGTCCCACGTCCACGTGCCGTCGGCGGAGCGGCCGTGCCCGCGCAGATCGACGGTGACCACCCGGTGCCGGGGCCGCAGCTCGCGGGCCAGGCCGGTCATCTGGGCGAGGTTGCCGCCGGCGCCGTGCAGGAGCAGCAGGGGCGGCTGGTCGCCGCCGAAGTCGCGGGTCGCCAGCTGCACTTCGCCGGCGTCGATCAGACGGTCGTTGATCATGGGTTCTCCTCGTGGCGGAGCCGGTCGCGGATGGCGGAGACGGGGACGCCGCCGTCCGGGTGTCGGGGCAGGCGGCCGCGGCGCACCAGGTCGTGCACGCCCTGCCGGGTGATGCCGAGCATCGCGCCGGCGGTCGCGTAGGACACCGAGGCCGCGTACGGGTGGCCGGCGCGGCGCACCACGATCTGGCCGAGCGGGGTGCGCCACCACTCGGCCGGTGGCAGGAAGGGGCCGTCGCCGGCATGAAGGGTGCCGATGAGCCGGGCGATGAGCCGGACGGCGGCGGTGTCGTCGTCGCCCTCGAGGATCCGGACCCAGCCGGCCACCCGGATCCGGAGCAGGTCGCGGACCGCGCCGACCGGTCCGGCGTCCTCGAGCAGGATCTCCAGCGGGTCGAGCAGCCGGTTGTCGAGCAGGCGGTGCAACTGCTCGGCGAGGTCCATACGTCCATCGTCCCGCTACTTGACAGCGGGTGTCAAGTTAGCGGCGCCGCTAGGGTTCCGGGGGTGAAGCGACTCCCGCTTGCGCCCCGCGCGCTCACCGAGCCGCATCCGGGCCGCCTGCCGCCGGACCACCCGCGCCGGGCGGAGATCCTGGCCGCTCACGCGACGGCCCTCGCCGCGGGGCAGGCCGGATACCCGGATCCGGACACCGGCCTGTTCGTGCTGACCGCCGGTTTCCTGGCCGGCCGCGGCACCTGCTGCACCCGCGGCTGCCGTCACTGTCCGTACGTCAATGATCCGTGATCAGGCTCTTCCGCCCGGCCCGCACGCCCAGTACGGTCGGGTGCGCCCGCACCGGGGAGGATCGGATAGTGCCTACGCGTCTGGCCGTGCTCGGCGTCACCGTGCTGCTCGCCGTCACCGGCTGCAGCGAGGCCGCCGGGACCGCGGCGCCCGTCACCGCCGTCGAGCCCAGCATCGACGCCGAGCCGGTGGTCCGGATCCCCGCCTCGACCGCGGGCGGCGCCTGTGTCCTGTGGGATTACGACCGGATCGAGAAGGCGATCGGGGTCCGGTTCGCGGTGGCGGCCTCGGACCAGCAGGGCGGCACGTCGACCTGTGTGGTGCAGACGGACAGCCAGGCCTGGCCCGACCTGTCACTGTCGGTGGTGAAGGCGACGACGGCCGGCCCGGATATCTTTCTCGCCGAGCGGGTGCCGCCGGGCGCGACGAAGCTCACCGGGCTGGGGCGGGCCGCGTACCGCTGGAATGTGAAAGCGACAGCCCAGCACGGCCCGACCGTGGAGATCGGCTGGCTCAGCCAGGCCAAGCAGCTCCGGACGCTCCGTTTCACCTTCGCCCGGGGCGGCGCCGATCAGGCGAAGGTGACGGCCATGAACACGAAGCTGCTCAGCCTCGCCAAGGCGATCGCCTAGCGCGCTGCCACGAAGACGCGGGACGCCACCTCGCGCGGGAGACGGATCTTGTCGCCGGAACGGTCCACGGTGACCCCGTCCCGTTCCTGGGCCACGGTGACAGTGGTCCCCGGGTTGATGCCGGCGGCGTGCAACTGGCGCAGCACGTCGGAGTTGGTCTGGACGCTCTCGCAGATGCGGCGGATGACGACGCTGCCGCTCAACCCGGGGAAGGCGAGGTTCCGCTCGCCCTGGGTGAGCACCTCGGAGGTGTCGTCGATCTCGCCGAACTGGTCGAGGCCGGGGATCGGGTTACCGTACGGCGAGCGGGTCGGTTTGTTGAGCAGCTCGTAGACCCGCTTCTCGACGGCGTCGCTCATCACGTGCTCCCAGCGGCAGGCCTCCTCGTGGGCCTCCTCGTAGGGCATGCCGATGACGTTGACGAGCAGCAGCTCGGCGAGACGGTGCTTGCGCATGACCGCGACGGCGTTGCTGCGGCCCAGATCGGTCAGCACCAGGTGCCGGTCGCCCTCGACGGTCAGCAGACCGTCACGCTCCATCCTGGCGACGGTCTGGCTGACCGTGGGACCGCTCTGGTGCAGGCGCTCGGCGATGCGGGCGCGGAGTGCGGGCACACCCTCCTCCTCGAGTTCGAGGATGGTGCGCAGGTACATCTCGGTGGTATCGACGAGATCGTTCACGATGCGGTCCTCCCAGCAGCGATAATACCGCGTTGCGGGGGGTTGACCTCCGCCCCGGACAAGTGCCAGGCGACCCTACCCGACGGCGGAACACGTGTGCTAACCACACATCGCCCACGACCGGGGGACAGCCTGACGTGGGAGCATGTCGGTCATGGCGGACGACACGACAGCGGTGGTGTGGGACAGCGCCCTGCTCGACTACGACATGGGCGATCATCCGCTCAATCCGGTGCGGGTCGAGCTGACCATGGCGCTCGCCCGGGAGCTGGGGATCCTCGACCGGCCGGGAGTGCAGTTGGTCACTCCGGCCGAGGCGGCCGAGACCGATCTCACCCGCGTGCACCGCGCCGACTACCTGGACGCGGTCCGCCTCGCCCCGATCGATCCGTTCTTCACCGGCTGGGGACTGAACACACCGGACAACCCGGTCTTCGACGGCATGCACCAGGCGTCCGCCCGGATCTGCGGCGCCACGCTCGCCGCCGCCCGCGCCGTCTGGCAGGGGGTGGCCCGACGGGCGGTCAACGTGGCCGGCGGCCTGCACCACGCGATGCCGGCCCGGGCCGCCGGTTTCTGTGTCTACAACGACCCCGCGGTGGCGATCGCCTGGCTGCTGGCCAACGGCGCGCAGCGGGTCGCCTACATCGACGTCGACGTGCACCACGGCGACGGGGTGCAGGCCGCCTTCTACGACGATCCGCGGGTGCTCACGGTGAGCCTGCACGAGACGCCGCTGGCGCTGTTCCCCGGCACCGGGTTCGCCGACGAGACCGGCGGGCCGAACGCCGAGGGCACCGCCGTCAACGTGCCCCTGCCCCCGGGCACCGGCGACGCCGCCTGGCTGCGGGCCTTCCACGCGATCGTGCCGTCGGTGGTCCGGGCGTTCGCACCGGAGATCATCGTCAGCCAGTGCGGCGCCGACGCCCACCGGCTCGACCCGCTCGCCGACCTGAAACTGTCGGTGGACGGCCAGCGGGCCGCCTACATCGCGATGCGGGCGCTCGCCGACGAGCTGTGCGACGGCCGCTGGGTGGCCACCGGCGGCGGGGGGTACGCGCTCGTCGAGGTGGTGCCCCGGGCCTGGTCGCACCTGCTCGCGGTGGCCACCGGCGAGCCGCTGGCGCCGGGCACGCCGACCCCGCCGCGGTGGCGTTCGCTGGCCGCCGCCCGCCGTCCCGATGCGACCGTCCCGGAGACGATGACCGACGGGGTCGAGCCGGCGATCGAGTCCTGGCCGGGGACGAGTGAGGACCCGGTGGACCGGGCGATCCTCGCCACCCGGACGGCGGTCTTCCCGCTGCACGGCCTGGACCCGCACGACCCCCGGGACTGACGACGTGAACCGAAGCGCAGACGTCCTGCTCGCCGACGGCAGCTCCGTGCACCTGCGGCGAATCCGCCCGGAGGACGCGCCGGCCATCGTGGACTTCCACTCCCGGATGAGCGATCGCACCCGCTATCTCCGCTACTTCTCCCCCTATCCGCGTATCCCGGAGCGGGACCTGCAGCGCTTCGTCAACGTCGACCACCGTGACCGGGAGGCGTTCGTCACCCTCGCCGACGGCCGGATCACGTCGGTCGGGCGGTACGAACGTCTCGGCCCCGACTCGCCGGACGCCGAGGTCGCCTTCGTGGTCGAGGACGCGCATCAGGGCCGCGGCATCGGCTCGGTGCTGCTGGAGCATCTCGCCGACGCGGCCCGGCAGAACGGGATCACCCGGTTCGTCGCCGAGGTGCTCCCGGAGAACGGCGGCATGCTGCGGGTCTTCGGCGACTCCGGATTCCAGGTGCAGCGCCGGTACGCCGACGGGGTGGTCCATCTCAGCTTCCCGATCGAGCCGACCGAGAAGTCGCGGGAGGTGCAGGAGTCCCGCGAGCATCTGACCGAGGCCCGGTCGATCGCCCGGCTGCTGGCGCCTCGCGGCATCGCGATCTACGGCGCCAGCGCGACCGGGCACGGGATCGGCGCCCACATGCTCGGCAACCTGCGCGACGGCGGCTACACCGGCCAGGTCGTGCCGGTGCATCCCACCGCGGAACGGGTGGCGGGGCTCACGGCGTACCGCAACGCCGCCGACGCCGGTGTCCCGATCGACCTGGCCCTGATCGCCGTCCCGGCCGACCGTGTCGCGGAGGCCGGACGGGATGCCGCCCGCGCCGGGGCGGGCGGGGGTGTGGTGGTCTCGGCGGGCTTCGCCGAGACCGGCGCCGAGGGCGCCGCGCAGCAGCGCAACCTGGTCGAGGCGGCGCGTGCGGCAGGCTTGCGGGTGATCGGCCCGAGCAGCTTCGGCATCGCCAACACCGACCCGGGGGTACGCCTCAACGCCACCCTGTCGCCACGCCTGCCGATGGCCGGCCGGGTCGGGTTCTTCAGCCAGAGCGGCGCGCTCGGTGTCGCGCTGCTGGCCGAGGCCGACCGGCGTGGCCTGGGCCTGTCCAGTTTCGTGTCGGCCGGCAACCGGGCCGACGTCTCCGGCAACGACCTGCTGCAGTACTGGCAGGACGATCCCGGCACCGACGTCGTGCTGCTGTACCTGGAGACGTTCGGCAACCCGCGCAAGTTCGCCCGCCTGGCCCGCCGCATCAGCCGGGTCAAGCCGGTGGTGGCGGTGGCCTCGGCGACCCGCCCGCCGGGCCTGGCCGGTGACGCGCCGGGCCCGGACGCGCACGCGGTGACCGCCCTGTTCGCCCGGTCCGGTGTGATCCGGGTGGACACCGTGCAGGAGCTGTTCGACGTCGGCATGCTGCTGGCCCACCAGCCGCTGCCGTCCGGCCGCCGGGTCGCCGTGGTCGGCAACTCGTCCGCGCTGTCCGAGCTGGCGGTGGTCGCCTGCCGGGCCGCCGGGCTGGAGGTGGCCGGCGGCTATCCCCGCGACACCGGTCCGGAGGCGGGCGCCCACGATCTCGCCGACGCGCTGGCCGACGCGGCGGTCGACCCGTCGGTGGACGCGCTGGTGGTGGTGTTCGCGCCGCCGATGCCGGGCCGGCACGCCGACGAGGACGCGGACTTCGCGGCCGCGCTCGCCAGCGTCGCCCTGGCCGGTGAGAAACCGACGGTCGCGACGATGGTCTTCGGTCAGGCGCCGCCGCGGGTGCCCGCCTATCCGTCGGTCGAGGAGGCGGTGCGCGCGCTGTCGCGGGTGGTCGGTTACGCCGATTGGCTGCGCCGTCCGCCGGGCATCACGCCGGTGTTGTCCGGAGTGGACCCGGAGGCGGCGGAGGCCGCGGTGGCCGCCGAGTCGGCGGCCGGGCTGCTCGCGGCGTACGGCATCCCGGTGGTCCCGTCCACTCTGGCCGGTGACGTGGAGCAGGCCGTCGCGGCGGCGGCTGAGCTGGGCTATCCGGTCGCGCTCAAGGCGGCGGGCGGTGCGTTGCGGCACCGGATCGACCTCGGCGCGGTGCGCCTCGCGGTTGCTGACGAGCCGGGGGTACGCACGGCGTACCGCGAGCTGGCCGGCGAGTTCGGCCCGGACGTCCTGGTGCAGACCATGGTGCCGCCGGGTGTGGCCTGCACTGTCGAGATGGTCGAGGACCCGGCGTTCGGCCCGGTGATCGGTTTCGGCCTGGGCGGGGTCGCCAGCGAGTTGCTGGGTGATCTGGCCTGGCGGGCCGCGCCGCTCACCGACCGGGCCGCCGAGGCGCTCGTGGACGAGCCACGGGCGGCGCCGCTGTTGCACGGTTACCGCGGGGCGACCCCGGTGGACCGGGCCGCCCTGATCGATCTGCTGCTGCGGGTGGGCCGGCTCGCCGACGAGCACCCGCGGGTCCGGTCGCTGACGCTGAACCCGGTGCTGGCCCGGCCGGACGGATGGTCGGTGCTGCACGCCGCCGTCGAGTTCGGCGACCCGGGGGCCCGGCCGGACACCGGCCCCCGGAGGTTGCGGAGCGTGTGAATCAGACGGCGTAGGCCTCGAGCCGGGACGCCCGCTCGGGGTCACGCAGCTTCAGCATCGTCACCTTCTCGATCTGGCGGATCCGCTCGCGGCTGAGACCGAACTCGCGGCCCACCTCGTCGAGGGTGCGCTGCCGGCCGTCGTCCAGGCCGAAGCGCAGCCGGATCACCGCGGACTCCCGCTCGGACAGGGTGGACAGCACGATCTCCACCTCGCTGCGCAGCTCGCCCTGGGTGTGGCCCTCACCGGGCACGTTCGGGTCGACGGCGGCGACGAAGTCACCGAGGGCGCTCTCGCCGTCCTCGCCGACGGCCTGGTCCAGGCTGACCGGCTCCCGGTCGTACGAGATCAGCTCGATGACCTGGAACTCGGGCACGTCCATGGCCTTGGCGATCTCGGCGATGCTCGGCTCACGGCCCAGCGAGGCGGCCAGGTCCCGGCGGGCGCGGACCATGCGGTTGACCTGCTCGACCATGTGCACCGGGATGCGGATGGTGCGGGCCTGGTCGGCCATGGCGCGGGTGATGGCCTGCCGGATCCACCAGGTGGCGTACGTCGAGAACTTGTAGCCCTTGGTGTAGTCGAACTTCTCGACGGCGCGGATCAGGCCGAGGTTGCCCTCCTGGATCAGGTCGAGGAAGGCCATGCCGCGGCCGGTGTACCGCTTGGCGATGCTGACGACGAGGCGCAGGTTGGCCTCGAGCAGGTGGTTCTTGGCGGCGCGGCCCTCGGCGGCGATGACACGCAGCAGGGGCGCCAGGTCGGCGGCGGCCGTGGGGAGCTTCTCCTCGGCGTACAGCCCCGCCTCGATGCGCTTGGAGAGCGTGACCTCCTCGACGGCGGTCAGCAGGCGGGTGCGCCCGATACCGTTGAGGTAGGCGCGGACCAGGTCGGCTGAGACACCGCGCTCGTCCGTGGCGTCCAGGTCGACGAGCTGCTCGACTTCGTCGGTCATGCTGTTCTCAACCGTCATGGACTCCGACGCCTTCATCTCCAGGACCACTTTGAGTCCCCTCCCCGCGATAACGTCTCGTTCGTGCCAACCGCATTCGTGCCGGTGTGAGGGCAAGCTTCGTCCGCGGCGCGTTAAGCGGAGGTGAGGCCAGCGTCCAGGTGGCATGAATGGGGGAGAACCCTGACGTCGACAAGCCGACAACTCAGACGTTCGGGTCACCTGCGCGTGTTGCCGGAACTCGATAATGTGCGGGGCCTAGGAAAGGGAGCCACCGTGGTCTTCAAACGAATGATGCAGGCGTTCGGGGTCGGCGGCCCGTCGGTCGACACCGTGCTCACCAACCCGAACACGTACCCCGGCGGTTTCCTGGAGGGCCGGGTGCAGGTGGTCGGCGGCGACCACGCCACCGACATCGAGTACGTCGCGGTCGGCCTGACGACCCGGGTCGAGGTGGAGAGCGGCGACAGTGAGTACCAGACGAACCAGGAGTTCCACCGCCAGCGGCTGACCGGCTCGTTCAAGCTGGAGCCCGGCGCCCGGCACGACGTCCCGTTCCGGTTCGAGGTGCCCTGGCAGACCCCGATCACGGATCTGTACGGTCAGCGCCTGCACGGCATGACCATGGGCCTGGCGACCGAGCTCGAGGTGGCCCGCGCCGTCGACAAGTCCGATCTGGACGCTGTCGCCGTGCACCCGCTGCCGGCCCAGGAGCGGATTCTCAACGCGCTGCTGCAGATCGGTTTCCGGTTCAGCAAGGCCGACGTGGAGAAGGGCCGGATCTACGGGGTCGAGCAGCACCTGCCGTTCTACCAGGAGATCGAGTTCTACCCGCCCCCGCAGTACGCGAGCGGCATCAACCAGCTGGAGCTGACCTTCCTGCCCACCCCGCAGAAACTGCAGGTGGTCCTGGAGCTGGACAAGCGCGGCGGTGTCTTCACCGAGGGTCACGACGCGTTCGGCAGCTTCGACGTCGACTACGCGACCGCCGACCAGATCGACTGGGTGTCCCGCCTCGACCAGTGGCTGCGCCAGTCCGCGCAGCGCCGCGGCCTGTTCTTCTAGACAGAACCAGCGTGTGGAGTTCGGGCGTGTATGCCGGCCGAACTCCACACGCCGAAGGTTCTCAGAGCTCCAGCAGGACCGTGCACGGTCCGGCGTTCACCGATTCCACCAGCATGTGCGCCCGGA
Organism: Actinoplanes sp. NPDC019969; assembly: GCF_055562375.1. Taxonomy (NCBI): domain Bacteria; kingdom Bacillati; phylum Actinomycetota; class Actinomycetes; order Micromonosporales; family Micromonosporaceae; genus Actinoplanes; species Actinoplanes sp. NPDC019969. Next base: position 437,509 of record NZ_JBVHFK010000004.1, on the reverse strand, counting down.
AGCGGCCGGTCTCCACGGTCGCTCCCCGGGCGCGCAGCGCTGTCACGTACTCGCCGATCAGCGGTTCGGCGATCTCGGCCGGCGCGGCCGCGCTCCAGCTCGGGCGCCGGCCCTTCCGCGCGTCGCCGTACAACGTGAACTGGCTGACCACCAGGAGCGGCGCGCCGAGGTCGGCGGCCGACCGGTCGTCCAGGACGCGCATCTCCCAGGTCTTGCGGGCCAGTTCGGCGGCCTTGGCCGGGGTGTCGTCGTGAGTGACCCCGACCAGCACCAGCAGGCCGTCCTCGATCGTGCCGACCACCTCGTCACCCACCGTCACACTCGCCCGGCTCACGGTCTGTACCAGTGCGCGCATGAGGGTGGACGGTAGCCGACCGTTCAGCCGGCGTTGTCGCTGGTGTACTCCTCCTCGACCCGCATCGCCCCGGTGGTGGCGTCGCCGGTCGTCGGGTTCGCCACGCCGGGCCCGGTACGCGGCCGGTCCGGGAAACTGGCCGGCCCCGCCGTGCCACCGGTGGTGGTGAGAAGGCCTTCGCCGGCCGGTCCGCCGTTGCGCAGTTCCTCCGGGTCGGTTCCCGCGGGAATCGTGTTGGACAGTTCGCCGTCGGTACGCGGGTCGCTCATCGTCGCCCTTTCGATAGTGCGTGGGGTCAGACCGCCCGTTTGCCCGTTCCGGATCCCGCCAAACCCGCTGTGAACTCGATGAATATCTCCTCGTCGAGGTTTCGGCCAGTGCCAGGATTTCCCTGGTCGGAGGGGGCCGCTCAGGTCGTGCTCCCGGATCGCGGCGGATCCGACCCCGCGTGCGCCGGATCAACCGGACTCAGATGGGAGTTCACCCATGCCCCTCACCAGCACCACCAGCGGCCGCAGCACCGACAGCGCCCGGGCCGCCCGCCCCGCGGCGTCGGCCCCGGCCCGCCCGGCTCGCGGCGCCGATCCGGACGCGAGCCGGCGCCAGGCCCGCTCGGTGGCCAAACAGCAGCAGGCGGCCGAGCGGATCGCGTCGGCCACCGCGGAGATCTCCGCCCAGAACGCCGAGGCCGCCGAGGCGTCCCGGCAACTGTCCGAGTCGATGCAGCAGATCTCGGCCGGCGCCGAGGAGGCGTCCGGCGCCACCCAGCAGAGCCTGGCCGCGATGAACCAGATCGAGGAGCGGGTGGGCCGCCAGGAGCAGACCACCCGCCAGGTCGCCGACCTGAGCCAGGCGCTGCAGGGCCTGCTCGGCGAGACCCGGAACGGGATCAGCAACCTGCTGGCGAACGTGGACAGCGCCTCCACCCGGCAGTCGGCCTCGGTGGCGACCATCACCGAGCTGGAGAAGCAGGCCGACGAGATCGGCGAGATCGTCAAGACGGTCGCGCACATCGCCGACCAGACCAACCTGCTGGCCCTGAACGCGGCGATCGAGGCGGCCCGGGCCCGGCAGCACGGCAAGGGTTTCGCCGTGGTCGCCGACGAGGTGCGGACGCTGGCCGAGACCAGCGAGCGCAGCGCCCGGCAGATCCGCGACCTGATCGACGAGGTGCGCACCAGCGTCACCGAGATCGCCGGCGCGGTGCAGACCTCCGCCGAGACGGCCCGGGGCGAGGTGGAGAAGGGCAAGACGATCACCTCGCAGCTGGAGACGATCCGCGCCGACATGGGCACGATCATGGCCGGGGCGACCGAGATGGCCGCCGCCGCCGTGCAGGCCATGAAGGCGGCCGGCAGTGCCAAGCAGCGGTCCGAGGAGATCGCCGCGGCGGCCGAGCAGCAGTCCGCGGCGTGCGAGGAGTCGCTGCAGACGGTCGCCCAGCAGACCCAGGCGCTGCGGCAGAGCGAGCAGGCCGCGGAGTCGCTGGCCGAGGTGTCCGAGACGCTGCGCAGCAGCACCGACATCGCCAAGAGCGCCGAGGAGGTGGCCTCCGCGGCGGAGCAGCTGTCCGCGGCGGTGGAGGAGATCAACCGGGCCGCCACCCAGATCAACGTGGCGATCAACGAGATCAACACCGGGGCGCGTACGGCGGCCGAGAAGGGCCAGCAGACCGCCGAGGCGGTCAACCAGATCGAGCGGGGCGCCCAGCTCTCGGCGGAACGGGGCGGTGCCGCCGTGGAGCGCGCCGACGTGATCCTCGAACTGCTGGGCACCAACAAGGAGGCCGTCGACTCGATGATCAACGCGATCGGCACGGCGGCCCGGGAGGGCATCGACAACGTCCGCAAGGTCACCGAGCTGGAGCAGATCTCCCGCCGCATCGACAAGATCGTCGACGCCATCGCGAACGTGTCGATCCAGACCAACATGCTGGCCGTCAACGGGTCGGTCGAGTCGGCGCGGGCCGGCGAGTTCGGCAAGGGCTTCGCGGTGGTGTCCACCGACATCCGTAACCTGGCCCGCGACTCGGCGGACAACGCCGACCGGATCAAGGACCTGGTCAAGTCGGTGCAGGACCGGATCGTCGAGGTTCGTGCCGACCTGGAGGAGACCAGCCGGCTGTCGCTGGCCGAGGTGGAGTCGGCCAAGGCGACCACCGCCCGGCTGGAGGAGATCGAGCGCGACATGCAGCAGGTCCGCGGCGGCAACGCCGAGGTCCGCGAGTCGGCCGAGCAGATCGCCAGCGTGCTCGCCGAGGTCAAGGTCGGGCTGGAGCAGATCTCGTCGTCCGCCAACGAGGCCGAACAGCTCGCCGCCCAGTCCTCGACGGCCGCCAAGGAGCAGGCACAGGGCGCCGAGGAGCTCGCGGCCGCGGTCGAGGAGATCGCCGCGCTCGCCGACGAGCTGCAGAACGCCGCCTGAGCGCCCGGAAGGGGAGGGACACCCGATGGACGCCGACGACGATCTCGCCGAGGAGTTCGACGAGAACAGCGACTTCGTGACTTTCGACATGCTGGGGGAGCGGTACGCGTTCCCGATGCGCCGGGTCCAGGAGATCATCCGGATGCCGGCGGTGGTCAAGGTGCCGCTCGGCCCGCCCTCGCTGGAGGGCCTGGCGAACCTGCGCGGCCGGGTGCTGCCGGTGGTCAACCTGCGCATCTGCTGCTCGATGCAGCAGGCCGAACACGACGAGACCACCCGCGTCATCGTGGTCGACGGCGGCGTGCCGCTCGGCTTCGTGGTCGACCGGGTGGCCAGCGTGATCAGCATCGACCCGCAGCAGGTGGAGCCGGCCGACGCGGTGCAGGCCACGGTCCGCTCCGACGTGCTGGTCGGGGTGATCAAGTCCGGGGACGGCGAGATGACCACCGTGCTGGACGTGGACAGCCTGATCGGCAGCCAGTTCTCCCGGCTATCCGAGAAACGGACCGGCCGGGACAGCACCGCGGTCACCCGGCTCGCGGCCGAGACCGACGAGGACGCCGAGCTGGACGACACCCTGGAGCTGGTCAGCTTCGCGGTGGAGGGCCAGGAGTACGCGCTCCCGATCGACCAGGTGCAGGAGATCGTCCAGGCGCCCGAGTCGGTGAGCCACGTGCCGAACGCGGGCAGCCGGGTGCTCGGCGTGATCGACCTGCGCGGCCGGCTGCTGCCGGTGGTGAGCATGCGCCGGGTGTTCGGGCTGCCGGTGACGCCCCTCGAACCGCAGAACCGGATCGTGGTGGTCTCCATCGACGGCGGCGTGGTCGGCGTGGTGATGGACACCGTGCGGGAGGTGCTGCGGGTGCCGCACCAGCTGGTCGCCCCGCTGCCCACCGTGGTGACCGGCGACGGGCGCAGCACCGAGGTGGAGTCGGTGTGCCGGCTCGAGGACGGCAAACGCCTGGTGTCGGTGCTGAGCGTGAACCGGATGTTCGATTCGCCGGAGGTACGCAACGAGATCGCCGACTACCGGCGGGAGGACGAGTACGACATGGCCGACGAACCGGGTGGCGCGGCCGACGACGGCCGCGGCGACGAGGAGCTGTTCGTGGTGTTCCGCCTCGACGACGAGGAGTACGCCGTCGACGTCGACGCGGTCCAGGAGATCATCCGGGTGCCGGCGGCGCTGATCCGGGTGCCGAAGTCCTTCGACTTCGTCGAGGGCCTGGTCAACCTGCGCGGCACCGTGCTGCCGGTGGTGGACCTGCGGACCCGGCTCGGGCTGGGCCGCTCGGAACGCGACGAACGCCAGCGGATCGTGGTGCTGATCATCGGCGGGGTCCGGACCGGGTTCATCGTGGACTCGGTGGCCGAGGTCGCCCGGGTCGGCCGCAACGTCCTCGAACCGGCGCCGGAACTCTCGGCGGAACAGGCCCGGGTGGTCTCCCGGGTGGCGAACCTGCCCGATCAGCAGCGGATGCTGCTGCTCGTCCAGGTCGACCAGCTGCTCGCCGCGGAGCAGGCGGACCAGGCCGCGGAACTGTGCGAGAACCTCGTCGGCGAGGCTCTCGCCACCGTCTGATCGGAGTCTCCGGTGCCCCCCACCTCCGTACTGGTCGTCGATGACTCGGCGCTGATGCGTCGTGCGCTCAAGGGGATCCTGGCCGAGGCCGGCGATTTCGAGGTGCACACCGCCCGCAACGGCGTGGACGCCCTCGAACAACTCGGCCGCATTCAACCGGACGTGGTGACCCTGGACATCAACATGCCGGAGATGGACGGGCTCACCTGCCTTTCGAAGATCATGGAGGAGCATCCCGTACCGGTGGTGATGGTCTCCTCCCTGACCGAGCACAACGCCCTGGTGACCCTGGAGGCGCTGGAGCTCGGCGCGGTGGACTACGTGCCGAAGCCGGGCGGCACCGTGTCACTGAACATCGACGAGGTGGCGACCGAGCTGGTCGGCAAGGTCCGCAGCGCCGCCAAGTCACGGATCAAACGGGCCGGTGGGCTGAGCGCCCGGCTCCGGGCGCAGACGCAGAGGGCCGCCGTCCCGCCGCCGGGCCGGCGGCAGCTGAGTGCGGTCGGCTCGGTGGACCTGCTCCTGATCGGATCGTCCACCGGCGGCCCGGCGCTGCTGTCCGACCTGCTGCCGGGCCTGCCCGCCACGCTCGGCGCGCCGGTGGTGGTGGCGCAGCACATCCCGGCGTCGTTCACCGCGGCGCTGGCCCGGCGGCTCGACGAGATCTGCCCGCTGCGGGTGCACGAGGTCGACCGGATCATGAACGTGCAGCGGGGGAACATCTACATCGGGCGGGGGAACGCCGACGTCGTGGTGGCGCGCCGCACCGACGGGCTGATCGTCAAGACCGTCCCGGCGGCCGCCGAGTACCGCTGGCACCCGAGCGTGGACCGCCTGGTCGCCTCGGCGCGGCGCTACATCGACCCGCAGCGGCTGGTGTGCGCGCTGCTCACCGGCATGGGCGACGACGGGGCCACCGAGATGGCCGCGGTCAAGGAGGGCGGCGGCCGGACCATCGCCGAATCCGAGGAGACCGCGGTGGTGTGGGGCATGCCGGGAGAGCTGGCCCGTCGCGGTGGCGCCACCGAAGTTCTGCCCTCGTACGAGATCGCTGACCGGCTGGCCGACTGGGTCCGCTGACGCGCGGCGCAAGGAAGAGGTTGAGCACCATGGGACTCATCCGCAAGCAGGCTCCGCAGCAACCGGAGGAGGCGCTGCCGGAGAGGCCGCCGGTCGAGGCGCTCCTGGCCCAGCTGGACGACCCGGACCCGGACTGCCGGCGCGAGGCGGCGCTGGGCCTGGCCGAGACGCCGGAGGCGGTGCCCGACCTGCTGGCCCGGGTCGGCACCGAGGACGACCCGCGGGTCCTGGAGTCGATGCTGACCACGCTGGCGGCGCACGACACCGAGGACGTCGCGGGCGGCCTGGCCGTACACCTGGCCAGTGACGAGGCCACCCTGCGCACCGCCGTCGCGGCGGCGCTGGCCACCATGCCCCGGTCGGTTCCGGCGCTGCTGCCGAACCTGCTCGCCGCCCCCGACCACGACGTCCGGGTGATGACCGCGATGATCCTGGCCGACCTGCAGCATCCCGACGCGCACGACTGGCTGGTCCGGATGATCTGCGAGGACCCGCACCCGAACGTGGTCACCGGCGCCATCGACGCGATGCTGCCGTCGGCCGGCCCGGACGACGCCGACCTGCTGCGCGCGGCGCTGGAACGGTTCCCCGACGATCCGTTCCTGCGGTTCACGGTGAACTCGGCGCTGCCCCGGTTGACCGGGACGGCGTGATGGCGAGCAACACCGCCACCGGGCTCACCGACGCCGACTTCACCCGGTTCTGCGAGTACTTCTACAAGCGGACCGGCATTCACTTCACCGCGGCGAAGCGCTACTTCGTGGACAAGCGGATCGACACCTGCATCCGTAACTCCCGGTACGACACGTTCGCGAGCTGGTTCGCCGCCCTGCGCACGTCCGACAAGGGCGACATGCTGCAGGAGCTGATCAACCAGCTCACCGTCAACGAGACGTACTTCCTGCGCGAGGACTACCAGTTCGACGCGATGCTCAGCACGGTGCTGCCGAACGTGCTGGCGGCCCGGGGCGGGGTCGGGCGGATCGTCGGGCCGGTGAAGATCCTCTCGCTGCCGTGTTCCACCGGCGAGGAGCCGTACTCCATCGCACTTCGTCTCCTGGAGGAGTGGGACCAGATCGACCATGTGGACGTCGAGATCCACGGCGCCGACATCGACAGCGACGTGCTCGCCAAGGCTGCGCACGCCAGTTACGGCGAACGTTCCGTGCAGCGGGTGCCGAAAGCCTGGCTGAACAAGTACTTCGTCGCCGTCGGCGCCGGCCGCTACCAGGTCGACGAGGGCATCCGCAGCGCCGTCACCCTGCACAAGGTGAACATCTGCGACACCCCGTCGATGCGGTCGTTCCGCGACTTCGACGTGATCTTCTGCCGCAACGTGCTGATCTACTTCGACGAGCTGTCCAGCCGCCGGGCCGCGGAGAACCTGTACGCCGCCCTGCGCCCCGGCGGCTACCTCTTCCTCGGCCACTCCGAGTCGATGAGCCGCATCTCGCCGATCTTCACGCCGAGCCGCCTGCCGGAGGGCCTCGTCTACCAGCGACCGACCGGAGCCAAGTGATGACCTCGGAAACCGCGACCAGAGCCCGGGTGCTCGTCGTCGACGACGCCGCCACGGTGCGGATGTACCACAACAGTCTGCTCAGCGAGGCCGGGTTCGAGGTGAGCGAGGCGGCGAACGGCCTGGAGGCGGTCGAGGCGTCGCTCAGCGCCGAGTTCGATCTGTACGTGGTGGACGTGAACATGCCCAAGATGAACGGCTACACCTGCGTCGAGACGCTGCGCTCGGAGACGGTCGGCACCGCCGCCCCGGTCGTGATGATCAGCACCGAGGACCGGCCCGGCGACGCGGACCGGGCGTACCAGGCGGGCGCCAACCTCTACCTGGTCAAACCGGTCACCGGTGACCGGCTGGTCCGGGTCGCCACGATGCTGACCGCCGGGAAGGACGAAGCGGCATGAATCCGTTGCTCGCCCAGTTCCTCGCCGAGGCGAACGACCTGCTCGCCTCGGTCGACGAGGGACTGCTCCAGCTGGAGCGTGTGCCCGGCGACCCGGAGCTGGTCAACGAGGTGTTCCGGGCCGCGCACACCTTCAAGGGCTCCTCCGGCCTGTTCGACTTCCCGGAGCTCACCCGGCTCACCCACGCCGCCGAAGACCTCCTCGACCAGGTACGGGGCGGCAAGCTCGCCCTCGACTCCGGCATGACCGACGACCTGCTGGCCGCGTTCGACCTGATCCGCGGCTGGCTGGCCCACGTCACCGCGCACGAGCGGCTCCCGTCCAGCGCCGGCACCGACGCGGCCGGCCTGATCACCCGGCTGCGCGCCCCGCTCGGCGGCGAGGACGCCGGGCCGACCGCGGCGTCGGCCGGCCCGGCCCGGGTGATCAGCGCGGCGCCGCAGTGGCTCGCCTGGTTCGACGCCGACTGGCTGACCGAGACCTCCACCTGGCTGGCCACCACCTCGTCGACGATGCGATTCGTCTGGTACACCCCGGACACCGACTGCTTCTTCCGCGCCGAGGACCCGCTGCACCTGATCCGCCAGGTGCCCGCCCTGGACAAGCTCAACGTGGTCCAGCCGCAGACCTGGCCGGCCCCCGAGGAGTACGACGAGTACGCCTGCCTGCTGTCCTTCGGGGTCGCCACCCGGGCCGCCGTCGGCGAGCTGGAGTACCTGTTCCGTTACGTGCCCGACCAGATCGAGATCGTCGAGCTGGACGCGGACGCGATCACCCGGCACCTCAGCGGCGAACCGCCGCTGCACGTGGAGGAACCGGTCCTCGCCGCTGTCACCCCGATGATCGACTCGGAGCTGGCCGCCGACGCCCGGGCCGTGCTGCACGCCGCCCACCGCGCCCTGACCATGGAGGGCGCCGTCACCGAGGGCGCCCGGATCCGGTCCGTCCGGCACGCGATCGCGTCGGCCGCGCGGGCGCTCGGCATCGCCGAGGACCTCACCGAGGCCGGCCGGGACGAACTGATCGCGGCGGTGGTCCGGCTGGCCGGCGAGGCCGCCCCCGCCCCGGTGCCCACCGCGGTCCCGGTCGAACCGGTGGAACGGCGTGAGGAACGCGCCGACGACAAACGCGCCGACGACCCGGGCGGTCAGGTCGGCACCCGGGTCCTCAAGGTCGACCAGGAGAAGGTGGACCGGCTGATGGAGCTGGTCGGCGAGTTGAACGTGGCCAAGAACGGGCTCACCTTCCTCGCCGACGCGGCCGAGGAGGAGTTCGGCAGCCGGGTGCTCAGCCGCCGGATCAAGGACCAGTACGCCGGCCTGCACCGGATCGCCGAGGAACTCCAGGCCGCCGTGATGGACGTCCGGATGCTGCCGCTGTCGGTGGCCTTCGGCCGGTTCCCCCGGCTGGTCCGCGACCTCAGCCGCCGGCTCGGCAAGACCATCGAACTGGTCACCGAGGGCGAGGACACGATGGCCGACAAGGACGTCATCGAGGCACTCGGCGACCCGCTGGTGCACCTGGTGCGCAACAGCCTGGACCACGGCATCGAACCGTCCGACGAACGGGTCGCCGCGGGCAAGGCGCCCGCCGCCCGCCTCACCCTCGCGGCGGTCGCCGACGGGGACGCGGTCATCGTCGAGGTGTCGGACGACGGGCGGGGCGTCGACCCGGAGCGGGTCAAGCGCAAGGCGTACGAGAAAGGCCTGATCTCCGAGGAGGAACTGGAGACGCTGAGCGACAGCGAGGCGGTCGACCTGGTGTTCCGCCCGGGTTTCTCCACCGCCGATCAGGTTTCGGATCTCTCCGGGCGGGGAGTCGGCATGGACGCCGTACGGGCCAGCGTGGAGAAGCTCGGCGGCGCCGTGACGATGAAGTCGAAGTTCGGCCACGGCACCTCCACCCGGCTGCGGCTGCCGCTGTCCATGGCCGTCACCCAGGTGATGGTGGTCAGCGTGGGCGGGCAGCGGTTCGGCATCCCGGTCGACCTGGTCGTCGAGACGGTCCGGGTGCCGGTCGGCGAGATGGGCCGGGTGCTGCACCAGGACGTGGTGATGATGCGCGGCGAGGTGGTCCCGGTGATCGACCTGGCCCAGGTCCTCGACATGCCCTGGTCGCCCGGCGAGGGCGAGGACCGGCGGATCCTGGTGGTCAGCGTCAACGGCCAGCGGATCGGCCTGCTGGTCGAGGCGTTCCATCGCGAGGTCGACGTGATCCTCAAGCCGATGGAGGGTCTGCTCACCTACGCCGACGAGTTCTCCGGGACCGCGCTGCTCGGCGACGGCCTGGTCCTGCTGGTGCTCAACATGAAGGAGGTGCTCGGTCTTGCCGCTCGAGTTGCATGAGGAGACCGCCAACCTGATCGGCGTGGTCACCGTCGACGAGGTGGAGCAGCTGACCGGCTGGCTGCGTGCCGCCAAGCGCCCGAAGGTGGGCCTGCGGCGTTGCAACCATCTGCACACCGGCGCGCTCCAGGCACTGCTTCTTTTCCGTCCGAAGATTTCTTCAGCACCAAGTGACGCCTTCCTGGCGACGCAGGTGCTGCCGCTGCTCGGAGCGAGCAGCGGCCCAGCCAACAAGCAGGGAAGCGATCCTCCATGACCACTGTGATGCTCGTCGACGACTCCGCCACCATGCTCATGAGCCTCAAGTCGATCCTCACCAAGGCCGGTTACACCGTCGAGACGGCGGGCCACGGCAAGGAGGCGATGGACAAGCTCAGCAAGGGTGTCAAGCCGAACCTGATCATCAGCGACGTCAACATGCCGCAGATGGACGGGATCACCTTCGCCCGCGAGGCCCGCAAGGCCCCGGGCATGCGCTTCACCCCCATCCTCATGCTGACCACCGAGTCGGAGCAGACCAAGCGAGCCGAGGCGAAGGCCGCCGGCGCCACCGGCTGGCTCGTCAAGCCGGTCGGGCCGGACCAGCTCCTCGGCGTGATCAAGCAGGTTCTGCCCGGGGCCTGATCGACGACCCACAGGCGAAACGGAGGTATCGCATGTCAAGTCTGCTCCGCAAGCTGACGCGGTCCGCCGCCGCCGAGCCGGAGGACGACACTCTGCGCCCGGACGTGGTGGTCGCCGCCCTGGACGCGGTCCCGGCGTACTGCGACGTGGTCGACGGACATGTGCGCGACGTCATCGAGCAGACCGGGGAGGCCGCGCACGCGATCATCGAGCAGCTCGTCAAGGTCGACTCGCTGGCGGAGGTGATGGCCGGCGACGTCGCCCAGCTCGCCGGCACCCTCAGCCGCACCGAGACCGAGCTGAGTCAGGTCAGCTCCAGCAACGACCAGCTGGTCGGCCGGTTGATCTCGTACTTCCTGCACCGGGACCACCAGATCCGCACGCTGGTGGACCAGATGCGGGAACTCGACCAGCACGTCAAGCAGATCGAGGAGGTCAGCCGGGCGACGAACATCCTGGCGCTGAACGCGATGATCGAGGCGGTCCGGGCCGGCGAGGCGGGTGAGGGCTTCTCCGTGGTCGCGGACGAGGTCCGCAAGCTCGCCCACCGCTCCGCCGAGGCCGCGCACGGCATCGGCTCCAGCATCGGCGACCTCACCGCCCGGCTGGACTCGGTGCTCTCCGACGACAGCCAGTTCGACAGCGACGAGGAGATCCCGGCGACGAACGAGGAGACGGCGATGACCCGCCGGCTCGGCGGCATCGCCAACGCCCAGCGGGAGATGTCGGAGATGGTCAGCGGCATCCTCAAGGACACCGTGAGCGCCGCGGAGCAGGTGCAGCGCAGCTCGGACGCGCTCACCGTGGAGACCACCGGCGCGGTCGGGCACGTGCAGTTCCAGGACATCAGCCGGCAGATGCTGGAACACGTCTGCGACGCGGTCACCGACGTCAGCCGGCAGGCCCAGGACGTCGCGTCCTACGCCCGCGGCACCCTCAGCGAAGAGGAACTCCTGGCACGCGTCATCAACATCGAGGACCTGCGGTCCAAGCACGTGATGTCCCGGCAGCGGAGCACCCATGCCGCACAGACCGGCGGTCCGGCCCACGACGACGCCGAACCCCTCATCGAACTGTTCTGACCGTGCCAGCGAGAGGTGCCACCATGGCCCGCATCGAGAAATACGGCAACGACCAGCCGACCGAGCAGGACGCCGTCAAGGCCCTGGCGGACCTGGTCGGGCCGCAGATGGCCGACGGCCTATGGAGCCTGTCCGTGCAGGCGCTCGGCCTGCGCCGGCCGATCGCCAGCCCCGCCGACCTGCGCCGCGTCGCCGAACACGTGATGGAGGTCGGTGAGCTGAGCCGGGTGGCCGGCCGATCCCTCAAGGTGCGGATCATCACGTACGAGGCTCTGGCACGGACGGTCAAGGCGTGAGCCTGGACATGTACCCCGAGCTGCGCGACCGGCAGCGGCTGCGGGACCTGGCCCGGATCGGCGTGGACCGGCCCGCCGAGCGGCCCTACCTGACCGAGATCGTGGAATCCGCGGCGGAGCGTATCGAGACCCCCTTCGCCGTCGTCACCGTCCTGCTCAACGGCGCGCAGGTCTTCCTCGCCGGCCGCGGCCCGATCCCGGAGTGGATCGGCGAGGCCGGCGGCACCCCGATCGAATGGGCGTTCTGCCTGCCGATGCTGCAGACCCGGGCCGCCTGGTACGTCAACGACTTCACCGAGGACCCGCGGTTCCGGGACAATCCGCTGGTCACCGTCGAGGGCGTCCGGTCGTACATCGCGGCGCCCCTGGTCACCAGCGGCGGCGTGGTGCTCGGCGGACTGTGCGCGCTCGACGTGCGGCCCCGCGACTTCGACCAGGAGCAGCTCGGCGACCTGCAGACCCTCGCCGACGAGGCGGTCCGCCGGATCGAGGCCGACGCCGAGCCTGACATCATGGAGCCGTGACGTTCTCCCTGCCGGTGCCCGCCGAAGCCAACGACCTCCTCAACCGCGACCCGCTGGCGGTGACCCTCGGCATCGTGCTGGACCAGCAGATCACCCTGGAGAAGGCGTTCACCTCACCGTGGGTGCTGGCCCAGCGGCTCGGGCACGAGCCGACCGCCACCGAGATCGCCGACTTCGATCAGGAGCGGCTGATCGCGATCTTCGCCGAGCCGCCCGCGCTGCACCGCTTCCCGAAAGCGATGGCGGTGCGGGCGCAGGAGGTCTGCCGGATCATCGCCGACGAGTACGACGGCGACCCCGCCAACCTCTGGCGGGACGCGGCGACCGGTGCCGAGCTCTACCGGCGCATCCTGGCGCTGCCCGGGTTCGGCAAGCAGAAGGCGCAGATCTTCGTGGCGCTGCTCGGCAAGCTCTACGACGTGCGGCCGGAGGGCTGGCGCGAGGCCGCCGGGGGGTACGGCGAGGAGGGCTCCTACCGATCCGTCGCCGACATCGTCGACGCCGCGTCGCTGGGCAAGGTCCGCGCCTACAAGAAAGAGGCCAAGGCCGCGGCCAAAGCGGCGAAAGAGGCCTAGATCCCGCCCGGCTGGGCGGGACGGCCCGTCCGGTGCGAGGATGGCGGGGTCGATCGGAGCCCTCGCGTGAAGAAACAACCGGAGCGCCCGGTGTTGATCACCGACGCCGCTCGCAGCCAGGCGGATCAGCTACGCGGCCGGCAGATCCGCTACGTCAGCATGATGTCCGTGCGGGCCGCCTGCCTGATCCTCGGCGGCATCCTGATCAGCGCCCGGGTGCCGCTGCTGCCGCTCTGGCTGAGCCTGTGCGCGCTCGGCATGGTCCTGCTGCCGTGGATGGCGGTCCTCATCGCGAACGACCGCCCACCCAAGTCGAAAGCCGAACGGGCCGCCGACGCCGCCGCCCGTGAGGACGTGCGGCGCGCCCTGGAGCAGCCCCACGAGGAACCCGACTACATCACCATCGACGCCGAGGTGGTCGACGAGGTCCGCCACCGCGCCGACTGAGATCGGTCAGCGCGGCGCCGGCCGGGCGCCCACCCGGCCCACCGCGGCCGCCCCCAGCTCTCCGCCGGCCCGCAACGCCGCCTCCGGTCCCGCGCCGGAGCGCCACGCGCCGAGCAGTCCCGCCGCGAACGCGTCGCCGGCCCCGGTCGGGTCGGCCACCGGCACCGGACGGGCCGCCAGCCGCGCCGTCCCGTCCGGGCCGGCCCACACCGCGCCGGCCGCGCCCTGTTTCACCACCACGGTGCGCACGTGCGCGGTCAGCCGCCCCGCCTGCCCGGCCGCCTCGCCCGGCCCGGCCAGCACGTCGGCCTCGTCGGCGTTGCACAGGAGCAGGTCGGTTCCGCGTACCCAGGCAAGGAAGTCAGCAGCCCCGGCGGACCGCAACGGGGCCGCGGACGCCGCGTCGACGCTCACCGTGAGCCCGTGGCCGGCGGCTGCCGTGAGGGCCGCCAGGCCCGCCGGGCGGGACCCGGCGTGCAGCAGCGGATAGCCGGACAGATGCAGGTGGGAGCCGGGCGGGGCGGCCGCGATGATCTCGGTGACGTGGTCCGGCGCGAGCCGCAGGGACGCGCCCCGGTCGGTGATCATGGTGCGGTCGGCGGCGCCGGTGAGCACCACCACGCTGCCGGTGGACACGCCCGGGTGGACCCGGACCGCGCATCGCACCCCGGCGGCCTCGAGCTCCGCCACCCGGTCGTGGCCGGCCCGGTCGTCGCCGACCGCCGCGACCAGGGTGACCGCCCGCCCGATGTGGGCCAGCCAGGCCGCGGTGTTCGCGGCCTGGCCACCACCGGCGACCCGGATCACGGCGTCCGTGTCCGAGCCGGCCCGCACCGGGCCGTCGTGCTCGACCAGGACGTCGGTGACCAGGTCGCCGACCACGATGATCATGACCGGGCCGTCACGCCGGGACGGCGAAGCCGACCGGGGCCGCCGAGCCGCTGTCCACCGCCGCGGCGATCCGTGCGGCCAGGGCGGCGTTGCGCAGGATGATCCGGATGTTGACCTGCAGGCTCCGGCCCTCGGTGCTGGCGTGGAAGTGGCCCAGCAGGAACGGGGTGACCGCCTTGCCGGTGATGTTCTGCTCGGCCAGCAGGTTCAGCCCGCTCGCCAGGGTCCGGTCGTGCAGGGCCGGGTCCAGCTGCTCGTCGGCCGGCAGCGGGTTGGCCAGCACCAGCGCGCTCTCCGCGACGCCCTGCCCGGCGCGGGCCCGGATGAAGTCGGCCACCTGCTCGGGCGAGTCCAGCGCCCAGTCGATGTCGAACCCGCCGTCGGTGATGAAGAAACCGGGGAACCGCCGGGTCCGGTAGCCGGCCACCGACACGCCGAGGGTCTCCAGCCGTTCCAGGGTGGCGCCCACGTCCAGGATCGACTTGACCCCGGCGCAGACCACCACGATGGGGGTGCGGGCCAGGGCGGTCAGGTCGGCGGACTCGTCGTAGGTGACGTTCGCCTCCCGGTGCACCCCGCCCAGCCCGCCGGTCGCGAACACGCCGATCCCGGCGGCCGCGGCGATCGCGCTGGTGGCCGCGACGGTGGTGGCCCCGTCGGCGCGCCGGGCCGCCGCGATCGCCAGGTCCCGGACCGAGAGCTTGGCCACCGACTGGGCCGAGGCGAGGCGCTCGACCTGCGCGTCCTCCAGGCCGACGATCACCTCGCCGTCGATCATGCCGATGGTCGCCGGGACGGCGCCGTTGTCCCGGACGGCCTGCTCGATCTCCCGGGCCACCCGGATGTTGTCGGGGTGCGGCAGGCCGTGCGAGATGATCGTGCTCTCCAGGGCCACGACGGGGCGGCCGTCCCGGCGCGCCCGGGCCACGTGCTCGCCGTATCGAATCGAGAAATCAGTCACACCCGCCACCGTACGTCGATCTTGTGGTCCTGTCGCAGGCCTCTTACCGGCAGCGTTGTCGTTGGACCGGCCCGCCGCGAGGTGTCAGACTTGGCGGTCGAAGCTTGGCCATTTTTCCTGAAGGGCAGATACCCGTGAGCACCCAGATCCTGGAACGTCCGGAGACCAAGGACGCCGACACCGGTCCGGAGATGTTCCACTACGTGCGCAAGGAGAAGATCGCCGAGAGCGCGGTCATGGGCACGCACGTGATCGCTCTCTGCGGCGAGACCTTCCCGGTGACGAAGACCCCGAAGAAGGGCTCGCCGGTCTGCCCGCAGTGCAAGGAGATCTACGAAGCCATGAAGGCCTGATCTCGGCGTGACGGGCGGATATCCGCTGCTCGTCGCGGATCTGATCGGGGTGGCGGTGTTCGCCGCGTCCGGCGCCTCGGCCGGTGTCGCGAAACGACTCGACCTGTTCGGCGTCGCGTTCGCCGGCTTCACGGCCGCGCTCGGCGGCGGCATCATGCGCGACGTGGTGATCGGCGCGGTGCCCCCGCTGGCGTTCGCCGACTGGCGGTACGCGGTGACCGCCGTGGCCGCCTCGGTCGCTGTCTTCTGGCTGCATCCGGCGTTGCACCGGATGCGCCGTGTCGTGCTGGTGCTGGACGCCGCCGGCCTGGGCCTGTTCACCGTGACCGGCACGCTGAAGGCGCTCGACGCCGGCGTGCCGGCGGTCGGCGCGTGCCTGGTGGGCATGCTCACGGCGATCGGCGGCGGCCTGGCCCGCGATCTGCTCACCGGCGAGATCCCGGCGGTTCTGCAACGGGAGATCTACGCGATGGCGGCGCTGCTCGGCGCCGTGCTGGTGGCCGTCCTGCACCGGCTGTCGCTGACCGGGCTGGTCCCGCTCACCATCGCGGCGACGCTGATCACCGGGGTGCGGCTGCTGGCCCTCTACCGCCGCTGGTCGGCTCCGGTGGCCGTGCCGTAGGAGCCGTCCGGCAACCCTCCTCCGGCTATGCTGGGAGCCGCCTCCGCGCCGTGATCGCGGAGGTTTTTCCATGGACGAAGGGATTACGGCAGCTTGAGCCCGCCTGTGCCGAATCTGGAGATCTTTCCGCCGCTGCGGGACTGGCAGCGGAAGGCGATGGTGACGTACCTGCGACGCCGTTCCGAGGACTTCATGGCCGTGGCGACGCCCGGCGCCGGGAAGACCACGTTCGCGCTCCGGATCGCCGCCGAGATGCTCGTCGACGGCACCTGTGACGCGGTCACCGTGGTCTGCCCGACGGAGCACCTCAAGACCCAGTGGTCGCTCGCGGCGGCCCGGGTCGGCATCCAGCTCGACCCGAGGCTCCGCAACTCCGACGTGCACTCGTCGCGGGACTTCCACGGGGCGGTCCTGACGTACGCCCAGGTCGGCATGGCGCCTGCCGTGCACAAGCGGCGCACCCTGACCCGGCGCACGTTCGTGATCCTCGACGAGATCCACCACGCGGGTGACTCGCGGACCTGGGGCGACGGGGTCAAGGACGCCTTCGAGCCGGCCGTGCGCCGCCTGCTGCTCACCGGAACCCCGTTCCGCTCCGACGAGAACCCGATCCCGTTCGTGAGCTACGAGCGCGGCGGCGACGGCATTCAACGATCAAAGGCCGATTCGGTGTACGGGTACGCCGACGCCCTGAAGGACCGGGTCGTCCGGCCGGTGCTGTTCATGGCGTACTCGGGGGAGACCCGCTGGCGCACCAACGCCGGTGACGAGCTGGCCGCCCGGCTCGGCGAGCCGATGACCAAGGATCTGGTCGCGCAGGCCTGGCGTACCGCCCTGGACCACCGCGGCGACTGGATGCCGCAGGTGATGCGGGCCGCCGACGCCCGGCTGACGAAGATCCGTGACCACGGCATGCCGGACGCCGGCGGCCTGGTCATCGCGAGCGACCAGCAGTCCGCCCGGGCGTACGCGAAGCTGTTGCACGAGATCAGCGGCGAGCCGGCCACCATCGTGCTCTCCGACGACGAGGGCGCGTCCGGCCGGATCGCCGAGTTCGCCGCCTCGGAGAAACGCTGGATGGTCGCGGTCCGGATGGTGTCCGAGGGTGTCGACATCCCGCGCCTGGCCGTCGGGGTGTACGCCACCAGCGCCTCCACGCCGCTCTACTTCGCGCAGGCGATCGGCCGGTTCGTGCGGGCCCGGCGGGAGGGTGAGACGGCCACGGTGTTCCTGCCGAGCGTCCCGCATCTGCTGGGGCTGGCCAGCGAGATGGAGGCGCAGCGCAATCACGTGCTGGGCGCGCCGAAGGAGAAGGACGGCCTCGACGACACCGCGCTGGAGCGGGCGCAGAAGGCCGAGGACGCGCTCGGCGACCTGGACAAGAAGTTCGAGGCCCTGTCCGCGGTCGCCGAGCTGGACCAGGTCATCTACGACGGCACGTCGTTCGGTATGGCGGCCCGGACCGGCACTCCCGAGGAGGCCGACTATCTGGGCCTGCCCGGCCTGCTCACCCCGGAGGAGGTGACGACGCTGCTGAACAAGCGGCAGGCCGAGCAGATGGCCGCGCAGAAGCGGCAGCAGGCCGATCAGGTGAGGAACGCGGAGCCGGTGGTCCGGGAGCCGGTCGTCCCGATGAGCGCGGGGGAGCGGCGCAACAGCCTGCGCCGCCAGCTGAACACCCTGGTCGCGGCGCATCACCACCGGACCAACCTGCCGCACGGCAAGATCCACGCGGAGCTTCGGCGGATCTGCGGCGGGCCGCCCAGCGCGCAGGCGACGATCGAACAGCTGGAGGAGCGGATCGCCACGATCCAGACCCTCTGAGCCGCGGGCAGAGATGTAAAGGAGATTTGACGTTAAGAGGACTTGACGTCAAGTCTCCTTAACATCATCATTGATGCATGACCACGACGCTGATGGATCGATTCGTTCGCTGGAACCTCGACTTCGACGGTGACCTCTACGGCCGCGACGAGCGGGAGCGCCTCCGGTGGTATGAGGGCGCCACCACCGTCGCCCAGGTGCAGGCGATCGCCGTTCCCTGGACCGCCGCGGCCCTCGTCTGGGTGTTCGGCGAGCCGGTGGCCTGGCCGCTGGCGATCGTCCTCGCCGCGCTGCTGCTGCCGCTCATGCTCCGCCCGGCCTATGTGCGCAGCCGCCGGGTCGACACCACGCCGCGGGAGTGGAGCCGCAAGCGGCTGCTGATCTCCACGCTGACCGGCCTGCCCTACCTGGTCTTCATCGTCGGCCTCTACTACCACGTCTTCCCCGAGTCGGACGCGTGGTGGATGGGCATCATCGGCGCCGCCATCGGCCTCGCCGGCGGCGCGGTGGTCCAGGGCCGGGTCACCCGCAAGGTGCGCCGCCAGGACGCCCTCGCCGTCGGGGACGAGGACTGATGGCCCCGGCCGGCCCGGTGCGGGCCACCGAGGCGGGTGGCGCGATCGGCGCCCGGATCCGTGTGGCGCGCAAGGCCGCCGGGTTCACCCAGCAGACCATGGCCGCCGAGGTTCAGGTGAGCCGGCAGACCGTCATCGCGATGGAGTCCGGCGACTACGCTCCCTCGGTCTATCTGGCCATCAAAGTGGCCCGGGCACTCGGCACCACCGTCGAGGCGCTCTGGGACGGCTAGCGGCCTCCCAGGACGGCAGAAAGGGCGCTCCCTGCAGGGGGAGCGCCCTTCCTTTTGTTCAGGTCTCGTCGTTTGGGGGCCGCTGCTCGCTGGTGAGGTCTGTTCGCGACGGTGAAGGCCGCCGTTGTCGACCTACGACGAGCGAACTCGAGGTAGGTCGCGAACAGACCTCAGTTGCTGGAGTTCGACATCATGTCCGCGCCGCGCCAGGTGAACTCGGGATCGGCCTTGAACTGCACCGCGATCTTCACCAAGTCCGGGGCGTACCGGTTGGCGTGGTGGCCACAGAAAACCAGTTCACTGCCACCCGCCAGGGTCAAACGGAGCTTCCCGGCTGCATTGCAGCGGTCGCACCGTTCATCGGCTGCGGGGCCGGCCACACTTCCGGCCGGCGGCGTGAGGGTCGGGGTCATCGCCTTCCTCCTCTGTTCGTCACCGATGAACATGTTCCTCGGCTACTGCTCACACATCGTGCAACACCCTGCACCGTTGCAGCCTTCCCACTGTGCCCCGGGGGGACCGAGGTCACACGTTGGTCTAGCTAGTGTGCCGTGATCCAAGGGTGCCACGTCAACGATCACTTCTGCACAACGGTCTGATCACCACCCGTTGATATACGGGTGGTGACCATTGGGACACGTAAAGTTGACCAAACGGCCTAGTCGAGGTAATCGCGGAGAACCTGCGACCGGGACGGGTGACGCAACTTCGACATCGTCTTGGACTCGATCTGCCGGATCCGCTCCCGGGTAACCCCGTAGACCTGGCCGATCTCGTCCAGCGTGCGCGGCTGGCCGTCGGTCAGGCCGAACCGCAGCCGGACCACCCCCGCCTCACGCTCGGACAGCGTCTGCAGCACCTGCTGGAGCTGGTCCTGCAGCAGCGAGAAGGAGACCGCGTCGACAGCGACGACCGCCTCGGAGTCCTCGATGAAGTCACCGAGCTGGCTGTCGCCCTCGTCGCCGATCGTCTGGTCCAGCGAGATCGGCTCACGCGCGTACTGCTGGATCTCCAGCACCTTCTCCGGCGTGATGTCCATCTCCTTGGCCAGCTCCTCCGGAGTGGGCTCACGGCCCAGATCCTGGAGCAGCTCGCGCTGGATGCGGCCGAGCTTGTTGATGACCTCGACCATGTGCACCGGTATGCGGATGGTGCGGGCCTGGTCGGCCATGGCGCGGGTGATGGCCTGCCGGATCCACCAGGTGGCGTACGTCGAGAACTTGTAGCCCTTGGTGTAGTCGAACTTCTCGACCGCGCGGATCAGGCCGAGGTTGCCCTCCTGGATCAGGTCGAGGAAGGCCATGCCACGGCCGGTGTACCGCTTGGCGAGCGACACCACGAGCCGCAGGTTGGCCTCGAGCAGGTGATTCTTCGCCCGCTCGCCGTCCCGGTTGATCCACTTGAGGTCGCGCTCGAAGTTGCGCTCGAGCGTCTCCTCGCCGTCCTCGGCGGCGCGCAGCCGCTCGGCGGCGTACAGGCCGGCCTCGATCCGCTTGGCGAGCTCGACCTCCTGCTCCGCGTTGAGCAGCGGAACCTTGCCGATCTGCTTGAGGTAGGCGCGGACCGAGTCGGCGGAGGCGGTCAGCTCGGCGTCCCGGCGGGCCTGCTTGAGCGCCTCGGACTCCTCGTCGTCCCACTCGAAGTCGCCGTCGGTGGCCGAGGCGGCGGCGTCGGTGGCAGCGGCCGCGACCGCGGCGGGCGGCTCCTCGATCACCACGTCCTCGACGGCGGCGGCGAGTTCCTCGGGACTGATCTCCTCGCCGGGCGCGCCCTCGCCGGGAGCGGCCTTCTTGGCCGGGGCCACCTTGGCCGCGGCGGCCTTACGGACCGGAGCGGCCTTCTTCGCCGGGTCGGCGCCGGCGGGTGTCGCCTGCTTCGGTGCGGGCGCCGCCTTCTTGGCCGGCGCGGTCTTGGCGGTGGTCGCCCGGGACGCCGGAGTGGTGGAGCGGGCCGCCGCCACCTTGGGGCGCCGCGTGCTGGCGGAGCCGTCGACGACGACGGTGATACCGGCGTCCACCAGGCCGCGCAGGATCTTCTTGGCCTGCGCCGGGTTCACCGCGGCAGACTCGAGCGTGTGCGCGACCTGGGCCGATGTGAGTTGCCCGCCAGCACCCTGGGCATGGGTGATCAAGGCCTCGGTGAGAGAGCGAACGTCGGCACCGTTCTGGTGGGCTTCTGTCACGAATGACCTTCCGGAGGCGATGAGATTGGGCACGGCCACGGTCCAGCGCAGCACGCGGGGGCGACTGTCGCCGGAGTCGGTTTTGGGGACCCCCGGGTCACGAACCGTCCCGGTGGTCGGTGTCCGTGAAGCGTGGGCAGGGGTGAATTGTAGCGCCGCTCACCGAGATCCTCCGACCACAGCACGCCGCCGGGGCCCGACGACCTCGTCAGAAGCGCCTGACGCGAGAATGGTATCGGCGGAAAGGACCTGAAGGTGAGCGAGATTTCGGTGGTGACGGCGCCCGGCGAGTTGCTGGCGATCGCCGTCCGCGTGGCGCGGGAGGCGGCCGCGACGGCCCGGCGGATGCGCGACGAGGCGATCGGCGACGTCGAGACCAAGAGCACCGACACCGACGTGGTGACGGCGGCCGACAAGGCGGTCGAGCGGCAGGTGGTGGCGGCGCTGGCGGCCGAGCGGCCCGGGGACGGGGTGCTCGGCGAGGAGTACGGCGACTCGGCGGAGCCGGCCCCCGGCGCGGTCCGGTGGATCCTCGACCCGATCGACGGAACCGTCAACTACCTCTACGGCCTGCCGCAGTACGCGGTCTCCCTGGCCGCGGAGCGGGACGGCGAGGTGGTGGCCGGGGTGGTGATCAACGCGGCCACCGGTGACGAGTGGACGGCGACCCGGGGCGGCGGGGCGTGGCGGGCCGGGCGGCGGCTCAGCGGCTCGGTACGGACCACGCTGGACCAGACGCTGGTCGGCACCGGGTTCGGCTACGACGCGCGGCGCAGGGCCCATCAGGGGGCGGTGCTGGCCCGCCTGATCACCCGGGTGCGTGACATCCGGCGGTTCGGCGCGGCGGCCCTGGATCTCTGCCTGGCGGCGGAGGGTTCGCTGGACGCGTACTTCGAGAAGGGCCTGAATCTGTGGGACCACGCGGCGGGCGGCCTGATCGCGGCCGAGGCGGGCCTGATCGTGGCCGGCCTCGACGGCGCGCCGGCCGGCCGCGAGATGCTGGTCGCGGCCCCGCCGGCGCTGTTCCCCGCCCTGCACGGCGCGCTGGTGGAGCTGGACGCGGCGGGCGGCCCGTGACGTTACTCGGTGTCCTTGCTGGGCTGGACCGGCATCAGGCAGGAGCCGGGCGGCAGGGTCGGCTCGCCGACCGCGCCCAGCGACTGGTTGACCTCGGTCGTGGTGGCCAGCTGCTGGAACTGGTCGCCGATGATGATGTCGATGACCGGGCCCTTGCGCTTGGCGTTGTAGACCATCTTCGACTGGGCGAGGAAGTACGCCCGGAGCAGCTGCGCCTTGCCGGCGGTCTCCGGGCCGAACCGGATCTCGGCCACCCCGTCGAACTTGGTCTTGCTCTTGCCGGGCGCCTGCGTGGTGAACCGCCGATTCTTGAACTCGTCGGTAACCTGCTCGGCAAGGCCACTCCGGCTCGTCCCGTTGTATACCTTGACGGTGACCTCGACCGGGTCCTCCGGGAGGCGGATGTCGGCGAGCGGCGCACCTGCCGGGCAGTCGGCGCCGTTCGTGGATCCACGCTGCGTGTCCCGGAAGAGGGCGACGACGACGAAGACCACCGCGGCCACGGCGAGCACGCCGACGACGACGAGCGCTCGGACGCGGGCAAAGCTCATGGGGCTGGCTCCAGGATCGAACGGCGGACCCGGGTGAGGTGCCCGGACCTGTCGAGAGGTTAGCGTCTGTCCGCCAGGGGTGCGGAAACAGGGAATGGTTCCGGCGCGTTGACGATGATCCAGAGCTTGGTGCCCCTACTTTGATGTCGCCTCGGTCACATCGGGAACAATGTGCGGCCGGAGCGCGTACAAGCCTGCCGCGACAGCGGTAAGGTTCCGCGCCCGCCAGGGCCGTTTCTGGTGTCGAAGGTGTCAGAAATCGTCCAGCGGAACCGGGAACCGAAAGCCTGTCATAAGCGTTACAAACGCCAAGTGACACATCGATACAGGAGAGTGAGAACCGATGGCCACCGACTACGACGCCCCGCGTCGCGATGAGGTCGACCTCGGCGAGGACAGCCTCGAGGAGCTCAAGGCCCGTCGTGCCGACTCTCAGTCGGGCGCGGTCGACGTCGACGAGGTCGAGGTGGCGGAGAGCTTCGAGCTGCCCGGCGCCGACCTCGCCGACGAGGAGCTCACCGTCAAGGTGCTGCCGATGCAGACCGACGAGTTCCGCTGCTCCCGCTGTTTCCTCGTGCACCACCGGAGCCAGCTGGCGACGGAGCGCAACGGGGAGCTGATCTGCCGCGAGTGCGCCTGAGCGCACTCGCGCGCAGCGCGCGTCACCACCCGATCGCGGATTCCGCGGTCGGGCGTACGGCGTTCACGGGGGTTTGACCCGGGGGCGTCACCGGGCACATGACCGGTGACGACGACGGGAAGGACGACGATGGGAGAGACGGAGCCCGGCACCGAGGTCGAGCTCGTTGCCGCCCTCACCGCGGACGATCTGGAACCCGGCGGCCGCCGGCGCCTCATCGGCCGGCTCGCCGGGCAGGTCCGCAAGCGTGGTGACCTCGGCCGGGTGTTCCGGCCGACGACCGCGCTGCGCTGGATCGCCGACCTGGTCACCGACGTGGCCCCGCACGTCCCGGTCCGGGATCGGGACACGCTGCGCCGGCACTTCCCGGAGATGGACGACGAGGCGCTGGCGGAGCGCCTGATCCGCAACGCCGCCCGGTCCACGGCCGGGGTGGGCGCGGCCGGCGGCGGCATCGCCTCGGTGGAGTGGGTGGCCACCCCGGCGCTGCTCTCCGCGCCCGTGCTGCTGGCCGCCGAGACGGTCGCCGTGGTGGCGATCGAGATCAAGTTGATCGGCGAGCTGCACGAGCTGTACGGGCAGCCGATCACCGGCGCCGTCCCGGAACGCGCCCTGAAACTGATCGAGGCGTGGTCCGGCCGGCGCGGAGTGAACCCGATGGTGCCCGGTGTCGGGGTCGCGGTGCTCGGCACGGCGTCCCGCAAGGAGCTGCAGAAGTCGCTGCTGAAACGGTTCGGCCGCAACCTGACCACGTTCGGGCCGATGCTCACCGGCGCGGCGGTGGCCGGTTACCTCAACCGGCGGGCCACCCGCACGGTCGGCGACAAGGTCAACGAGGACCTGCGCAAGAGGGCGGTCAGGGAACCGGCCGCTCGGCGCGAGCTCGGCGGCTGACCTCCAGCAGGGCGGTGGCCAGCTCGACCGGCCGCCGGGTGCTCACCACCCAGTACGGCGTGGGGTCGGCGGGGTCGTCGAGCAGCACCTGCACCGCGGTGCCGATCCAGGCCCGCTGCACCACGAAGGCCAGCGGGTGCGCGCCCACGCCCAGCACCTCACGCTTGCCGGCCGGGTCGAGGGCCACCACGCCGGAGACGAACTCGACCGGCAGCCGGGCGTCGTCGACCCGGAACTCGTCCGGGGTGACCTCCACCCGCCAGCGGCCGAGCAGGGCCGGCAGCAGCAGGCTCAACGGGAGCAGCACCGCGTACGGCGCCCAGACGGGCAGCTCGGGCAGGCCCAGCATCAGCTCGGTGGCCAGGATCGCGCCCGCCGCGAAGGAGGACGGCCACGCCCACCACGGGACGCCGATCCGTTCCTGATGGGCCGCCACCGTGCGGGCCGGGGACTCGGGTGTCACCCTCGAAGGGTACGGCGCGCCTCCGTGGCGGGGCGCGGCAGGATGGCAGGGTAGTTGCCGCCCGCAGTGCCCGTGCCAGTGAGGAACGCCCCCGTGACCGACGTGAACGTCAAGGTTCTCCGCCTCGATGCGGATCTGCCCCTGCCGGCCTACGCGCACCCCGGTGACGCCGGGGCCGACCTGGTCGCGGCCGAGGAGGCGGAGATCGCGCCGGGCGCGCGGGTGAAGGTCCGCACCGGAGTCGCGATCGCCTTGCCGGACGGCTTCGTCGGGCTGGTGCACCCGCGCTCCGGGCTGGCCGCTCGGCTGGGGGTGACGGTCCTCAACGCGCCCGGTACGGTCGACGCCGGTTACCGCGGTGAGATCCTGGTGAACCTGATCAACCACGATCGGGAGAACACCGTCAAGATCTCCCGGGGCGACCGGATCGCCCAGCTCGTGATCCAGCGGGTGGAGCGGGCGGTGTTCCACGCCGTGGACACGCTCGACGACACCGCGCGCGGCTCGGGCGGACACGGTTCGACCGGTGGCCACCAGGCCCTGTAGAGCTCGTCGACACTAGGAAAGGCTGGCAAAGATGTTCTCCCGTAAGCGCGGTGGCGCCAAGCACGTTCGCGCGGCCGACGCGCCGCCCTCCAAGGCGCTCGCCGAGAGCCTCGCCTCCGACGGCGAGGCGGCGGCCCCCGAGTTCGGCCCGTGGGACGCCAAGCACGCCCCGGCCGGGGTGCAGCGGCTCGACCTCGGCAGCCTCCTGATCCCGGCGCTCGAGGGCGTCGAGGTCCGGGTGCAGGCCAACCCGGAGGGCGGCGTCGAGCAGGTCGTCCTGGTCGACGGGGAGAGCGCCCTGCAGCTGGGTGTCTTCGCCGCCCCGCGGACCGAGCCGATCTGGCCGGAGATCCGCGAGGAGATCGCCGGCGCGATGGCCGCCGACGGGGTCGCGGCCCGCGAGGTGGACGGGAAGTACGGCGTCGAGCTGCTGGCCCGGGTGAACACCCCGGACGGCCCGGCGGACGTGCGGTTCGTCGGCGTGGACGGGCCGCGCTGGATGGTCCGGGCGCTCTACCAGGGCGCTGCCGCCGCCGAGCCGGGCCGGGAGGGCGTCCTCGGCGAGGTGCTGTCCGGCCTTGTCGTGGTGCGTGACAACGAGCCCCGCCCGGTGCGTGAGCCGCTGCCGATGCGGCTGCCGAAGGAGATGGCCGAGCAGGGCCAGGCCGCGGCGCAGCAGGCGGCGAACGGGGGCCGGCCCGAGTGAGGTGGATCACCGCCGGCATTCGGGCGTAGCGTGGTGGTCATGCACACGCGCACACTGCGTCACGTCGACGAAGGGTGACGGCGAAGTCATGACGACCGAAGAGCGCACCGGTCTGCGCCGGTTCCTGAGCCGGCTCACCGCCACCGACTCGGAGCTGGACGCGGAGGAGTTGCAGCGGGACAGCGCCAAGTGCGGCGCCGTCCCGGCGGGCGAGTGCCGGCGGGGTCAGATCGTTTCGGTGTCCGGCCGGCTGCGCACAGTGGCGTACACTCCTCGCACCAACCTGCCGACGCTGGAGGCCGACCTCTACGACGGCAGCGACGTGGTCACGCTGGTCTTCCTCGGGCGCCGGTCGATCGTCGGCATCGAGCCCGGGCGGCAGCTCACCGCGCGGGGCCGGATCGCGGTCCGCGACGATCGCAAGGTGATCTACAACCCTTACTACGAGCTGGAGGCGCCCCGGTGACATCCGGAAGCGAGCCGCGCCACGCCGCGCACGAGTCGGTCGAGGAGCAGCTCTCCGAGATGTTCGACAAGGCCGAGGAGAAGATCGCCGAGGAGATCATCGCCGAGCACGACCTGCACAAGGTCGACAAGGCCGACGACGAGGAGGAGCCCCTCCCGTCGATGAGCGAGCAGATCGCCGAGCAGCTCGGCGGTGTGCGCGGCCTCATCGAGTCGAGCGTGCCGGTGCTCGCCTTCGTGCTGCTCAACGTGTTGCTCGGCGAGTCCGTGGCCGGCCTGGAGAAACGCGACGCGCTGCTCTGGGCGATCGTCGGCTCGGTCGGTTCGGCGCTGGCCATCGGCGGGGTCCGGCTGGCCCGCCGGCAGCCGATCCGGCACGCGGTCAACGGGCTGTTCGGCATCGCCCTCGGCGCCTGGCTGGCCTGGCGGACCGGCGACGCGAAGAACTTCTACCTGCCCGGCATCCTGTTGACCTTCGGCCAGGCCGCGGCGCTGCTGATCTCGGTGGCGTTCCGCAAACCGCTGATCGGTTACGCCTGGGGCATCATGGCCAACAAGGGCCGGCAGGACTGGTTCGGCAACGCCCGGCTGTTCCGTACCTTCCAGTGGCTGACGGTGGTCTGGGCCGTCTCACTGAGCATCCGCGCCGGCATCCAGGCGTACCTGTACTGGCTCGGCGAGGCGAACGCCATCGGCATCGTCCGCATCCTGGTCAGCTGGCCGATCTACGCCGCCACCTTCGCCTTCACCGTGTGGGCGATCCACCGGGTGACGTCAGCCCAGCGGCGGGAGACCGCGGTCGCCTAGCACCACCGCACGGACCTGGTCCTCGACCTCGGCCGTGCACACGAAGATGAGTTCGTCGCCGGCCTCGAGCGGATCGTCCGGGGTCGGCACCAGCACCCGCTTGCCGCGCAGGATGGCGACCAGGGCGGAGTCCCGCGGCATCGGCACCGAGCGGACCGGCTTGCCCTCGTACGGCGCGTCCTTCGGCAGGGTGATCTCCACCAGGTTGGCCTCGCCCTGCCGGAAGGTCATCAGCCGGACCAGGTCGCCGACCGTGACCGCCTCCTCGACCAGGGCGGCCATCAGGCGGGGCTTGCTCACCGCGACGTCGACGCCCCACTGCTCGGTGAACAGCCACTCGTTCTCGGCACGGTTCACCCGGGCGACCACCCGGGCCACCGCGAACTCGGTCTTGGCCAGCAGCGACACCACCAGGTTGGCCTTGTCGTCACCGGTCGCCGCGATCACCACGTCGCAACCGGCCAGGTCGGCCTCCTCCAGGCTGCTCAGCTCGCAGGCGTCGGCCAGGATCCAGCGCGCCTCCGGCACCCGTTCCGGGCAGAGCTGCCGCGGGTGCCGTTCGATCAGCATCACCTCGTGCCCGTTCCCGATCAGCTCCTGGGCGATCGACCGGCCCACGTTGCCGGCTCCCGCGATGGCGATGCGCACGCCTAGTTCCCTTCCTTGTCGGCGCCCTGGGCGATGTCCAGCACCTGATCCACGATGTCGTCGGTGACCAGCATGTAGACCTGGTCGCCGTCCTGCAGCACGGTCGAGGGCTGGGTCAGCGCGCCCATGCCGAACCGGGCCAGGTAGGCGACCCTGGTGCCGGTGCGGTCCTCCAGCGACCGGACGGTCCGGCCGATCCAGTCCCGGTGCAGCGGCGTCTCCACGATGCTGACCACGCTGGTCGGGTCGCGGAACACCTCGACCCGCTCGTCCGGCACCAGGAACCGGTACATCCGCTCGGAGGCCCACCGGATCGTCGCGATCGTCGGGATGCCCAGCCGCTCGTACACCTGGGCGCGCCGGGAGTCGTAGATCCGGGCCACCACCCGGGACACGCCGAACGTCTCGCGGGCCAGCCGGGCCGAGATGATGTTGGAGTTGTCGCCGCTGGAGACCGCGGCGAACGCGTCGGCCCGTTCGATCCCGGCGGCACGCAAGGTGTCCCGGTCGAAGCCGATGCCGTTCACCGTGACCCCGCCGAAGCCGTCGCCGAGGCGGCGGAACGCGTCGGCGTCCCGGTCGATCACGGCGACCTGGTGCCCCTGGGCGTCGAGCCTCTGCGCCAGTGTCGAGCCGAGCCGGCCGCACCCCATGATGACCACGTGCACGGTTCGTGCCCTCCCGCTTCTGTACGGACCAGTGTGAGCCTGCCATGCCCCTGGCGGGAACGCTGTCCGGGGCGGACCACACGCCGAAAGGACCGCCCGTACGCTTGGCACTCGTGGCAAGTACCACCTCTCTAGCCAAACGGCTGCTGCTCGGCCGCCCGTTCCGCTCGGACAAGCTGCAGCACACGCTGCTGCCCAAGCGGATCGCGCTGCCGGTCTTCGCGAGCGACGCGCTCTCCAGCGTGGCGTACGCGCCCGACGAGATCCTGCTGACGCTCTCGATCGCCGGCGCGGCCGCCTACGTGTATTCGCCCTGGGTGACGCTCGCGGTCGCGGTGGTGATGGTGACGGTGGTCGCCAGCTACCGGCAGAACGTGCACGCCTACCCGTCCGGCGGCGGCGACTACGAGGTGGCCACGGTCAACCTCGGGCCGAAGGCCGGGCTCGGCGTGGCCAGCGCGCTGCTCGTCGACTACATCCTCACGGTCGCGGTGTCGATCTCCTCCGGGGTCAGCAACCTCGGCTCGGTCGTCCCCTGGGTGGCCACCCACAAGGTGCCCATCGCCATCGCGGCGATCATCCTGCTCAGCGCGGTCAACCTGCGCGGCCTGCGGGAGTCCGGGGTGGCCTTCGCGGTCCCCACGTACCTCTTCATCGTCGTGATCGTCGGCATGATCCTCACCGGCCTGTTCCGCGTCTTCATCCTCGGGCAGGACCTGCAGGCCCCCAGCGCCGACCTGACGATCGTGGCCGAGGACGATCACCTCAGCCAGTTCGCGTTCGCGTTCCTGCTGTTACGGACGTTCTCGTCCGGCTGCGCGGCGCTGACCGGCGTCGAGGCGATCTCCAACGGGGTGCCCGCCTTCAAGAAGCCGAAGAGCAAGAACGCGGCGACCACGCTGATGCTGCTGGGCGGCATCTCGCTGGTCATGCTCTACGGCATCATCCTGCTGGCCCAGGCCACCCACCTGAAGTTCGTCGAGAACCCGACGCTGCAGATCATCCCGAACGCCGCCAGCGAGGGCTACGTCCAGAAGACCGTCACCACCCAGCTCGCCGAGACCGTCTTCGGCAGCGGGTCGGTCCTGCTCTATCTGGTCGGCGCGGTCACCGCGCTGATCCTCTTCCTGGCCGCGAACACCGCCTTCAACGGCTTCCCGGTGCTCGGCTCGATCCTGGCCCAGGACCGGTACCTGCCGCGCCAGTTCCACACCCGCGGCGACCGGCTGGCGTTCAGCAACGGCATCGTCTT
Source organism: Actinoplanes sp. NPDC019969 (assembly GCF_055562375.1). Taxonomy (NCBI): domain Bacteria; kingdom Bacillati; phylum Actinomycetota; class Actinomycetes; order Micromonosporales; family Micromonosporaceae; genus Actinoplanes; species Actinoplanes sp. NPDC019969. The sequence continues at coordinate 407,897 of NZ_JBVHFK010000004.1, read as the reverse complement.
CCTCGCCGTCGCCGCGATGGTGCTGATCGTGGCGTTCGAGGCCGAGGTGACCCGGCTCATCCAGCTCTACATCGTGGGCGTCTTCGTGTCGTTCACCCTGTCGCAGGCCGGCATGATCCGGCACTGGAACCGGCTGCTGCGCACCCAGCGCGACCCGGAACGCCGCAAACGGATGCTCCGATCCCGGGCGATCAACGCGTTCGGCATGGTCCTCACCGGCGCCGTGCTGATCGTCGTACTGATCACCAAGTTCCTGCTCGGCGCCTGGATCGCGATCGCCGCCATGATCGTCATCTACGGCCTGATGGTGGCCATCCACCGGCACTACACCCGGGTCGCCGAGGAACTCAAACCCACCGACGAGCGGCCCGTCCTGCCGTCCCGCAACCACGCCGTCGTCCTGGTCAGCAAGGTGCACCAGCCGACGCTGCGGGCCCTCGCCTACGCCCAGGCGACCCGGCCGGACACGCTCACCGCCGTCACCGTCAACGTCGACGACAACGACACCCGCAGCATCCAGGCCGAATGGGAACGCCGGCAGCTCCCGGTGCCGCTCACCGTGGTCGACTCGCCGTACCGCGAGATCAGCCGGCCGATCATCGACTTCGTCAAGAGCGTGCGCCGCAGCTCGCCCCGCGACGTGGTGACCGTCTTCGTCCCCGAATACGTGGTCGGCCGCTGGTGGGAGAACTTCCTGCACAACCAGAGCGCCCTGCGGATCAAGGGCCGGCTGCTGTTCGAGCCCGGCGTCATGGTCACCAGCGTGCCCTGGCAGCTGCGCTCCAGCCAGGACCGCGACCTCGACCGGATGGACCGGGGGCTGAGCCGCGCGCCCGCCCGGGGCCCCCGCACACACGGCGCCGACGATGGGGAACAACCATGACGAATCCGCTCGCTTCCCCCCTTCTCGATCTTGTGGAAGGTGACCGGGTCGAGGTCACCGTGGGGGCGCCCGCGCACGGCGGGCACTGCGTCGCCCGGATCGGCGGCCCGCACGGCCACGTCGTCTTCGTCCGGCACGCGCTCCCCGGCGAACGGGTCACCGCCGAGATCACCGAGATCCACCGCGGCTACCTCCGGGCCGACGCCGTCGACATCCACGAGGCCTCCCCGGACCGGGTCACCCCGCCGTGCCCGTACGCCCATCCCGGCGGTTGCGGCGGCTGCGACCTCCAGCACGCCTCCGGCGACGCCCAGCTGCGCTGGAAGACAGCGGTGGTCCGGGAGCAGCTCACCCGTCTGGCCGGTCTCTCCCCCGAAGATCAGGATCAGATTTTCGTACGCGTCGAGCCGCTCCCGCCGGATTCCCACCGTTCCGTGAGCCCGCGGTTCCTCGAAGTCCCACCAAGCATCCCCGTCCCCCCATCCGATCCTCCCGCTCCGGCCGCGCCTGCCACCTCCGCTGCCCCCGCCGCCTCTGCTGCGCCCGCCGCGTCTGCCTCCCCCACGGCGCCCGCTGCGTCTACCGCCTCCGCTGCGTCTCCTGCTTCCGTCGCGGCCGCCGGGGACAGCGTCGGGGAGGGGGGCCGGCTGCTCGGCTGGCGTACCCGGGTCCGCTACGCGATCGACGCCGCCGGCCGGCCCGGCCTGCTGCAGCACCGCTCCCACCAGGTCGTGCCGATCGACCGCTGCCTGATCGCGCACCCGGCCATCCAGGAACTCGACGTCCTCACCAGCGACTGGCCCACCATCGACGCCCTCCAGGCCGTCGCCTCCACCAGCGGCGACGTCGCGGTGCTCGGCCGCCCGTCCGGCACCACCGGCGGCCCGGCCTCCGGCGATGATCTCGGCGAAGCTTCGGAGAGCGGCTCCCTGATCCGTCTCGCCGGCCCCGCCGAAGTCACCGAACTGGCCGCCGGCCGCACCTGGCGAATCCCCCCGCAAGGCTTCTGGCAGGTGCACCCCGCCGCGGCCCAAACCCTCGTGGACGCCGTCCTGGACATGTTGCGCCCCGCCGAGGGCGAAACCGCCTGGGATCTCTACGGAGGCGCGGGACTGTTCGCGGCAGCCGTCGCCGCCCGTACCGGGGCCCGCGTCACCGTCGTCGAATCCTCCCCGACCGGTGTGGCCGCCGCCCGCGCCAACCTCGCCGACCTCCCCGGCACCGACATCGTCGAAGCCCGCGTCGACATCGCCCTGTCCCGCCGCCGCGTCACCGCCCCGGTCGACCTGGTCGTCCTCGACCCACCCCGAGCCGGGGCCGGCGCCCGGGTGGTCCGTTCGATCGCTGCCGCCCGCCCCCGGGCGGTCGCCTACGTGGCCTGCGATCCCGCCGCCCTCGCCCGCGACCTGAAAACCTTCCGCTCCGAAGGCTGGCGCGTCGCCCAGCTACGTGCTTTCGACTGCTTCCCCATGACCCAGCACGTCGAATGCGTAGCCCTGCTCCTCCCCACCTGAGACCTCCGCTGGTCGTCAGGGCTGTCATGGCGCGGCCAAGACAGCCCTGACGACCAGCCGGCCAATCGAGGCACGCCCGGCTACCGATGCGAAATCGCAGGTCGCATCGTCCCTACCGGTCGGCTCGGGCCAGCGCCGGCCCTCAGGCAACCGGCGCGGAACTGTAGACCGCAATCGCCTCCGCCGTTCAGCGCGGGCCGGACCCCAGGCGACCGACGCGAGAGCGGACCGCAGCGCCTGTTGAGGTCAGCAAGCCGAAATTGTCGGAAAGAGCCACTACACGCGAGCACAAGATCTAAAAGCCGCCCAGGGTCGTTCGCTTGCCCCGAAATCAGTCTTCTGGGGTGCTGAGCGGCGAGCAGGCAAGCCCCTGTCCGAACGATGCGGTCACGATCACGCCTGAGGCCCCGCAACCCGACCATCGCGCACAGACTCGCCCCGATCACGGGATCGCGATACGGACGTGAGCAACCGACAAGAAGCCTCAAACCGGGTTACGTGTCTTAAGAGCCACAGGGCATCACCGTTGCGTGGCCACTGATTTTCTGCACTTCCGTGGCCACAGAGGTTTGCGTGGCCGTGGACGCTTCGGTTGCAGCCGCTAATCACCCCCGTAATTGCCGCAAGGTCGTATCCACGGAACTGCCCCGCAAAATGCCGTTGGTGTCGAGACAAGCGATTCTCCGACGCCCAGTGGTCTTTGCTGGGTGGCGGAGAATCGCCTGTCTCGACACCAACTTAGAGGCATTTTGCCGCGGAGCGAAGCGAAGCAAAGCCAGCACAGAGGGGCGAGTGGGCCGCATACCTTGTCCCGTGGGTGAGGGAGCCGGCACGCCTTGTCCCGTGGGTGAGGGAGTCGGTGTGCCTTGTCCCGTGGGTGAGAAAGCCGGCACGCCTATCCCTGCGAAGAGAAAGTCAAAGCGTCCAGAAACTGCTACGGCCGATCGCGTCACCCGTTTTCGTCCGGCTGGTTGTCTTGGCTGTCTCAGCGCAGCTGAGACAGCCAACACAACCAGCCGGGGTTGACCGGAACGCGCATGCATGAGTGGCGCCCGGGGTCCGGTCGTGAGGGGACGCCTGCCGTGGCCGCCGCGATTAACGGGACCTTGCGTGGCCCGTACCAGAGCATGGTGTGAGAGAAGCTCCGCGAACCGCAAGTGGGGGGGGCGAGCCGGATTCCGGAGAACCGGCCCGCCTGCCCCGGGGAGTGTCAGTTGGCGCGTTCGGCCGCGGTGACGGCGTTGCGGAAGAGCATGGCCACCGTGGTGGGGCCGACGCCGCCGACGCGGGGGGTGATGGCGCCGGCCACGTCGGCGCAGGATTCGTCGACGTCGGGGAGGAGGCGGCGGCCCTCGTAGCGGACGCCGGCGCCGATGACGACCGAGCCGGGTTTGACGTGTTCGGGTTTGACGATGCCGGGGACGCCGGCGGCGGCGATCAGGATGTCGGCGCGCTGGGTGTAGCGGGGCCAGTCCTTGACGCCGGTGTGCACGACGGTGACGGCGGCGTTGGCGGTGGGGCGTTTCTGGGCGAGCAGCATCGCCAGGGGGCGGCCGAGGGTGGCGCCGCGGCCCAGGATGACGACTTCGCGGCCGGAGACCTCGATGCCGTGGAAGGCGAGGAGCGCTTCGATGCCGGCGGGGGTGCAGGGGAGAGGGCCGGGCAGTCCGACGGCGAGGCGGCCCATGTTGAGCGGGTGCATGCCGTCGACGTCCTTGTCGGGGTCGAGGGTCTGCAGGGCGGCGTCGTAGTCCAGGTGGGCGGGGATGGGGTACTGGATGAGGACGCCGTGCACGTTCTTGTCGTCGTTGTAGCCGGCGATGACCTTGAGCAGGTCGGCCTGGGTGACGTCGCCGCTGAGGTGCTCGTGCGGGGACTCGAAGCCGAGTTCGGCGGCCTGCTTCTGCTTGATCCGGATGTAGCCGGCGCTGGCGTCGTCGTCGCCGACCAGGATGGTGGCGAGGCTGGGCTGGATGCCGCGGGACTTGAGGGCGGCGACCCGCGCGCGGACGTCGTCGAGAACGGACTCGGCGACGGGCGCGCCGGGAAGAAGACGTGCGGAGGACATGCGTTTCTCCTCGGCCGGAGCCCAGGCGGTCGACTCCGATGTGACGAGCTCCCCGATGGTTCGACCATCCCTGTGCCGCCAGTCGCTGCGTGCCTCCCAGGATGCCGGATGGCCTGGTTCCCCGGCCACCCGGGGCCGGAGATCCGCCGGTAGGGGGATGTTCCAATTGTGTGGAGGATTGGTGACGGTCCGTTCGCTCACGTCGCGACCGGGCACCGCACGGATAGACTCTCACCTCATGAGCGACTCCCCCTCGACCCCGGCCGGCCTGCTGTCCAGCATCACCAATCCCGGTGATCTGAAGCGACTGACCGCTGAGCAGCTGACCCTGCTCGCGGCCGAGATCCGTGACTTCCTGGTGGCCAAGGTCTCCCGGACCGGGGGTCACCTCGGGCCGAACCTGGGCGTGGTCGAGATGACCCTGGCGCTGCACCGGGTCTTCGACTCCCCCCGCGACAAGGTCCTCTTTGACACCGGCCACCAGGCGTACGTGCACAAGATCGTCACCGGCCGGCAGGACGGGTTCGACCTGCTCCGTCAGCGTGGTGGGCTCACCGGTTACCCGAGCCGGGCGGAGAGCGAGCACGACCTGATCGAGAACTCGCACGCCTCCACCGCCCTGTCCTACGCCGACGGCCTGGCGAAGGCGTACGCGCTGCGCGGTGAGGACCGGCACGTGGTCGCGGTCGTCGGGGACGGCGCCCTGACCGGTGGCATGTGCTGGGAGGCGCTCAACAACATCGCGGCGACCCGCAACCGGCTGGTCATCGTGGTCAACGACAACGGCAGGTCGTACGCGCCGACCATCGGCGGTCTCGCCGACCACCTCTCCACGCTGCGCCTCAACCCGGGTTACGAGCGGGTGCTCGACCTGGTCAAGGACGCGCTGGGGCAGACGCCGGTGGTGGGCAAGCCGGTGTTCGAGGTGCTGCACGCGGTGAAGAAGGGCATCAAGGACGCGGTCAGCCCGCAGCCGATGTTCGAGGACCTGGGCCTGAAGTACATCGGCCCGGTGGACGGTCACGACCAGCAGGCGATGGAGTCGGCGCTGCGGCGGGCCAAGGGCTACAACGCGCCGGTCATCGTGCACGCGGTGACCCGCAAGGGCTACGGCTTCCTGCCCGCCGAGCAGGACGAGGCGGACTGTCTGCACGGCCCGGGCAGCGCGTTCAGTGTGGAGACCGGCAAGCTGCTGGCCGCCCCGACGCTGAAGTGGACGAAGGTGTTCGCCGACGAGCTGGTGCGGATCGCCGACGAGCGGCCGGACATCGTGGGCATCACCGCCGCGATGGCGGAGCCGACCGGCATCGCCGCCCTGGCGAAGAAGTACCCCGAGCGGACGTACGACGTCGGCATCGCCGAGCAGCACGCGGCGACCAGCGCGGCGGGCCTGGCGATGGGTGGGCTGCACCCGGTCGTCGCCGTCTACGCGACCTTCCTGAACCGGGCCTTCGACCAGGTCCTGCTGGATGTGGCGATGCACGGGCTGCCCGTGACGTTCGTGCTGGACCGGGCCGGGATCACCGGGCCGGACGGGCCGAGCCACTACGGCATGTGGGACATGAGCGTCTTCGGTGTGGTGCCGGGGCTGCGGATCGCCGCCCCGCGGGACGCCGAGACGCTGCGTGAGGAGCTGCGGGAGGCGGTCGCGGTCGAGGACGGCCCGACGATCGTGCGGTTCCCGACCGGCAAGGTCGCGCCGGACACCCCGGCGATCCGCCGGGTGGGCCAGGTGGACGTGCTGCGCGAGGACGAGAGCAAGGACATCCTGCTGGTCGCGGTCGGCTCCTTCGCCGGGCTCGGCCTGGAGGCCGCGGAGCGGATCGCCGAGCAGGGGTACGGCGTGACGGTCGTCGACCCGCGCTGGGTCCGTCCCGTGCCGATCGAGCTGACCGGCCTCGCCGCCCAGCACCGGCTCGTGGTGACGCTGGAGGACGGCGTGCGGGCCGGCGGTGTCGGCGACGCGGTGGCGGCCGCCCTGCGGGACGCGGGCGTGGCCACGCCGCTGCGTGACTTCGGTGTCCCGGCCGGGTTCCACCCGCACGGCACCCGGGCCGAGATCCTGGCGTCTCTGGGCCTGACCTCGCAGGACGTGGCCCGCGAGGTGACCGGGACGATCACCCGCCTGGACGCGGGCGAGGTCCACGTCTGAGGGCCGGAGCGAGCGCGACAGGCGACCGGCGAGGTCCGCGGACAGGAGCCTGAACGAGGACGAAAAGACGAGCTGGGCAAGTTCGTTACGGAACCGTTACCTTTGATGGATGGGTGCGGACGCCGCGAACGGTCCAGTCGTCGTCATCGAGCTGGGGCTGGATCGGGGTGAGCCGGAGACCTACCGGCGGCCGGGGCGGCGTACCACGCCGCTCTGGCTGGCCCCGGCCCTCCTCGCGGTCCTGTCGCTGTTCGCCGTCACCGCGTCGGCGTCGCCGCCCGGCCCGCCGCTGGAGGTGCTGCTGCGGGTCGCGATCGGCCCCGGCGACCCCTATGTGACCCACGGCGATCAGCTGATCGTCCAGACGGCGGGCGAGCTGGCCTCGTTCGATCTGGAGACCGGCGCCCAGCAGTGGCGGGTGGAGCAGCGGATCCCGGTGTCCCGGCTGCGTACCGGTGGCGGCGGCGTGGTGCTGCTGCGCCCGTGGACGCCCGTGCGGATCGAGCCCGGCACCACAGCGGTCGCGCTGGACACCGGCGAGGTCCGCTGGCGCAACGACCGCAACGTGCTGAGCTTCGCCGACGGCATCGGCGGGGACGCCCTGATGGTCGCCGTGGACGGGGTGCGCGGCGCGGGCCGCCGGGTGGAACGGGCGGTCGAGGTCGTCGACCCGCAGACCGGCGCCGCGCGCTGGCAGGTGTGGGTGCCGTCCACGGCGGTGCTGCTGGGGTTGCCCGGCCACGACGCGGACGAGGCCCGCGTGGTGCTGGTGCACGACGATTCGATCGCCCGGCTGTACGACGTGGCGAGCGGTGACCTGCTGGCCGAGCGGCGGGTCCCGGCGGCCGACTACTCCCCGGAGAACACGGTGGTGACCGGCGGGATGATGCTGCTGCGGCATCCCGGGCCGGCCGGGATCGAGCTGTCCGCCTACGACGCGTGGACGCTGCGGCCGCGCTGGACGGTGCCGGTCCCGACGGCCCGGGAGGTCCTGGCGTGCGGCGGGTTCGCCTGTGTGATCGGGCTGGACGGGGTCCGGGTGGTCGACCCCGTCACCGGTGACGTGCTGTGGCATCGGCCGGGCTGGCGCACCGTCGAGCCGGCCGGCGAGCACCTGGTGGCGTACGCGGACGGCCCCGACGCGCCGTCCGCCCTGGTCGACCCGGTGACCGGCGCGGTGCTCGTGGATCTGACCGGCTGGCACCGGGTGCCCGGCAGCGCGTCCGGCGGGCGGCTGCTGGTGACCCGGGAGGCCGGTCCGGAGACGCGTAGCATGGTCGCGGTCGCGGGGCCCGGGATGTCCCGGCCACGTCCGCTCGCCGATCTGCCCGCCGGCGCCGGTGACTGTCAGGCTGTGCCGGCCCGGCTGATCTGCCGGTCGGTCTACGGCGAGGTGGTCGTCTGGGCGTACCGTGCCCCCGCCGGGTAGTCCGGCTGCCCGCGGGTCCAGGAGGTGCACGGCGTGACGGTGATCGAGCTGGATCGGGACACACCGCTCGATCCGGACGCCGGGCGTACCCCGCCGCCGTGGCGTTACCGCCGTCTCGGCCTGCTGCTGACGCTGGCGCTGCTCGCCGTGCTGGGTGGCGCGGCGACTCCGGCCGGCTGGTCCTGGCGTTATCTGGGTGAGCTGCCCGCCACCGAGGTGCGGATCCAGCTGGCCGGCGGTCTGCTCTTCACCGCGGAGCGGGCCGGCGCCCAGCGCCTTCTGCACGCCTGGAGCCTGCGGGGCCGGCCGGAGCGGCTGTGGACCGCCGAGGTGCCGATCGACTCGGAGGCCGGCATGTTCGATCCGATCCAGATCGAGCACACCGGCGGGGTGCTGATGCTGACCGGCGGGCGGGACACCGTCGTGCTGGATCCGGCGACCGGGCGCATCCGGTGGACCGGGCCGCGACGGCTGCTGGCCGGCTCCGGTGGCACCGGTGTGACGACGGAGCCGATCTTCCGGCCGGGCACGCTGTACGACCAGGACTCCGGCGACCCGGGGCGGCTCTACTTCTCGGCGGACGCGCAGCCGCACACCGAGCCGCCGTTGCGGACCGAGGTGCGCGGGCTGGACCTGGCGACGGGGGAGCCGCGGTGGACGTTCGAGCGGCCCGGCTCGGTGATCGTGGAACCGTTGCCGGCCGGCGACCCGGCCGTGCTGGTCACCTCCTCGGACCGGTTGTCGCTGGTCGACGGGCGGACCGGCGCGCTGCTGCGGGAGGCGGCGCTGCCCCGGCTGGACGGGTCCGGGCCGGGCAGCGCGTCGCTGCTGGACGGGGTGGCGCTGGTGGACTACCAGGAGGCCGGCAAGCAGGTGGGGTACGACGCCCGGACCCTGGACCGGCTGTGGACCCGGGATCTGGCGTACAGCCTGGACCCGGCCGACTGTCCCGGCCTGCTCTGCACCGGCGACCGGGACGAGACGCTGGTTCTCGACCCGCGGACCGGCGAGCCGGGGTGGCGGCTGCCGGCGGCGGACTACCTGAGCCGGCGCGCCGGGTACGTGCTGTGGACCGAGGCGTCGTCGGGGGCGCCGCTGCGGCTGGTCGACGCGTACACCGGGACGCCCCGGGCCGACCTGGCCGGATGGCGGCAGGAGGTGACCGCGCCGTCCGGGCGGATGCTGGTGCTGTCGCGCGGCAACCGGGGCGGCGGGCAGCTGTTCGGTCTGGTGCTGCCGGGCGAGCCGCAGGTGCGGGTGCTGGGTGTGGCCGACACCGAGGGGAGCGAGTGCGCGGCCGACGACCGGCACATCGTCTGCCGGGACGGGACCCGGCTGCGGGTCTGGGCGTTCCGGGAATGACCGCATCGACGCCGTTGACTGCACAATGGGGCGAGTCGTCCGACGGGAGCCCGGGTGCCTGACATGGTGATCGAACTCGGTGAGGTCACGGCCGGTGGGCCGGGTGGGGAGGAGCCCGCTCTGCCGCGGCCGCCCCTGCCGTACCGCTGGATCCTGGGGTTTCTCAGTGTGGCTCTGGTGGTCGTGCTCGGCGGGGCGGCGCCCCCGGCCCCGCCGCCGGCGCCGCCGGTGACCGTGCCGCTGGCCCTGCGCGACGGGATGTGGCTGGTCGGGGACCGGCTCTACCTGTTCGCTCATCCGGAGGCCGCCGCCGCCGGCCTGCCCCGGGACTACACGATCCGGGCCTACGGCCTGCCCGGCGCGACGCCGCTCGGGGAATACACGGTGACCGTGCCCGGCGAGATGTACTCGCTGGTGGACGGCGGTGACGGGCTGCTGCTGGCCGGCTATCAGGAGGGCGACTCCGAGCGGACCGGCGTGATGGCGGTACGCCCGGGGAGCGGCCCCCCGGTGTGGCAGCGGCAGGCGATGCTGTTCGGCTCGGCGGCGGACGACACGATGGCGCTGATCTACGCCGATGTCCGGTCGCCGGGGAAGGCGACCCGGGGGGCCTGGCAGGGGGTCGACAAGCGGACCGGGACGCCCCGCTGGTCGGTGGAGCTCCCGGTGGGCGGCCAGTTCACGATCAGCAACGAGTTCCTCTGGACCGGGTACCCGGACCTGCTGTACCTGCTGCGCCCGGACGGCCTGCTGGAGGTGTACGACGGGGTGACCGGCCGGGTCACCGCCACCACCCGGGTCCCGGTGCCGGTGGTCGAGGGGGAGACCTACCTGATGGTGGCGGGTGGCGTGGCGACCGTCACCGGCGGCGGGCGGACGGCGGCCTTCGACGGGCGTACCCTCGCCCCGCGCTGGGAGACCTCGCCGCCGATGGCGGATCAGGAGAACTACCCGGTGAGCTGTCCCCGGGTGCTCTGCTTCATGCGGATGGAGGATGAGCTCTCCGGGGTCGACCCGGCCACCGGCCGGGTGCTGTGGCAGCAGACCGGGTGGGACGTGATCCGGCCGGTCGGCGACCGCCTGCTGCTCACCCGGTCCAGTGCGCCGGACCAGGCGCTCGTGGTCCTCGACCCGGCCACCGGGAAGATCACCGCGCAGGTCGCGGCCTGGACGTTCGGCGGTCCCGGGCCGGGTCCGGACAGCGCCTACGTCTACCGGCTCCAGCCGGCCGGCGCCACCCTGATCTACGGCGTTCTCGACCTCACGACCGGGCGGACCACGGTGCTCGGCTTCGCCGACGGAGTCACCGGGGACTGCCAGTTCGGGCCGCTCACGATGGTCTGCCGCCGGCTGAACGATCAGGTCTCGGTCTGGCGGCTCTGACGCTGCCGGTTCCCGGTCGGTAACCTGCACGTACACGACCGGGTGATGGAGGTCTGCGGTGCGCGTGCTGGTGGTGGAAGACGAGCGGGACATGGCCGACGCCATCGCGCGCGGTCTGCGCCGCAAGGGGATGGCGGTGGACGTCGCCTACGACGGCCTGCAGGGCCACGAGATGGCGTACGTGACGCGGTACGACGTGGTCGTTCTCGACCGTGACCTGCCCGGCATGCACGGCGACGACATCTGCGCGGCGCTCGTCGAGTCGGGCGCCCTGACCCGGGTGCTGATGCTGACCGCCAGCGCCTCGGTGGAGGACAAGGTGGAGGGCCTGGAGCTGGGCGCCGACGACTACCTGCCGAAGCCGTTCGACTTCAAGGAGCTGGTGGCCCGGGTGCAGGCGCTGGGCCGGCGGGCCACTCCGGCCGCGCCACCGGTGCTGACCGCGGGCGACCTGGTGCTGGACCAGTCCCGCCGGGTGGTGACCCGGGGCGGGGTGACGCTGGAGCTGACCAACAAGGAGTTCGGCGTCCTGGAGGAGCTGCTCAAGGCCAAGGGCGGGGTGGTTTCCACCGAGGAGCTGCTGGACCGGGTGTGGGACGCCAACACTGACCCGTTCACCACCACGGTCCGGGTGACCATCAACACGCTGCGCAAGAAGCTGGGTGATCCGCCGCTGGTGGAGACCGTGGTGGGCGCGGGCTACCGGATCCCCGAGCCGGTCGTGGCCTCGTGACCGTCTACCCGGGACGGGCCGGCCGGTCGATGCGGCCGACGTTGCGGCTGCGGCTGACCCTGCTCAACGGCATCCTGCTGGTCGGCGCCGGGGCGGTGCTGGTGCTGCTGGCCTGGCTGCTGGTCAGCGAGTCGCTGCACCCGGTGGACGAGCTGCGGGCGGGTTCCACCGTGACGCTGAACGACGGCACCACCCGGGAGGCGCTGACCTGGCAGACCGAGATGGTCGCGCAGGCCTCCCGGGAGCTGCTGATCAAGGGGTTCAGCGCGCTGCTGGCGGTCGGGGTGATCGGGGTGGCGCTGGCCTACGCGGTGGCCGGCCGGGCGCTGCGGCCGCTGCACTACGTCACCCAGACCGCGCAGCGGCTCGGTGAGGAGACCCTGGACCAGCGGATCCGGTACTCGGGCGCGGACGACGAGGTGGCCGAGCTGGCCCGGACGTTCGACGCGATGCTGGACCGGCTGGCGGCCGCGTTCGACTCGCAGAAACGGTTCGTGGCGAACGCGTCGCACGAGCTGCGCACCCCGCTCGCCGTGATGCGCACCGAGATCGACGTGACGCTCAGCGACGACGAGGCGGACGTCGCGGAGTACCGGCGGATGGCCAAGGTGGTCCGCAACGCCTCGGAGCGGGCGAACGGCCTGGTCGACGCGTTGCTGGTGCTGGCCCGGTCGGAGGCGCAGTCCGGCCGCCGGCTGGTCCGCAAGATGCCGGCCGACCTGGCGAGCAGCGCCCACAACGCGCTGTCGGCGGTGAAGGCCGAGGCGGAACGGCTGAAACTCGACGTGACGACCGATCTCACGCCGGCGCCGGTGGTCGGCGACCCGAGCCTGCTGGACCGGCTGGCCGGCAACCTGATCGAGAACGCGATCCGCTACAACCACCTGCTGGGCCGGCTGTGGCTGCGCACCGAGTCGGTGGACGGGCAGGCCCGGCTGATCGTCGGCAACACCGGTTTCGAGGTGGAGCAGGCCGACGTCCCGGGGCTGTTCGAGCCGTTCCAGCGGGGCGGCTGGGAGCGTACCGGCACGCGCGGCTCCGGCCTGGGCCTGTCGATCGTGCGGGCGGTCTGCGACGCGCACGGCGGCACGGTCTCCGCGGTGGCGCAGGAGGGCGGCGGGCTGGAGGTCACGGTGGCGCTGCCGGCCGCGGACACCACGCCGGTGGCCGCGGCCACCGCGAGCGTTCCGCGGGTCCGTTGATCCTCGGGGGTACGCCCGGAGCACGGTCCCGTGGTCAGCGGCTGCCGAGCGCCCGGCTCAGCGCCCGCACCGCGGCGTCGAACCCGTGCTCCGGCGGGGTGCCGTAACCGACGACGAGCCCGTCCGACGGCGGCATCGGGCTGTCCGGATGCCGGTACCCGCTCAGCCCGTCGACGGCCACGCCCTGCTCCCGGGCCGCCGCCAGGACAGCCGGTTCGGTGCCCGGCGCGAGCGCGACGACGGCGTGCAGGCCCGCGGCGACGCCGGTCACCCGTACCCCCGGATGGTCCTGCGCGAGCACCGCGACCAGGTGATCACGCCGTCGCCGATAGACCTGCCGCATCCGGCGCAGATGCCTGTCGTAGGCGCCGCAGGCGATGAAGTCGGCCAGCGTGAGCTGGTCGTTCGCGCCGGACCAGACCTCGCGTGACCCCTTGGCCGCGAGCACGTCGTCGATCATGCGGTCCGGCAGCACCATCCAGCCCAGCCGTAGCGCCGGCGACAGGCTCTTGCTCGCCGAGCCGAGGTACACCACCCGGTCCGGGTCGAGGCCCTGCACCGCCCCGATCGGCTGGCGGTCGTAGCGGAACTCCCCGTCGTAGTCGTCCTCCAGGATCAGCCCGCCGGTCGTGCGGGCCCAGTCGACGACCGCGGTGCGGCGGCTCGCGTGCAGGGCGCCGCCGGTCGGGTACTGATGCGCCGGGGTGAGCAGCACCGCCCCGGCGCCGGGCATCGCCGCCACCCGGGCGCCGTGCTCGTCGACCGGCAGCGCGACGGTGCGCCGGCCCAGCAGCTCGCGGTGGAACGGCAGGCCGTAGGCCTCGACCGCGACGGTCTCCGGCAGCAGGCGGGCGAGTAGCCGCACCCCGCCGGCGAACCCGGCGCAGACGACGATCCGTTCCGCGTCGGCGCGCACACCCCGGGCCCGGCTCAGGTATTCGGCGAGGGCCCGGCGCAGCTCGGGGCGCCCGCGCGGGTCACCGGGACCGAAGGCCTCGCTCGGCGCGGCGGTCAGCGCCCGGCGGGCCGAGGTCAGCCAGGCGGACCGGGGGAAGGCGGCGGCATCCGGTGAGCTGGGCGCGAGATCGTGTCGTGGCCGGTGGTCGTGCGCGATCGGGTGCCGGGGGCGGACCGGCGGCGGGGTGGCCCGGCGCGCGACCCGGGTGCCGGAGCCCTGCCGGGCGGTGAGCCAGCCCTCCTCGACCAGTTCGGTGTACGCCTCGGCGACGGTGTTGCGGGCGATGCCGAGATCGGCGGCGAGGGCCCGGTAGGACGGCAGCCGGGTGCCCGGGGTGAGCCGTCCGTCGCGGATCGCGTCGCGTACCGAGCGCATCAGGGCGACGCGCCGCCCGCCCGCGCCGAGGGTGAGATTGACCCAGGAATCCGGCATGGAACTGCACCATACTCCGGGTCACTCGGCTACTTAGCGTGTAAGTCATGAACTTCCGCGACACCGCCCCGAAGATCTTCCGCGCCATGCTCGCCCTCGACGCCGCGGCCCGGGAGGGCCTCGACCCGGTCCTCGCCGAACTCGTCCAGATCCGGGTCGCGCAGATCAACCGGTGCGCGTACTGCATCGGCTATCACACCCGCGACGCCCGCAAGGCCGGCGAGACCGAGCAGCGGATCTATCAGCTCACCGCCTGGCACGAGTCCCGCCTCTACACCGAGCGGGAGAGGGCGGCGCTCGCTCTGGCCGAGGCGGTCACCCTGCTCCCGCAGGGCGTCGCCGAGCAGGTGTACGCCGAGGCCGCGCGCCACTTCACCGAGCCCGAGCTGGCCGCCCTGATCGGGGTGACGTTCACCGCGAACGCCTGGAACCGGATCAACGTCACCTGCCGGACCGACCCCGATGACCTCTGAGGTCCTGGTCCGGCCGGCCCGTGGCTGGCTCGCCGTCGCCGCGGTGACCGTGGGCATCTTCGCCCTGATGACCTCCGAACTGCTGCCGGTCGGGTTGCTCACCCCGGTCGGCGCGGAACTCGGGGTGGCCGAGGGCACGGCCGGGCTGATGGTGACCGTGCCCGGCCTGGTCGCCGCGGTGTCCGCGCCGCTGGTCACGGTGGCCACCGGCCGGCTGGACCGGCGGCTCGTCCTGGCGGCGCTGATCGGCATCGTCGGGGTGGCCAACCTGGTCTCCGCGTTCGCGACCGGGTTCGGCCCGGTCCTGCTCGCCCGGTTCCTGATCGGGGTGAGCGTCGGCGGGTTCTGGTCGCTGGCCGGAGGCATCGCGGTGCGCCTGGTGCCGGAGCGTCACGTGCCCCGGGCCACCGCGGTGATCTTCGGTGGGGTGGAGACCGCGTCGGTGCTGGGGGTGCCGGCCGGCACGATGCTCGGCGATCTCAGCGGGTGGCGGACCGCGTTCGCCGCGGTCGGCGTGCTCGGCCTGGCCGCGCTGGCGGCGATCGTGCTGCTCGTGCCGCGGCTGCCACCGGAGCGGGTCCTCGCCCTGTCCGGCCTGCCGCCGGCCCTGCGCGGCCGGGCCCTGCGCGGCGCGCTCGCGGCGACGTTCCTGCTGATCACGGGGCATTTCACGGCGTACACCTTCGTCCGCCCCGTGCTGCTCGACCGGGACGTGCCCGCGGACCTGATCGGGGCGCTGCTGCTGGTCTTCGGTGTCGCCGGGATCTGCGGCAACTTCCTCGCCGGGGCGCTGGTCGCCCGTGGCCTGCGCCGGACCGTGGCGGGGATCGCCGTGGTCCTGGCCGTCGCGATGGCCGCGGTGCTGGTCACCGGCCTGCCGGTGTGGCTCGCGCTGTGGGGGCTCGGTTACGGGGCGATCCCGGTCGCGCTGCAGACCTGGGTGCTGACCGCCGCGCCGGCCGCGACCGAGGCCGCGAGCTCGTTGTTCGTATCGGTGTTCAATCTGTCGATCGCGTTCGGGGCGCTGCTCGGCGGCCTCGTCGTGGACACGCTCGGGGTGACCGGCGTGCTCGTGGCCGGCGCCGTCCTGGCCGTGGCCACGCTGGTCCCGGTGCGCCGGGCGCCGTGAGCCCGGCCTTCCGCTGCGGGCCGGTGCGGTCACCGCACCGGCCCGTCGCGGCGTACCGGATCAGCTCTTCGTCTCGATCTCGGCGCGGTGCTTCGGGAAGTCCGCGGCCACCTGGTCGGCGGTCTTGAAGAAGTACATGATCATGCCGACGCTGCCGTTGTCGGCCCAGCCGCAGACGGCGACCTTCTCGCCCTCCATGGCCGCGGTGCCGCACTGCGCGACGCCACCGAGCGTGCCGGTGCCGACCGCGGTGATGCCGCTGACCTGGGCGGTCTCGCTGAACGACTTGAACGAGGCGTCGAGTTCGGCCTTCGGGTCGGCCAGCGTGGCCTTGGTGGCGATCGCCGCGGTCATCTGCGACTTGGTGATGTCGCCGTAGAAGGCGCCGAACGCGTCGGACGCGCCGGGGTAGCCGGCCAGCTCCTTCTCCATGTCCGCCGTCAGCGAGGCGAACTCCTTGTTGTTGAGCTTGGGCTGGCCGCCGAGGGTGGCCGGCTCACTGATGGTGATCTTGGAGGCTTCGACGCCGGCGTCGATCTCGTCCTTGGCGAAGATGTAGAACGCGGCGCCACCGCCGACGCAGAGGACCAGCACGATCCCGATGATCACCAGGACGATCGGCAGGGCCTTGGACTTCTTCTGCGGGGCGCCGGGCGGGGGCCCGAAGCCGGGCGGCGGCGGTGCGAACCCGGGCGGCGGCTGCTGGCCGTAACCGGGCTGCTGCTGTCCGTACTCCGGCTGGCCGTACTGCGGCTGCTGGGGCTGCCCGTACTGCGGTTGCTGAGGCTGCCCGTACTGCGGCTGCTGCGGCACCTGCGGCTGACCGTACTGCGGCTGCTGCGGCGCGCCGTAGGGCGGCGGCGACTGGGGCTGGCCGTACTGCGGAGGCTCAGGGGACCCGAACTGCCGGGTCGGTGGAAGCGGTTCGCCGGGCGAGGGCTGCCCGGGCGGCGGGGGGTATGTCATCGGGACTCCATCAATCGAATAGTCGCTGGATCCTATCGACGCCCGGGAACGACGGTAGACCTCTCAGCGGGTGAATTCCCACACCAGCACGCCGATGGCCCCCGCGCCAGCAGCGCGGGGGCCATCGATCGTCGGATCTCGGTCAGCTGCGGACGTTGGCCACGCCGTCCGCCAGGAACCGCTTGCCGGTGACCTTCTCCGCGATGCCGCTGCGGTCCAGGTACGGCGTGACGCCACCCAGGTGGAACGGGTAGCCGGCGCCGAGGATCATGCACAGGTCGATGTCCTGCGCCTCCGCGACCACGCCCTCGTCGAGCATCAGGCGGATCTCCTCGGCCAGGCCCTCGAGCGCCTTCTGCCGAACCTCGTCGGCGGTCAGCGGGGCGTCCCCGACCTGGAGCAGGGCGATCACCTCGGGGTTGATCTCCTTGTCGGCCATCACCGGCAGCTTCGCGTCGACGATCCGCTTGAGGTTCGGCGAGTCGACGTAGCGGTCCGGGAACGCCGCGTGCAGCGTCTCGCCCACGTGGTAGGCGACGGCCGGGCCGACCAGCTGCAGCAGCGCGATCGGGCGCATCGGCAGGCCCAGCGGGTCCATCGCCACGTTCACCACGTCGAGCGGGGTGCCGGCGTCGACGGCCTGGAAGATCTCGCTGGTGACCCGGGTCAGCAGGCGGTTGACCACGAACGCCGGGGCGTCCTTGACCAGCACCGACGACTTCTTCAGCGTCTTGCCGACCTCGAACGCGGTGGCCAGCGTCGCGTCGTCGGTCTGCTCGCCCCGGATGATCTCCAGCAGCGGCAGGACGGCGACCGGGTTGAAGAAGTGGAAACCGACCAGCCGCTCCGGGTGCTCCAGACCGGCCGCCATCTCGGTGATCGACAGCGAGCTGGTGTTGGTCGCCAGGATCGCCTCCGGGGAGACGATCTTCTCGAAGTCGGCCCAGATCTGCTTCTTCAGCTCGAGGTTCTCGAAGACGGCCTCGATCACGAAGTCGGCGTCGGCGAACACCGACTTGTCGACCGAACCGCTGATCAGCAGGCGCAGCTTGGCCGCGGTGCCCTCGTCCATCCGGCGCTTGGAGACGAGCTTCTCGATCTCGGCGTGCACGTAGGCGACGCCCTTGTCGACCCGCTCCTGGTCCAGGTCGGTCAGCACGACCGGGACCTGGAGGCGGCGCAGGAACAGCAGGGCCAGCTGGGAGGCCATCAGGCCGGCGCCGACGATGCCGACCTTGGTGACCTTGCGGGCCAGCGACTTGTCCGGCACGCCGACCGGGCGCTTGGCCCGGCGCTGGACCAGGTCGAACGCGTACAGGCTGGCGCGGGACTCGTCACCCAGGATCAGGTCGGCGAGGGCCTCGGTCTCGGCCGCGGTGCCGTCCTCGAACGACGCCGTCTTGGCGAGCGCGAGCAGCTCCAGGGCCTTGTTCGCGGACGGGATGGCGCCGTGCGTCTTCTCGTCCAGAACGGCCTTGGCGAACTCGAGGACGCCGTCCCAGTCCTTGCGGTCGATCTCCTGACGCTCGACCGTGACGTCGCCCTTGACCACGCCGGCCGCCCAGGCCAGCGAGTCCTCCAGGAAGTCGGCCGCCTCGAACAGGGCGTCCGCGACACCCCACTCCTTGGCCTGCTTCGGGCGCAGCGTCTTCTGGGTCAGCGGGTTCGACAGGATCACCTGGGCGGCGTTGATGATGCCGATCAGGTTCGGCAGGATCTGCGAGCCACCCCAGCCGGGGATCAGGCCGATCGCGACCTCGGGCAGGGCGAGCGCCGCCGCGCCGGTGGAGACCGTGCGGTAGTGGCAGTGCAGCGCCACCTCGAGGCCGCCGCCCATCGCCGCGCCGTTGACGAACGCGAACGTCGGGATGGTGCTGTTCCTGAGGCGGGCGAAGACCCGGTGGCCCAGCTCGCCGAGCGCGACGGCCTGCTCCCGCGAGTTGATCAGCGGCATGCCGGTGATGTCGGCGCCGACACAGAAGATGTACGGCTTGCCGGTCAGCGCGATGAACGACGGGTTCGCCTCGGTGGCCGCGGTGATCGCCTCGTCCAGCGAGGTGAGGCCGGCCGGGCCGAAGCTGTTCGGCTTCTTGTGGTCGAAGCCGTTGTCCAGCGTGATCAGGGCGGCGGGCCGGTCCAGGCCGGGTACCGGCACCAGGCGGAGGATCGCCTTGGTGACTACCTCGTTCGGGTTCTCGATCACTTGGCCGCGCCCTCCCAGTACGGGTTCTCCCAGATAACGGTGCCGCCCATGCCGATGCCGATGCACATCGCGTTGATCCCGTAGCGGACGTCGGGACGCTCGGCGAACTGCCGGGCGAGCTGCGTCATCAGGCGGATCGCCGAGGACGCGAGCGGGTGACCGATGGCGATCGCGCCGCCCCACGGGTTGACCCGGGGGTCGTCGTCGGCGATGCCGTAGTGGTCGAGGAAGGCGAGCACCTGGATCGCGAAGGCCTCGTTCAGCTCGAACAGGCCGATGTCGTCGATCGTCAGGCCGGCCTTCTTCAGCGCCTTCTCCGTCGACGGGATCGGGCCGTAACCCATGATCTCCGGCTCGACGCCGACGAACGCGTAGGACACCATCCGCATCGCGACGGGCAGGCCCAGCTCACGGGCGGTCGCCTCGTCGGCCAGGATCGCCGCGGTCGCGCCGTCGTTGAGGCCGGCCGCGTTACCGGCGGTGACCCGGCCGTGCGGGCGGAACGGGGTCTTCAGGGTGGCGAGCTTCTCCAGCGACGTCTGGCGCGGGGCCTCGTCGACGGTGGCCAGGCCCCAGCCCAGCTCCTTGCTGCGGATCGCGACCGGCACCAGGTCCGGCTGGATCTTGCCGTCGGCGTACGCCTTGGCGGTCTTGATCTGAGAGTTCAGGCCGTACTTGTCGGCCCGTTCCTTCGTGATGTGCGGCAGGCGGTCGTGCAGGTTCTCCGCCGTCGAGCCCATCACCAGGGCGGACGGGTCGACCAGCTTCTCGGCCAGGATCCGCGGGTTGGGGTCGACGCCCTCACCCATCGGGTGCCGGCCCATGTGCTCGACGCCACCGGCGATGGCGATGTCGTACGCGCCCATCGCGATGCCGCCGGCGACGTTGGTGACCGCGGTCATGGCGCCCGCGCACATCCGGTCGACCGAGTAGCCCGGGGTGGTCTTGGGCAGACCGGACAGCAGAGCGGCGGTCCGGCCGAGGGTCAGGCCCTGGTCGCCGATCTGGGTGGTGGCCGCGATCGCGACCTCCTCCACCTTCTCCGGCGGCAGCTGGGGATTGCGCTTGAGCAGTTCGCGCATACAGCGGATCACCAGGTCGTCGGCGCGGGTCTCGGCATACATGCCGCCCGCTTTGCCGAACGGGGTGCGGACGCCGTCGACGAAGACGACCTCGCGTACTTCACGGGGCACAGCAAGCCTCCTTGCGGGCGTGAACCCAAATGTGTCGGCAATGCTACTCGCCAGTAACTAGTAGCTGCCAGGCCCTCCGAGAAAAGGTCACATCCCGAAGTCAGAGCCACATATCGGCGCTGCGGACCGCCGCTGAAGAACTCCGGCTGGTTGTCACGGCTGTCTCAGCGCCGCTGAGACAGCCGTGACAACCAGCCGGGAGAAGGAACCCCTCAGGCGCTTTCCGGAAGGACCGCCGCGAGATCGTCGCTGAGCAGCACCACCTGCCAGTTGCGGGCGCCGAAGCCGAGCAGCGTGTCACCCACCGTGCGGGGCGTGATCTCGTCCGGCGGGGACCAGGCCAGCCGGCGGATGAAGTCCGGGCTGATCAGGTTCTCCGGAGGCAGGTTGTGGCGCTCGGCGGTGCCCACCACGATCTGCCGGCAGCGGGCCAGCCGGGCCGCCGCGATCGGATCACGCTCGGCCCAGCGGTGCGGCGGTGGCGGGCCGTCGACCGGCTGGTTCACCGGCAGCTCGTCGTCCGGCAGCGACCGGGCCGCGTCCAGCGCGTCCAGCCAGATCTTCGCCAGCCGGCGCACCGAACGGCCACCGAACCCGGGAATGCCGAGCAGGGTGCGCTCGTCCTTCGGATCGGCCTCGGCCGCGGCCACGATCGCCGAGTCCGGCAGCACCCGGCCCGGTGCGGAGTCCTTGCGGGCGGCGACACCGTCCCGGGCGTACCAGAGCGCGCGGACCCGGGACTGGGCGCGGGCGCCCCGGACACGGTGTATCCCCGAGGTGCGGCGCCACGGATCCGGGCGCACCCGCGGCGGCCGGTCCGCGCCGGCCACCAGGGCCGCGAACTCCTCGGCCGCCCAGGCCGCCTTGCCCTGCCGCTCCAGCTCCTCGGCGAGCAGGTCCCGCAGGTCGGTGAGCAGCTCCACGTCCAGGGCGGCGTAGGTCAGCCAGGACTCCGGCAGCGGACGGGTCGACCAGTCCGCCGCCGAGTGGTGCTTCTCCAGCGAGTAACCCAGCAGCTGCTCGGTGAGCGCGGCCAGGCCGACCCGCTCGAAACCGGCCAGCCGCGCAGCCAGCTCGGTGTCGAACAGCCGGCGCGGCCGCATGCCGATCTCGGCCAGGCACGGCAGATCCTGGCTGGCGGCGTGCAGCACCCACTCGGTGTCGGCGAGCGCGGCGTCCAGGGTGCGCAGATCGTCCAGGGGCAGCGGGTCGATCAGAGCCGTTCCCGCGCCGGCCCGGCGCAGTTGCACCAGGTAGGCGCGCTGGGTGTAGCGGTAGCCCGAGGCGCGCTCGGCGTCCACCGCGACCGGCCCGGAGCCGGCGGTCATCAGGGCGACGATCTCGGCCAGTTCGGCCGGGGTCTCCACCGGGCGGGGAGTGCCGTCCCGGGGCGCGGTCAGGGGTGTGCTGGGGCGGGAAACCTCCTCGGGACCGCCAGACGGGTCGGGCGGCACATCGTGCGGTCCGTCTCCTGCCGTGTCCGGCGAGTCCCGACGGCGCAGGGGTGCTTCGTCGGTCACTCCGTAACCGTACGGGGACGGCACCCTCGCCGTGCGCAGCAGGGCACTCGGCGCGTCGATTCTCGATCTTTCGGGGAGTTCATCCGTTCCGCCTTCCGGTCCGTACCACCTGTCGCAGCGCCGAGACCACCGGGAGGCCGCGCAGAATGTCCACTTCTTTCGAGCCCTTCACGCCCGCCAACGGCTCCGGCGGGCGCCGGCGTTCCCAAGAGTGGCCCTCCTGGCAGGACGAGGCTCAGGACCCGTGGGCGCAGCCGGCTCATCACCAGCAGCCGGCTCATCACCAGCAGCCGGCTCATCACCAGCAGCCGGCTCATCACCAGCAGCCGGCCTATCACCAGCAGGCGGGTCACCAGCAGCAGCCGGTTTACCAGGATCCCGCCTATCAGCCGGTGTACCAGCAGCCGGTCTATCCGGAACCGGTTTACCAGGAACCGGTCTACCAGGCCCCGCCGCCGGTTCACCAGGCGCCGCCCGCTCCGCTTCCCCGGCCCCGGACCAACAAGACGAAGTCGATCATCATCGGGCTGGTGGTGGCCCTGGTCGCGGTCTCCGGCTGGCAGGCCTTCCGGGTCGAGAGCATGATCCAGAGCAGCAACGACCTGGCCGAGCGGGTGAGCACCTCGCAGGGCAAGACCGAGGAGCTGGAGAAGCGGCTCACCTCGGTCTTCGACTCGGAGGGCATCGCCGAGGGCGTCCTGCCCAGCGTCTTCCGGGTACGGGCGGGCGAGTTCACCGGCACCGCCTTCGCGATCGGCCGGGCGAGCGGGCGGACCAACCTGTTCACCAACTTCCACGTGGTGCAGGAGGTCTGGGAGAGCGGGGACCGGGCGGTCACCCTGGAACGCGGGAACACCCGGATCAACGCGACCATCGTGAAGGTCAGCGAGGGCAAGGACCTGGCGCTGCTGCGGACCAACCAGGACATCACGCCGCTGCAGGTGGCCCCGGGCGCGGTGAAGTCCGGTCAGCAGGTGATGGTGGTCGGCGCGCCGCTCGGCCTGGAGGACTCGGTGACCACCGGGGTGATCAGCGCGTTCCGGACCACCGAGGACGGGCCGACGATCCAGTTCGACGCCCCGATCAACCCCGGCAACTCGGGCGGGCCGGTGGTCGACGCGAACAAGCGGGTGGTCGGACTGGCCACGGCGAAGGCCCGGGACGCCGAGGGCATCGGCCTGGCCATCCCGATCGCGACGGCCTGCCAGACGCTCGGCGCCTGCAACGTCCCCTGAGCCCCGGCGGCGTGTGGATTTCGGGCGCTATGCGCGGCCGAAACCAACACACCGGGTCGTGTGGATTTCGGGCGCTATACGCGGCCGAAATCAACACGCGGGGTTCGGAGCGAGGCGACGCCCGGGGGCGGCAGACCGGCCGTCGAGGACAGCATCACGCACCAGCCGCGCAGGTGGGCGCCGAAGTCGCCGGAGGTGGGCGTCCACGACGCGCGCACCTCCAGGTCGGCGGTGGGCTCCGGGCCGGCCAGCTCACCGAACCGGGTGGACGCGGTCTGGGTGACGGTGCCGCCGATCGCCGTGTACGCCGCCGCGTGCTGGTCCAGCCCGTCGGTCAGCCAGGTCCAGGCCACCGCGGGCAGCAGCGGATCGGAGGCGAGGTCCTCCTCCAGCTCCGCCGTGATCAGGGTGACCAGCCGCAGGTCGCCGCGCCAGGCGTCGTGCCCGGCCGGGTCGTGCAGCAGGATCAGCCGGCCGCTCGCCACCTCGTCACCGGCGCGGAGCACGGTGGCGCTCAGGGCGAACGCGAACGGCGCGAGCCGCTGAGGCGCGGCGATCTCCTCGAGCAGGATCTCCGGCCGCGGCGACTCCGCGCGCAACCCGGCAACGGCGCGGGTGAACGCCTCGGGGGCAGCGGAGGGGGACGCCATGGGGGCAGCCTATGCCGATCTCGCGGCTGCCACCGCTCGCCGCGCCGCCGGGGCCCGCCGGTCCCATGACAGGATGGCCGGGTGACGGTTCTCCAGGATTCCCCGTTCGTCCGGGCCTGTCGTGGTCTGCCCGGCCCGCACACCCCGGTCTGGTTCATGCGGCAGGCCGGCCGGTCGCTGCCGGAGTACCGGAAGATCCGCCAGGGTGTCGGCATGCTGGAGTCGTGCCGCCGGCCCGACCTGGTCACCGAGATCACCCTGCAGCCGGTGCGCCGGCACCACGTGGACGCGGCGATCTTCTTCAGCGACATCGTGGTGCCGATCGCGGCGGCCGGCGTCGACCTGGACATCGTGGCCGGCACCGGCCCGGTGGTGGCCGAGCCGATCCGTGCCGAGGCCGATCTGGCCCGGTTGCGCCCGATCACCCCGGCCGACGTGGACTTCGTCACCGAGTCGGTGCGGCTGCTGGTCGCCGAGCTCGGCGCGACGCCGCTGATCGGTTTCGCCGGGGCCCCGTTCACCCTGGCCAGCTACCTGATCGAGGGCGGTCCCTCGCGGACCTACCTGAAGACCAAGGCGATGATGTACGGTGCCCCCGACCTGTGGAACGCGCTGCTGAGCCGGCTGGCCGACATCACGTCGACGTTCCTGCGCGTGCAGATCGAGGCCGGGGTGAGCGCGGTCCAGCTGTTCGACTCCTGGGCGGGCGCGCTGTCCGAGGCCGACTACCGCAAGTACGTGATGCCGCACTCGGCCGCCGTGCTGGGCGGCCTGGCCGACGCCGGTGTGCCGCGGATCCACTTCGGGGTGGGCACCGCGGTGCTGCTGGAGGCGATGGGCGAGGCGGGCGCCGACGTGGTCGGTGTGGACTGGCGCACCCCTCTGGACGAGGCGACGAAGCGGATCGGGCCGGACCGCGCGGTGCAGGGCAACCTGGACCCGGCGATCCTGTTCGCCGACTGGGCGACCGTCGAGCGGGAGACCCGCCGGGTCCTCAAGCAGGGCCAGGCGGCCCCCGGGCACGTCTTCAACCTGGGCCACGGCGTGCTGCCGGAGACCGATCCGGAGGTCCTGACCCGTCTGGTCGCGCTGGTGCACGAGGTTTCCGGCTCGTAAGAGAGGCCGCCCGTCACAGCGGCGGACCCCGCTGGCCGGAAGCGTGCGGGACCTGGGAGTGTGAAGAACGTGCGGAAGCGGATCGCGATCATCGGCGGCGGCATCGCGGGGCTTGCGGCCGCGGTCCGCTTGCGGGACCTGACCCCGGACACCGAGATCGTGGTGTACGAGCGGAGCACCGCCCCGGGTGGCAAGCTCCGCACCGGGAACCTGGGTGGACTGCGGGTGGAGCGGGGCGCCGAGTCGTTCCTGAACAGCGCTCCCGACGGCGGCGAGTCCGCGGCCGTGGCGCTGGCCCGCCGGGTCGGCCTCGGGGACACGCTGGTGCATCCGGCCGCCCGCCCGGCCGCGCTGGCCTTCGGCGGCCGGCTCGCGTCGATTCCCGGCGGCACCCTGGTCGGTGTCCCCGGTGACCTGTCCGCGCTGGACGGGGTGGCGCTGCCCGCCGACGGCGCCGACGTCGACTCCGGCCGCCCGCTGCTGGCTCCCGGCGAGGACGTCGCGGTCGGCGCGCTGGTCCGGGAGCGTTACGGGCCCGAGGTGGTGGACCGGCTGGTCGACCCGATGCTCGGCGGCGTCTACGCGGGCCGGGCCGACCGGTTGTCGCTGCGGGTCACCATGCCGCAGCTGGCGCACACCGCGGAGACCGAGCACACCCTGGCCGGCGCGGTCCGGGCCGCCCAGGCGCGCAGCCGCCGGACGCCGGGCCGGCCGGTGTTCGCGGCCGTCGAGGGCGGGATGAGCCGGTTCGTCGAGGCGGCCGTCGTGGCGTCCGGGGCGCGGGTGGTGCTGGGGGAGACGGTGCGGGAGCTCAGCCGTACCCCGCAAGGCCGTTGGATGTTGACTTTCGGGCCGGCGCCCGCGCCGCGCACCGATGAGGCCGACGCGGTGATCCTGGCCGTTCCGGCGAAGCCGGCGGCGCGCCTGCTCGGGCGGGCCGAGGACCTGGAGTACGCGAGTGTGGCGCTGGCCGCGCTGGCCCTGCCGCCCGGCACGCGGCTGCCGGAGCTGTCCGGTTTCCTGGTGCCGCCGGGGGAGGGAACGCTGGTCAAGGCCGCGACCTTCTTCACGGCGAAGTGGCCGCATCTCGCCGTGGACGGCGGCCCGGTGATCGTGCGGGTGTCGCTGGGCCGGGCCGGTGAGGAGGAGCGGCTGCAGCTGGACGACGCGTCGCTGCTCGCCGTCGCCCACCGGGAGCTCGGCGAGTTGCTGGGCGCGCCGCTGCCGGCGCCGGTGGAGTCGTGGGTGCAGCGCTGGGGCGGCGGCCTCCCGCAGTACGCGCCGGGTCACGCCGGCCGGGTCGCGGCGCTGCGGGCCGGGCTGCCGGACGGGGTGGCGCTGGCCGGGGCGGCGTTCGACGGTGTCGGCATCCCGGTGTGTGTGGCCAGTGGCGAGCGTGCGGCGGACGATGTGAGCAAGTACCTGGAGGAGATGCGATGACAGAGCAGCAGCAGACCAACGCGGCCCGGATCAAGGAGCTCAACGCGACGATCCGTTACACCATGTGGTCGGTCTTCCGGGCGGCCTCCCCGCTGCCGGCGCTGCGTGACGAGCTGGCCTCCGAGGTCGACGCCCTGTTCGGCCAGCTCGGGGGGAAGGACGTGACGATCCGCGGCACGTACGACGTGTCCGGTCTGCGCGCCGACGCCGACATCATGGTGTGGTGGCACTCCAGCTCGCCCGACGCGCTGCAGGACGCGTACGGGCTGTTCCGCCGGACCGCGCTGGGCCGCCACCTGGAGCCGGTCTGGTCGCAGATGGCGCTGCACCGCCCGGCCGAGTTCAACCGCAGCCACCTGCCGGCGTTCCTGGCCGATGAGGAGCCCCGGCCGTACATCTGCGTCTACCCGTTCGTCCGCTCCTACGAGTGGTACCTGCTGCCCGACGAGGAGCGCCGCGCGCTGCTCGCCGAGCACGGCAAGATGGCCCGGCCGTACCCCGACGTGCGGGCCAACACGGTCGCGTCGTTCGCGCTCGGCGACTACGAGTGGATGCTCGCCTTCGAGGCCGACGAGCTGCACCGCATCGTCGACCTGATGCGTGACCTGCGGGCGTCCGGCGCGCGCCGGCACGTCCGCGAGGAGGTCCCGTTCTACACCGGCCGGCGCCGCTCCGTCACCGAGCTGGTAGCGAACCTTCCGTAAGTTCCCGTGTGTGGAGTTCGGCCGCTATGCGCACCCGAACTTCACACGCAGGATCTGGCCATCGGCACGTGGGGGATGCCGTCCTCCAGGTACTCCGGACCGGCCGTCTCGAAGCCGTACCTCGCGTAGAACGCGGTGAGGTGCGCCTGGGCGTCGAGCACGGCCGGCCGGTGGCCGATGACCTCCAGGGCCTTCTCCATCAGGCGGGCGGCCAGGCCGGCGCCGCGGGCGTCCCGGGCGGTCACCACCCGGCCGATCCGCTCGGTGCCGTGATCGGCGAGAACGCGCAGGTAGGCGCGTACCTCATCGCCTCTCTTCACCCAGATGTGCCGGGTTCCGGGCTCGATGTCGCGTCCGTCCGGGTCAAGATAGGCACATTCCTGCTCGACCACGAAAACCTCGCTGCGCAGCTTGAGAATCTTGTAGAGGGTGGTGCCGTCCAGGTCACGGAACGACGCCACACGCAGCTCGTCATGAGGTTCGGGATGCATCGGCACAACATACGCGGCTGTCCGCCGTTGTACCGGGTGAAGGCTGGGAGGGCATCATGATCAAGACAAGCAGGCTGTTCGGCAACAAGACCCGGGTGACCTTCTGCCTGCCCGCCGACGCGCCGGCCGGCCGGGTCAGCGTGGTGGGCGACTTCAACGACTGGGAGCCGGGACGGCACGAGCTGCAGGCGCGGCGCAACGGCACCCGGACGGTCAGCGTGCCGCTCGGGCCGGGGACCTACAAGTTCCGGTACCTGGCCACCGACGGCGTGTGGCTGGACGACGAGGACGGCAGCGAACTTCACCTATAAGCGTTTCAGCGCGGGCGCGGGGGAGATCTCCTTGAGGCATGGCTGACGTGAAGCTCGCGATCATTTACTACTCGTCCACGGGCACCCTCCACGCGATGGCGCAGCGGCTGAGCGAGGCCGGTGAGAAGGCCGGCGCCGAGGTGCGCGTACGTCAGGTGCCCGAGCTCGCGCCGGCCGAGGCGATCGCCTCGAACGCGGCCTGGAGCCAGCACTTCGACAAGACCAAGGACGAGCCGAAGGCGTCC
Source organism: Actinoplanes sp. NPDC019969 (assembly GCF_055562375.1). Classification (NCBI taxonomy): domain Bacteria; kingdom Bacillati; phylum Actinomycetota; class Actinomycetes; order Micromonosporales; family Micromonosporaceae; genus Actinoplanes; species Actinoplanes sp. NPDC019969. The sequence goes on along the minus strand of NZ_JBVHFK010000004.1, from coordinate 380,105 downwards.
GCCGACGACGTGGTCTGGGCCGACGCGGTGCTCTTCGGCACCCCGACCCGGTACGGCAACGTCGCGAGCCAGCTCAAGCAGTTCATCGACACGCTGGGTCCGCAGTGGGCGCAGGGCCAGCTGGCGAACAAGGCGTACGCCGGGTTCACCGCGTCGATGACCGAGCACGGCGGCCAGGAGTCCACGCTGCTGGCGCTCTACAACACGATCTACCACTTCGGCGGGGTGGTGGTGGCGCCCGGTTACACCGACCCGCTGAAGTTCGCCGACGGCAACCCGTACGGCGTCTCGCACGTCACCGGCGGCAGCAACGACGCCCCGCTGACCGAGGTACAGTTCGCCGCGCTGGACCATCTGGCCCGCCGCATCGTCGGCATCGGCGGCAAGCTCCGCTAGTTTGGGCGGATGGCCGTCGACACCCAATACGAAGATCTTCTGCGGCGGGTTCTGGAGTCCGGCACTCCCAAGAGCGACCGCACCGGCACGGGGACGCTCAGCCTCTTCGGCGAGCGTCTCCGTTACGACCTGTCCCAGGGTTTCCCACTGATCACCACGAAGCGGGTGCACTTCAAGTCGCTCGCCGTGGAGCTGCTCTGGTTCCTGCGCGGCGACACCAACGTGCGGTGGCTGCAGGAGCGCGGCGTCACCATCTGGGACGAGTGGGCGTCGGAGTCGGGCGAACTGGGCCCGGTGTACGGCAAGCAGTGGCGTTCCTGGCCTTCCTCGCGCGGGGACGTCGATCAGCTCGCCGAGGTGCTGGAGACGCTGCGGAAGGACCCGGACTCGCGGCGGATGATCGTCTCCGCGTGGAACGTGTCCGAGATCCCCGACATGGCCCTTGCGCCGTGTCACGCCCTGTTCCAGTTCCACGTCGCCGACGGGCGGCTCTCCTGCCAGCTCTACCAGCGCAGCGCCGACCTGTTCCTGGGCGTGCCGTTCAACATCGCCAGTTACGCCCTGCTGACCCAGATGGTCGCCGCGCACACCGGTCTGACTCCGGGTGACTTCATCTGGGTCGGCGGCGACGTGCACATCTACAACAACCACGTCGAGCAGGTGCGCGAGCAGCTCACCCGCGAGCCGTACCCGTTCCCGACCCTGGAGATAGCCGCCCGCCCGAGCCTCTTCGAGCACGAGTTCGAGGACTTCACGCTGGTGGATTACCGGCACCACCCGCTGATCAAGGCGCCCGTGGCGGTATGACGATCCACATGATCTGGGCCGAGGCCCGGAACCGGGTGATCGGGGCGGGCAACACCATCCCGTGGCGGGTGCCGGGGGAGCAGCAGGTCTTCAAGGAGCGGACGATGGGCGCCGCGGTCGTGATGGGCCGTGCCACCTGGGATTCGCTCCCGCGCCGTCCGCTCCCGGGACGGGAGAACGTGGTTCTGACCCGCTCATCCGGGTGGACCGCTCCGGGCGCCACCGTGGTGCACGACCTGGAGGGTGTGGGACTCGACGACTTCTGGGTCATGGGCGGCGGTGAGGTCTACGCCGCGTTCCTGCCTCGTGCGTCGCACATCGTGCGGACGCGGATCGACCTCGAGGTCGCCGGGGACGCCTTCGCGCCGGAACTCGGTGACGAGTGGGTCGTCACCGAGTCGGTCCAGGTCGAGGCGCCGACCGGCGTCACCTACGTCGTCGAGGACCTCAGACGGCGGGATCCAGCCTGACCGACAGGCTGTTCACGCAGTGCCGCGTGTTCTTCGGGGTGAAGCCCTCGCCCCGGAACACGTGGCCCAGGTGCGAATCGCAGCGGGCGCACCTGATCTCCGTGCGGACCATCCCGGCGCTGCGGTCCTCGATCTCCCGGACCGCGCCCGGGATGGCGTCGTCGTAGGAGGGCCAGCCGCAGTGGCTGTCGAATTTGCTGCCGCTCTCATAGAGCGCCGCGCCACAGGCCCGGCAGTTGTAGACGCCCTCGGTCTTGGTGTCCACGTACTCACCACTCCAGGGGCGCTCCGTGCCGGCCTCGCGCAGCACATAGAACTCCTCAGGGGTCAGGCGGACCCGCCATTCTTCCTGAGTGGTAGGTAGATCGGTCGTCATGCCATCAACCGTACGTCGCACGCCCGGTCCGCCAGAAGTGATGTGCGCCCCCCGTTGAGGGGTCATGGAAGGTGCATCCCCGGCGACGTTCCGGCCGACCCCGCAGCAGGCCTTCGGCCACGGTCTCTACCTCGGTGTCCTCGGCGCCGTGGCGAGTGTCGGGCTGGCGGTGATCATCGCGCTGTTCGGCTCCGGGCCGCCGGGGTGGATGTGGGCGGCGCTGGTGCTCGGGTCGCTGCTGATCGGGGCCGTGGCCGGGCTGGCGGCCGGGCGGCGGACCGGGGTCGAGGTGGGCGCGGGCGGGATCCGTACCTCCTCGGTCTTCGAAGAGGGTGTGGCGCCCTGGAGCCGGGTGGTGGACCTGCGGGCGGAGCGGCGGGGCAGCCGCAACGTGGTCTCGGTGTACCTGGATTCCGGCGTCAGCGTGCAGTTGCACGCCCCGTACAGCGGAGAGTTCTTCGCGGCCGACCCGCAGTTCGAGCTGAAGGTGTTCGCTTTGTCTCATTTGTGGCGTAGTCACCGTTTCGGTGGTCTTCCGGGCTGAAGACCCGCCGAGGGCTTTTTTCGGGTAAACCGGGCAATTACCGTTAAGCTCTCGTGCGACCATGGAACCGTACCTTCAGCAACAGAACGGATACTCCTCATGAGCTTCTCGCGTCGGCTGGCCGCTGGCCTTCCCACGGTCGGTGCCACCGTCCTTGTCGCCCTGGCCCTCGGCGGCGCGCCCGCCGCGGCCGCCGCTGACCTCGCCGCGAAGGCCGGTCACGCGATCATCACGCCCAGCCCGGACCCGGGTGATCAGCGCGGCAACGCCGGTTACGGCAACGTCCAGGAAGCCCCCGAGGCGCCCGGCGCACCGGCCGCGGTGGCCACCACCCCGCCCGCCGGCGGCGCCCCGGCGACCACCGTCACCACGCCCACCCGGGGCAAGCCCGGTTACGGCGGCGAGTCGCCGAGCGAGACCCCCAGCGCGACGCCGAGCCAGCCGACCGGCACCGTCACCCAGGGCACGCCCGGCGGCGTCAACGCGGAGACCGTCACCCCGGTCCCCGGCGCCACCACCGGCGGCGCGGGCGTCAGCTCCGGCGAGACGCTGCCGCTGACCGGCGACGCGCTCGGCGGCACCCTGGCCGTTGGCGGCCTGCTGGTGGCCGGCGGCGCCGCGGCGGTGCTCTACACGCGCCGCCGCCGCAACGCCTGATCCACACTTTCCGAGGCCGTCCGGTTTGCCGGGCGGCCTCGCGGCGTACCGGGACATAGGCTCGAGGACATGCCGAAAGCCGCCGCGGAAGAGCACGAGATCGCCGGTCACACCGTGCGCCTGAGCAGCCCCGACAAGGTCGTCTTCCCGGCCCGCGGGTTCACCAAGCGCGACGTCTTCGAGTACTACCGCTCCGTCGGCGACGGCATCCTGCGTGCTCTGCGCGACCGTCCCACCACGTTGCAGCGCTTCCCCGACGGGATCGAAGGGGAGATGTTCTTCCAGAAACGGATCCCCACCCGCGGTGTCCCGGACTGGATCAAAACAGCGACGATCACGTTCCCGAGCATGCGTACGGCGGACGAGCTCAGCCCCGCCGACCTCGCCCACGTCGCCTGGGCCGCCCAGATGGGCACCGTGGTCTTCCACCCCTGGCCGGTCCGCGCCACCGCTCCGGACTCCCCCGACGAGCTGCGCATCGACCTCGACCCGCAGCCGGGCACCGGCTTCGCCGACGTGGTCGCCACCGCCGGCGTGGTCCGCGAGGTCCTCGCCGAACTCGGCTGGACCGGCTACCCGAAGACCTCCGGCGGCCGGGGCGTGCACGTCTACGTGCGCATCGAACCCCGCTGGTCGTTCGTCGACGTGCGGCGGGCCGCGATCGCGCTGGCCCGCGAGGTGGAACGGCGCAACCCGTCCGGCATCACCACCTCCTGGTGGAAGGAGGAGCGCGGCGAGCGGGTCTTCCTCGACTACAACCAGATGGCCCGGGACCGGACCATCGCCTGCGCCTACTCGCTGCGCGCCAACGCCCGGGCCACCGTCTCCGCGCCGGTCACCTGGGACGAGCTGGCGTCCGCCGAACCCGACGACTTCGACCTGCGGACCATGCCGGGCCGCTTCGCCGCCGCCGGCGACCCGCACGCCGGCATCGACGACGTGGCCCACGACCTCACCCCGCTGCTGGAGTGGGTCGCCCGCGACGAACGCGACGGCCTCGCCGACCTGCCCTACCCGCCGGACCACCCGAAGATGCCCGGCGAGCCCAAGCGGGTGCAGCCGTCCAAGGACCGCGACCTCAGATCACAGGGCTAGCTTCATGCCCTCGTGAGACGCCTCGAAGCCGAGCTTCGCGTAGAACCGGTGCGCGTCCGTGCGCCGCTTGTCCGTGGTCAGCTGCGCCATCGCGCAGCCGCGGGCTCGGGCGCGCTCGACCGTCCACCGGATCAGGTCGCCGCCGAGACCCCGGCCGCGCTGGTCCGAGCGGATCCGCACGGCCTCGATCAGCATGCGCGTGGCGCCGCCCCGGCTCAGTCCGGGGATGAAGGTGAGCTGGCACGTCCCGATCACCTCGCCGTCCGCCTCCGCCACGATCAGCTCGTTGCGGTCGTCGGCGTCGATCGCCTCGAACGCCGCCCAGATCCCCGGCTCGACCTCCGCCGGCACCGCGCCGAAGCCGCGCGCCCGGCTGACGTCGTCGTCGGCGAGCAGGTGGAGGATGGCGGGAACGTCGGCGCGGGTGGCGATGCGGATCTTCATGACGCAAAGCCTGTCACGGGCTGCCGCGAGCCGGTCGCCTCGGGCACCATGACCACATGAATGCGCTGCTCATCCTGCCCCGGATGCTGTACCGCGGGCTCGTCTGGCTGGCCAACTCACCGAAGAAACTGCTCATCGCGTACGCAATTCTGATCGTGATCTGTGGCCTTCTCTATCACCACTTCGAGGGCAAGTCTCTCGGCGACTCGATCTGGTGGGCTGTGGTCACCGCGTCCACCGTCGGGTACGGCGACATCTCACCGACGGAATGGCCCGCCCGCCTGATGGCCGGGATCCTCATCTCGGCGATGGTCCTGCTGGTGATCCCGCTGATCACCGCGCACTTCGCCAGCAAGCTGATCGTCGACACCGACGCGTTCCGGCACGAGGAGCAGGAGGAGCTCAAGAACAACCTGCGGATCACCCGGGCGCTGCTGGAGGAGATGGCGGCCCGTCAGGGCATCACTTCGCCGGGCATCGCAGACCCTCCCGCGGCAGCTTCAGATCGATGAGGTAACCGTCCACCGCGTCGCGGATGCAGGACGTCGCCGGGTACGCGGTGTGCCCCTCGCCCTCCCAGGTCAGCACGTGGCCGACACCCAGCATGTTCGCCAGGTCCGCGGTGTTCTCGTACGGCGTCGCGGGGTCCCCGGTGGTGCCCACCACCAGCAGGTCCGGCGCGCCGGTGGCCTTGCCCGCGGGGTACGGGTCGCGCTGCCCCGCCCAGAACACGCACGGCAGCATCCCGACCGCCAGCGCCGCGCCGAACAGCGGGTACTTCGCGCGCCACTCGGCCTGCAGCCGCCGCACCTCCTCGGCGGTCGGCGTCTTGCCGGTGTCCGCGCAGTTCACCGCCAGGTTCGCGTCGAACATGTTGGAGTAGGAGCCGTCCGGTTCGCGTTCCGCGTACTGATCGGCGAGCTGCAGGATGCCCTCCGCGTCGCCCTGCTGGAGACCGGCGATCGCCTCGGCCAGGTCCGACCAGCCGTCCTCGGTGTACAGCGACGAGATCAGCCCCACGAACACCCAGCCGTCGGTCACCGCCCGCCCGTCCGCGCCGATCACCGGTGACACCTTCGCCTTGGCCAGCGCGTCGGTCACCGCGCCCCGGGCGTCCGGCGCGATCGGGCATTTCGCCGCGTTCCGCGCGCACCAGTTCGTGAAGTTGGTGAAGGCCCGCTCGAAGCCCTTCGCCTGCTGCTCCGAGCCGGACACGAAACTCTCGGTCGGGTCGACGGCGCCGTCCAGCACCAGGGCGCGCACGTTCTTCGGGAACAGCTGGGCGTAGGTGGCGCCGAGCAGAGTCCCGTACGAATAGCCGAGGTAGGTCAGTTTCTCGTCGCCGACCGCTGCGCGCAGCGCGTCCAGGTCACGGGCGGCCTGCTCGGTGGAGAAGGTGGGCAGGCGCTTCCCGTACTTCCCGGCGCACTCGGCGGCCACCTTCCTGCTCAGCGCGACGGCCGCGTCGAACTCGGCCTGACCGGCCGGATCGGGGGTGGCGGCGAAACTGGCGTCCTGGTCCTTGGCGCTGATGCACTTCACCGGGCTGGACCGGCTCACCCCGCGCGGGTCGAACCCGACGATGTCGAACCGATCGGTGATCTCGGTGGGCAACCCGCCCTGCTGCGGGCCGAACGACAGGTAGACCGCGAGGTCGATCCCGGAGCCGCCGGGCCCGCCCGGGTTCAGCAGCAACGACCCAATCCGGTCCGCCGGCCTCTGCTTCTTCGGCCGGATGCGGAGAAGCGCGATGTCGTACGTCTCCCCGCTCGCCGGGGCCGCCCAGTCCCGGGGCACCTGGACGGTGGCGCACTCGTACGTCATGGTCGAGGCGGCGGTGCCCACCAGATCCCGGGGGACCTCGGGGCACGCCCGCCACTTCGTGCCCGGGCCTGTGCCGGCGCTCGGCGCGGCGGCGCCCGGGACGGCCGGCTCCGAGGAGCCCTCCGGCGCGAACGAGGGCAGCGTGCACCCCGCTGCGGTGGCCAGGACCAGCACGGTCAGAAGGGCGACGGCCAGGCGCGAGCGACGATCCACGCCCCGAACCCTATCCGGTCCCTCCCGCGGCGCCCCTCAACGGCTGGTCAGCACCTCGGCGAGATCGAACCGGACCGGGCGCTCCAGCTGCTCGTACGTGCAGGTCGGCGGTTCCCGGTCGGGACGCCACCGTTCGAACTGGGCGGTGTGCCGGAACCGGACGCCCTCCATGTAGTCATAGCGGACCTCGACCACCCGCTCCGGGCGCAACGGGACGAACGACAGGTCCTTGCCCGCGTTCCACCGGCTCACCTCGTTCTTGCGCGGGGTCCGCTCGCCCTGCTCGTGGGCCGCCCAGTTCCACGGGTGCTCCTCGAACGTGGTGACCAGCGGCTGCAGCTCCGCGAACAGCTCCTCCCGCACCTTCATCGGGAACGAGCCGATCACCCCCACGCTGACCAGGACGTTCCGCTCGTCGTACAGGCCGAGCAGCAGGGAGCCGATCCGGTTCTCCGCGGACTTGTGCACCCGGTAGCCGGCGACCACACAGTCCGCGGTCCGCTTGTGCTTGACCTTCGACATCACCCGCTTGTCCGGCTGATAGGTCAGATCCCGGCCCTTGGCGATCAAGCCGTCCAGACCGGCGCCCTCGAACTCGGCGAACCACCGGCGGGCCGTCTCGAGATCGTCGGTCGCCGGGGTCACGTACACCGGAGGCTTGGCGTTCTCCAGGGCCTTCACCAGCATCTCGCGTCGCTTGTGGAACGGCAGCCCGGTCAGGTCCTCGTCGCCGAGCGCGAGCAGATCGAACGCGACGAAACCGGCCGGCGTCTGCTCGGACAGCAGCTTCACCCGGCTGGCCGCGGGATGGATGCGCTGCTGGAGCGCCTCGAAGTCGAGCGTGTTCCGCCCGGTGTCGGCGACGATCACCTCGCCGTCGATCACCGCCCGCTCCGGGAAGTTCGCCAGGACGGCCTCCACCACTTCCGGGAAGTAGCGGGTCATCGGCTTCTCGTTGCGGCTGCCGATCTCCACCTCGTCGCCGTCCCGGAAGACGATCGACCGGAATCCGTCCCATTTGGGCTCATAGATCTGGCCGGGCGGGATGTCCGCGACGGGTTTGGCGAGCATCGGCTTGACCGGCGGGTTCAGCGGGAGCTGCATCCGATCAGTCTGCCCTCTTTACTCGTCCCCTGGGGCAGACCTCACCATCAAACCCATGGCGGTACGGGGAAACCACTCCATGACCATCGGAGAGTTCGGGCGGCGCACCGGGCTCTCCATCAAGGCGCTGCGGCTCTACGAGGCGTCCGGCCTGCTCCCACCGGCCGAGGTGGATCTCAGCGGCTATCGGCGCTACGCCCCCGCCCAGCTCGATCGGGCCGCTCGGATCAGCCTGCTGCGGCGGCTCGGCATGCCCCTCGCCACGATCGCCGAGGTGATCGACCTGCCCGACGCGGAGGCGGTCACCCGGCTCGACCGGTGGTGGTCCACCGAGGAGGTCGCGATCACCGGCCGCCGCGACGGCTATCGATGGCTGCGCACCCGGCTCGCGCACGGCGACGAGCCCGAGCGGGTCTATCCCGTGCATACCGTCCTGCAGCCGTTCCGCAAGCTCGCGACCCTGCATCTCGAGACCGACCAGCAGGGGCTCGTCCCGGCCATGGGCGCCGCCGAGTGGGAGATCCGCCGTCACCTGGAGGAGCAGGGGGCCGTCGTCACCGGCGAGCACTGGACGATCTATCACGGCCAGGTGACGCCCGACGGCGAGGCGCCCATCGAGGTCTGCGTGCCGTTCACCGGGACGGTCGAGCCGGCCGGGCGGCTGACCATCCGGCTGGAGCCGGAACGCCTGGTGGCCTATGCCGAGGTCACCCGCGACGACTGCTTCTATCCCCGGATCACCCAGGCCTACGAGGCGGTCGAGGCGCACGTCCGGGCCGCCGGCCTGATCCGCACCGCGCCACCCCGCGAGATCTATCTGGACAGCTGGGACCGGCTCACCGGAGCCGACCCGTTCACCCACGTCGCCCAACCGTTCGAGGGATGAGCCGATGGACTACACCCGACAGACCCGCTTCTCCGACCCCGGCCGCCACCGCGACCGGCTCACCGCCCTGCCCGGCGACGTGGCCGGGATCAGCGCCGTCGTCCGCAACACCGTCGTGCACTACCGCGCCTCCGGCCTCGACATCCCGCCGCACCGGCTCGCCGAGATCGACAGCCGCTGGGTGGAGACGATGCTCGGCACCCTCCCGCCCGGCGAGCCGCTCGACGCTCCACGCCCGGCCGGGGACCGGATCGTCGGCTGCTGCCGCGACTTCACCCTGCTGACCGTCGCGGCGCTGCGGGCCAAGGGGATCGCCGCCCGCAGCCGGATCGGCTTCGCCGACTACTTCCACGAGGGCTTCCACACCGACCACGTCGTCACGGAGTTCCACGACGGCACCCGCTGGATCGCCACCGACTCCCAGCTCGACCCGGCCGCCGGCCACCCGGTCGACGTGGCCGACGTGCCCCTCGGGCCGGGCGGCCTGCGCACGGCGGCCCAGTCGTGGCGGGCGTTCCGGCTAGGCGACGACGACCCGTCGACGTATGGGGTCGACCCGGCCCTGCCGATCCGCGGCCCTCTGATGATCGCGCAATACGTGCTGTCCGAGCTCGCCCACCGCCAAGGCGACGAGCTGCTCCTCTGGGACTTCTGGGGCGAGCCCGCCACCGTCCTCGCGGGCTTGGGCGGCCGGTCCATCGAGGAGGCCTGGTCGGCCCTGCCGTGGGAGTCCGTCGACGTGGCCCTGATCGACGAGATCGCCACCCTGCTCCTCGACGCGGACGCGGGCGATCAGGCCGCCGAACGAAAACTGGCCGACCGGTATTCGTCCGACCCTCGCGTGCGGCCCGGCAACGTCATCACCTGCTACTCGCCGCGGGGTGTTCGCTTCGACGTGGACCTGCGCGCCCCACTGCCGCTTTGTCCCTGATCACCTTTGTGGTGGTGTGCCGGTCCTCTCAGTGGACCAGCAGGGCCACGAGCCTGCGCAGCTCGGCGTCCGGGTCGGTGGCGAGGCCCATGTGGACCGGTCCGGCCCGCAGGATCGTGCTGCGCGGCGCCACCAGCCAACGGAACCGTTCACCCAGCCGCATCTGTTCCGCCGCGCCGCCGCCGGAGCAGGTCCGGTCCCAGGCATCCAGCGCCGCCCGGATCCCGTCCACGTCGGCGGCCGGGTCCAGCGCCCGCAGCCGCGCCGCGTCCAGGTGTGTCAGCGCCGACAGGAAATCGTGCCGCTGACTGTACAGAAGCACGCCGACATTGATCAGCTCGCCACGTTCGATCCGGGGCACGGCCTGGATGATCGCGTACTCGTAGGGGGTGAGTTTCGCTGTCACGGCAGCCACGCCTCCGGCTGCTCGGCCCGCCGCGACAGGTGGTTCAGATAGGCGTCGCGGTCGCCGTCCTCCAGCCACTCGCCCGGCACCAGCCCGATCGCCTCGGCCAGCAGTTCCGGCGTGATCCTGGCCGCCAGCCGCGGCCCTTCCACGGCGACCTCGGTGGCATACGGTTTGAGCACGTGATCGTCCCACTGGTACGGGCGGTGCACCACGTTCTCGGCCCGCGCCCAGTTGTGGTGGAAATACAGCGTCGCACCATGGTCGATCAGCCACAGGCCGCCGTGCCAGATCAGCAGGTTCGGGTTCCGCCAGCTGCGATCCACGTTCTCCACGAACGCGTCGAACGCCAGCACCCGGCTCGCCAGCCCCGCCCCGACAGGATGCGCCACCGGGTCGTAACCCAGCGCCCCCGGCAGGAAATCCATCCCGAGGTTGCCCCCGGCACTGGCCTTGATCAGCTCCTGGACCTCCTCGTCCGGCTCGGCCCGCGCCACCACCGGATCCAGCTCCACCCGGGCCAGCTCCGGCACCGGCAGCCCCAGCCGCCGCGCCAGCTCCCCGGCGATCACCTCAGCGACGAGAGCGCGAGGGCCTTGACCGGCCCCGCGGAACTTCACCACATAGGTCCCGAGATCGTCGGCCTCGACAACGCCAGGCAGCGACCCACCTTCCCGGAGGGGCGTGACATACCGGATTGCGGTCACTTCACGAAGCACGCCACCAACCCTACGGACCTTGATCCCCGCTCCCGGGAACCGGGGCCATCCACTGGGGCATCCGGTCATGGCGGGGGGGACTGTGCCAGGAGCGGTGTTTCCGGCCCGACACGCCGGGCTGGGGTCTGGCGGGATGGGCACTGTGAGTGATGACATCGAATGTTGTGAGTCCACGGAAGAAGATCGAGGGTGACGGGCGGCAGCTGTCGCCGGAGCAGGCTGCCGCGGCGGCGATGGTGGCCGAGGCCAAGGCTCGCGGGCTGGAGCTGACCGGCCCGAACGGACTACTCAAGCTGTTCACCAAGAACGTTCTCGAGACGGCATTGAACGAGGAGATGACCGAACACCTCGGCCATGAGAAGAACCAGGCCGATCCGGGTCGTGAGACAACAAATGTGCGTAACGGCAGTCGCGGTAAGACGGTGATCTCGGATGCCGCCGGGGAAGTCAGGATCGATGTGCCCCGGGATCGGGAAGGCACTTTCGAGCCGCAGATCGTCAAGAAACGGCAGCGACGGTTGACCGAGGTCGACGAGATCGTGCTGTCGTTGTATGCGAAAGGCATGACGACCGGAGAGATATCCGCGCACTTCGCCGAGATCTACGGTGCGTCGGTGTCGAAGGAGACCGTTTCACGGATCACCGACAAAGTCGTCGCGGAGATGACCGAATGGTCGTCACGGCCGCTCGACCGCGTGTACGCGGCCGTGTTCATCGACGCGATCGTCATCAAGGTCAGGGACGGCCAGGTCGCGAACCGGCCCATCTACGCCGCCATCGGTGTCACCGTGGACGGCCGTAAGGACGTCCTGGGCCTGTGGGCGGGCGCCGGCGGTGAGGGCGCCAAGTTCTGGCTCAGCGTCCTGGTCGATCTGAAGAACCGGGGCGTGGCCGATGTGTTCTTCGTCGTTTGCGACGGCTTGAAAGGGCTGCCGGACAGCGTCGAGGCGGTCTGGCCGCAAGCCATCGTGCAGACCTGCATCATCCACTTGATCAGGAATACGTTCCGGCTGACATCTCGGGCAGACGCGGACGCGATCAAGCGGGACATTCGGCCGATCTACACGGCCGTGAACGCGGACGCGGCGGCGGCCGCCCTGGACGAACTGGACGAGAAATGGGGTACGAAATATCGGGCGATGATCCGGCTGTGGCGTAACGCTTGGAACGAGTTCATTCCTTTTTTGGACTACGACGTCGAGATCAGAACGGTCATCTGTTCCACGAATGCTATCGAGTCGTTGAACGCCCGCTACCGGCGGGCCGTGCGTGCTCGTGGACATTTCCCGAGTGAGCAGGCCGCGTTGAAGTGTCTGTATCTTGTAACCCGCAGCCTGGACCCGACAGGGACCGGCCGCGCTCGGTGGACGATGCGCTGGAAGCCGGTGCTGAACGCCTTCGCCATCACCTTCGGTGACCGCTGGCCGGCCGCCGAGACCTACTAACCGAGAGCCGGAAACACCGATCTTGGTACGGACCCTGGCGGGGTCGTTCCGTGCTTCCGGGTGAGATTTGACCGTCCTGGGCGTCGGGTTCGGTCGTCGAGGTCCGCCCTGGTCCTTTGGGCTTGTCGGCTTCTTCTCGGTCTTTGCTCGGCGCTTTGATCGCCGGCAGCCCTCGGCCGCCATGCCGCGGATGCAGGCGGGCCGACCGATCTCTCGTTGAGCGCCCATTCGGCTGAGTGGCTCGCACCCCCTGTGATCATGGACGGAGGTGCGCGCGATTCGAATCTGGGGAGTGGCAAGTCCTCGTCCAGCGGAGAGGGCAGGATGCTCGGGGCGTGCGGGTCCGGAGCGAGGCCCGTGTCCGATCTTGTGGATGCGGTATCGGAGTGGAGCGCACAAGATCGGTATGGCGGTCGAAATTGTGCGTCTCGCTCCGGAAAGCCGGTGCTCCGAATCCAAGATCGCGAGACTGGCCGATCTTGGATTCGGGAGGCCGGGGCGCAACGCCCAAGATCGAAGTTTGAGATCGTCGCTCATGTACTTACTTCTATGGGGATTTGTCCGCCCACCGTCCGTTCAGTCGGACGCACCGGCCCCAGTGCGTCTCACTGCCGCAACTCCTGTCGAGAGATTGCGGATGCGGACGTGACCGGGGAAGAAGTTGTTCCGCAGGTTCGCCGTCTGAGCTTGCGGCGGGTGAGCTGCGCGGCCTTCTCAAACCGCTGAGGGTTTGCGAAGGCTCTTGTCGGGCGCGGTAGCGCCGTTGGGACCACCCACAACGGTGCGGGTGGTCCGGATTTCGGCTGTGGCGTACGGCCGGCACGGCCAGCCGTACGCCAGAACGGTCACCGCAATGGTCGGTGATGGCTCGCGTTCAGTCGCGGGTTTCGATGGGTGAAGCGGTCAGGCGTCCGGGCCGCGGCGGCGGAGTTCGTCGACGTGGGTCATGGCGGTGCGGAGTTCGGTGAGCCAGTCCTCGGTGTGCCGGCCGACCAGCTTGACGCACCAGGCCAGCGCCTCGGAACGGGAACGTGCCACGCCGGCGTCGACGAGTGTGTCGAGGACCTGGCGTTCGGGCTGGCGGAGGCGGGTCATCACGGGTGCGGACAGGTGGGTGAAGAGCTCCGAGGTGTCGCCGCAGCGGACACCCCAGGCGACCTTGCGCTGATAGCGGTGCTCGACCTGACGGGCGACCCGGATCCGGCTGTCACGGGTGTCCTCCCGGAACTGGCTGATCCGGCCGGCCTGACTGGCGGCCAGATCAGCGTCGGTGGCCTCGGCGGCCAGGTCGGGGCGGGGAAGCCGGCCCCAGATGATGATCTCGTCGCGGTCGATGATGATCTCGGGCTGCTCGGTGAACCATCCGTCGGGGATCGCCCCGGTGATCCAGGCGGCAGCGTCGTCGGCGTTGGGTGGCTCAGTCCGCCCACCGGGCGGAGCGATTCGGACGCGCATGTCATCTCCCTCTGCTTACCTGATTACATGCTTACAACCTTTCGCGGCGATCGGCCATGGTGGTTCGCCCACGGCGAACCGGGACTTCCTCAACAGTCCACCGGGGCGTGCTTCCTGATGGTGCGGTGCGGCGTGTCCCTGGAACGCGGTGTGGCCCTTTCCGCCGGGCGGCATGGCGCGGCGAGGGGTGAGGCCGGGCGTGGGTGCGCCGGTCACGGTGGCCGGAATGGCCCGGTCGCTTGGTGAGGCCGGGCGTGGGTACGTCGGTCACGGTGGCCGGAATGGCCCGGTCGCTTGGTGAGGTGCGCGGCTGGGCGGGTGAGGGCTGATTGCGCGGGGCCGTGGTGGTCGCCGTTGTCTGTGAGGCACGGGGCTCGGCGGGGGTGATCGCGAAGGCTTGTGCCGGTCGCGGTCGTTTTGTGAGGCGAGGGCGTTGCCTGGAGTGCGCGGTTCCCGAGGTTGTTGTGATGGTCCGGTCATTGCCCGGGTCAGGCGGACCGTGACGTCGGGGTCCGTGGCGGAGTGTGGACCGTGACGTCGGGGTCCGTGGCGGAGTGTGGACCGTGACGTCGGGGTCCGTGGCGGAATGTGGACCGTGACGTCGGGGATTCGTGGCCGGGCGGCGCGGGATGGGAGCCGGAATCGGCGAACCGCCCCGGCGCCGGAGCATCGGCGACGAGGCGGCTCGGGATCGGGGCGGCGGTGAAGCCGGTGGCGTCCGGTGCCGGGAGTCCCCTACGCTCCGGGCGGAGCCAATCCAGAGCGGCCGGCGTGAACGCGGCGCGACTCATCGGGTCCCGGAGCTTTGGGAGCGCTCCCATGACGGACGTTACCGTACATTCACGGTCCTGAAAAGGTCCTGGGCGCTGATCGGTGCGGGCAATTGCGACATGCCAAGACGGGCAATTTGCACTCGCCGCCTTGTGGACGACAGAATGAATGCGACGACGAGCATTCGCGGCCCGACTTCGCGCGCACGCCCGGACGTCACTCGAATGAACATGGCGTAGGAGCGAACAACCGTGGCCAAGCAGATAATTACCGTGCTGACCGACGACCTCGACGGTGGGGACGCCGACCGTACCGTCGAATTCGGTCTCGACGGGGTCAACTACACGATCGACCTGTCCGAGAAGAACGCCGGCAAGCTGCGTAAAGCTTTGGAACCGTTCCTCTCCGCGGCCACCCGGCTGGGCCGTAACGGTAACGTCGCCACCACTGCCCGGCGTGCCGTTCCGGCGGCGTCGAGCCGTTCCAGCCGCGACCAGAATCAGGCTATTCGCGAGTGGGCCAACAAGAACGGTTATCCGGTGTCCGAGCGTGGCCGGATCCCCAGTAACGTCGTCGAGGCGTACCACAACAAGCGCTAGATCGACGGGAATCGGCGCCGTCCGGGAGTGCCCGGGCGGCGCCGTGGGTCTCGCGGCCGACGGCCGTGACCGGCGCGTTCGCCGCGGCCGAGGGCACTGCCCGGCCGATGGTCGGCGACGCCGGCGATCCGGCTGTGGCGCGGGAGGCCGGCGCCCTGATCGGCGGCGCCGCGTCGCTCCTCGCGCCCGGCGAGCGGGTCAGGGCGATGGTCGCGCTGAATCCGATGGCCCTGATCCGGTTGTTGCGTGGGCAGCGGACCGGCTCGATTGCGAACATCGGCCCGGTGGCCGGTGAAATCCGCATCGGCGGGGGATTTCCGGCGGCCGAGTTCGGGCTGCGGGGGGATCCACGATTCGGTACGCCGGGAAGCCGGGCCCGGATTTCTTGACCGCGCACCGTTCCGGCCCGGCCGCCGTGGAACGGGCGCGGCGCCGGCAGGTCGTTCCCGGAAAGTGCCGGGCGGCGAATACGCCGCCGTTCGTCACCGGCCGGCTCTATGCCGGCCGGGCCGCGCGAAAATAGCCGCCCTCCGGAAATGCCGCCGCGCTGACCAGCCCGGTAAAGACTTCCTTAAGACGGCAATGAGTGGTTCAAACCCGCCGTCCGGGGTACTCCACAGCACCATGCGTGTAGTGATCGTGGGCGCCAGCGGCAACGTGGGCACCGCCCTGCTGCGCCGTCTCCACACCGAGTCCGACATCGAGATCGTCGGTGTCTCCCGCCGTACCCCCGACCCCACCGGCCCGTACGCCGATCTCACCTGGCATGCCGTCGACGTGGGCGCGGACGACGCGCCCGACCGCCTGGCCGCCGCCTTCGACGGGGCCGACGCCGTGGTCAACCTGGCCTGGCAGATCCAGCCGAGCCACGACCAGCGCCGCCTCTACCGGACCAATGTGCTGGGCAGCCGCTCGGTCTTCCGGGCCGCGATCCGGGCCGGCGTGCCCACTTTGGTGCACGCCTCCTCGGTCGGCGTCTACGCGCCCGGCCCGAAGCAGGCGTTCGTCCGCGAGACATGGCTGCGCACCGGCGTCCCGGAGTCCTCCTACAGCCGGCACAAAGCCCTCGTCGAACGCATGCTCGACGAGATCGAATCCGATCACCCGACGCTGCGGATCGTCCGGCTGCGTCCGGGGCTGATCTTCCAGCGGGACGCCGGGACGGAGATCGCCCGTTACTTCGCCGGCCCGCTGCTGCCCGCGAGACTGCTGCGGTTCGGGCGGATCCCGGTCGTGCCCGCGCACCCCGGGCTGCGGATGCAGGCGGTGCACGCCGACGACGTCGCCGAGGCCTACCTGAGCGCGCTCCGGGCCGACGTGCGGGGCGCCTTCAACATCGCCGCCGGCCCCGTGCTCGACGCCGGGCTGGTCGGGCGCGCTTTTCACGGCGTACCCCTCAAGGTCCCCGGTCTTCTCCTGGAGGGCGCCGCCGCGCTGACCTGGCAGCTGCGGCTGCAACCGGTGGACCGCGGTTGGGTGCGGCTGGCGCTGAAGGCGCCGCTGATGAGCTGTGACCGGGCGGCCGCGGAACTGGGCTGGCGTCCGCGGACCGACGCCGTCAGCGCGCTGCGCGAACTGCTCACCGGCATCGCCGACCACGCGCACACCGACAGCCCGCCGATGGCGGACGACCCCGGGCAGCCGGGACGGTTCGGCGGCCTGCTGCGCGGCCGGCTCCCCGGCACGGGGAATCCTTACTGACCGATTCGGGTCAGACGGCGATCGAGTGCGGGCTGCGGAGCCACGCCAGAACCTCGGTGGGGCCGAGCGGGCTGGAGAACAGGTACCCCTGACCGAGCGGGCACCCCAGCCGCACCAGCACGTCCCGGTGCGTCGCGCTCTCGATGCCCTCGGCGACCACCGTCAAGCCCAGCGACTGGGCCAGGCTGACGATGCCGCTGACCAGGGCCATCGGCTGCGGGCTGGTGACCATGTCGTCGATGAAGGTCTTGTCGATCTTGATGATGTCGATGGGGCGCTGCCGCAGGTAGCCGAGTGACGAGTACCCGGTGCCGAAGTCGTCGATGGCGATCCGGATGCCCATCTCGCGCAGGGCGCCGAGGTCGGTCCAGATCCGCTCGTCGTCCTTGACCAGCAGGGTCTCGGTGATCTCCAGGATCAGGGACCGCGGCGGCACCCCGGTGTGCGCGAGCGCCGTCCGGACCTGCTCGACGAAGCCGCTCTCCCGGAACTGGCGGACCGACACGTTGACGCTGACGTACGGGGCCTGACCGGCCGGCAGGATGCGCCGCCACTCGGCGACGGTGCGCAGCGCCTCCTCCAGCACCCAGCGGCCCATCGGGACGATCAGCCCGCTCTCCTCGGCCACCTCGATGAACTGGTCCGGGGTGACGATCCCGCGCTTCGGATGGTGCCAGCGGACCAGCGCCTCGAAACCGACCGCCGCGCCGGTGGGCAGGTCCACGATCGGCTGGTAGTGCAGCAGGAAGTGACCCTCGTTGACGGCGTGGTCGAGCGCGGACCGCAGCTCCAGGCGTTCCACCATCTCGTTGTGCAGGTGCGCCTGGTAGCGGCGCCACTGGTTCTTGCCGGCGCCTTTGGCCACGTACAACGCAAGATCCGCCTGCCGCAGCAGCTCGTCCGCGTCGCTGCCCTCGGGGGTGGTGGTGATGCCGATGCTGGCAGCCGCGTACAGCGGCTTGGCATCGGTGACGATCGGCTCGGCGAGGGCCGCGAAGATCCGGTTGGCGGTCTCCTCGACGGCGCCGGGGTCGTTGACGTTCTCGACCAGCGCGGCGAACTCGTCGCCGCCGAGCCGGGCCGCCGTGTCGTCGGCCCGCAGCGCCCCGGCGATCCGGTGCGCCACCGCGATCAGCAGCTGGTCGCCGACGGCGTGGCCGAGCGTGTCGTTCACGATCTTGAAGTCGTCGAGGTCGATGAAGAGCACCCCGATCACCGAGCCGTCCCGGGCGCTGCGGGCCGCCGCGTGCCGCAGCCGGTCGTTGAAGAGCACCCGGTTCGCCAGCCCGGTCATCGCGTCGTGGAACGCCTGGTGGGTCAGCTCGTTCTGCAGGCGGCGCTGCTCGGTCACGTCCCGCATGGTGATGACCAGGCCGGCCACCGTCGGTTCGGCGCGCAGGTCCCGGCAGTGCAGCTCCAGCAGCACCTCGGCCTGCCGGTGGCTGCGGGCCCGGAAGTCGAGCAGCTGGTCCAGCTCGTGACCGCCACGGACCGCGGCCAGCACCTCGCCCAGCCGGTCCCGTTCCCCCGGGTGGATCACCTCGGGCAGCAGCGCCCCGGTCGGGTCACCCCCGAAGACACCGAACGCGGACGGGCTGGCGTACCGGATCCGGTCCTGCTCGTCGATGATCGTGATGACGTCGGCGGTGTTCTGGATCAGCGTGCGGAAGTACGTCTCGCTGTTGCGCCGGGCCACCTCCTGACCGAGGGCGATCCGTTCCAGCGCGAGCGCCACCTGCCCGGCCAGCACCTCCACCGAGCGTTGCAGCTCCAGCAGGGCCCAGGTCGGCGCGGCCACGTGCAGCACGCCGACCAGCGGATCCCCGCCCGGCCGGTCCTTGAGCACCATCGGGCAGCGCAGCGTCTTGGTGAACTGGGTGAGGCGTACCGCGACCGCCCAGTCCACCTCCCGGGTCGGGACCAGGCGGGCCGCGGTGCCGGTGGCGCGGTCCACCGCCGCCTGCACCGCCGCCTCCGGGGCCTGCGGCTCCGACTGGGTGATCGCGATGGCGAGGACCACCCCGTGCGGCACGTCGCCGGGGATGAGCTGAGCGACAGCGGTGCGTACCGCCAGGCCGACGGCCTCGCTGTCGTTCGCCGACACCAGCGCCGCCGACGCCTCGCGCAACGCCCGTTCCCGGGACATCGCCTGCCGGTGACTCGTCATGATCCCGGCCATCCGGGCCAGCACCAGCGCCACCATCAGCGTGCTCAGCGCGGCCACCACGGTCAGGCCGGCGAACTGGCCGTCCCGGAACATCTTCACCAGCAGCACCGTCGGTGCTACCAGGGCCGCCCCGCAGAGCAGGGCCAGCCGGGCGCTGCTGGTCTCGGCGACCGGCTCCTCGGCCGGGCGGGTCAGCTCCGCCATCGACGGGATCAGCGCCGCCATGCCGGCCGCCGCGTACAGGGCCAGATGCCCGAACGCGGACCCTCGGCCGACGTCGGCGGCGAGCAGCGCGACCACCCCGGCGCCGAGCAGGTAACCCGGCGCGACCAGGCGGCCCGGCATGGTCGCGAGCCGGACCAGCAGCCCGAGGCAGAGCAGATCGGCGACCGGCATGGCGACCTCGGTCCAGCCGGCGCCGACCGAGCCCTCGAGCCGCGGGCCCACCACGAACGTCCAGATCAGCAGCGCCACCCCGGAGGTGACGGTGAGCGCGTCGAGCAGCCCGGCGCGGTCCCGGGACGAGCTGGTGCGCCGGTCGACGAAACCGGCCAGGGCGACGGCGAGGGCGGCGTACGCGACCAGCAGCAGAGCGGTCCCGCCCGGTTTCAGCCACAGCAACCAGTCGGCGACCCGGGCCGGAGCGTTCGCGGCCGCGCCACCGGTGGCGGAGAGGACGACGGCGCCGGCCAGGACCCACCAGGGACGTACGTCGTCCGGCCTGCTCCGCCGGAGCCCCAGACTGATCGCGACCACCGCGGAGACGCCCGCGGCCAGCCGGATCGGGGCGTGCAGCGCCGGCTGCAACCCGAAGGCCACGCCGAGCACCACCATCCAGGCGCCGAAGATGGTTGCCGGCCACCGTGTCGGCATCGGCGCTCCCTCCCGATGGGCTCCCGTCGTGACTGTTCGGCCCGGTGGGCGGGGATCTGAGCGACAACGGCACAATCGGGGCGTGCTTCTTGAATTCGTCCAGGCCCACACCGTCCTGGCGCCGGTTCCGTTCGTTCCCGAGGTCCGGCTCCACCAGGCCGGCGACCCGATCGCCCTGTGGGAGGCGACCGAGGAGGCCGGGACGGAGCAGCCGCCGCCGTTCTGGGCGTTCGCCTGGGCCGGCGGGCAGGCACTGGCCCGGCACATCCTCGACGACCCCGACCTGGTGTCCGGGCGCAGCGTCCTCGACCTGGCCACCGGATCCGGCCTCGTGGCGGTCGCCGCGGCCCGGGCCGGCGCGCATCCGGTCGTCGCCAACGACATCGACCCGCTGTCGCTGGCCGCGGCCCGGGCCAACGCCGAGGCCAACGAGCTGCGGGTGGAGACGGTCGAGGCGGATCTGCTGGACAGCGACGAGTGGTACGGGGTGGTGCTGGCCGGCGACGTCTTCTACAGCCGGGAGATGGCCGGGCGGGTCCTGCCGTTCCTGCGCCGGGCGGCAGGCCGTGGATCGCTGGTGCTGGTCGGTGACCCGGGCCGGGCCTACCTGCCGGACGGCCTGATCGAACGGGCGGTGTACGACGTGCCGGTCGTCGAGGAGCTGGAGAGCATGCCGATCCGCCGTACCAAGGTCTGGCAGGTCACCGCCTCCTGACCGGAACGGGGTCAGAGCAGGGCCAGCAGCCCGTGACCGTCGGGGACCACCTCGTCCGGTTCGGCCTGGGTTCCGCCGGAATCGGCGCGCCCCGAGGGCATCAGGATGGCGGTGCCGATGTCGGCGCGGCGGGCGCAGGCGATGTCGCGGCGACGGCTGTCACCGACGAACCAGCAGGCGGCGGGGGAGATGCCGAGGGCGTCGGTGGCGGTCCAGATCATCTGCGGGTTGGGTTTGCGGACGCCCGCCTCGTCGCTGTAGACCTGCACGGCGAACAGGTCACCGACGCCGGCGTGCGCCAGGAAGTCGCGGTGGGCGGCGCCGGACAGGGTGTTGCTCACCACGGCGAGACGGATGCCGCGGCCGGCGCAGGCGGTGAGGAACTCCGGGATGCCGGGGCGCAGCGCCCAGCCCTCGCGCCGCGCCCAGTCGTAGCTGAGCCGGGGGATCGCGCCGCGCACCCGCGCCTGGGCGAGCCGGGGCCAGTCGCCGATCACGAAGCGTTCCCAGACGTCGAGCTGGGGCAGTTCGTCGGGCCAGTCCTCGTCACGCCAGCGGGCGTAGGCGTCGGCGCCGTCCTTCAGCGACCGCTGGATGCGGCCGGGGGAGAGCGCGCCGTCGATCAGGTTGTACAGCCGCAGCACGAGGTCCGGCTGGTCGGCGCGGAACGGGGCGTCGGCCAGGACACCGCCGAAGTCCAGCAGGACCGCCTCCGGCGTCACCGGACCTGGCCCAGCGTCCAGGCGCGGACGCCACCGACGATGCCGGCGGTGTTCGGCACCACGACCACGTCGTCGCCCATCCGGGCCAGCTGGGCCGGGGTGATCAGGCGGGAGTTGCCGCCGCCCAGATAGACCCGGTCCCACAGGAACACCGGGCGCAGGCCGTCGACCACGTTGCGGACCCGGCGCGACCAGAGCGCATCGCCGAGGCGGCGGCGTTCGTGCTCGCCGATGTACGTGTCGTAGGACATCCCCCAGCGCACCGGCGCCTGCGACATCTCCAGGTGCGGGGCCAGCTCGCCACCGTCGAAGAGGGCACAGCCCAGCCCGGTCCCGAGGGTCAGCACCAGCTCGCAGCCGGTGCCCGCGACCACCCCGGCGCCGTGCACCTCGGCGTCGTTGAGCACCAGCGTCGGCAGCCCGAACGCCTCGGCCAGCGCGGTCCGGGCGTCGAAACCGTGCCACGCCTCGACCAGCTCCGGATCGACCTTGGTGCGCGGGCCGCTGCGAGTCACGTAGTGCGGAGTGGCGACCACCACCCCGTGCCGGATCATCCCGGGCATGCCGACCGTGACGCGGTCCGCGTTCGGCAGCTGCTCACCCAGGTTGACCAGCGTCTTCACGAACAGGTCGGGCGGCAGTGGATAGGGCGTGGGCACCCGGATCGGCTGGGCCCGCATGGTCCCCGCCTCGTCGAGGACGGAACCCTTGATCCCGCCACCACCACAGTCGATCGCCAGGGTGAAAGCCACTCGGCCAGTGTGCATGTGGATCGCCTCCCCAGCCGGTAATTGTGCCGGGTGTCCCGCTATCCCGCCTCTTCCGCCCACACGCGCCAGTTGTCCAGCACGCCGTGCAGGGCCGGGGTGAGCCAGCCCGGCGCCGAACGCCGGAACACGCCCGGGTCCATCGAACCGGCGCCCGCGGGCAGTGCGCCGACCAGGTGCGGGACGAGTTCGCCCAGGTTGGCCCAGTGGACCAGCTCGGGTTCGGCGGGCCAGGCGCCGAGGATCACCCGGGCCGGGACGGCGCGCCGGTTCAGCGCCTCCAGCGTCAGGGCGGTGTGGTTCAGGGTGCCGAGGCCGGCCCGCGCCACCACGATCATGTTGGCGCCCAGCGTGGTGGCCAGGTCGGCGAACGTCCACGGGTCGCCGGACGGGCGCAGGCCCATCGGCACCAGCAGCCCGCCGGCGCCCTCGACCAGCACCAGATCATGTTTCGCGGCCTCCGCCCGGACCGCGTCGACCACGTCGAACAGGTCCAGCGCGGGCAGCCCGGCCACCTTCGCGGCGGCCAGCGGGGCGAGCGGCTCGGGGTATTCGGCGAGGGTCCGCACGGTCGCCGGGCCGGCCAGCCGGGTGACCACCTCGGCGTCGGTGGGCGCACCGGTCGCGATGCCGGTCTGACCGGGTTTGATCACGGCGACGCGGAGTCCGGCGGCCTGGGCGGCGGCGGCCATCGCGGCGGTGGCGATGGTCTTGCCGACCTCGGTGTCGGTGCCGGTGACCAGCACGATCCCGTGCCATTCGTCCGGGTTGCCGGTGGTTCGGGCGGGTTCGGCTTCGCGGCTCTCCCCGGGATCCGGCGAGGCGTCGGCGGTGGGCGGGGCCTCGCCGGCGGGTGACGGGTCCGCCGTGGGCGGGGTTTCCGGCTGCGGGGGTACGGGCGGAGCCTGCTCCCCGTCGTCCGCCTGCTCTCCGTCGTGCTCCTGGTCTTCGCCGCGCGCCTGCTCCCCGTCGTGCGTCTGGTCTTCGCCGTGGGTCTGGTCTTCGTCGTGCGCCTGCGACGCAGCCTGCCCCCCGCCGTGCGCCTGCAACGGGTCCGGCTCCGGGGCGGCGACCGCGCGCGGTGCCACGTCCGGCAACCCGTGACCGCCGCCACGACGAGCGGGCGTCAGATCCGGCAGTTCATGACCACCGTCGCGGTGAGCGGGTGTCAGGTCGGGCAGTGTGCGACCACCGTCGCGGTGAACGGGTGTCAGGTCCGGCAGTCTTCGGCCGCTGTCGCCGTGAGTGGGCGTCGTGTCCGGCAGCCCGTGACCGCCGTCGGGGCGCGGGAGTGGCGGAACCACGGACAGGTGCGGGGGATCGGCGGTCATGGCGCGCACTCCAGGATCACGGTCAGGGCTCGGGCGAAAGCCTCCTCGGCCACGCCCGCGTTGACGGTCAGCCGCAGGCGTGAGCTGCCGTCCGGTGTCGACGGTGGGCGGAAACAGCCGACCGCCACCCCGCGGTCCCGGCAGTCGGCGGCCCAGGCCACGGCGGCCTCGGGTCCCGGCGCCGGCACCGACAGCACCCCGGCGGCCGGATCGCGGGCCGGGAAGCCCGCGTCCCGCAGCCGGGCGGCGATCAGCCGGCCGCGGCGGAACAGGATGTCCCGCCTGGCGTCGGCGGCCCGGGCCACCTCGACGGCGGCGAGCACCCCGGCGACGACGGCGGGCGGGGGCGCGGTGTCGTAGATGAAGGTGCGGCCGGTGTCGACCAGGTGGCCGATGAACGCTTGCGGGCCGGCGACCACACCGCCGGCGCCGCCGAGCGACTTGGACAGGGTGGCCGTGATGATCACGTCGGATCGCCCGGCCAGGCCGGCTGCCGTGACCCCGCCGGAACCCTGCGGGCCGAGAAGGCCGAGCGCGTGCGCGTCGTCGACGATCAGCAGCGCGCCGCGGGCCGTGGTGACCGCGTGCAGGGCGGCGAGCGGGGCGAGGTCGCCGTCGACGGAGAAGACCGACTCGGTGATCACGGCGGCCCGGCCGGGGTGGGCGTCCAGCAGGGCGGCGACGGCGGCCGGGTCGTTGTGCGGGGCGACCTTGACCGGCAGCCCGGCGATCTTGCAGCCGTCGATCAGGGACGCGTGGTTGTAGGCGTCCGAGACGATCAGGTCGCAGACCCCGGCGACGGCCCGGACGACGGCCAGGTTGGCCAGGTAGCCCGAGGAGAAGACCAGCGCGGCCTCGGCGCCGAGCCAGCCGGCCAGGGCGTCCTCGAGAGCGGCGTGGGCGTCGGTCGATCCACGGACCAGGCGGGAGCCGGTGGCGCCGAGCCCGTACGCCGCAAGCGCCTGCCGTGCCGCGTCGACCACCCGCGGGTGATCGGACAGACCGAGATAGTCGTTTCCGGCGAGATCGACGACGGAGTCGTCGGCCGATCGCGGCCGCAACTGACGGGTGAGCCCCGCCTTGGCCCGCTCACGGGCCAGACGGCCGATCTCCTCCAGCCAGTCCGCCAAGACACCCCCATTGATCACCGGAACGGAAAACTATCACCCAGCTCTGACAGTCCTACCGCGCTGGGAACTCTGTAGGGTACGGGCATGCCAGAGATCCTCGACCGGGCCCGTGCCCGGGTGCTCGACAACGGTGCCGATCTCGCCGAGGCGGACATCCTGGAGGTCCTTCGCCTCCCCGACGAGGATCTGCCGGAGCTGCTGCAACTGGCCCATGACGTCCGGATGAAGTGGTGCGGCCCGGAGGTCGAGGTCGAGGGCATCGTCTCGCTGAAGACCGGTGGCTGTCCCGAGGACTGTCATTTCTGCTCCCAGTCGGGCCTTTTCGCATCCCCCGTCCGGGCGGTGTGGCTCGACATTCCCTCCCTGGTGGAGGCCGCGAAGCAGACCGCCGCGACCGGCGCGACCGAGTTCTGCATCGTCGCCGCGGTCCGTGGGCCGGACCAGCGCCTGATGGACCAGATGCGGGCCGGCGTGAAGGCGATCAAGGAGGCGGTCGACATCCAGGTCGCCGCCAGCCTCGGCATGCTCAGCCAGGCGCAGGTCGACGAGCTGGCCGAGATGGGCGTGCACCGGTACAACCACAATCTGGAGACCTGCCGCTCCTACTTCCCGAACGTGGTGACCACCCACTCGTGGGAGGAGCGCTGGGACACGCTGACCATGGTCCGCGAGTCCGGCATGGAGGTCTGCTGCGGCGGCATCCTCGGCATGGGCGAGACCCTGGAGCAGCGGGCCGAGTTCGCCGCGCAACTGGCCGAACTGGACCCGCACGAGGTCCCGCTGAACTTCCTCAGCCCGCGGCCGGGCACCCCGTTCGGCGACCGCCCGGTGGTGGAGGGCCGCGACGCGTTGCGCGCCATCGCCGCCTTCCGGCTGGCGATGCCGAGGACCATTTTGCGGTACGCCGGCGGCCGCGAGATCACCCTCGGCGACCTGGGCACCCGGGACGGCCTGCTCGGCGGCATCAACGCGATGATCGTCGGCAATTACCTGACCACGCTGGGCCGCCCGGCCACCGCCGACCTGGAGCTGCTGAAGGACCTGAAGATGCCGGTCAAGTCCCTGTCGGCAACCTTCTGATGTACTGCGATCGCTGTGGCGAGCCGGGCACCCACCCGGACTGCGTGGCGGCACGGCGACTCGAACCGCCGCGTTACTGCGCCGACTGCCGCCGCCGGATGAAGGTGCAGGTCGTCCCGACCGGGTGGACCGCCACCTGCGTGGAGCACGGCGAACGCCGAGGCTAGCGGCTTTCCGTGTGTGTATCTCGGGCGTGCATGACGGCCGAGATACACACACGGGGACGCTCTAACCCGCGACCCGCTCGGTGGCCGTGCGCAGCGTGACGGTGACCATCGCGCCGTCCCGCTCGATCGGCCCGGCGCCGACCCGGCGCAGCGTGCGCAGCATCGCCGCGTTGCCGGCGCCGGTGTGCGCGACCAGCGCCACCACACCGGTCCGCGCGGCGTGGGCCCGCAGCCGCCGCAACAGCGCCGTGCCGATGCCGCGCCGCTGCCACTCGTCGGTGACCAGCACGTGCAGCTCGCCCAGGTCGCCCTCGGCGACCAGGCTCGCCATCGCCACCACGGCGCCACCCGGCGCGACCGCCAGCAGGGTCCGCCCGGCGGCCGGCTCCAGCAGGCGGCGCAGCCGCTCCGTGCCCGGGACACCACCGGGGAAACGCTGCCGCAGCGTCATCGGCGCGCACTCCTCGTGGAACTCGGTCACGGCGGCCAGATCGTCCGGCCCGGCCGGGCGCAGCGTCACCTCGGCGCCGTCCGGCAGCAGCAGGGCGATCTCCTCGCGCTGCCGGCGGTGAATGCCGGCGGCGACCTCGACCAGGGCCTGCGCCCGGGCGAACTCGGCCGGGGTGAACGCCGGCAGCGCCCGCAGCACCTCCAGGGAACCGCCGGACGGGTCGGCCAGCGTCATCCGGCCACCGTGGAAACCGGGCCGGTCGTCGGGCGAACCGGGCCGCCAGCGGACCTCGGCCGCGTCCAGCAGGGCGGCCAGGGTCTCGCCGAGCGAATCCGGCTCGTGCACCAGGCGGCCCGCCAGCGCCAGGGCGCGGGTCGGCTGGTCGGCCAGGCCCTGCGGGTCGGCCCGGGTCACGAACGCGTCCCGCCCGCGGCCCTTGGCGACCGCGGCCAGCAGGTCGGCCTCGGTCAGCTGGTCCGGCGCGTCCACCAGGAAGTCGTCGACCGCGCCCTCCTCGGTGGTGTGCACCTGGACGGCGAGGATGTTGACCGACCGCAGAGCCAGGCTCGCGGTCAGCACCGAGAGATAACCGGGACGGTCGTCGACCGTGGCCCGGACACGCCACAAAGCCATTCGGGGCACTCCTTTCCTGCCACCTCCAGAGTGCCCCGCCGTTGTTGCGCCGGTATTGCTCATGCCCGGATCCCCGGGGTTAGGACGATCACATGCGCTGGGCGGCGGCGGGCGTGACCACCGAGTCCAGGCGGTCGCCGAGGATGACGGCGGCGGCCCGGACCAGCTGCGCGATCCGGTCCACCTCGGTGACGTGGAAGGCGGCGGCCGGCAGGTCGTCGTCATCGGTGCGGGCGACCACCAGCACCAGCCCGGCCCGGCCGAACGGGGCGACCGCGTACCGCGCGCCGCCGGGCTCGGTCATCGGGCGGGCACGCAGCGGGGTCACCTCGGGCAGGTGCAGCGGGGACGGGGCACGCCAGCTCGCATAGACCACGCCCGGCCCGGTGGCGTCGCCGGTGCCGGTGCGGGCGGCCCAGTCGGCCGGCACCATCGCGGCCGCGGCCCAGTCGGCGGCCAGCAGCCCGGGGACCGCGTCGACCAGGGTGGCCAGACCGTCCGCCGGGTTCGCCGCGACCTGCGCCAGCAGCTCGGCGTCGTGACCACCGTTGACCGGGGCCCCGATCGCCTTCCACACCCCGTCCACCTGCACGCCGGGGATGGCGGCGAGCCCGGCGAGGAGACGCTCGACCCGGGAGGCACCCGGCCACACCACGGTGAAGTCGTCGACCGCCCGGCCGCCCAGCCGCTCCAGCACCACGACCTGGACGATGTCGGCGCCGGCCACGCCGAGGGTGCGCGCGACCTGGCCCAGCGCTCCGGGACGGTCCGGCAGGGTGATTCGAACCCGCAGCAACATGTAACTCCTCCCGTCGCGACGGCCGGTGGCGCCGTCCTGCCTCACCACCCTGCCGAAGTGGCGTTTCGGACCGATTGCACGGCCGTGTCCCGGTCGTCAAGATGCCGGTTCACCTCCCGCGTGTGTCACGCCGGGCGCGACCAGCGGCAGAATCGGGCGATAGGCTCGGGGCATGATCTGTGACGCCTGCCGGGAGCGGCGGCACGACGGCTGCCGGGGCGGCTCCTGGTGCGACTGCCAGCACCGCGAGCCCGAACCCGTCCCGCCGGTCACCGGCCCGCCCGGTCCATGAACGTCCTGCCGTCCTCGGCGGACGAACTGGTCGCCCGCTACCCCCGGGTGGACGCGCCACTCCTTCGGGTGAACTTCATCGCCAGCGCCGACGGCGCGGTCGCCGTCGACGGTCTCTCCGCCGGGCTCCAGGGCCCCGGCGACAAGGAGGTCTTCGACACCCTGCGGATGGTCTGCGACGCCCTGATCGTGGCAGCCGGCACGATCCGGGCCGAGGGCTACGACGCGCTGCGGCTGACCGCCCCGGCCCGGGAGTGGCGGGTGGCGCACGGCCTGCCCGAGTTCCCGCTCATGGTGATCGTCTCCGGTTCCCTCGACCTGGACCCGGAGCAGCTGATCTTCTCGGACGCGCCGGTCCGCCCGATCGTGCTCACCCACCACGCGGCGCCGGCCGACCCGCCGATCGCCGAGGTGGCCGAGGTGATCCGGCTCGGCGACGACGCGGTGGATCTGGCGGCCGCGGTGCGGCTGCTGCACGGGCGCGGGGCCGGCCAGCTGCTCTGCGAGGGCGGCCCTGGCCTGCTCGGTGCGCTGATCGCCGCCGACCTGGTCGGCGAGCTGTGCCTGACGGTCGCCCCGCTGCTGGTGGGCGGCGCGGCGGGCCGGATCGCGCACGGCCCGCCGGTCCCACCGCGCCGGATGTCGTTGCGGCACGCGCTGACCCGCGACGACATGCTTTTTCTGCGGTACGCCCGGAGTTAGGGCAACTGCCCGGCCCGGTCGACGACGGCGATCCCGATCCGGGCACGTTCCCCGTTCACGTGGCCGGCCGGCACGTTCCCGTACGGCCTGGTCAGCACCTCGCGTTCGCCCAGGTAACGGTAGGTTCGCGCGTCGAAGATCAGGTCGAACCGGGAGCCGTCCAGGACGTGCCCGACCGCGATGCCCTCGCGGCCGGCCAGGTCGGTGACGTTCTCGTGCACCTCGGTCCCGGGCACGCCGGCCAGCGCCTCGAAGATCGCCGCCTCGGCCGCCGGCGGGATGTACCGTTCCGCCAGCAGCTCCTCGGCGGCCGCCACGAACACGCCCCGGTCCTTCGGCTGCCCGCCGGTGTAGAGCTTCTCGAGGTGGGCCCGCATCGCCGCACCGCCGGTCGGCAGGTCCCGCAGATAGGCCGGGTGCACCGGGCAGGGCTGACCGGCCGCGATGCCCTGGCAGCGGTCCAGCGCGAAGCTCGCGTCCCGGGCGGGCAGCGGCGCCGCCGTCGGGTCCACCCGTTCCTGGCGTACCAGGCCGTCCCGCGTGCCGTCGGCGGACTGCCAGGCCCGGCGGCGTTCCAACTGCGCCGGTTCGATCGTCTCCGTTCCGTCGTGGTGCGTGGTGGTGCCGCTGTACCGCAGGAGCGACTCCACGTACACGAACTGGTCCGCGCGGGCCGGCAGCACCGGCTCCTGCCGGGCCTCGGCGGCGGCCAGCGTCAGCACGGTCCGCGCGGTCGGCGCCGGTGGCGGGGTGGGTTCCGGCGGCCGGGCCACCACCACGGCGGCGACCGCGACGGTGGCGGCGAACGCGGTCACCGGGCCGATCCGCCAGGCCCAGCGTGCCGCCGCCGGGCGGGTCCGTGGGCGGGCGCCGGTGAACATGCCGTCGCGGGCCCGGCGGCGGGCCTCCGGCGAGATCGGGGCGGCCTCGGCGCGGAAGCCCTCCAGCAGGTCCAGGTCGTTCATGCCACCGTTCCGTTCGTGAGATCGAGTTCGAGGCCGGGGAAGTCGCGCAGTGCCGTGCGGATCCGGCGGCGCGCGCTGTGCAGGCGGGACCGGACCGTGCCGACCGGGATGTCCAGGGCGCGGGCCACCTCGGCGTAGCTGAGCTGCGCCTGGCTGACCAGGGTGAGCACCTCGCGCTCCTTCACCGGCAGTTTCGCCAGGACGACGGCGAGGGCGCGGACGTGAGCGGCGGCGGTCACCCGGGCGGAGATCCGGTCGTCCGGGTTCTCCAGCGCGGGGTCGACGCCGGTCCGGGCGAGCGCGCGGTACTGCCGTACCTCGGTGCGCTGGTGACCCCGGAGCAGGTTCGCGGCGATCCCGTAGAGCCAGGGCAGGGCGTCGGGCTGGTTGTCGTCGTACCGGTGCCGGCCCCGGAAGGCGATCAGGAACGTCTCGGCGGTCAGATCGTCGGCGAGCACCCGCCCCGCCCGCCGGGCCAGGTAGCGGTGGATGGCGTCGGCGTGCCGGTCGAAAATCCGGCCGAAGGCCTCCGGGTCGTCCGCGGACCGCAGGATGAACAGCAGGTCCGGTTCGGTGTCGACCGGGGTGCTTCGGGCTGCTCGGGTCATGGCGCCCTTTCCGGTGTGGGGTGTTCCGTCACCCGGTCATTGACCGATCCCGGCCGATCGGTTCGAAACCGGGCGCGCCTCACACGCGGGTTCAAGATCTTGTGCGTAACTCGTCTGATGGACACCACAGGTTGTGGAACGTCACGGGCGCGGGCATTTTGTCGTACCTCTGAGGCAACATGATCCCCGTGTCTGATGAAACTTCCCCCGTCGGACGCGTGCTCGGGACTGCGGACGCCACGCCGCTGCAGTTCTGGACCGCGGTCACCCCGGGCAGCTACCTCCAGCTCGACGACGTCGTGGTGACCCGGCGCGATCTGCCGGACCGCGAGCCGGTGACGATCGCCGGGGTGGTGACCCAGGTGCGGGCGCGGCACGAGGGCGCCCAGTTCGACTCGGACGTGTTCGCCATCGCCGACGGCACCCTGCCCGCGATGGTGCAGGAGGCGGCCGAGATCACCACCACCCGTGTCGACCCGGAGCTCTACGTGCCGCCCGCCCCCGGCGCCGTGGTGCACCGGGCGTCCGGCGACGCGCGGGACGCGGCGCTGCACTTCGACCGGATGGAGCGGCGGGTCCCGATGGGCACCGGCCGCGACGGGGTCCCGGTCTTCCTCAACGCCGACTTCCTGGACGGCACCCGGGGCGCCCACGTGTCGATCTCCGGCATCTCCGGCGTGGCGACCAAGACCAGTTTCGCCACGTTCCTGCTCTATTCGGTGTTCCGCTCCGGTCAGCTCGGCGCCGACGGCACCAACGCCCGCGCCCTGATCTTCAACGTCAAGGGCGAGGACCTGCTCTTCCTCGACCACCCGAACACCAAGCTGGACGACCGGACCCGGGAGGCGTACGCGCTTCTCGGTCTGCCCGCCGCACCCTTCCCGGACGTCCGGGTCTACGCCCCGCCCCGGGCCGGCGAGTCGTCCGGCGCGCCCGACGTGGCGAGCCGGCTGACCGGCGTCGACTCGTTCTACTGGACCCTCGCCGAGTTCTGCGAGAACAAACTCCTGCCGTACGTGTTCGCCGACGCCGACGACGAACGCCAGCAGTACACGATGGTGGTCCACTCGGTGACCGCCCACCTGAACCGTTACGCCGTGCCCGCCGAGGGCGGCGTCAGCATCGACGGCAAGCGGATCAGCTCGTACCAGGATCTCGTCGACCACATCGTCGAGCAGCTCACCGACGACGACACCCGGTCCACCTGGGCGGGCAGCGCGGTCAACATGGGCACCGTCAACGCGTTCGCCCGGCGGTTGATCGGCAGCAAGCGGGACCTGTCCCGGTTGATCCGCGGCGACCTGGCGCAGCGCCGCCCGCATCAGATCAAGACCGCCGACAGCGCCCAGGTCACCGTCGTCGACCTGCACAACCTGCCGGATCGGGCGCAGCGGTTCGTGGTCGGTGTGACGCTGAAGACCGAGTTCGAGGAGAAGGAGAAGTCCGGCACCGGCCGCCCGCTGCTCTTCGTCGTCCTCGACGAGCTGAACAAATACGCGCCCAGGGAAGGTTCCTCCCCGATCAAGGAGGTGCTGCTGGACATCGCCGAGCGGGGCCGCTCGCTCGGCGTGATCCTGATCGGCGCCCAGCAGACCGCCAGCGAGGTGGAGCGCCGGATCGTCACCAACTCGGCGATCCGGGTGGTCGGCCGGCTCGACCCGGCCGAGGCGTCGAGGCCGGAATACGGGTTCCTGCCGCCCGCGATGCGCCAGCGCGCCCTGCTGGCCCGGCCCGGCACGATGTTCGTGAACCAGCCGGACATCCCGGTGCCGCTCTGTGTGGAGTTCCCGTTCCCGGCCTGGGCGACCCGCAAGTCGGAGTCCGGCCCGCCGCCGGCCGAGACGCTGCGCTCGATAGTGCAGGGCGCCGACCCGTTCGCGGTGGTCGGCGGGCGACCAGGCGCCGACGACGACATCCCGTTCTAGAGACCGGACTAGGGTTCAGCGATGCGCATCCTGCACACCTCCGACTGGCACGTCGGAAAGGTTCTCAAGGGCAAGAGCCGTTTCGAGGAGCACACGCGCGTGCTCGCCCAGGTGATCGACATCGCCCGGGCGGAGCGGCCGGACCTGGTGATCGTGGCCGGTGACCTCTACGACACGGCCGCGCCCACCGCGGACGCCACCCGGCTGGTGACCCGCGCGCTGTCGGCGCTGCGCAAGACCGGCGCGCGGGTGGTCGCGATCGGCGGCAACCACGACAACGGGGCCGCCCTGGACGCGCTGCGGCCCTGGGCCGACGCGGCCGGCATCGAGCTGCGCGGGTCGTACCCCAAAGGCGATCTGAACGATCTTCTGATCGAGGGGACCACGGAGGCCGGTGAGCGGTGGCGGCTGGCCGCCCTGCCGTTCCTCTCCCAGCGGTACGCGATCCGCGCCGCCGAGATGTACGAGCTGACCGCCGCCGAGGCCAACCAGACGTACGCGGACCTGGTCGCCCGCCTGATCGCCAAGATCAGCGAGCCGTTCGCGGAGCCGGGCGTGGTCAACCTGCTCACCGCGCACCTGACGATCGTCGGGGCGAGCACCGGCGGCGGCGAGCGCGAGGCGCACACCATCATGGGTTACGCGGTGCCGGCCACGGTGTTCCCGCCGACCGCGCACTACGTCGCCCTCGGCCACCTGCACCGGACCCAGTCGGTGATCTCGCCCTGTCCCACCCGCTACTCGGGCAGCCCGCTCGCCGTCGACTTCGGCGAGGAGGAGAACGTCTGCTCGGTCGCGATCGTCGACGTCTCCACCGACAAGGCGGCCCACGTCCGCGACGTGCCGGTGACCTCGGCGCTCACCCTGCGGACCGTGCGCGGCACCCTCGAACAGCTCGCCACGGTGAACCTTCCGGAGGCCTGGCTGCGTGTCCTGGTCCGGGAGGCGCCGCGCCCGGGCCTCCGCGAGGACGTGCAGGATCTCCTGCCGAACGCCCTGGAGGTGCGCATCGACCCGGACATGCTGCCGAGCCGCACCGGCGCCCGTGCCGCGGAACGGGCCGGCCGGTCCCCGCGCGAGCTCTTCGGCGACTACCTGGACAGTCGCGGCAACGCCGAGGAAGGTGTCCGCGAGCTCTTCGACGAGCTGTACGACGAGGTGAGCAGCAACCAATGAGGCCACTGAGGCTCGACATGGCCGGGTTCACGGTGTTCCGGGACAACACGACGGTGGACTTCACCGACGCCGACTACTTCGCCCTGGTCGGCCCGACCGGGTCCGGCAAGTCGACGGTGCTGGACGCGATCTGTTTCGCCCTCTACGGCACGGTGCCCCGCTGGGGCGGCGCCCGGGGCATCGGCAACGCCCTCGCGCCGTCCGCCGCCGAGGCCCGGGTGCGCCTGGTCTTCGAGTCGGCCGGGGACCGGTTCGTGGCGACCCGGGTGGTCCGGCGCGACGGGCGGGGCAACGTGAAGACCGCGGGAGCCGGGCTGCAGCTGATGCCGCCCGGCTTCGACGTCACCAAGCTCGACACCGGCATGGACCTGGAGGACCTGGGCGAGGTGCTGGCCGGCACCCCCGCCGAGATGGACGCCGCGGTGCTCGACGCGGTCGGCCTGCCCTATGAACAGTTCACCAGCTGCGTGGTGCTGCCGCAGGGGCAGTTCGCGGACTTCCTGCACGCCAAACCGGCGACCCGGCAGCAGATCCTGGTCAACCTGCTCGGGCTGCACGTCTACGAGGAGGTGCAGGGCCGGGCGGCCGAGCGCGGCAAGACCGCCGAGGCGAAACTGAGCGTCGTCGAGCAGCAGATCGGCACGCTGGGCGACGCCACCGACGAGGCGGTCGCCGAGGCGGCCGGTCACCTGGAGCGGATGCGGGAGCTGACTGCCGCCGTCGAGGCCGCCGTGCCGGGGCTGCGGTCGGCCCGGGAGGCCGAGGCCGCCGCCGCCGAGGCACGCGACGCGGTGGACGCGGAGCTGGCGGCGCTCGCCTCGGTGCGGACCCCGCCGGGGGTGACCGAGGCGACCGGCGCGGTCGCCGCGGCCCGGGAGGCGGCGGCCCGCGCGGCCGACGACGTGCACGCGGCCGAGGAGGCCGAGGAGAAGGTGCGCGGCGAGGTGGCCGCGGCCGGCGACCCCGGTCAGCTGCGGGTGGCGCTGGACCGGCACAACGAGCTGGCGAAACTGATCGAGCAGGAGGAGTGGTTCGCCGGGAAGGTGTCGGTCGCCGACGTCGAGCACCGCGACGCGCTCGCCGCCGCCGAACTGGCCCATGCCCACCATGTCGGCGCGCAACAGCTGCTCGAACAGGCCCGCCAAGCGTACCGGGAGGCCCAGCAGACCGACCGGGCCGCCGCGCTGCGCGGCCACCTGACGGCCGGGGAGTCCTGCCCGGTCTGCGAGCAGACCGTCACGGTGGTGCCGGAGGTGCCGCGCGAGTCGGCGGTCCGGCTCGCCGAGCAGGCCGGCAACGCCGCCCGCGAGGAGTCCGAGGCGGCGCAGGCCCGCTGGCGCGAGCGGGACGCGGTGGTCCGCAACCTCGCCAACGACCTGGAACGCAAACGCGGCCAGTACGAGCATCACCTGACCCGGCTCGCCGAGGTGCGCAAGGCCGTGGAGGGGTCACCGGACGCCGAGACGCTGCGGCGGCGGCTCGCCGAGCTGGGCGAGCTGCGGCGGCGCCTGGAGGACGCCGGGACGGCGGTGCGCGGCGCACGGGAGGCGCTGCGCTCGGCGCAGGCGGTGGTCAAGGCCGCCGAGGAGCAGCAGCGTACGGCGTGGCGCACCTTCGACACGATCCGCGACCGGCTGGCCCGGTTCGAGCCGCCGCCCGCCGACCGCGACGACCTCGCCCGGGCCTGGCAGGCCCTGGTCGCCTGGGCGGTGGCCGAGCACGGCAGCCGGCGGACGGCCCGCGAGCAGGCCGAGACCGCGGTGGCCGTGGCCCACCAGGAGACCGTCCGTGCCCGGGCCGACATCGTCGACCTGTTCACCGCCGCCGGGGTCCCCGGCCCGGCGTCGCACGACGAGGCCGGGCTGATCCGGGCCGCCGCGGTGGCCGCCGAACGCGCCGAGGCCGCCTGGCAGCGGCTGGCCGAGCGGCGTGAGCAGGCCCGCGCCGCCGTGGAGCAGCGCGACGAACTGCTGCGGGCGAGCCGGGTGGCGAAATCGCTGGCCGGGCACCTGCGGGCGAACAACTTCGAGCGCTGGCTCCTGGAGGAGGCCCTGGACCTGCTGGTCGACGGCGCCTCCCGGATCCTGCGGGAGCTGACCGGCGGGCAGTACGAGCTGATGCACGAGAAGGGCGAGTTCTTCGTCGTGGACCACCACGACGCCGGGCTGCGCCGCGGGGTCCGCACCCTGTCCGGCGGCGAGACGTTCCAGGCGTCGCTGGCCCTCGCGCTGGCCCTGTCCGAGCAGCTGGCCGGGATGAGCACCACCGCGGCCAGCCTGGAGTCGATCGTGCTGGACGAGGGGTTCGGCACCCTGGACGCGGCCACCCTCGACGTGGTCGCCGCCACCCTGGAGAATCTCGCGGCCCGCGGGGACCGGATGGTCGGGCTGGTCACCCACGTGCACGCGCTGGCCGAGCGGGTTCCGGTGCGGTTCGAGGTGCGCAAGGACGCGCGTACCGCCCACGTCGAGAGGGTGGGCCTGTGACCAGGATGTTCGTCGACGCGTGGGACCCGTCGTACGGGTCGTCCTTCGAGGGCGGCGAGGGCGGGGACGGCCCGGGGTCGTCCAGCAGCGCCCAGGTCGACGTGGACGTGGAGGTGGCGGCGGCCGAGTGGGCGCCGATCG
Source organism: Actinoplanes sp. NPDC019969 (assembly GCF_055562375.1). Taxonomy (NCBI): domain Bacteria; kingdom Bacillati; phylum Actinomycetota; class Actinomycetes; order Micromonosporales; family Micromonosporaceae; genus Actinoplanes; species Actinoplanes sp. NPDC019969. The sequence continues at coordinate 344,133 of NZ_JBVHFK010000004.1, read as the reverse complement.
ACGTGCCCGCGGGCGCCCGGGTGCCGGACGTGGTGTTCCTGGTCGACGGGGTGCGGCGCAACGACGCCGGACTGTGGACGGCGGAGGAGGACGGGACGTCGTACGCGGGGCTGGCCGCCTCGTACGCCGCCGGGGTGGTCCGCTGCGACCTGGCCCGCGGGGTCGCCGAGCTGGCCGGCGCACGGGTCGCCCGGGGCCTGTTCACGGCCAGTCCCAGCGCGACCGACGTCCAGGCCGGTTCGGTGCGCTACGAGGTGCACCGGATCAGCGGGGCCGGTGAGGCGAGCAAGCTGCCGGCCGCCGTGCAGGGCCCGCTGACCGCGCTGGAGATCGAGATCTCGGCGGCGGCCCGGGACGGCGGCTCGGACGGCGCCGACCTGCTGATCGTGGACGGCCCGCTGCGCAACCGGCGGCAGCTGCCACGCACCATCGGGTACGTGAAGACCCAGCAGAAGCACTATCTGCCGGCCGCTCAGGAGGCGATCGTGCCCCGGCTGCGGCCGGGCCAGCGGACCCCGGTCTTCCACCTGGGCACGGTCTGGGGCGGCTGGACGTGGTACCTGCGCCTGCCCGGCGCGTCCGGCGCCCCGTGGTCGGGCATCGTGCGGGTGGAGTGCTCGCCGGAGCTGACCGCGGAGCAGGCGATCGAGCTGGCCGACGTGTCGGTGGCGACGTTGCCGCGGTTCGCGTCGTCGGCCTACAAGGATCCCCGGGCCCCGCAGAACCTGGTGCCGATCGCGGGCCTGGAACGCCGCCTGCGGGGGATGCTGGGCGATGCGCGGGTGCTGCACCGGGCGCTCGCCCTGGCAACCAGCACAACCCGCTGAGTGGTTGTTGTCCGGCTGGTTCTCAGGGCTGTCTCGGCGCCGCCGAGACAGCCCTGAGAACCAGCCGGGGGGTGACCGGGACGGGCATGCATGGCCCGCACCCGCGGGACGGTGGTGAGGGGGCGCCTGCCGTGGCCGCCGCGAGGCACGGGACCGTGGGTGGCCCGTACCGGAGCATGGTTGGAAAGAACCGCCGAGCCGGTCGGCGGGGACTCGCGGTGTGTGGAGTTGCGGCACGCATGGCGCCGCAACTCCACACACGGGGTCGTTTTCGGTCACGGACGGTCAGCGGCGGGCAGGGCCCGGACGCCGGCGGATGTGATCGTGAACATGGTGCGCCCAGCTGATGAGCCGGATGGTGTGATTCGTCCCGCTTTCTGGGACGTCGGCGAGATCCGGTTCCGTGGGTGGCCGGATGCTGCCTATTCGGGCATCTCGCTGCCACCCGAACAGGGAATTCTTAAATGGGAGCGCTCCCGGACGGGTGTCGCCCGAAAGGGGCCGACTGGCATTGTGGCATCCCCCGATCGGTTCACCGAGGGGCCCTTTAAGCACACGTGACAACGCTCTGGAATCGGTTGTTCACGCTCTGAGATCACGCTCTCCGGCGACTGCGAGAATTATTCTCGCCGCTGTTGTCCAGGGTCGAATGGCAGTGAGTATTATTCCGCCTTACCTGGCGTCCCAATCGGCGTTGATCAATACGGAGGGTGATCGGCGGCCGATGGTCCGTCTCGATCGCGAACGCAGCGGAGGACCGTTGAGACCAAGTGCCCCGGAAAATTCTGCCCCGGCTTTGATCCCGGCGGGGCTCCCCAGCCGTATCTCAGGCGACGGGGAAGGGTCCGGGCGGAGGTATCGATGCATGCGGTGGCCGAGGATCGGCTCGCGCCGGAGAGGGTGCGCGTGATGGCACGGCAATCCGGTGGTAGGTGGCAGGCTCTCGACGGTGGCAACAGCAACCGGGACGAGGGCACGGTGATCCCGCGGCAGGGGCCGCGGCACGGCGCCGCTCCGAGCAGTGCTCCCAGCCACGAGGACACCCTCGTGAAGATGCTGTACGAGGAGCACGCGGGACCGCTGCTGATGTTCGTGCTGCGGCTGACCGGCGGTGACCGGCAGCGCGCCGAGGACATCGTGCAGGAGACGCTGCTGCGGGCCTGGCGCAACGCGCACCGCCTGGGCGCCCAGGGGCAGCAGTCGCTGCGCCCCTGGCTCGTCACGGTGGCCCGCCGCATCGCCATCGACGAGCATCGCAGCGCGAGCGCCCGCCCCGCCGAGACGTATGATCGGGAGCTGGAGAGCTTCCCGACCACGTCCGACGAGACCGACAAGGTCCTGCAGTCGATGACCGTGTCGGACGCGCTCCGGCAGCTCAGCCATTCGCACCGGGAGATCCTGATCGAGACGTACTTCCGCGGCCGCACCGTCCCGGAGGCCGCCGAGGCGCTGAACCTGCCGCTCGGCACGGCCAAGTCGCGGGTGTACTACGCGCTGCGTGCGCTGCGCACCGCACTGCAGCAGCGGGGGGTGACGGAATGACCCAGGACCAGCAGCACTACGACGTCGCGTCGTACGCGCTCGGCATCCTCGACGACCGGGACGCCGCCCGGTTCGAGGACCATCTCATCGACTGCGCCCAGTGCGCGTACGAGCTGGAGTCGTTCGTCCAGGTGGCGGACGTGCTCTCGACCGTCGACGGGGAGGCCTTCGAGGCCGCCGAGCGGGCCGAGCGGGACGGCCAGGTGCTGCACAGGATGCTGAGCGAGGTCGGCGTGGAGCGGCAGCGGGCCAACAGCCGCCGGCTCTACTCGCTGGCCGCCGCCGTGGTGGTCTTCGCGATGCTGTCGATCGGCGCGCTGTTCGCCGGCGGCAAGTGGCTCGGCCCCGAGACGCCGAACGCGCCGGAGACCACGGCCCGCGGCTCCGGTGAGCTCGAGCCGCTGCCGAACATCGACGGCGTCGGCCTCGGCGGCACCAAGCTGCCCGGTGACAACCTGACCGGCACCGACACCCGGACCAACGTCGCGGCCGCGGTCGGCCTGCTGCAGAAGGACTGGGGCACCCAGGTCTCCTTCGCCGTCAGCGGCATCAAGGGCCCGAAGAAGTGCGCCCTGCTGCTGGTGCACACCGACGGCACCTCCGAGCGGGTCGCCGACTGGACCGTGACCGACGCGGGCTGGGGCACCGCCGCCAACCCGAAGCCGCTGCTGCTCCAGGCGGTCACCGCGACCCCGCGCAAGGAGATCGCGCACGTGCGGGTCCAGGAGATCACCACGACCGGTGCGGGCGAGACCTTGGTCAGCGTTCCGTAACCGTCAGTACACGAAATGGCCCGGCCGCGTCAGCGGCCGGGCCATTTTTTGCCTGGTGGATCTTACTTTTACGTACGCGACGGCCGGAAGGTTCAACCGAAAAATCATTGATTTGATCGACCCGAATGTTCAACCGACTTCGCACCCCCTCCGTACTACTGCCCGGAAATGGCCAAAGCCATGACACACCCGGGAGGGGCCACGTGGTACCGGAGAAGCGCAAGTTGATGGTTGTAGGCGCAGCGCTGGCGGCGGGGTTCGCCCTGTCGGCATGTGCCCCGACCGGATACACCGCCGCCGACTACGGCAACGCGGCCGAGCCCGCATCGAACGATGTCGCGGCCACGCCGGGCGCCACCGCCGGCGCGGAGGCCGAGGTGGACCCCACCGCGGAGGCGACGGCCCCGGCCGCTCCGGCCGGTGGCGGCGAGGCGAACACCGCCGAGATCAGTGACGAGCTGGCGACGACCGAGCTGAACGCCGCGAAGGTCGCCCGGATGGGCACCACCGTCCAGGACGAGGACGGCTTCGTGCTGTACCGGTTCGACGACGACCAGGACGACCCGGCGAAGTCGAACTGCAACGGCGACTGCGCCAAGGTGTGGCCGCCGTCGCTGACCAACGACGGCAAGCCGACGCTCAAGGGCGTCGACAAGTCCCTCGTCGGCACGGTGACCCGGGCCGACGGCACCAAGCAGCTCACCCTCAAGGGCTGGCCGCTCTACCGCTACATCGGTGACAAGAAGCCCGGTCAATGGAAGGGCCAGAACGTCGGCGGCAAGTGGTTCGTGATCCAGCCGAACGGCGCGAAGAACCTCACCTGCCTCCCCGCCGTCTCGAAGGCGGTCGCACCGCCCGCCGACGACAGCTCCGGCGCCGCCGGCAGCGACGCGAGCGGCGACATCAGCTACTGAATCGGCACAGGCACCGGAAGTTGGAGGAGAACATGAAGGCGGGCCGTATCCCCCGATGGCTGGTCGGAACCCTGGCGATGACCTTGGCGTTCCTCATGACGCCGGCCGGGATGGCTCGTGCCGACGAACCCGTGCCCGTGCCGCCGAACACCGGCCTGACCGACACCGGGGCCGGGACGATCAGCGCCGCGGACCGGGACTTCGTCGTCAAGGTCCGGCTCGCCGGGCTCTGGGAGGTCCCGGCCGGCAACATGGCGCAGGAGAAGTCGGACAACGCGAACGTCGCGAAGATCGGCAAGGCGATCGCGGCGCAGCACGTCGCGCTCGACAACCTGACCCGTGTCGCGGCCAGGAAGCTGGGCATCAGCCTGCCGAACAAGCCGAACGGCGACCAGCAGGCCTGGCTCAACGAGATGAAGACGGCGCCCACCGCCCGGCAGTTCGAGCAGATCTTCATCGACCGCCTGCGGTCCGCCCACGGCAAGATCTTCCCGGCCATCGCCACGATTCGCGCCACCACGCGCAACGACACGGTCCGCAAGCTCGCGCAGCAGACCAACCAGTTCGTGATGACGCACATGACCCTGCTGGAGAGCAGCGGCATCGTCGACTACGCCGCGCTGCCCACCGCGCCGGCGCCGGCCGCTGCCGCGGGGCAGGGCCCGGTGTCCATCGACAACCAGATGCTGGTGGCCGCTCAGAAGGGCGAGAACATGCCCGGCCTCAGCAACACCGTGATCCTGTTGGTCCTCGCTGCCGCGCTGGTGGTCGGGGTTGTAACGACCATGCGCATCTTCCGCGCGCGGTAACTCGAATCGCCCCCGGCGACGAAGAAAGGTGTCACCCATGCGAAGGTCCAAGTACCGCCGCGCCAATTCTCCGACTTGGTTCAGCGGTCGGCGCCGCGTCATCGCCATCGCCGCAGCGTCGGCGGCCGCGTTCGCCGGCGTAGTGACCGTCACGCAGATCTCCAACGCGGCAACCGAGAGTGACAAGGTCACCGACCGGGCTCTCGCCGCGTGTGACGATCTGGCGGCGCCCAAGTCGGCCAAGCTCTCCACCCAGACCCGCAAGGGCACGTACACCACGAACAACGGCAAGGTCACGCAGCACGCGGACGACGGCGCCGGCGACGTGGCCACGACGGCGGACGTGCGCGCCCGCTGCCGGGAGTGGGTGCTGCAGAACGTCTCGTCCGACGGGGCCGCCCAGGCGGAGACCCTCCGGCGCAACCGTGGCAACAACGGTGGCGGCGGCCGTGGCAACAACGGTGGCGGCCAGAACGGCGGCCAGAACGGCGGCCAGCAGCCCAGCGCCGCGCCGTCCGACCCGGCGGCCAGCGCGCCTGCCGAGGACGGCCAGAACCAGGGTGGCGGCGACCAGAACCAGGGTGGCGGTCAGAACAACGGGGGCGGCGACCAGAACCAGGGTGGCGGTCAGAACAACGGTGGCGGCGACCAGAACCAGGGTGGCGGTCAGAACAACGGCGGCGGTCAGAACAACGGCGGTGGCCAGGCGACCACGCCGCCGCCCGGCGCCGGCCTCGGCATCCTGACCAACAGCTGCGAGACCTCGGGCCTGGATGCGCACGACGGCTTCCAGCGGGGCAACCGCTGCGTCTCGACCGAGTTCGGTGAGGTCGGCGCGGCCGCCAACAACCCGACCCTGCTGATCACCAACGCTCCCCGCCAGGTCAACCGGAACACCCCGTTCACCCTCCAGGTGAGCACCCGGAACCTGATCCGGGACCGGTTCCTCGCGGCCGGCCAGGGCGGTTACTACGTGGAGTCCAGCGTGCTCCAGGGCGGCCTGGTGCGCGGTCACTTCCACACCGCGTGCCGGATCCTGGACAACCAGAACCAGGCTCCCGCTCCGGACCCGGTCCCGGCGTTCTTCGTCGCGACCGAGGACAGCCGCGGTGGCGCGCAGCCGGACACCGTCGCCATTCAGGTGCCGGGTCTGCCGCAGTCGGGCACCTTCCAGTGCTCCTCGTGGGCGGGTGACGGTTCGCACCGTACGCCGATGATGGAGCGCGCCAACCAGACGCCGGCCTTCGACTCCGTTCGGATCCGCGTCCGCTGATCGTGGAACCGGCCGCCACCGTGGCCGGGAGCGAGCCGGTCCGGGATCCACGCGTCCCGGACCGGGCCCCCCGACGTTCCCGTCCCGCGTCCTTCCCCCTGCCGGACGCGCAGGTGGCGGACCGCCCGGCCACCACCGGGCATCGGTTCCACCCCGGGTGACCGGACCGTTCTCGGGTGTCCGGTCACCCGTCCCGATGGCCCTGACCACGGAGCATGGTCAGGGCCATCGGCGTGCCCGGCGGTGGCATAGTGGCCCGGTGACCGTGTCCCGACGGCTGACACCACCGGAGCGTTACGCCTTCGGCGCCTCGGTGCGGCCGCTGCTGGTGCCGAAATCGGACCCGTGCGGGCGGTTCGCCGACGACGGGTTCTGGCTCGCGTTGCGTACGCCGCAAGGTCCTGCGTCTCTGCACCTGGCCCGCGCAGCGGGTGATCTGATCGCGACCGGACATGGACCGGGGGCGCGCTGGGCCGCCGACCGGGCCGACGCGATCGCCGGGCTGCGCGACGACGTGAGCGGTTTCCCGGCGCTCGCCGCGCGGCATCCGCTGGTCCAGCGCCTGGCCAAGACCTTTTCGGGGGTACGCCTCCCGGCCACCGGCCTGCTCTTCCCGCGCCTGCTCCGGGCGATCCTGGAGCAGAAGGTCACCGGCAAGGAGGCCCATCGGTCATACCGGGCGATCTGCCGGCATTTCGGTGAGCCCGCTCCCGGCCCGGCCGGCCTGGTCCTGCCACCGGACCCGGCCGCGGTGGCCGCCACGGCGTACTGGGCGTTCCACCCGTTCGGCGTCGAGCAACGCCGTACCCAGGCCCTGCTCCGCGCCGCCCAGGTCGCCGACCGGCTGGAACGCTGTGCGGACGCCGTCGAGGCGACCGCCCGGATGACCGCGCTGCCCGGCATCGGCCCGTGGACCGCCGCGGAGACGGTCCGGTTCGCGTACGGGGACCCGGACGCCGTCAGCGTCGGCGACTTCCACATCCCGAACACCGTCGCCTACGCCCTGGCCGGGGAGGCCCGCGGCACCGACGAGCGGATGCTGGAGCTGCTGGAGCCGTTCCGGGGGCACCGGGGCCGGGTCTGCGACCTGTTCGCCCTGGGCGGGATCTCGGCGCCGAAGTTCGGTCCCCGGATGCCGCTGCGGTCGTTCTCCCGATTCTGATCGGCTCGGCTCGCTAGCTTGGGTGCATGGAAGGCGTTTGGCCGGTCGTACTGGTATTTATGCTGATTCTGGTCAATGCCGTGTTCACCGGCAGCGAGATGGCGCTGATCTCGCTGCGGGAGGGCCAGGTGCAGCGCCTGGAGCGGGAGTCCCGCTCCGGCCGGGTGCTGGCCCGGCTCAGCCGCGACTCCAACCGGTTCCTGGCCACCATTCAGATCGGCATCACGCTGGCGGGGTTCCTGGCCTCCGCGGTGGTCGCGCTCTACCTGTCCGATCCGCTGGCCGTCCGGCTCGGATTCCTCGGCACCGCGGCCGAGCCGGTCGCCACGTTCCTGGTCACCCTGGTGCTGACCTTCGTCACCCTGGTCTTCGGGGAGCTGGCGCCCAAGCGGATCGCGATGCAGCGGGCCGAGGGCTGGGCGATGCTGGTGGCCCGGCCGCTGGACCTGCTGTCGAACTTCTCCCGCCCGGCGGTCTGGCTGCTCGGCCGGGCCACCGACGGGGTGGTCCGGCTGGCCGGCGGCGACCCGCACGCCCGGCGCGACGAGGTCACCCCCGAGGAGATCCGTGACATGGTCGCCGCCCAGCAGGAGTTCTCCGCCGAGCAGCGGTCCATCATCTCCGGCGCGTTCGAGATCGCCGACCGGATCCTGCGGGAGATCCTGGTGCCCCGCCGGGACGTGCTCTCGCTGCCCAGCGGCCGGCCGGCGCCCGAGGCGCTGCGCACCCTGATCGACGGCGGGCACTCCCGGGCCCCGGTGATCGGCCCGGCCGGGCTGGACGACGTGATCGGCGTGGTGCACCTGCGGGACCTGGTCGGCGCCGACGGGCCGGTCGACGACGTGGCCCGGCCGCCGCTGTTCCTGCCGGAGACGCTGCGGGTGTCCGACGCGCTGAAGCAGCTGCGCGCCGAACGGCAGCCGCTCGCCCTGATCGTCGACGAGCGCGGCGCCATCGACGGCATCGTCACCATCGAGGACCTGGTCGAGGAGATCGTCGGGGAGATCTACGACGAGACCGACGCGGACGTCGCGGCGACCGTCCGGGAGGACGACGGGGCGCTGCTCATGCCCGGCTCGTTCCCCATCCACGACCTGCCGGACGTCGGGTTCCACGGCAACGCGCCGGAGGAGGGCGACTACACCACGGTCGCCGGGATGGTGCTGGCCCGGCTCGGGCACATCCCGACCGAGCCGGGGGAGGTGGTGACGCTGCCGGAGTTCACCGCCGAGGTGACCGAGGTGACCGGGCGGGCGATCACCGGGCTCCGGGTGCGGGCGCTGCCCGGGGACATCGACTGACCTCTTGTGCGACGCCGGCGCGACCGCCGGGAATAGCCTGCCGTCCATGACAGAGCCGTCGAACGCCTACGAGTACCTGGACAACGTGGATCCGCGGGAGCGGGCCCGCCTCGCGGCCGTGCGCCGGTACCGGCTGGTCGATCAGCCGGTCGAGGACGCGTACGACCGGATCGCCTTCATCGCCGGAGCGCTGTTCGGCACGCCGATCGCCACGGTCTCGCTGGTCGAGCAGGACCGGGTGTGGCTGGCCGCCTGCCAGGGACTGACCGGGGTACGGCAGCTCGGCAAGGAACCCGGCCTGTGCGCCTCGGTGATCGCCCAGGACGACGTCTACGTGATCAACAACGCGGCCGTGGACCCGCGCACCCTGGAACATCCGCTGGTCCGCGGCGATCTGGGCCTGCGGTTCTACGCCGCCGCGCCGATCCGCACCCACGACGGGTACCGCCTGGGCACCGTCAACGTGATCGACAGCGTGCCGCGGGAGGCGAACCCGCGTCAGCTCAAGGCGCTGGAGCACCTCGCCGCGATCGTCGCCGACGAGCTGGAGCTGCGGCTCATGGTGATCCGCAGCGCCGCCGCCGAACAACGGATGCGGGAATCGGTGAACTGATCGCCCGGAATGGGTAATACAGCGGCATGTTCATCTGGAGTTTCATCCGCCGTGCCGTCCTCACCGCCGTCCTCGTCCCGCTCGGCGTCGCCGGAGCCCGCAAGCTCAGCGACACCGTCGAGCGCCGCCGGGGCCCGAACAACCGCGCGTCCCGGCTGCTGCGCCAGGGCGCCGACACCGCGCAGACCCTGTTCGGCCGGAAGAAGAAGCGCCGCTTCGGTTTCCTGTGATGGTTTCGGCCCCGTTCCGGACCGGGTAACGGCGGCGATATGCGAACCCCCCGCACGATCGCCGTCGTTGCCCACCAGCGCAAGACGCTCGGTGGCGGCCTGGACGAGCTACGCCGCCTGCTCACCGGCCGCGGCGTCGAGAAACTGATCTGGTACGAGGTCCCCAAGAGCCGCAAGGCCCCGAAGAAGGTCCGCAAGGCCGTCCAGGCCGGCGTCGACCTGCTCGTGGTGTGGGGCGGTGACGGGATGGTCCAGCGCAGCCTCGACGTGCTCGCCCAGGAGAAGGGCGGCAACAAGATCCCGGTCGCGATCATGCCGGCCGGCACCGGCAACCTGTTCGCCGGCAACCTGGGCATCCCCACCGACCTGGCGAAGGCCGTCGACATCGCGTTCACCGGCGAGCGCCGCCGCTTCGACCTGGGCCGGCTCGACGGCGAGCACTTCGCCGTGATGGCCGGCATCGGCTTCGACGGGGCGATGATCAAGGACGCGGACGGGGCCCTCAAGGACCGCCTCGGCAAGCTCGCCTACGTCTGGACCGGCCTGCGCCACGTCAACGGCGAAGCGGCCCGGGCGAAGATCAAGGTGGACGGCACCGACTGGTTCGACGACGAGGCCAGCTGCGTGCTGATCGGCAACGTCGGCCGGATCACCGGCGGCATCGAGGCCTTCGACGACGCCTCGCCCGAGGACGGCTGGCTCGACGTCGGCGTGGCCACCGCGCAGAACGCGATCCAGTGGGCCCGGGCGCTCGGCACCATGGCGGTCACCCGCTCCGACCACTCGCCGTTCGTCCGCACCACCCGCGCCCGCCGCATCGACGTCACCCTGGACTCCAAGCTCGAATACGAGCTCGACGGCGGCGCACGGGCCAAGACGAAGAAGTTCACCGCCGAGATCGTCCCCGCCGCCGTCCAGATCTGCGTCCCCGCGTGAGAACCCGGCTGGTCGTCAGGGCTGTCTCCACGCCGCCGAGACAGCCCTGACGGCCAGCCGCCGAGAAACCTCAGCTGATCTGCTGCCACCAGCCGTCGACGGCGGGCGGGTTGTCGATGTCGATCCGCTCGCCCGGCCGCGGCACCGCCAGGGTCACGCCGCGGGCCTTCGCCTCCCGCCAGGTGCGGTCGGCCGGCTCCGCCCAGTCGTGCAGGGCCAGGTTGAACGTCGCCCAGTGCACCGGGATCATCACGCCGGCCCGCACGTCGACGTGGGTGGCGACCCCGTCCTCCGGCGTCATGTGGATGTCGGGCCAGGCATCCCCGTACGCCCCGACCTGCACCAGCGACGCGTCGAACGGCCCATACGAAGCGCCGATCTCCGCGAACCCGTCGAAGTAGCCGGTGTCGCCGGAGTAGAACACCTTCCGGGTCGGGCCGTTGATCACCCAGCTGGCCCAGAGCGTCTCGTCCCGGCCCAGCCCACGGCCGGAGAAGTGCCGGGCCGGTGTGGCGACGAACTCGATCCCGGCGACCGTCGCCGTCTCGTTCCAGTCCAGCTCGACGATCCGCGGCGCCGGGACGCCCCAGCGCTCCAGGTGCGCGCCCACCCCCAGCGGCACCAGGAACCGGGCCGCCTGCAGATCCACCAGGGTCCGGATGGTGTCCATGTCGAGGTGGTCGTAGTGGTCGTGGGAGATCACCACCGCGTCGATCGGGGGCAGGTCCCGCAATGCCACCGGCGGCTCGTGCAGCCGGCGCGGGCCGGCCAGGCGGGACGGGGAGCAGCGGTCGCTCCACACCGGGTCGAGCAGGACCCGCCGGCCCTCGATCTCGATCAGGGCGGAAGAGTGCCCGTACCACGTCACGTGCAGACCCTGAGCGTCGCCGCCCGCAGCCGGGGTGACCAGCGGAACCGGCTGATGGGGTCGCCGCGCCTCGCGGCCGGTGGCGGCAGCCACCGCGAGCCGGGGCATCGACGCCGCGACCAGATCGGTCGCCGGGACGGTGTTGCGGAACTTCCCGCCGGAGAACTGCGGCGACGCCTCCACCCGCGCCAGCCGGGCGCCACGCGCTCGCCCGCCGATCTGGGCGGGGATGTCACGGGCGGCCCACACCGCCGCCGCGGCGCCCAGCGCCAGAGCCATCACCGTACGGGTACGCGTTCGCTTAGCCATGACCACCAGTCTGACCCGCTCCGGTTACCGGTTGCCACCGCCACCCACAGCATCTCCTCAGGAAGTGACCGGTATGACACACTGCCGCGGTGACGCTCCATACCCTTCAGGCGCAGCAGCACCTCATCGTGCGTCAGCGCATCCGTTTCATGGTCAACCAGTACGAGGTTCACGCCGTCGACCCGCAGACCGGCGGCGAAGCGGGCATCCTCGCGTTCGCGCAGCAGAAACGGCTCGCGTTCAAGGAGCAGGTGACCCTCTACACCGACGACACCAAGCAGACCCCGCTGCTCGGTTTCAAGGCCCGGCAGGTCATCGACCTGGGCGCGACCTACGACGTGACCGACGCGAACGGGCACCCGATCGGCCTGTTCCGGAAGAACTTCGCGGCCTCGCTGTTCCGGTCCAGCTGGGTCGTCGAGCAGCCCGGCTACGGCGAGATCGCCGGCCAGGAGCGCAACCAGTGGGTGGCGATCCTGCGGCGCTTCGTCGACTCCCTGTCCTGGCTGCCGTACCACTTCGACTTCACCGTCCAGGGCCGGCCGGCCTTCTCGGTGGTGCGCAAGTGGGGTCTGCGGGACACGTACCAGGTCAGCATCCACGACCCGAACCTGGACCGCCGTCTGGTCGTGGCGATGGCCGTCGCACTGGACGCCCTGCAGTCCCGGTAACCTCCCGGCATGGACGATCCACGTGCCCAGCGCCTCTTCGGTGACAGTCTGGTAGCTCCCGGAGACCTGGCGTCGAGCCCCTTCCGGGTGGACCGGGACCGGATCGTCAGCTCGCCCTTCCTCGCCCGTCTCGCCGGGGTCACGCAGGTGATCAGCCCCGGCGGGGCCGGCCTGCTGGTGCACAACCGGCTCACCCACAGCCTCAAGGTGGCGCAGGTGGGCCGGGCCGTCGCCGAACGGCTCCAGGCCGGCGACCCGGACCTGGCGGAGAAGCTCGGCGGCTGCGACCCGGACGTGGTGGAGGCGGCGGCGCTCGCCCACGACCTCGGGCACCCGCCGTTCGGGCATCTCGGCGAGCGGGTGCTGGACCGGCTGGCCCGGCACCGGCTGGGGCTGCGCGACGGATTCGAGGGCAACGCCCAGTCGTACCGGATCGTCACCAGCACCGAGATCCGCGGCCAGGCCACCATCGGGCTCAACCTGACCAACGCGGTCCGGGCCGCGATCCTGAAATACCCGTGGACCCGGCACACCCACCCGGACCCGCACCCGCGATTCATGGACCCGCCGCCGCGCGGCGCCGCCTCCGTCCCCGACGACCCGGACGGCGGATCACTCAAGTTCGGCGCCTACTCCACCGAGATCGCCGACGTACGGGCCGCACGCGCCCCGTTCGCCGGCCGGGTCGCCGACTGGCAGCAGACCGTCGAAGCCTCGGTGATGGACGCCGCCGACGACATCGCCTACGCCATCCACGACCTGGAGGACGTGCACCGGGTCGGCGTGCTCCAGCAGGGCGCCGTCGCCTCCGAACTGATGGCCTGGCAGCGCTGGGGCAGCGAATCCGACCTCAACCGGGCCGGCGGCGCCATCGAATCGCTGCGCCGCCGGCTGTGCCGCAAGGAAGACTGGATCGCCGACGACGAGGCCTTCGCCGACGCCGTCGAACTGGTCCGCGCCGAACTCGTCGACGGCCTCCTCGCCCGCCCCTTCGACGGCTCCCTCGAAGCCGAGGCCCGGGTCGCCGCGTTCAGCGCCAACTGGACCCGCCGCCTCGTCGAATCCGTCGAACTCATCGAGACACCGGCCATCCGCAGCAGCCACGCCCAACTCGCCCGCGCGCAGTGGCACGAAGTGCAGATCCTCAAGTTCGTGCAGAACCGGTTCGTCCTCGAACGCCCCGACCTCGCCCTCCACCAGCGCGGCCAGGCCCGCCTCCTCGCCTCCCTGGTCGAAGCCCTGATCGCCTGGCTCACCGACCCCGACGAGGAACAGCGCCTGCCCCGCCGGCTGCGCGACCTGGTCGAACTCGCCGAGACCGAGCTCCCCGCCGGCACCCCCGACCGCATCACCCTGGCCCGCGGGCGCGCCGTCGTCGACTTCGTCGCCGGCCTCACCGACAGCCAGGCAGTCGGCCTGATGGAGGCGCTGTCCGGCCGCTCCCGCCAGCTCTGGACCGACGCTTTCGTCCTCTGACGATCCGCCTGCTCGGGTACGGGGTGAGCGCCGCCCTCGCCGCGGCTACCCCGAGTTCGTGAGCCGTACGGCAGGCGGGTTTCGGGGTCGCCGTGGGGTGTGTGGGCGACGGCTGAGGTGGCGGGCTGTTCGCGGGCCGTACGTCAGGCGGGTTTCGGGGTTGCGGTGGGGTGTCTGGGCGGCGGCTGAGGTGGCGGGCCGTACGTCAGGCGGGTTTTGAGGTTGTGGTGGGGTGTGTGGGCGACGGCTCGTTCGGCCTGGTCGGCGCGCCACGGCCGGGGAACCGCCTGCGCGGCGCGGAGTGCCACGGGATCAGAGCAGTAAGCCGCCGCCTGCCCGCACGTTCTGGCCGGTGATCCAAGCGGCGTCGGGGCCGGCCAGGAAGGCGACGACCGCGGCGATGTCGGCGGGGGTTCCGAGACGGCCGAGGGCGGTGAGGGCGACGGACTGCGCGAGGGCTTCCGGTGGGTTGGCGCCGCGCAGCATGTCGGTGTCGGTGGCGCCGGGGGAGACGGTGTTGACGGTGATGGCGCGGGGGCCGAGTTCCCGGGCGGCGACTTTCGTGACCTGTTCGAGGGCGGCCTTGCTGGCGCAGTAGAGGGCGAGGCCGGGCGCCGGCACGGCGGTGTTGAGGGTGGACAGGTTGACGATCCGGCCGCCGTCGCGCAGCAGGGGGATGGCGGCCTGGATGGTGAACAGCGGGAACTTCGTGTTGATCGTCAGCAGCCGGTCGAAGTCGTCCGGGGTGAGGTCGGCGATCGGGCGGCTGACGGTGATCGCGGCGTTGTTGACCAGGATGTCCATGCCGTCGCGGACCGGTTCGAGGATGGCCGGGAGGGTGCCGAGGTCAGCCTGGTCGCAGCGGACGGCGGTCGCGCCGATCTCCTCGGCCAGGGCTTCGGCGGCGTCCTTCGACGAGTGGTAGGTGAGGACGACCCGGGCGCCGTCGGCCGCGAGACGTCTGGCGACGGCCTGGCCGATCCCGCGGGAACCGCCGGTGACCAGCGCGGTCTTTCCGGTGAGTGTCATGCCTTCGGACGCTAGGCGACGGCGCGGTGCGAAGTCTTGAAGGAATGCGGCGGTTCGGCCCGGGTCAGCGCGGGAGGAGGGCGCGGAGTTGAGGCTGGGCCAGCGCGGGAGGAGGGCGCGGAGTTGAGGCCGGTCAGCGTGGGATGAGGGCGCGGGGTTCGGGCCGGGTCAGTGCTGGATGAGGGCGCGGAGTTCGGTGGGGGTGAGGCCGGCGAAGGCGCGGATGTCGCGGGTGAGGTGGGGCTGGTCGGCGTACCCGGTGTCAGCGGCGGTCGTGACGATCGGGGCGCCGGACAGGAGGCGGACGGTGGCGCGCTGGAAACGGGCGATCCGGCTGACGGTTCCGGGAGAGAGGCCGATCGTGCGCTGGAAACCGCTCTCCAAATAGCGCCGGGAGACTCCGAGAGCGGCGGCCACGGCCCCGACCCGGGTTCGTCCCGGACCTCGTTGCAGGCGTACCCAGGCCTCCGTGATCAGCCCGTCGTCCGGCGGAGTGGGCAGGCGTGCCGTCAACCAGCGGTCCAGCAGGGCGAACCGGGCGTCCCAACCGCCGGCGGCGGCGAGCTGTGCGGTGGGAAAGCGAAAAAGGAGATCATCAATCGGGACGATTTGTCCAGAAATTTCGGTTACCGGCAACCCGAGCAGCGCGGACACGCCGACCGGGGTGAGCGCCACGGTGACGCCGTGACCCCAGCGGCTGGCCCCGCCCACGGTGGGAGTGGCACTCGGACCGGTGATCACCCGGCACGCCCCGGTCAGGTCGATGACCAGGGCGGGCACGTTGATCGCCAGAAGACGGTGCGGGATCGGGGAGGCGGTGGAGAAACCGCTGTAGGCCAGCACGTGCCCGCGCAACCGCGGATCCGGCCGGCGCATGACCGTCCGGCAGGGCGTCCCGACCGCCCGAGCCGGCACCGAGTGGATCATCGGGGGCGGATCGTCAGGCGGAGCGCCGCCGGGGCGTGCGCCGGAACGGCGGGCGAGCGCGGCGCGATCGGTTCGAGGCGCTGGTACGGGTCCCCGAGCGCCGGCCGCTGATCCGTCTCGCCCTTGTTGGGCCAGAGGGCGATGGCCCGCTCCGCCAGCGCCGTGATCGTCAGCGACGGGTTGACGCCGAGGTTGGCCGGCACCGCCGAACCGTCGATGACGTGCAGGCCGGGATGGCCGAAGACCCGGTGGTACGCGTCGACCACCCCGGTCTCGATCGACTCGCCGATCGTCGCGCCGCCGAGGATGTGCGCGGTGAGCGGGATGTTGACGATGTCGCCGACGGTGCCGCCCGGGAAACCGCCGATCCGGTCCGCGAGCCGCCGGACCGCCTGGTGGCCGACCGGGATCCACACCGGGTTGGGCTTGCCGTGCCCGAGTGAGGTGGTGAGCCGGCCGGTACGGGTACGCCGTACCGTCAAGGAATTGTCCGCCGTCTGCATGACCAGCGCGATGATGGTCCGCTCGCTCCATCGCCGTACCGACAGCGAATGCCCGAAGACGACCGGATGCCGCACCGCCTGCCAGAGGAACCGCAACGGCCGCGGCACCCGCCCGCCGCCGTCGACCAGGATCGTCGACAGCAGGCCCATGGCGTTGCTGCGCGGGCCGTACCGGACCGGCTCGATGTGGGTGTCGGCGTCCGGGTGGAACGACGACGTGATCGCGATGCCCTGGGAGAACGGCTGCTCCGGCACGTCCTTGACCGCCGCGCCGAGCAGCGCCTCCGAGTTGGTCCTGGTCAGCCGGCCCAGTTGCGCGGACAGCCCGGGCAGCACCCCGGTGTCCTTCATGGCGTGCAGCAGCCGCTGGGTGCCGAGCGCGCCGGCCGACAGGATCACCTGGCCGGCGGTGAATCCGCCGCGCCGGGTCGCGATCCGCCAGCCGTCGCCGTCCGGCCGCAGCGCCGTGACCTCGGTGTCCGGGTGGACCGTCACGCCGGCCTTCTCGGCCAGGTAGAGGTAGTTGACGTCGAGCCGGTTCTTCGCGCCGACCCGGCAGCCGATCATGCAGTCGCCGCATTCCCGGCAGCCGGTCCGGTCCGGGCCGGCGCCGCCGAAGTACGGGTCCGGCACGGTCTTGCCGGGTTCGCCGAAGAACACCCCGACCGGGGTCCGCCGGAACGTGTGCCCGACCCCCATCTCGTCGGCGACCTGCCGGATCGCCACGTCCGACGGGGTCATCGTGGGCTGCTCGGTGACGCCGAGCATGCGGGACGCCTGGTCGTAGAAGGCGGCCAGCTCGCCGGCCCAGTCGGTGATGCCGGACCACCGGGGGTCGGCGAAGAACGGGGCGGGTGGCACGTACAGGGTGTTGGCGTAGACCAGCGAGCCGCCGCCGACCCCGGCCGCGGACAGCACCATGATGTCCTTGAGCAGGGTGATCCGCTGCATGCCGCGCAGCCCCAGGTTCGGCGCCCAGAGGAAGTTGCGCAGGTCCCAGGACGTCTTCGGCAACGTGTCCGGGGTGAACCGGCGGCCGGCTTCGAGCACGCCGACCCGGTAACCCTTCTCCGCCAGGCGCAGGGCGCTGACGCTGCCACCGAAGCCGCTGCCGACGATCACGATGTCGTAGTGCGTCATCGTGTCACCTAAGCATTACCGATCGGTAACCTTCAAGAGGTCAGCGCCTATAGATGCTGATGGAGTGGCCTACCTGATCGATCTCCCGCGAGGTGGAGATCATCTGTTTCAGCCGCGGGCTGGCCAGCGCCACCCGCGAATCGGAGATCACCAGAAGACCACGGACCTGATCGAGGGGTGCGGCGTAGGGGTTGCCGGCCTGGATGCCGTAATAGCTGGGCACTCCGGAGCCCTTGTAGACCAGCCAGACCGTTTCGCCGGGATATTTCGTCTTCAGATGCTGGGCGAGGCGGGCCAGATCCTGTCCCCAGTCGACGTTCGCGTCGTGCAGGTTGCGGTGGGTGTTGGCGGTGCCGCCGAAGGCCTCATTGGAATACGGCAGATAGAACGGGAATGTCAGAAGTGAGCTGACGGCCACGAAGGCGACCAAGACCGCTGTGGGCCATTTCATCCGGATCAACGCGAGTGTTCCGGCGGCGACCGCGAGGAACATCGGCAGAACGATCACATAGCGGGTGCCGAAGTTCCGCGCCCCGGTCATCGTCACCAGCAGGACCACCAGCGAGATCGGCAGAACGTGGAGCGCCGCCGCCCGCAGCCGCGGCAGCGCGAGCATGGTGATCGCGCCGGCCAGCCAGAGCGCCAGCATCCCCAGCGGCGTCTTGATCAGGATCGCGGCCGGCATGTAGTACCACGGCGAGCCCCGGTACGCCTCACCGAGCAGGAACCCGTTGTAGACCTTGTTCTCGAAGGAGAACTGGATCAGCATCCCGTCCCGGTACGCCTGCGGGAACGGCAGCAGATCCACCGCCAGCCCCTTCAGCCCGCGCAGATCCGGCAGGCCGGGCGGGGCCGTCCAGCGCAGCCGCGGATCCACCACCAGATAGGCGAGCCACACCACCGCCACCGCGATCAGCCCGGCGCCCAGCGCCCCACCCACCGCCCGGGCGATGCGCCGCTTGCGGTCCGCGGCCCGCTCCCGCCAGCCGATCCACCCGCTCCACCCCAGGAGCAGGACCAGCAGCGGTACGGCGGGAAGCGCGCTCATCCTCGTCGCGAGCGCCGCCCCGAGCGCCGCCCCGGCCAGCGGCACATAGCGTCCCGGGTTCTCCCGCGCGCGCCAGGCCAGCCAGAACGCGGTCAGCAGGAACCCGGCCGCCGGCACGTCCAGGGTGGCCAGGGAGCCGTGCGCGATCACGTCGGGGGAGAAGCTGTACAGCGCCAGCGCGATCAGCCCCGCCCACGCCCCGGCCAGGTCCCGCGCGAAGACCAGCACCACCAGCCCGAACAGCAGGGTGAGCAGGATGACCGGCAGGCGGGCCAGCAGCATCAGCCGGAACGGGTTGTTGCCGCTCTCGTAGAGCAGGTGCCGGCCCAGCTGGGTCTGGTCGCCCGGATAGGCCGGGTCCAGCTCGGCCCCGGCGAACGCCGTCCCGGCCGCGATGATCAGCTTGCCGAGCGGTGGATGCTCGGGGTTGTACCGCAGGCTGTGCTGCTGCCGGTAGACCTCGGCGGCGGCCACGTAGACCGGCTCGTCGATGGTCGGCGACTGCTGCGTCGCCGTGGTCACCATCGCGAACGCCATCTGGCCCAGCATCGCCACGACCGCCAACAGGTACAGCAGACGGCGTCGGGGCATCGGGCCAATCTATCCCGGACCCGGTCGGACGCCCACCGTACGGGTGGCGACCAGCCCCCGTGTCGCGTCACCGGTCACCGACGGGATCTCCAGCGCCCACCCGCCGGTGGAACAGCCGTCCGGGCGATGCTCATCCCGTCCAGCCGCCGCCGTTCGGCCGCGCAGTACGCCTTCGCGCACGCGTCTCCCGGCAGCGCCAGCTGCGCGGCGTGCAGCAGCCCGTCGGAGTCGCCGTCGGCGTGCACGGCGACGTGCACGGGCGGCCCGAGTTCGCGCTCACCAGGCGCAGTCTCACGGTGAGCGGCACACCCCGCGCCACGTCGTCACGCTGCTCCGTCATGGCCGTCTGTTGGGCGCGCCCGGGGAATCCGTTACCGGTTGCCGGTTGCGGAACGGTCGCGGCGCAGGTCGGCGCCGACGTCGTGCAGGTGCCGCAGGGCCTGCCGGTACGACTCGATCAGCCCGGTCATCTCGTACGGCACCCCGATCTCGGCGCAGTAGTCCCGCACGATCGGCTGCGCCAGCCGCAGGTTCGGTGTCGGCATGGCCGGGAACAGGTGGTGCTCGATCTGGTAGTTCAGCCCGCCCAGCGCCGCGTCCACGAATCGGCCGCCCCGCACGTTGCGCGACGTCAGCACCTGCTTGCGGAGGAAGTCCTCGGTGCCGTCCGGATGCGGCATACCTTTGTGGTTGGGGGCGAACGTCATCCCCAGGTAGACCCCGAACAGCGCCTGATGCACCACCAGGAAGGCCACCGCCTGCAGCGGGGTGAGGACCAGGAGCAGCGCGGACGCGTACGCCAGGAAGTGGATCCCCAGAAGCGTGGCCTCCAGGCCGCGCCGCTTCACCGTGCCCCGCCGCACCGCCCGCACGCTGTCGCGTTTCAGGGAGACGCCCAGCAGCGTCAGCATCGGGAAGAACAGCCACGCCTGATGCCGGACCAGGAAACCCTTGCCGCGGGCCTGCTCCCGGGACCAGACCAGGTTGTCCGGGCTGACGTCCGGGTCCAGATCGTCGTGGTTCGGGTTGGCGTGGTGCTTGGTGTGCTTGTCCATCCAGAAGCCGTAGGACATGCCGATGGCCAGGTTGCCGGCGATCATCCCGGCCCGGGAGCTGGGCTTGTTGGTGCGGAACACCTGCCGGTGCGCCAGGTCGTGCGCGACCAGCGCGACCTGGGCGAACGCGACGGCCAGGAGGACCGCCACGGCCAGCGTCCACCAGGAGGCGCCGACCAGGAAGAAGGCGGCCCAGCCGCCGATCAGGGCGATCGAGACGAGACTGAGGCGTACGGCGTAGTAGCCCGGCCGCCGCCGCAGCAGGCCGGCCGCGCTGATCCGGCGGTTGAGTTCGGCGAAGTCGCTCCCGGTGGCACGGGGTTCGGTCGTCGTGGTCATACCCCGACTCAACCGGTTCGGCCCCGCCGGGTCAGGAGACCCAGCACCCCGTGGTAGGTAGGGCTGGCACTACCGACAGACTGGCGGCGGATGGCCAGGATGGGAGCATGGACTCGCGTGACTGGATCCGGGAGGGCATGCGCGCCGTGGGAGGCGGAGCCGTCGCCGTCCCGCTCGCCCTCGTCAACCTCCCGCTCCTCGTGCTCTTCGGAGTCGCGCTGGTGCTGACCCCGGTGCTCGGGCTGGGCCTGCTGCTGGTGCCGCTGGTGACGCGGCTGATCCGGTTCCGTGCCGACCTGGCCCGCCGGTTCGCCGCCGGGTCCCGGGTGCCGATCGCCCGGCCCTACCTCCCCCGCCCGGAGCGGGCCGTCCTCGGCGGCATCCGGCACTTCCGGTGGATCGTCACCGACCCGGCGACCTGGCGCGACGTGGCCTGGCTGCTGCCCGGTGGGCTGGCCGGTCTGGCCCTGGGCGTGCTGACCCTGGCGATCCCGCTCTACGGGCTCCAGGGCATCCTCCTCATCCCGCTGTGGATCTCCCTCGGCGTGGAGGGTTACGGCTACGGCGTGATCTGGCCGATCGAGACCCTCGGCGAGGGCTTCCTGTCCCTGCCGCAGGGCGCGGTGATCCTGGCCATCGGCGTGGCCCTGGCGCCCTACCTGCGCCACGGCGACGCGCTGGTCAACCGGCTGTTCCTCGCCCCGACCCGGGCCGCCGAGCTGCGGCTGCGGGTCAGCCAGCTTACCGTCACCCGGGCCGACACGGTCGACGCCCAGGCCGCCGAGCTGCGCCGGATCGAGCGCGACCTGCACGACGGGGCCCAGGCCCGGCTGGTCTCCCTGGGCATGACGATCGGCCTGGCCGAGGCGATCCTGGACGCCGACCCGGCCGCCGCCCGCGCCCTGCTCGCCGAGGCCCGGGACAGCAGCTCCGCCGCCCTGGTCGAGCTGCGGCACCTGGTCCGCGGCATCCACCCGCCGGTGCTCGCCGAGCGCGGGCTCGAGGGCGCGGTGCGGGCCCTCGCCATGGCCCTGCCGATGCCGGCGACGGTGACCGCCGCGCTGCCCGGCCGGCTGGACACACCGGTCGAGTCGGCCGCCTACTTCGCGGTCGCCGAGGCCCTGGCCAACGCGACCCGGCACAGCGGCGCCACCGGCCTGACCGTCGACCTGTGGCACACCGGCGGCACGCTGCTGCTGCGGGTCGGCGACGACGGCAAGGGCGGGGCCGACCCGTCCGGCGGCACCGGCCTCCGGGGTATCGAACGCCGTCTCGCCGCCTTTGATGGCACGATGAGCCTGTCCAGCCCGCGGGGCGGGCCGACCGTCGTGACCATGGAGCTGCCGTGCGCGTTGTCATCGCCGAGGACCTCGCCCTCCTCCGGGACGGGCTGATCCGGATCCTCCAGGCGTACGACTTCGAGGTCGTCGCGGCGGTCGACAACGGACCGTCGCTGCTGCCGTCCCTGCTGGAGCACCAGCCGGACGTCGCCGTGGTGGACGTGCGACTGCCACCCACCTTCACCGACGAGGGCCTGCAGGGCGCCATCGCGGCCCGGCAGAAGATCCCCGGGATGCCGGTGCTGGTGCTGTCCCAGCACGTCGAGCCGCTCTACGCCCGGGAACTGCTGACCGACCGGGCCGGCGGCGTCGGCTACCTGCTCAAGGACCGGGTGGCGAACGTGTCCCAGTTCGTCGACGCGGTCCGCCGGGTCGCCGCCGGCGGCACCGCCATGGACCCGGAGGTCGTCTCCCAGCTGCTGGCCCGCCGCCAGCCGCCGCTCGCGGCGCTGACCGCCCGGGAACGCGAGGTCCTGTCCCTGATGGCCGAGGGCCGCTCCAACGCGGCGATCGCCACCAAGCTGTTCGTCGGCGAGAAGGCCGTCAGCAAACACATCAGCGGCATCTTCACCAAGCTGGGCCTGCCACCCTCGGACGACGATCACCGCCGCGTCCTCGCCGTCCTCGCCTACCTGGACGTCTGACCCGCGTGTTGAGTTGGGGCGGGCCGTCCCGCCCGAACTCCACACGCTCTTGGGTGTGTTGAGTTGGGGCGGGCCGTGCCGCCCGAAAACCACACGCTCTTGGGTGTGTTGAGTTGGGGCGGGCCGTGCCGCCCGAAAACCACACGCTCTCGGGTGTGTTGAATTCGGGCGGACCGTGCCGCCCGAACTCCACACGTGGGTTCAGCGGAGGCGGGCGATCCGGCCCTTCTCGCCGGAGGCCCAGCAGGCGCCGGAGGACGTGCAGGCGACCGCGTCGAAGCTGCCCGTGTCGAAACGCCGCCACGTGACGCCGCCGTCGTAGGACACGTCACTGCCGGTCGGGCCGACGGCCAGCGCCGTGGTGCGGCTGCGCCAGGCGACCCCGGAGCGGTATTCGCCCGGTTCCCGCTTCGCCACGGTCCAGTGCCGCCCGCCGTCCCGGCTCACCGCGGCCGCGTCCGGCGCCGCCGCCGGGGTGACGTAGTCGCCGCCGACCGCGAGCCCGTGCCACGGGTCCCGGAACGCCAGCGAGTAGATCCCGGCGCTGGCCCCGCTCGGCACCGGTGTCGTGGTGACCGTCCAGGTCCAGCCGCCGTCGCGGGAGGCGAACACCCGGGCGGTGGCGTCGCCGCCGGTGGCGAACCAGGCGTGCCGCCCGGCCGAGACCAGGCAGGTGCCGCTGGCCGCGAACGCGAACTCGCCGGGCAGCGCGTCCGGCATGCCGGTGGTGGGCCGGACCTGCCAGCTGCGGCCGCCGTCGCGGGTCGCCAGGATCCGGAACTTCCCGCCGACCGGGTCGGACAGGGCCAGGCCGTGGCTCCGGTCGAGGAAGGTCACGCAGTCGTAGAAGGCCGCCGGGTCGTCGTTGCGGAACGCCTCGGTCCAGGTGGCGCCGCCGTCGGTGGTGCGGTAGATCCGGGAGTCGGGGCCGTTGCCGATGGTCAGGGCCACCGCGTGCCGGGCGCTGAACGCCTCGATGTCGCGGAACTCCAGGCCGGCCGCCTCCGGGGGCCCGACGGAGGCCCAGTTGCGGCCGCCGTCGACCGTGCGCAGCACGGTTCCCGCGGACCCGGCGGCCCAGGCGACGGTCGCGCTGACCGGCGCGAGCCCACGGAACCGTGCGGTGGCGCCGGTGTCGGTGAGCTGCCAGGACAGCCCGTGGCCCGGGGTGAATCCGGTGCTCGCGAGCATGACGAGGGCAAGCACTGCGATGGACAGTTTTCGATGCAGCGTCATGCCGGAAAACTACCGTGTCAAGCGATGGATCTCGATGGGCTGGGGGCGGGTGACGGCGCCGGCGTGCCGGGTTCCTCCTCGTCGAGGAGCAGGCGGCCGGCGAGCAGCGCGCCGCCGAGGATGACGACGGCGGCGAGCATCGCCGCGACGCCCTGGACGATCGGCCGTTGCCGCCGCCCGGGCACGCGCGCGAACCCGCTCCGCGGATCGCCCATCCCGCCACCCCCTCCGCAGTCCTCCTCGCATCTCAACGCGGAAGGGGCGCCGGCGGGTATCACCCGAACCGGGCGATGTCCATGACCACATCTAGCGGTCCAGCAGCTCCCTGAGGCGGATGCTGTCGGCGGTGGTCCAGCCTGCCGGTGGGGCGATGGCGGCCCACCCGTCGACCGTCTCGGACTTGTAGACGTGCCCGTGCCCGGTCGGCACCTTGGTGGAGAAGACCAGGTCGCAGGTGATCTGCCAGAACGTGATGCCGGGGTACCAGTGCATGTCGGGGGTGACGTCGGCGGCCCGTTTCCCGGTCAGCCACTGCGGTTTCTGCCAGAGCAGGTCCCAGCTCCACCAGACCACCGGGTCGGTCGCGTTCTGCAGGTACACCACCTTGGGCCGGGGGCCGGTCAGGTCGCGTAGCTGGGTCGCGTCGTCGGCGAACTCGATCGGCAGGCGGGGGTACTGCGGGTCCCAGACCGGGCTGCCGGCGGCCCGCCCGTCGGTGAGTTCGCGGTGTGCCGGGTTGGCGAAGGTCGGCCCGAGCAGCAGCGCCCCGTCGGCCCCGTCGACCAGGCCCTCGGGCGTGCCGAAGGTGGTCTCCATCCCGTACGTCCCGAGGCTCTCGCCGAACAGCAGCAGCCGGGGCCGCTCGCCCGCCGGCATGGCCGCCCAGCGTTCGCGGACCGCGCCGATCAGGGCGTCGGCCGCGTTCACCACCTCGGACCGGTCGCCGACGAAGGCGAAGAAGCTGGGCAGGTACGAGTACTGCATGGAGACCAGGGCGGTGTCCCCGGCGTACATGTACTCCAGGGCGCGGGTGACCTTGTAGTCCACCCAGCCGGTGCCGGTCGGGGTCACCACGGCCACCACCGACCGGTCGAAGGCCCCGGTCCGTTCCATCTCGGCGACCACCAGCCGGGACCGTTCGGCCAGGGAGTCCGCCGAGGTCAGGCCGGCGTAGACGCGGATCGGCTCGACCGCCGGGCGCCCGGCGAACCCGGTGAGCTCCTCGACCGTCGGCGCGCCGGTCACGAAGGCGCGGCCCTGCCGGCCCAGCGACTCCCAGGTGATCAGCGACTGCGGGCCGCCGGAGCGCAGCGCCGAGGACGGGACGGTCACCCCGTTGGCGGTGCCGCTGTTCTCCAGCGCCGCCGAGCGGTCGGCCATCGCGAACATGTTGGCCACCAGCACGCCGTCGAAGGCGCCGTAGGCGAGCACGGCGACGACCAGGATGCCGGAGAAGTACGCCGCCGGGGCCGGGAAGACCCGCTGGAACAGCAGCGCGCAGCCGCGGGTGGCCAGCCGGAGCAGGCGGGAGATCAGCAGCAGCAGGCCGAAGGTGAGCAGGCTGATGCCGACGGTGCGGAGGATGTCGATCTCCGGGACGGCCGGCATGCCCAGCCGGACCCGCAGGTCACGCTGCCACCGGGTGCCGAGCCACAGGAAGACGGCGACGAGCACGGGCACGAGCGCGGCCAGCAGCGCCCAGCCGATCCGCGCGGTCCGGGCCCGCATCGGCCCCCGTAGCCGGCGGGCCAGCGCGCCCAGGGTGGCGCCGAGCGCGTACCCCATCGCGGCGGTGATCCCGGCGACCACGCCCTGCAGCAGCCAGGCGCGTGGCAGCAGGGACGGGGTGAAGGAGAGGCAGTAGAAGGCGGCGGCGAAGGCGGCGCCGGTGAGGCTCAGGCCGGATCGGACGATGCGGCGCGGGCCCGGGGGGCCGGTCGTGGGGGCGGGGGTCCGTTCGGAGGAGCGACGCGGCGAGGGGATCCGTCCACGGAGCGGCGTCAGCCACCCGGGCGGTGGCGCCACCACCTGTCTGCGCATCCGGTGCTCCGTTCGTCGGGCCGGGACCGTACGAGGGGTGAGGGATCCACCCCGGTACGTGGCCCCTCCATCATCGTGGGTCTATGGCGCTGAACGCCGCCCTATTTGCCTCCGGGTTCTCCCTGGTTTTGTCCTCCGGGGTTCTTTCACTCCGGGCCGCCGCTGCCGATGGGCAGCGTGAGGAGGATTTCCATGCGGCTGCGCAACTGGATCGCGGTGCTGGTCAGCGTCTTACTGCTGGCCTGTGCCGGGGTCGTCGGCATCCTGGTGAACCGGTCGGCCGTGCAAGCGGTCGAGAGGGTGCACCGGAATGACACGACCGCGCTCGGCGACAACAACGGCACACTCACCGCCCAGCTCCAGACCTACTCCGCGGTCGAGCTGGGCCGGATCGCCGCGCAGTACGCCGCCGGATCGCCGGGGACCCCGGCGCAGATGCGGGCGGTGCTGGCCGCGGCCGCGAAGAAGACGAGCACCTTCACCTACGGCCTGATCCTGGCGGACTCCACCGGCGCGCGCGTGCTCGCGAGCCGGCCGTCCGGCCTGCCGTCGGCCGCCGATCCCGGCTGGAAGCGGATGTGGTCGCAGGTCCGCGGCACCGGGGCGGGCTTCTCGGACATCATGCTGGTGGAGGGCGCGAACGCGGGCGACCCGGAGTCCTATGTGGCGGCGGTCGCGGTGCCGATCTCCACCGCCGCCGGGTACCTGATCGGCCTGAACCAGGTGGCCCGGACCTCGCTGCAGGGATACATCGGTGAGCTGAAGAGCGACATCCACGAGACGACGATCGTGGACGCCAACGGCCGGATCGGCGCGGCCAGCAACCGGTCCCGGGTCGGCTCGACGATCAGCCAGAGCGTCTTCGCGCCGGAGGAGACGTTCGAGACGGACTCGCGGAAGTCCTCGTTCGTCCAGTACGACCAGGACGGCACCGCGATGGTCGCGGTGATCTTCGACAAGACGCCCAGTGGCTGGTCCTACGTGCGGACGCAGACCAAGAAGGAGTTCGACGGCGCGGTCTACAGCAAGAGCCAGACGCTGAACATCACCCTGTTGTCGATGCTGGTGATCGGGGTGGCCGGCATCATCGCGCTCGGGTACCGCCAGCAGATCCAGCGGCGCCGCGCCGACGAGCGGTTCCAGGCCCTGTTCCAGCACGCCCCCGACCTGGTGTCGGTGCTGGACCAGACCGGCCGGATCATCTTCAGCAGCCCGAGCACCACCTCGGTGCTGGGCTTCAAGCCGGGCTCGCTGGCCGGGCACAGCGTGTTCGACGTGCTGCACCCGGAGGACGAGCCGCAGATGCGGGAGCGGCTGGGCACGCTGCTCGCCGACGCGTCCGGGGTGCTGCGCCTGCAGTGCCGGGTCCGCACGGCGGGCGGCGAGTACCGCTGGTTCGACTTCACCGCCTCCAACCAGATGCAGAATCCGGCGCTGAACGGCATCGTGATCAACGCCCGGGACGTCTCGGAGCACCGCGCCTTCCAGGAGCGGCTGGAGCACGACGCCCAGCACGACCCGCTCACCGGCCTGCCCAACCGCCGGCGGATGCAGGACAGGCTGAACTCGACGCTGACCACGGGCGCGGTCGCGGTGCTCTTCGTCGACCTGGACGGGTTCAAGCCGGTCAACGACGTGCACGGGCACGAGGTCGGTGACGAGTTGCTGCGCCAGGTGGCAGACCGGCTGAGCGCCTGTGTCCGGGCCGAGGACGTGCTGGCCCGGGTCGGCGGCGACGAGTTCGTGATCCTGATGCCGGGCGTGCTGACCGCCGCCGATGCCGAGAGCATGAGCGGCCGCGTACGGTACGTCCTGGAACTGCCGTTCCGGATCGACGGTCACGAGATCGCGATCGGCGCGAGTGTCGGTGTCCATGTGGCCCCGGCCGCCACCGACCCGGACGAGGCCCTGCGCGCCGCCGACCACGCCATGTACGAGATCAAGCACGCCGGCCGGATGCCGGCCGGCGCGATCCGGATCGGCAGGCATCGCGCGGGGGACTAAACTTCGTGCACACTGGGTGCAGTAAGTTCCTCTCGAAACGGTGGTGGCGTGGTGTCCAAGGTGCTCTCCCGGCGTGACCTGGAATTCCTGCTCTACGAGTGGCTGGATGCGGAGTCGCTGACCGCCCGCGAGCGGTTCGCCGAGCACTCCCGGGAGACGTTCGACGCGTTCCTCGACGTCTCGCAGCAGATCGCCGAGCGTGACTTCGCCCCGCACAACCGCAAGGGCGACCTCAACGAGCCGACCTTCGACGGCGAGAAGGTCACGATCATCCCGGAGGTGAGCCGGGCGTTGCGGGTCTTCGCCGAGTCCGGTCTGCCCGCCGCCGGGTTCCCCGCCGAGCTCGGCGGCCTGCAGCTGCCGCACGTGGTGCAGCGGGCCTGCTTCCTCTGGTTCCAGGCCGCCAACACCGGCACCTCGGCGTACGCGATGCTCACCTCGGGCAACGCCCACCTGCTGGTCACCCACGGCACCGAGGAGCAGATCCAGCGGTACGTGCTCCCGATGCTCGAGGGCCGCTTCACCGGCACCATGTGCCTGTCCGAGCCGCAGGCCGGGTCCTCGCTCAGCGACGTGACGACGAAAGCCGTCCGGCAGCCGGACGGCACCTACCGGGTCGACGGCGGCAAGATGTGGATCTCCGGTGGTGACCACGAGCTCAGCGAGAACATCATCCACCTGGTCCTCGCCCGGGTGGAGGGCGCGCCCGCCGGGGTGAAGGGCCTGTCGCTGTTCATCGTCCCGAAGAGAAACCTGGAGACCGGCGAGCGCAACGGCGTCGTGCTGGCCGGTCTCAACCACAAGATGGGTTACCGGGGCACCACCAACACGGTGCTCGCCTTCGAGAACGCGGCCGCCGAGCTGGTCGGCGAGGAGGGCCGCGGCCTCCAGTACATGTTCCACATGATGAACGAGGCCCGGATCGGGGTCGGGGCGGGCGCGGTGGCCCTCGGCTACACGGGCTACCTGCACGCGCTCGCCTACGCGCGGGAACGCCAGCAGGGCCGCCCGGTCGGCGACAAGGACCCCACGGCGCCGCCGGTCGCGATCGTGAAGCACCCGGATGTCCGGCGGATGCTGCTCAGCTCGAAGGCGTACGTCGAAGGCGGTCTGGCTCTCGTCCTCTATGCGGCGAAGCTGCTGGACGAGCCCTCGCCGGAGAACGACCTGCTCCTCGACACGCTCACCCCGATCGTGAAGGCCTGGCCGTCGCAGTGGTGCCGCCTCGCCGACGACCACGCCATCCAGATCCACGGCGGCTACGGCTACACCCGGGAGTACCCGGTCGAGCAGTTCTACCGGGACAACCGGCTCAACTCGATCCACGAGGGCACCGACGGCATCCAGGCCCTCGACCTGCTCGGCCGCAAGGTCACCCAGCGCGGCGGGGCCGGTCTGGGCCTGCTGCTCGACCGGATCCGCACGACGGCGGCCCGGACGCCGGAGCTGGGCGCCGCCGTGACGAAGGCCGCCGACCGGCTCGCCGCGACCACGGCCACCCTGTGGTCGGATCCGTCGAAGGCTCTGGTCAACGCCACGGCCTATCTGGACGCCGCCGGCCATCTGGTGATCGCCTGGCTCTGGCTGGAGCAGCTGCTCGCGGCCGAGGGCAAGGAGGGCGGCTTCTACGAGGGCAAACGGCTCGCCGCGCGGTATTTCGTGACCCACGAACTGCCCCGGATCGGACCCGCGCTGGACCTGCTGGACTCCGGCGACACCCTGCTTCGGGACATGGACGACGCCTGCCTCGGCTAACTTGAAGGGCATGGCGGGCAAAGCCACGATCATCGAAGTCGGCGACCACGACGTGCGGGTCTCCAACCCGGACCGGATCTACTTCCCGGAGCTCGGCGTCACCAAGCTCGACCTGGTCGAGTATTACCTGGCGGTGAGCGACGGGATCGTCCGGGCGCTGCGCGAGCGCCCCTGCATGCTGCACCGTTTCCCGGACGGCCTGGCCGGCGAGAAGGTGCATCAGAAACGGGTGCCGAACGGTGCTCCGCCCTGGCTGGAGACGGTCCGGGTGAAGTTCCCGCGCTACCACAGGCACGCCGACGAGCTGTGCGTGACCAAACCGGCCGACGTGATCTGGGCCGTGCAGATGTCGACAGTGGAGTTCCACCCGTGGAACTCCCGGCGGGCCGACACCGAGAAACCCGACGAGTGGCGCATCGACCTGGACCCGATGCCGGACTGCCCGTTCGGCACGGTCCAGCGGGTCGCCCCGGTTGTCCGCGAGGTCCTCGCCGAGCTGGGCATGACCGGTCACCCCAAGACCTCCGGTGGCAGGGGTCTGCACGTCTACGTGCGGATCGCCCCGCAGTGGGGCTTCCCGGACGTACGCCGTGCCGCGCTCGCCTTCGCCCGCGAGGTGGAACGGCGCGCCCCGGACGACGTGACGACCACCTGGTGGCGCAAGGACCGCGATCCCGCCGCGCTGTTCATCGACTACAACCAGAATGCCCGCGACCACACCATCGCCAGCGCCTACTCGGTCCGCGGCGTGCCCACGGCCACCGTCTCCACCCCGGTCACCTGGGAGGAGATCCCGGACCTGGACCCGAGGGACTTCACCATCCGTACGGTCCCGGCGCGCTTCGCCGCCCTCGGCGACCTGCACGCCGGCATCGACGACCACGCGTACTCGCTGGACACCCTCCTGGAATGGGCCGACCGCGACGAGAAGGCCGGCCTGGCCACCCCCGACGAGAATCCCCGCGACTGAAACCGTGTGTGGAGTTCGGCCGCTATGCGCGCCCGAACTCCACACATGAAGTCGCGATCGCCGGGAACCGATCGTGGCTGTCCCGCGTGTATCGGACATGGCGGTTCAGACAGCGATGACCCACACCGCGGTGGCGCACCCGGAAGAGGACGGCTTCGAGGCCTTCTACCGGGCCAACGCCGACCGGGTGTACCGCGCTCTCGTGGTCACCCTGCGCCGTGACGACCTGGCCGCCGAGGCGGTGGCCGAGGCGATGTCGCGGGCCTACGCCCGCTGGCCCACGGTCAGCCGCCTGGACAATCCGGCCGGCTGGGTCTTCCGGGTCGGGCTCAACTGGGCGACCTCCTGGTGGCGCAAGGTCCGCCGGGAACGCCCACCGGCCGACGAGGCGGCCCATCCGCACACGCGGGGGCCGGAGGTCGGAGCCCGGGAGGCCCTGGGCCGGCTGCCCGAGCCACAGCGCGCCGTGATCACCTGCCGGGTGCTGCTCGACCTGAGCACCGCCGAGACCGCCGACGCCCTGCGGATCAGCGAGGGCACCGTGAAGAGCCGTCTCTCCCGGGGGCTGGCCGCTCTCCGGCACGAGCTGAACAGCGAGGACTGAGTCATGGAGACGATTCCCCAGGACGTGGCCGACACGGTCCGGGCGGCTGCGGGAGCCGCACCGGGATATCCGGGTGACCTGGCCGGCGTGCACCGGCGAGCCGGGCGCCGCCGCAACCGGCGGGCCGTGCTGTCCGCGGCCGGGGTGGTGGCGGTGGTGGCCACGGCCGCGTTCGGTGTGGCGGCCCAGCGAGGGACCCCGCGGGACGTGCCCGTGGCCGGATCCTCGTCCGCCCCGCTCCCGCAGGCCGCCTTCACGAAGCAACGGCTGATCCTGGACGGCGCGGCGGGTACCTACCGGGTCGGCGGCGGGGCTCCGGTGAAACTGGGCGGCACGTCCTCGATCGGGGAGATCCGGGACGGCAAGATGATCATCCACCGGGTCGCCGGCGCGCGGAGCTGGGACCGGGTGGTGCCGGTCGGCCCGCTGGACCTGGTGGCGCTCGGCACGGTCGACACCACGTTCGGGGTGAGACGGCCGGACGGGGCCCACGTCGCCGCATTCAAGACCCTGTTGGTGACGGTCGCGCACTCCGGCGGGGTGCTTTCCTACGCCGGCGTCCGCCGCTCCGGCGAATCGGTCGGTTTGCTCACGGCGGATCCCTTCACGGCGTACCTCTGGCGCCCCGCCGGTCTGGTCCGGTACGACCTCCTCAAAGGCACGGAGAAGACCGTGATCACGAAGGAGGCGATGGATGTCCCGGGCGTCTTCGACGGCTCGATCCGGGCCGCCGACCTGGCCGGGGACCGGCTGGCGCTGGTCCGCGAGCGGGACGGCTGCCGGGTCACGATCCTGGACGGCCCGTCCGGCGTGGAACGCACCCGGCTCCCGGTGGGCGAGGACTGTGACCGGGTGATCGGGGTCCGGCTCAGCCCGGACGGCGTCTCGGTGGCGGTCGCCTATCAGGCGAAGCCCGGACGGCCGGGCAGCATGCTGGGCGTCACGATTCTCCGGGTCGCCGACGGGGTGATGGCCCGCGGTGGGAGCGTCACCCTGGATGCGGGGACCGGCGCGGTCCTCGGCGCGACGGCGGATCCGCAGCGGGTCGCGATGGCCTGGCAGGACGAGCACACCCTGCGGGCCGTCTCGTTCCCGGCCGGTGACGGCGCCTACGAGTTGAACGAGCTGACCATCTCGTTCTGAGTGCGCGGTGGAACGCCCGGCGACCCCCGGTCACCGGGCTTCTGCCGTACCCCCGCCGGTGCTCTCGCGAATGATCAGCCGGTGCGGTGCCCGCAGCTCCAGTCCCGGCGGCGGGGTGGCGCTGGCGATGCGCAGCAGCAGCCGTTCGACGGCGGTGGTGGCGATCCACTCCTTGTCCGGCGAGATCGTGGTGATCGTCGGGTTGGAGTAGGAGCCGTCCTCGATGTCGTCGTACCCGACCAGCGCGATGTCCTCGGGGATCCGCAGGCCACGGGAGACGATGCTGCGGATCGCGCCGAGCGCGACCAGGTCGGAGTAGCAGAACACCGCGTCCGGTGGCTCCGGCAGATCGAGCAGGTGGTTCATGGCCTGCGCGCCGTCGATCCGGTTGAACCGTGGCGTCTGGATGATCAGGTCCTCGCGCGGGGTCAGGCCGCGCGCCTTGTGCGCGTCGCAGAAACCGCGGGTGCGCCGCTGCGCCGCCTCACCGGTGGCGTACGGCTGGTCGCCTATCGCGGCGATCCGCTGCCGCCCCAGGTCGAGCAGGTGCTCGGTGGCCTGCCGGGAGGCGGCCACGTCGTCGATGCCGACGTGGTCGAACGTGCCGTCGCTGCTGCGCTCGCCGAGGATCACCAGCGGGAGCGCCGGGTCCCGGTCGGTGAGGGCCTGCTGGTCGAGGCCGAGCGGGCTGAAGATGACGCCGTCGAAGAGGAGCCGGCGCGAGCCGTCGGCGATGAACGCGCGCTCGTGCTCGGGGTCGCCGTCGGTCTGGTCGATCAAAACGTTATAGCCGCCGACCCGCGCCGCGCGGATCACGCTCTGCAACAACTCGGAGAAGTACGGGGTGTCCAGGTACGGCACGACGACGGCGATCTGCCCGGACCGGCCCTGCGCGAGGTTGCGCGCGAGTACGTTCGGTCGGTATCCGAGTTCTTCCACCGCGCGTTGAACGCGCTCTCTCGTACGTTCCGTGACATTGGCGTAGCCGTTGACCACGTTGGAGACCGTCCGGCTGGATACGCCAGCCAGTTCAGCGACGTCACGCAGAGTTACTTCTCGACGCAAGGTGGCTCCCTCTGCCCGCTCCAAGTTTCCGGCAGGTTACCCCTTGCCGTCGTTAAGGCGTCCGTGCATGCTTTGCTTTGCAGCGCTGCAAAAGCGTAGCAAGACCGCCCGACGGACCGGGAAAACTGTTTGGCGGCGAAGTCCGGCCTTACGGCCGACCCCCGGTGTGCCAGCACCGGAGGCCGGCTCTCTGAGCCCTGAACCGGCTCAGAACTGATCAACTGGATACGCATCTACTTGTCTGTGAGGACCCAGTGAACATCAGCAAGCTTAGTGCACGTGGGGTCAGTCGGCGATCGGTTGTGGCGGCGATCGCTGCGTCCGCGCTGGCCCTGACCGCGTGCAGCAGTGGCGGCGAGAAGGCCGCGGAGAAGCCGGACGGCCCGGTCACCATCAAGGTCTGGGCGTGGTACCCGGAGTTCAAGGCCGTCGTCGACCAGTACAACGCGACCCACACCGACGTCAAGATCGAGTGGACGAACGCGGGCACCGGCCAGGACCAGTACACCAAGCTCCAGACCGCGCTGAAGGCCGGCAAGGGCGCGCCCGACGTGGCGATGCTCGAGCTGCAGGAGATCCCCACCTTCGCGCTCACCAAGCACCTGGTCGACCTCGGCAAGTACGGCGCCAACGACGTCAAGGGCGACTACGTCGACTGGGCGTGGAAGCAGGTCAGCTCCGGTGACCAGGTCTACGCGATCCCGGTGGACGCCGGCCCGATGGCGATGATGTACCGCGAGGACATCTTCAAGAAGTACAACCTGACCGTCCCGACCACCTGGGACGAGTACAAGGCGCAGGCCGAGAAGCTGAAGACGGCCTCCGGCGGCAAGTCCTTCATCACCGACTTCGGCGCCAACGACGGTGGCTTCATGACCGGTCTGTTCTGGCAGGCCGGCGCCAAGCCGTACGCCTACGACCTGGCCAACCCGTCCAGCATCGGCGTGAACGTCAACAACGCCGAGGCCAAGAAGGTCCTGGAGTACTGGGAGGGCCTGGTCAACGGCGGTCTCGCCGACACCACCGCGTTCCACACCACGGACTTCTACAACGGCCTCAACACCGAGAAGTACGCGACCTACATCGCGGCCGGCTGGGGCCCCGGCTACATCCAGGCCAACGCCGCCGGCTCGTCCGGCAAGTGGAAGGTCGCGCCGCTGCCGCAGTGGGCCGCCGGCGAGAACAAGCAGGGCGACTGGGGCGGCTCCTCGTTCGCGGTGACCGACCAGGCCAAGTACCCGGACATCGCCGCCAAGGTGGCGATGGAACTGTTCGGCGCGAAGAACACCGAGGCCTGGAAGATCGGCATCGACAAGGCGTTCCTCTTCCCGACCGCCACCCCGGTCCTGGAGTCCGACACGTTCAAGAGCAAGTCGTACGACTTCTTCGGCGGCCAGAAGGTCAACGAGGTCTTCGTCCCGGCCTACAACAACATCGGTGAGCTGGCCTGGAGCCCGTTCAACAGCTACAACTTCAACCAGCTGACCACGAACCTGAACCAGGCGATCGAGAAGAAGACCTCCTGGACGGCGGCGCTGAACACCGCGCAGGAGAACATCAAGACCTACGCCACCCAGCAGGGCTTCAAGGTTCAGTAATGACCGAGGTCCAGACTCCCCCCGCGGCCGCTCCGGCGGCCGCGGGCCCCTCGGCCGCGACCGGCACCCGGCGATCGGCGAAGGTGAAGGAAGCGGCCACCGGCTGGCTGTTCGCCCTGCCCTTCACGATCCTGCTGATCGCCTTCCTGTTGCTGCCGATGGGCTACGCATTCAAGATCAGCCTGTACCGGTCCACCCTGCTCGAGGGTGAGGTCTTCGCGTTCTTCGACAACTACCAGCAGGCGTTCTCCGACCCGCTGGTCCGTGAGGGCGTGGTCCGGGTCCTGATCTTCGGGCTGGTGCAGACGCCGGTGATGATCGGGATCGCGCTCGTCGCGGCGCTGCTGATCGACGCCACCACCTCCCGGTTCTCCCGGTTCTTCCGGCTCGCGGCCTTCGTGCCGTACGCCGTACCGGTGGTCATCGGCACCCTGATGTGGGGCTTCCTCTACAGCGACAGCATCGGCCCGTTGTCCGGGCTGGGCATCGACTTCGTCTCCGGTGACACGGTGCTGGCGTCACTGGGCAACATCACCACCTGGCAGTGGGCCGGATACAACATGATCGTCCTGTACGCGGCCCTGCAGGGTCTGCCGCGGGAGACCTACGAGTCCGCGCGCATCGACGGCGCGAGCGAGGTCCAGATCGCGCTGCGGATCAAGACGCCGATGATCTCCTCGGCGCTGATCCTGGCGACCCTGTTCACCATCATGGGCACGCTGCAGTTCTTCACCGAGCCGCTGATCCTGCAGCCGCTCAATCCCGGCGCGATCACCCAGCACTACACCCCGAACGTGTACGCCTACAACCAGGCGTTCTCGTTCCAGCAGTACAACTACTCGGCGGCGATCTCGTTCCTGCTCGGAGCGGTGGTCTTCATCGGGTCGTACATCTTCCTGTTCGCCACCCGGAAGAGGAGCGCGCTGCGATGAGCTTGAAGAAAGGCAGCGTCGCCGCCCACGTCGTGATGGGGCTGATGGCGATCTACTTCCTGCTGCCGTTCTGGTGGCTGCTGGTCGCCGCGACCAAGGACAACCAGGGTCTCTTCGACTCCGCGTCGCTCTGGTTCTCCGACTTCCACCTGATCGACAACCTGAAGGCGCTGTTCGAGCAGGACAACGGGGTCTACCTCACCTGGGTCCGCAACTCGGCGTTCTACGCGGTGGTCAGCGGGGTCGGCTCGACGGTGGTCGCGGCGCTGGCCGGGTACGCCTTCGCGAAGCTCCGCTTCCCCGGCCGCAACGCCCTGTTCGCGCTGCTCCTCGGCCTGATCATGGTGCCGGCCACGGCGCTGGTGCTGCCGACCTACCTGCTGATGTCGCAGGCGAACCTGGTCGACACGATCTGGGCGGTGATCCTGCCGTCGCTGCTCAACCCGTTCGGCGTCTACCTGCTGCGGGTGTACGTGCACGACTCGATCCCCGAGGAGATGCTCGAGGCGGCCCGCATCGA
Organism: Actinoplanes sp. NPDC019969; assembly: GCF_055562375.1. NCBI lineage: Bacteria > Bacillati > Actinomycetota > Actinomycetes > Micromonosporales > Micromonosporaceae > Actinoplanes > Actinoplanes sp. NPDC019969. The sequence continues at coordinate 307,946 of NZ_JBVHFK010000004.1, read as the reverse complement.
CGGCGCCGGCGAGCTGCGGGTCTTCACCAGCGTGGCGCTGCCCGCGATGAAGCCTGCCCTGGTGACCGTTCTGCTGTTCGGCATCGTCGCGTCCTGGAACAACTTCTTCCTGCCGCTGGTGATGCTCAGTGACGACCAGCTCTACCCACTCACCGTCGGTCTGCGGAGCTGGTACATGTCCGCGATCATGGGCAACGGTGGCGCGGCCACCTTCAGCGTGATCGTGACCGGCGCTCTGATGGCGATCGTCCCCCTGATCGCCGCCTTCCTGATGCTGCAGCGGTACTGGCGCGGTGGTCTCACCATCGGCGCAGTTAAATAAGCCCCGCGCATCTCCTCTTCTTCTTGGTAAAGGGACACAACAATGCTCCGTGCGCGTGTCGCATTGAACCCGGGCGCCGTCGTGGCGCCGGTCAGCCGCCGGACCTTCGGCTCGTTCGTCGAGCACATGGGCCGCTGCGTCTACACCGGCATCTACGAGCCGGGTCACCCGCTCGCCGACGAGGACGGCTTCCGTACCGACGTGCTGGCGCTGGCCCGCGAGCTGGGCGTCACCATGGTTCGCTACCCGGGCGGCAACTTCGTCTCCGGTTACCGCTGGGAGGACGGCGTCGGCCCGCGCGAGCAGCGGCCCCGCCGCCGGGACCTGGCCTGGCGCAGCATCGAGACCAACGAGGTCGGCATCGACGAGTTCGCCAAGTGGGCGGAGAAGGCCGACGTCGAGATCATGTACGCGGTCAACCTCGGCACCCGCGGTGTGCAGGAGGCGCTCGACGTCCACGAGTACGTCAACCACTCGGAGGGCACCGCGCTCAGCGAGCAGCGGCGGGCCAACGGGGCGGAGAAGCCGTACGGCATCAAGCTCTGGTGTCTCGGCAACGAGCTGGACGGACCCTGGCAGACGGGACACAAGACCCCGGAGGAGTACGGGCTCCTCGCGGCCAGCACGGCACGGGCGCTCCGCTCGGCCGAACCGGACCTGGAACTGGTCGCCTGCGGCAGCTCGTCGTCCTCGATGCCGACGTTCGGCATCTGGGAGTCGACGGTGCTGGAGCACGCGTACGACGTGGTCGACTACGTCTCCTGCCACGCGTACTACGAGGAGCACGACGGCGACCTGGGCTCCTTCCTGGCCTCCGCCGTCGACATGGACTTCTTCGTCAACAGCATCGTGGCCACCGCGGATGCGGTCGGCGCCCGGCTGAAGAGCACCAAGAAGATCAACCTGTCGTTCGACGAGTGGAACGTCTGGTACCTGTCGCGGTTCCAGAACGCCCCGCTGCCGGAGGAGTGGAAGGTCGCCCCGCCGGTCATCGAGGACCAGTACAACGTGGCCGACGCGGTGGTGGTCGGCAACCTGCTGATCTCGCTGCTCCGGCACAGCGACCGGGTCACCGCGGCCTGCCAGGCGCAGCTGGTCAACGTGATCGCCCCGATCATGACCGAGCCCGGCGGCCCGGCGTGGAAGCAGACCATCTTCCACCCGTTCGCCAAGACCGCCGCCCTGGCCAAGGGCGACGTGCTGCGCCTGGACATCGCCGCGCCGACCTACGAGACGGCGAAGTACGGCGCGGCCCCGCTGGTCGACGCGGTCGCCACCCACGACGCCTCGACCGGTGACGTGACGGTCTTCGCCGTCAACCGGGACGTGGCGAACCCGGTGGAGTTCACGGTGGACCTGACCGCGTTCGGCGCCGGCTTCGAGGTCGCCGAGGCGTGGACCCTCACCGACGACGACGTCTACGCCAAGAACTCCAAGGACGCCCCGGAGCGGGTCGCCCTGCGCCCGACCGGCGAGGTCCCCGGCGGCTCGGTCGTGCTGGACGGCGCCACCGCCACCCTGACCCTGCCGCACGTCTCCTGGAGCGCCATCCGCTTCACCCGCGCCTGATCCGCTCAGCGCACGACCGGCCGGCTCCCACCGCCAGGGGAGCCGGCCGGTGTGGGTTTCGGCCATCATGCGCGCCCCAACTCCACACGCCGTCGGGGCACAGCTCAGCGTGTGGAGTTCGGCCGTTATGCGCGCCTCAACTCCACACGCCGTCGGGGCGCAGCTCAGCGTGTGGAGTTCGGCCGTCATGCGCGCCTCAACTCAACACGCTGAAAGTGTTATCCGCGGTGAGTGAAAAACGTCGGCGATTTAGACCTTAAAGGACCCTTAAAGGCTCTGGGAGAGCGGTTTCTCGCCACGCATGATGGCGTGCGTTCCCTGTCTTTGGAGGTCGCACCCCCATGCGCCGTAAACGGAGCTTGATACTGGCCGCCGCGGCTACCGCCGCCGCGCTCGCCACCGCCTGGATCGCCCTGCCCGCCTCGGCCGCCGCGCCCACCGCCACCGTGCGTACGGTGTCCGACTGGGGCACCGGCTGGCAGGACGAGGTGACCATCACCAACTCCGGGGCGTCCGCGATGACGTCCTGGAAGCTCGAGTTCGACCTCCCGGCGGGCAGTACGGTCGGCAGCTTCTGGGAGGCCGACATGGTGGCCTCGGGCAGCCACCGGACCTTCACCAACCGCCCCTGGAACGGCGCCGTCGCCGTCGGGGCGAGCGTGACGTTCGGTTTCGTCGGCACCGGCGCGCACCCGCTGAACTGCAAGCTCAACGGCAACCCGTGCAACGGTGTGGCCACGACCCCGCCCACGACCGTTCCGGCGACGCGGGTCCCCACGGCGGCCCCGACGACTGCTCCGGTGACGGTCGCGCCGACCACGACGAAGGTGACCGTGCCGCCCGCCGGTGACCTGCTGCCGGTCACGGTCAGCAACCGGTCAGGGCGCAGCGAGCCGGTCTACCTCTACGTGCTCGGCGTCAACCTGGCCACCGGCAAGCTCGGCTACGTCGACGCGGGTGGCCGGTTCACCCCGTGGAGCGGGGGAGGCCCGGTGCCGGTGCCCGCCCCCGACGTGTCCATCCCCGGCCCGGCCGACGGCGCCAGCACCACGATCAAGGTGCTGAAGAACATCTCCGGCCGGATCTACTTCTCCTTCGGCCGCAAACTCGACTTCCGGATCACCGGCGACGGCCTGGTCCAGCCGGCGCCGTGGGCGGGCGGCGACCCCAACCGCGACATCCTGTTCGACTGGAGCGAGTTCACCCTCAACGGCTCCGGACTGTGGCTGAACAGCTCGCAGGTGGACATGTTCGCGGTGCCGCACATCGTCAGCGTCACCGGCGGCAGCGGCGTCACCAGCAAGACCGGTGAGCTGGCCGCGGGCGGCCGGCAGAAGGTGATCGACGCGGTCCGGGCGAACCCCGACTTCGCGAAGAGCGTGGTGACCGGTACGAACGGGACGGTGCTGCGGGTGCTGGCCCCGGGCAAGGCCACCGACGCCGGGCTGATGAGCGCGAACTACCTCGACGCGTACATCACGAGCGCGTGGAACGCGTACACCGCAAGGAATGTGACCGTCGTGCCCTTCGGCGACCGGCCGGACGTGAAGTATGTCGGCCGCACCTCCGGATCGGTGATGAACTTCACTGATGGCAGTGGCCGGACGGTGGCGTCGTTCACCAAACCGTCCACCGCGAACGTCTGGGGCTGTGACGGCGCGCTGGGCGCACCGAACGACCAGGTCGTCGGGCCGATCGCCCGGACCCTGTGCGCGGCCCTGTGGCGGACCACGCTGGGCCGGATCGACACCCAGCCGGGTGGGACGGCGGCCGACTTCTACACCGGCGGGCCGGCGAACCCGTACGCCAAGGCGGTCCACGGCAACATGCTCGACGGCAAGGCGTACGCGTTCGCCTTCGACGACGTGCAGAACCAGGAGTCGCTGGTGCACGACGGCGACCCGCGCGCGGCCGGGATCACCCTGACCGGTTTCTAGCCGAGCGGCCGGTACGCGACCTCCGGGTCGAGGAGAGTCACCCAGGACGGGCGGTAGGCGGGCAGCCTGCCGTCCATCTCCTCCTGCAGGTTCGTGCGCCACGGGCCGGACACGCCGTCGTCGTGCCACCAGGCCGGCCACGAGTCGTAGCGGCGTTCCACGCGTACGCCGGTCGCGCTGGTCTCCACCCGCAGGAACAGCCACCTGCCGTACCGCGGGTCGGACTCGGCCCGGCGCAATGCCCGGACCAGCTCGGTGAGCCGCCGGAACGCGGCGTACCGCTCCTCGCCGGGCCGGTCCGCGGGCGGGAAATCGCCCGGCTGCGCGCTGAAGCTGGTCGCGTCGGCGTACGCCAGCAGCGTGCACCGCCCGTCCCCGTGCGGCGCCCGGTCCTGCAGCCAGGAGACCAGCGTGTCCAGCTCGCCGGTGGTCGGCGGAGCCGGCCGGGACAGCTCCGGCGCGTCCTGCATCGCCGACCAGACCAGCCGGTCGTGCTCGCCCTGGCTCAACCGCCGCACCCGGCGCATCGGCGGCCGGCGGCCCGCCTCGATCCGCGGCGCGGCGCTGCCCGGCACCAGCCCGCCCCGGGCGGCGACGGCCACCGCGGCGTCCGGCTCCGGCACCGGATCGCCGAGCAGTTCGGTGAGGTGGGCGACGGTCACCTCGGCCCGCACCGCGGCGGCCAGCAGCTGCTCGGCGGCCGGCCGGGAACCCAGCCGGGCCAGCGCGGCGACGGTGTTCTCGGCGGTGAGCAGCGGCCCGGCCATCTCGGCCATCCCGTCGGACAGGCCCTCGCGATAGCGCACCCGGGACCAGCGCCCGCTCTCGTGCCAGATCACGAAGCCCAGCCGCTCCCGCTCGGCGAGCGGCAGCAGGGTGTCCCAGGGGAGCCAGTCGGGGGCGCCGGTGAGCAGGTCCAGCGGCGGGTCGGACGCGGTGGTCGCGCTGTGCTCGCGGTGGTGGCCGTAGAGGACCGCGCGCCGGCCGTCGAGCAGCGCGAACCGTGCCCAGCTCCCGTCCTCGTCGTCCCGGCCGGCGCCACGGTCGTCGATCGACCAGGTGCCGGGCCGGCCGAGGGCGGTGTGCGTGGCGCTCAGTGCCGCCCAGCGTGTCCAGAGCAGTCCGGGCGCGGGCAGGTCCACGTCGGTCAGCATCTGTCCACTGTGCCAAATGCGAACCGGGCGGCGTCAAACCCGGGGTGCCCTTGTGGTGCGGGCGGTAGCGGTACGGGTGCGAGCGGTCAGCGCCCGCCGGCCCGGGCCGAACTGCCCGGCGATGCTTACCCACGTCTTCGGCCTTCTCGGCGCCGCCCTGTCCATGTCCATCGCCTGGCCTCAGGTCTACCGGTCCTGCGTGCGCCGCCGCACCGGCGGCCTGTCGGCCACCGCCTGCATGCTGGCCGTGGCGATGCCGCTGGGCTGGGTGACGTACGGGCTGCTGATCGGCGACCGCTTCCAGGTGGTGACGAACACGGTCAGCGCCTCGACCGGTGTCGCCATCCTGATCGCGCTGCTGGTGACCCGGCCCGCCGTGCGGTCCGGCCGGGCGCTGCTGGGCAGCGCGGGCGCCGCCGCGGGTGTGCTGCTGGCCGTGTCGGCGATCGCCGCCTCCGCCGCGCTGCCGCAGATCAGCGGCCCGCGGGCGGCCGCGATGCTGGGCACCGTGCTGGCCGCGATCTCGTTCGTCTCGGCGATCCCGCAGCCGCTCGCCCTGCTGCGCGACCGGGAGCAGGACATCTCCGGGCTGTCGCCGGTGCGCTGGACGCTCGCCGCCTCGGCGTGCGCCTCCTGGTTCGCCTACGGCATCGGCGTCGGCCAGCCTGCCGTGTGGGCGTCCGCCCTGGTCGGCCTGACCAGTGCGCTGACCGTCTGCGGCGTGCTGTTCACCCGCCGGGCCGGCGCGGGCTCCCGCGTCCTGGCCACCGCCTGACTCGCATCGACTTCCTTTTGATGCGCCCGAGAAGGAACCCGAGGGGAACCGCATGCGCCGTCTGATCGCCGGTGTGCTGAGCGCCGCCGTCATCGCCCTCCCGGCGCCCGCCCGGGCCGCGGCCCCGGGTGCCGGGGTCACCGACCGGGTCGCCACCCCACGCCTCGGCTGGTACAAGTGCTTCGGCATCGCCGAGTGCGCGACCGTCGCGGTGCCTCTCGACTACGACCACCCCCGCGGCGAGAAGATCGAGCTGGCCGTCCTGCGGATCCGGGCGAAGAGCCCGAAGCGCCGGATCGGCAGCCTGTTCGTCAACCCGGGCGGCCCCGGCGGCTCGGCCACGTCGATGGCCCTGGCCGCCGGCGACTTCCTCAGCGACTCCGTGCTGGAGCGGTTCGACGTGGTCGGCGTCGACCCGCGCGGTGTCGGGTTCAGCGCCAACCTGAAGTGCTGGGACTCGGCGAAGAGCCAGAACGCCGTCCTCGGCCGGATGGACGTCGCCTTCCCGATGGGACGGCAGCAGACCCAGCGGTACGTCAGCGGGGCGCAGGCGATCGGCAAGGCCTGCTCGACCACCGGCCGCAAGATCGCCGGCGCCATGTCGACCACCGAGGTGGCCCGGGACATGGAGGTGATGCGCCGGGCCGTCGGCGACCGGAAGCTGACCTACCTGGGCTTCAGCTACGGCACCGCGCTCGGCCAGTATTACGCCAACCTGTTCCCGGACCGGTTCCGGGCGATCGCCGTCGACGGCACCATCGACCCGCGGCAGTGGGCCGGGACCAACGGGACCGGCGGCGCGATGCTGGACACCCGGATGCGGTCGGGCGAAGGGGCCTACCGGGCCCTCCAGGAGATCCTCCGGCGGTGCGACGCCCGGGGCGAGGAGTACTGCGCGTTCGCCGCCGGCGACCCGGCCGCCCGGTTCCGGGCGATCACGGCGCGGCTGCGGGCCGCCCCGCTGGTGGTCGACGACGAGTTCGGCAGGATCACCCTCACCTACGCGGATTTCGTCGGCGCGACCCTGAGCTACCTCTACACGCCGTACGCCGGTGACCTGGTCACCCGGTTCGCGGCCGAGGTGGAGGCCCTGCAGACCGGCGCCGCGAGGACCGGCACCCTGCGCCGGCGGCTCCAGGCGGCCGCGTTCCCGTACGACAACAGCCTGGAGGCCCAGAGCGCCGTCATGTGCACCGACGGGCTGCACCCGGCGAACGCCGCGACCTGGCCGGCCCGCGTCGCCGGGCGGGACGCCGCCGCCCCGTACTTCGGGCGGCTCTGGGGCTGGAACACCGCCCAGTGCGCGAGCGGCACCTGGACGGTCCGGGACGAGGACGCGTACCGCGGGCCGTTCAACAAGCGGACGGCGGCTCCGGTCCTGATCGTCGGCAACCGCTGGGACCCGGCGACCAGTTACGCCGCGGCCGTCTCGTCGAGCCGCCTGCTGCCGAACTCCCGGCTGCTCACCAGCGACAACTGGGGGCACACGGCGTACGGCACGGGCGCCTGCGCGACCGCGGCGATCGACCGGTACCTGCTGACCGGCAAGGTCCCGGCCGAGGGCACGGTCTGCGCGGCGGCGCACCAGCCGTTCACCAGCAAGCTGGGCGGCGACACGGAGAAGGCGGCCCTCTCCGGCAAGAGCCTGCCGCCGGTGGTCGCGCCCTGGGGTTTCTGAGCCCCGATGATCTCCGCAGCCGGGCCGGTGTTCGTGGGCGGTCCGGCTGCGGTGCCCCTGCCGTCATGCGGCCCTGCGCCCGTTCTTCGAGGGCTTCCAGTCGGCGCTGTCGCGGCTGTCCGCGGGCAGGCCGGCGATCGAAGTGACCAATAGTAGGACGAAGAAGACAACCAGTGCGATTTCCATGACTCAAGGGTCGCGCTGTTTCGCGCGCCGGAACAGTGGCAGGAATGCCATACATCTTCAAGAAACTGCCAACCTGCGGGTAGGGTGGCCACATGTTGCGAAGCGTCGCTGTGATCGCGTTGCCCGAGGTGGCGGTCTTCGAGATGGGCGTCCTCTGTGAGCTGTTCGGCTACGATCGCACCCCCGAGGGCCTGCCCGGTTACGAGTTCTCGGTGTGCAGCGTCGGCGGCGCCCCGGTCCGCACCCACGCCGGATTCAGCCTCACCCCGGATCACGACCTCACCCCGGCCGAGACCGCCGACCTGATCGCCATCGCCCCCAACGACATCCAGGACCCGCCGGCCGAGGTGATCGAGGTCCTGCAGCGGGCCCACGCCCGCGGCGCCTGGATCATGAGCGTCTGCACCGGCGCGTTCACCCTCGGCGCCGCCGGCCTGCTCGACGACCGCCGGTGCACCACACACTGGCGGCACACCGACGCCCTCGCCGAGCGGTTCCCCCGCGCCAAAGTGGACCCCGGCGTCCTCTACGTCGTCGACGACAACATCCTCACCAGCGCCGGCACCGCCGCCGGGATCGACGCCGGCCTGCACCTGATCCGCGAGGAGCAGGGCTCCGCCGTCGCCGCCCAGATCGCCCGCCGCATGGTCGTCCCGCCGCACCGTGACGGCGGCCAGGCCCAGTTCATCGAGACCCCGATGCCGACGATCTCCTGCGAGACCCTTCAGCCGCTGCTCACCCACGTGCTCGAGACCCTCGACCGGGCGCACACCGTCGACACCATGTCCGACCTGGTGCACATGGCGCCGCGGACGTTCGCCCGCCGTTTCCGTGCCGAGACCGGCGCCACCCCGCACGACTGGCTCACCAACCAGCGGGTGCTGCTGGCCCGCCGCCTGCTCGAGGACACCGACCTGGGCATCGACGCCGTGGCGGCCAGGGCCGGGTTCGGCAGCGCACAGACGCTGCGGCATCACTTCACCCAGCGCCTGTCCACCACACCGCAGAGCTATCGGAGCACTTTCAAAGCCAAAACCTGATTGCGGCGGTACGCCGTGAGCAGTCCTTCTCCGGCCCGGTGCTTTCTCACCGGTTCGTTACCTCGCCGGCCCGTTCGTGGCGAGCCAGGCGGTCAGGGTGGTCGGTCCCAGGTAGGCGGACGGGCCGGCGACCAGCGCGTCCACCGGGATGTCGGCGCCGAAGAACGGCCTGCCGTCACCGGTCACCCGCTGCCCGGGCGCGGCCAGCCGGCGGCCGACCTCGTCCATCGCGAACACCTCCGGCCCGGCCGCCTCCACCGTCCCGCCGGCCGGCTCCGCCTCGGCGATCACGGCGAGACGCGACACCAGGTCGGTCAGGGCGATCGGCTGAACCCGTACCGGTCCCATCCTGATCTCGTCGCCCTCGGTGTTCGCCTGCAGCAGCGTCCCGAGGAACTCGAAGAACTGCGCCGCCCGCACGATCGTCCACGGCACCCCGCCGGCCCGGACGGCCGCCTCCTGCGCCAGCTTCGCCCGGTAGTAGGGCAGGTTTGATCCCTGTTCCAACCCGATGATCGACAGCAGGACGTGGTGCCGCACACCCGCCTTGCCACCCGCCGCCGTCAGGTTCTCCGAGGTCACCCGGAAGAACTCGGTCGCCGCCGCCTCGTCCCGCGACGGCGTGTTCGTCACGTCGACGACCACGTCCGTACCCGTCAGCGCCTCCTCGAGACCCACCCCGCTGAACGCGTCGATCCCGGTCGACGGCGACGCCGGCACCACCTCGTGACCACGGTCCCGCAACGCCTCGACCAGCAGCCGACCGGTCTGCCCGGTCCCACCCACCACGACGATCCGCATCTTCCGCTCTCCTCCACTCGCGTGCCGTTCGCCCCGCCGCGGCGGGGCCGGAACATGGACGAGACAGCCCGGCGGAATGTGACATCAGCGGCGGGGGAGCTCGCTCTGGGCAGCGGAGAGCCAGTCCAGGGCGTACTCCAGATCCATCGCGGCGGACCGGCGGCGATAGGACCGGTGCCCGCGGGCGACGGCAGCGCAGGCCGCGATCCGGCGGCGGAAGGCCGCGTACCGGTACACGTCGTCGATCGGCGCCGCCCCACCGTGATCGTCGCCGTCCCAGCGGCGCCGCAGACGCCGCACGACGGCCGCCACGGTCAGCGCCACCCAGACCGCCACGACGCCGGTCACCGCCAGCGGCGCCGGCCGGGCCACCGCGGGCCAGCCCACCACCGCCAGCACCAGCGTCACCAGAGCCCCGGAAGCGCCCCCGGCCACTGCCGTCACCGGATCCCGTAGCGCTCTCACCGGTCCCGGGGCCGTCCCGCCTCTGGTCACCCTTCCCGGCGTTGCCCTTCCCGCTGCCGTTCGGATCTGCTGCTGGACCTGGCCCCATCGGGCGAAGCCCACATGATCCGGCCTATCCGCTGTCCAGTCCCGACTCTGCGCATCGATGATCACGGCATCGAGGTCGCGCTCTATCCGGGCGAGCCGCGGCACCGCCTCACCGGAGAACGGGTCCTCCCGTACCGCCGCCCGGGACCGCCAGAAAGCCATCAGACCGGGTCCTTCCGGGCGTCCTCGAGGTGCCGTTCGAGACAGTCGATGGCTTGGCAGAGCAGCTGATCAGCGTAGGCGAGGTGACGAACCACCGGATCGTCGCGAAACTCGCGCCGCAGCCGGGCGACCGTCCAGTTCCCCGGCCTCACCTGCCGCAGGCCCGCCGACACCAGCCGTACCCGCGCCCGATAGAGCCCTTCCGCAACCGCCGCCAGCCGCTCGACCGCCGCCGCCGACCGTTCGGCCGCCGTGACCCCCGCATCCGCTGCTGGCGGCTCCAACGGCGACAGTGTGGCTCCTGGGGCCGCAGGCGCCGGCGCCGTCCGGAGATCCGCCGCGCGGGCGAGACGCCGGTGGCCCACCGCGAACCGGGCACGCCGCGCCACCCACGGCGACACCGCGAGAATCACGGCCGACACCGCCGCGCAGACAACGAGGACACCCGCCGGACCGAACCCCACCGCCCCCGCCAGAGCCGCCGACCCGAACACCACCAGAAACGTCACCAGCGACACCACACCCACCTGCACCGGCCCCGCCGGCACCCCCGCCGCCTCGGTGAGCGTGCTGTCGAACGTGGACAGCCGGGCACACGCTGTACGAACCCACACCTGCCCGCTGTCACCGGCCGCATCGATCCCGGTCAGCCCGTCGGCGGCCATCGCACGGACGGCGGCGAGTTCGGCGTACAGAGCGTGGCCGGCCATGTTCCGAGCGTCGCACCGCATGGCTCGTCGCGCAGCTCACAGACTGTCGTGTTTCAGCGCGCCCGCCGCCGCAGCCACGCCGCCGCGTCGTCCGCCGTGGACACCGTGTCCGCCGCCGGAGACACCGGGCGATCCACCATCACCACCGGAATCCCCAGCTCACGGGCCGCGACCAGCTTGGCGTCCGAGCCACCGCTGTCCTTGGTGACGACGACGTCGATGCGATGCCGGACGATCAGCTCCCGTTCCCCCGCGACGGTGAACGGCCCCCGATCGAGCAGCACCTCCATCCGCCGCGGCATCGGCGCCTCCGGTGGCTCCACCGACCGCGCCAGGAACCAGCAGTCGTCCAGCCCCGCGAACACCCCGATGCCCTGCCGCCCGGTGGTCAGGAACACCCGCCGTCCCTGCCGCGGCAGCGATTCCGCCGCCTCCGCCAGCGACGCGACGCGGTGCCACTCATCGCCCGGCCCGGCGGTCCAGCCCGGCCTTCGCAGGACCAGCAGCGGTACGCCCACCGCCGCACAAGCCTCGAACGCGTGCCCACTCATCGCCGCCGCGAACGGATGCGTCCCATCCACCACCACGTCGATCCGGGAGTCCCGCAGGTATGCCGCGAGCCCCGCCACCCCACCGAACCCACCGATCCGTACCTCCCCCGCGGGCATCAGCGGCTCCCGTGTCCGCCCCGCCAGCGAACTGACCACAGCGAACTCCCCGGCGACCAGCCCCGCCAGCCGCCGTGCCTCCGTGGTCCCACCCAGCACCAGCACTCTCACCCGGGCATTCTCGCCGAGCCGCACTCACGGGCAGAGGCCCCCGGCCTCCTCGCCGCCCGAGCACAGGCCTGCTGCCCGCGGAGCGCCCGGCGGTCGGCTGGTGAATTGCGGCTGGTTCTGAGGGCGACCGGGCGGGGCGCTGGGGCATTCAGCCGGGGGAAGCGGGTCGGGGCGGCAGCGGGTGGTGGAGTACAGGTGGCTGTCGGGGAACTGGGCGGCGGTCAGGGCCGCGCCGACGACGATCACCGCGGTACGGCGTACACCGGAGGCCTTGACCTTGGCGGCGATGTCCGTGAGTGTGCCGCGGATGACGAGTTCGTCGGGGCGGGAGGCGCGGGCGACGACCGCGACCGGGCAGTCCGGCCCGTAACCGGGGACGAGTTCGGCGGCGACCGCGTCGATGCGCTGGACGGCCAGGTGCAGCACCATGGTGGCGCGGCTGGCGCTGAGGGTGGCCAGGTCCTCGCCGGGTGGCATGGCGGTGGCGCGTTCGGCGGTGCGGGTGAGGATGACGGTCTGGGCGACTTCGGGGACGGTGAATTCGCGGGCCAGGGTGGCGGCTGCGGCGGCGAAGGCGGGTACGCCGGGTGTCACGTCGTAGGGGACGCCGGCGGTGTCGAGGCGGCGCATCTGTTCGGCGACGGCGCTGAACACCGACGGGTCGCCGGAGTGCAGGCGGGCGACGTCGGCGCCGGACTCGTGGGCGGCGACCATCTCGGCGATGATCTCGTCGAGGTTCAGGTTCGCGGTGTCGATCTTGCGGGCGCCGGGTGGGCAGGCGTCCAGGAGTTCGGCGGGGACCAGGCTGCCGGCGTAGAGGCAGACCGGGGACGCGGCGATCAGGCGGTGGCCGCGCAGCGTGATCAGGTCGGCGGCGCCGGGGCCGGCGCCGATGAAGTGGACGGTCATCGTGGCAAATCCTCCGGGACGGTGGTGGGGACGACGGACCAGATGGTCACCGGCATGAAGGAGCGCCATCCGGTGAATCCGCCGACCGGGGAACCGCGTTGTACGGTGATCCGGCTCAGTTCGCCGCCGTGTCTCGCGTAGGCGCCGGCCAGTACCGCCTCCGATTCGACGGTCACCGCGTTGGCGACCAGGCGGCCGCCGGGGCGCAGCGCGGCGAGGCAGCGGTCCAGGACGCCGTCGCGGGTCAGCCCGCCGCCGATGAAGATCGTGTCCGGCTGGGGGAGCCCGTCGAGGACGTCCGGGGCCCGGCCGTGGACGACGCGCAGGCCGGGTACGCCGAGGGCGGCGGCGTTCGCGGTGATCGTCGCGACCCGTTCGGCCGAGGACTCGACGGCGACGGCCCGGCAGGACGGGTGGGCGCGCATCCATTCGATGCCGATGCTGCCGGAGCCGGCGCCGATGTCCCACAGCAGTTCGCCGGGCGCCGGGGCGAGCGAGGCCAGGGTCACCGCCCGGATCTCCCGTTTGGTCAGTTGCCCGTCGCCGGCGAAGGAGGTGTCGGGCAGCCCGGGCACGACGCTGGTGGCCGGCCCGTCGCCGCAGTCGATCGCGATCACGTTGAGCGGGTCGCCGTCGGGAAGCACCCAGCCGTCGGCGGTTCCGGTGACGACCCGTTCCCCGGACCCGCCGAGCTGTTCCAGAACGGTCATTCCGGCGGCGCCGTACCCGCGGCTGACGAGCAGTTCCGCGACCGCGGCCGGGGTGTGCGCGCCGGCCGACAGCACCAGGATCCGGCGTCCGGGATTGATCACCCGGTTCAGGGTCTCGACCGGAGCGGTGACCAGGCTCACCACGTCGGCGCCGGCAAGGTCCCAGCCGAGCCGGGCGGCGGCCAGCGACACCGACGACGGGTGCGGCAGCACGCGGACGGCCTCCGCGCCGAGCAGCCGGACCAGGGTGGCGCCGATGCCGTGGAACATCGGGTCACCGCTGGCGAGCACGCACACCCGCCGTCCGCGTTCCGCCTCGAGGAGCCCGGGCAGCGCCGGGAGCAGCGGGGACGGCCACGGGACACGCCGGACGTCGTGGTCGGTGGCGAGCATCCCGAGCTGGCGGGCGCTGCCGAACACCACCTCGGACCGGAGCAGGGCGGCCCGGGCCGTACCGGAGAGGTCCGGCCAGCCACCCGCGCCGATGCCGATCACCGTGACCAACTGCTGAGGTTGCATTCCGAAGAACCTAGTCTTCGGGATTTTTCTGATCTCGTTGAGCCAACTCGGCGTGATGCGCGTACCCAACCATGACGGCCTTTCCGCGCACGGGTCGTCACGTCGGCCGCAGGGGTGGCAGGCGCCGTGAGACGACTGCTGAGCAGGTGAGGACGTTGACTATTCCGGCTTTCCGGGATCAACGGGAGCTACCCGACGACGATCGGTACTTCTCCGACCTCCGGGACGACGCCCCCCGTCAGGGCTGGGACGGCCCGTCCCTGCCGCCGTGGCCGGAGCAGCAACAACAGCCCCAGTACGGGCAGCCGTACGCCGCCCCCGACAACTACCGCCGCGGCGACATCGTGGTGTCCTCGGAGACCGACCCGACCGGCTGGAAGGCCGGCGCCGGCGTCCCGATCCCGGACGAGCGCCCGCCCGGCGAGTCGACCAGCGGCAACCGGCTCTTCACCGTCCTGCTGTTCTTCTCCGGCCTGGCCACCAGCGTCGCGCTGTGGTTGTTCAACACCCAGGCCGGGGCGGTCGCCGACACCCCCACCATGATGATCGCGGCCGGCCGGGTGACCGGCCTGATCGGCGGTTACCTGCTCTTCATCCAGCTGCTGATGATGAGCCGGGTGTCCTGGCTGGAGGAGTGGGTCGGGTCCCGGGACCTGCTGCGCTGGCACCGCTGGCTGGGCACCTCGCTGCTGACCTTCGTGGTCGCGCACATCGTCTTCATCGTGTACGGCTACGCGCTCACCGCCGAGACCGGCGTGATCGAGCAGGGCTGGACCGTGATCACCACGTTCCCGGAGATGATCAGCGCCACGATCGCGACCGGCCTGCTGGTGTTCATCGCGCTGATCTCGATCCGGGCGATCCGCAACGTCCTCAACTACGAGCTGTGGCACCTGATCCACCTGAGCAGTTACGCGGTGCTGCTCCTCGGGTACGGCCACCAGATCGCCGCCGGCGCCGACATGAGCGGGAAGTTCGCCTCGGTGTTCTGGCCGGCGCTGGGCTGCATCACGATCGCCGCGCTGTTCTGGGGCCGCGTCGTCGAGCCGCTGTGGCTCAACGCCCGGCACCGGTTCAGTGTGGCCGAGGTGGTGAGCGAGGGCGCCAACACGTTCTCGATCTACATCGAGGGCAACCGGCTCGACAGGCTCCCGGTGCAGGCCGGGCAGTTCATGCGGTGGCGGTTCCTGACGGCGAACGGCTGGTGGCAGTCGCACCCGTTCTCGCTGTCGGCGGCCCCGAACCCGCGCTGGCTGCGGCTCACCGTCACGATCGCCGGAGGCCACACCCGCAAGCTGGCCACGATGCGCCCGGGCACGCCGATCTGGGCGGAGGGGCCGTTCGGGACGTTCACCGCGGAACGCCGTACCCGCCGCCGTGCCCTTCTGATCGCCGGCGGCAGCGGCATCGCCCCGATCCGCGCCCTGCTCGAGGACATGCCGCCGGACACCATCGTGATCTACCGGGCGAGCCGTCCGGACGAGCTGGTCTTCCGCACCGAGCTGGAGGATCTGGCCGAGCAGCGGGACGCCTGGGTGCGCTACATCGTCGGCGGCCGTAACGACCCCGGCCCGCGCCGGCTGTTCACCCCGGACGGGCTGCGCGGCCTGGTCCCGGACGTGAACCGCCGTGACGTCTACCTGTGCGGCCCGCCCGGCCTGGTCAACGCGGCCGTCGACACGCTCAAGCAGCTCGACGTGCCGGAGAGCCAGCTGCACCTGGACCCCTTCGAGTTCTGACCCGTTCCCTCACGGATCTAGGAGTTTCCCGATGCGACGTAGTACCGCAGCCGCCCTCGGCACACTGACCGGCGCGGCCCTGATCCTCGGGGTCCGGCTGAGCGTGCAGCCGGCGGCCGTGCCGGTGGCCGCCGCCGCGAACGGCGCCGCCGCCGAGGAGCCCGAGATCGACGAGGCGGGCGGCGAGGCGACCGCCGCCCCGGCGCCGGCGGGCACCAAGAAGCCGGCCGGCGGGAAGAAGACGACCGCGCCTGCTGCTCCCGCCGGGGAGAAGACCCAGGAGGCGGAGGAGGCCGGGCTCAAGGCCGGCACCTACAAGGGCAAGGCCGTGCAGAACCCGTACGGCACGGTCCAGGTCACCATCAAGATCAGTGGCGGGAAGATCTCCAGCGCGAACGCGACCGCCCCGACCGACGGGTTCAGCGGCACGATCAACCCGAAGGCCGTGGAGAAACTCAACGCGGCCACGCTGAAGGCGCAGAGCGCCGACGTCGACGCCGTCTCCGGCGCGACGTTCACCAGCCAGTCCTACACCGAGTCGCTTCAGGCGGCGCTGGACAAGGCCGGCGCGTAGGGTTCCGGTTCGTGCGCCACGTCGAAGAGGTCATGGGTACGGTCGTCAGCATCGAGCTGGCCGACGACCTTCCCGACGCCCGCCTCCGGGAGCTGATCGGCACGACGTGCGCATGGTTGCACGAGGTGGACGCCAGGTTCAGCACCTACAAGCCGGACAGCGAGGTGTGCCGGTTCCGTGACGGCGCGCTGCGGCTGCAGGACTGCTCGGACGATCTGCGGTTCGTGCTGGACCGGTGCGCGGACCTGTGGCGGGACACCGACGGATACTTCGACGCGTACGCGGGCGGCCCGCTCGACCCGTCCGGATACGTCAAGGGCTGGTCGGTCGAGGTGGCGTCCCGGCGGCTCGCCGAGGCCGGTTCGGTGCGGCACCACATCGGCGCGGGCGGCGACATCCGGATGCGCGGCGCCGGGCCGGGCGGGCGGCCCTGGCGGGTCGGCGTCCGCCACCCCTGGGAGGCGGACAAGCTCGCCTGGGTGCTCGCGGTCACCGACGGCGCGGTCGCGACCTCGGGGACGTACGAGCGGGGCGCGCACGTCTGGAACCCGGTGGCCGGGAGGCCCGCCGCCGGACTGCGGTCGGTCACCGTCACGGGGCCGGATCTGGCGGTCGCCGACGCGTACGCCACCGCCGCCCTGGCGATGGGGGAGCCGGGACTGTCCTGGCTGGCGAAGCGGGTCGCCGAGGGCTACGAGTCGGCCGTCGTCACCGACGACGGCCGCGCCTTCACCTCCCCGGGCCTGCCGGTCGCGTGAACCCCGCGTGTTGATTTCGGGTGGACTGTTCGGCGTAAGTCAACACACTGGGGTGACCGCGCCCGGCCAGGGACCGGGAGTGGCCGCCTGGTCGTGCGGGATCGTCTCGGTGCGGAAGACGCGCATGCCGCGGGAGCGGTAGTTGGCGAGGGCGGCGGGACCGTCCAGGCTGCACGTGTTGACGACCACGCGCTTGACCGGCGGCCGGCCGGGGTGGCGTTCGGGCAGGTTCCAGGCGTGCCGGAGGCCGGTGGTCAGCAGGTGGCCGCCGAGGCCCTGCCCGGTGAACTGCGGCAGCAGGCCGAAATAGGCGATCTCGACCTCGCCGGGCTCGTGGCCGTCCAGTTCGATGTAGCCGGCCGGGGTGCCGCGCAGGTAGGCGACCCACGTCTCCACGCCCGGCTGATCCAGGTAGTCCTTCCAGCGCTGCCAGGTCCAGGGCAGCCGGTCGGTCCAGTGCCAGTCGCCGCCGACCGCGGTGTACAGGTAACGGCTCAGCTCCGGGCTCGGCACCTCGGCCCGGATCACCGCGACCGGCGTCCCCGGCTCCTGAGCAGCGCGGATCTGGTCGGGGGAGTCCTGCTCCAGGTACCACTTGGTGATCTCCACGCCGCCCATGATGACCCGTCGCGCGACACGCCGGGACCCCCGGTTTGGAGCTTTGCGGGGGGACCGGATAAAGTTCTCTCGTCGCCGGGGGAAACGCCGGAGAGACAAGCGGAAGTGGCGCAGTGGTAGCGCATCACCTTGCCAAGGTGAGGGTCGCGGGTTCGAATCCCGTCTTCCGCTCGGAGCGGCCTTGAACGCGGGGTCACCTCGGTGGAGTGGCCGAGAGGCGAGGCAACGGCCTGCAAAGCCGTGTACACGGGTTCAAATCCCGTCTCCACCTCGCTTGACAGTGCGGGGCGATTGGCGCAGCGGGAGCGCGCTTCCTTGACACGGAAGAGGTCACTGGTTCGATCCCAGTATCGCCCACCATTTCGACCAGACAGCCGGATGCCCGATGGGTGTCCGGCTGCTGTCGTTCCGGCAGGTGTTCCGTGGGTTCGCGCCCGGCGGGCGGCCGGGCGCGGCGCCGGCGCTCAGGCGCGGCGGAAACGGACGGAGTCGTCGCCCACGCCGAGCGTCATCGTCGTGCCGGCCATCTCGGCGGTGAAGGTGCGGCAGCTCTCGCCGGAGTTCTCGAACGGGGTGAAGACCAGGGTCTGCGCCCGCGCGGTGACCTCGCCGCCGCAGCTTCCGCTCGCCGGGGCGGGCATGCCCTCCATCGCCATGGTGACGCCGAAGCGGTAGACGGCTTCCTGACTGATCGTCAGGGTCCCCTCGGTCACCCGGAACATGCCGGCCCGCTGTGTGCCGTCGAGTTTCCAGGTCCCGGCGGCCCGCACGACCTCCGGGGCGGGCGCCGCCTCGGCGACGGCGGGCTTGTCGTCCTGTGTCACGACGGCGGCGGCTCCACCGCCGCCCACCACGACCACCGCTACCGCCACCGCGATCTGGCCCAGTCCGAGGTCGAAGCTGCCGACCCGGATCGAGGTCCGCCGGCTGTTGTCGATGTCGTTCCGGTTGTTGTCGCCGTTCTGAGTGATGCGCAAGGGCCTGTGCTTTCTGTGCGGCACGACGGTTTTCGGTGCTCAACGAGCACGGCCACGGTCGGGACGCCACGGGAGAGTGCCATCACCGGTACGTCCGGCCTGCGGGGGCGCGAACCACCCTTTGGTGAGGCGGCCTCCATCTCGGCGGCACGCTTTCCGGCGCCCCGGTCACCACCGTCGTCGCCGGCAACCGCTGACCAGCGACCGAGATCCACACGCCGGGTCTCGTATCGTCGAATCATGACGACGCACGCCGATATGCGGGTGCCCCGCCGGTTCGCGATGGACAAGATCTGGGCGGAGCGGGCCGCCCGGCCGCTGCGACTGGTCGCCGGGCCCGGGGCGGCCCCCACGCCGGAGGAGATCGCCGCCCTCCAGGCCGGGCTGACCCGGCAGGACGACCTGGCCGCCGGTCTGATCGCGGCGGTGCCGCCGAACGAGCTGCACCGGGCGCTCGCCGCCGGCCCCTCCGCGGACGGGCCGGCGGCGATGCGCGCCTTCTACGACACCGTCTCCCGGCGGCCCGACTGGGTCGACGACGCGCTGCTGGCCCGCGGCGCCGAGGCGTGCCGGGCGTTCGGGATGGACGCGGGACTGGTCCTGGCGTACGGGTCGCTGCTCGGCGGCTACCGGACCGCGGCCGCGCTGGAGCCGCTGGTGCGCACCGGCCGGCTGACCGGCGGCGAGTCGCTGCGGCGGATCCAGGAGACGTCGCTGTGGTGGCGGGCGGTCACCGCGCCCGGCGGGATGGCGCCGGACGGCCCGGGCTTCCGGATGACACTGCACGTCCGCGTCATGCACGCGCTGGTCAACGCCCGGCTGGCCGCCGACCCCACCTGGGACCGGGAGCTGCGGGGCACGCCGATCAACCAGTACGACCAGGCCAGCACCCTCGGTGTCTTCAGTACCAGCTTCCTGCTCCACCTACGGCTTCTGGGCGTACGGGTGTCCCGCGCCGACGCCCGCGCGGTCATGCACCTGTGGAGTTACGTCGGCTGGCTGATGGGTGTGGACGAGCGGTGGCTGCCGCACACCGAGCGCCGTGGCCGCCGGCTGCTCTACCACTTCCTGGCCAACGATCCGCCGCCGGACGCCAACAGCGTCGCCCTGGCCCGTGCCCTGATCACCATGACCGACGACGTGACGACGGGGTGGCGGCGGGCGTACGAACGGGAGCGCGCCCTGTCGGTGAGCTGCTGGCTGCTCGGCCGGGCGGCGATGCGCGATCTCCGGCTGCCGTACCGCCCACCCTGGTACGGCCTCACCCGGATCGCCGCGAACCTGCTGGTCAGTCACGGGCTGGGCCGGTTGCCGGGCGGCCGTGCCCGGCTGCTGGCCCGCTCCGAACGGCAGGCCCACGCCCAGTTCCGGCGCTGGGGAGCGACGCTGGAGATCCACTGACAGAAACGTGCCAGAAAGACGGCAGGAAGGACTGACAGGCTGTCGCCGGTGCCGTACGGGACGACGACGCGATGCGCTGGCGGGTGCCTGTTTCGACGTTCCCCACCTCAGGACGTGGGAAGTGCGGGGTTACACAAGGGGGGCCCCGCACCTTCCGCGTCCTGCACCGTCCATCGGGCCGCCGCGACGGTCGCCGCGTCACAGGAGCAGCCGAAACCGGCGCGCCACGCGGTCAGCTCGGCGTTCTCGCGTACCCCCAGCCTCTGAAAGATCTCGGCGGCGGCCGCCCAGTCGCGGTGCGCGCCCTCGTGATCGCCGGCCACCCGGCGCGCCGCGCCCAGATCCCGCAGCGTGCGGGCCAGGCCGAGATCCATGCCGATGGCCCGCCACTGGGCGGCAGCCGAGGACAGCAGGGCGGTCGCCTCGGCCGTCCGCCCGGCGGCCAGCTCCAGCTCGCCGAGCGTCCGGGTGACCAGCGCCGTCCCCAGCCCGTCCCGCCGCGCGCCGGTGGCGATCAGGGCGGTCCGCAGCGGCTCCCGGCCCCGTTCCGGATCACCCTGCCGGATCCACACCTTGGCCAGGGCCTGCGCGGTGTACGCGGCCAGATGCCGCTCGCCGATCTCCACCGCGATCCGGTGCGCGGCGGCACAGTGCGCCTCCGCCTCGGCCAGCTCGCCGCGGGCCCGGTGCACCAGGCCGACACCGCGGATCGAGATCAGCTCGCCGCGCCGGTGTCCGAGCTTGCGATACCGCTCGAGCGCCGCCGCGAAGTGCTCCAGCGCCACCGTGTCGTCGCCGGCCTCGCGGTGCGCGTATCCCAGCCCGTAGTGGGCGTGCGCCACCCCGGCGTCGTCGCCGAGCCGTTCCAGCATCCGCCGGGCCCGGTTCAGCAGCGGCACCGCTGTCGCGTGTTCGCCCAGCTCCCGGCTGACCGTGCCGAGACCGTTCACCGCCACCGCCAGCCCGCGGTCGTGCCCGGCCGCCTCGAACAGCGTGGCGGCCCGGGAGAAGTGCCGCCGCGACTCCGGGAACCGGTCCTGGGCGTACCGCAGCTGGCCGGTGCCGCATTCCATCGCCGCCTCGGCGAGCGTGTCCGCGGCCCGGCCGGCGGCAGCGCACGCCGCGGTGTGCGTACGCTCCCAGC
Source organism: Actinoplanes sp. NPDC019969 (assembly GCF_055562375.1). Taxonomy (NCBI): domain Bacteria; kingdom Bacillati; phylum Actinomycetota; class Actinomycetes; order Micromonosporales; family Micromonosporaceae; genus Actinoplanes; species Actinoplanes sp. NPDC019969. The sequence continues at coordinate 286,932 of NZ_JBVHFK010000004.1, read as the reverse complement.
CGTCGAAGTTGTTGCGGGCCGCGAACGACGCGAACACCAGCGCGTCCGCCAGCCCGCAGGCCGGGGCCACCAGGTCCAGGGCGGCGGCCCGCTCCACCGCGGCGATCAGCGCCGGCTCCTCGTCGTCGAACCAGCTCGGCAGATCCATCCGGGCGATCGTCGCCGTCCACCGCGGATCCGGCTCGGGCAGACCGGCCGGGTGGTAGAGCCGCGGGGTGGCCACCGGCAACTGCTGCGCCAGATGCTCGACCAGCCGCAGCAGCGTGGTCACCGCGCCGGTGACGGTGGCCCGCAGCGCGTGCGGATCGGCCCGGGCCAGCTCCCCAGCGTAGAGCCGGACCAGGTCGTGCATCCGGTAGAGGGTGAACGGCCCGTCCGCGCCGACCACGTCCAGCAGCCGCGCGTCGGTGATCTCCTCGACCAGGTCGTCCGCCTCGTCCAGGGTGGTGTCCAGCAGCGCGGCCACGGTGACCGCGGTCAGCACCGGCGGGTCCAGGCAGCCGAGCGCCCGGAACGCGGCCTGCGCCCGCGGGGTCAGCCCGCGATAGCCGACGGCCAGCCCGGCCCGCACCTCCAGGTCGTCGATGGCCAGCTCGTCCAGGCGCCGCCGCTCGTCGTCGAGCCGGTCGGCGAGCTGACCGACCGCCCAGTGCGGCCGGGCCGCCAGCCGCGCCCCGGCCACCCGAACCGCCAGCGGCAGCCGGGCGCACAAGGCGATCAGCCGGGCCGTCTGACCCGGCTCGGCCTCCGCCCGCTCCGGGCCGATCACCCGGGTCAGCAGCGCCGACGCCTCCGCCACCGACATCATCGGCAGCTCCACGCGGCTGGTCGCGGGCACCGTGGCGAGCCGGTTCCGGCTGGTCACCAGCAGCGCCGACCCGGCGTCCCCGGGCCGGAACGGATGCACCTGCCGGGCGCTGACCACGTCGTCGACGACCACCAGCACCCGGCGGCCGGCCAGCTCGGCACGGTACCGGGCTTCACGTTCCCGCAGGTCGGAGCGGCCCTGCGCGTCCGCGTCGACGACACCGAGCATGCGCAGCAGCCGGCTCAGCGCCTCGGCCGGCTCGAGCGGATCGGCGCCGCCCACGTTCAGGAACAGCAGGCCGTCCGGATAGTGGTCGCGGACCGCGTGCGCCACGTGCACCGCGAACGCCGTCTTCCCGGCGCCACCCTGCCCGGACACCACCACGACCGGGCTGCCACCGGACCGCAGCGCCGTCACCGTGCCGGCGACCTGCCGGTCGAACCCGGTGTAATCCGGCAGATCCGGCGGCAGCAGAAAAGGGCGGGCCGGCTCACTCTCCGCGGCCGGCTCCCGCAACACGCTGGTGTGCGCCTCCCGCACCAGCGGGCCCGGCTCCGCGCCCAGCTCGTCGATGATCCGGTTGCGGGACCGGGCGAAGAGATCAAGAGCTTCGACGGTACGGCCGGACGCGTGCAGCGCGCGCATCAGCGCCGCGATCAGCGGTTCGCTCAACGGGTCCCGGGCCAGCGCGGCGGTCAGCCGGTCGGTCGCCTCGGCGTGCCGGCCGCGGACCACCGCCACCGCCGCCCACTCGGCCAGCGCCGTGACCCGCTGCTGCTCCAGGCTCTCCCGGGTGCGCCGCGCCCACTCGCCGGGCAGCCCGGCCAGCGCCTCGCCCCGCCACAGCGTCAGCGCCTCGTCGAGCGCGGCCAGCCGCTCCCCGCCGGACCGGCTGCGGGCCAGCTCCATCAGCTCACGGAAGCGGTACAGGTCGACCGAGCCGGACGGGACCTGCAGGGTGTAGCCGCCCGACCAGCGGACCAGGGTGACACCGGCGCTGTCCTTGACGACCCGCCGCAACCGGGCCACGTAACCGTACAGCGCGCCCCGGGCGTCGGCCGGCGGCTCGTCGCCCCACAGCCGGTCGATCAGCGTCTCGAAGGTGACCGGGTGCCCGCCGTCGAAGAGCAGCGCGGCGAGCAGATGCCGCTGTTTGAGAGCGCCCAGCGCGACGACCCGTTCCCCCTCGGCTGCCTCCACCGGGCCCAGAAGCCGGAACCGCACCACACCCCCCTCCGACACGGACGTTCGCGCCGGCCAAGCCTAGGTGGGGGAGTCGTCACCGTCTATGTCGATCTCATCTGCCGCCCGCCGCGCCGATCAGCCGGGTGATCCGCAGCAGCGGAGGCGGCGTGCTTCTCGTCACCGCCTTTGTCATACGGCAGCCACGGGGCCCTCTCCGGGGTTCGCTCTGTGCCACGATCGGGGCATGGCAGACCTGTTCCAGGTGCGTATCGCGGTTCGTGGCTACGAGCTCGACCTTCAGGGGCATGTGAACCAGGCGGTCTATCTGCAGTACGGCGAACACGCCCGCTGGCAGTGCTTCCTCGCCGCCGGCCTGGGCCCGGGCACCCTCGCGGCGGCCGGGATCGGGCCGGTCGTTCTGGAGACCACCATCCGCTATCTCAAAGAGCTGCGCGCCGGCGACGAGGTCGACGTGACCTGCCGGTTCCTGTGGGGCGAGGGCAAGACGTTCCGGGTCGAGCAGGAGTACACCCGCGCCGACGGCGCCCCGGTCGCGACGGTGACCGGGGTGGCGGGCGTGCTGGACCGGGAGACCCGGCGGCTGGTCCCCGACCCGGCCGGGCGGTTGCGGTCCCTGGCCTCCGATCCGGCCGCGATCAACCTCTGAACCCTTCTCCGGTACGGGCCACGCGGCGTCCCGTGACTCGCGGCGGCCACGGCAGGCGTTCCCTCACGACCGTCCGGCGGGTGCGGGCCATGCATGCCGTCCCGGTCACCCCCGGCTGGTTCTCAGGGCTGTCTCGGCAACGCCGAGACAGCCCCCACGGCCAGCCGGAACCGCCCGGCTTCTTCGGCTTCAGGAGTGCTTCGGGGTCAGGTGCCGGTGCCGGTGTCCTGCTGCTGGGTGCCGGAGCCGGGCTGCGTACCCGTACCGGAATCCGTGCTGCCTTGCGTGCCGTCCGGCGTGCCGCGCATGCCGCCACCCTGCGTCCCGCCCGGACCGCCACCACCGACGAACCTGCCACCGCCGGGTCCGCCCTGCTGGGTGCTCTGCTCGGTGGGGGTGGCGCCGATCGCGGACATGACGGCGGCGGTGATGCCGGAACTGGCTATCGCGGTGACCAGGACGGCGGCGATCAGGGTCAGCTTCGGGTTCTTCGGCTTGCGCGCGGCCGGTTGCGGCGCCGGCGGCCCGGCCGGGGGAAGCGGACCGTTCGAGTCGGTCGATCCCGCGGCGGGCACGGGCGGGGCGATCAGTTCGGCAGTGACCGGTGGCGCGTCCTCCGCCGGCTTCGCCGGGGCGGTGGGGATCGGCTCCGTGGGCGGCGCCCACGGATCCCGGGCGGCTGTCGTCTCCGCCGGGGAAGCGGTGGTGAGCTGGTTGTCCGCTGTCATCGGTGACCTCCTGGGCTGCGTCGGCGGAGACCATCGTGCGGAGGAAGATTGTGCGGGTTCTGTGTCCCGGCCAGGAGCGCGCTGTCCGCCCGGTCCGCGGAGTCGCGCGGCACCCCGGCCGCGTGATCGACCCGTTCGGACGGCTGATGCCCGCTGCCGGACCGGCTGGATCTCCTCCGACGGGCGACCGGTATTGCGACGGCCCCGGAACGTGCGAGATTGTCGCCCGTGTTCGAGGAGGCCCCCATGGAAGATGCATTTCTGGCGTACACCGCCGGTCACGCCGACGGCGAAGCCGGCCACCGGGACCGGATCCGCGCCGATCATCCGGAGACCGGACAGGACTACCGGGTCGGTGTCGTCGACGGCAGCGTGGCCGCGTTCCAGGCCGAGCTGGTCGCCGAGGTCCGCCGGCTGCTCGGCGGGAGCCACTAGTCGACAGCCGCCCCTGCCGGACCGGTGCAGGGGCTCTGACCAGCGCGTTCACCCGGAAGTCGGGGGGTGCTTTGGCAGGGCCGGGGAGGCTCGGCTAATGTTTCATCCGTCGCCGGGGGAAACGCCGGAGAGACAAGCGGAAGTGGCGCAGTGGTAGCGCATCACCTTGCCAAGGTGAGGGTCGCGGGTTCGAATCCCGTCTTCCGCTCGGAGAAGGCTGTTGCTGATCCTTGCATCGGCCGCCTCGGTGGAGTGGCCGAGAGGCGAGGCAACGGCCTGCAAAGCCGTGTACACGGGTTCAAATCCCGTCTCCACCTCGCTTTACAGTGCGGGGCGATTGGCGCAGCGGGAGCGCGCTTCCTTGACACGGAAGAGGTCACTGGTTCGATCCCAGTATCGCCCACCAGAGTTTATGCAGTTCAACGGCCCGTTACCGGGATTCTGGTAACGGGCCGTTGGCGTTGTGCTCCTTACGATGGGAGCGTTGTGGGAGCGCAAGATCATCTAGGGTGATACGGCTCGGTGGTCTGCTCCCGTGGGTGACCGGGCGGCCGCTGGATCGGTGTTACGAGGTCCGATGTTCATCAAGCCGCGTGCCAACGTGCGGTTGCGGCCGGTGGGGGTGTGTGAGTGGCCTGCCAGCGGGCTTGGAGGCAGTTGGTGATGCGGGTCGTCATTGCCGGGGTGACGTGGCTGTAGATGCCGCGGACGCCGGGTAGGCGGTGGCCGAGTCGGCGGGCTTGGGCTACCTCGGGAATGTCGTGTTCGATGAGCCAGGTTTTGTGTGTATGGCGGAGGTCGTGCAGATGCAGGCCTTGGATGATCGGGGCGGTGCGGGTCTCACACCCCGACCAGTGCGGTCTTCTCCTGTGAGAACCGTTTGTCATGTGGTCCTCGGTGAGGCGGGGCTCCGCCGGGATTCGGCCTCATCGCTGCGCGGGTGTGGACGAGAGGGCGACCGGACCCGCTGTAGTGAGGTTCACCTGCGAGTCGGTCGGTCCGGGAGCAGCCGCTCTTCGTGATCGAGTTCGCGCTCGAGGACGCGCAGGCCTTCGTCGGGTAGCCGTCCGGCGTCGCGCCAGCACAGCAGTTCGTCGCGTTGGGCGTCGATGACCACGCGGCGTACGTGCAGCGCGGCCTCGTATTGCGGTGAGATCGGCGTGCCGGTCGTGTCGTCGTTGGCGCGCAGGAGCACGATGCGGTCCTGGTAGCGGTCGAGCCGGGCACGCAGTTGCTGGCGCATCGTTTCGATGACGGGGGCGCTGATGTCGTCGTGTTCCTGTTGCTCCAGGTCGTCGAGTGCGGTGAGGGCTGCCCGTACCGACGCTGATCGGGCTTCGTTACGCAGTTGGGCCTGATCGTTGTTGTCCGCGCGTAGCCCGAGCAGGCCGACGATCGGTGCGAAGGTGAGGCCCTGGCCGACGAGGGTGACGAGTACGACGACGAAGGTGCAGAACAGCAGCAGGTCCCGAGCGGGGAAGTCGGCCCCGGTATCGGTGGTCAGTGGCAGGGTGAAGATCGCGGCGAGGCTGATGACTCCCCGGGTTCCGGCCCAGCTGAGCACGACGACCTCCCTTGCCGACCATCGTGTGGGTTCCGTCGCCCGGGGGCGGCCGCTGCGGGGGCGTGCGCGGAGCAGTGCTGCCGGCAGGATCAGGGTCAGCAGAAGCCACAGTGGTCGCAGCAGCAGGACGACACCCACGGTGACGGTGACCGCGGTTACCACGGTTGCGGTGTCGTATCCCGCCAGCCCGTCGATCACCTGTGGTAGTTGCTGGCCGATCAGCAGGAAGACCAGGCCTTCGAGCAGGAAGTCGACCAGTTTCCAGACGGCGCTCGTCTGCAGTCGCCCGGCGCCGGAGGCCGATCGTGGCGTGTGGTGCCCGACGATCAGCCCGGCGACGACCACCGCCAGGACACCGGAGACGTGGATGTGCTCGGCCAGGAGGTAGGCGCCGAACGGGGTGGCCAGCGAAACCGCGTTGGCCAGCATCGGATCCGCGCTCAGGGGCCGTGACAGCAGGCGCACCAGGAAAGCGGTCAGTACTCCGACGAGGGCGCCGCCGGTGGCGACGATCAGGAATCTGCCCAGCGCGGTGGGCGCGGAGAAGCCGTCACCGGTTGCCGCGGCGACGGCTACGCCCAGGATGGTCAGGGCGGTGGCGTCGTTGAGCAGTCCCTCGCCCTGGATCACCGTGATGATGCGTGGCGGTAGCCCGGCCCTGCGGCCGACGGCCAGCGCGGCTACCGGGTCGGGTGGTGCGACGGCCGCGCCGATCGCGACACCGGCGGCCAGGGTCGCCCCGGGCACCAGCCAGGCGAAGCCCAGACCGATGAGCAGGGCGGTGATCAGGACCAGAACGACCGACAGGCTCACCACCGTCGTCAGATTGCGGCGGATCGCGAGCATCGAGGAGTCCAGGGCGGCGCTGTAGAGAAGCGGCGGCAGGACGAGGGTGAGGATGATGTGCGGCTCGAGGGCGATGTTGGGGCCGGGCAGCAAGGCGTACCCGATACCGATGATCGGCAGCAGGGCGGCGGCGGGCAGCCCGGTCCGCGCCGCGATCCAGCGCACCACGGCGACCACGGCGACCGCGGCGAGGACAAAGACCAGAACCGACTCGACATTCACCGGCCAATCCTCGCGGACCCGCCCGCGAACAGCGAAAACCGGCGAGTTGGAACCGTGGCGTCCGGGTCCGCGCGGAATCCGGGTGGAAACCAGTAATTTCCGTGCTACGGTTGCCCGGTTGCAGTTTTGATTTCCTTAGACGTTTTCGGCGCCTCATGGATTTTGTGATCCGTGCAGGCGCTTTCGTTTTTTGCGTGTCGGTTCCGGCGCGGGTGATCAACGCGGCGGCGTCAGGGTCCGCACGGTGCGGCCCCTGCAAGCCTGCGAAGGAGCAGACATGACGACAGGTACCGTGAAGTGGTTCAACGGGGACAAGGGCTTCGGTTTCATCACCCAGGACGACGGCGGTGCCGACGTCTTCGCCCACTTCTCCGCGATCTCGGCCAGCGGCTTCCGCAGCCTTGAGGAGAACCAGCGCGTCGAATTCGACATCTCCCAGGGTCAGAAGGGCCTGCAGGCGGAGAACATTCGCTCGCTCTGACCTGCGATCCTCGAACGGCGGCCCGACTGGTTCAGCGGGCCGCCGTTCGGCATTTCCTCAATCTATCTAGCGGTTCATTCTGGTGATGTTCCGTGACCAGCCACACGTGCTTTTTCGCCGTGCCGTCCCCAGGAGCACTTACATCACCACGATCGTTACCATCGCGCCCGCGCTGGACACCCTCACCGGAATCCCGCGTTTCCGCCGATCGGTCACTGCCGACGACGGCAGCAAGACCGGCGCATCGTTTCTCGCTGCCGCCGCCACGGACCCGGGTCCGGCCCCTCGTGCCGCGGACCGCGGCGAGACGGCCATGCGCCGGCTACGCCACCCCTTCGCCGTCATGGCCAGCACGGTAACGCCGTCAGGCCGCTGACCTGACCGAACTTGAACCCGGACGTCAGGTCGCTGGATTTCTCCGGCGGTGATCAGAGGGGTTGGTGCTGGAGTAGCTCAGCCTCATTCGGGTGCCGGTGGTATCCATGCTGGTACAAGCGCGTTCGATGAGCTGGAGTCCGGTGACGCGCCGTCGCTGGGTGCCGATCCCTGCTACAGCGGGTATGAGTGCCGGGCCGGCACCGCACAACCTGTTGAGGTCTGGGCCGTGGATGCGGATCAGGTCCCAGGCATAGCCGGGGCGTGCGCCGGCGAACCCCGCGGGACCGTACTGGTTCATCGCTGCTCCTGGAATGGCTGACAGCGCCACCAGGGTCCGGGGTAGCGATTTCGGCGCAGACGGGCAGTGGTCCGTACGGCGCGGGTCAACGGTAGCGCGAAGCGGGCCTCCTGCGGTGCACCGGTTCGCGGATCCGAGTCGTGGGCGCACACGGCGATCTTCGGCCGTCGGCCAGGACGCCGCGGCCCTTGCGCAGCCGGACCAGCTCCAGCTCGGTCGGGGACCGGCCGGCGGTCAGGGCGCCACCACATCCTCCGGCAGCAGGGTGGTCAGCGCCTCCCGGGTGACCGTCGCGCCGCGCAGCCGCAGCGCCTGCCGTCCGGTGGCCAGCTCGAGGATCTGCCGTACGGCGCGGGCGTTGCCGAACCCCGGGTCCCGCCGCAGCCCGGCCAGATGGGCGCGCAGCGCGGTCCGGGTCTCCGGGGCGATCGTGTAGTCCTGCTCCTCCGCCATCCTGGTGAAGATCTCCAGCAGGTCCTCGTCGGTGTGCGGCTCGAACCGGATCGGCGGCCGGAACCGGCTGGCCAGACCGGTGTTGGCGGCCAGGAAACGGGCCATCTCGTCGGGGTATCCGGCGGCCACCACGACCACCTCGTCCCGGTGGTCCTCCATCAGCTTGATCAGCGTCTCGATCGCCTCCCGGCCGAAGTCGGAGCCCGGCCCCTCGTGCGGGGTCAAGCTGTACGCCTCGTCGATGAACAGCACACCGCCCCGCGCCTCGCTGAACTTCGCCCTGGTCTTCAGTGCGGTCTGCCCCACGAAACCGGCCACCAGATCGGCCTGGCCCACCTCGATCACGGCGCCGTTGGCGAGCACGCCCAACGCGGTGAGCAGCCTGCCGTAGATCCGCGCCACCGACGTCTTGCCGGTGCCCGGTGGCCCGATGAAGACCAGGTGCCGGCTCAGCGGCTGGACCGCCATGCCGTGCGCCGCCCGGTGCTGCGCCAGCTCCACCTGGGCGACCAGGGTGGCCACCTCCTGTTTCGCCTCGGACAGCCCGACCAGCGCGTCCAGTTCGGCGAGCAGGCGGGTCACCTCCGCCTGATCGACCACGCCGACGCCGACGGCGATGCCCGCGGCCCGGCCCGCCGCGGCGACATCCTCCGGGCGCAAGGTCGTCAGCGAGTCACGGTCCCGAGCGTCTTCCTTGATCGTACGATCGGCGAGGCTCTGCCTCATGTCGTGGAAGACCTGCCGTGCCGCCCGGGCGTTGGCGAACCCGGGCGTCCGGGCCAGCTGCGACAGCGCCGTGGTCAGCGCCACCGCGGTGTCGGCCGGCACCGTGTACTCCTCGTCGGCGGCGAACTTCGCCACGATCTCGACCAGCTCCGCCGGCGTGTAGTTCGGGAAGTCGATGGTCGCCCCGAACCGGCTCCGCAGCCCCGGGTTGCTGTTCATCAGCTTGCGCATCTCGTTCGGGTAGCCGGCCGCGATCACCACCGTGTCGTCCCGGTGATCCTCCATCAATTTCATGATCGTCTCGACGGCGTGCCGCCCGAAGTCCCGGCTCGAACCGTCGTCAGCGGCCAGCGCGTACGCCTCGTCGATGAAGAGGACCCCGCCCCGGGCCCGCCGGAACGCCGCCCGGCTCAGCTTCTCCGTCTCACCGATCACCGAACCGACCAGAGTGGACCGGTCCACCTCCTCGACGTGGTTGCGCCGGATCACCCCGAGCGCCGAGGCGATCGCCGCGTACCGCCGCGCCACCTCCGTCTTGCCCGTCCCCGGCGGCCCCGCGAAGATCAGGTGCCGGTGCGTGACCCCGCGCGGCAGGCCCTGCGCCTCCCGGCGGCGCTGATGCTCGATCAGGTCCGCCAGCCGGCGGATCTCGGTCTTCACATGGCCCAGCCCGATCATCGCGTCGAGCTCCGCGAGCGCCACCTCCAGGCTGGTCACCGGCTGATCCGCCACGGACGGCCGGCCCGGCCCGGACTCCGCGTCGCCAGGCCGCTGGGCTCCGGGTTTCCGGCCGCCGAATTCGGGGTCGCCGGGCCGCCGGGCTCCGGGTTCCTGGCCGCCGGGCTCCGGCAGCGGACCGGTGTGACCGGTGAACGTCACCCGGGGCGTGCCGGTCAGCACCACGTCGTCGCCGTTGCCGGTGGCCGTGCACTCGGCCACCGCCAGGGCGCCGCAGTCGGCGAACAGCAGGCCGGTCCCACGCTGATCGGTCACCGACACCCGGATCAGGTCACCGGTACAACCCTCGCCGGCGAACAGCCCGGTCTTGCCGCCGCTGACGACGGCGCCGGCCACCGACAGCCGGGTCCGCTCGGCGAACAGCCCGACCAGGGCGCCGGAGATCCGGAACCCGGTGCCGGTGAGCCGGGCACCGACCGCCGCCACACCGGTGTCGGCGGCGCCCTCCACGGTGAGGTCGTGCACGGTCACGGCGCCGTCCTGGACACCGACGGCGGTACGGACGTCGCTGATCCGTACCGTCTCCAGCCGCACCTCGGACGCGACCCCGCCGACCCCGACCGCCGGCAGGCTGGTCCGCAGATCGGTGATCGTCAGCTGCGAGTACTCGCCGCCCGCGTCGGCCACCGCCAGAGCCTGCCCGGTGCCGCCGGTCACCGTTACCCGCCGCATGGTGGGCGCCGCGCCGCTCAGCACCGAGATCCCGGTGGCGACACCGGTCAGGCGCAGGTCGTCGAAGTGCGTGGTGGCCCGCTCCCGCAGATGGATCGCGGTGTCGGAGGCCGACCGCTCGACCGAACAGTCCTCGAACACACCGGCCGCGGCACTCACCATGATCGCCTGACCGGGCAGGTCGTGCAGCCGGGCCCGGCGGATCGTCGGCCGCGCACCGCTCTCCACCGCTATCGCCGGCAGCCGGCTGCCGGTCACGTCCACATCCGAGCAGGTGCCGGTGGCGCCGTTGCGCCAGTACAGCCCGTTGCCCCGCGGATCCCGCACGGTGCAGCCGGTCACGTCCACCGCGCCACCGTCGGCCACCACCGCCGAGCCGACCGGCCCGATCGTGCACCGGTCCACCAGACCGGCCGCGCCGACCACGTGCACACCGTTCGCCTCACTGGACCGGATCCCGCAGCGCCGCACGGTGACCCGGCCGGCCGAGACGTACACCGCGGTACCGGCCGCCTGCACCTCGCAGTCCTCCAGGGTCAGCTCGCCGCCGCCCACCACGATCCCGCCGTTGTTCCGGTCGGTGGCGGTCAGGTGCAGCCCGGAGATCGCGACCGCGCCACCGGTGACCTCGACGACCGGCCCCTGCCCCGACGACCAGCGAACCGTCCCACTGCCCCGGGCCGGCACGATCCGCAGCGCCGCGAAGATCCGGATGCCCTCGTGGTAGTCCCCGGGCGCCAGCACGATCGTCGACCCGGGCGCCGCCGCCGACACCGCCGACAGAATCGTCTGGTGATGCCCCGCCCACCCCGGCGCGACGTGAACGACACCGCTCATCGGTTCCCCCCGCCGAGTGCACTGTGGATGACCACAGCAGACTATGCGAACGGTTCCGTGCCGCCGTGTGGGCTCACGCCCGTGATCATCGATCCCCGAAAGTGCTCCCACCATCCGGAGCGGCCACGTTTCCTCGCCTTCCCGTCGAGACGGCCGACCAGCCTCGGTTACCGCCCCTTGCGACTCGTTAACCGCGCCCGGCGACTCGTCGGCCGTGACTTGTCGGCCGCGACCCCGTGATTCGTCGGCCGTGACTCGTTGTCCGCGACCCCGTGTCTCGTCGGCCGTGACTCGTTGTCTGCGACCCCGCGACCCCGCGACCCCGCGACCCCGCGACCCCGCGACCCCGCGACCCCGCGACCCCGCGACCCCGCGACCCCGCGTCTCGTCGGCCGCGATCTCGATGGCGCAGACGTAGCGATTTTGAGCAGTCGGCAACCAGAACCGGCCGTCGCTTCGCAGATCTTGTGCAGCGCGCACCGGTCTCCCCGCCCCAAGATCGCCAAGGCTTGCGATCTTGGGGCGGAGGCGCCGGTTTCCCGAACCGGAATGCACAGGTTCGAGCAGGATGCCGATCTTGTGCGCCCCGCCCTGATGCCAGATCCCCGAGATCGGCCGCGTGGCAGCTCTGCTGCGGGAGCGCACGCCCGGCCGTCGCGGTGTCGCCGGGGCGAAGCGCGCGACGTGCCAGCCCTCGGAGAACCCCCGTTCGACGGTGGATCTTGGCTGGCTGGTTGTCATGGCTGTCTCGGGGCGGTTGAGACGGCCATGACAACCAGCCGGAGGGCGGGGCTGAGCCGGACGGCCCGCCAGTGGACGGGCCGTCCGGCTGTTGTTGGGGCCTCGGCCTGCCGAGGGATGGACGCCGACGTCCCAAAAGGGCGGGAAACAGACGCAACCGACCACCGCTGTCTACGGTGCTTGTCGCGACGGGGTGGGCGGTGGTTCTCAGGTGACTCAAGGCGGGCCGGTCTGGGTGATCTTTGGGGATGTCCGTGTGGGTGACGGGTGGTCCTAGGATTCAGTCTGTGGGGTGAGAGGGAGACCTGTTACACAGATTTGGGTGTTTGCGCAGCTCAGCGGCCTGCGTAAGGCTGCCCTAAGTCCGTTTTGGGCGCTTTGGTGACCAGGGTCGCATTGATCTAAACCTAGGTTGAGGTTTTAAAGTCGCTACGTTTGCCGTCGATCTTGGCTGACGGATCCGAAGCGCGAGTTAGGAAGCGACCATGAACCGCCCCCTGCGAGTTGCCGTCATCGGAGCCGGCCCGGCCGGTATCTACGCCGCCGACCATCTGATCAAGGCATCGGAGACGGTCACCGTCGACATCTTCGACAAGCTGCCGACCCCTTACGGCCTGATCCGGTACGGCGTGGCGCCCGACCACCCCCGGATCAAGGAGATCGTCAACGCCCTGTTCCGCATTCTGGACAACCCGCGGATCCGGTTCATCGGCAATGTCGAGTACGGCAACGACGTCAAGCCGGAGGAGCTGAGCCGCTTCTACGACGCCACGGTCATCTCGACCGGCGCCGAGAAGGACCGTTCGCTCGACATTCCCGGCATCGACCTGCAGGGCAGCTTCGGCGGCGCGGACTTCGCCTCCTGGTTCAACGGCCACCCGGACGTGCCGCGCGACTGGCCGCTCGAGGCCAAGGAGGTCGCCGTCATCGGCGCCGGCAACGTGGCGATCGACGTCGCCCGGATCCTCGCCAAGACCGCCGACGAGCTGCTGGTCACCGAGATCCCGGACAACGTGTACCAGGCGCTGAGGAACAGCCCGGTCACCGACGTGCACATGTTCTCCCGGCGCGGTCCCGGCCAGGTCAAGTTCACCCCGCAGGAACTGCGCGAACTGGACCACTCGCCGAACGTCGAGGTGATCGTCCACCCCGAGGGCATCGAGTTCGACGAGGCCAGCCTCGAGGCGATGCGGCAGACCCGGCACATCAAGATGTGTGTCGACATCCTGCAGAACTGGGCCGTCCGTGACCCGCGGGACCGCCCGCGCCGCCTGCACCTGTACTTCCTGCAGGCCCCGGTCGAGGTGCTCGGCTCCGACGGCAAGGTCGTCGGCCTGCGCACCGAGACGCAGGAGCTTACCGGCGACGGCTGGGTGCGCGGCACCGGCGAGTTCACCGACTGGAACGTGCAGGCGGTCTACCGGGCCGTCGGCTACCTCAGCTCGGCGCTGCCCGACCTGCCGTTCGACACCAAGACCGGCACCATCCCGCACGTCGCCGGCCGGGTCATCGACCTGGACGGCGAGCACATCCCCGGCATGTACGTGGCCGGCTGGATCAAGCGTGGCCCGGTCGGCCTGATCGGCCACACCAAGGGCTGCTCCGGCGAGACCGTCGCCAGCCTGCTCGAGGACGCCGACAAGCTGCCGGCCGCCGCCGAGCAGGACCCGGCCGCCGTCGTCACCTACTTGGAGCAGCGCGGCCTGCCGGTCACCACCTGGGCCGGCTGGCAGATCCTGGACGCGTTCGAGATCGCGCTCGGCGAGCCGCACGGCCGCAAGCGGATCAAGGTCGTCGACCGCGACGAGATGACGAAGATCAGCCGCGGCGAGAACTGACGAAGTGCGGAAGAGCTGCCGGGGTACGTACCCCGGCAGCTCTTCTCTATTTGATCGGCGGGATGCGGCGGCGGACGTCCTCCGTCGCGCTCGGGCCGGCCTGCCAGGCGGCCACCCACGGGGTGTCCGCGGGCGGGGCGATCACACCGTCCTCCAGGAACGCGTACCGGCCGCCGAGGACCCGCCGTGCCGCCTCCACGTCCAGGCTGTCGGTGTTGTCCCACAGGCCGGCGAAGAGCGCGTCGGCCCGGATCCGGGCCTGCCGGCAGAACAGGTCGGCCAGTTCCCGGCCCTCCGGGTGCTCGCCGGCTTCGGCGTGGGCGCGCACGCACACCGACGTCATGGCGAACAGTTCCGCCCCGATGTCCACGATCCGGCCCAGGAACACCTGCCGGCGCTCCAGCCGTCCCTGCCAGCGGGACATCGCGTAAAACGTGGACCGGGCGAGCTTGCGGGACGCGCGTTCCACGTACCGCAGATGGGCTGCCAGGGGGCCGAAGTCCCCGTACCCCGCAGGGTTTTGACCCGCACCGACCGCAAGCGTGGGCAGCCACCGTGCGTAGAACGCGCCCGCCCGTGCCCCCGCACGGGCCTTGCGGCCCAACCCGGCCTCCGGATCGATGATGTCGCCCGCGACGGACAGGTGCGCGTCGACCGCCTCCCGGGCGATCAGCAGGTGCATGATCTCGGTCGAACCCTCGAAGATCCGGTTGATCCGCAGGTCACGCAGGATCTGCTCGGCCTCCGACGGGCGCTCGCCGCGGGCCGCCAGGGAGTCGGCCGTCTCGTAGCCGCGTCCGCCGCGGATCTGCACCAGTTCGTCGGCGACCAGCCAGGCGATCTCGCTGGCGAACAGCTTGACCAGCGCGGCCTCGATCCGGATGTCGTTGCGGTGGTCGTCCGCGATCAGGCAGCAGAGATCCAGCATGGACTCCATCGCGTACGTCGACGCGGCGATGAACGCGATCTTCTTGGCCACCGCCTCGTGCTCGCCGACCGGCCGCCCCCACTGCACCCGCCGGGCCGACCACTCGCGGGCGATCGCCAGGGACCGCTTGCCCGCGCCGACACACATCGCCGGCAGTGACAGCCGGCCGGTGTTCAGCGTGGTCAGCGCGATCCGCAGGCCCTTGCCGAGGCCGCCGATCACGTTGGCCTCGGGCACGAACACGTCGTGGAACCGGGTCAGGCTGTTCTCCAGGCCGCGCAGGCCGACGAAGGCGTTGCGCCGCTCCACCGTGATGCCGGGGGAGTCGCCCTCGACCACGAACGCGGTGATGCCCTTGTCCGGGACCCGCGCCATCACCACCAGCAGGGTTGCGACGGTGCCGTTGGTGGCCCACAGCTTCACCCCGTTGAGCCGGTAGCCGCCGTCCACCGGCTCGGCGACGGTGCCCAGGCGGGCCGGGTCGGAGCCGACGTCCGGTTCGGTGAGCAGGAACGCGGACACCTCGCCGGCGGCGAGCCGGGGCAGGAACGCCTCCTTCTGCGCGGGCGTGCCGAACATCTTGAGCGGCTGCGGCACCCCGATCGACTGGTGTGCCGACAGCAGCGCGCCGAGCGACGCGTTCACCGAGCCGGTCATGGTCAGCGCCTGGCAGTAGTGCAGGTTCGACAGGCCGAGACCGCCGTACTCGGTATCGATCTTCATGCCGAAGGCGCCGAGCGCGGCGAGCCCCTGGAAGACCTCGTCCGGGATGCGGGCCTCGCGTTCGATGCGGGCGCCGTCCACGTCGGAGCGCAGGTACGCCTCCAGACGATCGAGGAATTCCGGGCGTGGGCCGGCCGGTGGCCGCGGATGGATCAGGTCGAGCCGGAACCGGCCGAGGAACAGTTCCTTGCCGAAGCTGGGTTGGCGCCACTCGGACTCGCGAGCGGCTTCAGCGGTCTGCCGTGCCTGTTTCTCCGAGACGTTCGTGCTCATACGCACCCTCCTTCTGCGCCACGCTACGCACTCCGGTTACCAGGCGGTAGGCCGTGTCGACGAGGACTACGGCGTTGGTAAAGATGATCGTTCTAAGAACACGCTAAGAACACGGCCACCGGCTATCCGCCGAATCCAGGCTTTTAGCGGGCTTTGCGCCGAATGGGCGGAAATAGCGTTCCGGAAATCATCAGAAGTCTCATGGCGAATTCCTAGGAATGGCTTCTAGGGTCGATGAATGCTGAGTGTGGCGGTCGTGCCGTGATGACGGTGCTCCGCCCGGACGGGCCGGACGCTCCGGAGCCCGTTCCGGAGGAGCCGAAGACCCGGTGGAACACGGCCGGCCTGCGCCGCAAGGTGCTCATCGGCGCCGTCGTGGTGTGGGCCGTGGCGATCACCGCGCTGGTGGCCGTCCGCGGCGGCGCGGATCCCGCCGCACCCGTGGCCGCCCCGCAGGCCTCGCCCTCGGCCTCCCCGGCCCCGCTCACCGTGGCGGAGATCTACCAGGCGCTCGCCCCGTCGGTGGTGCTGATCCGGACCACCGGGCACGACTCCGCGGACAAGGCCGAGGCCGGCACCGGGACCGGCGTGATCGCCAACGCCGACGGCACCGTCCTCACCGCACTGCACGTCGTCGACGGCGCCGAGGCGGTGAATCTGACCTACGCCGACGGCACCACGGCCGCCGCCGTGGTCACCAGCCGCAACCCGGCCCAGGACATCGCCACCCTGACCCCGCAGAAACTGCCGGAGACCCTGGTTCCGGCCGTGCTCGGCGGCGGCGGCGCGATCGGCGACGACGTGGTGGCGATCGGCAACCCGCTCGGCCTCACCTTCAGCACCACCAGCGGCGTCGTCTCCGGGCTGCAGCGCCGGATCGACGGCGAGACCGGCAAACCGGACATCGAGGGGCTCATCCAGTTCGACGCGGCGGTCAACCCGGGCAACTCCGGCGGCCCGCTGATCAACGACCGCGGGCAGGTGATCGGCATCGTCATCGCGCTCGCCAACCCCAGCGGCGCCGGCACCTTCATCGGCATCGGTTTCGCCGTCCCGATCGGCTCCGCCCTCGGCGGTGGCGAGGGTGACGGCCAGGCACCGCCCCTCTGATTCCCGTGCGACCAAGAGCAAGGACGGATACATGAGCTGGACCGACGCCCCGCCCGCCTCCGCCGGCCCGATCGAGAAGGTGCTCTACGAGGTCAAGAAGACCATCGTCGGCCAGGACAACCTCCTGGAGCGGCTGATCGTGGCGCTGCTGGCCCGCGGGCACATCCTGGTCGAGGGCGTGCCCGGCCTGGCCAAGACCCTCGCCGTGAAATCCCTCGCCGAGGCGATCGGCGGCGACTTCCACCGGGTCCAGTTCACCCCGGACCTGGTGCCCGCCGACATCGTCGGCACCCGGATCTACCACCAGCGCAGCGGTGAGTTCCAGGTGCAGCTCGGCCCGGTCTTCACCAACCTGCTGCTGGCCGACGAGATCAACCGGGCGCCGGCCAAGGTGCAGAGCGCGCTGCTGGAGACCATGCAGGAACGGCAGGTCACCATCGGCCGCGAGACCCATCCGCTGCCGAACCCGTTCCTGGTCATGGCCACCCAGAACCCGATCGAGAACGAGGGCGTCTATCCACTGCCCGAGGCCCAGGTCGACCGGTTCATGATGAAGGTCGTCGTCGGCTACCCGAGCGTCACCGAGGAGTTCGTCGTCGTCGAACGGGCGCTCGGCCGGGCCGCCACGATTCAGAAGATCATCGACCCGGTGGTGCTGGCCGGGCTGCAGGACGAGGTCGACCGGGTCTATGTGGACCCGTCACTGATCGAGTTCGCGGTCAACCTGGCGCACGCCACCCGCGACCCGGCCCGGGTCGGCCTCACCGACCTCGCGCGGTACGTCACGTTCGGCGCCAGCCCGCGATCCTCGATCAGCCTGGTCCTGGCGGCCCGGGCGCTCGCCTACATCCGCGGCCGGGAGTACGTGGTGCCCGAGGACCTCAGCGACCTGGCCCTGGACGTGCTCCGGCACCGCCTCGTCCTGTCGTACGAGGCACTCTCCGACGAGGTCACCGCCGACCTGATCATCGCCAAGATCCTGGCGAACATCACGTTCCCGGAACCCGCGGGCCGGGGCCGGTAGATGACCGGCACCCCCGACCGGTTGCTGCGGCGCCTCGAGTGGAAGCTCGGGCGCCGCCTCGACGGGCGCCTGCAGGGGTCCTACCGGACGGTGTGGCACGGCGCCGGGCTGGACTTCACCGACCTGCGCTCCTACACGCCGGAGGACGACGTACGGCACATCGACTGGAACGTGACGGCGCGCCTGGACGAGCCGTTCGTCCGGCAGTACACCGAGGACCGGGAGATGACCGCCTGGCTGGTCGTGGACCGGTCGGCGTCGATGCGGGCGGGGAAGTCGTCGTCGGCGGCCGAGTTGGCGATCAGTATCGCCCGGTTGATCTCCCAAGGCGGTAACCGCGTCGGGGCTCTTCTCTTCGACAATCAGTCGCACCGGGTGGTCCCCCCGCGGGCCGGGCGGGATCAGGTGCTGCGGATCGCGCGCGATCTCACCACCACCCTTATACCGAAAAAATCGGACAAAACTACGGATTTGGCGGCGATGCTACGGCTGGCCGCGACCACCACGTCGAAACGCCGCAGCCTTGTCTTCGTGATGAGCGACTTCATCGGCGACCCCGGCTGGGACCGCCCTCTCGCCCAGCTCAACCACCGCCACGAGGTCGTCGTCATCCGCGTCGTCGACCCGGCCGAGATGGACCTGCCCGACCTCGGCCTGATCCTCGTCGAGGACGCCGAGACCGGGGAACAGCTGCTCGTCGACACCAGCGACCCGCTGCTGCGGGCCAGGCTCACCGAACAGGTCGGCGCCCGCGAGGCCGAACTCGCCGACGGCATGCGCAAGGCCGGGGTCGACGCCCACCGGATCACCACCGACCAGGACATGCTCACCACCCTGGTCGACATGGTCCGCCGATCCGGACGGAGACGCCGGTGACCTTCCTGTACCCGGCGATGATCGCGGTCGCCGCCGTCCTCACCGCGGCTGCCGTCTACGGCTACACCACCCTGCAGAAACGCCGTACCGCCGCGTTCCGGGCGGCCGGTTTCGGGCCGCCGAAAGGCTTCCGGCGCCACCTGCCGTACGCGCTCCTGCTCGCCGCCCTCCCGGTCATGCTGATCGGGCTGGCCCGCCCGCAGGCCGAGGTCGCCGTCCCCCGGGTCGCCGGCACCGTCCTGCTCGCCTTCGACATCTCCAACAGCATGTCCGCCACCGATGTCGCCCCGAGCCGGCTCGCCGCCGCGCAGGCGGCCGCCACGACGTTCGTCGAGGACCAGCCGGACACCGTCGACGTCGGCGTGCTCGTCTTCGGCGACACGGCGCTGCTGACCCAGGCGCCGACCGACGACCACGCCGCCGCGATCGCCGCGATCGGGCGGGTCGCGCCCAGCGGCGGCACCTCGCTCGGCCAGGCCATCCTGGTCGCGCTCGGCACCATCACCGGCAAACCGGTCAGCCTCCCGGAGGAGGGCGCGGCCCCGGCCGGCCCGGACCTGGGGTACTGGCCGTCCGCGACGATCGTGGTCTTCTCCGACGGCGAGGAGACCGGCGGGCCGGACGTGCAGGCCGCCGCTGAACTCGCGGCCGCCGCCGGGGTACGGATCCAGACCGTCGGCGTCGGCACCGCCCAGGGCGCCACCGTCGAGGTCGACGGGTTCCAGCTCGGCACCGCCCTCGACGAGACGCTGCTGACCACGGTGGCGCAGGTGACCGGCGGGGCGTACCGGCAGGCCGGGGACGCCGCCTCGCTCGCCGCCAGCACCGGCGCCATCGACCTCCGGCTCACCACCGAGAAGAAGCCGATCGAGCTGACCGCGCCGTTCGCGGCCGTGGCCCTGCTGCTCCTGACGCTCGGCGGGCTGCTGGGCACCCGCTGGAACGGAAGGATCGTCTGATGTCGCTGAGCTGGCCGTGGGCGCTGCTCGCGCTGCTGGCCGTACCCCTGCTGCTCGTGGTCCGCTGGTGGCTGAACCGGCGCCGCAAGCGGAGCGCGGTCACGGTGTCGAGCATCGCGCTGATCCGGGCCGCGCTGCCCGGCCGGACCGCGTGGCGCCGCCGCGTCCCGGTCTACCTGTTCCTGGCCGGCCTGGTCGCGCTCGCCGCCGGGGTGGCCCGGCCGCAGGCGTCGGTCGCGGTGCCGTCCAACGACACCACGATCCTGCTGGCCATCGACGTGTCCGGCTCGATGTGCAACACCGACATCGCCCCGAACCGGCTCGCCGTCGCCGTCGACGCCGCCCGCGAGTTCGTCGAGTCCCAGGAGGGCGACACCCGGATCGGGCTGGTCGCGTTCTCCGGGATCGCCGGGCTGCTGGTCCCGCCGACCGCCGACAAGCAGCCGCTGCTGGAAGCCATCGACAACCTGAAGACGGCCCGCGGCACCGCGATCGGCCAGGCCATCCTCACCTCGATCGACGCCATCGCCGAGATCAACCCGGAGGTGGCCGCGACCGGCGTGGAACTCAGCGGCGCCACCCCGGACGGCACACCGGTCGACTACGAGCCGGACACCATCGTGGTGCTCACCGACGGCTCCAACACCACCGGCGTCGACCCGGTCACCGCCGCCGAACAGGCCGCCGCCCGCCGCCTGCGCGTCTACACGATCGGGTTCGGCACCACCGACCCGCAGCAGATGGTCTGCACCGCCGACCAGGTCAGCGGCGACTCCGCCTTCACCGGCGGCGGCTTCGGCGGCAACGGCTTCGGTGGCGGCGGACGCGGCGGCGGCAACCGGGAGATCGACGAGGAGGCGCTGACCGAGGTCGCCGACCTGACCGGCGGCCGCTACTTCAAGGCCCAGGACGCCGAACAGCTCACCGACGTCCTCGGCGACCTGCCCCGCGAGTTCGGCCTGACCAGGCAGAACGTCGAGATCAGCGTCTGGTTCCTGCTGCTCGGCACGCTGCTGGTGACCGCGGGCGTCACCCTCTCCCTCTGGTGGAACCGCGGCCCCGCGCCGCGTCGCTCACCGTAAACCCTTATTCGGTACGCCGTGCGCCGCCCCGCCGAACTCGACCGTCCCGTCAGCCTCCCCGCGAGGCAGGCGACGGGTCACGGCCGACTCGCGGCCTGCGGGCCGAATGCGGTGGTCCCGGTCACCCCAGCCGTCGCTCAGACCTGTTTTGCGTCTTCGGAAGCCGGTGTGGGTGACGGCTGGCGGTTGTGGCGGTTCGTGAGCCGTCGTTCAGGCCGGTTTCGGGTCTTCGGAAGCCGGTGTGGGTGACGGCTGGCGGTTGTGGCGGTTCGTGAGCCGTCGTTCAGGCCTGTTTTGCGTAGCCTGCGCCGGCGGGCCGAACCTTCGGGACTGCTACGGCGTACCGGGAGAAGGGTTTGAAGTAAGGCGGCGGTGACGTTGGGCGGCCATCCGGACCGGGGCGTTGGGTTCGCCGAAGCGGGCGTAGCCGTGGCGGCGTTCGACGATCTCGAAGAAGACGCGGCCGCCGAAGACGGGGGTGTAGAGGTGCAGCAGTTCGCCGCCGGACGGGTCGCGGTCGTAGAGGATGCCGTGGCGGCGCAGCGTGGCCAGGACGTCGTCCGGGAGGGCGAACCGGGCCGCCAGGTCGTCGTAGTAGTTGTCCGGGACCGGCAGGGTCGGGCAGGTCAGGGCCGCGGCGGTGGCGACGATGTCGTCGGTGGTGAACGCGACGTGCTGCGGGTCGGCGACCGCCGGCGCCCACTCGCCGCGGCGCAGCAGGGCGACGGTGAGGGCGACCTGGACCGCGCGGGTCGGGTCGGCGACGGCGCGGGAGCGCATCAGGCCGAACGGGGCGGCGTACTCCTCGGTGGCGAGATGGTCCAGGCCCAGCACCGAGTGGTAGAACAGCCCGGCCTCGTCGAAGTGGTCGAACGGCTGCGCCAGGCCCAGATGGTCGACGGTGAGCAGGCCGGCGGGCGCGGCGCCGGCCCCGGTGGGCAGGAAGTCGGACCGCCAGTCGTCGCCGGGTGGGGTGACGAAGACGCTGGTGCCGTCGGGGGCGGTGATCGCGGCGAGTTCGGCCTCGCCCGGCTCGCGGACGTTCGGGTGGGCGGGGGCCAGCAGCGCCGCGGCGCGGTTCAGTGAGCGGGCCGGATCCTCGGAGGTGACGGCGAAGGCGCTGATCGCGGCGGGGCCGGGCCGGGTGACGGCGCTGTTCAGGACGATGCGGCAGGAGTTCTGTTCCCAGAGTTCGACGGGTTTGGTGCGGTGCTGGCCGGTGTGCGCGAAACCGAGGCCGCGCAGCGCGGACCGGAGTTCGGGGCCGGATCGGCCGTCGACGTCGAACTCGGTGAAGGCGTGCCCGGCCAGCGCGGGGGCCGGCGGCAGGTGCGGCGAGATCTGATCCTCGAGGGCGATCAGGGAGCGCATCGCGTCGACGGCGGTGCGGGCCGGGTCGGACTGCCGGAACACGTCGTTGAAGACCTCCAGCGACAGTGGGCCGTCGTAGCCGGCGGCGAGCACCAGGCGTACGAAAGCAGGCAGGTCGAAAGCGCCCTGACCGGGGAAGAGCCGGTGGTGGCGGCTCCACTGCAGCACGTCCATGCTCAGGTGCGGGGCGTCCGCCAGCTGCAGGAAGAAGATCTTGCCGGGGGTGATGTCGGCGATCCCGGCGGGGCTTACTTCGCGGGACAGTACGTGGAACGAGTCGAGGCACAGCCCCAGCGCGGGATGGTCGGCGCGTTGCACGATCCGCCATGAGCGGTCCCATGTGGAGACGTGACGACCCCAGGCCAGAGCTTCGTAGGCGATCCGCATGCCGTGGTCCTGGGCGCGCCCGGCCAGGAGCGCCAACTGTGAGGCGGCGAGATCGTCATCGTCGATCGCGTCGAGGGAGACCGAAGAGCAGACGAGGACGGTGTCGACGCCGAGGTCGGCCATCACCGCGAACTTCCGGTCCGCTCTGTCCAGATTTTTCGTGACAAGGTCGGCGGGGACCGCCTCGAAGTCACGGAACGGCTGGTAGAGGTCGATGCTGAGGCCCAGGTCGGCACACCGTTTCCGGATCTCGGACGGTGCGAGCGGAGACACCACGAGATCGTTCTCGAAGATCTCGATGCCGTCGAACCCGGCGGCGGCCGCGGCCGTCAGCTTGTCGTCGAGGGTCCCGGACATGCACACCGTGGCGATCGACCGCCGCATTGCTACCTCATTTCCGTAAATATCCTGTCACCAGGTCGCCGAGCATGGTGCGGTAGTGCTCGCGGTGGTCCGGGGCGAGCAGATCCCGGTCGAACAGCGCGCCCCAGGTGTGCCGGTTCGCGACGCGGAAGAAACAGAACGAACTGATCATCATGTGTACGTCGAGCGCGTCCACGTCGTCCCGGAAGAGGCCGTCCTCGACGCCCCGGGTGAGGACGCCGGCGAGCAGGTCCACCGCCGAGCTGTTCAGGTCGACGAGCCGGGCGACATGGTTCATGTGTTTGGCGTGCTGCGCGTTCTCGACCCCGACCAGCTTGATGAACGCGGGATGCGCCTCGTGGTGGTCGAAGGTGACCTCGGCGAGCCGGCGGACCGCGGCCACCGGGTCGAGGTGGTCGACGTCGGCGGTCCGTTCGGCGGCCCGGATCTCCGCGTACGCCCGCTCCAGAACGGCCAGGTAGAGCTGCTCCTTCCCGCCGAAGTAGTAGTAGATCATCCGTTTCGTGGTGCGCGTGCGGGCGGCGATCTCGTCGACCCGGGCACCGCTGTAGCCGCGTTCGGCGAACTCCTCGGTGGCCACGTCGAGGAGTTCGGTTCGGGTGCGTTCGGCGTCGCGCCGCCGTTCCGCCACGGCCTTCTCCTGCGTCATGGCACCAAGTCTGCCGTGGGCCTTGACAGTGTCGGCCGTCACACCCGATAACTAACGTACCAGTTCGTACATAAGAAGTGGAGATCGATATGGCGTCCTGCCGATGCGGGTTGATCGGGACCGGGATCGGCACGTCGCTGTCACCGGCGCTGCACGAGGCCGAGGGGCGCCACCACCACCTCGGGCTCACCTACGAGCTGTTCGACGCCGAGCACCCCGCGGACCTCGAACGGCATCTCGACGACGCCGAACGCGCCGGCTTCGCCGGGCTCAACATCACCCACCCGTTCAAACAGCAGGTCATCAAGCACCTCGACGACCTGTCACCGCAGGCCCGGGACATCGGAGCGGTCAACACCGTGGTGTTCCGGGACGGGCGGCGGCAGGGCCACAACACCGACGCGTACGGGTTCGCCGAGTCCTTCCGTGGGCAGCTGTCCGGCGCGGCCACCGGCCACGTGGTGCAACTGGGCGCCGGGGGCGCGGGGGCCGCCTGCGGTCACGCGCTGCGCGGCCTGGGCGTGGACCGGCTGACCATCGTGGACCCGGACCCCGGCCGCGGCGCCGACCTGGCCGATCGTCTCGGCGCCGAACACGTGCGGGAAGCCGGGCCGGACCTGCTCGCCGACGCCGACGGCCTGGTCAACGCCAGCCCGATCGGCATGCATCACCACCCGGGGATGCCGCTGCCCGCCCTGGCGCTGCACCGCGGCCTGTGGGTCTTCGACATCGTCTACATGCCGGTCGAGACGGAGCTGCTCCGCGCCGCCCGTGCCGCCGGCCTGCAGGCGGTCGGCGGCACGGCGATGTGCGCCTACCAGGCCGCCGCCGCGTTCGAGCTGTTCACCGGGCGTACCCCCGATATCGCGCGGATGTTGCTTCACCTCTCCCACCTCCTGGAGCGGCAATGTTGACCGACACCACCACCCGTGAACTCCCCGAACCCTTGTCGCTGCGCAGAATGATCGGCCCCGGCATCATCGCCGTCGGGATCGGCATGGCGGCCGGCGAGATCATCCTCTGGCCGTACCTGACCGCGATCGGCGGTCTCGGCCTGCTCTGGCTGGCGTTCACCACGCTGGCCGTGCAGTTCGTCATCAACATGGAGATCGAGCGGTACACCCTGGCCACCGGGCAGACCGTGATCGGCGGCTTCTCCCGCTGGTGGAAGGGCTGGGGCATCCTGATCTGCCTGGCCGGCGCGTTCCAGTACGTCTGGCCCGGCTGGGCGACCAGCGGCTCCACCGTCTTCACGTACCTCGTCGGGGGTGGCGACCCGGTCTGGATCACCGTGGCCAGCCTGGTGATCGTCGGCGTGCTGCTGTCGCTGTCCAAGGTGGTCTACAAGACCGTCGAGCGGGTGGAGACCGTCAAGGTCGCCCTGACGCTGTTCTTCCTCGCCGTCGTGGTCGTCTTCGTCATCTCGCTGACCACCTGGGGCGACGGCGCGAAGGCCACGGTCACCGAGTTCGGGCAGATCCCGGCCGGCATCACGTTCACCATGCTGCTCAGCGCGATCGGCGCGGCCGGCGCCGGCGGTGTGCACAACCTGGTGCTGAGCAACTGGATCCGGGACAAGCGGTACGGCATGGGCGCCCACGTGCCGCGCCTGATCTCGCCGATCACCGGCCAGGAGGAGGCGGCAGGCGGCGACCGGTACACGTTCCCGCTCGACGAGACCTCGCTGGGCCGCTGGAAGGTGTGGTGGAAACGGGCGAACGCCGAGCACCTGGTCACGTTCGTGGCGGTCTGTTTCGTGACGATCGGCGTGATGAGCCTGCTCGCGTACGAGACCCTGTTCGGCCGCAACGACCTCAAGTCCGACCCGTCGTTCCTGCGGATCCAGGGGAGCATCTTCGAGGCCGAGGTCGGCACCTGGCTCAAGCTGCTGTTCCTGGCCGTCGCGGCGGTGTCGCTGTGGGCGGCGGCGATGGGCCTGCTCGACATCATCGGCCGGGTCGCGTCGGACTTCCTGCGCCGCAACTACCTCGAGGGTTCGACCCGCTGGACCGAGCCGCGCCTCTACCTGATCGTGGTGTGGGCGGAGATCGTGCTCGGCTCGGCGATCCTGCTGGCCGGTTTCAGCCAGCCGCTCGGCCTGCTGATCGTCTCCACCTGCGCGGCCTCGGTGGTGACGCTGCTCTACTCGATCCTGCTGGTCCGCCTCAACACCAGAGATCTTCCGGCTCCGGTACGGATGAAGGGCTGGCGCCTCGGCGGCATGATCGTGGCGATCGCCTTCTACGGCTTCTTCGCCGTCGCCATGGTCGTCACCCAGCTCGACAAACTCTGAACCCCGCGTGTGGATTTCGGCCGCGTATGACTGCCGAAATCCACACGCTTTCCGGTGTGTGTAGTTCGGCCGCGATACGCGCCCGAACTACACACGCGGGGTTCAGGCCCGGCGCTTGCGGGTCCAGGAGAAGCCGATCAGGCCGGTGATCGCGGCGAGCACGCCACCGCCGGCCGTCCAGATCCAGCGGGACGAGAAGTCCGGCAGCCAGTCCATCGACAGAGAGAACGTTCCGTCCTCCTCCGCGACCGGGGTGGTCGTCGGGACGCTGGTCAGCACCTTGCCCGGCTTGTTGTTCGGGAACAGCGGCGCCGACAGCTCGCCCTGGTCGCCCCCGGTGTCCCCGGTCGGGGCCGTCAGATCCAGCGTGACGCCGACCGGCAGGCCCAGGTCCTTCTCCGGCAGTTCGGTGGACACCTTGACGAAGTAGGTGCCCGGCAGCGGGTCGCCGTCCCACGGCTCGGCCCAGGACCGGATCTGGCGCAGCCGGCAGCCCAGCTTCACCTCGGTGGCCGTGGTGGCGGCGATCGGGCTCTGCTCACCGGCCACGCACGCCTGCCGGCGCCGCAGCCCGTCGAAGACCTCGACGGTCCACGCCTGGGAGCCGGTACGGTCGGCGGCCGGCGGCAGGGTCACCGCGATCGCCAGTTCCGGGCGCTGCCCGGCCTCGGCGGGGAACGACCAGTACAGGTAGTCGCCGGTCACGGCGGCGACCTCGACCGGCTGCCCGGGGGCGATCGGCACCGCGGTCAGGAACGAGGTGCCGACGGTGTTCACCCCCTTGATCGGGGTGGGCCCGTCCGACGGGTCGGCGAGCGCGGGCGGGGCGGCGAGCGCGACCAACGCGACCGCCGCCGCGGTGACGAGGAAGGACCTCATGTCAGTTCTCCCTCCACTTGGCGACCCACCAGCGGGTCAGCCAGCCGGCCAGCACACCGGCGACCAGGCCGGCGATCGCGAGCACGAACAGCAGCAGCCAGCCGCGGCCCAGCCCGGGCGCGTCCGGCGCCTGCGAGGCCGCGACCACGTCGATGCTCAGCTCGACCGGCATGCCGGGGGCCCCGGCCGCGGTCGCCGAGGCGAACGAGTTGCTGACCACCAGGCAGACCTCGCCCGGCTTCGCGTCCTCGCCGGCCTCCTCCGCCGTCGCCGACCAGCGCAGTCCGGCGGAGAGCACGTCGGAACGCCCGCTGCCCGCGTCCACCCCGCGGACCAGCTCACGGCCGTCCACGGTGGTCGCCGTCAGCAGGATCCCGTAGTCCCGGTTGAGCGGCCGGTCCAGGGCGATGCTGACCGACGCGCGGACCTCCTGGTCCGCGGTCAGGGGCACCCGGTAGAAGCGGTGCTCGCCGATCAGCTCCCGGTCGGTGTAGACACCGGCGTCCAGCAGCGGCGCGGTCGCGCAGTCCTTCGCGCCGGCGACCACGGCCGGGGTGACCGGCACCGGCGTCGCGGCCCGGTCCACGAGCTGCTTGATCCGGTCGGTCAGCTCCTCCTCGCTCTGCGCGGCGGCGTACGTGCCACCGGTCGCCTGCGCCACACAGACCAGCTGCTTGCGGGTCTTCTCGTCGGGCGCCAGGCCGAGCGTGTCGACGACCAGGTCGGTGCCCTGCGCGGCCAGTTGCCGGGCCACGTCGCAGGGGTCCGGCGGGGTGCAGGTGTCCTCGCCGTCGGTGATCAGGACGATCCGGCGGGCCGCTCCCTGCCCCTCCAGGTCCTTCGCCGCCGAGCGCAGCGCCAGCCCGATCGGGGTGTAGCCGGTCGGTTTCAGGGTGGCGATGGCGTTCTTCGCCGCGACCCGGTTGACCTGCCCGACCTTCACGATCTGCTGGGTGTCCTGGCAGCCGAGCTTCTTGTTCTTGCCGCCGTACGTCGCCCCGAGCACCCGGATCCCCAGCTGCGTCGTCTCCGGCAGCGCGTCGACCACGTCGTTGAAGGCCCGCTTGGCGACCGTCATCCGGGTCTCGCCGTCGATGTCGGCGGCCTTCATCGACCCACTGACGTCGAGCACCAGCTCCACCACGGGCGGCTCGGTCTCGGTCTCGTCGGCGTGCGCGGGGGCCGCTCCCATGAAGGCGGAGGCCGCGATCAATCCTATTGCTGCCACTAAGGACAGTTTTCTATGGACCACGCGGCAAGATCATAAAGACACTTCATTCGTACGGGTCAACGGCACCCCCCAACCGCGCTGCCGCTCCCGTGGCAGTCCTCCGCGATGTCCGCGGTGGTTCCGGCCGAATCGCGGCCGGCGGGCTGTGCGCCAGCCGGATCCGACCGGCCTGCCGAAAGCCCGCGTTTCGGTCCCGGCCGGTGCGGGCGGCGCGCCGCGGACCCGGAAAGGGTTCGACCTATCGGTAGGCGGCGTGGCCGGTCAGGGTCTGGCCGATGACCAGGGTGTGGATCTCGGAGGTGCCCTCGTAGGTGAGGACCGACTCCAGGTTGTTGGCGTGGCGGAGCGGGGAGTACTCCAGGGTGATGCCGCTGCCGCCGAGGATGGTGCGGCACTCGCGGGCGATGGCGAGGGCCCGGCGTACGTTGTTGAGCTTGCCGACGCTGATCTGGTGCGGCTTGATCGTGCCGGCGTCCTTGAGGCGGCCCAGGTGCAGGGCGAGCAGGGCGGCGGTGTTCAGGTCGACCGCCATGTTCGCCAGCTTCTCCTGGGTGAGCTGGAAGGCGGCGATCGGCTTGCCGAACTGGATCCGCGCGTTCGCGTAGTCGATCGCGGTGCGCAGCGCGTCGAGGGCGGCCCCGGTGGCGCCGAAGACGATGCCGAAGCGGGCCTCGCTCAGGCAGCTCAGCGGCGCGCCGAGACCGGTCGCCAGCGGCAGCCGGGCGGAATCGGGCAGCCGGACGTCGTCCAGGGACAGCTCGCCGGTGATCGAGGCGCGCAGGGACAGCTTGCGCTTGATGGTGCGGGTGGTGAAGCCGGGGGTGTCCTTCGGGACCAGGAAGCCGCGGATGCCCTCGTCGGTGCGGGCCCAGACGGTCGCGACGTCGGCGACGCTGCCGTTGGTGATCCACATCTTGGAGCCGTTGAGGAGCCAGTCGCCGCCGTCGCGGACCGCCCGGGTGCGCATGTTCGCCGGGTCGCTGCCGAAGTCGGGCTCGGTCAGGCCGAAGCAGCCGAGCGCCTCGCCGGCCGCCATCCGCGGCAGCCATTCCTGTTTCTGCTCCTCGGAGCCGTACTTCCAGATCGAGAACATCGCGAGCGAGCCCTGCACCGAGACGAAACTGCGCAGGCCGGAGTCGCCGGCTTCGAGTTCCAGGCAGGCTAGGCCGTACGCGACGGCGCTCGTCCCGGCGCAGCCGTAACCGTCCAGGTGCATCCCGAGGACGCCGAGCTTGCCGAGTTCCGGGGCGAGTTCGCGGGGGAAGGTGCCTGCTTCGAACCAGTCCGCGACGTACGGCCGGACGTGCTCGGCCACGAACCGGCCGACCGTCTCGCGGATCTGCCGTTCCTCGTCGCTGAGCAGGCTGTCGAAATCGAGAAGATCGAGCGGATCGGTGATGGTCATGCCCTGATTCTGCAACGACGGGCTCGTCAGCGTTCTCCCAGCGCCCATGATCTAGCCTCTTGATCATGGCGGCCTCGATACCTGGACTGAGCGACCTCGTCGATCCCGGCGTCCGCGACGCGGTCGCGGCCTTCCTGGCGGAGGTGGAGAACGACCTGCGGGCCGCCGTGCGGAGCCCCGACCCGCTGATCGACGAGGCCGCCGCGCACCTGGTGCGGGCCGGCGGGAAGCGGTTCCGCCCGCTGACCGTCTCGCTCTGCGCCCAGCTCGGCGACCCGGACCGGCCCGAGCTGCTCACCTCCGCGGTGCTCATGGAGCTCACCCACCTGGCCACCCTCTATCACGACGACGTGATGGACGAGGCGCCACTGCGCAGGGGCGCGGCCAGCGCGAACTCGCGGTGGAGCAACCGGATCGCCGTGTACGTGGGTGACTTCCTGCTGGCCCGGGCAGCGCAGATGGCCGCCGGGCTCGGTGACGAGGCGGTCCGGTTGCAGGCGAGCACCCTCGCTCAGCTGGTGCGGGGCCAGCTGGCGGAGACGGTCGGCCCACGGGGCGGCGACCCGATCCGTCACCACCTGCGCGCGGTCGAGGACAAGACCGCCTCGCTGATCGCGACCTCGGCCCGGTTCGGTGGCCTCTTCTCCGGCCTGCCGGCGCGGCACGTCGAGACGCTCGCCGAGTTCGGCACCGCGATCGGCATCGCCTTCCAGCTCTCCGACGACCTGCTCGACATCGCCTCCGAGACCGCCCAGTCCGGCAAGACGCCCGGCACCGACCTGCGGGAGGGCGTGCCGACCCTGCCGGTGCTCTACGCGTTGTCCGATCCTGCGGCCGGCCATCCCCGCCTGCGGGAACTCCTTGCGAAGGGCCCTCTCACGGACGATGCGGAACACGCCGAGGCGCTCGGTCTGCTGCGCGAGTCGGCGGCGCTGAAACAGGCACGGGAGACCGTGCACGGGTATGCCGCGGCGGCCCGGGGCAGCGCCCGCACCCTGCCGGCCGGAGCGGCCCGCCGGGCGCTGGAGCAACTCTGCGAATACATCGCGGACCGAACCGGCTGAAACTCTCCACTCCCACGCCTCGCTGCCGATGGTGGCCTAGAAGAGGTCTGCGTCCGAAAGCAGCGGGGAGTGAGATGCGTAGCGAACGTGTCGGCCGTCATGGCGATGAGGGATTCACCCTCATCGAGATGCTGGTGGCGCTCACCGTGCTCAGCGTCACCATGGCCGGGCTGGGCGCGTTCTTCGTGAACAGCTCGCTGACCGTCGCGCAGCAGCGTGATCAGCGCAACGCCGCGGTGCTCGCGAGCAACGTGCTGGAGCAGATCCGCGCCCTCGAGGAGGCCGCGCTGCTCGACGGCCGTGGCCAGGCCAAGGTCGACAAACAGTTCCAGGACGCCGCCGCCGGTCCTTTCAAGGACAAATTGAAGCCGTACTTCGACAACATGGATGCCGAGGGCATCGCCGGCGCGAGCGGCGGCGAGAACGCGGCCCTGCCGACCGCACGGAAGACGTCGAGCGTCAGCGGCACCACCTTCGGGCAGACCGTCTTCGTCGGGCCCTGCGAGGTGTACGTGGACCTCGACGACGACAACTGCGTCCGGCCACTGGAGGCCGGCAATCCGAAGCGGCCGGACGATCTCTGGATCCTGCAGTACTTCCGGGTGGTCGTGCTGATCGACTGGCAGAACAAGAGCTGCACCGCGAACATCTGCGGTCACGTCGCCTCCACGCTGATCTCCCGCAAGGCGGACGACGCCGCGTTCAGCTCCAAGCGCGGCTGGCCGGACATCTGGCCGCCGTACATGAAGACCTTCTACCGGGGCATCAGCAGCGTCAACGTCAAGATGAACGTGCGCGGCGGCAACCTGCCCAACCACTGGACCGCGGTCAACCTGCCGGACGGTCTCAAGATCGACGAGCTGACCGGCAACATCACCGGAACTCCGACCAAGGTCGGCACCTGGTCCTACGCCACCACGGGCACCTTCATCAGGGTGGTCGAGAACGAGGCGCCCGCCGGTTCGGTGTCCCCCCGGGCCGACCAGGACACCACGTTGACGTGGAAGGTGGTCGAGCCGCCCACCCTCACCCTCAACCCGGCGCCGGTGAGCAACATCGGCGCCGCGGTGAACCTGAAGCTGCTGACCGGTGGAGTGGCGCCGTTCACGCTCGCCGCCGTACCGGCGCTGCCCGCCGGGCTGACCCTGAACGACGACGGCTCGATCACCGGCACCGCGACCCAGACCTACACCACCACCGTCACGGTGGCCGACGTCAACGACATGAAGGCGTCGCTGACCTTCACGCACACCGTCTACCAGCCGCTCGCCGTCACCACGGTCACGGACCAGAAGGTGGCGGTCCTCTCGACGGTCACCATCCCCGTGACGGCCACGGGCGGCGACGGCAAGTACACGTACAGCGCCACCGGTCTTCCGTCGGAACTCGCGATCGATCCCGCTTCGGGCGTGATCTCGGGGCTGCCGGTGCTCACGCCGGGCCGCTACCTGCCGGTCGTCACCGTGAAGGACGGGCGGGGCGCCACGGTGACCAGCACCTTCGTCCTGGAGGTCATTTCGCCGGACGGGCTGCGGATCACCTCCCCGGCGGGCAACCTGACCACGCCCCGGAACCAGAAGGTCGACCTGACGGTCACGACCAACGCCGACGAGATCGGCGCGAAGGGCACCAAGATCGACGTGGTCAGCGAGCTGACGCTGCCGCCGGGCGTGACGTGGAACAAGGGCAAGGGCGCCTTCAGCGGCACACCGATCGTTCCCGGCACGTACCTCGTCACCGTGACGGCGACCAGCACGAACCCGGTCACGGCGAACGCCCTCTTCGCCTTCGTCTGGACAGTCAGTTGAACGGGGAGGAGTCCCGCATGCGGCAGTGGACATGCCGCCGGCCGGCCGGCGACGAGGGTTTCTCGCTGACCGAGGTGGTGGCGGCGATGGCGGTCATGTCCGTGGTGATGGCCGTCGTCACGACCTCGCTCATCCGGATGTTCTCCGATGTCAAGCGGACCGAGCAGATGGCGGTCGCCGCCGACCAGCTGGACAACAGTTTCGGACGGCTCGACCGTGAGCTGCGGTACGCGACCCACGTCTCCGCTCCCGGGAAGGGGGCGGACGGCACCCGCTGGTACATCGAGTACGCCGTCCCGCCGCGGCAGAAGCTGTCGACGGACATCACCGATCCGCAGTCACGCTGCCGGCAGCTCCAGTTCGACACCAAGGAGAACGCCTTGCGGCTGGCGACGTGGGAGCTGCCGAACCTGACGCCGAGCAGACCGGCCACTCTCGCCACGGACGTCTTCCTCGACGAGAGCGCGCTGCCGTTCACCGTCTACCAGCCGGGTCCCGCGACCACGACGGTCACTCCCGGGCTGGTCTCGGTGCCGGGCAACAAGTACTCGATGATCCAGCTCCGCTTCAAGGCGACGAGCGGCGACCTGGATCAGCCGGTCGACCTCACCTTCACCTCCCAGAACATCACCAGCGACACCATTGCCAGCCCGCAGACGGAGAAGCGATGCAGCCAAGCAGCGAGGCCGTGACCATGACGAAGCCGCGGGGAACCGACGACGACCGTGGGTCGCTGACCATGGCGCTGCTGGCGGTCGTCATCGGGCTGTCCCTCTCGGTGGCCCTGCTGCCGGTGGTGGTCCGCCAGGTTCAGAGCTCCCGGGTGGTGAAGGACCGTACCGTTGCTCTCACCGGGGCCCGGATCGGTTTGGACGTCGTGATGGCCCGGGTCGCTGCGGCCTCCTACGGCACCGCCGACGAGAAGACCGGCCTTCTGGAGAACCTGCCGGGTTGCCTCATCAAGGGCGACGCCGGGGTGGGCGGGGAGAAACTCCAGTACGAGGTGGAGATCAAGTACTACAAGGAGGACGGCACGTACATGCCGTGCCCGATCAAAGAGGCCCCGAAGACCGCGAAGCTGTTCTCCAAGGGCGTGGGCACTCTCAACATGGCCGCTCCGGGCAGCGCCAAGGAGGAGTACCTCTCCCGCAGCCTGGACGCGACGTACACCTTCAAACTCGACAACCGGAACCTGCAGAGCACCGGTGGTGTGATCCGGATCGACTCCTCCACGACCGGCTTCCTCTGCATGGATGCCGTGACGAACTTCCCGGCGCCGGGCGCGCCGCTCAAGATGCGCACCTGCAACGGCGGCAGCACGCAGCAGTTCGAATACACCAAAGAGCTCTACATCAAACTGGTCAATTCCACCTCGGCCACCTACCCGAACGGCATGTGCGTGTTCGCGGCGACGGATCACGCCGTGGGCAAGCAGGTCGGTTTCCAGCCCTGCCCGAGTCCGAGCGGGACCATCAACCCGCTCTACCAGTGGAGTCTCGACAACAGCAGCTTCCTCAAGTCGACGAGCGCCGACCGGAAGGTGGAGAACTTCTGCATCAGCCTGACCACGGCGAACAAGGTCGACTCCACCGTCCAGCTGGGCTCCTGCGGCAGCAGCAACTCGGCCGTGAACGTGTGGCGGTTCGACGCCGGGGTCGGCGCCGGCATGGCCGGCGAGGAGACGTACCAGCTGGTCAATTACGCCCAGTTCAGCCGCTGCCTGGACGTCACCAGCCGGTCCACGTCCTCGACGTACATGATCGCGTGGTTCTGCAAACAGGACCCCAACGGTGTCGTCGACTGGAACCAGACCTGGCTGCACCCGGTTCCGGTGGAGCCGGCGACCGAGAAGAAGGGCGTCATCTACGTCATCACGGGTGGTTCCCGGTTCTGCCTGAAGTCGCCGCTGGTGGCCACCTCCAGCAGCTGGGTGACGGTGACGAAGACCGGCTGCCCGCAGACGAACGTCACCGCCCTGACCGGCATCTCCTCCGACCTGATCTGGAACGTGCGGCGCGCCACGAAGAGCTACACCACCAGTTACCGCATCGAGGACAGCGCGGGTTTCTGCCTGCAGCCGACCGACCTGAAGACCGGCGTCAAGAACGTGGACCTGCACGCGGACGGGACGAGCAAGGTCAAGGTCGCCACGTGCAGCAGCTCCGAGCTGCAGAAGTGGAACGCCCCGCCGAACATCAGCAACTCCAGCCCGATCACCGACATCATCGAGAACTGACCACTGCCGTGGCCCGTACCACTCAGAAGAAGTTGCCGTAGACGTCCAGCGAAGCGGACCCGGTGGCGGCGACGGCCTGGTAGGTGTCGCCGCCCGCGCCGCGGCCGCCGGCCGGGTAGGTGTATTTCGCCGTGAACGTGTAGGTTCCCGGCGCCAGGGTGTCGGCTGAGGCGAGGGTGAAGCGGTAGAGCAGCGCGCCGGGCTCCTCGGTGACCGCGGTGGTGACGCTGGCGCCGGGCGTCTGCTTGGTGCCGCCGCGGGAGACGAGACCTTCGGTACGGGCCACCCGGATCACCACCTCCAGCGCGGTGAGTTCCTCGGTCGTCTTCAGGGTGATCACGCTCGCGCCCTGGGTGTCGCCGCTGTCCGGGTCGATCGAGCCGTCCGACCAGAGCGGCCCCTGCGACTCGCGGGTGAACCCGGGCTGCCCCTTGGTGAGCCCCGGGGACGGGGCCGTGGTGGCCGGCTCGCCACCGGCCGGGGTGGTGCGGGACGGGGACGGCCGGGTGGTGGTGGGACTCGCCGGGGTGGGACTCGCCGGGGTGGCAGGCGACGGGCTGCTCACCGCGGGGCGGGGAGCGGTCGTCGTGGGCGCCACCGTCGGCGCCGCGGTCGTGGGGGACGGCTGGGCCTCGTCCCGGTCGTCGGCGCCGGCCAGGGCCCACGTGCCGACCCCGCCCCCGCCGAAGATCGCGACGACGGCGGCGACGACGGCGGCCATCCGCACCCGTGGCCCGCGCCGGCCGGGCATCGCGGCAGGCCGGCGGGAACCGCTCTCCCGCATCGCGGCCATGGAGATCCGGTCCAGCATGGCCTCGCGGTCCGGGGTGTGCGCCTCGGCCTCGACCCGCAACGCGGCCCGCAGTTGCTCGTCGGAGAGCCTCATCGTGCCGCCTCCCAGCCGTCGATGCGGACATGGTCGCCCAACAGGTCGGCGAGCTGTTTCGCGCCCCGGGAGGTCGCGCTCTTCACCGCGCCGACGGAGATGCCCAGGATCGTCGCGACCTCACGTTCCGGCAGGTCGAAGGCGTACCGCAGGACGACGCAGGCGCGCCGCCGATGCGGCAGCCGGCGCAGCGCCCCGCGCACGTCGAGGACGGCCGGAACGTCGGTGTCCCGGTCGCGGCGCAGCGCGTCGAACGAGAGCAGGCGTTCCCGGCTGCGGCGGCGTACCCAGTTGCGGGCCAGGTTCATCACGATGCCGTGGCCGTAGGCGACCGGGTCGTCGGCCGCGTTCACCCGGTCCCAGTGCCGCCACACCTCGGTCAGCGCGTCGGCGGCCAGGTCGTCGGCCACGTCGGTCTCGCCGGTCATCAGGAACGCCAGACGCGACAGCGAGGCATGATGCCGCTCGAAATACGCGCGGAACGCCTCGTCACGCATCGGCACCCCCCGCGGCATTGTTCGGACCGGACGACGGTAGAGATCTTGGCAGGTGTACGGCAAGAGGAGTTCGGCCGGTGAGACACGAATATCAGCCGAACGCCGGGGACGGTAGGTTCGCCCGGTGGACACCGGCTGGCAGACCGGCCTGGCCGGGTTCGCCGCCGGGCTGCTCATCTCGATCGTGACCGCGCCGGTCGGCGTCTCCGGGGCGGTCTTCCTGCTGCCGGTCCAGCTCAGCGTGCTGCACGTGCCGAACCCGGCGGTCACCCCGACGAACCTGCTCTACAACGTGGTCGCCGGCCCCGGCGCGCTGCTGCGGTACCTGCGCTCACGCGGGTTCGACCGGGCGCTGACCCGGCTGCTGATCGCCGGCACCCTGCCCGGTGTGGTGCTCGGCGCGTTCCTGCGGGTGTTCGCGCTGCCCGGCCCACGGATGTTCCGGTACGTGGTGGCGGCCGTCCTGCTGCCCCTCGGGCTCTGGCTCTGCCTGCGCGCGGTCCGCCCGGCCCGCCGGATCCGGACGCCGCTGCGGTCCGGCGCGGTCGCCGGGCTGGGCCTGCTGGCCGGTACGGTCGGCGGCGTCTACGGCATCGGCGGCGGCTCCCTGCTCGGCCCGATCCTGGCCGGTCACGGCATCCCGATGGCCACCGTCGCCCCGGCCGCCCTGGCCTCGACGTTCGTCACGTCGATCGCGGGCGCCGGCGCGTACGGCCTGATCGCGGTCACCACCGGCGCCGGGGAGATCGCCCCGCACTGGGTCCTCGGCCTGCTCTGCGGCCTGGGCGGCCTGATCGGCGGTTACCTGGGCGCCCGCCTGCAGCGAAGGATCCCGGAGGCCGCGCTGCGGTTCCTACTCGGCGCGCTGGCCGTCGCCCTGGCCGTGTCCTACCTGCGCTGAAGGTGCCGCAGGAAGCGGCCGGGGTCGGCGAGGAAGGCCCGGGTCATGGCGACCGGCTCGGCCTGGTCGTAGGCGACCTCGGTGACGGCCCCGCCGGGCCCGATCTCCAGGATGGTGGCGCCGGGGCAGGCGAGCAGGACCGGCGAGTGGGTCGCGATCACGAACTGGCTGCCGGCGTCGACCAGGTCGGCGATCCGCAGCAGCAGGGCGAGGCAGCCCTGCACGGACAGCGCCGCCTCCGGCTCGTCGAGCAGGTACAGCCCGGCCGGCCCGAACCGATGCGCGGCCAGGTCCAGGAACGATTCGCCGTGCGAGCGCTGGTGCGGGGAGACGCCGCCGTAGGAGGCGGTCACGTCGAGGCGCTCGATCTCGGTGGCGACGTTGTAGTACGACTCGGCGCGCAGGAAGAACCCGGTGCGGGGCTTGCGGCCGGGGTGGCGGACCAGGGTCAGGTGCGCGCCGAGCGACGACTCGGTGGCCCGGGTGGCGAAGTTGAACGAGGTGGTGCCGCCCTCGGGGTTGAACCCGGCGGCGACCGCGATCGCCTCGATCAGTGTCGACTTGCCGCTGCCGTTGTCCCCGGCGAGCATCGTGACCGGGGTGGGCAGGCGCACCTCGCCGTGGCCGGAGAGGGCCCGGACGACGGGCAGGCTGAACGGATAGCCCTGATGCGGTGTCTCGTCCAGCCGGATCGCCCTGATGAACACGACGGCCACGTTACCGGGAGCGCGATCGCACGAAACCGGAACAAATCTCATATCCGCCGCATATCTTGAGGCCTGTGTTCGGACGGATCCTGCTCAGCGCCATCCTGGGCACGCTGCTCGTGGCGTTCCCGTACGAACGACGCCCGGCCCTGGCCGCGCCGACGGTCTGCCCGGCCGCGACCACGCTGACCAACGGCGACTTCGAGACCCCGGTCATCCCCGAGGGCACCTACAAGGTGATGTCCCAGACCCTGGTGCCGGGCTGGCTCACCACCGCCTCGGACAACCAGATCGAGCTGTGGCACGAGATGACCGGCAACAAGTACGCCGCGCCGGACGCCGCCGTCGGCACCCAGTACGCCGAACTCAACGCGAACCTGGTCTCCACCCTCTACCAGGAGCTGCCGACCGTGCCCGGCGAGACGCTGCGCTGGGAGCTGCGGCACCGCGGCCGGCTCGGCACCGACACCATGGGCGTGTGGATCGGGCCGGCCGGCTCCGAGGCGCTCGGCGTCAAGCAGGGCGGCGACATCGTCGACCCGAACACCGCGTGGGGCTCCTACTCGGGCATGTACACCGTTCCGTCCGGGCAGACCACCACCCGCTTCGCGTTCCGGTCGATCTCGGCGGCGCAGAACAAGCCGACCCACGGCAACTTCCTGGACGCCATCAGCTTCGGCACCTCGGCCTGCCTCACCACGACCACCTCGGTCAGCGCGGCCACGGCGAACATCGGCGACACGCTCACCTACACCGTCGCCGCCCGCAACGACGGCGGCAACCCGGCCCGGCTGTCCGTGCTCACCGACACGCTGCCGGCCGGCGTGAGCTACGTGCCCGGCTCGATCCGGTCGATCACCGGGTCGGCCAGCGCCACGGTCAGCGACCCGGCGGACGGCGACACCGGCGAGTACGACCCGGCGAGCCGGACGATCCGGGTCCGGGCCGGGGACGGGGCGGGCGCCTCGGCCGGCGGCACCCTTCAACCGGGCGAGACCCGCGCCTTCAGCTACCAGGTCACCGTCGACACGGCGACCGCCGGCTCCACCGTGAGCAACGACGCCACCGCCACCTACACCGACGCGCTGACCGGCAACCGGCCCACCTCGGTGTCCGGCGCCGCCGCCACTGCCGTCGCGCCCGCCGCCGACCTGTCCGTGACCGCCGTGCTGAGCAGCGCGGGCGTGGTCGCCGGGCAGCGCGCCGAGATCACCGCCACCGCCACCAACACCGGGCGGAACACGGCCACCGCGGTGAAACTCGCCGCGACCGTCCCGCCCGGGCTCACCGGCATCGGCGCGACCGCGCCCGGCGGCACGTGCGCGATCAGCGGGCAGGTCGCCACCTGCGACATCGCGGCCCTGCCGGTCGGTGCGACGGTCACCATGCGGGTCGGTGCGGACGTGCCGTCCGCGGCCACCGTCGGCGCGCAGGCGGTGCTGCCGGTGACGATCAGCAGTGCGACGTACGAGATGAGCGCCGCCAACAACAGCGCCTCGGTCAGTGCCGCCGTCACCGCGATCGGCGACCTGGGCGTGACGATGACCGCGTCACCGCCGGTGCCGGTGGCCGGCGACACCGTCACCTACACGATCCCGGTCACCAACACCGGGCCGTCGATGGCGCGGCAGATCGGGCTGTCCGACCCGGTCGCGACCGGGAACACGTACGTCAGCAGCAGTGTCTCGGGCGGCAACGGCGGCGCCTGCGCCTACACGGCCACGGCCCGGATCGTCGAGTGCGGGCTCGGGCCGATCGACACGGGCGTCACCGTCACCGTCACCGTCGTGATCCGGCTGGGCGCCGGCGTCACAGCGATCAACAACGCGGTCTCGGTGGTCTCCCTGACCCCGGACCCGAACGTCGCCAACAACAACGTCTCGGTGCAGTCGGCCGGCACCGCGGTCGCCGACGTGGGGGTCTCGCTCAGCATCGGGGCCGCGACCGCGTACCCCGGCGAATCGGTGTCCTACTCGCTCACCGTGACCAACAACGGGCCGTCCGAGGCGACGAACGTCTCGTTCAACACGGTGGTGCCGCCCGGTATGACGATCGTCCGGCCGGCGTTCTGCACGGCCACCGCCTGCACGCTGGACCGGCTCGGCCCCGGCGAGACGAAGACCCTGAACGGCGTGTCCCAGCTCGGCTGGGACACGCAGGCCGGCCCCGGCCAGGCCACCACCACGGTGATCTCCCCGACCACGGACAACGTGAGCGTCAACGACACCGCCACGGTCGCCTTCACGGTTCTGCTGCGCAGCGACGTCGGCGTCACCCAGACCGTCTCGAACCCGGGCGGCGGCGCGGTGGTGGCCGGGGAGAACCTGCGCAGCGCGGTGGTCGTCGGCAACAGCGGGCCGACCCGGGCCGAGGGCGTGGTGGTGCGGCAGGCGGTCCCGGCCGGCTGGGAGGTCCCGTCCGCGACCGCCCCGGGTGGCACCTGCGTCTTCCAGACCACCGGCGCCTGGAGCGTCGGGACGGTCACCACCGTCGGCGGGGTGTGGGACTGCACCCGTACCGTCCTGGCCACCGCCGCCACCTGGAACGTCACGTTCGAGGGCCTGTTGCCGGCCGCGTACGCCGGCGTCGCGGTGACCCGCGTCGCCGAGGCGAGCACCTCCTCGCCCGACCCGGCGGCCGGCAACAACACGGCGACCGGGACCGTCCCCGTGCAACGCCGCTCCGACCTGTCGATCACCCAGGCGCTGATCACGGTCCCGCCGATCGTGCAGTCCGAGGAGGTACGGTTCCGGGCCACCATCCGCAACACCGGGCCGTCCGATGCCCGGCAGGTGATCGTCCGGGACGAGCCGCAGGCCGGCCTCTCGATCACCTCCGGCGTGCCGAGCTCCGGCGCTTACAGCGGCTCGACCTGGACGATCCCGGTGCTGGCGGCCGGCGCCACCGCGATCCTCGACTTCACCGGCATCGCCCAGGGCTACGGCGCCCTCACCGGCCGGATCACCGTCGTGTCGTCGGAGAGCACCGACCCGGCCGCCGCCAACGACACCGCCACGGTGACCATGACGGTCGCCGCGGCCGCCCCCGCGCTGGGCCTGACCGTCACCCCGGCGGTGTCACCGCTGTCGAACCAGAACGGGGTGCAAGCCGGTAACACGATCAGTTACCAGTACGCGGTCCGCAACACCGGCAACCTGACGATGAGCCAGATCGGCGTGACCGGCTCGAAGGGCGGGACCGCGTCCTGCCCGCAGACCATCCTCGCGGCCGGGGCCGGGCCGATGATCTGCACGGCCGGGCCGTACCCGGTGGCACAGTCCGACATCGACAGCCGGCTCCCGGTCACCGACACCGTCCGGGTCGTCGCGGCCACCCCGGGCGCCGCGAACACCAGCCAGTACGGCCTGGTCACCGCGAGCGTGCCGGTCGCCGTCGCCACCGACTCCCTCGCCGTGCTGGTCACCCCCACGGTCAGCCCGCCCACCCGGCAGAGCGCGGCGGCCGTGGGCGACACCGTCACGTACGCGTTCGAGGTCACCAACAACGGCAACCTCACCATGTCGTCGATCACCGTCACCGACGTCCTGCTCGGCCCGGTCAACTGCCCCGGCAGCCTCGCCGTGGGGGCCTCGGCGTCCTGCGTTCCGGTGCCGCACACGGTGACGCAGGCACAGGTCGACGCGGGGGTGCCGATCGCGTCGAGCGCCACCGCGCGGGGGATCCCGGCCGGTGGGGTGCTCACCCCGTACGGGCCGTTCACCTCCGCCGTCGCCGTGGAGATGCCGGCGCCGGTGCTGACCCTGGACGTGGATCCGCAGGTCACCGGGCGGGCCGGAGCCGGCGACCCGATCACCTACGAGTACGAGATCGCCAACGACGGCAACGTCACGATCAGCGCGCTCGCCCTGGTCGACGCGATCGGCGGCAGTGCCGACTGCCACGGGCAGACCACCCTCGCCGTGTCGGCCACGCTCACCTGCCGATCGACGGCGCCGTACCTGGTCACCCAGGACGATGTGGACGCCGGCGCCGATATCCGCAACAACGCCGTGGTCACCGGCCAGGGCGCCGGAACCGGCCACCCGCCCGCGTCGGCGCAGATGTCGGCGCCGGT
Organism: Actinoplanes sp. NPDC019969; assembly: GCF_055562375.1. Taxonomy (NCBI): domain Bacteria; kingdom Bacillati; phylum Actinomycetota; class Actinomycetes; order Micromonosporales; family Micromonosporaceae; genus Actinoplanes; species Actinoplanes sp. NPDC019969. The sequence goes on along the minus strand of NZ_JBVHFK010000004.1, from coordinate 245,567 downwards.
CCGGGTGGCCGTCGCCGCGCCCGCCCTGACCATCCGGGCCACCGCCGCCGTCGACCCGCCCGAACGCGCCGGCGGCGTCGAGGCCGGGGACGTGGTCACCGTGGATCACCTGGTCACCAACACCGGCAACGTGACGATGCGGGACGTCTCGGTGACCGGTGATCCGGTGCCGGTGTCCTGCCCGCGCAGCACCCTCGCGGTGGCCGCCTCGATGTACTGCGCCACCACGCAGGGCTACCCGGTGTCCCGCGCGGACGTGGACGCCGGAGTCCCGCTGTCCTTCTCCGCCGCCGTCCTGGGGCGGCAGCCGAGCGCCACCGCGCCCACCGAACAGGCCGCCACCACCGTCACGGTTCCGGTCGCCCCGGCGTCCGGCCTGCTCACCGTCGTGGTCACCCCGGCGGTGACCCCGGCCGCGCACGCCGACGCGGTCGAGGCGGGCGACCGGATCGATTACACCTATCTGGTACGCAACGCCGGTAACGTCACGATGCGCCGGATCGACCTGACCAGCGCCCGCTTCGGGCCGATCACCTGCCCGGGCGTGTCGGTTGCGGCCGGCGACACGATGACCTGCGCCGCGCCGTCCGGCTACACGGTCACCAGCGCCGACGTGGCCGCCGGGAACCCCGTCGTCGAGAAGGTCCGGCTCACCGCGCAGACGCCGGCCGCCACCACGCCGGACGACTTCGGCTCGTTCACCTCGGAACTCCCGGTCATGGTGCCGGCGCCGTCGCTGACCATCGAGACGTCCGGCGCCGTACGGACCGCCGGAGTACGCAAGATGACCGGGATACGGTCCGCCGTCGAAGCGGCCGCCGGGGACACCGTCGCCTGGACCTATCTGGTGACCAACAACGGCACCATCTCGATGGGTACGGTCACCGTCGTCGCCGCTCTCGGCCGGGACGTCAGCTGCCCGGCCGCCACCCTCGCCGTCCGCGCGTCGATGACCTGCACCGCCGCCGCCTACCCGGTGGCCCAGGCGCATGTCGACACCGGCGGCGGGATCACCGAGACCGCGTACGTCACCGGCGTCCCGGACTCCGCCACCGCCGTCCAGCGGTACGGGCCGTCCACCGCGACCGTGCCGGTGGTGTCCGGCGCCCCGTCGCTGACCCTGACGGTGACCGCCGTGACCAGCCGTGCCGGGGTCGAGGCCGGCGACACCGTCGGCTTCCGCTACCGGGTCACCAACGACGGCGACGTGACGATGACGGGTGTGACGGTGGCGAGCGCGATGTTCGGTTCCGGCGCCTGCCCGGAGACCACCCTGGCGGTACGGGCCACCGTCGTCTGCGCCACCGCCGGCACGCATCGGGTCAGCCAGGCCGAGATGGACCGGGGCAGCGCGTTCCGGGAGACGGCCCGGGTGATCGGAACCCGGCCCGGCCACGACCCCGTCTCGTTCCGCCCGGTCGCCGTGACCGTCCCGCTCGCCGCGGCCCGCCCTGTCCTGACCGCCGCCCAGACCGCCACCTGGACCGATGTGGACGGCGACGGGGTCCTCAGCGCCGCCGACGACGTGACCTCGCAGATCGTCGTCACCAACACCGGCAATGTCACCGTCACCGCGCTGCGGATCACCGGCCTGCCCACCGGCGTCACCTGTGTCCCGGCCACCCTCGCCCCGGGCGAGAAGGCGGTCTGCGTCTCCGGCGTGTACCACCTGACCCGCCAGGAGATCGTGTCCGGCCGCTACACCAACGAGGCGCGGGCGACCGGCTCGCTGACCCGCGCCGACGCGGGCGACGAGGTGGAGGCGACCGCCCCGGCGAGCGTCGTCACCCCACGCCGCCCGGACCCGGCCGGCCCGCCGGGCGCCCGCCCGGACATTCCGCTCACCGGGTCCCCGGCCACCGCCCTGGCCCTGACCGGCGTCCTGATCCTCGCCACCGGCGGCCTCCTGCTGGCCGGCTCGCACTCCCGCCCGCCCGGCCGCCACCGCCTGCCGGCCCCCGGTCGTCATCGTTAGACCCCGGCTGGTTCCGGGGGCTGTCCCAGCGAAGCCGGGACAGCCCCCGGAACCAGCCGAAAAGCAGGTGGGACGGCGCGTCAGCGACGCGCCGTCCCGGTGCTGCGGCAGACCTCAGCCGTCGTGCGGGACCGGCACCGGGGCGACGCGCCAGATGCGGGCGGCGTAGTCGGCGATCGTGCGGTCGGAGCTGAAGAAGCCGCTGTGCGCGGTGTTCAGAATGGACATCCGGGTCCAGCGTTCCCGGTCGCGCCACGCCTGCTCGACCTCTTCCTGGCAGTCGAGGTAGGAGCGGTAGTCGGCGAGCGTGAGGTATTCGTCCCAGTTCATCAGGGAGGCGGCGACACGCTGGCCGGATTCGCCGAACGTGCCGGAGCCCAGCGCGTCCAGGGCGGCCCGCAGCTCCTTGTCGTGTTCGTAGTAGCGGTGCGGGAAGTACCCGTTGATCCGCGCGTTGGCGGCCTCGTACGCGTCCAGGCCGAAGAGGAAGAAGTTGTCCTCACCGACCCGGGCACGGATCTCGATGTTGGCGCCGTCCAGGGTGCCGATGGTGAGCGCGCCGTTGAGCGCCAGTTTCATGTTGCCGGTGCCGGACGCCTCCTTGCCGGCGAGCGAGATCTGCTCGGACAGGTCAGCGGCCGGGATGATCCTCTCGGCGAGGGTGACGTTGTAGTTCGACGGGAAGACCACTTTGAGGTACGGCGAGACGACCGGATCCCTCTCGATCGCGGCCGCGACCGTGGCGATCAGCCGGATGATGTCCTTCGCCGCGTGGTAGGCGGGCGCCGCCTTCCCGGCGAACAGCACCGTGCGCGGCACCCAGTCGCGGCCCGGTTCCTGCCGGATCCGGTGGTACAGGGTGATCACGTGGAGCAGTTTGAGCTGCTGCCGCTTGTACTCGTGGAACCGCTTGATCATCACGTCGGTGAGCGAGTCCGGGTCGCCGGCCGCCAGGTCCACCTTGTTGGCCCGTTTGATCGCCTGCCAGCGGTCCCGGAACGAGGCGTCGTCGGCGAGCCGCTCCAGCCCTTCCAGGCGTTCCAGGTCGCGGATCCAGGTGTCGGTGCCGAGGCCCTCGGTGATCAGGTCGGACAGCCGCGGGTTGGCGATCCGGACGAACCGGCGCGGCGAGATGCCGTTCGTGACGTTCTGGAACTTGGCCGGCCACAGCTCGGCGAAGTCGTTGAGCACCGTTTCGCGCAGCAGTTTCGAGTGCAGTTCGGCGACGCCGTTGACGGCCTCGGTGCCGACCACCGCGAGGTGCGCCATCCGGACCATCCGCGGCTCCTCGCCGATGATCGACATCCGCCGCAGCCTGGCGTGGTCACCGGGGAACCGGGCCTCGACCTCCCGCAGGAACAGCATGTTGATCAGGTAGATGATCTCCAGGTGGCGGGGGAGCAGCCGCTCGAACATGTGCACCGGCCACGTCTCCAGCGCCTCCGGCAGCAGGGTGTGGCAGGTGTACGCGAAGGTCTTCCGGGTGATCTCCCAGGCCCGGTCCCACTCCAGCTCGTACTCGTCGACGAGCAGCCGCATCAGCTCGGCGATCGCGATCGTCGGATGGGTGTCGTTGAGCTGGATCACCGTCTTCTCGGCGAAGTCGTCCCAGCCCTCGTTGCGCAGCCGGAACCGCCGGATGATGTCCCGCAGCGAGCAGGACACCAGGAAGTACTGCTGCTTGAGCCGCAGCTCCCGGCCCAGTTCGGTGCTGTCGTCGGGGTAGAGGACCTTGCTGATGTTCTCGGCGCGGACCGCCTCCTCGACCGCCTCGGCGTACTGCCCGGCGGAGAAGCGGGACAGGTCGAACGACGCCTCACTGGCCTTGGCGCTCCACAACCGGACGATGTTGACGGTCTCGGTGCCGTAACCCGGGATGAGCATGTGGCTCGGCTCGCCGAGCACGATCTCGCCCGGCACCCACACCTTGCGGGTCTGCGAGCCGGGAACCGGCTCGGTGTGGCCGTAGAAGCCGACGGTCTGCCTGTCGTCGGGCGCCGGGAACTCCCACGGGTTGCCCTGGAACGCCCAGTCGTCGGGCAGCTCGGTCTGCCCGTTCTCGGTGATGACTTGGCGGAAGATGCCGAGGTCGTAGCGGATGCCGTAGCCCACCGCCGGGATGTCGCGGGTCGCCATCGAGTCGACCAGGCAGGCCGCGAGCCGGCCCAGGCCGCCGTTGCCGAGGCCCGGCTCGACGTCGAGGCCCTCCAGGTCCTCGATGCTGAAACCGAGGGCCTTCACCGCCTCGGCGGCGATCTCACCGGTGCCGGAGTAGAGCAGGTTCTGTTCGAGCTGCGCGCCGAGCAGGTATTCCGCGGAGAGGTAGTAGACCCAGCGGGGGTTACTGGCGTAGTGCGCGGCGGCGGTTCTGGCGCGTCGTTCGGCGAGGCGGTCGCGGACGGTCTGCGACAGCGTCTCGTACGCGTCCCGCGCGCTCGCCGACTCGACGGTGGTGCCGCGCCGGTAGTAGAGGTTGCTCAACAGGTCCTGCTGGAACTCTTCGGCGGTCTTGCCCAGTTTGCGTAGACCGATGCCCTGTCGAAGATCCATGCCGCCATTGTGCCTCCGTGAGGTTTCCAGCGAATGCCCTTCGCGTATTCGGCCGGCCGGGGGTGACACACTTCCCTGGTGCTCGATGCCCTACTGCCCTCCTCGGTGATCACCGCCGAGGCGTTCACCGACGACCCCGACGAGCCCTGTTTCCCGGGCGAGGAGGACCTGATCGCGACAGCGGTGGCGGGCCGCCGGCGGGAGTTCGTCACGGCCCGGCGCTGCGCCCGTGAGGCGCTGGTGAAGCTGGGGTTCGCGCCGGTGCCGATCCGGCCCGGGCCGCGCCGGGAGCCGATCTGGCCGGCCGGGGTGGCGGGCAGCATCACGCACTGCGCCGGGTTCCGTGGCGCGGCCGTCGTCCGGACCGCCGATCTGGCGAGCGTGGGCATCGACGCGGAGACGCACGCCCCGCTCCCGCCGCGGGTGATCGGCGCGGTGACCGCCCCGGGCGACGTGGAGCATCTGGCGGCGCTGGCCGAGGCGGATCCGTCGGTGCACTGGGACCGGCTGCTGTTCTCCGCGAAGGAGTCGGTCTACAAGGCCTGGTTCCCGCTGACCCGGCGGTGGCTCGGGTTCGAGGACGCGCGGATCGAGATCGACCCGGCCGCCGGCGCGTTCACCGCGTGGCTGCGGGTCGAGGCGCCCTGGCCCGCGATGCACGGCCGGTTCCTGGTCGGCGACGACCTGGTGGTGACGGCGGTCTGTCAGGAGAAGTGAGCCAGCCGGGGCCAGACGTCAGACCACGGCTCGGTGCGGCGGCAGAGGTAGACGCGGGCGCCGACCTCCTCGTTCTCGACGCCGAGGGAGTTGCTCAGCCGGGCCCGGGTCTGGCAGGCGCCGAGCATCGCGGACGCCCGGTCCGGCTCGGCCTGCAGGACCGCGATCACCACCGTCTTCGACTCCGGCGGCGGGCCGTACCGGTGCAGCTCGTTGTGTCCGCTGTAGACCTCCGGCAGGCCGAGTGACGGGCCGTACCGATCCAGGGCGCCGGCCTCCCCGTAGTTGCCGGTGAACAGCACCGCCTTGCGCCGGTCGGCCTCGGCCAGGCCGGCGTGCACGGCGCCGACCTGCCACACGTACTCCCGCCAGCCGATCTGATCGGCGATCGTCTGGTTCACCTCGGCGGGCAGGGACCCGGCCAGCCGGTCCACCGGGATCACCGGCAGCGAGCCCAGCACCCCGGCCACGGCGGTGATCAGCACCCCCGCGCCGGCCAGCGCCTTCCGCCCGGCGCGGCCGGCGGCCCACCGTTCCACCGGCACCGCGCCGATCGCGAGAAGACCGAGGAGCAGACCCACCGGATAGTACGGCTGACCGGCCGTGACCAGCACCAGCAGCAGCATCAGCGGGTACGCCACGGCGATCGCGCGGAGCACCCGCAGCCGGGGGTGCCGCAGCACCACGACGATCCCGGCGATCCACACCGGCGGCAGGGTGAGCAGCGCGAACTGCAGCGGCAGCAGCATCCGCCGGGACTCGCCGCCCTTGTCCGCCGCGATCGCCGCCGCCATCTCCGCCTGCGGGAACCCGTTGGCCACCTGGTAGATCAGGTTGGGCAGGCCGATCACCAGGGCCAGCGCCGCGCCCGCCCACAGGTGCCGGGAGCGCAGCGCCGACCGTGGCCCGGCCAGCAGCAGCGCCGCGCCGAGGCAGAGCAGCAGGAGCACCACCAGGTGCTTGTTGTAGAGCCCGAGCCCGGCCACCACGCCGGCGCCGAGCCAGGCCCGGGGGCGGTCCCACAGCAGGGCCCGGACGGTGCAGAAGAGCACCCCGAGCCAGACCAGCAGATCGGTGGTCGTGGTGGATGTCACATGTGCCGACGAGAGCGGGAAGACGCCGAAGACGGCGGACGCCGCGATCGTCTGGGCGACCCGGCCACCACCGGTCTCGCGGGCGATCAGCGCGGCCACCACGGCGGTGAGCCCGAGCAGCACCGCGGCCGGCGCCCGGATTGCCCAGAGGGTGTCGCCGAAGGCCTCGATTCCCAGCCTGACCAGCATCGGCGTGAACGGCGGCTGGTCGGCGTAACCCCACTGTGGATGCTCGGCGAGGAGCCGGAAGTACAGCTCGTTGCGGTGGTAGCCGTATCGGTTGGAGGTGATCAGAAGCAGTAGCGTGACGGAGGCCGCGATCAGGCCGACCGGCCACCAGGCGATCGGCCGGCGGGCAGACTCCATACGCTGCGTCGTCACTACGTCACTGAGCGCATCGACCACGTGCCCCACCGTACGGGCCGTACGCCCCGCGCTGCCAATGTCATTTCTGCCAATCGGCTCCCAGGACGCAGTTTCCGCAGCCCCGGCAGGCGCCGTCGCCGTCCACGGTCCCGTCCGTGCGCAGCGTGTAGGGGCAGGGATCCCCGGTCGGCGTGGCGTAGCGCTCGTCCTTGCGGGGCTGTACCGAAACGGTCGTGGTCATGTCCTCATTGGCGCACGGGAGGGATCGCGCGGTCCCGGGCCGAAAGTCCCCCTCTGCCCGCCGCGTGGCGTCAGTGCTAGGTTAGCCTTACCTAAGTAAGGAGCCGTCTGTGGACAGCAACGACATCGCCGGTGAGGCCTGGTGAGGGGCCTCGACGGCAAGACCGCTCTGGTCACCGGAGCCGGTCAGGGCATCGGCCGGGCCGTCGCCCGGGCGCTGGCCGCCGAAGGGGTCCGGGTCGCCGCCACCGACCGCACCGACGAGGGCGTCAAGCAGCTCGCCGACGAGCATCCCGGCATCCTCCCGCTGGTCGCCGACGTCACCGACGCGGGCCTGGTGGAGGCCACCGTGGACGCCGCCGAGCGCTTCCTCGGCCCCCTCGACCTGCTGGTCAACGTGGCCGGTGTGCTGCATCTGGGCGAGGTCGTCGACCTCACCGACGAGGACTGGGCACATACCTTCGCGGTCAACACCACGGGCGTCTTCCACACCAGCCGCGCGGTGGCCCGGCGGATGGTGCCCCGCCGCTCCGGCGCGATCGTCACCGTCTCGTCGAACGCGGCCGGCGTGCCACGGACCGGCATGTCCGCCTATGCCGCGTCCAAGGCCGCCACCACCATGTTCACCAAGTGTCTCGGCCTGGAGCTGGCGCCGCACGGGATCCGCTGCAACGTGGTCGCCCCCGGCTCCACCGACACGCCGATGCAGCGGCAGCTCTGGACCGGCGGCGTGCCGTCGCCGGTCCTCGACGGGGATCCGGCCAGCTTCCGCGTCGGCATCCCGCTCGGGCGCATCGCCACCCCGGAGGACATCGCCGACGCCGTGCTGTTCCTCGCCTCCGACCAGGCGCGGCACATCACCATGCACGACCTGTACGTCGACGGCGGAGCCACCCTCCGAGCCTGATCACCGACCGGCTCGTCCTCAGCCGGTGAAGGGAGAATCTTCGTGTCCGTCGCCGTCTCCACTCTCGACGGTGCCGACCTGCTCGACGCCTACACGGCCACGCAGTCGTCGGTGTTCGTGTCGCCGGGCGGCACCCTGCTCGCCGAAGGCGTTCACGAGGAGGTGAACACGTCCGGTCTGGACGGCCTGCCCGAACAGGTCGCCGACGTGTTCGCCACCTGCGGGCACCCGGTACGGACCGTCGTCGGCGCCGTCCCGTTCGCCCCCGACGCCCCGGCCCGCCTGATCGTCCCGGAGCGTCTGCGCCGGGCCGCCGTGATCGGATCGGCCCCGGCGGTGCCGCCCGCGTCGGCCGCCCGGGAGAGCCTGCCGCCGATCCCGGATCCGGGGTACGTCGCGGCGGTCGCCCGCGCCGTCGAGGACATCCGGGCCGGCGCGTACACCAAGGTGGTGCTGGCCCGGGCGCTGCGGCTGGCCGCCGACGGGTTCGACCCCACCCCGGTGGTGCGGGCGCTCGCGCTGAGCGGCGCCGGCAGCTACACCTTCGGCATCGACCTCGGCGGCGGCCGCACCCTGTTCGGCGCCAGCCCCGAACTGCTGGTCGCCCGGCACGGCCGGACCGTCAGCGCCAACCCCCTGGCCGGTTCGATCCCGCGCAGCACCGACCCGGCCGAGGACGCCCGCCGCGCCGCCGGCCTGCTGGAGTCCGCCAAGGACCTGCACGAGCACACGTTCGCCAGCGAGGCCGTCGCCGAGGGCCTGCTGCCGTTCTGCCGCGATCTGCGGGTGCCGTCCGAGCCGACGCTGACCGCCACCCCCACCATGTGGCACCTCGGCTCGCGGATCACCGGCGAGATCCGGGACCCCGACGTGTCGTCGCTGGCCCTGGCCACCGCCCTGCACCCGACGCCCGCGGTGTGCGGCACCCCGGCCGCCGTGGCCCGCCGGGCGATCGCCGAGCTGGAACCGTTCGACCGGGGTTTCTTCGCCGGCATGGTCGGCTGGAGCGACGCCTCCGGCGACGGCGAGTGGGCGGTCACCATCCGCTGCGCCACGTCCGGCCCGGACGGCCTCGAGGTGTACGCCGGCGCCGGCATCGTCGCCGCCTCCGACCCCGACTCCGAACTCGCCGAGACCACCGCCAAGCTCGGCACGATCCTGACCGCGCTGGGAGTGTTCGATGTGGCCTGACGACTTCGCCGACCGCTACCGCAAAGCCGGTCACTGGACCGGGCAGACCTTCGACGACCTGCTCCGTACCGCCGCGGACAGGTTCGGCGACCGCATCGCTGTCGTCGACGGCGAACGCCGGATCAGCTACCGGTCACTGCGCGAGCGCGCCTTGCGGCTCGCTGCCGGTTTCCACAACCTCGGGGTACGCCATGGCGACCGGGTCGTGGTCCAGATGCCGAACGTCGCCGAGTACTTCGACGTGATCTTCGCCTTGTTCCGGCTGGGCGCCCTGCCGGTGTTCGCCCTGCCCGCGCACCGCGCCGCCGAGATCGGCTACTTCTGCTCGCACACGTCGGCGACCGCGATCGTGACCACCGACGTGTACGACGGCTTCGACCACCGCACCCTGGCCGCGGTCGCCGGCTCCGCCCGGATGATCGTGGCCGGCGACCCGGGCGACCACACCGCCCTCGCCGACCTCTACGTGGACGGTGACCTGCCGCCCGGCCCCGTCCCCTCGGACCTGGGTTTCCTCCAGCTCTCCGGGGGCAGCACCGGCCTGCCGAAACTGATCCCGCGCACCCACGACGACTACCTCTACAGCGTCCGGGAGAGCGCCGGCATCTGCGGGCTCACCCCCGGCAGCTCCTACCTGGTCGTGCTGCCGGTCGCGCACAACTTCGCGATGTCGTCGCCCGGCGTCCTCGGGGTCTTCCACGCCGGCGGCACCGTGGTCCTCTCCACCACGCCCGACCCGGCGACCGTGTTCCCGCTGATCGCCCGCGAACGGGTCACCATCGCCGCCCTGGTCCCGCCGCTCGCCCTGCTCTGGCTCGACGCGGCGGAACGTCTCTCCCCGGACCTGTCCAGCCTGGAGGTGCTGCAGGTCGGCGGCGCCAAACTGCTCGACTCGGTCGCCGCGCGGGTCGGCCCGGTGCTCGGCTGCAAACTTCAGCAGGTCTTCGGGATGGCCGAGGGACTGGTCAACTACACCCGCCTCGACGACGGCGACGACATCGTCCTGCACACCCAGGGACGGCCGATCTCCCCCGACGACGAGGTGCTGATCGTCGACGACGCCGACGTGCCGGTGCCGGAGGGGGCCGTCGGGCATCTGCTGACGCGGGGCCCGTACACCATCCGGGGTTATTGGAACGCAGAGGCTCACAACCGGACCGCGTTCACCGCCGACGGCTTCTACCGCACCGGCGACCTGGTCCGGCGGGTCGGCGGCGGCTACCTGATCGTCGAGGGCCGGGCCAAGGACCAGATCAACCGCGGCGGCGAGAAGATCGCCGCCGAGGAGGTCGAGGACCACCTGCTCACCCACCCGGCCGTGCACGACGCGGCAGTGGTCGCCCTGCCCGACGACTACCTGGGTGAACGCACCTGCGCCTTCATCGTGGTCAAGGACGGCGCGACCGCCCCGCGGCTGCCGCAGATCCGCGCCCACCTGCGGGACCGGGGACTGGCCGCCTTCAAGATCCCGGACAAGCTCCGGGTCGTCGACCGCTTCCCGGTCACCGGCGTCGGCAAGACCAGCCGCCGCGAGTTGCGCACCCTCCTCCGTGACCTGGCCACCACCCCCGGCGCCTCCTCTGCCGCCACCCCTGGCACCTCGAAAGGAACCGACTGATGCTTCCCCGCATCACCCCGTACCACGTTCCGAGCGGCTTCACCCGTTCCGCCGGCAAGGTGGACTGGCGGGTCGAGCCGTCCCGGGCCGCGCTGCTCGTGCACGACATGCAGAACTACTTCCTCGCCCCGTTCGGCACGGCCGACAACGCCCTGCTCTCCAAGGTGATCGGCAACATCACCACGCTGCGCGAGCACGCCGCCCGTACCGGAATCCCGGTCTTCTTCTCCGCCCAGCCCGGCGGCCAGTCGGCTGAGGAACGCGGCCTGCTCCAGGACTTCTGGGGCGACGGCCCGCCCGCCGACCCGCGGGCCCTGGCGATCACCGACGCCCTGCGTCCCGCCCCCGGCGACGTGGTCCTGACCAAACGCCGCTACAGCGCGTTCGTCGGCACCGACCTGGCCGACCGGCTCGGCTCCCGCGACCAGCTGATCGTCACCGGCGTCTACGCCCACATCGGCGTCCTGGCCACGGCTCTGGACGCTTTCATGCGCGGCATCCAGCCCTTCGTGGTCACCGACGGGGTCGCCGACTTCAGCCCCGCCCACCACGCCGACGCCCTGCGCCACGTCCAGACCCGCTGCGGCGTGATCAGCTCCACCAGCGACCTCACCGCCGACCTGCTCACCCCCGCCGCCTGACCTCGCCGGCGGCCCTCGAACAGGCCCGGTGTGCCGGCCCTTCCTCGGTCCCGGCACACCGGGCCGTCCCATCGGATCAGCCCTCCGGTCCTTCCACCGCCGTAAGGAACCGGTGCATCCCCGACGACGGATTGTCGTGCGGAAAGGACACACCCGCGCTCGCATGCCGATTGTCGAGCCGGAGCGCCCGGCGAGCGGCCTCCTTGCGCAACGGCATGTAGAAGCCGGCGTCGATGCCCTTGCCTTTACGCCCTTCCAGCGCCCGGCTCGCTCTCTCGACCACATCGGTGTTGTCGAATCGCGGATAGTCTCGGTGATGCAGGATCAACCACAGCTCGAAGCACGGGTTGGAGACCGCCAGGTTGATGTCATGTGCCTTGGCGAGTGTGGTGGCCGCGTGCAGACTCGGATGGTTCTGCGGCCATTCGACGTCGAACAGGCACCAGCACTCGTCGACCTCGGGGTCCTTCTTCCGCTCGACCGCCATCCGCACCAAGGTGATCGGCGCTCCCTGTTCAGGGTGGATCTCCAGGTTGAGGGCCGTGTTCTGCTTGACGTGCGGTAACCGTTTGATCCCGTTGACGTAATCCGGCTCGGACTTCTCTCCTTCGCAGAAGACCACGACGGTTCGCAACTCTGGACGCTTCCCCGTCACACGCTTGAGCGGCTTGCCGCCCCGTCGACGTTGGCTCACGCCCCCGGAACTCATCCGATAAGGCCCAGTGCGCGCAGCAAACTCGTCTGATCGACCTGTGGAAGCGCGCCGAATCGTCCGTGCAGATAGGCGCTTTCAAGGTTCTGCGATCTGCGTACCCGTTCCCCGGCGAATTCCGCCAGAGCGCCCAGCCGGGTGGACCCGTCGGGACGTTTGTCGGTGAGCCAGACTTCGTCCCTGTTCAGATGGCCGAGCAGGCTCGTGTCATGGGAGGTGAAGATGAGCTGCGCGCCGTGCGGGTTGAGCGTCCGGCTACCGAAGATCTTTAGCAGTTCCGCGGACACCGTCGGGTGAAGGCTGCTGTCGAGTTCGTCGAAGGCGATCGTCGAGCCCTGCTGCAGAGCCTCAAGGACAGGGCCGATCATCTGGAACCAGATCCTGGTTCCTTCGGATTCCGCCGCGAAGTCGAGGGGGAAGGTGCGTTCTCCGGCTTCATGGATGAGGCGCATCCTTCGCCGTCTCATCCGGACCCTCGGAGCGTCGTCGGGGAACAGCTCTTCCTGATCGATGACGACGTCGGAAATCCCCAGGTCGGCGAGTCGGAGCATGGCCAGTGCGCGCTGGCGATCCCCTTCCAGCTGCTGCGCGTCCTCGAACAGCCGCATGGTTTCCCGGGTGCTCAAGAATCCTGGGGTGAGCGACCGGGACGGGCTCTTGATCATGCGTGACTGCAAGGAGAGGCCGAAAATCTGAATCTGCGAGAGCTTCGTGGCGAATTCGGCCACCGGAGCCTCGTTGAGGCGGCGTGCGACGGACAGCGCCAGGGTGGTCGGTGTGAGCAGTTCGCGAGTGCCGGACAGGCCGCCGAGGCCTCGTTGTACTTTCAGATCGAGATCGTCGCGTTCGAAGATCCGCCGCCGCTTCTTCTCCGGGTAGTGGAACAGCCCTTCGTAGTGGACTTTCTCCCGGCCCAGAGCGAGCAGGTATTCGAACCGGATGCCGTCGATCAACAGCTCGAGCACGAACTCCGTGGGCCGAGCCTCTTCGCTGAAGGCGAAGGGGTCGACGGGGATCTCGTCTTCCCAGGAGCGCAGGGAGTGCACGACCGCGTCTCGCAGCCAGGCGAGCGCCGCGATCACGTTCGATTTCCCGGAAGCGTTGGGGCCGTAGATCGCCGCGACCGTCAGCAGGCTCTCGCCGAGATGAGGTGCCTCCCGGGCACCCTCGCGGTCACGGTCGACCGCCACCATCGACAACTCCACGTTCTCGTCGAGCGAGCGGAAGTTCGATGCCTCGAACCGGATCAACACCGCTCCACCATACCTGTTGCTCTTCTGCCGACACGAAGGCATTCTCGCCAGAGTCTGACGAAAACCGGGCCTTATCAGCGCCTCTCGTGCTCAATGGAGCCGTCTTCTCGACGCCCGCGGCCGCGAACGCCTCGGCGACGTCCTCAGCAGAACTCTCGGACCAGCTGCTGCTGCAGGGTGATCGCCGACTGATCCGGCACCGCCTGCCAGCAGAAGTCGAAGATGCCGTAGACCACGTCGCCGACCAGGCCCTCCGGGGCTTCCTGGCAGGCGATTAGGGCGGTCATAACGGAATGCACGGCCAGGTCACCGGCGTCGGCCTGCACATCGAGGAACGAATCGACCAGATGCTGCGGCAGCTCCGGTCGTTCCCGGCCGGCCGCCACCGCTGCCCGGCCCGCCGTCAGCGCGGCGGTGATTCAGTTGAGGGCCTCGGGTGGCTCGATCGGGTTCAGGCGTTCTACCGTGCCCTCGATCGCCCGGATCGCCAGGGCCAGTCCGCGCCGCCGGTCGAGCCCGGCGAATCGTGCCCGTAGAGGCGCCATCTCGGTGTCCCAGTGGTACGTCACTCGCCCATCCTCGCCGTGCCGTGACGGCCCGGACAGCCGGGGCCGGACCGGTCAGATCTGGCGGTTACGGCCGGCGGCCATGCCGGCGATGATCTGCGGGATGGTCAGGGCGACCATGAAGCCCAGCGGCAGCCGCCAGCCGCCGGACCAGTCGTGCAGGGCGCCGACCAGGATCGGGCTGGGGATGGCGATGAGGTAGCCGACGCTCTGGGCGAAGGCGGACAACCGGACGACCGTGCCCGGATTCTTGCCGCGCAGCGCGATCATGGTCAGGACCAGGGGGAACGCGGCGTTGGCCACGCCGAGGAGGATCGCCCACAGCCAGGGGGCGGCGGCGGGGGAGACCCACAGGCCGGTCCAGCCGGCGATGCCGAACAGGCCGAGGGCCAGGGCGATGTGGCTCTGCGAGCGCAGCCGGCCGGCGTACGCCGAGAGCAGGAACGACAGTGGCACGCCGAGCAGGGAGGTGACCGCGAACAGCACCCCGGCCAGCGATGGGGACAGGCCGGCGTCCCGGTAGATCTCCGGCAGCCAGCCGATGATCACGTAGGCGGAGGTGGACTGCATGCCGAAGTACACGGCGAGGGCCCAGGCGACGGGGTGACGGCTCACCCGTACCGCGGGTGGGTCTGCGGAAGCCGCACCGGCGGTGGCGCCGCGCGAACGGGCCAGCAGCAACCACGGGGGAAGCGCGACCAGTGCGGCGAGTGACCAGATCGCCAGGCCCGTCCGCCAGTCGTCGCCGAAGGCGCCGGTGATCGGGACGGTCGCCGCGGCGGCGGTGGTGGCGCCGATGTTGAGCGCCACCGAGTAGAGGCCGGTGACGGTGCCGACCTGATCCGGGAACCGGTCCTTGACGATCGACGGCAGCAGCACGTTGACCAGTGCGATGCCGGCCAGGGCGACGGCGCTGAACAGCAGGAACGGTGCGGGATGGCCGGTGTACGGCCGGATCGCCAGGCCGGCGGAGAGCAGCAGCAGACCGGCCAGGATCACCCGGGACGGGCCGAACCGCTGGGCCAGCCGGGGCGCGGCCAGGCCGATCGAGGCGAAGCAGACCACCGGCACGGAGGTGAGGAGCCCGGCGACGGTGGCGCTCATGCCGAGCCCGGTGCGGATCTCGGTGAGCACCGGGCCGATGCTGGTGACCGCGAGCCGGAGGTTGACCGCGGCCAGCAGCAGGGCCGTCAACGCGAACAGGCTGCCGGTACGGGTCTTCTCACTGATCACCACGACACCCAGCGTATCGGGTGCTCGCGGTCACACTCCTTACACCGTCGCGGCTTGTTCCTGCTCACGCTCGACTTGCTGGTTCCACTCGCGCTTGCTGGACTGCCAGCCGTCCTCGTTCAGGCCGCGTCGCCAGTACCCCGAGATGGACAGCTGATCCATCGTCAGACCGCGCTCGAGACGCAGGTGCCCGCGCAGCTCCTTGACGAACGTCGCCTCGCCGTGCACGAACGCCTGCACCCGCGCGTCCGGGAAGGTCAGCCCCTTCACCGCCTCGACCAGAAGCTCGCCGACCTGCCGGTCGCCCCGGTGCAGCCAGACGATCTCGGCACCGGCCGGCGCCTCCAGTTTCTGCTCCTCGTCCGGGCCGGCGACCTCGATGAACGCCGTGGCCGGCACTCCGTCGGGGATCCGCTCGAGGGAGGCGGCGATGGCCGGGAGGGCGCTCTCGTCGCCGGCGAGCAGATGCCAGCCGGCCTCGGGGGCCGGCAGATAGCCGCCGCCGGGACCCATGAACCGGAACGCGTCGCCCGGTTTCGCGGACGCCGCCCACGGCCCGGCGATGCCCTGGTCGCCGTGCACCACGAAGTCGACCCACATCTCGCCGATCTCCGGCAGCCATTTGCGCACCGTGTAGGTGCGCACGACGGGCCACTGCTCACGCGGCAGCGTCTCCCGGATCACGCCCTGGTCGAACGGCTGCGGATAGGTCACGCCGGGAAGCGGGAAGAGCACCTTGATGTAGTGATCGCTGAACTGCCCGGCCTCGATGTGAGCGAGCGCGTCACCGCCGACCACGACACGCACCATGTGCGGGGTCAGCTGCTCCACCCGGGTGACCACACCCTCGTGGGCCGGTCGCGCGGGTCTGGTCGCCATGGTCGCACCTCACTGCCATCGGGAAGATCCGGCAGGTAAGGCTACCCTTATTCCGGGCGTTCAACCGCCCCCGTGCAGGTATTCGTGAAAGTCTGCCACCCCGGGCCGCCCTCCGGCACCGCTTGCCGGAATCTTCCGGCCATCCGGCCCGGCAAGGCCAAGAAGCGGATGTGGTACGCCGTGAGCCGCCCCGCGCCGGACCACGACGCCCGTGGCAATCCCCGGCGACGGGGCTGCGGCGTACGACCGCAACGCCCCTCACGGGCGAAGCGGCCCATCAGGATCGGAGAGCGGGCAGGACGAATCCTGCCCGCTCCGGGATCACCGCCAGTTGTTACGGGGCCGGGCCCGCAGGAACGCCGTGATCACCAGGCCGACCAGCAGCAGCACCGCGCCGCCACCGACCCAGGCCAGGTTGTTGCTGATCAGGTCGAGCGGCCCGCTCTGCTTCGCCGGCGGCTCGGCCAGGGTCTCCGAGGTGCCCGCCGGCTTGTCGGGCGCGCCGTCGCCGTAGTCCTCGGCCAGGGCCGGCCCGTCGGTCTCGGTCGCGCCCGGATCCGGCTCGTCGAACTCCGGCGCGGTCGTCGTCGCCTTCTTCGTCGTGGTGGTCTTCGGGGCGTCGTCACCGCCCGTCGTCTCGCTCGTGTCGTCCTCGGTGGTCGACTCCACCCTCGCGGGCGTCCGGGTCGGTGTCGGCGCGGGGGCCGTGGTGGCCTTCGTGCCGCCGTTGTTGCCGTTGTTGCCTGCGGCGTTCGCGTCGTCGTCGCCGGCCGCGGTGGTGGTACGCGTCGCCCGCGGCGTCGCGGTCACCGTCGTGCGGTTCGGCGTGGCGGTCGCGGTGGCGCCACCGCCCGGCGTCCCGGCCGGCTTGGTCGTGGCGGGCTTGGCCGGTGCGGTCGTCGGCGGCGTGGTGGGCTGTGCGGCGCCGTTGTCGTCCCCGCCGCCGTTGTTGTTGCCGCCCCCGTTGTTCCCGCCGTTGTTGCCGCCCCCGTTGTTCCCGCCGCCCTGGTTGCCGCCGTTGTTGTTGCCGCCGTTGTTTCCGCCGTTTCCGCCCTGGTTCCCGCCGTTGTTTCCGTCGTTTCCGGCGGCGCGGACCGTGATGCGGACCGAGTCGAGCGCGGGCGTCTGGTTGGCCCGCTCCATCATCGGGATGCGGTGCGAGCCGTCACCTGCCCACGACGAGCACTGTGCCGTCCCTGCCTGCGGCAGCCCCGGCACCTGGATGGTCACCGTGTCCGGGTCGGCGCCGCCCCGGCTGTCCTCGGTGGCGACGAAGAACGCCGGCACCGGCGCGGGCTCGGGCGCCGAGCGGGTGCTGTCGAGGATCCGGCAGGCGGTGTGGAAGTGGCCGCGCACCAGGCCGTTGCGCAGCACGCTGCTCTCCACGTAGTACCCGCCCTGCCCGGCCGCGAGGAACCGGTCCCGGATCAGGTTGCGGGTGCTGATCTGCAGGGTGAAGGGCTGGCCCACGGTCACGTCGCGCGGCGCCTGGGTGATGAGCAGCGTCGGGTTGTTCGCGGCCGCACCGACCTCACCGAACTCGGTGGACACGCATCGTTCGCCGCGCTGGAAGCCGTCGTGCGGCGTCAGATCGCTGTCCACGCAGGTGTCGGTGAGGATGGTCAGGTTGTTGCCGACCACCTTGCCCTTGCCGCTCTGCCCCTGCTGCTGTTGCTGCTCGCCGGGGGTGTCCGCGGCGGAGGCGAACTGGGTGAAGCCGATGACCCCACCGATCGCGGTGAGCACTGCGCCGGCGGCTAGCAGCCGGGTACGTCGTTGACCCGAGCTTCGCATGACGAGACCTTCTTTTCCCCTGAATTCCGGTCACTCGGCGCCGGAGCGGGCGCCGACGCCCGAACGTTAGGAGCAGGTCTCACAGAAAGCAATTCCGCAGCGTGAATTAGGGAATTCTTACGGCGAACTTAAAATAAATTTGTGGGAGCCGGCCCGAACCCCCGGCATCAGCCGAACGGATGATGTCCCGGGTTCACGCGATCTCAGCCGTAGCTCTCTGACCTGGGAGAGTAGCTGATAGTACGGTGAACGTGAACATCCCCTAGCCGGGCCAGTGCCCGCGTGCCGCATAGACGTCCCGCAGCACCTCGATACGGTCGGTCATGATGCCGTCGACCCCCATGTCGATCAACCTTTCCATTTCCGCGGGATCGTCGATGGTCCACACGTGCACGGCTAATCCGAGCCGGTGCAGATAGGCCAGGAAACGCGGCGTGAGCACGGTGACGCGGCCGTGCCGGACCGGGATCTGGGCGGCGGCCACCGACGACGGCAGGCGCAGCGGCAGGCCCACCGTGGAGGCGATCCGGAGCCGGGCCACCGAGCCCATGCCGAGGGAGGTGGCGAGCCGGGCGCCGCCGAGGGCGCGGGCCCGGGCGAGGCGGGCGTCGCTGAACGAGGCGAGCAGCACCCGGTCCTCGGCGCCGGTGTGCCGGATCGAGGCGACGGCCGGCTCGACCACCGCGTCGGACTTGACGTCGACGTTGAACCGGATCTCCGGCCAGGCGTCCAGCACCTCGTCGAGGCGGGGCACCACGGACGCCCCGCCGACCCGGACGGTGGACAGGTCGGTCCAGGTCAGGTCGGCGACCCGGGCGCGCTGCCCGGCGACCCGGTCCAGGTTCGCGTCGTGGATGACCACCGGCACGTGGTCGGCGGTGGCGTGCACGTCGGTCTCGATGTACCGGTATCCCATCGCGGCGGCCCGCCCGAAGGCGCCGGCGGTGTTCTCGTCCCCGGTGGCGGCGCCGCCACGGTGAGCGAAGGCGAGCGGCCGCGGAGCGTCGAGGAACGGGTGATCCACAGGGGCAGTATGCCGGGCTTGTTGCACAGGTGTAAAAGACGACTCGGGCCATTGACCGGGGCGGCCCTCGTGATGATCCTTGTCCACAGTTCGCGGGGTGGCGGCCCGAGTGGGAGAGGTGGCTCGAACTGGACACGATCGAAGGCGACGTGACGGTCCGGCGGCCGTTGTGTTCGCGTGCGCTCAAGACCCGGCTGGTGACCCGGCGCTTCGGCGCCCGGCGGGGCGCCCGCCTGCGGTCCGTGCCGAGATGGCCCCGGTTGCGGTGGCCGGCCCAGCCGGCCGGGAGCCGGGCGGGCTGAGGCGGTGACCGGGCCGGCCGTGGTGATCATCGGTGCAGGGATCGTCGGATGCGCGCTGGCCGACGAACTCACCGCCCGCGGCTGGACCGCTGTCACGGTGCTGGACCAGGGCCCGCTCTTCGTCACGGGCGGGTCCAGCTCGCACACGCCGGGCCTGGTGTTCCAGACCCATCCGTCGCGGACCATGACCCGGCTGGCCCGGTACACCGTGGAGAAGTACGCCCGGCTCGGCTGTTTCCAGGCGGTCGGCAGCCTGGAGGTGGCGACCGCCCCGGAGCGGCTCACCGAGCTGCACCGGCGGTTCGGCCTCGGCCAGTCCTGGGGCGTCGGCTCGGCGGTCGTCGAGCCGGACGCCTGCGCGGCCCTGTTCCCGCTGCTCGACAGGTCGATCGTGCTCGGCGGCCTGCACGTCCCGGGAGACGGTCTGATCCCGGCGATCCAGGCGGCGCAGACGCAGGCGGAACGCGCCGGATCACGCGGCGCACGATTTATCGGAAATAAGCGGGTCAGCAATATTTTATCGAATAACGGCCGGGTCACCGGTGTGCTGACCGCCGACGACGAGACCCTGCCGGCCGATGTCGTGGTCGCGTGCACCGGGTTCTGGGCCGCCGAACTGGCCGGCGTCCCGGCGCTGCCGGTGGTCCGTCAGCACGTGCGGACCACTCCGGCCGGCGCGTCCGACGGCCTGCCGATCCTCCGGCATCCCGGCCGTGACCTGTCCTTCCGGGCGTACGGGGACCGGTTCGGCATCTGCGCGCACCGCGGCGACCCGATCCCGTCCGGTCTCGACGACCTGCCCGGCGATGGGCATCCGGCGAAGCTGCCGTTCGTGCCGGAACGGTTCAAGCAGTCCTGGACGGCGGCCACCGAGCTGATCCCGGCGCTGCGCGGCACCGCCCTCGACGACGCCTCCGGCGGGGTGCTGGCGGTGACAGCGGACGGGTTCCCGCTGCTCGGCGAGGTGGAGGCGCCCCGCGGACTGTGGACCGCCGCCGCCGTCGAGGTGGCGCACTCGGCCGGCGCGGCGAAGGCGCTCGCCGAATGGATCGTCGACGGGCGGCCCGGCATCGACCTGCGCGAGTGCGATCTGCACCGTTTCACCACCGGTCAGCGTGCTCCGGCGTACCTCCGGGCAAGTCTTTCCAAGCCCGTCCGGGGCCTTCTGACCGGGCCGTTCCACGCACGCCAGGCCGAGCTGGGCGCGGTCTTCGGCGTTGCGGCCGGGTGGGAGAGGCCCCTCTGGTACGACACCGACCCGCCCGCCGGCGACGCCCGCCCCGGTTCCCCGGCGGCCGGGACCGAGGCCCGGCTGACCCGCCGCAAGGTGGGCCTGTTCGATCTGACCGCGGCCACCCGGATCGAACTGACCGGTCCGGTGGGTGGCCAGCCGGTGGGCTCGGTGATCGAGTCCGGCGCGATGATCGTCGCGCGCCCCGCCGAGCACCGCATGCTGGCCGTCGGTGGCCCGCTCGACCTGGACCGGCTGCGGCGGCAGGCCCCGCCGGGGGTCACCGTGCGTGACGTCAGCGGGGGCACCTGCGGCCTCGGCGTCTGGGGGCCGGTCGCCCGGGAGCTGGTCGCGCCGCTCGCCGGCTGGCGGACCACCGGCGAACCGGACGCCTGGGAGGGTTTCCTGGGCATGGTCCCGGTGACCGCGCTGCGGTCGCCGGTTCTGGGGGAGCCGGGCTGGGAGATCTACACCGCAGCGGGGTACGGCGCCCGGCTGTGGGACACGTTGTGGGCGGCGGGCCGGGAGTTCGGGCTGATCGCCGCCGGTCACCTCGCGTTCGAGAGTCTGCGGCTGGAGGCCGGCCGGCGGGTCGACCCGGAGGCCGAGGACCGGGCGGTCCCGGACCGCCGGCTGACCTGCCTGCTGCCGGCCGGGGACGGGGAGGTCCCGGCCGGTGGTGAGCCGGTGTACGCGGGCGGTTTCGTGGTGGGGCACGTGGCTGAGGCGGCGTACGGCTGGACCGTCGGCGCCCCGATCGCGTACGCCTGGTTGCCCGCCGTCCTGGCCGCCCCCGGCACGCAGGTGGAGATCGGATCCGCCGGTCGCCGGCTGCCCGCCTCGGTGGTGGCGGAACCGCTCCTCGACCGGGAGCACGCGGCGCATTCCCGCATCACTCGGTAACCGGTTAGGCCGGGATATACCGCATTTTCCCGATTTTCCGACATGCACTGGCCCTGCTGTGCCTACGATCGGTGACGACTCGCGTGGGATCACCATCCCTCGGGGGTAAATAGCGCGACTCGCTCACACGGCTTCGCGGACTGACCTAGCTTAGGCCAGGTCTAAGTCGGGCAAAGCCGTTGAAAGGGAGCATGTCGTGCGCTTTTCTCGTTCGTCCAGGACCGTCCGGGGCGGTGTCTGGGCCTCCGCCCTGCTTTCCATAGTGGCCGCGGTGAACGCGGGATCGGCCGGAGCGGCCGGCGCCGACCCGTCGTACAAACCGCCACTCGCCCTCAACGGAACCGCCTCGCTGATGTGGCGCGCGGGTGACGACGAGCGGGTCATCCGCCTCACCGACGGCGGCTACAAGCAGGTCGGATCGGCCTGGAGCACCCAGGCGGTGGACGTCAACAGCTCGTTCGAGACCGCCTTCACCGTCCACATCCGGGACGGGAAGAAGGGCGCCGACGGCATCGCCTTCGTGGTGCAGGGCGAGGGCCCGCGGGCGCTCGGCGGCTGGGGCGGTGGCATGGGCTACCGGGGCATCCACGACAGCGTGGCGATCGAGTTCGACACGTACCAGAACCCGAAGGACCCCGACGACAACCACCTCGCGGTCGTGCTCGGCGGCAGCCCGGAGCACCCGTCGGTGGTCGGCCGCACGACGGTCCCGCTGAAGGGCCGGCCGTTCCGGGCCCGCGTCAACTACGACGCCGACACCACCCGGCTGCGGGTGTACGTGCGCCCCGCCGCCAACGGTGCGAAGGAGCAGCTCGTCCTGGACCACGCGATCGAACTGGCCGACCGGGCCGGCATCGACCGCGCCTGGGTCGGCTTCACCGGATCCACCGGCGATCTGACCGCACGCCAGGACGTCTACCAGTGGACGCTCGGCGCCCCGCAGTCCTGACCGCGCGCCCGACCCCCTCCCTCTGACCGCCCTCCGGCCCGGCCCGGGCCGACTCCACCCTGCCCGATCGGAGAAAGATATGCCCACGGTCGACCGTGTGCTCCCCGCCGAGACCGAAGCCGTTCTCGAGCTCCCCGGCGTCCCGGACATCACCGCGATCCCGGAGGGGAACGCCGAGCCGGAGCCCCGGATCAGCGTCATCGTCCCGGCCCTGAACGAGGCCAAGAACCTGCCGCACGTCTTCGCCCGCCTCCCGCAGGTCGACGAGATCGTCCTGGTCGACGGCGGATCCACCGACGACACCGTCGCGGTGGCCCGCCGCCTGCGGCCCGACATCCGCGTGGTCCGGCAGAACCGCAAGGGCAAAGGCAACGCTCTGGCCTGCGGATTCGCCGAGGCGACCGGCGACATCATCGTCATGATCGACGCCGACGGGTCGACCGACCCGATGGAGATCCCGCGTTTCGTCGAAGCGCTGCGCGAGGGCGCCGACTTCGCCAAGGGCTCCCGCTTCCAGGCGACCGGCGGCAGCGCCGACATCACCCGGCTGCGCCGGGCCGGCAACAAGTGCCTGAGCATGCTGGTCAACGTCATGTTCCGGACCCGGTACAGCGACCTCTGCTACGGCTACAACGCCTTCTGGGCGCACTGCCTCGACGTGTTCGACCTGGACAGCACGTCCCCGAAGCCGGACAACGCCGACGGCCGGCTGTGGGGCGACGGGTTCGAGATCGAGACCCTGCTCAACCTGCGCGCGGCCCGCGCCGAACTGAAGATCACCGAGGTGCCGAGCTTCGAGCACAACCGCATCCACGGTGTCAGCAACCTCAACGCGCTCACCGACGGGATGCGGGTGCTGCGCACCATCGCCCGCGAGTGGCCGCGCCGGACCCGGGCCGCCCGCGTCGCGGAGCGTGCCGCCCGATGAGGATCGGTGTCGTCTCGAACGCCTATCACCCCGACATCGGCGGGGTGGAGACCCATGTGAAACGCCTGTGCGCCGGCCTGGTCGCCGCCGGCGACGACGTCGAGGTGATCACCCAGCACAGTGTCCAGTCGGTGGAGAACATCGACGGCGTGGTGGTACGCCGGTTCCCGCTCACCGTCCCGGCCGGCAACTACCGGCTGTCCGTCCCGCTCTGGCGCTGGCTGCGCGCCCACGCCGGCGAGTACGACGTCCTGCACGCCCACAGCTACCACGCCCTCGCCGCGCTCTGCGCCGCCCTGGGCAACCGGTCGCCGCTGGTGTTCACGCCGCACTACCACGGGACCGGGCACACCCGGTTCCGGGCCGCGCTGCACCCGCTCTACCGGCCGCTCGGCCGGACCGTCATGAACCGCGCCTCGGCGGTCGTCTGCGTCACCTCGGCCGAGCGGGACCTCGTGCTCCGGGACTTCCCCGAGGTCGGCAGCCGGGCCGTGGTGATCCCCAACGGCACCGACCCGCGCCCGGCGGCGACCCGCCGCCCGGCCACCGGCAAGACCCGCCGGATCCTCTGTGTCGGGCGGCTCGAACAGTACAAGCGCGTCGACCGGGTGATCCGGGCGATGACCCGGCTCGGCCCCGAGCACCGCCTCGACGTGGTCGGCACCGGCCCGTCCGCCGACCGGCTGCGCCAGCTCGCCGCCGGCCTCGGGCTGGCCGGCCGGGTGGTCTTCCACGGCCGGCTCGACGACGCGGCCTTCGAGTCCTGCGTCGCCCAGGCGTCGGCTGCCGTCTCCGCCTCCGCGCACGAGGCGTTCGGCATGTCCGTCGCCGACGCCCTGGCCGCCGGGCTGCCCACCGTCGCCACCCCGATCCCGGCGCACCGCGAGGTCGCCGGCCTGGCCGGGGACAGCGCGTGGCTGCGGTTCGCCGACCCGGACGACGAGACGGCCCTCGCGGCCGCGCTCGAAGCCGCCGCCGCGGCCGGGCGGACCCGGCCGGCGATCCTGCCGACCTGGGACGACGTGGTCGGCGCGACCCGCAACATCTACGCCGCGGTCGCCCACCGCACCACCCCCGTGGGGGCCGTCGCTCGATGATCGCTGCCACGGCCAGTCACACCGTCGGGCGGCGGGACGGACGCGAAACCGGGCCGGTCATCCGGGCCCGGTTCGCCCCGGCCGCGGCCGCCGCCAGCCTCACCATCGCCGCGGCGGCCGGCGCCACCGCCCTGGTCATCGCCTATCAGCGGGCCGCATGGGGACAGGACGGCGCGTTCACCTGGTTCTGGGCGGGCATGCTGATCTTCAGCCTGCCCGCCGTCTGGTGGGCGGTCCGGCGCGGATCGAGCGCCCGGCTGCGCCTCGCCGTCCTGATCGGCTACGCCTGCTTCACCTACCTGCCGAAACTGCTGCGCAACCCGGCCGGGCCGCTCTACCACGACGAGTACGCCCACTGGGGGCAGGCCCACGACATCCTCCTCGACGGCGTGCTGTTCCAGCAGAACCCGATCGTCCGGGTCATCGGCGACTACCCCGGCCTGCACGCCTGCGTCGCCTCGCTGGCCACGCTCACCGGCGTCACCGTCTGGCACGCCGCCGTGTTCGTCCTGGTCTGCGCGCACGTGCTGCTCACCCTCGGCGTCGCCGCGCTGGCCGGGCAGCTCTGGCCGGACGCCCGGATCGCCGCCGCGGCCGCCGTCGTCTACAGCTTGAACAGCTCGTACCTCTACTTCGACACCCAGCTCGGCTACGAGTCCCTCGCCATCGGCCTGCTGGTGTGGGCGCTGGTCGCCGCGCTCCGCGCGATCCGCGGCGGCCGGGCCGGCTGGTCCGCGCTGTTCGTGCTGCTCACCGTGGCGATCGTGGCGACCCACCACCTGACCGCGATCTGGCTCACCGGCATGCTCGGCCTGGTCGCCGTCGCCTGCACGGTCGTCAAGGCGCCGGCCCGTACCGCCTGGCTCCTGACCGCGACGTCCGGGCTGTCGGTGGCCCTGTGGATGGCAGCCGTCTCGCCGCGCACCGGCAAGTACCTCGAGCCGTACCTGGGGCGGGCCCTCGGCCAGTTCAGCGGCCTGGCCGGCGGTGGCTCCGGCGGCCGTACCCTGTTCAGCCAGTCGGTCGCCCCCTGGTGGGAGCAGTACGCCGCGTTCGCCGCGCCCGGCTGCGCGGCCCTCGCCACGGCCGGCGCCGCGATCCTGTGGTGGCAGCGCCGCGGCCGTACCGAGCCGTTCACCAAGGCGGCCTCCGCCGCGATGCTGCTGCTCGGCGCCCTCTATTTCCCGGCGACCCTGCTGATCCTCACCCCGTCCGGGGCGGAGGGCGCACGCCGGTCCTGGGCGTTCAGCTACCTCGGCATCGCCGTGGCCGCCGCCCCGTTGATCATCGCACTGCTGGACCGCGCGCGCCGCCCGATCAGCGGTTCCGGTGCGCTTCTTCTGGCCGGGTGTGGTCTGGTCATGGTCGGCAACACGGCGGCCGGGATGAATCCGTCGTACCGCTTCCCCGGCCCCCCGGTCTTCGGCTCCGACACCCGGGCCGCCACCCCGGAGGTCCTCGCCGCGTCGGAGTGGCTGCGCACGACCCACGGCCGCGGCGCCCGGCTGGTCGCCGACCGCTACTCCGGGCTGATCTTCGGTTCGTACGGCGCCCAGGAACCGTCCACCGGCTCGGAGAGCTTCCCCGCCTACGACCTCTACCTGGCCGACCCCGGCGAGCCGATGCCCGCCGCACTGATGGCCCAACTGCGCGACTGGCGCTTCCAGTACCTCGTCGTGGACCGCCGGATGGCCGAACAGGTCCCCGAAATCAAGATCTACTTCGAGACCAACGAGCCGATCCCGCACACCGCTTCACCCGGCTTCACCACGGCTCAGCTGACCAAGTTCGACACCCTGCCCTGGCTGATCAAGGTCTACGACGGCCCGCACATCGCGATCTACCGTTTCGACTTCGACAGCCTCGGCCAGACCGTCCACAGGGGGGCGCTGTGACCTATCGGCTGCTGCTTCTCGCGTACCTCGCCCTCGCCGCCCTCCTCCCGGCCGCGGGCCGCCCCTGGCTCACCGTCCCGTTGTGCCTCACGGCGCTCCTGGCCATCGGCGCCCTCTGGACCCGCGCCCTGATCTCCCCGGCGCCTTCCCCGGTAGCTTCACCGCTTCCCACGCTGCGGGCCGGTCTCGCGGCGGCGGCCGCCCTCGTCACGCTGCCGCTTCTGGCGGTGCTGCTGCACGCGCTGGGCCAGCCGGTGCGCCCGGTCCCGCTGGTCGTCGCCTGCGCGGCGCTGGCCACCCTGCTCGGCGCGACCGCCGCCACCCGCGAACATCTGACCGCACGGCGTACGCCCACCCCGGCGAGCCTCCCGGCCCAGCGCAACGGGTCCGGCGAGCCGGTTCCCGGCGTTTCCCTCACCGCACGGTCCGCGGTCGGGGAGGACCAGGCTTCGGGGTACGGCCACCCGCCCACCCCCGGCGACCATCCCTCCTCTACCTCGGGCGAGGTTTCGGCCCTGCCCGCCTCGGGTCATGTCACCGCCTTGCCCACCTCGGGCCACGTTCCTTCCCCGGTCGAGCCCGGGTACCTCCGGACCACCGTGGCCGTGGCGGTCCCCGTCGTCCTGGCGGTAGCTGTCGGAACGGTGGCGGTCCGCGCCTACCTGGAAATGCCCGGTCCCGCCGAACCGGGCTACCTGAGCGTCGCCCTCAACGGCTGGGCCGCCGGGATCGACCGCCCGGTCACCGTCCCCCGCAGCGGCCTGGTGGTCCCGGTCCGGGTGGCCAGCGCCGGCCTCGCCGACGTCACCACGGCTCTCCGGGTGAGCGTCGGCGGCCAGCTGATCACCACGAAACCGCTGACCGTCACCGCCGAGACGGTCCGCTCGGTCGGCGTCTACGTTCCGGCCCTGCCACCCGACGGCTGCCTGCGCGCGGTCAACATCAGCATCAGCCCCATCGGCACCGGCTCCACCAGCACCGGCTTTTACGCCCGCGGCGCAGCTCTTGCCACCACCACGGCCGGTGCGCGGGGGGCGGCGTGCTGATCAGGGCCGCCCGGCGGCTCTCCCGGGACTCGCTGGCCCGCAACAGTCTGTTGATCATGGCGACCACGGTGACCAACGGCGGGCTCGGATACCTCTACTGGATGCTGGCGGCGAGGACCGTACCTCCGGAAAGAATCGGAACCGCCACCGCCGTGATCTCCGCCGCCACCGCGGTCAGCATGATCGCGAACCTGGGCGCGGGGCACATGTTCATCCAGCGCCTGCCCGGCAGCGACAGCGCGACCTGGCCCCGGATCGTCGGTTCCGGCCTGCTGTGCGCCTCGGCCACCACCACGGCAACCGCCACCGCCGCGGCGCTGACCGTTCCGATGTTCTCCGGAAACTTCGGTTTCCTGACCGGTCCGATCGGCATGATCGCGCTGGCCGCCGGGGCGGTCGCGGTCACCCTGACCACCCTGCTGGACAACCTGTACGTCGCCCACCGCGCCGGCCGCGGCATGCTGATCCGCAATCTCGCGGTCGCCACCGGCAAGATCGTCACCCTGTTCACGGTCCTGGCCGCCGGTTTCCACGGCGCCGGGGCCGTTCTGCTTTCCTACGTCCTCCCCACCCTCCTGATCAGCCTGGTCACCATCGGCGCCGCGCTCCGCCACCTCCGCCCTTCCCGCCCCGGCCCCCGCGGATCCGATGCCCGTACCAGTGGATCCGGTGCTTGGATCGGCGGATCCCGGATGCGGGCATGGGCGGCCGGACTCCGGACGGAACTTCCGCACCTCGGAGCGGCGGTGACCGGCCATCACCTGATCAACCTGACCCAGGCCGGCCCGGCCGCGCTGCTGCCGGTGCTGGTCACGGCCCGGCTCGGCGCCGACGCGAACGCCCACTTCTACCTGGCGTGGATGACCGCGTCGATGCTGTTCATGGTGTCGCCGGCGGTGGCGTCGGCGCTGTACGCCGAACGCACCAACGCCGTCGCCGTCAGCGTCTCCCGCGCCGCCCTCGTGGTTCTGGCCGTCGTCGGGGCGCCCACCGCCGTGCTGCTGTTCGCCGGCGACCGGATCCTGGCCCTGTTCAGCGCGGGGTACGCCGTGGAAGCCGGCCCGCTGCTCCGGATCCTGGTACTGGCCGCGCTCCCGGACGCGGTGATCAACCTGGCCGTGGCGCACTGGCGTTCCCAAGGTCTGTTCCGCCGCTGCCGCCGCTTGAACCTGGTTCGTGCCGGCACCTGCCTGGCGCTGGCCTGGATGCTGCTGCCCGGTTCCGGGGTGGCCGGCGCGGGCGTCGCCTGGCTGGCGGGCCAAACTGCCGCCGCCCTGCTCGTAGCAGTGCTCGCAACTACCCGCCGCAAACCCCCGGCTGATCCTCACGGCTGTCTCGACGCGCTCGAGACAGCCACCACGACCAGCCGGGGTTTGACGGGGGCCGGCGAGGGTCGGGTGGGTCCGGCTGGTTCTCAGGGCTGCCTCGACCCGCCCGAGACAGCCCGGAGAACCAGCAGGGAGCGCGGACGGCGTACCGCGGAAAGGGAACGAACCGGGAGGGACGCATGAGGATCCTGCACTTGTCCAATCTCTACGCGCCGGTGATCGGCGGCCTGGAGCGCAGCATCGCCACCAGCGGTGAGGAGATGGTGCGCCGGGGGCACGAGATCACCGTTCTCACGCTGGCGACGCCGGCGGCGCCGGAGGACGAGACGATCAATGGGATCCGGGTGATCCGGGTCCGGAGTTTCGGGAACACCCTTTTTCCCGGGATGAACCGGGACCCGGGGAAGCCGTTCCACCCGACGGTCGCGGATCCGCTGGTCACCGCCGGGATCGCCGCCGTGCTCCGGGAGAACACGTTCGACCTGGTGCACAGTCACGACTGGCTGATGTACAGCTATCTGCCGCTGCACTCGGGGCCGCTCGGGCTGCCGCATGTGCACACCGCCCACGATTTCGGGCTGACGTGTGTGCGCAAGACGTTCGCCCGGCAGGGCCGGCGCTGCGAGGACGGCCCGAGCCTGGGACGGTGCGTGCCGTGCGCCGCCGACCAGTACGGGACACCGAAGTCGGCCCTGCTCACCGCCGGTCTGCGGGCGCAGCGGCACCGCGGCATCGACTGCCTGACCGCGATCTCCCGCTCGGTGGCGTCGGCGCTGAACCTGGCCCGTCTGCCCGAGGATCTGCTGCCGGTACGGGTGATCTCCAGCCTGGTCCCGGACGGCCTCGACGAGCTGGCCCGCGCCACCCCGCGGCCAACCTGGCTGCCGGACCGGCCGTACCTGCTGTTCGTCGGGCAGCTCGGCCCGCACAAGGGGATCGACGTGCTGTTCGACGCGTACGAGAAACTGCGCGTCGACACCGACGTCGCGCTCGTGTGCATCGGCACCCAGCGTCACGACACCCCACCGGTCCCGGAGGGCGTGACGGTGCGTACCGACGTGCCGCATCCGCAGGTGATGTCCGCGTGGCGGCACGCCGCCGCCGGTGTGGTGCCGTCCGTGCTGGAGGGCATGGGCCAGGTCGCGGTCGAGGCGATGCTGGCCGGCGCCCCGCTGATCGCCTCCGCCGCCGGGGGCCTGCTGGACGTGGTCGGCGACGGCGGGGACGGCGTCAACGGCCTGCTCGTGGCGCCCGGCGACGTCGGCGCCCTGCACGCCGCGATGCTGCGGGTGCTCACCGACCGTGACCTTGCCGCCCGTCTGCGCGTCAACGGTCAGCAGCGTGGCCTCGATTTCACCGCGGCCCGCGTCGTCCCCCAGATCGAGGAGGTCTACCGTGCCTGCATCGCCGCCGCCCGCTGAGTTCCCGAGGATCCTGGTCGTCGGATCCGGATGGCATTTCCTCTCCGGGATCAGCTACTACACCTGCCGGCTCAGCAACGCGCTCTCCGAACGTTTCCCGGTGGGCACGATCCTGATGCGCCGGCTGCTCCCGGCGCGGCTCTACCCCGGGCGGGAGCGTGTCGGTCACCGCCTGTCCGACCTGGCCTACACCCCGGGGGTACGGGTTTTCGACGGCGTCGACTGGTGGGCGGTCCCCAGCCTGTTCCGGGCGCTCCGTTTCCTGCGCCGTTTCCGGCCGGACGTGCTGGTGCTGCAGTGGTGGACCGGGGCGGTGCTGCACTCGTACCTGCTGCTGACGCTCGCGGCCCGGCGGCTCGGGATCCGGGTGATCGTCGAGTTCCACGAGGTCCAGGACACCGGGGAGGCCCGGCACCGGTGGGCGGCCCGGTACGTGCGCCAGTGCATCCGGCCGCTGCTGAGCCGCACCGACGGGGTGATCGTGCACTCCCGGTTCGACCGGGCGGCGCTCGACGAGGCGTACGGGCTGGGGGAGGTGCCGGCCGAGATCGCGCTGCACGGGCCGTTCGACCACCACCTGCCGGACCGGCCGGTACGCGAGCCGGGCGACGACGTCTGCCGGCTGCTGTTCTTCGGGACGATTCGGCCGTACAAGGGCCTTGAGGATCTGATCGCCGCGTTCGCCGACCTCGGCCCGCAGTACCACCTGACGGTCGTCGGGGAGACCTGGGAGGGCTGGACCCTGCCCGGCGAGATGATCGCGGACTCGCCGGTGCGGGACCGGATCGAGTTCGTCAACCGGTACGTCGCCGACGCCGAGGTCAACGAGTTCTTCGCGCGGGCCGACGTGGTGGTCCTGCCGTACCGGCGCAGTTCGGCGAGCGGGCCGCTGCACATCGCGATGAGCCACGGCCTGCCGGTCGTCGTCACCGCGGTCGGCGGCCTGGTGGAGGCCGCCGAACCGTACAGCGGAACCGTCTTCGTGCCCGCCGCCGAACCGGGTGACCTGCGGGAGGGCATCACCCGTGCCGCCGGCCTGGCCGGCCGGCGGCACGCCGATCCGTCGTCGTGGGAGCGTACGGTCGACGCCTACGCCCGCCTGCTGCACCGGATCGGGTTCCCTCAGGACCGCTCGACCGACAGCGACACGTCGTCGAACCAGACCGTCCCGGTGTTGTCACCCGACTTGAGGTGAAGCTGGACGCTGGTCGCCCCGGCCGGGGCGACCGCGTCCACGGTCAGCCGCGTCCAGTCGCTGGCGCCCTCGGCCACCCGCGCCGACGTGTGCTGCCCCAGCCAGCGGTCGTTGATGTCGAACCAGCTCAGCGACACCTCGTTCACCCCGGTCACGGCGCTGCCACGGGCCCACGCCGAGGCGTGCCAGGCCTGGCCGCCGCGGACCGGCGTCACCGGCGACGTCCGGATCGACGGCATGGCCGTGTCACCGCGGCCGGTGCCGGTGAACCGGGCCGCGTACGTCCCGGTCCGGGCCTCCCGGGAGCGCATCGCCACCCCGAGCTCGGGCCGGTACGCCCGCCACGGCGAACTCGCCCGGCTCGCTTCGAACCCCAGGTCCAGGACCTCCTCGGCCAGCGTCTCGCCGGTCCACGCGGTGCGGACCACCGACGCCGACGCCTTGGCCGTCCCGTCCGCCTTGAACAGGCCGTACCGGTACTGCGCCGGCGCCTTCGACACCGCCGAGTTCGCCGGGATGGCGCCCGCCGCGAAGTCGTAGAGCGTCCACGGCGCCACCGAGCGCACCCCGGCCTCACCTGCCGCCCGGAACACCCGGGCCAGGTACGCCGCCTGGTCGCCCTCACTGCCGGCCGACGTGCTCAGACCCGTCTCGCCGATCACCAGTGGCGCCGGGTCGACCGCTGCCTGCGCCCGGTGGATCTCGGCGAGCGCCCGCTCCGAGTTGCCGTAGAAGTGGAAGTCGTAGTAGTCGAGCGGGCAGTCGGCCAGCGACGCCTTGATCCGGGCCAGGCCGGCCGCGCCGCTCTGCCCGTCCACCGACAGGGTCAGCGGCATCTCCGGCAGGGCCGCGCGGACCGCCGGGATCAGCTCCCGCACCCAGGCCACGGCGGCCGGGTCGGCCGACTGGAACTCGTTCTTCAGCTCCACGGACAGGATCCGGGGGTCGGTCGCGTACGGCTCGAGCAGCGTGCGGGCCCAGGCCGCGCTGCCCGCGGTGTCGGCGTACGTGGCCCACCAGTCGAACAGCGTCACCTTGACGGTCAGGCCGTGCGCGTCGGCGGTGCTGACGAACTTGCGGAAGCGCTCGGCGTACTCCGGCTTCGGGGTGGGGAAACCGAAGACCTGCGGGAAGACGATGGCCCGTACGTTGTCCGCGCCGAGCGCGGCCGCCTTGGCCAGATCGGCGTCCAGGCGGGCGGCGTCGAAACCGGTCCACATCGCCGACCAGCCGGCGTTCGACGGGTAGTAGTTGATGGTCTTGGCGGCCTGCACGGCGGTGAGCCTCGACTGCAGGGTCGCGGTCGTCCCGTCCGGCACGGTGATCGGCTCGAAGCCGTCGATCGGCTGGATCGTGGCGGTGGGGGTCGCGCCGGTTGCCTCCGGCGACGCCGAGGCGGGGGCGGCCAGGGCGAGCACGAGCGAAGAGGCCAGGATCGCCGCGCAGGTGCGAGCAGTACTCACGGAGGTCAGCCCTTCACATTGCTTCAGGTGTTCGGACCCCTCCCATCGGTTGCTCCCTGGCAACGGTCAGTGCGACCTCGATGCAGTGTGGTTGCCTGCGAGGAGCAACCCCTCCACAAGCCTTTCGGTACGCCCGGAGCAGCCGATCGCTGTCACTTCCGGGCCACCCGGGCCGGCCACCCGGGCCGGCCCGGAACGGTGTCAGCCGGGGTAGTGGCGCGGGGTGAAGACGGCGGTGCTGCCGTCGCCGCGCGGAACCGCCCGGGTCTGCGACGAGCCGATGATCAGCAGGCAGCGCATGTCCACGGTGGCCGGGTCGAGGCCGGCGAGAGTGGTGATCCGTACGCTCTCGGTGGGGCCGCCGACGTCCCGGCCCACCACCACCGGGGTGTCCGGGCCGCGATGGCCGCGCAGCACCTCCAGCGCCCGGACCAGCTGTTCCCGGCGGGTCTTCGAAGCCGGGTTGTAGAGGGCGATCACCAGGTCGGCCGACGCGGCCGCCGTCAGCCGGGTCTCGATCACCGGCCACGGTTTGAGCCGGTCCGACAGCGACAGGATGCAGAAGTCGTGGCCGAGCGGCGCGCCCGCCCGGCTCGCCACCGCCTGCGCCGCCGTCAGCCCGGGGACGATCCGGACCGGCACGTCGCGCCACTGCGGGTCCTCGGCGGTCTCCAACACCGCCGCGGCCATCGCGAAGACCCCCGGGTCACCGGACGACACCACCGCCACCCGGCGACCCCGTTTCGCCAGGTCCAGCGCGAACGCCGCACGTTCCGCCTCGACCCGGTTGTCCGACGGGTGCCGGCGCTGCCGCGGGTTCGGCGGAACCCGGTCCACATAGGGCCCGTAGCCGATCACGTCGTCCGCGCCGGCCAGCGCCTCCTGCGCCTCGGGGGTCAGCCAGTTCCGCGCGCCCGGGCCCAGCCCGACGACGGTCACCCCGCCGATCCCGGCCCGTACGCCGTGATCCGCGCTCTCCTGGCCGGCCTGCTCGCCGCGGTCCGTGGCGCCGGCGCCCGCGGTGCGGGCGTCGGCGAACGCCGTGGCGGCCGGGCTCGGGAGCAGGGCCAGGGAGAAGTACGGCACGGTCGCCGGATCGACGTCACGCAGCGGGCCGGAGCGTTCCCTGTCGGTGGTGGCGCGTTCGACGTACCAGGCGTCGTCGAGCCGGCCGGCCTCCTCGAGAGCCTCCCGGACGCCCTCGAAGGTGCGGCCCAGCTTCATCACGGCAGCCGAGTCGGTGGCCGCCAGCCGGGCGGCCAGGTCCTTCGGCTCCAGGGTGCCGGGGAGGACGGTGAGAACCTCGTCGCGTTCCATCAGCGGCCGGCCGAGCACCGCCGACGCCGCGCTGACCGAGGTGACACCGGGGACGACAGTGGCCTCGTACCGGTCGGCGAGCCGCTTGTGCATGTGCATGTAGGACCCGTAGAACAGCGGGTCGCCCTCGGCGAGCAGCACCACGTCCCGCCCGGCGTCCAGATGCGCCGCGAGCCGCTCCGCCGCCTCGGTGTAGAACTCGTCGATCGCCCCCTGATATCCGCCCGGGTGATCGGTCGTCTCCGTCGTCACCGGGTAGACCAGGGCCTCCTCGATCTGCCCGGGCCGCAGGTAACCGGCGGCGATCGCCCGCGCGTTGCTGCGCCCGTGCCGCGCCGAGTGGTACGCGATCACGTCGGCCGCGCCGATCAGCCGCGCCGCCTTGACCGTCACCAGCTCGGGATCCCCGGGGCCCAGCCCGACCCCGAACAGTCGTCCGGTCCTCGAGCCCGCGCCGGTGTCGTTACGGGGTGCGTCGTTCGTCATGTTTCTTCCGTTCCGGCCTATTCCGCTTCCGAGGCGAGCGCGTTCACCGCGGCCGCTGTGATGGCACTGCCGCCCCGGCGGCCCCGCACGATCAGGTACTCCAGGCCGGACTCCGCCAAGGCTTCCTTGGACTCGGCCGCGCCGATGAACCCCACCGGGATCCCGAGCACCGCCGCCGGTCGCGGCGCACCGGCCGCGACCATCTCCAGCAGCCGGAACAGGGCCGTCGGCGCGTTCCCGATCGCCACCACCGCGCCGCCGAGCCGGTCTCCCCACAGGTCCAGGGCGGCCGCGCTGCGGGTGTTCCCGATCTCCGCCGCCAGCGCCGGAACCGCCGGATCCCGCAGCGTGCACAGCACCTCGTTGGCGGCGGGCAGCCGGGTCCGCGTCACCCCCGACGCGACCATCTCGGCGTCGCAGAGGATCGGCGCCCCACCGAGCAGCGCCTTACGCGCCGCCGTGACCACTCCCGGACTGAACCGGACATCCTCCACCAGATCCACCATCCCGCAGGCGTGGATCATCCGCACCACCACCCGCGACACGTCCTCCGGCAGCCCCGACAGATCCGCCTCGGCCCGGATCGTGGCGAACGACCGCCGATAGATCTCCGCGCCGTCGCGCACGTACTCCATATCCTCAGGGCCTCCTAGCCACAGCCACCACGTCCGCCAGCATCCGCGTCCCCGCCTCCCACACCGACGGCCCACCCGTCCCGTTTCCGGTGCGGTTCCCGTTTCTGGCCTGGGTCTCGTTCCCGTTTCCGGCCTCGGACCGGCTCCTGCTCCCGCCGCCGGTGTGGGGGAAACGGGTGATCCGGTAGCCCTCGGGGGTGGCCTCCGCGCGGACGTGCCGACCGGCAGGGCTGCCACAGGCGCGGTCACAGCCGACCCAGTGGACCGGGAGGCCGTCGACGAACCGGGCCGCGGCGGCGGCGTCCGCACGCACGTCGGCCAGGGATTTCGCGCAGCCGGGCCGGCCGGCGCAGGCGGTCACCCCGGTCCACGGCGAACCAGGCGTCACGGCGAGATCGATTTCGGTCA
This sequence comes from Actinoplanes sp. NPDC019969, assembly GCF_055562375.1. NCBI lineage: Bacteria > Bacillati > Actinomycetota > Actinomycetes > Micromonosporales > Micromonosporaceae > Actinoplanes > Actinoplanes sp. NPDC019969. The sequence goes on along the minus strand of NZ_JBVHFK010000004.1, from coordinate 210,203 downwards.
GGCGGGCCGCCCAGGCCACGGCCGCCTGCGGCGGCAGATCAGGCACGACCACTCCGCGCCAAGGCGTCACCACCAGGCGTTCCGCCTGTTCCAAGACCCTGAGTCGTACGCCATCGAGCCGTCCCAACGGCACCAGCGCCGCAACCGCGGTCAGCCCGTCGTCCTGCCGCAGCGGCCCGATCAGGTCAGCAGGCTCCGGCGCGCTGACCGGCGCCGCGGCTTCCACCGGAGCCGTCGTCAAGCCGAGTGCCGCCACCACCCGCGCCGAGACCCGGGCCGGGCCGTCGGTCAACTCCCGCAGCCGCCAGGCCGCCGGCCCGTCGTGACGCTGCGCCTCTCGCTCCGCCAGGAACGCGTGTGCGGCCGCGATGAGCACCGGCACGACCCGCTCGAACGTCACCCGGACCCCGGTGTCGTGCCCCGCGAACCTGATCGCGAACGCTGCGTTGCCGGCCCGCTCATCGCCGAGCCCCACCGGGGCCGGCGCGTGGGAGGAGGCGGCGGCCGAGGGAATGCCAAGCAGGTGGGGAATGAGCGGGATGGCGGCCACGTCGGAGGCGAGCGGCACGTGGCCGATCGCGAAGAGGAACTTGCCGGGAAGGTGCGGGAGGCCGGGATCGTCCTGGATGGCCAGGTCCAGCTCGCTCACGAGGGTGCGGAGCGACGGTCCGAGCAGAGGCGGGGCGGCGATGTTCCGTACATTGTCGTGAGTCGGGGAAGGCAGCAGCCCGGCCTCGCGCAAGCGGGCCGCCACAGCCGGAGCGTCGCCTGCCCGCAAGGCTCTGATCTGGAGATTCGCCCGGGAGGTCAGCTCCAGATGGCCGTCCCCGAACTCCTCGGCAAGCTCCCGCAGCGACCGCAGCTGAGCCCCGGACAGCATCCCGCCGGGCAGCCGCACCCGGGCCAGCATGCCGTCGGCCGCGGCGTGCAGCCGCAGCGCGCCGGGGCAGGCGTCCGTGTCGGAGGATCGGCGGGCAGACATGGCCCGGATACTACGGCGACCCCCCGACACGGATTCACCTTCGGGTCGGGAGCGTCACAGCGGGCCTCCCGCCTTGACGGCGGATACCGGGGTTCGGAAAGGTTATGGGTCCACGAGCGGCGACGCCGCGGAGGAAGCCGGTGTGAGACCGGCGCGGTCCCGCCACTGTGACCAGGGATGTTCCCTGGGAGCCAGGAACTCCGGTCGCTGTGACATCCGACTACCCGGGGCGCGGACCCCGAGGGGAGTGCGCGTGTTCCTGCTGCTGTCGACGTCCGACACCGACCTGCTCAGCGCCCGGGCCAGCGGTTCGGCCTGGCGCCTGGCCAACCCGGCGCGGACCGGCGTCGCCGATCTTCCGGCTCTCCTCGACGGGGTCGACCTTGTCGTGGTGCGGATCCTCGGGGGCCGCCGGGCCTGGGAGGAGGGCCTGGACACGCTGCTCGCGGGCAGTGTGCCGGTGGTGGTGCTCGGTGGCGAGCAGGCGCCGGACGCGGAGCTGATGAAGCTCTCCACGGTTCCGGCGGGTGTGGCCGCGGACGCGCACACCTACCTGGCCCAGGGCGGCGCGGAGAACCTGGCGTCGCTGCACGACTTCCTCTCCGACACGGTGCTGCTGACCGGCAACGGGTTCGCCCCGGCGGTGGAGGCGCCGCAGTGGGGCATCCTGCCGCGCGACCCGGGCGTGACGGGCCCGGCGACCGTCGCGGTGCTCTACTACCGCGCGCACCACATGGCCGGGAACACCGCGTTCGTCGAGGCGCTGTGCCAGGCGATCGAGGCGAAGGGCGCACGGCCGCTGCCGATCTACACGGCGTCGCTGCGGACCGCCTCCCCGGAGCTGCTGGCCGAGCTGCGCAAGGCGGACGCCCTGGTGGTGACGGTGCTGGCGGCGGGCGGCACCAAACCGGCCACGGTGAGCGCCGGCGGCGACGACGAGGCGTGGGACGTCGGGGTGCTCGCCGACCTGGACGTGCCGATCCTGCAGGGGCTGTGCCTGACCAGCTCGCGGGCGGCGTGGGAGGCCAGCGACGACGGTCTGACCCCGCTCGACGCGGCGACGCAGGTGGCGATCCCGGAGTTCGACGGCCGGATCATCACGGTGCCGTTCTCGTTCAAGGAGATCGACCCGGACGGGCTGTCGGTCTACGTGGCCGACCCGGAGCGGGCGCTGCGGGTGGCCGGGATCGCTGTCGCGCACGCCCGCCTGCGGCACGTCCCGCCGGCCGAGCGGAAGATCGCGCTGATGCTGTCGGCCTACCCGACGAAGCATTCGCGGATCGGTAACGCGGTCGGGCTGGACACTCCGGCGTCCACGGTTGCGCTTCTGGCAGCACTTCGCGATAAAGGCTACAAAGTCGGAAATTTCGCGGAGTACGACGGTGACGGCCTGATCCATACGCTGATCGCGGCCGGTGGACAGGACCCGGACTGGCTGACCGAGGAGCAGTTGTCCGGAAATCCCGTGAGAATTCCGGCATCCCGCTACCGGGAGTGGTTCGACAAGCTTCCCGCCGACTTCCGGGAGGGCGTCGAGCGGCACTGGGGCACGGCGCCGGGCGAGCTCTACGTGGACGGCGACGACATCGTGCTGGCCGCGCTCCGCGACGAGAACATCGTGGTGATGGTGCAGCCGCCGCGCGGTTTCGGCGCCAACCCGGTGGCGATCTACCACGACCCCGACCTGCCGCCGAGCCACCACTACCTGGCCGCGTACCGCTGGCTCGCCGACGAGTTCGGCGCGCACGCCGTCGTGCACGTCGGCAAGCACGGCAACCTGGAGTGGCTGCCCGGCAAGAACGTGGGCATGTCCGCCTCGGACGGCACCGACGCGGCCCTCGGCGACCTGCCGCTGATCTACCCGTTCCTGGTCAACGACCCGGGCGAGGGCACCCAGGCCAAGCGCCGCGCGCACGCCACCCTGGTCGACCACCTGATCCCGCCGATGGCACGCGCCGAGTCGTACGGCGACATCGCCCGCCTGGAGCAGCTGCTCGACGAGCACGCCAACATCGCGGCGCTGGACCCGGCGAAGCTGCCGGCGATCCGGGCGCAGATCTGGACCCTGATCCAGGCCGCCAAGATGGACCACGACCTGGGCCAGCAGAACCGGCCGGACGACGAAGAGTTCGACGACTTCATCATGCACATCGACGGATGGCTGTGTGAGGTCAAGGACGTGCAGATCCGCGACGGGCTGCACGTGCTCGGGGCGGCCCCGCGGGGCGAGGCCCGGATCAACCTGGTCCTCGCCATGCTGCGGGCGCGGCAGATGTGGGCGGGGAAGGTGGCCGCGCTGCCGGGTCTGCGGGAGGCGCTGGGCCTGCCCGAGGACGCTTCCACGGCGGCGACGGACGCGGTGGAGGCGCAGGCCCGCGCGCTGGTGACCGCTATGGAGGAGGCGGGCTGGCCGACCGGCGTCACCCCCGATTTCGTGACCGCGGCGCTGGCCGGCCTCCCGGAAGAAGAGTCGGGTGCGGCAGGGAGAGATGCCGAGGCGGTGGTTCGGGTGCTCGAATTCGCCGCGACCGAGGTCGTGCCCCGGCTCGCGAAGACGACCGACGAGCTGACCCACGTGCTGCACGCCCTGGACGGCGGCTACGTGCCGGCCGGGCCCAGCGGATCACCCCTGCGCGGCCTGATCAACGTGCTGCCGACCGGCCGCAACTTCTACTCCGTCGACCCCAAGGCGATCCCCAGCCAGCTCGCCTGGGAGACCGGCCAGGCGATGGCCGACTCGCTGCTCAACCGGTACCGCGCTGACTACGGCGACTGGCCGAAATCGGTCGGCCTGTCCGCCTGGGGCACCAGTGCGATGCGGACCGCCGGCGACGACATCGCCGAGATCCTGGCGCTGATCGGCGTGCGGCCGATCTGGGACCCGGCGTCGCGACGGGTCACCGGTCTGGAGCCGATCCCGGCGGCGGAGTTGGGCCGCCCGCGGATCGACGTGACGGTCCGCATCTCCGGGTTCTTCCGGGACGCGTTCCCGCACGTGGTGGCGATGCTCGACGACGCCTTCCGGATGGTCGCCGAGCTGGACGAGCCGGACAACTACGTGCGCGAGCACGCGCTGCGCGACCAGGGCGGGCACGGCGACTGGCGGCGGGCCACCACGCGGATCTTCGGGTCCCGGCCGGGGGCGTACGGGGCCGGCATCCTGCCGCTGATCGACAGCCGGAACTGGCGCGACGACGCGGACCTGGCCGAGGTGTACGCGGTGTGGGGCGGCTTCGCCTACGGACGGGACCTGGACGGCGTGCCGGCCCGCGAGGACATGGAGAACGCGTACCGGCGCATCGACGTCGCCGCGAAGAACATCGACACCCGCGAGCACGACATCGCCGACTCCGACGACTACTTCCAGTACCACGGCGGCATGATCGCCACGGTGCGCGCGCTGACCGGGCGCGCGCCGGCGGCGTACATCGGCGATTCCACCAACCCGGACCAGGCGCGGACCCGCAGCCTGACCGAGGAGACCGCACGCATCTTCCGGGCCCGGGTGGTGAACCCGCGCTGGATCGCCGCGATGCGCCGGCACGGCTACAAGGGCGCCTTCGAGCTGGCCGCCACCGTCGACTACCTCTTCGGGTACGACGCGACGGCCGGTGTCGTCACCGACTGGATGTACGAGCAACTCGCCGCGAGTTACGTGCTCGACGACGAGAATCAGAAGTTCATGCGCCAGTCCAACCCGTGGGCGCTGCACGGCATCACCGAGCGTCTCCTCGAGGCCGCCGACCGTAATCTGTGGGAGCAGCCCGACCCGGCGACCCTGGACGCGCTGCGGCAGCTCTACCTGGAGACCGAGGGCGACCTGGAGGACAGTCAGTGATCATCAGGCGGGAGACGGCGGAGGACGTGCCGGGCATCCGGGCGGTGACCCTCGCGGCCTTCGGCCAGCCGGTCGAGGCCGGGCTGGTCGATGCGCTGCGCGCCGACCAGGGCTGGCTGCCCGCCCTCTCGCTGGTCGCCGTGGACGCCGGCGAGGTGACCGGGCACGTACTGTGCACCCGCGGTCACGTCGGCCGGGCGCCGGCTCTCGGGCTGGGCCCGCTCAGCGTCCGGCCGGATCACCAGAAGCGCGGGGTCGGCGCGGCGCTGATGCACGCGGTGCTGGGCGCCGCCGATGCCCTGGACGAGCCGCTGGTGGTGCTGCTCGGCGACCCGGCGTACTACCGGCGGTTCGGGTTCCGGCTCGCCGCCGAGCACGGCATCGAGCCGCCGGTGCCGCAGTGGGCGCCGCACTTCCAGGCCCGTCCGCTCACGGCGTACCACGCCGGGTTGCGCGGCGAGTTCAGTTACGCCACACCCTTCAACGACCTCTGAAACCGGCGTGTGTAGTTCGGGTGCGCATAGCGGCCGAACTACACACGCGGGGTTTTGCGGCGCAGCAGGTACGTGTCCATGATCCAGCCGTGGTGTTCCCGGGCTTCGGTCCGGGTTGCCACGATCTCGTCGGCCACCTCGGCGACCGGCCCGGAGGCGAGCAGCTCGTCCGGCGTGCTGACATAGGCGCCCCAGTAGATGTGCGCCTCCGGGTGCTTCGTGAAGGCGTGCTGCGCGTCGAGCATCACGACCACGTCGTCGACACCCTCCGGCCAGCCCTCGGCGAGCCGCCGCCCGGTGGTGACCTGGAACGGCTGCCCCACCCGGTTCAGCCCGATCCGGTGCTTGGCGGCGAGCGCGGAGACGCTGCTGATCCCGGGGATCACCTCGAACGCGAAGTCGATCGCCCCGCGCTCCAGGATCTCCTCCAGGATCGCGATGGTCGAGTCGTAGAGCGACGGGTCGCCCCACACCAGGATCGAGCCGATCTCCTCGTCGTGCAGGTGCTCGATGATCAGCTCCTCCAGCACCAGGGACCGGCGGTGCCGCCAGTCGGCGATGGTGCCGGTGTAGTCGGCGGGGGTGCGGTCCCGGTCCGGGTCGCGGCCCTCGACGATCCGCTTGTGCGGGTGCCCGTAGTTCTTGATCAGCCGTTCCCGCAGCTCGACCAGGCTCGCCTTGGCCTCACCCTTGTCCAGCAGGAAGAACACGTTGGTCCGGCCGATCGCCTTGGCCGCCTGCAGGGTGAGATGGTCCGGGTCGCCCGCGCCGATACCGACTACATAGATCTTCCGCACACCGAGAAGTCTGCCTCAGCCCGCGTCCGGCGTTTCCCCCGGGAGCAGTCGGCGCGGGTAGGGCTGGGCATACCCGCGGTACGGGAGTCTGCCGTAGTGCCCCGGCGGGAACGCGCTGCTGTACTCGACCCGTGCGATCCTCTCCCACGAACACCATGACGGGCGCCCTCCGCCGAGGCCCGGGCCGACTGGGCTCGCGACCCGTGATCGGGTTGCTTCTGGCCGCCGGCGCGGCGCTGGTGGCGGCATTCATCGTCGCCCCGGCTGCCATCCTCGACGGGCCGTTCCGCGACCACGCCGCACTGCGGGACGCGGTCGGCCGGGGCCTCGTCGAGTACTGGCGGGACGGCGGGCCCGGATTCCCGGAACTCCTCACGGCACTCGTCGACCACTGGTTCCGATGGCATGCGATCAAAGTGGTGATCAGCGCGTCGATGATCGCGGTGTTCGCCCTGCTCGCCGTCGCGCTGTGGCGGAGATATCGGTACGGCCCGGCCGGGTACGCGGTGGCTGCCGTCGGCGCGACCGTCTTCACCGTCGTCGCGACGGGACTGCTGGTCCTGAACGTTCAGGCGACTGCGGTGCCGCTCGTCGCGTTACTGCCGCTGGTGCCGGGCGCGCGGGCCGGCAGCGAACTCGGCCGTACCCTCCACGAGATGCGCGACGGGCTCACCGCGGCGACCGGCCCGCACGCCGGGTCACCGGCCCTGACGGTGCTTCTCGGTGAAGTCGGGCGCTACCACTGGATCATGGTCGCGATGGCGGCCACGCTGATGGCGGCGACCGGGGCGGCGAGCGTGTTCCTGTGGAGGCGGCGAGCCGCCGGTGACTCCCGAGTCGGTTTCCTGCGCCGGACCCTGAGCGTCGTCACGGCTCTCACCACGGGCCTGTTCCTGCTCGTGGTCGCGGTCAGTGTGATCTCGGCCCTTCAGCCCGCCGAGACGCTACGCGCCGTCATGGGCGCCGGGTGACCTTCCACCGGGGCGCGGGCGCTTGCCGGCGGCGCAGCTGATTCCCGGCGGGGCGGGCATTCCCCCGGCTCGGGCGAGTGCGGAGAACCGAGGGCCGCCGGGGAGAACGGTCAGTCGGGAAGCAGGGGAACCGAGGAGTGCAGGTCCCGGCCGATCATCGCGGCCCGCCGCAACGCAGCCGCGCCGAACCGATCTCGCACCCGGTCCATCGCAGCGTCCAGCCCGTCGGCACGGCCCGCGACGTCCAGGGCGCCGGCTCGCGCTGACGTCTGGCGGCTGCCGGTGTGGGTCGTCGTCTCGCGGTTGCCGGTGTCGGCTGCCGGCTGCCGGCGGCCGGCTCGGGCCGCCGTCTCCCGCCCACCGGCATCGGCTGCCGTCTCGATGATGCCGATGCCGGACGGCTCGAACGGAAGCTCCAGCTGGACCGCGCCCACACCGTCGAGGTTGCTCACCGCCACCCCGACCAGGGTCAGCCCGCGCGCCGTGATCAGCGGCCAGGCCTCCCGCAGCAGTTCGACGGCGGTCCGCGAGACCGTATCGGTCCGCATGGTCGGCTCGAGCAGGCTCCGCGAGCGGGTGGCCCGGCTGAAGTCGGCGAACCGCAGCCGCACCGTGACCGTGCGCCCGGCCCGGTCCGCGCGCCGCATCCGGTGGGTGACGCGGTCGACGAGGGCGCCGAGCACGGCCTCCACCTCGCTGCGGGACCGGCCGGCGGAACGGCCCAGCGCGCACTGCGCCCCCATCGACCCGCGCCGCCTGCCGGTCTGCACCCGGCGTGGGTCGTGGTTGTGGGCGAGCGCGTGCAGATGCCGGCCCGCGTTGCCGCCGAGCAGGGCGATCAGCGCGGCCTCGCCGATCCGGGCGACGTGCCCGACCGTGTGGATCTGCCGTTCACGCAGCTTGGCGGCGGTGACCGGGCCGACGCCCCACAGTTTCTCCACCGGCAGCGGGTGCAGGAACGCCAGTTCGCCGCCGGGCGGCACGACCAGCAGCCCGTCCGGTTTGCCGGCGCCGCTGGCCACCTTGGCCAGGAACTTGGTGGGCGCCACCCCGACGGTGATCGGCAGCCCGGTCCGCTCGCGCACCTCGGCCCGCAGCCGCCGGGCGATCCGCTCGGGGGAGCCGCTGATCCGGCGGAGCCCGTCCACGTCGAGGAACGCCTCGTCGATGGAGAGCGGCTCGACGATAGGCGTGATGTCGTGGAACACGTCGAAGACGGCCCGGCTGGCCGCGGTGTAGGCCCGCATCCGGGGAGGCACCACGATCGCCTGCGGGCACAGCGCCCGGGCCCGGGACAGGCTCATCGGGGTCCGCACCCCGAATGCCTTCGCCTCGTACGACGCGGCGAGCACCACCCCGCCGCCGACCAGGACCGGCCGGCCGCGCAGCGCGGGATCGTCGCGCTGCTCGACCGACGCGTAGAAGGAGTCCAGGTCAGCGTGCAGGATCACGGTGCCACCCTAGTACACGTGTTCTAAAGCGGCGACCGTCACAACCGGGACAGGAATCCTGCCCACCTCGTTCCGGTTTCCCGACTTGAGTCACCCACGCTCAAGTATCTGAGGAGCCACCCATGTTGCTCACCACCCCGACCATGCGCGATCTGGAGCGTCTCACCGCCCGGGTCCTCGAGACCTCGGCCCGCGACGCCGGGGCCCGCCTGGACGCCTACCGTGAGGGCGGGACCTTCTACATCGACATCGACCTGCCCGGTGTCGACCCCGCCTCGATCGACGTCACGATCGACGGCAAGGTGCTGACCGTTCGGGCCGAGCGCCGCCGGACCGCCTCGGAGGACCGCCGCATGGTGATCGCCGAGCGCCCGACGGGCGCCGTCGCCCGGCAGATCCGCCTCTCCGAGCGGCTCGACACCGACCGCCTGGAGGCGCGCTACGACGACGGCGTCCTCACCCTGAGCATCCCGATCCTGGAGCGGACCGCCCGCCGGATCGAGCTCAGTGGCCGAACCGCAACCAGTTGATGTTCATCAGCTCGGTGCCGTCCGCCGAGCTGAACGTGAGGAACACGGTGTGCACCCCGGTCACCGGCTTCAGCACCGCGGTGGTGGTGCCCCAGGACTGCCAGCCGCCGCTGTTGCTGACCGAGATCTCACCGACCGGCGGGCTGTCGCGGCTGTCCAGCCGGATCTGCAACCGGCCGGACGCCGAGGAGCCGGAGGCCACCCGGATCGCGGCCCGGGTGGCCGGCACCTCGCCGAAGTCGAAATTGTCGAACCGCAGGTGGTCGTCCCGGTTGATCCAGGCCGCGTTCCGGCCGCCGCCCTCGTCGGACGTGTCCTCGGTCTCCACCCCGGCCAGCTCGGTCGCCGACTCGGCCTGCAGCACGGCGTACGCGATCGGGGTGGGTTTCGGGCTCGCCGTGGTCGTCACGGGCGCGGCGGAGACCGTGGGGGAGGCCGGGGCGGTGACCACCACCGGCGGCGCCTGGGCGGCGGGCGTGTCCTGCCAGCGGCCGAGAAGGTAACCCAGCAGCAGAAGACCGCCGCCGCCGAGCGCGGTGAGCACTCGGCGGCGGGTCTGCCACGATGTGGTGCGATAGACGGTCGGAGATTCCTGATCCACCCGGACAGGGTAGATCAGTTGGTGACCGCCACGATCGACTCCGCCGGAGGCTCCGCGAAGTGGCAGGCGGTGTGCAGGGTCGGCGCGGTGTCGAGCAGCGCCGGGTCCTGGGTGGCGCAGATGTCCTGCGCCTTCCAGCAACGGGTGCGGAAACGGCAGCCGGACGGCGGGTCGACCGGGCTGGGCACGTCGCCGGTCAGGCGGATCCGGGTCTTCGGCGGCACGCCGCGCACCACGCCGATGTCCGGCACGGCGGAGAGAAGAGCTTGGGTGTACGGGTGATGCGGCTGCTCGTAGAGCGTGTCCCGGCCACCCTCCTCGACGACCCGGCCCAGGTACATGACGGCGACCCGGTCACAGAAGTGCCGGACCACGCCGAGGTCGTGGGCGATGAACACGAAGGCGATGCCCAGCTCCGACCGCAGGTTCTCCAGCAGGTTCATCACCTGCGCCTGGATCGACACGTCGAGGGCGGAGACCGGCTCGTCGGCGACGATCACCTTGGGCCGGGCGGCGAGCGCGCGGGCGATGCCGATGCGCTGCCGCTGGCCGCCGGAGAACTCGTGCGGGTACCGGTTGTAGTGCTCCGGGTTGAGGCCGACCATCTCCAGGAGCTCCTGGACCCGCTTCAGCTCGCCGGACTTGGGCACCATGTCGTGGGTGCGCAGCGCGGTGCCGATGATGGTGCCGACGGTGTGCCGCGGGTTGAGTGACGAGTACGGGTCCTGGAAGATCAGCTGGATCTCCCGGCGGTACGGCCGGAGCTGCCGTTCCTTCATGTGGGCGATGTCCACGCCCTGGAACCGGATCTGGCCACCGGTCGGCTCGAGGAGCCTGGTGATCAGCCGCGCCGTGGTCGACTTGCCGCAGCCGGACTCGCCGACCAGGCCCAGCGTCTCACCCTGCTGCAGGCTGAAGCTCACCCCGTCCACCGCCTGGACCTTCTTGGCCCCGCGGGACAGCAGCCCGTCGCCCTTGATCTGGAAGTGCATCTTGACGTCGTCGAGTTCGAGCAGCGGTGCGCCGTCGACCTTTCGCACGCCCTTGACGGAAGCGGTCATCGTCGTGGTTCCTTACGGCAGCCGGGGCAGGACTTCGGTCTCGAACACCCGGTCGGGGTCCTTGAGGTGGCAACGCGAGGCGCGGCTGGTGTCCGCGGTCCGGGGGATCAGCTCCGGGCGCAGCGTGCGGCACATGTCGCCGGGCACCCGCTCCCGGAACTCGCAGCGCGGGTTGAAGGCGCAGCCGCTCGGCATGGCCAGCAGGCTCGGCGGCGAGCCGGGGATCGGGTGCAGCGGCCCGGGCGTGCCGGAGACAGCCGGGATGCTCTCCAGCAGGCCCCAGGCGTACGGGTGCAGCGGCGTCCCGAGGATCTTCTCGACCGAGCCGTGCTCCACCGCGTTGCCGGCGTACATCACCAGGATGTCGTCGGCGATCTCGGCCACCACGCCGAGGTCGTGGGTGATGAAGACGACCGCCGAGCCGAAGTCGCGCTGCAGGTCCGCGATCAGGTCCAGGATCTGCGCCTGCACCGTCACGTCGAGAGCCGTCGTCGGCTCGTCGGCGATCAGCAGCTTCGGGTCGTTGACCAGCGCCATCGCGATCATCGCGCGCTGGCGCATGCCGCCGGAGAACTCGTGCGGGAACTGGTCGACCCGGCGCTGCGGGTTCGGGATGCCGACCCGGTCGAGCATCTCGATCGCCCGGGTCTTGGCCGCCTTCTTGGAGACCTTGTTGTGCTGCCGGTACGACTCCATGATCTGGTCGCCGACGGTGAAGTACGGGTGCAGCGACGACTGCGGGTCCTGGAAGATCATCGCGGCCTCGGCGCCCCGGACCGTGTTCAGCTCCTGCTCGCTCATCCCGATGATCTCGCGACCACCGATCTTGATGGAGCCGGACATGAACGTGCTCTTCCGGTCGTGCAGGCCCATCACGGCCATGCTGGAGACGCTCTTGCCGGAGCCGGACTCGCCGACGATCGCGAGCGTGCGGCCCAGCGGCAGCGAGTACGTCAGACCGTCGACCGCCTGCACGACGCCGTCGGCGGTGGGGAACCGGACCTGGAGGTCGGTGACCTCGAGGTACGCCTCCTCGCCGGGCACGCGCGGGCGCCGGCCCCGGAAATCGGTCTGCGCTTCCTGAGTGGTCTGATCCATGTCGCCGCCTTGCGTGACGCGGGAGCCGGGCGCGGTCACGCGAGCCGGACCCGTGGGTCGAGGAACGTGTAGAGGATGTCGATCAGCAGGTTCATCAGAACCAGGACGGTCGAGCCGACCAGGACGCTGCCGAGCAGCACCGGCAGGTCGTAGGTGTTGAACGCGTTCAGGGTCAGCCGGCCGAGGCCCGGCAGGCCGAAGATGCTCTCGGTGAAGAGGGTGTTGGTCAGCTGGTACGCGATGTCGAGACCGACGATCGTGACCACGGGGGTGAGCCCGGCGCGCACGCCGTGGCGGTACACCACGCGGCGCTCACTGATGCCCTTGGAACGGGCCGTCCGGACGTAGTCCTGGCCCAGCGACTCGATCATCGAGGCCCGGGAGTACCGGGTGTACGACGCGGCGTTGGTCAGGCCGAGCGTGATCCATGCGGCGACCAGACCGGCGGCCCAGGCCAGCGGATTCTCCAGTAACGGCACATACTGCGCGGCGGGCAGCACCACGTTCGTCGCGTAGAGGGCGACGAGCAGGACCACGATGAAGTACGGCACCGAGTTGATGGTGAGGCTGGAGCCGACAGCGACCCGGTCCAGCGTCGTCCCGCGATGCCGGGCCGCCAGGGTGCCGACGAGCACACCGACGGAGAAGTAGACCACCGCGCCGCCGAGCACGATGGAGAGGGTGACCGGCAGGGCGTCGGCGATCAGCTCGGTGACCGGCCGGCCCAGGGCGAAGGAGTAACCGAGGCAGGGCGCGTCGCACTCGCGGACCGTGCCGCCGATCTCGTACTCCCGGCCGACGACGATGCCCTTGAGGTAGACCCCGATCTGCTGAAGAGCCGGATCCTCCAGGTGCAGGGCCGCGCTGATGTCAGCGGCCCGGTCGGGGGTGCACTTCGGCCCGCAGATGGTGCCGACCGGGTCGGTCGGCGCCAGGAGGAAGAGCGCGTAGCTGGCGACCAGCGTGGCGAAGATTACCGAGATCGCACTCGCCGCGCGTCGCAGGAAGTACAACAGCACCGCAAACTCCTCGTCTTACTGTTGCGGATCGATCGAACGTAGGCATTTCGGGCCGATGGCCCGGCCCGAGGACGGGCCGGACCATCGGGTGTCACCGAAGAATCAGCTCTTCAGGTGCAGGTCGGGCAGGAACGGGAAGCCCATGGTCGGGTCGTTCTGGATCATGCCGACGTTCTTGCCGAAGACCACGGCGGTCTTCTCGTACGTCATCGGGATCGCGACGTACATGTCCATGATCTTCTTGTCGAGCGCGCCCCACTTGGCGGTGGACTGGTCGCTCGGCAGCTTGGTCAGGGCGTTGATCTCCTCGTCGAGCGCCTTGTCCTGGAGCATGCCCCAGCTCTGGCCCTCTCCGACGCTCTGGCTGCGGAACAGCACCGGGAACCAGCTGTTGCCGGTCGGCCAGTCGGAGCACCAGCCACGCGGGGTCTGACCGAAGTTGACCGGCGCGTTGTAGTCGCCGCCCTTCTTCCGCAGGTCCGCGCTCGGGATGCCGACCGGCTTGGCCTTGAAGCCGGCCGCGTTCAGCGCGGTCGCGATGGTGTTGGCGACCTGCTGCGGGACGGTCTTCTGGTTGTCGAAGTACCAGCTGATCTCGAAACCGGACTTGCCGGCGGCCTCGAGCATCTGCTTCGCCTTGGCCGGGTCACCGGCGCCCTCGCCGCTCAGACCCTCGGCGGGGGTGTACTTGGTGTAGCCCGGGACGCTCGGCGGCATGATCGTGCTGGCGCGCTCGGCGGTGTACGGGTTGTAGCCGTTGGCCTTCCAGACACCGTCGTACGGCCACGCCACGGCGAGGGCCTTACGGACCTCCAGCGGAACCTTCCGGGTGTCGATGCTCCAGGCCCGGGTGCAGGGGCTGGCGCCCTGGAGGAGCTGGCTCTCCTTGCCGGCGAGCTGCGGAACCAGGGTGGCGTCGATGTTGAAGGTGTTGATCGCGTTGGCGTCGTCGCCGTTGCTGTTCAGCACCTGCTGCTGGGTCTTGACGTCCTCCTGGCCCCACTTGAACACGACGCTGTCCAGGTACTGGTGGCGCACCGGGTCGGTGTTCGGGTCCCAGTTGGTGTTCTTCACGAGCTTGAGCTCGCTGCCCACGCTGTACGACTCGACCTGGTAGGGGCCGGTCGCCATCGGCTTGAGCTGGTACTCCTGCTTGGTGTCCTTCGCCTCGGGGATCGGCGTGAACATCGGGAAGGTCATGTAGAACGGCAGGTCCGAGAACGGCTGCTTGAGGTGGATGATCAGGGTGTCGGTGCCCTGGGTCTCCACGCCGGCGTAGGCGCCCTTGTCCGCGTACGGGCCCTTGTACTTGTCGCCGTCCTTGAAGTACGACATCTGGTACGTGGGGCCGTTCGAGTACACGTCGTGAGCGAAGGACCGCTTGATGGCGTACGCCATGTCCTCGACCTTGATCGGCGTGCCGTCGTGGTACTTGATGTTCGGCTGGAGCTTGAACGTCCAGGTCAGGCCGTCCGCGGAGGCCGTGCCCAGGTCGGTCAGGTCGGGCACGAGGACCGGCTGGCCGTTACGGATGTCGTACGTGGTCGGCGTGCGGTAGAGCAGCTTGCCGATCTCGTTCGCGTCGACGTAGTACGTGTCGGTCGGGTCGATCGTGGAGACCGTGGACAGCTGGTAGACGGTGACCGTGCCGCCCTTCTTCGCCCCGGGGATCTCCTCGGCCGGACCCTTGGCCGCCGCGTCGATGGTCTGGGTGGCGGTCTCGATCTTGCCGCCCTCCGCCTTCGACTTGTCGGAGTTGCTCGACGGGCTGCCACAGCCCGCGATACCCAAGGTCACGGCAGCAGCGGCTGCCATGACGAATCTGGCTCGTCTCGCCATTTCTCCTCTTCTCAACTTGTACTGCAGGGTCCTCACCGCCGGGTGCGCGGATCGAACGCGTCACGGATGGCGTCGCCGAGCAGGCTCAGCGAGATCACCAGGATCGTGATACCGAGGACGGGGATCCACAGGTACAGCGGGTCCTCTCGGTAGTAGCTCGTAGCGGCGGAGATCGTCAGACCCCACGACGGCGTCGGCTCGCTCAGGCCGACACCCAGGACGGTCAGACCGGCCTCGGTCACGATGTACGTCGGGAGCGCCAGCGAGGACGCGACCACGATCGGCGCGACCAGGTTCGGCAGCAGCTCCTTGAAGAGGATCTTGTGAGTCGGCACGCCGAGCACCTTGGCGGCCTGGATGAACTCGCGTTCCCGCAGCGAGAGCACCTCACCGCGGATCAGGCGGGCGAGGTTGGCCCAGCCGACGAAGGACAGCACGAAGATGAGCGAGTAGAACCTGACGTCGGAGGTCTGCTCGGCCGAGACACCCTCCTGGGCGCCGTAGATGACCGAGACGGCGACGGCCGGAACCGCGATCGCGAAGAGCAGGCTCGGCAGGCTCAGGGTGAAGTCGATGACCCAGGAGAACACTCGGTCGACCCAGCCCCGGGCGAAGCCGGCGATCAGGCCGATCACGACGCCGAGGAAGGTCGAGATGACGGTCGCGGAGGCGGCCACGATCAGCGACGGGCGGGCGCCGTAGACCCAGCGGGCGAAGTTGTCCCGGCCGAGCCGCGGCTCGACGCCGAACCAGTGCTCCGAGGTGGGGCCGATCGTCGGGAAGCCGTAGTCGTCGACCAGATCCATGTGGTAGGTCGTCGGGTCCTGGCCCTCCAGCTTGGCCAGCAGCGGCGCGAAGATCGCGATCAGGACGAAGAAGATCACGATGGAGAGACACACCATCGCCGTCTTGTCCTTGCGCAGCCGCGCCATCGCGATCTGCGTCAGCGACTTGCCCTGGGTGCCGCTGCCGGGCTTCTTCTTGGTGACCGTTCCGGGCTCGGCGGAAAGCGGCTTCCCGGTCAGCGCGGGGTCATCGATCAACGGTTCCACGCTTGTGGTTCACCTCCATGGACGACACACCTCACATGCGCCGTGCGTGAGAGGTATTCGGATGCTGCGGTTGGCAAACGTAGCCGGGAAACCGGCCGTAGGAAATGAGTTGACGTCTCGAATGAATAACTAGAGCCGGGCACGACCATATGGATTAGGTCATACCATCACCTAGGGAAGTACTTCTCGAAAATCCAGATATCTGGCTAAATCCGGACCAAAGCTCCTGGCGGTATGGCCGTTTTGTCGGATATGAAGGACCAGAGGGCAATCGTGCGGTTGCGCAGAGTCATCAAGATGACGGTCTCCGGCTGTCGCACCGCCGTTTCTTCAGCGTTTCAAGATCATGTCCTTCATTGCCGCCTGCGCCGTGGGTCCTCCGGCGTGTGCGCCGGATCACCGCAAAATTTACGGTCCGTGACCGTCTTGACCGTATATCGATGTGCTTCACGGGCACCCGGGCCGATCAGGCCCGGTGCGTGCTCTCCGGGCCCCGCTGTGTCAATTCGATAACCATTCCGGCCATCGAAACGCGCCATTGACGGCATCCGAAGGACGCGATCATCGCGGTCCGGCACGGTCACGCCACAGCGCGTCGATCAACGACACCGCGAAACCGCCATGATCACGTTCCGTAGGTGCTCGTGAACGGACGATCAGAGCCGGGGCGCGAGACCTGCGAGGATCTCCGCGCCGAGCTCCGCCGACGCACGGGGGTCCGCGTCCGGACCGCCGATCCGCGGGTCCCAGTTGGGCTCGTAGAACAGCTCGGTGGCGCCGGCCTCAGCGTACCGCTGCGCCCCCGCGCGGATCTGATCCCAGTCCCCGGACAGCGGAACGGACTCGTCGCGCCGTCCGGCATGGACGACGCCCCGCACAACAATACGTAGCGTAGCGGGATCCCGTCCGGCGCCTTCAGCCGCCTCCCGCACGATCCGCGCGCCCCGCTCGAACTCCGCCAGACTCGTCCGGCTGCTGCTCACCCATCCCGCCGCGATCCGCCCGGCCCGCCGCAGCGCCACGTCCGCGGTCCCGCCCAGCAGCACCGGCGGGCCGCCCGGCTGTGCCGGCTTCGGGGCCATCCGGCTCGGCGGCAGCTGGTAGAACCGCCCGCCGAAGGACACCTCGTCGCCGGTGAACAGTGCTCTCAGCACGGTCAGGTACTCCTCGGTACGGGCCCCGCGCGGGTTCGGATCCGATCCGGTCGCGATGAACTCCGGCTCCGACCAGCCGGTGCCCAGCCCCAGGTCGAACCGCCCGCCGGACAGCACGTCCAGTGTGCTGACCTGCTTCGCCAGGTACGCCGGTGACACGTACGGCAGGTTGATCACCGACACGCCCAGCCGGATCCGTGAGGTCACCGCCGCCGCCCAGGTCAGCGCCACCACCGGATCCAGCACGCTCCGGTACGGCGAGGCGAGATCCTGCCCGCGCCCGAGCAGCAGCCGCTGAAACCCCCACAGCCCGTGATAGCCGAGCCCCTCCGCCTGCCGCGCGATCGTGGTCAGCGTCTCGGCGCGAGCCCACGCCCCGGACACCGGCAGTCCAAAACTGATCAGCATGCCCGCAACCTAGCCCGCCCCCGGCGCACGGTCGCGACGTGTCGCCCTTCACCCTTTTCCGGGTACGGCGCCCCTCCGGCTGGCCGTGAGTGCTGTCTCGGGGGTGGTCGAGACAGCACCCACAATCAGCCGAGCAAGGTCCGCCGCTGCCAGGAAGCCCTCGGCCGAGGGTTGCGTGGTGACTTTCGGTGCGGAGGCAACGGCGGGTGGCGGACGTAGGGTCGGGGGATGGGTGCGCTTGAGGATGCCTGGGAGCTCAGCCGGGCGGAGACGGGTCTGGCGATCGTGTCGACGGTGCGGGGCGATCGCAGTGTGCAGTCGACACTGGTCAACACCGGGGTGATCGAGGGGCCCGCGGGTGGTGGGCCGGTGCTGGCGTTCGTCACGTACGGGGCGGTGAAGCTGCGGAACCTGCGGGAACGGCCGGCGGTGGCGGTGGCGTTCCGCACCGGGTGGCGGTATGCGACGGTCGAGGGCACGGCGGTGCTCGCGGGGCCGGACGATCCGCAGCCGTGGCTCGACGGGGAGCGGCTGCGGCTGCTGTTGCGGGAGATCTTCACGGCGGCGGGCGGCACCCACGACGACTGGGCGGCATATGACCGCACCATGGCCGAGCAGCGGCGGGCCGCGGTGCTGATCACGCCCACGCGGATCTATGCGAGCCGCTGAACCTCCGATGCCGTGTCGTGACCTGAGCCGGGTCCGCAACCCCGGACAACGCGGAGGTCACGAGAGAACCGGGCTGCCGGCCCCTTCGAGGAACAGCCGGCCGGCTTCGGCGGGCGGGACCGGGCGGGAGAAGTAGTACCCCTGAGCGAACCCGCACCCCATCTCCCGCAGGGCCGCGAGCTGGCCGAACTCCTCGATCCCCTCCGCCACCGTCGCCATGCCCAGGGACTTGCCGAGGCGGACGATGGTGTCGGTCAGGGCGGTGTCGTCGGCGATGACGCCGAGGCTCTCCACGAACGAGCGGTCGATCTTGAGGGTGTCCACCGGGAAGCGGCGCAGGTACGCCAGCGACGAATATCCGGTCCCGAAGTCGTCGATGGCCAGGGTGAGGCCGAGCGCCTTGAGGCGCAGCAGCTGCTCCAGATTGGCCTCGGTGTCGGTCATCAGGACGCTCTCGGTCATCTCCAGGCAGAGCCGGTCGGCCGGCATGCCAGTCTCGGCGAGCACCGCCGCGACGGTCTCGGCGAGGTCGGCCCGGTCGAACTGGCGCACCGACACGTTCACCGACATCTTCAGCGGGCGGCCCCCGGCGGCGGTGGACCATTCGACCGCCTGCCGGCAGGCCTCGTGCAGGACCCAGTGACCGAGCGGCGCGATCAGGCCGGTGGCCTCGGCGATCGGGATGAAGTCGAGGGGGTTGATCATGCCGCGGGTCGGGTGCGGCCAGCGGACCAGCGCCTCGAAGCCGACCACCTGGCTGGTCTCCAGGTCGATGGTGGGCTGGTAGTGCAGCTTCAGCTCACCGCGGTCCAGGGCGCCGCGCAGGTCGTTCTCCAGTTCGAGGCGTTCGACCAGGCCTTCGCGCATCCGCGGGCGGTAGTCGGCGAACACCCCGCCGCCGGCCGACTTGGCCTGGTGCATGGCCAGGTCGGCGTTGCGCATCAGCTGGTCGGCGCGGTCGGTCTCCTGCTCGCCGTCGGTCTCGGTGAGCAGGGCCGCCGACGCCACGCCGATGCTGGCCCGGACGTGGATGAGCCGGGTGCCGACCTGGATCGGGGCCTCCAGGTCGTCGAGGATGCGGCGCGCGATGGCTTCGGCGTCCTCCGCAAGAGCGAGGATCGCGAACTCGTCGGCGCCGAACCGGGCCACCACGTCGGTGTCCCGTACGCACGCCGTGATCCGGTCCGCGACCTGGACCAGCAGCTGGTCGCCGGCCAGGTGGCCGAGGCTGTCGTTGACCCGCTTGAAGCCGTCCAGGTCCAGGTGCAGCACCGCGAGGTCGCCGGTGCGGCGCAGCGCCGCGGCCGTCCGGTCCCGGAACAGGGCACGGTTGCCGAGCTGGGTGAGCGCGTCGTGGTACGCCTCGTGCATCAGCTGGTCCTGCAGCTCCTTGCGCTCGCTGATGTCCCGGGTGTTCAGCACGAAGCCGTTCACGCGCGGGTCGTCCACCAGGTTCGTGACGATCACCTCGGACGGCCGCTTCCGCCCGTCCCGGTGGGTGTGCACGAGTTCCAGGGTGGTGTTGGCGAACGGCCGGGCCGCGACCTGCCGGATCGCCTGGGCGAGCCGCAGCGCGACCTCGTCGTCGACCAGGTCGGTGTAGTGGCGGCCGAGGAACACCTCGGGGGAGTAGCCGAACACCCGCTGCATCGACTCGCTCTGGTAGCGGATCAGGCCGTCCGCGCCGATCACCGTGACCACGTCCGAGCTGTGCCGGATCAGCGCGTGGAACCACTGCTCGCGGGCGTGGAGCTCGGCGGTGCGGTCGGCGACCCGGCTCTCCAGGGTGCGGGTCAGCGCCCGGTTCTCCAGCTGGGTGAGCAGCTGCCGGCCGACGATCAGCAGGATCAGGAAGGAGCGGGTGTACGCCACGAACGGGTGGCTGTGCCCGGTCTGCACGTGGAACATCACGCTGGAGCCGAGCGCGGCGAGCACCGCCAGGTACGGGACCATGACCGCGGTGTTCCAGACGCCGGGCGGCAGGTCGACCGGGCCGGCCGTGGCGTCCCGGGGCCGGAGCGCGCCGATGGTGATCAGCACGTACCCGGCGAGTGAGGCCAGGTGCACCAACGGGGCGTCCTGGTGGTCGCGGATGAGTTCGAGGTAGACGTGCCCGACGTCGCCGATCGTGAACGCGACCATGCCGGCGCCGAAGAAGGCCAGGTCGGAGCCACCGCCGTTCTGGCGGCGCCGCAGCGGAAGCATGTACCCGACCATGGTGGCCAGCACGACGTCGATGAGCGGGAAGATCAGGTTGACGTAGAAGTCCGCGCCGTGCGCGCTGTTCTCCAGGTGCCGGTCCAGCACGAACACCCAGGCGACCAGCACCAGCGAGGCGGCGATCAGCAGGCCGTCGAGGATGCTGCGCAGGCGGTTCACCAGCGGCTGCGAGGCGCTCGGCAGGATCAGCAGGCCGGCCGGGATCAGCACGGTCAGGCCGAGCACGGACGGGCCGGTGAAGAACGGGCTCAGGTCGGGAACGCCGCCGGGAAGGGGCCACCGGGTGAACCAGGCGAACTGGCTCAGGCCCCAGAGCAGCAGCCCGCCGCCGAGCACCGCCCAGCCCCAGCGGGCCCGGCCGGTGAACCCGCGGGACCGCCACAGGCAGGCGCCGGCGGCGAGGACCACCCCGGCGAGCAGCGCCCAGGCGAAGATCGCCCGGCTGGTCTGCGGCCCGCCGAATCCGGCGGCCACCACTCCGGCGACGACGGCGAAAGCGGCTCCGAGCAGGGCGCTGAGGCGTGTCCAGGCCCCGGTCGCGCGCGGGCTCCGGCTGTCGACAGGCATCCGTGCCACCCCTTTCCGATTCCGCCACCTTCAGAGGTGGTCGACCGGGAGATCGGGCCGGGCAGGGTGGTCCTGAGAAGATCCTGACAATCAGTTACCGACGAGGCCGTCCTGGTAGGCGACGATCACCAGTTGCACCCGGCCCCGTACGCCGAGTTTGGCGATCGCCCGGGTGACGTGCGTTTTCGCGGTCAGTGGACTGATCACCAGCGTGGTCGCGATGTCGTCGTCGGAGAGGCCGGAGGCGACCAGCCGGACCACCTCCCGCTCACGCTCGGTCAGCACGGCGAGCCGGTCGCCGCCGGGTGTGGCGGCGGCCGGGACCGGGCGGTGCGCGAACTGGCCGACGACCCGGCGGGTGACGCTGGGCGAGAGCAGCGCGTCACCGGCGGCGACCACCCGGACCGCGGCGCGCAGCCCGTCCGGGTCGATCTCCTTGGTGAGGAAGCCGCTGGCCCCGGCGGCGAGCGCGGAGAACACGTACTCGTCGGTCTCGAAGGTGGTCAGAATGATCACCTTCGTGTCCAGGAAACCCAGGATCTCCCTGGTCGCGGTGATCCCGTCCATGCCGGGCATGCGGATGTCCATCAGGATCACATCGGGCCTGAGGGTACGGGCGGCGCGGACCGCCTCGTCACCGGTGGACGCCTCGCCGACGACGGTGAGGTCCCGGCCGCGCCGCAGCAGACTGCGGAACCCGGCGCGGACCAGGTGCTGGTCGTCGGCGAGGAGCACCGAGATGGTCATGCCGCCTCCGTCAGGGGGATGGTGGCCCGTACCGTGAACCCGCTCGTGCCGGGACCGGCGGTGAGCGCGCCGCCGAGCGCGGCCACCCGCTCCCGCATCCCGGAGATGCCGTGCCCTTCGATGATGTCCGCCGGGCCGGAGCCGTCGTCCCGCACGTCGACGAGCACATCGGCCGGCGCGTACCGCACGGTGACCGTGGCCCGGGTGGCGCCCGCGTGCCGGACCGTGTTGGTCAAGGACTCCTGCACCACCCGGTAGACCGCGGTGGCCACCGGCGCGGGCAGGTCGACCGGGTCGCCGACCTCGTTCAGGGATACCGCGAGACCGGCCGCACGCAGCTGGCCGAGCAGCCGGTCGAGGCTCTCCATCGCCGGCAGCTCACCCTCGCGCAGCACCCCGACCAGCGCTTTCAGGTCGGTCATGGCCCGGCCGCGAACCTCCTGGGCCAGTTTCAGCGACGCCTTCGCCTCGTCCGGCTCGGTGTCGAAGGCGTCGATCGCCACGTTCAGGTGCACGCCGACGACGGCGAGCGTGTGCGAGACGACGTCGTGCAGGTCCCGGGCGATCTCCACCCGCTCCTCGGCCCGCCGGCGGCCGGCTTCGAGCCGCCGCTGCTGCTCGTCGGCGGCGATCCGGTGGGCGACCTCGGCACGCCAGCGGAGCGTGTTGCGGTACGCCGTGGCGGCGGCCAGCACCGCGCCCACCCACAGCGCCTCCCCGCCGAGGTGCGCGAACACCCAGTCGGCCGGGTGCGGATCGGCGAACGTGTCCCAGTTGAGGCCGTACAGCAGGGTGAACGCGGCCGCGACGATCGCGGTCCGCAGCCGCCCGGCCAGCACCAGCGCGACCAGGGCGGCGGAGGCCGGCCAGACCCAGCCGGTCGCGATCAGCCCGGCGATGCGCCAGGCCGCGACGGTGGCGAAGGTGAGCAGGAAGACGGTCAGCGGCCGGCGCCGGGCGGCCAGGACCAGGGCGGCCAGCCAGACGGCGAGGCAGCCGGTGAGCACGGGCTGGGTGTTGCCGCCGGTGATCGCGAGGCCGGTCGGCACCCAGGCGAGGGTGAGCGCGGCGGCGGCGCGGGTCAGGTTCTTCGTCATGCCGGGGACGCTAGGGTCGCCGGGCGGTCCGGCGCGTCGTCCCGCCGCTGTCACCCGCATCGACGCCTCCCGACTACGGGCCTACACCATTCGATGTACGACCCTAGCCCTTCCCGCCGTCCGCCTCCCGCCGCGCGCGGGCCCGCCGCTTGCCCTCGTGCATGGCCTGGACCCGGGCCACCGGGATGGTGTGGCCCTCGGCGACCAGGCCGGCGTCGAGCTTCTGCGGCGCGGGCATGTCCTCCGCCCACGGGTCCCGGTCGCCGAGCAGGCCGGGCGCGGTGTGCACGGTGAAGTCGGCGGGGGTGACGTCGTCCAGGCCGGACCAGGCGACCGGGAACGACACCGGCACCCCGGGCCGGGCCCGCGGGCTGTACGCGGCGACCACCGTCGCCCCGCCGGCCCGGGTCGCGTCCAGGAACACCTTGCCGTGCCGGTCGTCGCGGATGAACGCGGTGGTGGCCAGCTCCGGGTCGAGGCGTTCGGCGCGGGCGGCGACGGCACGCTGGGCGGCGGCCACGTCCTCGGGCGCGGGGTCGCCGGCGAGCGGCACGAAGACGTGCACCCCCTTGGCGCCGCTGGTCTTGACCGCCCCGGACATCCCGGCGTCGGCGAGGGCCTGCCGCACCAGCCGGGCCCCGGCCACGGCCAGGGCGAACCCGCCGTCCTCGGGCGGGTCCAGATCCATGATCAGGTGGGTGGGGTGCGGGGACCCGGCGGTGGTCAGCGCCGGGTGGTACTCCACGGCCCGCTGGTTGCCCAGCCAGAACAGGGTGCGCCGGTCGTCGGCCAGCGGGTAGGTCACCTCGCGGTGCGAGGAGTCCGCCCAGAGCGTCGCCCGGGGCACCCAGTCCGGCGTGTACTTCGGCAGGTTCTTCTGCATGAACCGGTCCTGGCCGCGGAGCACCCGGATGACCGAGAGCGGCCGGCCCCGCAGCACCGGCAGGAGACGGCCGCTCATCGCGTCGAGGTAGTCGACCAGGTCGCGCTTGGTCGCGCCGGCCCCGGGGAAGAGCTCCTGATCCAGATTGGTCAGCGGTACGCCGTCACGTTCCTCACCCATGCACCCATCTTGCCGGTTCCGTTCCGATCCGGCTGGTCGTCAGGGCTGTCTCAACGCCGCTGAGACAGCCCTCAGAACCAGCCGGAGTCTCACTGCCGGCGGGTGAACTGTTTCGCGGCGGCGGCCAGGGCGCTCTGCAGCACAGACGCGTCACCGGAGGTGGAGAAGGCGCCGAGCGCGGCGTTGGCGGCGTTCTGCCAGGGCTGTGAGCAGGCCGATCCGTGGGCGCAGGACGGCACCGGCAGTCCCGACCGCCAGTCCGCGGCCGCCGCGATCTGATAGTCGGTGAACCCGTGGGTCGGCGCGTCGGTCCGGGCCGGGATCGAACCCTTCCGTACGTTGAACGCCTGCTGCCCCTCCGGCGAGGCGACCGTCCGCAGCCAGCATCTCGCGCCGTCCGGGTTGGCGGCGCCGGTGGTCAGCGTGAACGAGTCGGCCAGCCACTGGAAGGCCGTCCCGTTGCCGGGGAAGACGAACGTGTCGTACCCGGAGAAGCTGTTCGCCGCCAGCTCGGCCGCCGCCCAGTCACCCATCAGCTGGTAACCGGCCTTGCCGTCGATGAGCAGCCGCTGCGCTTCCGGCCAGTCCAGGGAGTCCCGGTCCGGGTTGCTGTACGCCAGGAGGGCGCCGTAGATCGTGATCGCCCTCGTGACGGCCGGGCCGGTCCACGGGGTCGCGCCGGTGAACAGCCCGGTGAACCGCTGCGGCCCGAGTTCGCTGAGCAGCACCGCCTCCAGCAGCATGAGCTGGGTCCAGTCCCGGCCGAGGGCCAGCGGCGACTCGACGCCGGCCGTGCGCAGCCTCGCCAGGTCGCCGGCGAACTCGGCGAGGCTCTTCGGCGGCGCCAGGATGCCGGCGTCGGAGAGGACCTGGTCGTTGGCCCAGACGACGTTGGCCCGGTGCACCCCGGCCGGCACCGAGTAGATCCTGCCGTTCACGGTCAGGCTCTCGACCAGGCCGCCCGGCAGCGCGTCCCGCAGGCCCCACGCGCCGAACTCGGCGGTCAGGTCGGCGACCTGACCGGAGTCGATCCGGCTGAGCAGTTCCGCCCCGGCGTGCACCTGGAACGTGTCCGGCGGGTCGTTCTGCTGCAGGCGGGCGTCGAGCACGTGCTTGGCGTTGATCCCGGCGCCGCCGGCGACCACGCCGTTCTCGAACGTCTGCCCCGCGCAGCCGGAGGTGAACCGGCCGACGAGGGCGTCCAGCCCGGCCTTCTCGCCGCCCTCGGCCCACCAGGTGAAGACCTCGACCTTCGTGGCCCGGGACCCGTCGTCGCCGCCGGACCCGCAGGCGGACGCCACCAGGAGCGCGGCGGCGCTGACGACGGCAGTCAGGGCACGTCGGGTGCGGCGCATGTCTTCCCCAGAGTGAGTTGAGCCTTCGAGTTAATTCTTCGGGGGTACGTCGAACGGTCCATAGCTGATTGTCTATCTAGTTCGTCACCATTGAGGCATGAACGCACCGGGCGACACCATCCTTCTCGTCATTCTGGCCGCCGCCCTGATGGCCTGTTCCGGATATGCCGCGGGACGGCTGCACCAGCGCCGCGAGAGCGGGCCGGAACGCGAGGCGGCGTACCGGGAGGGTTACGACGCGGCGACCCGTGACGTGTTCAGCATGGCGGCCCGGGCGGCCGGGAAGGAGGCGCTCGCCCCGTCGTCGGGCCGGCACGCGGTCCCCGACGAGCTGGTCAAGGCGGCGACCTATCTGCTGTCGGCGGACCGGGTGGCGCGGGCCCGGGTGCCCGGCCCCGGAGCCTGAGCCTCGACCGCCTCGCGCAGGCCGCGGGCGGCGAGTCGGTCGGCCCGCTCGTTCTCCGGATGGCCGGCGTGCCCCTTCACCCAGTGCCAGGTCACCTCGTGCCTCCGGACCGCCTCGTCGAGCCGTTTCCACAGGTCCACGTTCTTCACCGGCTGCCGGGCCGCGGTCATCCAGCCGTTCTTCTTCCAGTTCTTCAGGTACTGGGTGATGCCGTTGCGCACGTACACGCTGTCGGTGTAGATCTCCACCGTCAGCGGCGCCCGGTTCAGCGCCTCCAGGGCCCGGATCGGGGCCATCAGCTCCATCCGGTTGTTCGTGGTCGGGTCGGCCTCGCCGCCGCACAGATCCTTCTCCGCGCGCCCCCAGCGCAGCACGGCGCCCCACCCGCCCGGCCCGGGGTTGGGGGCACACGACCCGTCGGTGTAGATCTGCACCACTCCCATGGACGGAGAGGTTACGGCCTCAGGGAGGAGGCGGGCCGGGCGGAGCGGGTGCACGGTGGGGTGAGGCAAGCCATCGGCGCGCACCGCCGGGCCGGGCTTTCCGGCGGCCACCGTATGGTGGCGGTGGCGGACGGATCTGCGAATGGCGGGACTCATGGGTGGTGGCGACGCGGCCGCGGTCGAGGTCAGAGACGTCGTGGTGCGCTACGGCGACACGACTGCCGTCGGCGGGGTGTCCCTGCGCCTGCCGCGCGGGCGGGTGCTCGCCCTGCTCGGGCACAACGGCGCCGGCAAGACCAGCCTGCTGCAGGTCTGTGAGGGCTTCCGGCGGCCGGACGGCGGCTCGGCCCGGGTGCTCGGGCTGGACCCGGTCGGCGACCACGACGCGCTGATGCCGCGGCTCGGCATCATGCTGCAGGCCGGCGGCGTCTACCCGTGGGCGACGGCGGGGGAGATCCTGCGGCTGTTCGCCTCGTTCGCGGCGAACCCCCTCGACACCGACATGCTGCTGGACCGGCTCGGCCTGCGGAAGTTCGAGCGGACCCGGTTCCGCCGGCTCTCCGGCGGCGAGCAGCAGCGGCTCAGCCTCGCGGTCGCCCTGGTCGGCCGGCCCGAGCTGGTCTTCCTGGACGAGCCCACCGCCGGCATGGACACCGAGGCCCGGCACACCACCTGGCAGCTGATCGAGGAGCTCCGCGCCGACGGCGTGTCGGTGCTGCTCACCACGCATCTGCTGGACGAGGCCGAACGGCTCGCCGACGACGTGGTGATCATGCGGGCCGGGCGGGTCGCGGCGACCGGCACCCCGGCCGAGCTGACCTCCGCCGCCGCGATCGAGGTGCTCGAGCTGCGCGCCGATCCGGGCCTGGACCTGACCGGGCTGGGCGCCCGCTGGACCGCCGCCGAGACCGCCCCCGGGCAGTACGCGATCTCCGGCGCCCTGGACACCGCCGGGCTGGCCGCGGTGCTGGCCTGGTTCGCCCGCGCCGGCGCCGACGTGACAGCGGTGAACACCCGCCGCCGCACCCTCGAGGACGTCTACCTGTCCCTGACCACGCAGACCCCGGTGGGAGCCGCCCAGTGAGCACCTTCGCCCCCGCGCCGGGGCGGGCCCCGATGCGCGCGATCCTCGCCAGCCAGATCCGGATGGAGCTGCTGCTGACGGCCCGCCGCGGTGAGGCAGTGGTGCTCGCGATGGGCGTGCCGCTGCTGGTGCTGCTCGGCGCCGGCCTGTTCGACGTGACGAACCTGCCCACCGATGACCGCCTGGGGTACGTCGTGCCCGGCGTCCTGGCGCTGACCGTCATGTCGACGGCGTTCACCGGCCAGGCCATCACCACGGGGTACGAGCGCAGTTACGGCGTACTCAAAAGGCTCGGCGCCTCGCCGTTGACCCGGCCCGGCCTGCTGCTTGCCAAGACCGCCGCGATCGGGGCCCAGATCGTCGTGCAGGTGCTGGTGCTGGCCCTGGTCGGGCTGGCCGTCGGCTGGCGGCCGGAGGCCGGCGCGGTGCTGCCCGCGCTCGGCGTGACGGTGCTGGCCGTCGCCGGTTACAGCGGCCTGGCGCTGCTGCTGGCCAGTGTGCTCAAACCGGAGACGACCACCGGCGCGGCCACCCTGATCTACGTGCTGATGCTGTCGGTCGGCGGGATCATGTTCGGCGCGCCCGACCTGGGCGTCGCGGGCTGGTTCCTGTTGCCGCTGGCCGCGCACGCCGAGGCGCTGCGGGCGACGCTGATGCACGGCGGCTCGGTTCCGGCCGGCATCTGGCTGGCCCTGGCCGCCTGGGCGATCGTGTGGCCGGCCCTGGCCGCCCGCAAGTTCCGCTGGGAGTAAATCTCGTGTGTGGAGTTGGGGCGCTATGCGCGCCCCAACTCCACACACCGGGCTCGTGTCCACCGATCGGTGGACAACCGGTGACAGCCGCGCGGTCGTCCCTCCGTCGCTGTGGACGGAGCAGGATCTGATGCATGGAAGCCATCGAGGTAACCGGACTTCGTAAGACATACGGCGGGCGGGACGCGGTCGCGGGCATCGACCTCGTCGTCGCCCGCGGCGAGATCTTCTCCCTGCTCGGCCCGAACGGCGCCGGCAAGACCACCACTGTGGAGATCCTGGAGGGACACCGCCGCCGGACCGCCGGTGACGTGCGGGTGCTCGGCGAGGACCCGGGCAAGGCGCGGTCGGCGTGGCGGGCCCGGATCGGGATCGTGCTCCAGGACGCCGCGGACGCCGCCGACCTGACGGTGTTCGAGATGGTCCGGCACATCGCCGGGTTCTACCCGGACCCGCGCAAGCCGGACGAGGTGATCGAGCGGGTCGGGCTGACCGCCAAACGCAACAGCAAGATCCGTACCCTCTCCGGTGGCCAGCGCCGCCGCGTCGACGTGGCCCTCGGCATCGTCGGCCGGCCCGAACTGCTCTTCCTCGACGAGCCGACCACCGGGTTCGACCCGGAGGCGCGCCGGCAGTTCTGGGACCTGATCCGCACCCTGGCCGCCGACGGCACCACGATCGTGCTGACCACCCACTACCTGGACGAGGCGGAGGCCCTCGCGGACCGGCTCGCGGTGGTCGCGGCCGGCCGGATCGTCGCCGAGGGCACCCCGGCCACGCTGGGCGGACGGTCCGGGGCCGAGGCCCGGGTCAGCTGGATCGAGAACGGGACGGCCCGTACCGAGCAGGTCGCCGACCCGACCGAGCTGATCCGGCGGCTGGTGCACGACGGCGCCGACCTGACCACCCTGACGGTCACCCGGCCCACTCTCGAAGACACGTACCTGAGCCTGATCGGAGCCGCCCGATGATCGCCGTCAGCCTGAGCCGTGGTCACGTGGAGGTGCTGCAGTTCCTGCGGGACCGGACCGCGGTGATCTTCACGTTCTTCTTCCCGGCGCTGCTCCTGCTGCTGTTCGGGACCATCTTCGGCAGCGAGTCCACCGAGGAGGGGGTGTCGGTCAGCCGGATCTTCACGGCCAGCATGATCGCCTACGGCATCCTGAACACGGCGTTCGTGACGATGGGGTCCGGGCTGGCGATGGACCGGGAGGACGGGACGCTCAAACGCCTCCGGGGTACGCCGATGCCCGCGGCCGCGTACCTCATCGGCAAGGGTCTTCTGGTCCTCGCCCTGAGCATCGCCGAGGCCGCCGTGCTGATCGGCGTCGGTGTCCTGGTGTTCGACATGCCGCTGCCGAGCGACGCGCAGCACTGGCTGACCTTCGCCTGGATCTTCCTGCTCTCGGTGATCGGCTGCTCGATGCTCGGCATCGCGGTGAGCGGCCTGGTCAAGAACGCCCGCAACGCCGGCGCCATCCTGAACGTGCCGGTGGTCGCGCTGCAGTTCGTGTCCGGTGTGTTCATCCACCCGATGAGCCAGCTCCCGGACTGGCTGGAGAAGGTCGCCTCGATCTTCCCGGTCCGCTGGATGGCGCAGGGCTTCCGGTACGTGTTCCTGCCCGACGAGGCGAAGGTGCAGGAGATCGGCGGCACCTGGGCGCTCGGCACGGTCGCCATGGTGCTCGGCGCGTGGTGTGTGATCGGATTGGTGCTGTGCCTGGTGACGTTCCGGTGGAGCAGCCGCGACAAATGAGCACAACGGAGTCTCCCTCGATCCGGTTGTGGGAGCTGTACTTCCTGGTCGTCGCGGTCGCCATCGCGGCCGCGACGCTCCTGGTGGACGGTCCCACCCCGGCGGCCCGGGCGGTCGCGCTCGGCGCCGTCGCCGGCATGACCGTGCTGTACCTGACCGCCGCCCGGCCGCTCCTGTCCCGTGACGAGCAGGGCGCCCCGGCGCAGCGGGTGGCCCTCGTGTTCCTGGCGCTGTTCGCCGTCGCCGTCGCCGCGGTGCAGCTCACCACCTGGCTGATGTTCGCCGTCATCCCGGTCCTCTTCATGCTGGTGCCGCTGCGCCGGGCGGTCGTGCTGGTGGTGCTCGCCAACCTGGTCCCGGTCGCGCTGGAACTCTGGTACAACCCGGTCGGCATCATGCTCGACGTCATGATCGCGGCGATCTCCACGGCCGCCGGCATCTGCATCGGCATCTGGATCACCCGGATGGCCGAGCAGAGCGAGCAGCGCGCCCAGCTCATCGCCGAGCTGGAGGCCAACCGGGCCGAGGTGGCGCGGCTGTCCCACGAGGCCGGGGTGGCCGCCGAGCGGGCCCGGCTGGCCGGCGAGATCCACGACACCCTCGCGCAGGGCTTCACCAGCATCATCACGCTGGTCCAGGCCGCCGATCCGGCGTTGCGCGACGAGCGGCTGGCGCTGGCCGTGCGTACCGCACGGGAGAATCTGGCGGAATCCCGGGCCCTGATCGCGGCTCTCTCACCGACGGCCCTGGCTTCCGCGTCACTGCCTGAGGCGGTACGCCGCCACGCTTCCCGGTTCACCGAGGAGGCGGGGGTGCCCGCCCCGGTCCGGATCACCGGCGACGTCCGTGAGCTGCCGACCCGGGTCGAGGTGGTGCTGCTGCGGGCCGCCCAGGAGGCGCTCACCAACGTGCGCCGGCACGCCGGGGCGCGGGAGGCCGGGGTGGTCCTCGCCTACATGCCGGCCTCGGTACGCCTGGTCGTGCGCGACGACGGCCGCGGTTTCGAGCCGGCCGCGGCCGACGGTTACGGTCTGGCCGGCATGCGGTCCCGCGCCGAGCAGGTCGACGGCGTCCTGACCGTGCGCAGCGACCCCGCCACCGGCACCATGATCGAACTGGAGATCCCCGCGTGATCCGCATCCTGCTCGTCGACGATCATCCGGTGGTACGGATGGGGCTGCGCGGCATGCTCGACGCCGAGCCCGACCTGACCGTGATCGGCGAGGCGTCCTCCGGTGTCGAGGGGGTCGCCGTGGCGGTGGCGGAGCGGCCGGACATCGTGCTGATGGACCTGCGGATGCCGGGCGGCGACGGTGTGGAGGCGACCGGCCGGATCCTGGCGTCCGCCCCGGGCGTCCGGGTGATGGTGCTGACCACGTACGAGTCGGACCGGGACATCCTGCGCGCGATCGAGGCCGGCGCCTCCGGGTACCTGCTCAAGGACGCCTCCCCGGCCGAGCTGGCCGACGCCGTCCGGGCCGCCGCCCGGGGCGAGACGGTGCTCGCGCCGAGTGTCGCGTCGACGCTGGTGCGGCAGGTGCGCAGCCCGGCCCCGCCGGCCCTGTCGGCGCGGGAGACCGAGGTGCTCCGCCTGGTGGCCGGCGGGGCGACCAACGCGGAGATCGGCAAGCGCCTGTTCATCAGCGAGGCCACGGTCAAGACGCACCTGCTGCGGGTCTTCAACAAGCTGGACGTCGCGGACCGGACGGCAGCGGTTACCACGGCGATGCGGCACGGCCTCCTGTAAAGCTGAATTCTCCTCATAACAGACTTTTTCGGCGGTTAAATAGCGGGGGCGATGCGCCCGCCTGCACCGTACGGCCGACGCGCGCCGGTCATCCCTCCCACCGCTGGCGAATGCCGGAGGAGCCGCCACCATGCGCGTTGATCACGAAGTCCCGTTCCGGCTGTGGGCGCCCGGCCGCCTCCACGCGTTCGTGTCGCTGACCGTGGTCGCAGCGGTCGGCTTCACCCCGGGCACCGCGTACGCCGTCCCCGCGGCGCCGTCGCCGTCGGTGACCATCGGCACGCCCGAGCCGGTCGCGGAGGGTGATGTGCTCCGATTCCCGGTGACACTCGCCGAGGCTCCGGACGCGACGCTCACCCTTCAGCTCTCCACGACGCAGAACGGCACGGCAGGCGCGGGTGACTTCTCGGCGCTGCTGAACCAGCCTCTGACGTTCGAGCCGGCGGATGATCCACTCACCAAGTACGTCGATGTTCAGACCACGCCCGACAACGAGGACGAGAGCACCGATCCGGACACGGCCGAGACGGTCGAGCTGGAGATCACCGACTTCGGTGACGCGTCGCCGGGACCGGCCATCGCCACCGGGAAGGTCCTCGACGCGGTGTTCTCGGTGGAGCCGGTCGGCGAGATCACCGAAGGTAACGGTCTCCGCACTCAGTCCTTCGACATCAACCTCAACGTCGGCTTCCAGAACGACACGTCCGTCAGATACTCGATCGCCTCCAACAGCTCCACCTCCGGCGGCGCGGAGAACACGCTGCTGGAGATCCCGGCGGGGGTGACGACGAGGCGCGTCGACATCGCCATCGTCGGCGACGACCTCTACGAGAGGGCGGACCGGCAGATCGACGTCACTCTCCTGAGCTTCGTCGGCGGCGGCGTCGGGGTCAGGGGACTGGGCACGGAGTCCTTCCCGTACCCGGAGGACGAGCCGCTCCCGGCGATCGCGTCAGTGACCGTCGACGGGCCGGTGACCGAGGACGACGACGAGATGGCGACGGTCACGGTCACACTGACCGGCAAGGTGGCGGCCGACGGCGTCGTGTCGGTGGATGACGTCGCCGGTGGCACCGCCAAGACCGCCACGCTGTTCGGGGACGACCCGATCCCGGTCGGCCAGGACGACTTCGAAGTCCCCGAGACGGTCACGATCCCGGCCATGTCGGACACCGCCACCTTCGACGTAGTGATCAAGGATGATGCGGTCTTCGAGCAGACCGAGGAGATCAAGCTCGTCATGTCGGGTGGACAGGCGCCCAACATCGACGATGCCAGTGAGTCCGTGACGATCACGGTCAACGACGACGACCCCAAGCCGACGATCGCCTTCGACGGCTTCGAGGCGAACGAGGCGGCCGAGGACGTCCCCGTCCGGTTCAGCGTGTCGGGCTCCTTCGAAGGGCCCCTGGACTGGACCGCCGAGGTCGGCCCCGACATGACCAACGAGCGCTATCCGATCTCCGGCGACGACATCGACAAGACCGGCCTCGAGCTCGCCGGAAGCCTCGCGTCCGACGCCACCACGATCGATCTGGGCTTCCTCGACGTGCCGCTCGGCAGCGCCGACGAACACGACGAGCACGTCAAGTTCTCCGTCGACGTGGCAGGTGTCGGGGTGGCCAGCGAGTTCGGCGTCGTCCACGACGATCCGAGTCACCTGCCACCCCAGCTCAGGGCGATGGACGCCAGGGTGCTGGAGGGTGATACGGCCAAGGTGCCGCCCGTGTGGGACTTCCAGTACGAGGGCAACACGGCCACCTCCTCCGAGAAACAGGTCGAGGTCGACTTCCAGACCTCTTCGGGTACGGCTGACCAGGGCACCGACTTCACGGAGAGCAGCGGAACCCTCCCGAAGGACGACGTCTTCTGGGCGATGGTGCCGACGGCAGCCGACCAGGACGAGGAGGGCAGCGAGACCTTCACGGTCACCCTGTCGAACCCGCTGAACGCCACGATCAGCGACGACATGTCGACGGTGACGATCGCCGAGTCCATCCCGTCCGTGAGCGTCGGGGATGCGGCAGCCGTCGCCGAGAGCGGCGTGCTCGAGTTCCCGCTCACCCTCTCCGAGCCGGCACCGGACCCGGTCACGGTGCAGGTCGCCACCTCGGACAACACCGCCAGCGCCGGCCCCGACTACGAGGCGGTCGTGGAGCAGGTGGACTTCCTGACCGGGGAGTCGACAGCTGTCGTGAAGGTGCCGACGCAGGCGGACTCGCTGACCGAGGGCGAGGGCGAGACGGTCTACCTGAAGATCCTTGATCCGGGGGGCCTCTCTCTGGGCAACGAGCGCTCCGAAGGCCTGATCGTCGACCCGGTGCTCACCGTGACCTCGGACGGCGCCGTCGACGAGGGTGACTCCACCGAGTACTTCGACCTCACCCTGAACAAGCCGCTCGGCGCCGACCTGACCTTCGAGTACAAGGTCGTCGCGGGCACCGCCACCGCCGGTGAGGACTTCGACGAGTTGACCACCACGCCGGTCACGATCGCGGCGGGGCAGACGTCGGCACGGATCGCCGTGCAGATCCGTGGGGACACCGTCCACGAGGACCCCGCCGAGACGTTCACCATCGTCCTCACGAGTCTCAGTGACACGATCCTCGGCGACCGTGAGCACACCTTCGCCATCGCCGACGACGACGTCCCGGCCCCGACTGTGGATGTCGGGGACGCGGTGGCCGTACCGGAAGGGGGTGTCCTGAAGTTTCCGGTGACACTCAGTGAGCCGAGCGCCGGGCCGGTCACGGTGACGGTCGGCACAACCGGCGGTACTGCCGTGCCGGACGACGACTACACGGCGCTGACCGGCAAGGAGGTGACCTTCGCGCCCGGCGACACCGCCGAGACCGTCGAGGTGGCCACCAAGGTCGACGGCACGGCGGAGAACGACCCGGAGACCGTCACCCTGGAGCTGAGCGACGCGGGCGGCGCGGTGGCGGGCACGGCGACCGCCACCGGCAAGATCGTCGACGCGGCCGTCACCCTGGCCCCGGTCGGTGAGCTCCTCGAAGGCAGCTCCGGAGGTCGTGAACAGCTCTTCGACGTGACCCTCAACATCGCTGTCGACGCGGAGGTCCGGGTCGACTACGAGATCCTCGACGACACCACCCTCGGCGGCGAGGACATCGACCTCTCGGCCGGCACACTCGTCTTCGCGCCGAACGAGACGAAGAAGCAGATCATCCTCTCGGTCCACGGCGACACGGACGACGAGGGCGCCGGTGAGGCCTTCAAGATCAGGCTCTCGAACCTGGTCGGGCTGCAGGCCTCGGGTCTCGGCGAGCACTCCTTCACCCTGATCGACGACGACGGCGCGCCGAGCATCGTCTCGGTCAGCAGCGTCTCCCAGCCCGAGGGCGACAGCTCCGGCACGGCCACCTTCACGGTGAAGCTGAGCAGCCCGGCCCTCGCCACCACGACGCTCGACGTCGCCGGCGGTGCCGGAACCGCGGTCCAGGCCGGCGGCACGGTCGGCGGCGCCGACTACACCGTGCCGCCGACGGTGGTCCTCGACGAAGGCGAGACCTCGAAGACGTTCGACGTGACGATCAACGGCGACGCGGTCCTGGAGGGGGAGGAGACCGCGCCGATCTCCGTCGACCCGCGGGAGGGCGACGTCAACGTGGTCGGCGCGGGGCGGTCCGGCACGCTGACCCTGGCCAACGACGACGACCCGCCGACGATCACCGTGAACCCGTTCACGAAGGCCGAGGGGTCCCTCGGCGTCGCCGTCTCGGCCACCGTCACCGGAGACTCGCAGGCACCCATCGTCTGGCGGGCCACCGCGGCGGGCGGCTCGGACGGGTCGAGCGATCCCGCCGAGCCCGACGACTTCGACGCCACCAACCTGACCTCCTACGGCGACCTGGCGCCCGGCACCCGGACCCTCGACCTGGGCACCATCGACCTGGACCAGGGGACCGCCGACGAGTTCGACGAGACGATCAAGGTCGGTGTGACGCTGGAGGGCTCCGCGCCCGTGGCCGGGTTCGGCACGATCCAGGACTTCTCCACGCACCTGGCGCCCGACATCTACACCCCGTCGGCGGTGACCGCGAACGAGAACGGGACCGCGACGATCCCGGTCGACCTCGACTTCGAGGGGCCGATCGGCAACACGGCCACCTCGACCGAGAAGACGGTCACCGCGGACTTCACCCTCAGCCCGGGCTCGGCCTCCGCCGGCGACGACTACGACCCGACGTCGGGCCAGGTGACGTTCGCCCCCGGTGTGACGACGCGGAACATCACCGTGCCGGTCCTGTCCGACCAGCTCGCGGACCCGGGCGAGACCTTCACCGTGAACGTCGGCAACGCCGTCAACGCCGCGTCCGGCGCCGCCTCCTCGACCACGGTGACCATCAACGAGGCGGGACCCGCGCACACCTTTACGGTGACGCCGAGCGTCACAGCGGCCGAGGGGCAGCCCGGCGCCGCCGAGTTCACCGTCCGGCTCGACGCGCCTGCCGTCGAGGACGTCGACTTCACCGTCGACGCCGCCGACGGCGCCGCCCGCCGCGCGGCCGGGGTGCCGGGCGGCGACGACTTCACCACGCCGAACGGCACGCTGCGCATCCTGAAAGGCCAGCAGAGCGGCACGATCAGCGTGCCGATCGTCGACGACGACGTCTACGAGACGGAGGAGGCCGCCGAACTCAAGGTCTATGTGGCCTCGGGTGAGACCGCCGCCACCGGCGACCCGCAGAAGGTCGCGCTGACCATCACCGACGACGACCCCGTGCCCACGATCACCCTGAACGACGCCGCGTCCGGGGCCGAGGGCGCCGCCGTCGACGTGGTCGCCACCCCGTCCGGGGTCGCCGAGGACCCGATCGGCTACCTGCTGCGCCTCAACGGTGACGCCGCGAACGGCGCCGACGCCGCCGAGGTCGAGGACTTCGCCGGCGACACCGTCGACGTCACACTGCCCGGCGGCAGCACCGGCCCGGTGACCCTGCACTCGATCGTGCTGAACAGCGACACCGTCGACGAGCCGAGCGAGACCGTCAAGGCCGTCCTGGAGAGCGTCACCGCTCCCGGTTCCCCGGTCGAGGGCCGCTACACGATCACCGACGATCCACGGGACCTGCCGCCCGCGGTCTCCATCGACCCCGTGACGGTCGCCGAGAACCAGGGTGTCGCCGAAGTGCCCGTCACCCTCGACTTCACCGGCGGCAACAACACGACGAGCACCGAACAATCGGTATCGGTCTCCTTCGACACCTTCGCCGAGACCGCCGACCACACCGACTTCCAGCCCCCGCTCGACGGCAACACGCTCGTCATCCCGGCCGGGCAGCGTAACGGCGTCATCCGGGTGCCCATCGTCGACGACCGCCGCGCCGAGAACGCGGAGACGTTCTACGTACGCCTGCTGTCCGCCGCACCGGAAGGCGCCGTGGTCAACGGCGGCCTCAGCGGTGTCGTCGTCACCGACGACGACGCGAACGCGCCCCGGCCGTCGTTCACCGTCAGCGGCGACGTGACCGCGGGAGAGGCGGGCGGCGCGGCAGGCGTCGAGATCAGGCTCAGTGAGCCGGCGCTCGGAGACGTCGACTTCGACGTCGCGATCGAGGCCGGAACCGCCGGCGTGCCCGATGACCTCGACAAACCCACGACCACGGTACGGATACCCGAAGGCCAGTCGAGCGCGGTGGTCACCGTGCCGATCCGGCAGGACGCCCTGTACGAGGGTGACGAGACCGCCGTGGCGACGGTGTCCCTCGCGGCCGGGGAACTGGACGCGTCGGGTCCCGCCCAGCGAAGCACCCTGACCATCACCGACGACGACCCGGAACCCACCGTCACACTCGCCCAGACCACCGCCACGGTCCCCGAGGGCGGCGCCTTCGAGGTGGCCGGCA
Organism: Actinoplanes sp. NPDC019969; assembly: GCF_055562375.1. Lineage (NCBI taxonomy): Bacteria > Bacillati > Actinomycetota > Actinomycetes > Micromonosporales > Micromonosporaceae > Actinoplanes > Actinoplanes sp. NPDC019969. Next base: position 173,132 of record NZ_JBVHFK010000004.1, on the reverse strand, counting down.
CGGTCACCGGGACGGCCCAGCGGGACTTCCTCATCGGTGGTGCGACGGCTGCCGCGGCGGCGGCTCCGGCGGTGCGTACCCAAGCCGTCGTACGGATCAAGCGCGGTGAGAAACGCAAGCTCGTCGTCGAGCACAAGCCCATCGTCCGGGTGGCCGGCGAGGACGCCGAGCCTGCCGACTACGACATCGGTGACGGTTTCGTCATCCCGGCCGGCACGCCGAGCGGCAGCAGGGTCACCCTGGGCACGATCCGGTTCTCCGACGACGACATCGACGAGGACGACGAGACGGCCGAGGTCTCCTTCGGCGGCGGTGTCCTCACCTTCACGATCACCGATGACCCCGCGGACCAGCCGCCGACGGTCTCGATCGGCGATGTGTCCGCCGGCGAGGACGACACGGCGGTGGAGGTGCCGGTGACTCTCGGTTTCCGGGGTGGCGCCGTCTCGACCGAGCGGGCCGTCACGGTGCCCTGGCAGACGGTGGACGGCACGGCGGACGCCGGGGAGGACTATCGCAGATCCACCGGAACCGTCACGATCGATCCACTCTCCGGATCCGCGACGGTCCGGGTGCCGCTGATCAACGACACCCGCGACGAGAAGGACCAGAGTTTCACCGTCAGGCTCGGCGCCCCCGGCCCGGCCGGGGTGTCCGTGACCGGTGGGCCCGGCACGATCACGATCACCGACGACGACAAGCCCAAGGCGCCGACCCTGACGGCCCCCGCCTCCATCGTCGGCGCGGGACGGCCCCTCCTGCAGGGCGTGGCGGGAGCCGGGGCGAAGGTGGAGCTGCTGAGCGCCGGCGGCGCCTCCGGTGGCGCGTTCAAGGTGATCGGCTCCACCGTCGCCGACGACAACGGCGCCTACTCCTTGGAACCCAACATCGGCATCGGGGTACGGTTCCAGACCCGTGCGGCCGGTCTCAGCTCGCCGGTCCGTACCGTGCAGGTCCGTCAGGAACCCACCCTGACCGCCGTCTCGAACGCGCGCGGCCAGGTCACCGTCACCGTCGCCGGAGACCCGGACGAGGGCGGCCAGACGGTACGGGTGCAGCGGCAGATCCGCGGCGAGTGGCGCGAGGTCGACGACGGCCGCCTCGGGCCGAAGGGCCGGTTCGCCACCACCGTTCGGGGCCTGACCTCCGGCGGCAACGCGGTCTTCCGGGCGGTGATCACGGCGACGCCGTCGCTGGGCATCCTCGCCGGCACCTCGGCGGCCCGCACGGTCAAGGTGAAGTGACCCTCATGCGCGCCGACGACAAAGTCCCGTTCCACGTTGCGACGTCGATAGCGGTGGCCCTCGCGGTGCCCGTCGCTCTGCCGATGTCGCCTGCGGCGGCCCGGTCGGGCGACCCGGTCCTCACGGTGACCCCGCTGGGGGAGACCATCGACGAGGGTGACGGCGGGACGGGCGACAGTGCCCAGACGTTCAACGTCACGCTGGACACCCCGCTCGAGACCGATCTGACCTTCTCCTACGCGTTCGCCGCCGGCACCGCCACCGACGGCGAGGACTTCGCCGCGGTACCCGCCACACCGGTCACGATCGAGGCAGGCCAGACCCAGGTGCAGGTCCAGGTGCCGATCCATGGCGACGAGGTCTACGAGGGCGCTGACGAGACGTTCACGATGACGCTCACCGGCCTCAGCGACACGATCCAGGGCGACCGCGAGTACACCTTCGCCATCACCGACAACGACACCCCGCCGACCATCGACATGTACGGCGGGGCCAATACGTCCGAGGGCGCGCCCCTGGGAGCCGTCTTCACCGTGACCGGCGTCGCCGACGACCCGATCCCCTGGAAGGCGACGGTCAGCGGCGTCGACGACGGCGACAACGCCCCGGCCGGCGCGCGGGACATCGCCCTCGGCGCACTCGGCGAGAACGTTCTCCGTGGAACCATCGAGCCCGGCGACCGGAGCATCACCCTGCCGGACCTGGGTTTCGTGACCGACCGCATCGACGAGTACAGCGAGTTGCTCACCGTCACCATCGACGCCGGGGTCGCCGGCTCCGCGACCGGCTGGGTCCTGGCCGCCGACTCGGAGAGCGAGAAGCCGCCCAAACTGGTCATCCCCGCCGAGACTTCGGTCACTGAGGGTGACGATGTGTCGATCCGCGTCGCCCTCGACTACAAGGAGATCTCCGGTAACACGGCTACGGCGACGGAGAAGAACCTCTACGTCGAGTACACCGTCGAGGCCGGCTCGGCGAGCTCCATCGATTACGGCGTCACCAGCGGGGAGCTGAGGATCCGGCCCGGGGAGACTCCCGGCCCGATCATCATCCCCACCGTGCCCGACGCCGCGGTAGAGGGACCCGAGACGTTCACGGTCACCTACTCCGCGATGGACGGCCTCGAGGCGATGGAGACGTCGACGGCTCGTACCACCGTCACCGTCCGGGACGCCCCGCCGGTCGCACCGAAGGTCTCGGTGCTGGCACCGGAGAGGACGGTCGCCGAAGGCAAGGCGCTCGCCTTCCCGGTCAGGCTGAGCGGCGCCAGCGACAACCCGATCACGGTACGGGTCGCCACAGCCGACGGCACGGCCAAGTCCGCTCGCGGCGACTACACCCCGGCGACCGGGAACGTCGTCTTCGCCCCGGGCGAGACGGTGCAGAACGTCCCGGTGGCGACAGTCCGGGACGCCGAGGCGGAGACCGATCCCGAGACCGTCCAGCTGACCGTCACCGATCCCGGCGCCGCGACCCTGTCGCAGCAGAGGCCGGCCACCGGCTCGGTGGTCGACGCGACCATCGTGGTGGACGCCCATACCATCATCCCGGAGGGCGACAGCGACACCTATGACTATCACTTCTGGGTGTTCCTCAACGTCGAGGTCGACGAGGAGGTCCGCGTGGACTACGAGGTTCTCGACGGCACCACCACCGGCGCGGATCTCGACAAGGTGTCGGGCACCCTCGTCTTCCCCCCGAACTCCACGGCCCATCAGCTCGTGGTGCCGATCCACGGGGACACCGAGGACGAGGGCACCGGCGAGACCTTCCGGATCAAGCTGTCCGGGCTGACCGGGGTGGAGGCCACCGGACTCGGCGAGCACGAGTTCCGGATCCTCGACGACGACGGGCTCCCGAGCATCGCGTCGGTCACCCGGGAATCCCCCGACGGCCCCGACCCCGACTGGGAGAACGAAGGGAACGCCACCGAGACGGCGCGCTTCATCGTGAAGCTGAGCCATCCCGCTCCCGGCCCGATCGTCCTGGACGTCACCGGTGAGGACGGGACCGCGGTCCAGACCGAGGGCGGGATCGCCGGCGCCGACTACAGCGTGCCGTCCACGGTGACCTTCGAGGAGGGCGAGGAGACCCAGACGTTCGACGTGACCGTCAAGGGCGACACGGTCTCGGAGGACACCGAGACCGCGATGGTCGTGGTCACCCCGCGTGACGGCGACCCGAACGTCACCGGCGACCCGGCGAGAGACGAGCTGAGGCTCAAGAACGACGACGCCGCGCCGGCGCTCACCCTGAACACCGGTGCGTCCGGCACCGAGGGCGGCACCGTCGGCGTGATCGCCACCCCGTCCGGGGTCGCCGAGGACCCGATCGGCTACCTGCTGCGCCTCAGCGGCGACCCGGGCAGCGCCGACCCCGCGGAGCCGACCGACTTCACCGGCGGCGACGTGACGGTCACACTGCCCGGCGGCAGCACCGGCCCCGTCACCCTGCACTCGATCAACCTGGCCGGCGACACCGCCGACGAGGCGGCCGAGACCGTCAAGGCCGTCCTGGAGAGCCCCCAGGGCCCGCCGGTCGAGGCACGCTACGAGATCCTCGACGACCCGCGGGACGCGCCACCCGCCGTCTCGGCCGGCTCCGTGACGGTCGCCGAGAACCAGGGCCTCGCCGAGGTGCCGGTCGACCTGGAGTTCCTCGGCACCGACGCGACGAGCACCGAACAGCGGGTCTCGGTCAGCTACGAGGTGCTCGCCGGCAGCGAGGACGTGGCGGAGCCGAGGACGGGCGTCGTCGAGTTCGCGCCGGGCCGGACGAGCGGTGTGATCCGGGTGCCGATCGTGGACGACAAGCGCGCCGAGCCCGAGGAGACCGTCACGGTCCGGGTGTTCGGTCCCAGCCCCGCCGACGTGGGCGTCGACCGGGCCGAGGGCCGCATCGTCATCATCGACGACGACAAGGACCTGCCACTGCCGGAGTTCACGGTGGGTGACGTCACGGCAGGTGAGGCAGGTGGCCCCGCCACGATCAAGGTCGGACTGAGCGGGCCGGCGGCCGGCGACCTCGACTTCGACGTCGCGATCGAGCCCCTCTCCGAGGACTTCGAGAGACCCGCGACCACGGTACGGATACCCGAAGGCCAGTCCAGTGCGCTGATCACCGTGCCGATCCTGCAGGACAGGGTGTACGAGGGTGACGAGACCGCCGTGGTCACGGTGTCGCTCCCCGGCGGCTCCTCCCACCGGGCCACCCTGACCATCACCGACGACGACCCGGAACCCACGGTCACGCTCGCACAGGCCACCGCCACTGTCGCCGAGGGCAGCAGCTTCGAGGTGGTCGGCACGGTCACCGGGACGCCGCAGCGGGACTTCGTGATCGGCGACGACGAGACGGCGGCGCGTACCCGGTCCGTCGTCCGCATCACGCCGGGTGAGAAGCGCAAGCTCGTCGTCGAACACCGGACCCTGGGCGGCGACGGCGCCGAACCGGCCGACTACGACCTGGGCGACGGCCTCGTCATCCCGGCCGGAACCCCGAGCGGCAGCCGGATCACCCTCGGCGCCATCCGGTTCAAGGACGACACCATCGACGAGGACGACGAGATCGCCGAGTTCACCCTCGGTGGCGGTGTCCTCCGTCTCCAGATCACCGACGACCCGGCCGACCGCCCACCCACCGTGTCGGTCGGCGATGTGACGGTCAGCGAGGACGACGACGCGGCGGATCTGCCGGTCACCCTGAACTTCCGGGGCGGCGCCAGTTCCACCGAGCGGGCCGTCACCGTGCCGTGGCAGACCGCCGACGGCACCGCCGAAGCCGGAAGGGACTACCGCAAGTCCGCCGGCACCGTCACGATCGACCCGCTCGAGGACTCCGGCACAGTCCGGGTGCCGCTGATCGACGACACCCGCGACGAGAAGGCGCAGACCTTCACCGTCCGTCTCGGCGTAGCGGCTCCCGCGGGCGTGTCGGTGACCGGCGGGCACGGCACGGTCACCGTCACCGACAACGACAAGGCGAAAGCACCCACGCTGACCGCCCCGGCCGGCCGATCCGGCTCCGGCAGGGTCACCCTCACCGGCATCGCGGCCGCCGGCGCCAAGGTGAAGCTGTTCAGCACGGGCGGGTCCGCCGGCGGCACCTTCAAGATCGTCGGCACGACTGTCGCCGACGACGACGGCGCCTACACGTTCCAGCCCGCCATCGGCATCGGGGTCCGGTTCCAGACCCGCGCCGCCGGGATGAGCTCGCCGGTGCGCCTGGTGCGGATCCGGCAGGAACCGGCCCTGACCGCGGTCTCCCATGCCCGCGGCGCCGTCACGCTGACCGTCGCCGGCGACCCCGACGAGGGCGGTCAGACCGTGCGGCTGCAACGCCAGATCCGCGGGGCGTGGCGGGAGGTCGACGACGGCAGGCTCGGCCCCAAGGGCCGCTTCGCCACCACGGTCCGCGGCCTCACCCCCGGCAGCAGCGCGGTCTTCCGGGCGGTGATCACCGCGACGCCGTCGCTCGGCATTCTCGCCGGAACCTCGGCGTCCCGGACGGTCACGGTGAAATAAGAGGCGATGCGGTGGTGCGGGCGGTCCTTTCGGGCCGCCCTTCCTGCGTTTTCCAACCCTGGGGGTACGACCCCCGAGTACAGTTCGCCGCTGGTCAGAGTGGTCGTCGCGGCCGGGCAGAGCCACACGTCCAGGCCGAATACCGGCTATGTGAAGGTCTTTCTACCGAAAAATGCGTTCCGCCGCGAACGGGCCGATACGCCGGTTAGATTGCAGTTAGCGCCACCCGAAGCGGAACGTCGCACCCGGTGTTTGCGCTGCTGAGGGCCGGTCAAACCGGCACCCCGAACCGCCCTAGGTGCGGTACCCGAACAGGCAAACCCGTCGCGAGACGGGGACGCAAAGCCAGGGGCCTCCCCGCTGGAGGTAGCCCAGCCGCCGAAGGAGACAGGAAGAGAATGCGTCATCGACCAATCCAAGCGGCGCCGCGAGAGCGGGTGCCGTTCACGCTCTGGGGACCCACGCGAGTCAAGCAAGCCCTGGCGACCGCCACCGCTGTCGCGATCGGCCTCGTCCCCGGCGTCTTCGTCGGCTCGCCAGCGTTCGCCGCGCCGACCGGCAACATCGACGATCTGACGATCTCGAACGCCACCAACTGGGGTGGCGGCAAGCTGACCTTCACCCTGACCTACACCGGCTCCACGTCGGGCATCTTCAGCTTCAGCACCGGCGACACGGCGGACACCGGCGACGTCAACGCTGTGGGTGGTGCGAACCTGACGGCTAGTAACGACTATGTCAGTGTCGCCCCCCGGGAGATCTCGTTCCCGGCCGTGTCCGCGGGCGGGTCGTACAAGGCGACGCTGACAGTCAACACCCGCAAGGACGCGGATACGACCGAGGCCCTCGCGCTGACGGCGACCGACGCCAGCGGATTGACGAAGAGCGGCACCGGCACGATCCTCGGGACCGACTCGAACAACCTCATCACGCTGTCCGGGGAGACGACGGTCGACGAGACGGCGACCGGTGGCGCCCAGAAGACGGTGACGATCACCGCCCGGCAGACGTTCCCGCAGACCCGTGACGTCATCGTGCCGGTCAAGACGGCCGCTGTCGCGGGTAGCACCGACTTCAAGACCGACATGGCGACGCCGGAGGGCGAGGCGAACCGGGACTACACGGCGCTGCCTGCCGATGCCATCATCACCATCCCGGCGAACAGCACTGTCGGAACGACGACGGTGACGCTCTGGGACGACAATTCCGACGAGTCCGACGTCCAGTACTTCAGCGTCAATGAGGACGTCGCTCGCAGTACTCTCGCAGGTGGTGTGACCAGCGCTGCCCTCGGCGGTAACGTCATCAGCGGCCAGGACAAGGTCAAGGTCGGCATTCGGGACGACGACAAGCTGCCCGAGGTCAGCATCGCCAACTCCGAGTCGGCGGTCGAGGGCACCTACCTGTCCTTCCCGCTGTCGCTCACCAACCCTTCGGAGAAGGGTGTCGCTGTAGAAGTCGCCGTGGCCGGTGAGGCGATCTCCGGGACGACCGCGGCGAAGGTGGCGGCCCCTGCCGGTGACGGAACGGAGGACATCCTCTGGACGAACGGCACGCCCACGACGATCCCGTCGTACGCCCCGTCGAGCAACCTGATGGTGCTGACCACGACGAACGACGACGGGCCCGACTTCGAGGGTCCCGAAGGCGTTCGGGCCACCATCAACCTCCCGAGTGGCCCGACCGCTGCGCTCGGCAAGGCCTACGCCAACGGCATCATCACCGACACGGGCTCTGGCAAAACGGTCTACTACGGCACCGCCACCGGCCCGACGACCAACGGGGCGCGCACCTGGACCGAGGGCAGCACGGGCCCGGTCGAGAAGAAGATCTACGTCAAGTTCGACACCAACTCGCCTGCTGACGCGGTGCTGAACTACACCTTCGTGGACGGCACGGCCAAGGCCGGTAGCGACTACGAGGGCAAGGCCGGGACCGTCACGGTGCCGAAGGACGCCACGAAGGAGGTGACCATCCCGGTCACCATCATCGGCGACCGTCAGGCCGAGCCGGCCGAGAAGTTCGTCCTCCGGCTGACCAGCCCGAGCGGCGTGGTGGATGCGACCTACCTGGGCGACCAGGAGTTCAACATCACCGACGACGACGCCGCGCCGTCCTGGACCACCGAGGACGTGAAGGTCCAGGAGGGCAACACCGGCACGACCCTGGCCCGGATCCCGGTCCGGCTGACCGGTCCGGCTGCCGCCGACGTCGCCTTCGACGCCACGTTCGCGGACGCCAGCGCGGTCGACGATACGGGTGTCGGCGCAGGCGACAACGACTACACCCAGCCGGTCAACAAGGTCGTGACGATCAAGGCCGGCGAGACGGTCGGATACCTCGACGTCCCGATCAACGGCGATGAGGTCTTCGAGAAGGACCAGACCTTCAACGTCACTTTCGCCCGGACCTCGGCCACGGCCTCGGCCAACAACGTGATCAACTCGGCGGACACCACCGTGTACGTCTCGCGGGTGTCGATCGGCAACGACGATGCCCAGCCGAAGCTGACCTACCAGCTGGGCACTGTCACGGAGGGCGGCACCCTACCGGTGACCGGGACCGTCGTCGGCGTCTCCGAGTACACCTACCACCTCGGCCTCACCGTGGGTGGCGGCGCGTCGGAGCCGGCGACCCCGGGCGTGGACTTCAAGGTGCCGGACACCCTGGCGGCCCTCGACATCGAGGTGCGCCGGGGCGAGTCGGGCCTGCTCACCGCAAGCGGTGGCAAGTTCGCGGCGAGTTCCGGCGGTAACGGTTACCCGGCGCAGCTCATCGAGATCCTGAGCGACACCATCGACGAGCCGAACGAGTCCATCTCGATCACCGCCAACGAGATCTCGTCGATCCTGACCGGTTTCGCCACGTCGTCGACGACCGTGAAGATCGCCGACGACCCGCTGGACCTTCCGCCGGCGGTCGCCATCTCGGACATCGTGGCGCACGAGAAGGACGGCTACGCGGAGGTGCCGGTCACCCTGGCCTTCACCGGTGAGGCGACCTCCAGCACCCAGCCGGTCACCATCCCGTTCTGGACGTCGGACGGCACGGCCAAGGCGGGCGAGGACTTCAAGTACACCAAGGGCGTGACCGAGGTCCCCGCGAACGTCCTCAAGTGGAGCATCAAGGTTCCGCTGATCAACGACGGCTGGGCCGAGGGTGACGAGTACTTCTCGGTGCGGCTCGGGGCTCCCGGGCCGATGGGCGCCTCGGTGATCAACGGTGATGCCACCGTCACGATCAAGGCGAACAGCGCGACCACCCCGACCACCCCGACCGACCCGGGCGAGCCCGGCACCCCGGCGGTGACGCCGACGCTCAGCGTCTCCGGGCCGAGCAAGGGCGCGGGCACTGCCACGATCACCGGCAAGGCGTCGCCGAACGCTTCGGTCTGGCTGTGGGGCGCCGCCCTGCCGGAGACCGACGTGAAGGACTTCAAGCAGCTGGTCTCGGTCAAGGCGGACGGCAGCGGCAACTTCCGGTTCACCCGGTCGATCACGACCGGCTGGGCGTTCGCGGTCTCGTCGAACGACAAGGTCTCGGCGGTCCGGACGGTCAAGCTGACGCAGAACCCGGCGCTGGCGATCAGCTCGCCGTCGAAGGGCAAGCTGAAGGTGGTCGTCACCGGTAACCCGAAGGCGGCCGGCCAGAAGGTCACCGTGCAGCGGCTCTCCGGCGGCAAGTGGGTCAACCTGACCACCGGCACGACGACGGCGGCGAACTTCACCAAGACCGTCAGCATCAAGTCGAAGACCAAGGTCACCATCCGGGCCACGGTCTCCGGGACGTCCGGCATCAACGCGGCCACCACCGCGGGCAAGTCCGTGACGATCAAGTAAGCGGGCAGTACCGAGACGGGGGCGGCCGACCGGCCGCCCCCGTTCCGTATGCCTCAGTCCACCTCGGCGACGGCCTGGGCGAACTGGGCGGAGTAGAGGCGGGCGTACGCCCCGTCGGCCGCGAGCAGCGAGTCGTGCGTGCCCTGTTCGACGATCGTGCCGTTCTCCATCACCAGGATCACGTCGGCGTCGCGGATGGTGGAGAGCCGGTGCGCGATCACGAAGCTGGTGCGCCCGCTGCGCAGCGTCGCCATGGCCTGCTGGATCAGCACCTCGGTACGCGTGTCGACCGAGCTGGTCGCCTCGTCCAGGATCAGGATGCTCGGCTCGGCGAGGAACGCCCGCGCGATCGTGACCAGCTGTTTCTGGCCGGCGCTGACGTTCGACCCTTCTTCGTCGATGGTGGTGTCGTAGCCGTCGGGAAGCATCCGGACGAAGCCGTCGACGTGGGCCGCCTCGGCCGCCGCCCGGACCGAGTCCCGGGTGGGGGAGTCCGCCCCGTACCCGATGTTGTCGGCGATGCTGCCGCCGAACAGCCAGGTGTCCTGCAGCACCATGCCGATCTGTTCGCGTAGCTGTTCCCGTGGCATGGTGGCGATGTCGACGCCGTCGAGGGTGATCCGCCCGCCGGTGACGTCGTAGAACCGCATCAGCAGGTTGACCAGTGTGGTCTTGCCGGCGCCGGTGGGCCCGACGATCGCCACGGTCTGCCCGGGCTCGACGGCCAGGTTCAGGTTCTCGATGAGCGGCTTGTCCGGCAGGTAGCGGAACGACACGTTCTCGAAGGCGATCCGGCCGCGTACCCGGCCGAGGTCCGCCGGGGCGGGCTCCGGGGACTGCTCGGCGGCGTCGAGCAGGGCGAACACCCGCTCGGCCGACGCCACCCCGGACTGCACCAGGTTGGCCATGCTGGCGACCTGGGTGAGCGGCTGGCTGAACTGGCGCGAGTACTGGATGAACGCCTGCACCTCGCCGAGCGACAGCGACCCGGACGCCACCCGCAGACCGCCGACGACCGCGACCAGCACGTAGTTCAGGTTGCTGATGAACATCATGGCCGGCTGGATCAGGCCGGAGATGAACTGGGCGCGGAAGCTGGACGCGTACAGCTTGTCGTTGTGCTCCTGGAAGACCGCCGACGCCTCGCCCTGCCGCCCGAAGACCTTGACCAGGGTGTGCCCGGTGAACATCTCCTCGATGTGGCCGTTGAGCTGCCCGGTGGTCTTCCACTGGGCGACGAACTGGCCCTGCGACCGCTTGCCGATCACGGTGGTCAGCCAGATCGACACCGGCACCGAGACGAGCGCGATCAGCGCCAGCAACGGCGAGATCCAGAACATCATGCCGAGTACGCCGACGATCATCAGCAGCGACGTGACGAGCTGGGCGAACGTCTGTTGCAGGGTCTGCGCGATGTTGTCGGTGTCGTTGGTGGCCCGGCTCAGCACCTCGCCGCGGGCCTGCTTGTCGAAGTACGACAGCGGCAGCCGGCCGAGCTTGTCCTCCACCTGCTGCCGCAGGTCGAAGACGGCGGCCTGGACGGCCCGGGTGGTGAGCCGGCCCTGCAGGATGCCGAAGATCCAGGCGCACACGTAGATCAGGGCGACCCAGCCGAGGATCCGCATCAGCTTGTCGAAGTCGATGCCCTGGCCGGGCACCACCTCCACGCCGGCGAACTTGTCGCCCGCGTTCGCGTCCGGCAGCTTGCTGATCACCCCGGCGAAGATCACGTCGGTGGCCTTGCCGAGCAGGTACGGCCCGTACACCGAGAGGAAGACGCTGACGGCGCCGAACCCGAGCGCCCCGGCAACGAACGCCCGCTGCGGTTCGAGCAGCTTGAGCAGCCGCTTGGTGGAGCCCTTGAAGTCCTCGAGTTTCTCCGGCGGTCCGCCCGCCATCATCATCCGGGCGGCCGGTGGTCCACCGGGGATCGGCCCGCGTCGTTGGGGAGCAGGTGCAGTCATCGGGAGGCCGCCTCTTCCAGGGTGAGCTGGGACAGAACGATTTCGCGGTACGTGGGACTGGTCTCCATCAGCTCCTCGTGCGTGCCGGTGCCGACCACCCGGCCGTCGTCGAGCACGATGATCCGGTCGGCGTCCCGGATGGTGCTGACCCGCTGCGCCACGATCACCACGGTGGCGTCCGCGATGTGCTCGGTCAGCGCCGCCCGCAGCGCCGCGTCGGTGGCGTAGTCGAGCGCCGAGAACGAGTCGTCGAACAGGTAGATCTCCGGCCGGTGCACCAGGGTCCGGGCGATCGCGAGGCGCTGCCGCTGACCGCCGGAGACGTTGGTGCCGCCCTGCGCGATCGGCGCGTCCAGCCGCTCCTCCATCGACTCGACGAACTCGCGGGCCTGGGCGATCTCCAGGGCCTGCCAGAGCTCCTCGTCTCCTGCGTCCGGGTTGCCGTACCGCAGGTTGGACGCGATCGTGCCGGTGAACAGGTACGGCTTCTGCGGCACCAGGCCGATCACCTTCGACAGCAGGTCCGGGTCGATCTCGCGGACGTCCACGCCGTCCACCAGGACCCGGCCCTCGGTGGCGTCGAACAGCCGGGGAACCAGGTTGAGCAGGGTCGTCTTGCCACTGCCGGTGCTGCCGATGATCGCGGTGACCTCACCGGGGCGGGCGGTCAGCCGTACCCCCGCAAGCACGCCCACCTCGGCCCCCGGATAGTGGAACCCGACATCCTGCAGCTCCAGCTCGCCGCGCCGGGCCAGCGTCGTGACCGCTGCCTTCGGCGGCGTCACGCTGGAGGAGGTGCCCAGGACCTCCTCGATCCGCTCGGCGCAGACCTCGGCCCGGGGGACCATCATGAACATGAAGGTCGCCATCATGATCGAGAACAGGATCTGCATCAGGTAGCTGACGAACGCGGTGAGCGCGCCGATCTGCATGCCGCCGGAGTCGATCCGGTGACCGCCGAACCAGAGCACGGCGACGCTGGAGATGTTCACGATCAGCAGGACCGTCGGGAACATCAGCGCCATGATCCGGCCGACCTTCAGCGACACGTCGGTCAGCTCGTCGTTGGCGACGCCGTACCGCTGCCGCTCGTGATCGTCGCGGACGAACGCCCGGATCACCCGGATGCCGGTGATCTGCTCGCGCATCACCTGGTTGACCCGGTCCACCCGCACCTGCATGGTCCGGAACAGCGGCCGCATCCGCATGATGATCAGGCCGATCACGGTGACCAGGATCGGGATGATCGCCAGCAGCAGCCCGGACAGCGGCACGTCCTCGCGGAGCGCCAGCACGATGCCGCCGACGCACATGATCGGCGCCGACACCATCAGCGTGAAGGTGAGCAGCACCAGCATCTGGATCTGCTGGACGTCGTTGGTGGTCCGGGTGATCAGCGTCGGCGCGCCGAACTGGCCGACCTCGCGGGCGGAGAACGTCTGCACCCGGTGGAAGATCGAGGCGCGCAGGTCGCGGCCGACGGCCATCGCCGTGCGGGCGCCGAAGTACACCGCCACACCCTGTGCGGCGATCTGGAGCAGCGTGATGCCGAGCATCCCGGCGCCGACCCGCAGCACATAGCCGGTGTCGCCGGGGACCACGCCCTTGTCGATGATGTCGGCGTTGAGCGCCGGCAGATAGAGCGTCGCGATCGTCTGCAGGAACTGGAAGAGCACCACCATGGTGATCTCGGTCCGGTACGGCTGCAGATGGACGCGAAGCAGTTTGATCAGCACGGTGTCTGATCCCCCCGTCCGTTGTTGGTCAGTTCGTCGAGCACGACGGCCGCGACATCGATCTCGGGCAGGCCGTTGAGAATGCCGTTGAGCAGCAGGGACGCCAGGTCGGCGGCGTCGAAGGTGTCGTCCGCGTAGGGGCCGAAGGTGTTGGCGCCGCAGAAGGCCAGCAGCAGCCGGGCCGCACGCCGTGGCGGGACCCGCAGCCGGGCCTCGTCGGGCGCGAAGACGTCGGCAACCGCGGACTCCAGGCGCTCGCGGCCGGCCGCCATCCGGGACTTCGTCTCCGGATCCTGCTCGCCGAGCAGGATCAGCCGGCGGGCGGCGGTGAGCAGGTGGGCGTGTTCCAGGAAGCGGGCGTAGGCCAGCTCGCCCGCGAGCGTGACGCGGACCTCCAGCGGGAGCGAACGGTCGATCGCGGCGAGGCCGTCCAGCGTCGGCTGCGGGTCGAGCGCCTTGATGACCGAACAGGTGACGAGCTGGCTCTTGCTCTCGAAGACGCCGAAGATCGTGCCCTCGGCGACGCCGGCGGCGCTGGCGATCTGCCGGGTGCTCACCTCCAGCCCGTGTTCGTGCAGCAACGGGATGGTCGCGTCGATGAGCGCGGCCCGGCGCTCCTCCGGCGCCATCGCGGGAACGCGTCTGCGTCGGGGTTCCATGGCCGCCACTCTAATGAGCGAGTACTCACTCAGCCAAATGGTTTATGGCGGTCGAACCAGACCCAGGGAGGTGGCGTATGAAGGGAATGTGAGCCAAACGAAGCCGTACCGCCGGGTTGTCAGGCATGTGACCACGGGATTCGCCGCGCTGATCGTCTTTCTGGCGCTGACCGTCCCGGACCAGATCACCCGTCTGCCGCCCGGCAACTCGGTCGTCACCGCGCTCCTGCGAGTTCCGGTCGAGGCGCTGATCGCCGGGGTGATCCTGCTTCTGCTACCGGAACGGGGGCGCCTCGGCCGGTTCCGCCGGCCTCTGGTCACCGGCCTCGGCGTGCTGCTCGGCCTGCTCACCGTGATCAAGATGATCGACATCGGGTTCTTCGCCGTGCTGGCCCGGCCGTTCAACCCGGTCCTCGACTGGATCCTGGTCGACGACGGTTTCAACTTCCTGATCGACGCCATCGGCAGACCGGCCACGGTCGGCCTGAGCATCGTCACGGTTCTTCTCACCGTCGCGCTGGTGGCCGCGATGACCTGGGCGGTGGTACGGCTCTCCACCGTTCTGCGGGCCAACCGGGTCCGCTCCTGGCGTGGCCTCGGGGCGGCCGGCGCGGCCTGGGCAGCGCTCGCCGCGATGGGCGTACAACTCATCGCCGGTCTTCCGGTCGCCTCGCACGCCGCCGCGGACCTGGCCGCGCAGACCGCCCTCGCCATCCCCAACGACCTGGCCGACCGGAAACGGTTCGCCGCCGAGGTCCAGGTCGACGCCTACCGGGACCGGCCCGGCACCCAGCTGCTGACCGCGCTGCGCGACAAGGACGTGACCATCTCGTTCATCGAGAGCTACGGGCGGACCGCTGTCGAGAACCCGGAGTTCAACGGCGCCATCCTGGACAGCCTCGCCACCCACCGGACCAGGCTGGAAGGGCTGGGCTACGCGGCCCGCAGCGGCTACCTGACCTCACCCACCACCACCAGCGGGAGCTGGCTGGCGCACTCGACGTTCCTGTCCGGGCTCTGGATCGACAACGAGCAGCGTTACCGCAGCCTGGTCGCCACCGACCGGCTCACCCTCGCCAAGGCCTTCAAGAAAGCCGGGCACCGTACGGTCGGGGTCGAGCCCGGAGTCGTCTTCGCCTGGCCGGAAGGCGACTTCTACGGGTACGACCAGATCTACGACTCGCACGCCCTCACCTACCAGGGTCCCAAGTTCGGCTGGTCCCCGATGCCCGACCAGTACGTGATGAAGAAGTTCCAGGAGCTGGAGTACGGCAAGGCCGGCCGCGGCCGGCTCCTCTCCGAGATCACCCTGGTCTCCAGCCACGCCCCGTGGGCGCCGTCGCCGACCATGCTCGACTGGGACACCCTCGGCGACGGCAGCGTCTACGGCCCGATGGCCGCGTCCGTCCCGTCCACCGCCGAGGTGTGGAAGGACGACGCGCGGGTGCGCCAGGAGTACGCCAAGTCCGTCGCCTACTCCCTCGACAGCCTGCTCGGACACCTCGAGCGGTACGGCAACGACGACACGGTGATGATCTTCCTCGGCGACCACCAGGCGTCGTCGGTGATCGTCGGCACGAACGCCAGCCGCGACGTGCCGATCACGATCGTGGCCAAGGACCCGAAGGTCCTCGACCGGATCGCCTCCTGGGGCTGGACCGACGGCCTCAAACCCGACCCGGCCGCCCCGGTCTGGCGGATGGACGCCTTCCGGGACCGTTTCCTCGCGACCTTCGGCCCGGAAGGCGACCCCCACTGAGTCACTCCACGTCGATGACCTGCCCCGCCGGGAGGCGGGGCGTCCTCGGCGGCGCCGACCGGGCCGGATCCAGCGTGCCGAGGCGCACCGCCAGGAACGGGAAACCGACGTCGCCGAGCATCCGGCGCAGCGTCTGCCGGGTGAACGGGATCTCCACCGGGCTGCTCAGCGGCAGCAGGTTCACCGCCTGCTCGGTCGCGGCCAGCCACAGCGCGCTCAGCGCCTCACCGCCGCGCAGCCAGTCCACCGCCTCGTCGCCCTCGCCGTAGAGCACCGCGTACGTCGCCGCCTTGTCGTGCCCGTCACCGACAGTGAGCGTGCCCGGCGACCGGAAGTCCCGCTCGGCGACAGTGGTCAACGGGACCTCCTCGGGCAGCGCGGACGCCGGGATCCCGGTGCCCCCGGTCCGGTCGCCGCCGACCCAGGTCGCGGTCTCCGCGGTGATCCGCTCGTCGCCGTCCTCGGCGTGCTGGGCCCGGTCAGCCGCCACGGCCAGCTCCAGCACCTGGTCCCGGTCGAGCACGTGCAGCCGGGCCCCGGCCTCCTCGGCCATCGTCACCAGGTGGCGCAGTGTGCCCTCGGGAATCTGCTCGTCGGTCACCGTCCGCCGGTCGGTCCGCCGGACCTGCAGCATCTGGAAGTGCCGGGTCGCCTCCGGTTTCGCCGGCACCCGCTCGACCGCCCGGACGACCGCGAGGGGCTCGCCGGCCGAACGTTCCACCTCGTGCCGCCAGCCCTCGGCGTCCAGCGCCACCCGGGCGTGGTGCAGCGCCGTCCCGCAGCTCAGCAGCAACATCCGGCCGTCCGGATCCTGCTCGCGGAGCTGGCGCTCGGCCACCCCGTGCAGTTCCAGCCGGTCGCCGCGGACCACCCAGCGCCACGGCTGCGTGTTGTGGATCGACGGTGCGAACCGGGCCGCGTCCGCTGCCTGGACCAGTGCGCGCTTGACCTCGTCGTCGTCGTTCATGTCTCCATGGTGCTGCCTCCACCCGGCATCAGGTACGGCCTTTGGGCCCTACCGCCCGCTAGGCTTCCCCGATGTTCTCGATCGACCTCACCGAGAGTGCTCAGTTGCGCCCGCTCGAACCGTGGCAGGCCAAGGAGTTCCTTGCGCACATGGACCGGGCCCGGGAGACCGTCGACCCGTGGATCCCCTGGGCGAGCCGCAGCCACGACCTGGCCAGCGCGACCGCCACCCTGCAGCGATACGCCGACGGCACGGCCCGCGACGGCTTGCGGCTGTACGGGATCTGGCTGGACGGCACCCTGGTCGGCGGCACCATGTTCGTGGCCTTCGACGCCGAGGTCGGCAACTGCGAGATCGGCGTCTGGCTGGAGCCGTCCGCGACCGGCCGCGGCCTGGTCACCCGCGCCGTCCGGGTCCTGATCGACTGGGCGTTCCGTACCCGCGGCCTGCACCGGGCCGAATGGCACTGCAACCCGGACAACGTCGACAGCTCCAACGTCGCCCGCCGCCTCGGCATGACGCGGGAGGGACTGCTGCGGGAGGCGTACCCGTGGAACGGCAAGCGCAACGACACGGAGATCTGGGCGATCCTGGCCCACGAGTGGAACTAGAGTCCGGACAATGTTCGCCGAACCGTCGCTGACCCACCGCCGGGAGGACGGCCTCGACGTCCCGCTGCTGCTCTGGCGTTTCCCGGAGCCGCTGCTGGCCGCCTCCAGCGCGGTCCTCGGCGGCGGCGCCGGGCCCCGCGAGTGGCTGATCAACGCGTCGGTGGCGATGTCGTACGCCCGGCCCGACCCGGACGCCCACCTGGCCGCTCTCGCCACCGGCCTGGGCCTGACCGGTCCGGGGATCGGCCTGCTCACCGGCGTCGACGTGGCCGACATGGTCACCGAGCACGACGACGGGGTCCAGGTGTACGCCACGGTCGGCCTCGGCGCCCCGATCCAGGCCGCCTCCACCGAGTCCGGCTTCGATCACATTCCGGGAACGGTCAACATCGTGATCTGGGTGCCGCAGCGGCTCGGCGACGGCGCCCTGATCAACGCGATCGCCACCGCCACCGAGGCCAAGGTGCAGGCCCTGCGCGACCTCGGCCTGGCCGCCACCGGCACCGCCACCGACGCGGTCTGCGTGCTCTGCCCGCTCACCGGAGCACCCGCCCCGTACGGCGGACCGCGCTCCCGATGGGGCGCCCCCCTGGCCCGGGCCGTCCACACCGCGGTCCGGGCCGGCGGTGCCACCAACCTGGCCACCGGCCGCTCATGGTCCGCGCGGGCGGCCCGCTAGGGCCGCAACAGACCGGAATCGATTAGGATCCGCTTGCCGTCCCCCTCCCGCAGGAAGGTGGCGAGCCCATCGGCGGGCCCTCCGGCCCGATCCAGATCGACGACGCTGAGCCGCCCGATCCGCTCCGGCTGCCCGGTCCCTACCGCCGACGGCCCATCGGCGATCAGGAGATCCGCTTTCTCACCGTCAGCGATCTTCCGGGCCATGTCACCCCCTTGCCCGTACGTGACAACGACCTCGACATTCGGATTCATCGCCTCGTACCCCTGCTCCACCCGGGTCAACGCCCCACGCAGCGCCTCGTCCGCGAACACCCGCACTTCCACGAGCCCGCCACCCGCTTCCGCCGCACCGCCGTTCGTTTTCGCCGGGTCGCCGCCCGCTTCGGCCGAGTCGCCGTTCGCTTCCGCCGCCCCGCCGCCCGGACTCGTCCGTGCCCCCGGCGCCGCATCCGTGCCGTTCTCCGGCCGGCTCGTGCCGGCACACCCACCCGCCACCAGAACCCCCACCGCAACCGCGGCCGTCAATCTCCTCATCCGCCTTGGACCACCCCACCGCCCTTTCCGGTTCCCCACCCCTGTTTCCCGCGTTTCCCGCCTTTCTCCCACCCGGCCGCACCGCCCTCGTGGCGCTCTCCTCACCGCGGCTCCCTTCGCCGCGTCGCCCCACGCTCCGGCGCTCGCACCACCGCCGTTCCCGCCCTCTCGTTCACCGCGCGAGCACAATGGCAGGGATGAATCCGGGCAAATACGTAGAAATAGCAGGCGTACCGACGTTGCGTACGTCACATGTGCCCCGGCATGCTGAGGGCGTGCCGGAACGCATCACCGAAGTGACCGCTCTCCTCGCCGAGGTCCTGACGCCCCGCGCCCCGCTCACCGTGATCGTCGACGGCGGCGACCCCGGCGCGGCGGCCACGTTCGCCTCGCACCTCGCCGCCGCGTTCCCCGCCACGGCCCGGGCCTGGCGCATCGACGCGGTTCTCGGCCTCACCGGCCCCGGCGGCGGCATGTTCGACTCGGCGCTCAACGTCCTCGAACCGGCCACCGACCGCATCCTGGTCTTCCTGCGCGGCGGCCCGCGCCACCGGTTCGCCGAGGGCGACGGCGAACGCCGCGCCCAAGTGGTGATCGACCACCGCGACCCGGACTGGCCGGTGATCCGCCACCTGCACCCCGACCTGGCCGACGTCGACCGCTGGTACCTCTCCGAGAGCCGCGCCTTCTTCGCCGCCCGCGCCGCCGACTGGGACAGCAGGTTCGGCGACGACATGCCGCGGTACACGGAGGCGGTCCGTCTCGCCGGCGTCCGCCCCGGCCACGTCGTCCTCGACGTCGGCTGCGGCACCGGCCGTGCCCTGCCCGCGCTGGCCGCCGCCGCCGGCCCGACCGGCCGGGTCGTCGGCCTCGACTTCACTCCCGGCATGCTCACCGCCGCCCACCGTGCCGGCCGCGACGATGACGCCACCCTGCTGCTCGCCGACGCCCGCCGCCTCCCGGTCGCCGACGCCCGCGCCGACGTGATCTTCGCCGCCGGCCTGGTCCACCACCTGCCCGACCCGGAAGCCGGCCTCGCCGAACTCGCCCGCGTCACCCGCCCCGGCGGCACCCTCGCGATCTTCCACCCGACCGGCCGCGCCCAGCTCGCCGCCCGTCACGGCCGCACCCTGCGCCCGGGCGAACCGATGAGCGAGGAGCGCCTCGGCCCCTTGCTGTCCTCCTCCGGCTGGCACCTGACCAGCTACGAGGACACCCCCACCCGCTTCCTCGCCCTCGCCACCCGCCACTGACCCAGCCGCACGTCCAGCAGGTCATCCGGTTGGCGTAGCAGCGCTGCCCGACGGCTCACGGTCTCAGCCGCACGTCAGGCGGGTCATCCGGTTGGCGTGGCGGGTCTGGGCGACGGCTCGCGGTCTCGGCCGCACGGCAGGCCGGTTATGCGGGCGGCGTAGGGGACTGGGCGACGGCCCATGGAGGGTGAGGCTTTGGGGAGCCGCTGACCTCGCCACGGGGCCACGGGACGGCCGGGGCTGCATACGGCGTACCGGAAAGAAAAACGGATGCCGGGAGGTTCGGGCGGGCGTAGGTTCGCCGGAATGCGAAAGCTGGAGGAGAAGGAGATCCGCGAGTCCTTCGTCAACTGCAGTAAGGGCGAGGCGAGCCGGATCAAAATGCCGCCGGGGTTCTCCGACGGCACCGTACCCTGGGATGACCTGGACTTTCTCGGCTGGACGGATCCGGGGGCGCCGTTGCGGGCGCTGCTGGTCGTGCCGGTCGGCGGCGGGCTGACGGGGCTGGTGCTGCGGCGGCCGGAGGCGCGGCGGGCCAGCGCGATGCGGTCCAGCATGTGCCGGGTGTGCCTGACCGATCATGCGTCGTCGGGGGTGGCGCTGTTCGTGGCGCCGCTGGCGGGTGCGGCGGGGCGCAACGGCAACAGTGTCGGGGAGTACCTCTGCGCTGATCTGGCCTGTTCGCTGTACCTGCGGGGGAAACGGCAGCCGAGGATGCGGCTGGTCCGCCGGGAGGAGACGCTCGGCCTGGAGGAGCGGATCGAGCGGGCGATGACGAACCTGTCCGCGTTCACGAACCGGGTCGTCGCGGGCTGACGTGCGCGGCGCCACGTGCCGGCCGGTCGCCGATCGGCGCTTCGGCGTGCGAGGCTGGCGGGCATGCGCATGGTCAAGGTCGTCGGGCTGGTGTTGCATCCGCGGCGGGACTGCGGCGCCGCGATCGAGGCGATCACCGGTTGGGCGTCCGAGCGTGGGGTGACCGTTATCGGTCTTCCGGATGAGGTCAGCCGGATCGGCGGGTGCACGGCCGAGGCGGTCGGCCCCGAGGAGCTGGTCGAGCGGTCCGGGCTGCTGGTCAGCCTCGGCGGTGACGGGACCATGCTGCGCACGATGCGCCTGGCGGAGGGTCACCAGACGCCGGTGCTCGGGGTCAACGTGGGGCGGCTCGGCTTCCTCGCCGAGGTGGACCTGGCCGGTCTCGGTGAGGCGCTGTCGGCGATCGACGAGCATCGTTACACAGTGGAGCCGCGGACGGCGGTGCGCACGGTGCTGCCGGACGGGCGCGCGGTGTCGGCGTTCAACGACATCGCTCTGGTACGGGTCCCGGGTCACGGCCTGGCCGCGGTCGGGATCCGGGTCGAGGGCCGGGGTTTCGTCAACTACGCGGCCGACGCGGTGATCGTGTCGACGCCGACCGGCTCGACGGCGTACAGCTTCTCCGCCGGCGGCCCGATCGTCTCGCCGAACGTGCAGGCCCTGATCGTGAGCGCGGCCGCCGCCCACTCGTCGTTCAACCGCTCGCTGGTGCTGGACACGTCCGAGCAGGTGGCGCTGGATGTGCTGCCGAGCAGCGGCCGCCTGGCGATCGAGGTGGACGGCATCATCGAGGGCCACGCGTCGCCGGGTGACGCGCTGGAGATCCGGCCGTCGCCGGCGGCGGCCCAGGTGATCCGTTTCGGTCGCACCTCGTTCTACGAGCGGGCCCGCCGCAAGCTGCGGGTGGAAGGCAGCGCGCAGGCGGTGGCGTACGATCCGGCCGATGCCGTGGTGGTCGACAACTTCGAGCAGCGCCGCTATGAGGTCATGCTCAGTGGCGAGGCGGTCGGATCTCTCACCTATGCCCGCGGCGACGGCCGGATCGACCTGCTGGACACCCAGGTCGACCAGGCGATGTCGGGGCGAGGGCTGGCCGGGCGCCTGGCCGCCGCCGCCCTCGCCGACGCCCGGTCGCGCGGCATCACCGTCGTGGCGACCTGCCCGTACATCAGAAGTTATCTCGAACGCCATCCCGAGAGCTGAGGACGAACCTGACCATGGGCCAAGCCGCGATCCTCACGGTCGACGACGACCCGTCCGTCTCCCGCGCCATCGCGCGTGACCTGCGCCGCCGTTACGCCGACAAGTACCGGGTCGTGCGCGCCTCCTCCGGCGACGAGGCCCTGGAGGTGCTGCGTGAGCTGAAACTGCGCGGCGGCCGGGTCGCGGTGATCCTCGCCGACTACCGGATGCCGCAGATGAACGGCATCGAGTTCCTGGAGCAGGCGATGGACCTGTTCCCGCACGCGCGGCGGGCGCTGCTCACCGCGTACGCCGACACCGACGCCGCGATCCAGGCGATCAACGTGGTCGACGTCGACCACTACCTGCTCAAGCCGTGGGATCCGCCGGAGGAGAAGCTGTACCCGGTGCTGGACGCGCTGCTCGACGCGTGGCAGGCCACCGGCGACCAGGAGCTCACCGACATCCGGGTGGTCGGGCACCGGTGGAGCGAGCCGTCCTTCCAGATCCGGGACTTCCTGGCCCGCAACCTCGTGCCGTACCGGTATTTCGGCGCCGACGAGCCGGAGGGCCGCCGCCTGCTGGAGGCCGCCGAGGTGGGGCCGGAGGGGGTGCCGCTGGTGGTCACCACGGACGGCACCGCGCTGTCCCGGCCCACCGTGCAGGAGGTCGCCGCGGCGGCCGGGCTGGCCACCAACCCGGGCCGCGACTTCTACGACCTGATCATCGTGGGTGGCGGGCCGGCCGGGCTGGGCGCCGCTGTCTACGGCGGATCGGAAGGGCTCAAGACGCTGCTGATCGAGCGGCAGGCGGTCGGCGGGCAGGCCGGGCAGAGCTCCCGGATCGAGAACTACCTCGGCTTCCCGGACGGCATCTCCGGCGCGCAGCTCACCGACCGGGCCCGGCGGCAGGCCGACAAGTTCGCCGCCGAGACGATCAGCACCCGCGAGGTGGTGGGGCTACGGGCCGACGGGTCGGCGCGCACCCTGACGTTCGCCGACGGCGGGGAGGTGTCGGCGCACGCGGTGCTGCTGGCGACCGGTGTGTCGTACCGTCCGCTGCTCGCCGAAGGCGTCTCCGATTTCACCGGGTCGGGTGTCTTCTACGGGTCGGCGTCGACCGAGGGCCCGGCCTGCGCCGGCACCGACGTCTACATCGTCGGCGGCGCGAACTCGGCCGGGCAGGCGGCGCTGTTCTTCTCCCGGTACGCCCGGAAGGTGACGTTGCTGGTCCGCGGCGACTCGCTCGAGGCGTCCATGTCGTACTACCTGATCCAGCAGCTCGCCCAGGTGCCCAACATCGAGGTGCGGACCCGCTGCGAGGTGATCGGCGCGCACGGCGACGGCCACCTGCAGGCCATCACCATCTGCGACAACAAGGCCGGCAACCGGACCACCGCCGAATGCGGCTACCTGTTCGTCTTCATCGGGGCGGAACCGCGGACCGACTGGCTCGGCGACACCCTCTCCCGGGACGAGAAGGGCTTCATCCGTACGGGCACCGACCTGCTCGTCAACGGGGAACGGCCCCGGGGATGGGATCGGGACCGGGATCCGTTCTATCTGGAGAGCAGTGTCCCCGGCATCTTCGCGGCCGGTGACGTCCGGGCCAGTTCGGTGAAACGGGTGGCCTCGGCCGTCGGCGAGGGTGCGATGGCCGTCGCGCTGGTCCACCGCTACCTGGAGGCCCGATAACGATGTCCGACCCCGACGAGATCCGTCTGGAACCCTGCGAACCCGGCCGGCTCACCCCCGATGAGCTGCGGACCCTGTTCCTGTTCGAGAAGCTGACCGGCGACCAGCTCGCCTGGCTGGCCGAGCACGGCTGCACCATGCGGGTTCCCGGCGGTGGCCTGGTGCTGCGCGAGGGCGACCCGGCCACCTCGTTCTTCGTGCTGCTCACCGGCACGATCGCGCTGACCCGCCGGGTCGGGCAGGACGAGGTGACGACGGTCCGGACCGAGCAGCGCGGCGTCTACATGGGGGCGACCCAGGCGTACCTGCGTGACGACGGGATCCCCCGCACGTACCAGGCGTCGATGCGGGCCCTGTCGGACAGCGAGTTCTTCGTGCTCTCCGCCGACGACTTCGGCGGGCTGATGCGTGACTGGTTCCCGATGGCGATCCACCTGCTCGAAGGCCTGGCGCTGGGGATCCAGAGCTCGCAGGCGGCGATCGGGGAGCGGCAGCGGCTGGCCGCGCTCGGCGCGCTGTCGGCCGGCCTGATGCACGAGCTGAACAACCCGGCCGCCGCCGCCTCCCGGGCCACCGGGGCGCTGCGCCAGCGGGTCGGCGCGATGCGGATGAAACTCGGCAAGCTCGCCGCCGGCAAGGTCGCCCCGGACCGGCTCAAAGCCCTCCTCGAACTGCAGGAGGAGGTGATCGAACGCGCCGCCAAGGCCCCCGCCATGACCGCCCTGCAGACCTCCGACCTGGAGGATCAGCTCGGCGACTGGATGGAGGACCGGGAGATCACCGCCGCCTGGGACCTCGCGCCGGTCTTCGCCCAGGGCGGCATCGACACCGGCTGCCTCACCGACCTGGAATCCCGGCTCGACTCGCCGGAGCTGCTGGACCAGGCGATCCACTGGATCGGGTACGCGCTGGAGACCGAGCAGCTGATGAGCGACATCGAGGACGCCACCGGCCGGGTGTCGAAGCTGGTGCACGCCGCCAAGCAGTACTCGCACGTGGACCGGTCCGCGCACCAGTGGATCGACGTGCACGTGGGTCTGGACAGCACCCTGGTCATGCTTGCCCACAAGATCGGCGAGGGGGTACGGGTGGTCAAGGACTACGACCGGGACCTGCCCCAGATCCCGGCCCACCCGGCGCAGCTGAACCAGGTGTGGACCAACCTCATCGACAACGCGGTCCAGGCCATGGGAGGCTCCGGGACGCTGACGATCCGCACCTGCACCGCCGACGACCGCCTGGTCGTGTCGGTCGGTGACTCCGGCCCGGGCATCACCCCGGAGGTCCGCAAGCGGATCTTCGAGCCGTTCTTCACCACCAAGGCGGTCGGCGAGGGCACCGGGCTCGGCCTGGACATCTCGTACCGCATCGTCGTTAACAGCCACGGCGGCGACATCCAGGTGGAGTCCCAGCCCGGCGACACCCGTTTCCTGGTCCGCCTCCCCTTCACCGAGCCCGCCTCCGCCTGAGTCCCGTCTTCTTCCGGCTGGCCGTCAGGGCTGTCTCGACCGCTTCGAGACAGCCCTGACAACCAGCCACGGGGTGGCCTCGGCCCGCGCGAGCCGGCCGCTCGAATGTGGGGGCCGCCTACTCTCCCGGCTGTTCCGCCTGCTCTCCCTGCTGCGCGGGGTCGGCGCCCGCGCCGGGGGCGGTGGTTTCCGGCTGGTCGCCGGTCGTGGGTGTGGCTCCGGCGGGAGCAGAATCGGCCGGGACCGGCTCCGTGGGAGTGGTGGTCGCCGGATCGGTGGGGGCCGGCTGTTCCGTTGTCGAGGTGGCCGGGGCCTCCTCGGACGGGGCAACGGCGGGCTTCTCCTGCCGCTTCTCGTCGTTCCGGTCCGCGTCGCGGTCGTCGGCGGTGGACGGGAACGTGATGGTGGGGCTGCCGCTGTCCCGGCCGCTGGTCACGTCGGCGGCGGACCGGCCGGCGAACATCTCGGCCGTGGTCAGGGTGCCGATGCCGAGCGCGAAGAACGCCCCGGCGACCAGTGCCACCCGTCTCCAGTGGATGCGGCTCGGGACCTCCCCGGAAGGGGTCTCCTCGGCGGCCGCGACGGAAGGAGTGCCCGCGGCGGCCGGGGCGACCACGAACGCGGACTGGATCTTCTTCGTGCCGTGATGGATGGAACGGTGGTAGATCTCGGTGCCGATCGAGCTGATCGCGCTGGCCAGGGCGGCCCCGATCAGAGTGCCGGCGACTCCGAGGAAGGAGCCGAGCACGGCTGCCGAAACGGCTGCGAGCGTGCCGGCGATGGTCTTCGGAACGTCGATGCCGGACCAGAAACGGCCCTCCGCCTGAACAGTCATCTCCTCCTGGATCCCTGCGCTGGGGTGCGTGGACTAGGAAGCCTTTACCTCCACGCCCGGCGTCAAACCCGACGCCTCCGCCTCGACCCGGCGGCGGGCCAGGCGGCGGGTGCGCAGAATGCCCGCCACCCCCACCGCGGCCACCAGGAACTGCACCGACATGGCGGCCTTGAAATCGTCGATGTGATAGTCGTTACCGCCGCCGGTGCGGGCGTCCAGGATCAGGCCGATCAGCTCGATGGTGACCAGCGCGGCCACGAAACCGCCCACGTTGACCAGGCCGGTCGCGGTGCCCAGGCGGCTCGGCGGGTTGAAGCTGCGGGCGAAGTCGAACCCGATCATCGACCCCGGGCCGCCCAGCCCGAGGGCCACCACCAGCAGCACCAGCACCGGCAGCGGGGCCCGGCCCGGCCAGGCCAGCACGATCAGCCAGGCGACCATGATGATCGCGACGATGCCGAGCACCAGCCAGGACCGGCGCCGCGGATGGCGCTGGGTGAGCAGGCCCAGCACCGGTCCGGCCGCCATGCCGGTCACCACGAAGACGGTCAGCAGCACCCCGGCGGTGCTGCGGCTCAGGCCCTCGCCGGCGATCAGGAACGGCACGCCCCACATCAGCGCGAACGCGGCCCCGGTGAACGCCGTCGTATAGTGCGCCCACAGCCCGAGCCGGGTGCCCGGATGCCGCCACGAGCTGCCCAGGTCGGTGCCGAGCTGCTGCCAGCTCATCGTGCTGCCGCTGTTGATCCGCCGGTCCGGCGTGTCCCGCAGGGTGGCGAGCGCGACCAGCGCGACGAACACCCCGGCGGCGGCGGTGCTCAGGAACGCCGGGTGCCACCCGGGGCCGGCCAGCAGCGCGGCCAGCGGAACCGCGGACAGGACCTGCCCGGTCTGGCCGAAGATGCCGGTGAGCTGGGTCAGCACCGGCACCTGCCGGGACGGGAACCAGTGCGGCACCAGGCGCAGCACGCTGATGAACGTCATCGCGTCGCCCGCCCCGACCAGCACGCGGGCGAGGATCGCCCCGCTCAGCCCGTCGGCGAACGCCATCAGGGTCTGCCCGGCCGCCATCACCAGGGCGCCGGTGACCACCAGCCGCAGTGATCCGAACCGGTCGAGGAGCAGGCCGACCGGGATCTGCAGGCCGGCGTAGACCACCAGCTGCAGCACGGCGAAGACGGCGAGGGCGCTCGCGCCGACCCCGAACCGCTCCTGCGCGTCGAGCCCGGCCACCCCGAGTGAGGTCCGGTGCAGCACGGCGACGATGTAGGCGGCCAGTCCCGCGGCCCACACCGCCCAGGGACGCAGGCCCATGAGACGCCTTCCGCTCGTCAGTAACGTGCTGTTCCAGCCTTCTCCCTTACCGGCGCCTGCGGCAACGTGCGTCTCCTCACTGCCGTCCCCGGGCGTACGGCCACTTCAGTGTGTTGCTTTCGGGTCACCTGTCCGGCCGAACTCCACACGCAGGTGGGTTTGCAGCCAGGTGAGGACCTCGGTCACGAACGTCTCGCGGGACGACCGGTGCAGCAGCTCGTGACCCTCGCCGGGGAAGAGCAGATAGCGGTGCGGATGACCACGTTCGGTCAGGGCGGCGACGACCTGGCTGGCCTCCACGACCGGGACGTTGGTGTCGTTGGCCCCGTGCACGATCATCAGCGGCGTGCGCAGATCACCGATCCGGTTGATCGGGGACAGGTCGTGCAGCAGTTCCGCGTCGTGGACGGGGTGGCCGTACTTGCTGACGGCGGCCGCCGCGATCCACGGTTCGGTGTGCTCATAGAAGCTCATGAAGTTGGACATGCCGCAGATGTCGATGCCGACGTCGAACAGGTCCGGGAAGCGGGTCAGCACGGCCAGCGTCAGGTACCCGCCGTAGGACCGGCCCATCACCCCCACCCGGCTCGCGATCCCGCTGTCCCGCAGGTGTCCGGCGCAGGTCCGGACGTCCTCGATCGCGGCGTACCGCAGCGCGCCGTTGTCCGCGTTCACGAACGACCGCCCGAACCCCGACGACCCGCGCACGTTGGCGGCGAACACGGCGATGCCCCGGTCCGCGAGGGTCTGGAAGAGCGGCCCGTGCCCGGGCCGTTCCTGCGCCTCCGGCCCGCCGTGCAGCCACACCACGGTCGGGTGCGGGCCGGGCGTGCGCGGCGTGAACAGCCAGCCGGTCAGCGTCAGCCCGTCGTGCGCGGGAAAGCTCAGCAGCGTGGGCCGGACCGCGCCGTCGCCGGCGGGCCGCGCGGAGACGGCGCTGATCCCGGAAGCGGAGCCGGCTTCCCGTCGCCACACCCAGACGCCGTGCGGCTGTCCCGGCCCTTCGGCCGTGAAGCCCAGCGTCGAGCCGTCGAAACTCCAGGTCAAGCCGCCGACCACCAGGCCGGGCAGGGGGCCGAGCGCCATCGGGGCGCGCGTCGCGTCGTGGTCCAGGCCGATCAGCGCGACCTCCGATTCCCCTCCCCGGACGTTCCACAACACCGCTGCGGTACGCCCATCGGCCGTGATCGTGAAGTCCTCGACCTCCCCGGGCAGGCCGCCGGTGGCCGCGGGGGAGTGCGTCAGGACCTCGACGGCGTCGCCCGCGATACGCAGCAGGGTGGGGAACTCGCCGTCCAGGCTCAGGGCGTAGACGCAGCCGCCGCCGGGACTGAACACCGCGCGCTCGCCCCGGGTGACCGGTTTCTCCGCGCCGGTGGCGAGGTCGCGCAGCACGACGTCCCGGGCGCCGCGGGGCCCGTACCGCAGAAGCGCGAAGCGCCCCGCCGGGTCCACATCGAGCAGCGAGAGAAGCTCGCCCTCGGCGACCACCGTCCGCCTGCCCTCGACCACGTCGATCAGCACGGCGGTGGTCAGGTTCTCGGTGAGGGCCAGCACCGGCCGGCCGGGCAGCCAGCGCATGTTGTCGGCGGTGCCGTCGCCGAATCCGGCGACCTGGTGCAGGTCGGTGCCGTCCGGCCGGACCAGCCACACCTCCTGGCGGGGCGCGCCGCCGGGGGCGATCTGGCAGGCCAGCCAGCCGCCCCCGGACGACCATTGCACCGCGGACACCGGCTCCGGTCCGGTGTCGACCCGGAAGGCCAGCTCACTGCCGACCGGCTGCACCCAGACGGCGGGCGAGCCACTGCGGTCGGAGACGTACGCCATGTGCCGCCCGTCCGGTGAGAGGGCCGGCGACCAGTTGCCGGCCATCACCGATTCGAGCCGGGTCCAGCCCGAGGGCAGCACTGTCACGTCGGTCCGGTGGAGCTGACCTTCCATCGAGCTAGATCCCCCTGTTCTGCAGCCACAGCTCCAGCAGCGCGAGCTGCCACAGCTGGTTCGCCCCGAGCGTGGTGCGCGGGGTGTTCGGGTCGGCGAGGAGCGCCGACACGTACTCCGGGCGGAACAGCGCCCGGTCCCGGGCCGCCGGCGCGTGCAGCGCGTCGCGGACCAGGTCCAGCACGGGTCCTTCCAGGTGCCGGATGCCGGGCACCGGGAAGTAGCCCTTCGGCCGGTCGATGACCTCGTCCGGGACCAGACCACGGGCCGCGTCCTTGAGCACTCCCTTGCCGCCGGCGGCCAGTTTCAGCTCGGGCGGGCAGGCCGCCGCGAGTTCCACCAGCTCGTGATCCAGGAACGGTACGCGCGCCTCCAGCCCCCACGCCATAGTCATGTTGTCCACCCGTTTGACCGGGTCGTCCACGAGCATCACCTGGGAGTCGAGGCGCAGGGCGGCGTCGACGGCGGTGGTGGCGCCGGGCCGGCCGAAACTGGCCTCGACGAACTCGCGGCTGACGTCCCGTCCGGCCAGCCATTCCGGGTTGAGCTGCCGGGCCAGGTCACGGTGCGGGCGGTCGAAGAACTCTTGCGCGTACGCCTCGACGGCCTGCTCCCGGGGCACCCCGTCGAGTGGGGGATACCAGCTGTAGCCGGCGAAGATCTCATCCGCCCCCTGCCCAGATTGCACGACCTTGACATGCTTTGCAACATCTTCACTGAGCAGGTTGAACGCGATGCAGTCGTGGCTGACCATCGGCTCGCTCATCGCCTCGACGGTCCGCCCGACCGCCGGCAGGAACCGCTCCTGACCGATCCTGATCTGGTGGTGCTCGGTGCCGAACTGCTTGGCGATGATGTCGGAGTACTCGAACTCGTCCCCGCTCTCCCCACCACCCGCCTCGAACCCGATGCTGAACGTGGTGAGCCCCCGCTGCCCCTGCTCGGCCAGCAGCGCCACGATGAGGCTGGAGTCCAGGCCGCCGGAGAGCAGCACACCGACCGGCACGTCGGCGACCATCCGCCGCTCCACCGCCTGCCGCAGCTTGTCCCGGACGGCCTCGGTCCACTCCTGCTCGCTCGCCGCGACCGGGCGGGTGAACGTGGCCTCCCAGTAGACCCGCTCGGTGGACGTCCCGTCGGCTTTGATCACCCGTACCGTCGCGGGTGGCAGTTTCCGCACCCCGGACAGGATGGTCCGGGGCGCCGGGACCACCGAGTGGAACGTCATGTAGTGGTGCAGCGCCACCGTGTCCAGGGTGGTGTCCACCCCGCCCGCCGCGAGCAGGGCGGGCAGGGTGGAGGCGAACCGCAGCCGGCCCGGCGACTCGGCGAGATAGAGCGGCTTGATCCCGAGCCGGTCCCGGGCCAGCGTGACCGTCCCGGTGTCGTGCTCGGCGATCGCGAAGGCGAACATCCCGAGGAACCGGGTGACACAGTCGGCGCCCCACCGGTGGTACGCCTTGAGGATCACCTCGGTGTCCGACGTCGAGACGAACTCGTACCCGTCCTTGCGCAGTTCGTCGCGCAGTTCCTGATAGTTGTAGACGCAGCCGTTGAAGACCACGGTCAGGCCCAGCCGCTCGTCCGTCATCGGCTGCGCGCCGGCCTCCGACAAGTCGATGATCTTCAGACGGCGATGACCGAAAGCGATCCGCCCGCCGTCCCAGAGCCCCTCGCCGTCCGGGCCCCGGGACGCCAGGCACGGCAGCATCCGCCTGATCGCCCCGGTGTCCGCCCGCCGCTCGCCGTATCCGATCTCACCGGCGATGCCGCACATGTATGACCTCCTCTATCCGAGCAACCAGGTGTCCTTCGAGCCGCCGCCCCGCGAGGAATTGACGATCATGCTGCCCGCCGGGGCGACCCGGGTCAGCGCGGCCGGCGCGACCACCGACTCGCGGCCGGTGAAGACGAACGCCCGCAGGTCGACGTGCCGCGGGGCGAGCCGGTGGCCGTCGAAGACGGGGTGGGTGGAGAGCTGCACGACCTCCTGCGCCACCCAGCGGTGCGGGGCGGCCTTGATCTGCCGGCGCAGCGCGTCCAGGTCCTCGGCGGTCGCGTGCGGGCCGATCACGATCCGGTCGCCGCCGTACCCGTCGACCGGCTTGCAGACCAGCTGGTCCAGGCGGCCCAGCACCTCGGCCCGCTGCTCCGGGATCCCGCACAGGTAGGTGGGGACGTCGGCGAGCAGCGGTTTCTCGCCGAGGTAGTACTCGATCAGCTTCGGGACGTACGCGTACACCGCCTTGTCGTCGGCGACGCCGTTGCCGAGCGCGTTCGCGAGCACCACGGCGTCCGCGTGCAGCGCCGACACCAGGCTCGGGCCCAGCGGCATGCCGTCCGCGCCCGGCGAGTGGACCAGGCTGTCCTCGCTCATCCGCAGGTAGATGACGTCGACCGGGTGCCGGTGGCCGTTACGCAGGCGCCACACCCGGCCCTCGTCGACGAACAGCTCCACACTGCGGACGACCGGCACCTCCATCGCCTCGGCCAGCATCCGGTGCTCGAACCAGGCCGAGTCGTCCGAGCCCTGGCTCAGCACCACCAGCGCCGGGTCGTCCCCGGCGGCCGGGCCGGCCGCCTCCAGCAGCGCCTGCTTGAGCAGCTGCGGAGTCTTCTCCACCGAGATCAGGGCGGCCGGGCGGGGCAGCTCGGGCAGGACGCTCCAGGTCAGGCGGCGGTTCTGCATGGCGTACGCGATCCCGGACGGCACCCGCAGGTTGTCCTCCAGGACACACCACTTCCCGTCGCCGTCCCGGACCAGGTCGACACCGGCCACCTGGGTCCGGACCGCCCGCCGGCTGATCAGCGCGCCGCTGGCCCGCAGCTCCGGGGAGCCGTCGACCACCCACTCCGGGATGATCCCGTCGGCCACCACCTGACGGTCGCCGTACACGTCGTCGAGAAACAGGTTGAGCGCCTTCACCCGCTGGACCAGGCCCTGCTCCAGGTGCCGCCAGTCGGCGGCCGGGACGATCCGGGGAACCAGGTCGAACGGGAACAGCCGGGTGGCGGCCTCACCGGCGACACTGAACGTGATGCCGCGGGCGCGCTGCTCGTCGTCCCGGGCGTCCTCCCGCTGCCGCAGGCCGGTCGCGCCCAGCGAGGTGAGCACCGGCAGGATCCCCGCGTACGCCGGGTCGACCCGGCCGCTGGGGAAGGCCTCGTCGCCGTCGGCGGCGTACGCCTCGATCAGCGCCGGCGCCGGAGGCCCGGCCGGACCGGCCTCGGTGACCCCGCCCCGGGTGTCGGCGACCAGCAGATCCACCACGTCGGAGAGACGGCCGCGCCGGGCCAGGGCCCGCCGTTGCCGGGCCGCCGAACTACCCCGGCTCAGCGCTCGCAGGGTCAGGTCGAACACCTGGTCCCAGTCGCCGGTCTCCTCCAGCTCCGGGCGCAGGCCGGCGACCAGCCGCTCGACCGCGACGGCGGCCGGCACCGGAACCGGCGAGCGGGGCAGATCGAGCAGGTCACCCTCCAGTCCGGAGCGGGCGGCCCGCCACATCGCGGCCCGGTGCAGCGGCGGCCGGGACGCCGGGAGCGGCAGCCCCGCCCGGTGCTCGGCCCGGGCACGCTGCACCAGGGCCCGGAAGAGCCCGGCGAGCAGCACCACCGTCTCCACGTCCGGGCTGGCGTCGGTGACCCGCAGCTCCACCGTGGGCACGTGCGCGGACGGCCGGACGTCGAAGTAGACCATCTTCGGGTCGCTGATCGTCCCGGACGCGATCAGGTCGCTGACCAGGGCGTCGAACTCGGCTGCCGAGCGCAGCGGGCCGCTGTCGCCGGCGGTGGGCCAGCGCGACCAGACCAGGGAGCGGCTGCTGGCGTACCCGGAGTCCTCACCCATCCAGTACGGCGAGCTGGTGGAGAGGGCGAGCAGCACCGGCAGCACCGGCGTCACCCGCTGGGCCACCGACACCGCCTCGTCCCGGTCCGGCACCCCGACGTGCACCTGGGTGCCGCAGATCAGCTGCTCCCGGACGAGCATCTGGTACTCGTGGAGCATCCGCCGGTACCGCGACGTCGGCGTGACCGGCAGCGCGTCCAGGTCGACCAGCGGGACGGTGCCCGCCGCGACCAGGCCCAGCCCGAGCGACTCGGCGACGCCGATCGCCTCCCGGCGCCGGGCGGTGACACCGGCCCGCAGCTCGTCCAGGGTGGTGGCCACCGGGGTGTTGGTCTCCACGACCGAGCGGTGCAGCTCGGCGGAGAAGTGTGCGGCGTCCAGCCGGTCGAGGATCTCCGGGGCGCGGGGTACGAGCTCCCGCGTCCCGAGGTCGACGACGTGGAGCTCTTCCTCCACGCCGAGCGTCGACGCGTTCCGGCCGGACGTGTGGGGGCTGGAAACCTGCAGGGACTCCGTCATCGCGACCGCCTTCGCAATCTGTCGGCAATGGCCTTGTATCCGCAGGAGCCTTCCCATCGGATGTGGCGAATCAGTGACGTGCCCATTTCGTGCCACCGTCGAACATGACGATCACGACACCCGGCGACCGGCGGCCAGACTGTTCCAGCTCACCGGTAGTCTCGCCCGGTGACGCCAGACACCTCCGGAGGTCAGCAATGAGCAGCGTCGTGGTAATCACCGGGTCCGCCGGTCTCATCGGATCCGAGGCCGTCCGGCACTTCGCCGCCCAGGGCATGGACGTGGTCGGGGTCGACAACGACATGCGCGGCTACTTCTTCGGCGCCGACGGCTCCACCCAGTGGAACCTGAAGCGGCTCACCAAGGAGGTCGGCGACCGCTACACCCACCACAGCATCGACATCCGGGACCGGGACGGCCTGGACAAGCTGTTCAGCGGCCTCGGCGCGAACATCGGCCTGGTCATCCACGCCGCCGCGCAGCCGAGCCACGACTGGGCCGCCCGTGAGCCGTTCACCGACTTCGACGTCAACGCGGTCGGCACGATCAACATGCTGGAGGCGACCCGGCGGCACGCCAAGGACGCCCCGTTCATCTTCACCTCGACCAACAAGGTGTACGGCGACACCCCGAACTCGCTGCCCCTGGTGGAGCTTTCTTCAAGGTACGAATTGCCTGAAGACCACAAATGGTACGGCGGGATCGACGAGACCATGTCGATCGACAACAGCATGCACTCGGTGTTCGGCGCCTCGAAGGTCGCCGCCGACATCATGGTCCAGGAGTACGGCCGCTACTTCGACATGCCGACCGCGGTGTTCCGGGGTGGCACGCTGACCGGTCCCGGTCACTCGGCGGCCGAGCTGCACGGCTTCCTGGCGTACGTGATGCGCTGCGTGATGGAGCAGCGGACGTACAAGATCTTCGGCTACAAGGGCAAGATGGTCCGCGATGCCATCCACTCGCACGACCTGATCACCGCGTTCCAGGCGTTCCACCGGGCGCCGCGGGTCGCCGAGATCTACAACATGGGCGGCGGCCGGTTCTCCAACTGTTCACACATCGAGGCCTTCAAGATCGCTGAGGAGATCACCGGCCTGGAGGCCCGCACCGAGTACGTCGACCAGAACCGGATGGGCGACCACCAGTGGTGGATCAGCGGCACCGGCCGGTTCGAGGAGCACTACCCGGACTGGAAGCTCACGTACGACGTGCCGGCCATCCTCCGCGAGATCTACGAGGCCAACCAGGAGGTCTGGAAGGGCTGACCGGCTCGTCACCTGCGAAGACTGCCGCCTGGCTGAGTGCCGGGCGGCAGTTTGCTGTGTCTTGACTGTAAGGGGCGTTTACGTAATCACCCGTTAACCATCATTGGGTACATTGCCGAAATGTCCGACTTGACGCAGTTGTTGCGCCGGGACTTGCCGGCGTCCATCGTCGTGTTCCTGATCGCCATCCCGTTGTCCCTCGGCATCGCCGCGGCCTCGGGGGCTCCCTTACTCGCCGGATTGGTCGCCGCCGTCGTCGGCGGCATCGTCGCGGGCGCCTTAGGCGGCGCCCCGCTGCAGGTCAGTGGGCCTGCGGCCGGGCTCACCGTGATCGTCGCCGGGACCGTCGCCGAATTCGGCTTCGCCGGCACGGCCGCCATCGTCGCGCTCGCCGGCCTCGTCCAGATCGTCCTCGGCGCCTCCCGCCTGGGCCGCGCCGCCCTCGCCCTGTCACCCGCCGTCGTGCACGGCATGCTCGCCGGCATCGGCCTGGTCATCGCGCTCAGCCAGGTGCACGTGATGCTCGGCGGCGCCCCGCAGAGTTCCGCCTGGCGCAACCTGATCGACCTGCCCGGCCAGATCGCCGCCCACCACGGCGCGGCCGCCCTGCTCGGCGTCCTCACCGTCGCCATCCTCATCCTCTGGCCCCGCCTGGTGAAGTTCTCCCTGCTCCCGGCGGCGCTCGTGGCGGTCGTCTCGATGACCGCGCTGGCCGCCGCGATGGGCGCCGACGTGGCCCGGGTCCGCCTGCCCGACGAACCGCTGTCCGGCCTGATCCGGCCGACCTGGCCGGACGCCCCGCTGCGCGAGATCACCGTGGCGGTGCTGACCATCGCCATCGTCGCCAGCGTGGAGTCGCTGCTCTCCGCCGTCGCCGTGGACCGCATGCACGACGGCCCGCGCGCCGACCTCAACCGGGAGCTGATCGGCCAGGGGGTCGCCAACACCGCCTCCGGGCTGCTCGGCGGGCTGCCGGTCACCGGGGTCATCGTGCGCAGCTCGACGAACGTGGCGGCCGGGGCGCGTACCCGGGCGTCAGCGATCATGCACGGCCTGTGGATCGCGGCGTTCGTGCTGCTCTTCGCCGACCTGCTGGAGACGATCCCGATGGCGGTGCTGGCCGCCGTGCTGATCGTCGTCGGCCTGCGGCTGGTCAGCCTGGCCCAGATCCGCACCTACGCCCGGCACCGGGAACTGCCCACCTACCTGATCACCGCCCTCGGCGTGGTCCTCACCGACCTGCTCACCGGCGTCGCCCTCGGCATGATCACCGCGGCGGTGCTGATCCTCTGGCGGCTCACCCGCTCGGACATCCGCCGGGTCGAGCGGGCCCCCGGCTCCTGGCTGGTCACCATCAACGGCACCCTGTCGTTCGTCGAATCGGCCCGGCTCAGCCGTGAGC
Source organism: Actinoplanes sp. NPDC019969 (assembly GCF_055562375.1). NCBI lineage: Bacteria > Bacillati > Actinomycetota > Actinomycetes > Micromonosporales > Micromonosporaceae > Actinoplanes > Actinoplanes sp. NPDC019969. Next base: position 137,075 of record NZ_JBVHFK010000004.1, on the reverse strand, counting down.
TGCACGCGCTGCCGGAAGGCCAGGACGTCGACCTGGAACTGCACCTGGACTACCTGGACCACGGGGCCTTCGAGACGATCAGGGACTGGCGGGACGGCTATGTCCGCGCGGGCGGCCAGGTCACCGTCCGGGAGGTGCACGACTCCTGGTTCCACCAGGCCACCTCGGGCCGGCTCGGCGACGGCAAACGCACCCCGCGGCTGGTCGGCTCCTGGTCCCGCTGGCAGGACATGGACCAGCAGCGCCGGGACGCCATGGCGGCCGGCATCGCCGAGTTCGAGCGCAACGTGGCCCCGCTGGTCCGGCCGCACCTGGCCGACCTGGCCCGCGACGGCCAGAGCCCGCAACAGCTCTTCATCACCTGCGCCGACTCCCGCGTGGTGCCCAACCTGATCACCGCGAGCGGTCCCGGCGACCTGTTCTGCGTCCGCAACATCGGCAACATCGTCCCGGCGCACGGCTCCGGCGACACGTCGGTCGGCGCGGCCATCGAATACGCCGTCGACATCCTCGGCGTCACCACGATCACCGTCTGCGGCCACTCGGGCTGCGGCGCGGTGCGGGCCCTGATGAACGACGCGGCCGGTCCGGGTTCGTCGCTGGGCGCCTGGCTGGGGCTTTCCGGCGTACGGTTCACCGACGTCACCGACGAGCAGAGCTGCTGCACCGGCAACGTCCTGCAGCAACTGACGAACCTGCGGACCTACCCGGCGGTGCGCGCCGCCGAGTCCGCCGGCCGTCTCCGCCTCACCGGCATGTACTTCGACCTCGCCGAAGCCCGCATGTACGAACTCGATCCCCTGCTCGGCGACCCCCGCCCGGTAGCCGCCTGACCAAAACCAGCGTGTGGAGTTGCGGCGTGATAGACGGCCGAACTCCACACGCTGGTTCGCTGTGACGTTCCGGTGTGTGGAGTTGCGGCGTTCTGGACGGCTCAACTCCACACGCTGTCAGGGGTGCCATCCGGCGGCGGTGAGGGCGGATCGCACCTGGTCCGCCACCGCCGCCGGGCGTGACCGGATCAACGTGGCGGGAAAGCGGAGGATCCGGTCGCCGCCGATCCATATCCGGTTCTGCCGGAGCATGTCCTCCTCCCACTGCTGCACGTCGAGGTGGTGGGCCCCGTCGATCTCCACATGCAGACGCCAGGCTTTCCAGTACGCGTCCAGGTAACGCCGGCGACCGGCGGCGTCGGTGCGTGCCTGCTGCAGGCTCGGTACCGGTAACCCGAAGCGATGACACAACGCGACGAAGTCGATCTCCGACAGGGCTTCCGCTCCACCCGCCACGTCGAGGACGGTCCTTTTGATCGTCGCGTAGTACGGCAGCCGCCGACGCATCGCCAGCACCTCGAAGATCTCATCGGGTGTGACCCGGCGCTGCTGGACGGAGGCCGCGATGATCGTCCGGGCGGCGGCCGCGCTCGATGCCCAGACCGCGCCATCGACCACGGCGCGGGCGGTGATGACGCGTGGCGGGTTGCCGGCCTGCCGGTGGTCGTCAGGCAACACGCGGGTACGGCTGACCCGAACCGGGGACATGTCGGGCGGCATCGCCGGCAAGCGGAGGGTTCGACTGCGCGCCGCCGGGATCAGGATTTGCACGGGACCCTCGCGCAAACCTCGTACCCCGGCTTCGGCCAGGGCGGTCACGCCGGCAAGCAGGGCTTCGGGGCCGGCGGTCAGCACCGCCACCCATAGCTGCTGGTCCCTGTCCAGCCGGCCGTTGGTCGTGACGAGGATTCCCCGGCAGACCCGGCGCCACCGGCCTATGCCGAGGTGACGACGGACGGCATGGCGGTCCAGCAACGTGACGGCCTGCTCGGTGGTGAGCACGCCGGACTGCTGGAAACACGTCCGGGAGAACTCGTCGTCGAAGTCGGGTAGCGGTGGCATCGCGCCACAGTGCCAGCCGACGCCCGTCCACGGCCCGAGCCCTGTGGACAGCCCGCTGCAGCGTGTGGATTCGGGGCGCGATGGACGGCCGAACTCAACACGCTGGGTGGTGTGTGGATTTGGGGCGCGATGGACGGCCGAACTCAACACGCCCGATGGTGTGTGGATTTGGGGTGGGATGGACGGCCGAACTCAACACGCTGGGTGGTGTGTGGGGTTGGGGTGGGGTGGACGGCCGAAATCGGCACGTGGGTTCAGCGGGGGATGAAGATCAGGCGGTCGCGGAAGAGGTCGAGCTTGTTGGGGGTGAGGCCGTCGCAGAAGACGACCAGCTCCTCGGGGGCGCTGAGACCGTTGTGCAGCTCGCGGGCGGCGACGATCTGCTCCGCGAGGGGCCGCTCGATCGACAGGTAGCGCATCATCAGGTCGGCCGGCACGTGGTTGACGTCGATCAGGCCACCGTCGTCGTACTCCCGGCCGGGCAGGTCGGGACGGCCGATCATCAGCTCGGACGCCAGCGCCGGCTGGCTCGACTGCAGCTGGCGGGCCTCCTCACGGCGGGCGGCCCGCCACTGCGCCGCGGCGAGCGCCGGGTCGACCCGCAGCGACTGGTGCCAGGCCTGCGGGGTCTGCGGATAGTAGGTCAGGCCGGGGCGGTACGGCGCGGGGCCGGCGCCGGGCGGGTACTGCTGGGTCGCGTACCGGAAGAAGGCGTTGCGGACCTGGGTCTGCAGGAACGCGGTGTGCGCCGTGCCGCCGATCCACAGGGTGAGGTAGCTGAACCCCCACAGCAGGCTCAGGACGCCCGCCTCGGCGCCGTCGTCGCGGACGCCGGAGATCCCGCAGAGCACGAGGATCAGGGCGAAATAGCCGGCCGCGCAGATCTGATGGAACCGGGACCGCAGGCGGGCTCCGCCGATCAGCACCATCAGCGGGGTGCCGAGGCCGAAGGTGAACAGCGGCACGAGGAACCACCAGCCCGTGACGGGCGGTACGGGTGGGCGCTGCCAGCGCGGATCGGGCTGCATAGTGCGACGTTATCCCGCCGTTTCAACTTCATCGATCACGATCGTCCCTCGTACGGGTCAACCCGCCGACGAACGTGTCCAGTTCGGCTCGTTGCGCCGGGTCGTCCGGCCGGGGCAGTTCGAGAGCGACCGGACCTCCGAGGACGTACCGATCCGGGAGTACCGTGACGGACCGGACCGCCGACCACTGCCAGGTGCGGCGGCCCTCCATGGTGCGCACCTCGATCGTCTCGCCGGTGACCAGCCAGTGTTCCGGCTGGGGCGGGATGGCGCGCCGGACCCGCAGGTACACGTACAGCGCGCGGACCAGGGCGATCGTGCCGACGGCCAGGAAGAGCACGGCGGCCGCCTTGACGTCGCCGGGCGAGTGGGACCGCCAGGCCAGGTACGTCCCACCGGCGCCCACGGTCAGGAGGGGGATCGCGATCGCCCCGTTCCACCACCACATCAGGAGCCGGGAGCCGTCGTGGCCGGGCGCCCGCAGCGGCTCCTCGCGGCTGAACCGGAGGTTCATCCCGCGGCCGGGGCCAGCTCGTTCAGGAAGGTCCGCAGGTCGGCGTCCTGTTCGGCGGTCAGCGGCTCGCGCGGGATGTCGAAGATCTTCGCCTGCTTGGTGACGAGGAGATAGGCCTGCTCGGTCACCTGCACGGACCCGAACGCGCTCCAGTCCATCTCGGCGGACGAGTTCTCGGTGGACGAGGCGAAACTCGTGGTGGTGAGGACCCAGGTCCGTGGGCTCAGCCAGCTCTCCGGCACGGTCACCGCCCGCTGCCACCGCCAGAGGGCGAACCCGAACAGCCCGGCCGCCACGGTCAGCAGCCCACCCGCGGTCAGCAGGGCGTTCGGGGCGAACTCCCCGGCCAGCGCGATGAACAGCGCCGCGAAGACGAGGATGGCGGCGACCATCCGGACCGGCCCGACGATCATGGACGCGCCCCGGGCGAACTGGTGCCGGAAGTACTCGCGGGTACGGGTGAAGGTGAACTCGATGTGCACCGATGAATGGTAAGGAGCGTCGCCCGCGCCGGCTGCGCGGGCGGCGCTCCGCCCCGTGGATCCCTAGTTGCGCGTGATGGTGAAGGTGCTGGTCGGGTTCTCGATGTCCCGGTAGTTGTTGCTGAGCTGCAGGTTGGTGAAGGTGGCCGAGCCGACCGCGGGGCCCTGGCCGGCCTCCGGCATCGGGTTGGCCCAGATGGCGTACCCCGACTTGGCGTCGTACTCGTCACCGCTCCTCTGCGCGCCGGTGATGGTCACGTTGGTGAAGACGGTGTCCTTGACCGGGTTCTGCGGCTGCCCGCCGACGTAGTTGGTCTGGAACATGATCCCGGAGTACGTGGGATCGACGATGTCGACGTTGCTGACCCGGATGCCCTGGAACACCTTCGACGCGGAGAACACCCAGATCGCCGGGAAGACCTGGGAGCCCCAGAAGTGGCCGCCGGCCCGGACGATCGAGATGTTGTCGAAGACGGTCGGCGGGCTGGCCCCGAAACCGTTCATCGGGTACCCGAAGTCGAGCGAGCTGATCGTGATGCCCGAGTAGACCAGGGTGTCCGCGATGTAGATGTTCCGGAAGGTGTTGGCGTACCCGCCGTAGACCGCGATGCCCGCCGCCCGCCACGTCAGGATCGACGTGAGGTTCGAGTAGACGTTGTCGATCTCGTCGGCGCCACCCGCGTCGATCGCGGAGAACAGCGCGAAGCTGTCGTCCCCGGTGGCCCGGGCCTCGTTGTTGTCGACCAGGTTGCCGGTCGAGCCGTTGGTCATGTTCACGCCGTCGGCGAACGTGTTCCGGATCCGCGAGTTCTTGATCACCATGTTGTCGGTGTTCGCGCCCCAGTACAGGCAGACCACGTGCTCGGCCCAGATGTTGTCGATGGTGATGTTCGCGACGTTGGCGAAGTCGAAGACCTTGCCGGGGCCGTCGATGCGGATCGTGTAGTTGCCGAAGAACGCGAAGTCCGCGAACGTCGACCCGTTGGCTGTCGCGTCGGCCCGGAACCCGGCGTCCGTCTCGGTCTGCGTGGACGGGGTGTGGAAGCGGGTGTACCACGGTCCCGCGCCGACGACGCGCAGCGCCCTCCCGTACACCTGGAACTTGTTGGACGTCTGGTAATCGCCCGCCGGAAGGTAGACGCCCACCTTGGAGGTGTCCTGCCGGGCCGTGTCCAGGGCGTTCTGCACCGACTGCTGATCAAAACCGGACGGTACGACGTAGCGGGCCGGGTCCGGGTTCGGCTTGAGCGCGACCTGCTCCAGGTTGATGAAGTCGATCGCGATCGGGCCGGAGTTGGCGGCGTCCTTCTGGAGCTTGATCGTGCTGCCCGCCGGGAACGATCCGGTCAGCATGATGTTCGCTTCGTCGTAGATGTGCCGCGGGTTGCTGCCGGAGTTCTGCGGGGCCGCCTCGTTGCCGTACAGCCAGGCGTATTTCGAGGTCAGCGGCAGGGTCCTGTTGAGCGTGCCGTTGACGTAGACGTTGACCGAGCTGGTCGTGCCGTCCGGGATGGAGAACCGCGCGACCACGGTGTTCGTCGCCGCCCGGCTGGTCCACTGGACGTACGACCCGGTCTGGTTGAGCGTGACCGCCTTGCGCCCGGACGCCTCCCCGGCCAGGTCACCGACCCTCCGGTTGGGGCCGGCGACCGCCGCGCCGCCACCGGTCTGACCGTCCTCGGCCTCGTAGAAGTCGAACGGCATGTTCGCGCCGCGCCCCACGAAGAACGGCTTCTCGCTGGTGTTGTTGCCCTGCTTGACCGGCAGTTCCGCGGAGTCCGGCGCGACCACGGTGCGGACCGTGTACCTGCCGTTCGCCGCGGTCCACGAACCGAGGTTCAGCACCGTCGAAGCGCCCGCGGCGAGGGTGCCGGTGTACGAGCCGGCCAGGGTACGGACCACCGACGAGCCGCTCAGGACCGTCAGCGTCACGCCGTGCGCGCCGGACGACGTGGCCGCCGAACCCTGGTTGCGCAGGGTGACGGAGAACGACACGGCGGTGCCGGGCGCCGGGGTGGCCGGCGTCCACGTGACGGCGGAAGCGACCAGGTCGGCGCTGCTCACCGGGGTGACGACCAGCGCGGACGGGTGGGTCCAGGCGTTGTTGGCCTCGTTGGTCTCGACGACCGTGCCGGCCTCGTCGACCTTCGCGGACAACTGATAGCTGCCGGCGTTTCGGGCCCCGATACTCACGCTCACCGTCTGTGACTGGCCGGCGGTGAGAGCCGGGACGGCCACGGTGCCTGCTTTGGCCGTACCCAGATAGAAGTTGACGTTGGTGGCGGCCGACGACGCCGTGCCCGCGTTGCGGACCGTGGCCGACGCGGTGATCGCGTCCGTCTCCACCGGCGCGGACGGGGAGAAACCGGTGCCGGTGATCGTCAGATCCGGGTTGGGCGCCCAGGAGCCGAACGCCTGCACCTCCGCGACCTGGCCGCTCGGCGCCCCGGTGTTGCCGGTGAAGGAGAGGCGTAGGTCAGCGAGGGTCGCCGACACCGGAACGGTCACCGTGTTGCCGCTTGCGGGATCGAAGGCGTACGCCTTGCCGGCCGCGACCGTGGTGAACGCGGAGGCGTTCTGGGCCCGCCCGAGGACCGCGAAGGTCTGCGTCCGGGCGCCCCACGCGCTGGACGGGTTGAGCTTGACGACCACCGAGGTCAGGGCCGCGTTCGCGCCCAGCTTGACGGTCAGGTCGGCCGGGAACCCGCCGCCCTCCCAGTAGGTCGCGGTGTCCTCGTCGTTGGCGTTGACCGCCGCGAACGTGTGCACCGTCGACGACGCCTCGGCCGGTTTCTTCGCCGCGAGGTTCGTGCCGGCCGGCGGCGGATCGGTGTCGCCGCCACCCGGCCCGTAGACCTCCAGCTCGGAGAGCTGCGCGGCGGGCCAGCCGGTGTTCGCCGTGAACGTCAGCCGGACGAAGCGGACGCTGACGGCGGTGAGCCCGATCGTGACGGTGTTCGCCGTGGCCGGGTTGAACGTGTAACCGGCCGAGGCCTTGAGGGTGCTGAACGAGGAGCCGTTCGTGCTGCCCTGCACGGTCAGGGTCTGCGTACGGGTGGCCCAGGCGGCGGCCGGCGGCAGCTTCAGGACCGCCTGGTCGATCTCGGTGGTGGCGCCGAGATCGACCTGGATCCACTGCGGGAAGGCGTTGTTCGCGCTCTCCCAGTAGCTGTTCGCGTTGCCGTCACCGGCGTTGCCCGCCGTGTAGACCTCGGAGTGGGCGGAGGCGCTGAACGTCTTGCCGGCGGCCAGGTTGGGCCCGGCGGCGGCGGACGGGGGAGCGTGGACGAGAGCGGCTATCACGCTCGCGGCTGCTGCCGCGGCTATCAGCCTGAATCGGGACATGCGGGAGCACACCTTTCGGGACGGGAGAGGTGACTAGGAGGCGTAGATCTCGAACTCGGAGAGCTGACCCGCCGGCCAGCCGGTGTTGCCGGTGACGGTGAGCCGCAGGTGCCGCTGGCTCGTCGTCACGGGGATGGTCACCGTGTTGCCGCGCGCCGGGTCGAACGTGTAACCGGCCGCGCCCTTCACGGTGGTCCAGGTGGATCCGTCGAGACTGCCCAGAACCGAGAGGGTCTGGGTACGGGTGGCCCAGGCGGCCGGTGGCGGCAAAGTGAGCACGATCCGGGCGACCGGGCGGCTCTGCCCGAGGTCGACGGTGATCGACTGTGGGAAGGCGTTGTTGCGGCTCTCCCAGTAGGTGCCGGCGTTACCGTCGGTGACGTTGCCCGGGCCGTAGACGTCGGTCTGGCTGGTCGCCGTCACCGGGCGGCCCGCCGCGAGGTTGCCGACAACAGGCGGTGTGGTCGGCTTCGAGCCCCACTGCGGGGCCGGCCAGGGACCGCAGTACGGCGTCGCCGTCTGCCACCCCGCGTTGCCACCCCCGTCGGTGATCGCCAGGGCCGCCCCCACGCAGTTGTAGGTCGGCGGGTTCTGCGCGATCCCGCTGGCCTTGACGTTGGTGAACGTGGCGGTGGCCGGGGCCTGCGCCTGCAACGCGAACGTGCCGGCGCCGGCGATGTTCACGTTCGTCAGGTTCAGCCCGGTGGTCTGGTTGCCGATCCACTGGATCGCCGCGTACGAGCTGTCCAGAATGTCGGTGTCGGTGACGTTGATGGTGGCGCCGGTGATTGCGCCCTGATCGGCCCAGAACCGCAGCGCGCCGATCCCGAAGTTCCAGTTGTAGTCGGAGTTCCCGGCCCGGATCAGGGTGTTCCGGGCCAGCGTCCAGGTGCCGGCCACCGCCGTCGGGCCGGTGACGCCCGGGTACCGGTTGCCGACGTGGATGCCGCCGCCGTTGGACACCGACTCGCTGACCACGTTGTCGGTCATCACGATGTCCCGGCCGCCATAGCTGACCAGGTGGTTCGCCAGGATCGGGGCGACGATGGTGTTGCGGGTGAAGGAGTTGCCGACGTTCGGCACGTTCTCCGCCCACATGGCCAGCGCGTCGTCCCCGGTGTTGCGGACGAACGTGTTGGTGACCGTCGAGTTCGTGACGCCGATGTGGAAGTTCACCCCGTCGGCGGTCTGATCCAGGATCCGGCTGTTACGGATGGTGAACCGGTCCATCGGCCCGTCCATCCACGCGCCGACCTTGGTGTGCTGCATCCACACGTTGTCGATGACCGAGTTCGACATGGCGCCGCCGAACGCGTTCACCTGGTGCTCGTCGACCCGCTCCTGGATGTCGCCGATGATCGCCAGGTCCTTGACCACGACGTTCTGGCTCGGGCCGCCCTGACCGGTGTACTTGCCGTAGATACCGGCCGCCTGGTCACGCTGGATGGGATGACGCCCGCCGAGCACCGAGTACCACGGCCCGGCGCCGGCCAGCGTGACCCGATCGACGATCACGTGGCTCCACAGGGTGAAGTTGCCCGGTGGCACATAGACGGCCCGGCCCGAGGCGGCGCCCGCGTTCACCGCGGCCTGGAACTTCGCTGTGGAGTCGGTGGCGCCGGTCGGGTCGGCGCCGTGATCGGCCACCACGTCGATCGCCCCGGACGGCTTGCCGATCGGTCCCGGCACGTTCTCGAAGTCGGCCAGGTCGATGGTGAAACTCGGCGACTGCGCGGTGGAGGAGACCTGGATCCGGATCTTCGTCCCGGCCGGGTACGTGGTCCCGAACATCGCCCGGGCCTCGTCGTAGAAGTGGTGCGGCCTGCCGTCCGCCGGGTTGTTGGTGAACGGGTACCAGCCGTAGTACCACGCGTATTTCGAGGTCACCGGCACCGTCGTGATCAGCGTCGAGCCGGTGCGCAGATCCAGCGAGGCGTTCCGCCCGTCCGGGACGCTGTACCGGAACGTCACGGCGTTGGCCGGTTCGGTGAGGGTGAACTCGACGTACTCACCCGCGGCGTCGAGGGTGATCGCCTCCCGCCCGGACGCCTCCGAGGAGAGCGTGCCGTAGGTCCGGTCGGTGCCGGTGGAGACCCCGGTGTGCGCGGCGTTCTCGGCCTCGAACTCGGTGAACGGCACCGTCGCGCCGCGCCCGGGGACGTCGAAGGGGGACAGGCCGGCGGCCAGCGCCGGCGGCGGTTGCCAGAGGACGGTGGTGACGGCGGCCGCGAGGACCGCGGTCAGCGTCAGAAGTGGGGCGGTGCGGTTGGCCATGGATACCTTCCCTGGTGTGGCCGGCCCCCGAGGTGTCACAAACCTCCTGCTTCTTCGTCTAGAGGCGCAGCCAGACGGCGGTGTCCTGGGGGAGGAGGTCACCGTCGAGAGGGCCGCTGGCGAGCAGGCGGGATCGGTGCTCCGGCAGGGGAACTCCAGAGCCGGAGAGATTGAGGTAGCAGGCGAACTCGTCCCCGCGGGTCCAGGCGAGCACCCGCTCGTCACCGGGCAGCCAGGCGAAGTCGCCGCTGGGGCGCAGGCGGATCGCGGAACGGTAGAGCTCGAGCATCGAACCCGGGTCGCCGGTCTGCGCCTGGACGGTCCGGTCCTTCCACTCCGCCGGCTGCGGCAGCCATGGCTCACCGGTGGAGAAATCGAACGGCGGCTCGTCACCGGACCACGGCAGCGGCACCCGGCATCCGTCCCGGGTGTGGCCGCGACGGGCGTACATCGGATCCTGAATCCGATCTTCCGGGATGTTCTCGTTCTCCCAGAGGCCCAGCTCCTCGCCCTGATAGAGGTAGGCCGCGCCGGGCAGCGACAGGGTCAGCAGCGCCGCCGCCCGGGCCCGCCGGGTGCCCAGCTCCAGATCCACCGGGACGCCGTCGAGGTTGTTGTCGAAGCTGAACGTGGTGTCGGCCCTGCCGTACCGGGTGACATGCCGGGTCACGTCATGGTTCGACAGGACCCAGGTGGGCGGGGCGCCGACGCGGGCGTGCGCGTCCAGGGTGCGATCGATGCAGGAGCGCATGAGGTACGGGTCCCACGCGCACCCCAGGAAGTCGAAGTTGAACGCCGCGTGCAGCTCGTCCGGCCGCAGATAGTTGGTGAACCGTTCCACGTCCGGCATCCACACCTCGCCGATCAGCGCCCGGTCGTCGTACTCGTCGGCGACCCGCCGCCACGACCGGTAGACGTCGTGCACCGCGTCCAGGTCATGGAACGGATGCGGCGACCCGTCCACCACCTCGGGCAGCGCCGGGTCCTTGAACAGCAGGGCCGCCGAGTCGATCCGGATGCCGTCGGCGCCCCGGTCGAACCAGAACCGCAGGATGCTCTCGAACTCGGCCCGGACGTCCGGGTGGTCCCAGTTCAGGTCGGGCTGCTGCGGGGTGAACAGGTGCAGGTACCAGTCCTCGCCGTCCGGGGTGCGGCTCCACGCCGTACCCCCGAACTCCCCGACCCAGTTTGTAGGTATATTTTGGCTTTTACGGAACCAGAAGTAGTCCCGCTCTTTTCCACCTTCGAGCGCCGCCTGGAACCACGGATGCTCACTCGAGACGTGGTTCGGGACGATGTCGATGATGATCCGGATGCCGGCCGCGTGCGCCTCCGCGATCAGCGCCTCCGCCTCGGCCAGGGTCCCGAACGCCGGGTCGATGTCCCGGAAGTCCGACACGTCGTAGCCGGCGTCCGCCATCGGCGACGGGTACCACGGGCTCATCCAGATCGCGCCGACGCCGAGATCACGCAGATGGCCGAGCCGCGCACGAACCCCCGCGATGTCACCGACCCCGTCGCCGTTGGCGTCCGCGAAACTCCGCGGGTACACCTGGTAGATCACCGCGTCGCGCCACCACTGCTCATTCATCCTGGTCATCCCTTGAGACTGCCTGCGGTCAGGCCGGACATGATGTTGCGCTGGAAGATCAGGAAGAGGATCACGGTCGGGACCGCCGAGATCACCGACGCGGCGACCACCACGTTCATCGGGGTGCCGCCGGCGAAGGCGTAGATGCCGACGCTGACCGTGCGGGTCGAGGCGTCCGGCATGACCAGCAGCGGCCAGAGGAAGTCCTTCCAGACCGCGGTGATCGCGAAGATGGACACCACGCCCAGGATCGGCCGGGACATCGGCAGGATGATCGACCAGAGGGTCCGCAGCGGCGACGCGCCGTCCACGGCGGCGGCCGACATGATCTCTTCCGGGACGGAGTCGAAGAACCGCTTCAGCAGGAAGATGTTGAACGCGTTGGCGACCATCGGCAGCCAGATCGCGAACGGGGAGTCGAGCAGGCTGACGTTCAGCACCGGCAGGCTGATCACGGTCTGGTACTGCGGGACGATGAGGACCATCGCCGGGATCATCAGGGTCGCCAGCATCGCCCCGAGGATCACGTTGCCGAAGATCGGGCGGAGCTTGGACAGCGCGTACGCCGCCGCGGTGTCCAGGATCAGCTGGAACAGCACCGCCCCCGCCGCGTAGTAGAACGTGTTGAACAGCAGTTTCGCCAGGTTCAGCGTCTGCCACGCATCGACGTAGTTGCCCACCTGTGGATCGTTCGGGAACAGCGTCGGCGGGGACTGCGCCACCTCCTGCGCGGACTTCAGCGCCCCGGTGACCATCCAGTACAGCGGGCCGATGAAGACCAGGGTGAACACCGTGACGACGGCGCCGAGCAGCGTCCAGTAGAGGACGCGCCCCTTCTTCAGCTGGGTGGAGGAGATGAGGGTCCGGCTGCTCATGAGTCCCCCTTGGTGCTCAGTCGCAGGTACATGGCCGAGAAGGCGCCCAGGACCAGCAGCATGATCACGCCGAGCGCGGCGGCGCCGTTCTGGTCGTTCTGGAAGAAGGCGTGCTGGTAGATCATGTAGGCCACCGACTTCGCCGCGTCCTGCGTTCCGGCCCCGTTGGCGAGGATCAGCGGCTCGATGAACAGCTGCATGGTCGCGACGATCTGCATCATCAGCAGCAGGGTCAGGATCACCCGGGTCTGTGGGACGGTGACGTGCCAGATCCGTTTCCAGATCCCGGCGCCGTCCAGTTCGGCGGCCTCGTACAGGTCGCCCGGGATGTTCTGCAGCGCCGCCAGGTAGATCAGGACCGCGCCGCCCATGTTCATCCAGGTCGACGCGATCACCATGGCGGGCATCGTCATGGCCGGCGACTGCACCCAGTCGGAGGTCGGCAGACCCACCGCGCTCAGCAGCGCGTTGAACAGGCCGGCCCCGCTCGGATCGAACGCGTAGAACTTGAAGAGGTAGAGGGCTGCGGCCGGCGGCAGGATCACCGGCAGGTACACCAGCACCCGCAGGTAACCCTTGGCGTGCCGGAACTCGTTGAGCAGGATCGCCACCAGGAACGGCAGCACGAACCCGAGCACCAGGGCCAGGGCGGTGAAGTAGAAGGTGTTCTTCCAGGCGGTCCAGAAACTCGGGTCGCCGGCGATCCGGACGTAGTTGTCCCAGCCGACCCACGTGGTCTCACCGCGGCGGGTGCGCTGGAAGCTCATCACGATGCCGCGGATCATCGGGTACCACATGAAGAGGGCGAAACAGGCGACCGCGCCGATCAGGAACGCGTGCCCGGTCAGGTTGTCCCGGATCCTGCGGCGCTTCTTGAGGACCCCCGCCTCGGCGGCCTGGGCAGCCGGGGCGGGGGCGGTGAGGACGGCCATGCTCAGCTACCGGCCACCAGCAGCTGGTTGACCTTCTCCTCGGCGGTCTTGAGCAGCGCGTCGATGTTCGCGTTCGGGTCGGTCAGGACCCCGGACATCGCGGCGTCCAGCACCTCGTAGACGGCCTGCGCGTTCTTCGGCTCGCCCTTGATCGGCAGCTGGGTCGTCTCGAACAGCGCGAAGTTCTCCACCGGCACGTTCGCGTTCGCCTTGCGCAGGTCGGCCTCCTGCTTCTGCGCCTCGGTGCCCGCCGCGAACAGCAGCGGCTGCGGCAGGCCGACCGGGTAGTTCTGCGGCTTCGCCCGGACGTAGTCGAACTGGCCCTTGCCCGGCGTCAGCTTCTGGTACGCGATCCACTTCATCCCGGCCTTGACCTGCTCCGGCGTGAGGTCCTTCTTGAAGAAGTAGCCCTCGCCGCCGCCGAGCGTGCCCTTGCCCAGGCCGGACTGGCCCGGCAGCGGAGCGACCGCCCAGTCCTCGAACTTGCCCTGGAACCGGCTGACGATCGCCTGGGTGGTGTCCGGCGCGCCGATGAACATACCCACCTTGCCGGCGCCCGCGTTGGTCAGCAGGTCGGCCCACTGCAGGAGTTGGCGGCTGCCCATGCTGTTGTCCCCGTACCGCATGTCCTTGAGGTTCTGCAGCACCTGCTTGCCCTCAGGGGTGTTGAAGGCGGCCTTCTTGCCGTCCTCGCTGAGGATCGTGCCGCCCTGCGAGTAGAGCAGCGAGGTGAAGTGCCAGCCGCCGGTCGCGCCGGCGCTGTACTCCGAGTACCCGGCGACGGTCTTGTCGGCGGCGGTGATCTTCTTGGCCGCCTCCCGGACCTCGGGCCACGTCTTCGGCGGCTTCGCGGGGTCCAGCCCGGCCTTCTGGAACAGGGTCTTGTTGTAGACCAGGCCCATCGAATAATTCTTGACCGGTACGGCGTACAGCTTGCCGCTGTCGGTGAAGACCTCCTTGAGCGCCGGATCGACGCTGTCCCAGGTCGGGATGTTCTCCTTGGTGGCGTACGCGGTGATGTCCATCGCCTGGCCGGAATCCAGCACCTGCTGCAGGTCCGTCATGTACCCGTAGAAGACGTCGGTCACCGTGCCACCGGCGAGCCGGGCCGTGAAGTCCGGCGGGTTGTTGCACTGCGAGCCGACGCTGATGCTCTTGATCACGATGTCGGGGTTCTGCTTCTGGAACTCGGCGACATCCGCGTTCCAGTTCGCCAGCAGGTCCTTCTCGGTGCCGACCGGCATGCAGTCGACGGTGATCGTGGTCTTGCCGGCGGCATCGGTCCCGCCGTCGTCGCTCTTGGTGGAGCACGCCGTCAGGCTGAGCCCCAGCCCGGCCACGAGCGCCAGCGCCGCGACCTTCCGGTGCTGCGGTACGGACATCTGTCCATCCCTTCGGGAACGGGTCTATGTGTCGTCCTCAGTGGTTCTAGTGAGTGCGGTCACTGTAACAAGGCGGACATGTTGCCGCAAGGTTTCGATTTTGCTTTGCAAAAACTCGACTTACTTGCGAGAAGACCGATTCCTGGTACGCGAAAGGCCGCCGACCGTGAGGTCGGCGGCCTGTGGGCCGTGCCGTGGATCAGTCCTTGCGTGCCGGCCCGGTCGACCCGCGAACCACCAGCTCCGGCTCGAACAGCAGCTCGTCGGAGAACTCCCGGGCCTCGTCGATCTGGCTCACCAGCAGATCCACCGCCGCCTGCCCCATCGTCTCGATCGGCTGCCGCACCGTCGTCAGCGGCGGATCCGTGCACGTCATGAACGCCGAATCGTCGAACCCGACCACCGACACGTCACCCGGCACCGACCGGCCCAGCCGCCGGGCCGCCCGGATCGCGCCCAGCGCCAGCACGTCACTGGCACAGATGATGCCGGTCGCGCCCCGCTCCACCAGCTTCGTCGCCGCCACCCGGGCGCCCTCCATGGAAAAACTCGACCGCTCGACGAGCGCGCCCGCCTCGGTCGCCGACTCGGCCACCGAGAGCATCGCGTTCAGCTTGCGGCGCGACGGGATGTGCCCCTCCGGGCCCAGGACCATGCCGATCCGCTCGTGCCCGAGAGAGCGCAGGTGCCCGTACGCCTGCTCCACCGCGACCGCGTCGTCGGTCGACACCCGCGGAAACCCCAGCTCGTCGACGCCCGCGTTGACCAGCACCACCGGCAGGCCGCGCTCGACCAGCCGCAGATAGTGCTCGTGGGAGGCGTCGGCCAGCGCGTAGGACCCGCCCGCGAAGATCACCCCGGACACCTGGTGGTCCAGCAGCATCTCCACGTAATCCGACTCGGGCACGCCGCCGATCGTGCGCGCGCACAGCGCCGGCGTGAACCCGCGCTGAGCCAGCGACCCGGTCACCACCTCGGCGAGCGCGGGAAAGATCGGGTTCTGCAGCTCGGGCAGGACCAGGCCGACGAGCCGGGCCCGCTCGCCGCGCAGTTTCGTCGGCCGCTCGTAGCCCAGCACGTCGAGCGCGGTCAGCACCGACGTGCGGGTGGCCTCGGAGACGCCGCTGCGCCCGTTGAGAACCCGGCTGACGGTGGCCTCGCTGACGCCGGCTTTCTTCGCCACTTCGGCAAGTCGTCTCGTCACCCCGCAATCCTACGTCACCATCCTGCAAAAACCGAATCATCCTCTGCCGTTCTTTGCAGTCACTTGCGCTCCCTGTTCATTTGGTCGTCACGGCTCTCTCCGGCGCACTGACACAGCACTGACAGCCAGCCGGGGGACGCGGTCGAACCCCGGCTGGTTGTGGGTGTGCTGTCTTGGGGGGTGAGACAGCACTGAGAGCCAGCCGGTCAGGGTCAGATCCCAGCCGGCGCTCATGGCTGTCTCGGGGCGCGGGAGACAGTCATGAGCGCCGGCTGGATGCGGTTGAGGTGCTGCGTGGGGCACTCGAAAACGGCTGGATCGGGGAAAACGCCGCGCGGCCGGTGGGGGAGGTGGGATGTTGTGAGGCGACGGGCAGAGAGGGGCCGCTATCACCATGTCCGACTGGGATCAGAACGACGGCTGGTCGGCCGGCGGCCAGCAGGACTGGTCGGCGCAGGACCGGCAGCGCGACTCCGTGCACCGGCTCGCGAACGTCAGCAACGACATGGCCGCGGCCACCGATGCGGCGGTACGGGCGGCCGAGACCGCCGTGCAGGTGATCCAGCGGCTCGAGGCGAGCAGCACCGAGATCGGCAAGGTGGTGCAGCTGATCGCGACGATCGCGAAACAGACCAACCTGCTCGCCCTGAACGCGACGATCGAGGCGGCGCGGGCCGGTGAGGCGGGCCGGGGGTTCGCCGTGGTGGCCAGCGAGGTCAAGGACCTGGCGAACGAGACGGCCACGGCGACCAGCGAGATCGGCACCCAGGTCGGCGGGATCCGGGCGGACACCCAGAACGCGGTCTCCGCCATCGAGGAGATGCAGGGCCTCATCGAGGAACTTGACCGCTGTCAGAAAGTGATCAGCGGGATCGTGGTCGAGCAGCAGGCCGGCTGACGACGGGCCAGGCGAGCGGGCGGGCGGTCTGGGGTGTCGGCCGTCGGGCAGCCAGGTGACGGTGGGCGGGTGACCGGTCTGGGCGACGGCTCGCGATCGGGGTGCGGGAGGATCGGGGGCATGGCTCGCAAACGCCCCCAGCCCCGGCCGGCCTCTTCCGTGTGCCCGTGCGGTCGTGGCCCGTACCGGCAATGTTGTGGAAGCCTGCACCAGGGCGGAGCCGCAGCCGATCCGGAAAGCCTGATGCGTTCGCGTTTCAGCGCCTACGCGCTGGACAACAGTGAGTATGTGCTCCGGACCTGGCATCCGGAGACGCGGCCGAAGGCCGTGGCGCCCGACCCCGGACTGCGCTGGACGCGCCTGGACGTGCTGGACCACAGCGGCGGCGGCGTCTTCGACGCGGAGGGGACCGTCGAGTTCCGGGCGCACTACATCGACAGTGGTCAGCCCGGGGTGATGGCGGAGCGGAGCCGGTTCGTCCGGCACGACGGCCGGTGGGTCTACTGGGGGCCGCTGTGATCTCCTTGAGGCAGGAGGTGGATCGTCATGTCGGCACAGCGGCCGCTCGAGGACGGCATCGTCAGGGACTTCAAGGTCAATCTCTCGTACGGTGAGTATCTGCGCCTGGACGAGATCCTGGGAGCCCAGCAACCGGTCAGCGTGCCGGAGCACCACGACGAGCTGTTGTTCATCGTGCAGCACCAGACGTCCGAGCTGTGGCTGAAACTGATCGTGCACGAGTTGCGCGCGGTGCAGCAGCATCTGGCCAAGGACGAGTTGCGGCCCGCGCTCAAGGGGCTGGCCCGGGTCAAGCACATCCAGCGCACCCTGACCGAGCAGTGGTCGGTGCTGGCGACGCTGACCCCGTCGGAGTACGCGGAGTTCCGGTCGTTCCTGGGCACGTCGTCGGGGTTCCAGTCGTACCAGTACCGGACGATCGAGTTCCTGCTCGGCAACAAGCACCGGGAGATGCTGAAGATCTTCGACGACCAGCCGGAGGCCCGCGAGATGCTGGCCGAGGCGCTGGCCGCGCCGAGCGTCTACGACGAGTTCCTGCACTTCCTGGCCCGGCGCGGGCACGAGGTGCCGGTCGGGATCCTGCGGCGCGACGTCACCGAGGCCTACGAGTACCGGGCCGAGCTGGTGCCGGTGTTCCAGCACATCTACGAGAACGCCGAACAGAACTGGGACGTGTACGAGGCGTGCGAGGAACTCGTCGACCTGGAGGAGAACTTCCAGCTGTGGCGGTTCCGGCACCTCAAGACGGTGGAACGGACGATCGGCTTCAAACGGGGCACCGGCGGATCCAGCGGGGTCGGCTTCCTGAAGGCCGCGCTCGATCTGACATTCTTCCCCGAGCTGTACGCCGTACGCACCGAGATCGGAGTGCCCCGTTGACCGCCGGCCTGCTCGCCCGCGCCGCCGCTCTGGACGCGGCCGATCCACTGGCCGGGCACCGGTCGCGGTTCATCACCCCGCCCGCCGCCGAGCTGCTCTCCTACCTCGACGGCAACTCGCTGGGCCGCCCGCTCGAGGCGACGGCCGAGCTGGTGGACGAGTTCATCCGGAAGCAGTGGGGCGGCCGGCTGATCCGCGGCTGGGACGAGAGCTGGCTGGAGTGGCCGCTCACCCTCGGTGACCGGCTGGGCGCGGTGGCGCTCGGCGCGGCCGCCGGGCAGACCGTGATCGGCGACTCGACCACGGTCCTGCTGTACAAGCTGGCGCGGGCCGCCGTCGACGCCCGTCCCGGCCGCCGCACCGTGGTGCTGGACACCGACAACTTCCCCACCGACCGGTACGTCCTCGAGGGCATCGCCGCCGAACGCGGCCTGCGCCTGGAGTGGATCGAGACCGACCCGGCCGCCGGCATCACGGCCGAGCAGGTCGCCGCGGTGGTCGGTGACGACACCGCGCTGGTGCTGTTCAGCCATGTGGCGTACCGCTCCGGCTGGCTGGCCGACGTCGCCGCGATCAACCGGGTCGCGCACGAGGCCGGGGCGCTGACCCTGTGGGACCTGTGCCACTCGGCCGGTTCGGTGCCGATCGCCCTCGACGAGTGGGGTGTCGACCTTGCCGTCGGCTGCACCTACAAGTACCTCAACGGCGGCCCGGGCGCGCCCGCCTTCGCGTACCTGCGGCACGAGCTGCAGGGGGAGTTGCGGCAGCCGATCCAGGGCTGGATGGGGCACCGGGCGGCGTTCGAGATGGGCCCGGGGTACGAGCCGGCGACGGGGATCCGGGCGCTGCTCAGCGGCACCCCGCCGATCCTCGCCATGGTGCCGCTGCACGCCAACCTGGACATGCTGGCCGACGCCGGGATCGAGGCGGTCCGTGCCAAGTCGCTGCAGCTCACCGACCTGGTGCTGGAGATCGCCGAGCAATGGCTTGCGGGGTACGGGGTGGAAGTCGCCGGTCCCCGCGAGGCGTCCCGGCGGGGCGGCCACGTGACGCTGCGGCGGGACGGGTTCAAGGAGTTCCTGCAGCCGTTGTGGGACAGCGGGGTCATCCCGGACTACCGCCGGCCGGACGGGCTGCGGATCGGGCCGGCGCCGCTGAGCACCAGCTTCACCGAGGTGTGCCAGGGCCTCACGGTCCTCCGCGACCTGCTGGAGAAGGCTCCCCGGTGACGCAACCCCCTGGACAAGATGCCGCCTGTGAACCTGAGGCCCGTTCGGCGGCCGGCTGTTGTGGCGCATCCGGGACGGGATGCGGGCTGGCGGCGCTGCGGCGCGGCTCCGGACCACGGCCGACGGTGACGGTCGCGGAGGAGACGCCGGCCCCCGGACAGGTCGAGTGGCTGGTCGCGGAGTCGGTCTGGTGGGGCGGTCGGCTGCGGAACGGGGTCGCGCTGCGGGTCGCGCCGGACGGCGTGGCCCGGCCGGTGCCGGCCGAGATGGCGCCCGGCGGGGAGAACACCCGGCGGCTGCCCGGAACCCTGCTGCCCGGGCTCGTCGACACGCACGTGCACTCGGCGCTGGCCGATCTCGGGACGCTACGGGCCGGGGGCATCGCGGAGGTCTGGGACCTCGGCGGGAACCCGGCGGCGGTCGCGGCCCTCGCCCAGCGGGCCGCCCTGCCGTTGGCG
The DNA here is from genome assembly GCF_055562375.1 of Actinoplanes sp. NPDC019969. Classification (NCBI taxonomy): domain Bacteria; kingdom Bacillati; phylum Actinomycetota; class Actinomycetes; order Micromonosporales; family Micromonosporaceae; genus Actinoplanes; species Actinoplanes sp. NPDC019969. Next base: position 117,570 of record NZ_JBVHFK010000004.1, on the reverse strand, counting down.
GGGCTGCCACGGGTGCGGTACGCGGGACCGTTCCTGATCGCCCCGGGCGGCTATCCGAGCGATCGGTCCTGGGCGCCGGCCGGGAGCTGGCGGGAGATCCGGACCGCGGCCGACGCGGGGCCGGCGGTCGCCGAGGCGTCGGCGGCGGGAGCCACGCTGATCAAGGTGACCGCGCACGCCGGGGGGCCGCAGCTCAGCCCGCAGGCACTGGAAGCTGTCGTCACGGCGGCGCACGCGGTGGAACTGCCGGTGGTGGCGCATGCGGAGGGGCCCGGGGCGGTCGCTGCCGCCTACGCCGCCGGGGTCGACATCCTGGCGCACACGCCCTGGACCGAGCGGATCGACGACACCCTGCTGCGGGCCTGCGCGGAGCGGATGACCTGGCTCAGCACCCTGGACATCCACGGCTGGGGCGAACCCGGCGACCCGGACCGGGAGGTCGCCGTCGACAACCTGCGGCGGTTCGTGGAGGCCGGCGGCACCGTCCGTTACGGGACCGACCTCGGCAACGGGCCGCTCCCGGCGGGTGTCAACGTGCGGGAGATCCGCCTGCTGCAGGCGGCCGGCCTGAGCCCGCACGCCGTCCTCACCGCGATGACGGAGAGCGTGAGCACGACGGTCTCGTGGGTGGCCGGCGGCCTCGACCTGGCCCCGGACCGGTTCGCCGACGTGCTGGCCACCGCCCGCGTGGTGGACGCGACCGTCCGCCCCCGTCCCCGGTGAGCGATGCCGCGGGGACGGAGGCGGGCGTTTTCGGTCAGAGAGTGACGGTGGTGCCGGTGGTGGCGCTGCGGCGGGCCGCGTCCAGGACCTCCATGGCGCGGACCGAGTCCCACGGGTCCACCGGGAGCGTGCCGGTGCCCTGGACCGCGGCGGCCACCGCCGGGTAGAACGTGTCCCAGCGGCCCCGGCAGCTCTCCACCGGCGCGCCGGTCGAGCCGCGGAACAGGTGGCCCCAGCGGTGCTCCGGCTCGACGCCCCAGCGGTCGCCCATCAGCTTCGGCGTCTTGCCCGCCTTGAGCAGGGTCTCCTGGTAGTCGAGCTCGGGGGAGATGTACGTGCCGGCGGTGCCGGTGACCCGGAAACGCGGGCCGGGGCCGGCCTGGCGCCACGAGCCCCACAGGTGCGACTCGGCGCCGCCGGTGTGATGCAGGGCGATGAAGAAGTCGTCGTCGAGGCCGCCGTCGGGGCCGTGGACCTCCGCGTGCACCCGCTCGGCCGGGCCGTTCAGCTGGAGCGCCTGGTCGACCAGGTGGGAGCCGAAGTCGAGCAGGGTGCCGCCGCCGGCCGCGCCGGGCAGGCGGTCCGGCGCCCAGCGCTCCACCCGGGACTCGATGCGCCGGATGTCGCCGAGCGACCCCTTCTCCGCCAGCTTGCGGACGGTCAGGAAGTCCGAGTCCCACCGCCGGTTCTGGTAGACGGTGAGCGGGACCCCGGCCTGCTCGGCGGTGGTGACCAGCTTGCGGGCGGTCTCGGCGTCCAGCGCGAACGGCTTGTCGACGACCACCGCGAGCCCGGCCTCGATCGCCTCCAGCGCGAGGGTGGCATGGGTGGCGGCGGGCGTGGAGATCGCCACCGCCTGGACCCCGTCGGCGGCGAGCGCGGCGATCGAGTCGTACGCCTCCACGCCGGGGAGCTGCGCGGTGACCTGAGCCCGGCGCTCGGGGGAGGTGGTGACCACGCCGACGAATTCGATGTTCTCAGCCGACGCGATCAGCGGCGCGTGGAAAACTCGGCCGCCGGTGCCGTAGCCGACCAGCCCGAACCTAACCCGTTCGATCATGTCCGGAAGTTTTGCACATCAGTTGCCGGCCTGTTACCTGTGATTCCGCCGGTTACGTGTGATACACGGAACATCACTGTGCGTACGGCTTGATGATCTGGCCGATCCGTGTGCGGATCGCGCACACTCGTCGCTTGATCTAGCGAAAGAGCAGGTGCCGCCCCTGTCGGATGGATGACCTGAACCGGTCTTCCGGGGTGTACCGGATGAACAATTGCGGGATGGAACCCGCGCAGAAGGACCGGACGCCCTTTTCCGACATCGACGCCCTCTCCGCGCAGATGTCCGAAATCGTGCTCGACGCGATCGTCGCGATGGGCCGGCATCCGGAGATCCAGCGGGTTCGCCGGGTCGCCTTCGACTCGCTGCGCCCGGCCACCGGCCAGCGGCTGCTCGACGCCGGGTCCGGCACCGGTGAGGTGGCCCGGCTGCTGGCCGCCCGGGTCGGCGCGCCCGGCGAGGTGGTCGCCGTCGATCACTCGACGTCGCTGACCGCCGCCGCGCTCACCCGGCACGACGGCAGCAACGTGCGGTACACGCTCGGTGACGTCCGCGCCCTCGACCTGCCCGACAACCACGTCGACGGCGTCTGGTGCGAGCGGGTGCTGCAGCACGTCGAGGGCGCCGACCAGGCGATCGCCGAGATGATCCGGGTGACCCGGCCGGGCGGCCGGATCTGCCTGGTCGACACCGACTGGGACTCGCTCGGGTTCGACGGCATGCCGGCCGGGCTCGGCGAGGCGGTGCTCGCGCACGTGCGCAGCCACTTCATCCCGCGGCAGCAGGACATGGGGCGCACGCTGCGGCGACGGCTGGTCGCGGCCGGCCTGAGCCGGGTGGCCGCGACCCCCGTCACCTGTCTGTTCACCACCCCGGCCTCGGCCGCGGTGGTGCTGCCGATGGTGAACCCGCGGGTGCCGGCGGAGAGCTGGGCCACCCCGCCCGGCCTGCGCGACGAGTGGCTGGCCAGTGTCGACGCGGCCGGGGCGAGCGGCACCTTCCTGGCCGTGCTGACCATCTGGGTGGTGGCCGGCACGGTCCCCGGCTGACCGGCGTGTCGATTTCGGGCGCCAGGGACGGCCGAAATCAACACGCCGGCTTTCAGCCGACGGGCTGCATGCGGTGGAGCAGGCGGTCCAGCGGCATGCTGGCGAAACTGATCCGCACGTCGCTGGAGGCGTACGGCAGCCAGAACCGCCCGTCGTGGACGAGACCGCCGCAGGAGTAGAGCACGTTCGGCACGTACCCCTCGCGTTCGATCTCGTCCGGGTCGATCAGGCCCTGCGGCAGGTCGGCGATCACCCGGGACGGGTCCGCCAGGTCGAGGAGCATGGCGCCGATGGCGTACCGGCGCATCGGCCCGACGCCGTGGGTCAGCACCAGCCAGCCGGCCTCGGTCTCGATCGGCGAGCCGCAGTTGCCGACCTGGATCAGGTCCCAGCCGCGGTGCGGGACCAGGAGCGGCGCCACGTGCTGGTACCGGTGCTGCTCGTCGCGGACGCACAGCCCGAGGGTCTCGCCGTCGGAGCGGCAGAGCGCGTACTTCTTCCCGTTGATGTAGCGCGGGAACATCGCCATGCCCTTGTTGCGCGCGGCCGGCCCGTGCAGCGTGGTGACCTCGAAGTGCCGCAGGTCGCGCGTGAAGATCACCCGGCCGGCGATGTTGAAGCCGTCGTAGGCGGTGTACGTCGCCTGGTACGCCGTACGCCCGTCCGGGTCGAGCACCTGCACGAACCGGGCGTCCTCCATGCCCTTGCTCTCGGTCGGCGTGGACGGCCAGAGCACCCGCTGGTGCAGCGGGGTGGTCACGTTGAAACTGACCGCGTAGTCGGCGCCGACGATCCGCCGGATCGCCTCCAGGGCCGTCGGGGTGGTGGGCCGGGACAGCAGCTCCGGCGGCAGGTGCCCGAGGATCTCCTCGAACTCGTGGTCGTCGTAGCGTTCCGGCAGGGCGGAGAGCACGTACGCCGAAGCCTCGTTGTCGATCTCCTCCTCGGCCAGCGCCGCGCACAGCTGGTGCCGCATGTGCTTGGCGCCGACCCGCTGACCGATGATCAGCGGCCCGTCCCGGTCCTCCAGGCGGATCGCGGCGCCCGGCCCGAGGATGGCGCTGCAGAACCCGATCGACGAGATGTGCCCCTCGCCGATCTGCCGCAGGCTGATCGCCACCCGCAGCTCCCCGGCCAGCAGCTCGCTCTGGTCCGGGTGCGGCACCATCGACGGGTTGCAGAGGGCGGCGGCCTCGACGGAGAACTCGTGGCTGACGTACGCGCCGATCAGTGTCCGGGCCGCCGGGGACAGCTCGATCTCGTTCGGCACCCGGTGCTGGACCACCTCGTAGTGGTGCTGGAAGACGCCGAGGATGTCGTGGTGCCGCCCGGAGAAGCGGTTCAGCACGTCGTCGAGCAGCGCGTTGATGTCGCTCTCGTCGAGCTGCAGGATCCGCTCGATCAGGCTGGACGTCCGGTTGTAGACGAGGTTGCCGTCCTCGCCGGGGACGAACAGTTTGATCACGACGCGCCGGGCGTCCGGCGCCATGGTGATGTTGTGACGGGTGATGTCGGTGGTGTTCACCGTTGCTGTCACGCTAGGCCGCCTGATGGTCGGGTCGCGCTCCGGTTCGCCAGCGTGCGGGCATGCTGCAGCGTGGCGACGAGCGCGAGGGTGGATTCGGCTCCTTGGTTCAGATTAGGACCATCTGCCGTCAATCCGTCATAACATCCGCCAGTCTCAGCGTCGTACATCTTCGTCCCGGTGTCGTTGTCCCCCAGAAACCACGCGATGGACTGGAAGAGCGGGGCGTCCCAGTACTCGTCGCCGGTGACCGCCGCGGCGGTGGCGCAGGCGTCCGCCACCGCCGCCGCCTCGATCGGCTGCTGGTCGAACCGATGCCGGGGCGCGCCGGGCCGCCACCCGCCGACCGGGACCGTGGACAGGTGGCCCTCGTGCTGCTGCATCCCGCACAGCCAGGTGAGCATCCGCAGCCCGTCCACCAGCAGGCCTTCGTCGCCGAGCAGGTCACCGGCGTCGATCAGCACCTCCGCCAGCGCCGGGTTGGCGTAGGTGAGCTCCGGTTCCGGCCACACCCAGGCCGGGTCGGAGCCGGGTACGCCGATCACCGTTGCCGCGTCGGCGAGCAGCTCGGCCACCGCCGGATCGTGCGGCCCGGCGCGCAGCACCTCGGCGGCGCCCAGCCCGGCGAACGCCATCGCCCGCGGCCAGCTCGACCGGCACCGCAGGCCCTGCCGGAACGCGGTCATCGCGTCCCGGCGGATCCAGGACGACGGGCCGCGGGCGGCGGCGGCGCCGAGCCCCCACATGGCCCGGCCCCACCAGTCGCCGGTCGACGGCTCGTCGGTCCAGCGGCGCTCGTAGCTCATCCGGTTGCGGAACGCGCCGTCGGCGCCCTGCGCGTGGGTGAGGAACGCCAGGTAGCGCTCGGACAGCCGGACCAGCTCCGGGCCGGGGTGCGGCTCGCGGACGGCGACCAGCAGGCCGCGGGACACGTCGTCGACGCAGTAGCCGTGCTCGCGCCGGACGATCCCGTCCCGGGCGTGCTCCAGCAGGCCGGTGTCGTCGGAGAGGCGCAGGACGTGGTCGAAGCGGGGCCCGGGCACGCCGGACAGCCGGATGGGCGGCGGGAGCAGCCGCAGCGTCTGCGCCATGCCTAGGCGGGGATCGTCGCGGCCGCGAGCGGCCGGCGGTCGGCGATCAGGCGGGCGGCCAGGGACTGGTAGCGCGCGGCCACCGCGGGCCAGCGCAGCGTCGGCCCGCCGGCCAGGCCGGTGAGCCGGCCGGGCATGCCGGGTTCGGCGATCACGTGCCGGATCGCCATCGCCATCGCCTCCGGGTCCTGGTGGGGCACGAGCAGGCCCGGCCCGTCCGCCAGCAGCTCCACCGCGTGCGGGAACTCGGTCGCGACCACCGGCACCCCGGCCCCGACCGCCTCGATCAGCACCCCGGAGGTGACCTGCTCGGTGGAGTCGTACGGCAGCACCACCGCGTCGGCCGAACGGATCAGCCGGGACAGGTCCGCCGGGGACAGGTACACATCGGACCAGCGCACGCAGTCGTCCACCCCGAGTTCGGCGGCCAGCTCCCTGAGCGAGTCCCGGTAGACGTCGCCCTGCTGTTCCAGGACCTTCGGATGGGTACGCCCGGCGACCGTGTACATCGGCCTCGGCCGTACGTCACCGAGGAACGCCAGGGCCCGCAGCGCCCACTCGATGCCCTTGCCCGGCCCGAGCAGCCCCCAGGTCAGCAGATGCGGCCGGTCGTGGTCCTCCCGGGGCGTGCCGCTGTGGCTGCCCGCCCCGTGCGGGATCACCGAGATCTTCCGCGGGTCCACGTCGTAATGGGTGGTGAGCCGCTGCCGGGCGGTGTCGGTCATGGTCACCACCGCGTCGGCGGTCGCGCCGATCTGTTCCAGCACGTCCCGCTGCAGGGGGTCGGGGCTGGTCAGCACGGTGTGCAGGACCACGATCGAGGGGATCCGCAGGGCCCGCAGCACCGGCAGCACCTCGGCGCCCGCGTCCCCGGGGTAGATGCCGTACTCGTGCTGGAGGATCGCGGTGTCGAAACGGTTCAGCGCGGTGGCGGCGGCCACCCATCCGCCGGGCCGGTCGGTGTTCCAGGTGTGCACGACCCGCGGCGCGGCCCGGTCGAGCGCGATCCCTCCACTGGTGTCGTCGCCGGCGACCAGGCGTACCACTCCCGATCCGCCGGCGCCGCCGGTGAGATGCGTGGCGAGTGCCGCATTGAATGTCGCCAAACCGCATTGAGTGGGGGGATAAGTGCTCAAAAACCCGTATGTCGCGGGCATGACTGGGCCTTTCTCCTCGGCCGGGCTGCATACCCGCAGCACGGACTCAGCGCGCGCGGGCACGGTGCCGTACACCGCGGGTGAACGGCGCAAACGGGAGCCAGGGAATAGGGCCGTTTAACGCGAAATTCACATTGCGACGTTAACAAGATCCAGCTAATCAACTGATGATTTTTCGGTAAATCGTCAGATACTCCTCGACCATCCGATCCGCCGAGAACCGCTCCCGCGCACGCGCCGAACAGGCGGCCCGGTCGAGGCCGGCGATCCGTTCCACCGCGGCCACCGCCTCGTCCACCGAATCCACCAGCCGCCCGGTCACCCCCTCGTCCACGACCTCCGGCATGGAGCCTTTCCGGTACGCGATCACCGGCGTGCCGCAGGCCATCGCCTCCACCACGGAAAGCCCGAACGGCTCGGCGAACCGGATCGGATGCAACAGGGCCGCTCCCGAACCGAGGATCGTTCCGCGTTCGCCCGGCCCGACCGACCCGAGATAGACCACGCGCTCGCCGTCGATCAGGGGTTCCACGCGTTCGGCGAAATAGTCGCTGTCCTGCACGATTCCGCACATCACCAGGCGCCGGCCGGCCCGCCGCGCGATCTCGATCGCGATGTCGGTGCCCTTGTCCGGGTGGATCCGGCCGAACAGGATCAGGTCGTCGCCGCCGTCGGCGTGGAACGGCAGCCCGTCCAGGTCGACGCCGTGATACACGGTGGCCAGGTACTCCAGGCCGGGCGAACGGTCGCTGTCCGAGATGGAGACGAAGTGCGACCGGGCCCGCCGGTACGCCGGCAGGATGTTCGCCCCGGAGAACCCGTGCACGGTGGTGAGCATCGGCGCCCGGCAGTGCGCCGAGAACGCCAGTGGCAGCCAGTCCAGGTGATTGTGGATGAGGTCGAACTCACCGGACCGGGCGAGCGCGTGGCTGACGTGGATCGCCTCCCACACCCGGCCGTCGATCCCGGGGTCCTCCTCGTACCCGGCCCGCACGACGCCGTCCAGGGTGGCCTTCGTGACCGAGTCCAGGGTCGCGAACAGCGTGACGTCCACGCCGCGGGCGGCGAGTCCCTCGGCGAGGAGGCTGGTGATCAGCTCCCACGGGCCGTAGTGCACCGGCGGGGTACGCCAGGCGATCGGGCCCAGCAGTGCGATCTTCATGACAAATACGAAAAGTCGGACGTAAGCACCCGCCCAGTATGCCCGTCGCCACCGCCCGCCTGTTAGAACTTCAACTTCGATCGATATCCGATCTGGAAGGAAGTCATGAGACCGAGGCATCTGGGACGGGGCGTCCTCGCGATCCTGCTCGGCGTGACGACGGTGGCCATCGGGGGTTCCCCGGCCGCCGCCGCGACGCCGGTGTCGGTGATCGACGCCAGCACCTTCACGCTCAAGACCGACCCCGCCCTGTGGCGCGACCACGCCACGAACATCGCGGCGGTGGAGGCCAGCGGTGCGGTGACACTGAACACGACGGTGCAGGTCGCGACGTCGAAGCAGCACGTGGGGGTGCCGAGGCTCTGCCACGACACCGGGCTCTACTCCACGTACGGCCCGGACGGGTTCTGCTGGGACGCCACCGACGACAAGAGCAGCAACTACAACACCACGACCGGCGGCTGGGTGCCGCAGGGGCTGACCGCCAGCCACGACGGCGACAACACCACCGGCACCATCGACGGCCACCACATCTACGCCGCGTCGTGGTACTACGGCATCAACCAGAGCAAGGACGAGTTCACCCGGATCTCGCTGGTCGCCAACACCGGGAGCAGCACCTCGTACGGTCACGTCCTGCTCGTCGAGCCCACCGCCGGCGGCGGTTTCCGGGCCGTCAAGGGCAACCACGCCGACGGCATCTCCTGGTACGGCAACAAGCTGTTCGTCGCCGACAGCGGCTGGCTGGAGGTGTACGACCTCCGGCACATCTGGCGGATGAACAGCCTCACCGAGACGGTCGGCCGGACCGGCGCCACCTCCTCGGCGCGCTGGCACCAGTGGGCGCTGCCGATGATCGGCAAGTACTGGACCGGCACGACCGGCGTGTACGGCTGCTCGACGGTGACCGGCGCGCAGCCCTGCCTCAGCTCGCTCAGCCTGGACCGGACCGGCGCGGACGCGCTGATCTCGGTGGAGTTCCTGGCCGGCAGGGCGGGTGGCCGGATCATCCGCTGGCCGCTGAACGCCACGACCGCGCTGCCCCGCGCCGACGACGGCAGCACGTACGGCACCACGACCGCCGCCGCGGCGTACAGCTCGCCGATCTGGGACATGCAGGGCGCGGCGGCCGACGCGAACCACCTGTACATCAGCGGCAGGTGCCCGACCTGGGTCAACCCGGACAACCCGACCAGCGCGGACGCCTGGTCGTGCATCCACCGGGCGAGGATCGGCTCGGCGCCGAGCGTGCTCACGCCGGCCCCGCCGCTGCTGCAGAACCTGTCGTACGCGCCGCTGTCCGGCCGGCTCTGGGGCCTCAACGAGCGGATCAACACCAGCGTGGGCAAGCGGGTCGTCTTCTCCATCAAGGTGCCCGCCTAGACGTCGCGAGCCGGGCCGGGTGACCGCGTATCCCGGTCGCCCGGCCCGGTCCGGACTTCTGCGTTAAGTTACGAAAATGGGCTCTGAGGCGTGGTGGAAGACAGCCGTCGTGTACCAGATCTACCCGCGGAGCTTCGCGGACTCCAACGGTGACGGGATGGGCGACCTGCGCGGCGTCATCGAGCATCTCGATCATCTGGCCGAGCTCGGCGTGGACGTGCTCTGGCTGTCGCCGGTCTATCCGTCGCCGCAGGACGACAACGGCTACGACATCAGCGACTATCAGAACATCGAGCCGCTCTTCGGTGACCTGGCGACCTTCGACGAGCTGCTGGCCGGCGCGCATCAGCGGAACATGAAGATCGTCATGGACCTGGTGGTGAACCACAGCTCCGACGAGCACCAGTGGTTCCTGGAGAGCCGGTCGTCCAAGGACAACCCGAAGCGGGACTGGTACTGGTGGCGGCCGGCCCGGCCCGGCATGGAACCCGGCACGCCCGGCGCCGAGCCGACCAACTGGGGGTCGGTGTTCGGCGGCTCGTCGTGGGAGTACGACGAGAAGACCGGCGAGTACTACCTGCACCTGTTCTCGCGGAAGCAGCCCGATCTCAACTGGGAGAACCCCGAGGTCCGGCAGGCCGTGTACGCGATGATGCGCTGGTGGCTGGACCGGGGCGTGGACGGCTTCCGGATGGACGTCATCAACATGATCTCCAAGGCGGTCGGCGCGGACGGGTCGCTGCCCGACGGCAGGCTGTCGGTCGGGTCCGCGTACGCCGACGGCTCCGCCGCGTTCATCGGCGGCCCCCGCCTGCACGAGTTCCTCCAGGAGATGCACCGGGAGGTCTTCGCCGGCCGCGACGGGCTGCTGACCGTCGGCGAGATGCCCGGCGTCACGGTCGACGAGGCCCGGCTGCACACCGACCCGGAGCAGCACGAGGTCGACATGGTCTTCCAGTTCGACCACGTGTGGGTGGACCGCGGGCCGGACCCGTGGCTGGTGGTCCCGCTGCAGCTCACCGCGCTGAAGGCGATCCTCGGCCGGTGGCAGGCCGGACTCGCCGACGTGGGCTGGAACAGCCTGTACTGGAACAACCACGACCAGCCGCGGGTGGTCTCCCGGTACGGCGACGACAGCCCCGCGCACCGGGCCGCGTCGGCGAAGATGCTGGGTACGGTCCTGCACCTGCACCGTGGCACGCCCTACGTCTATCAGGGCGAGGAACTCGGCATGACGAACTACCCGTTCGGCGGCATCGACGAGTTCCGCGACATCGAGGCGCGGGGGCAGTACCGTCAGGCCGTCGAGCTGGAGGGCCGTACCCCCGAGGAGGTCCTGACCGTCCTGCGGGCGCGGGGCCGGGACAACGCGCGCACGCCGATGCAGTGGGACGCCTCGCCGCACGGCGGCTTCACCACCGGCACGCCGTGGCTGCCGGTCAACCCGAACCACACGCTGATCAACGCCGAGGAGCAGCGCAGCGACCCGGACTCGGTGTTCCACTGGTACCGCCGGCTGATCGAGCTGCGCAAGACCGAACCCGCGGTGGCCCACGGCGACTTCACCATGCTGCTGCCGCACGACGAGCGCCTGTACGCCTTCACCCGCCGCCACCGGAACACCGAGCTGCTGGTGATCGGCAACTTCTCCGGCGAGTCCGCCCGCGCCGACATCGACGGGTGGGACGGCGCGGAGCTGCTGCTCGACAACCTGGTCTACCCGCCGGAGGGCCTGAACCTGGCCCCCTGGCAGGCGGTCGTCTATCGCCGCTCGGTCTGACGCATCATCGCGCCGAGCGCGGCGAGCGTGATCCGCCGCCCGGCCAGCCGGCTGGCGCCCATCATGATCCGGTTGCGGGCGCCGGTGATCAGGCTGGGCGGCGGGTTGCGCCGGTCCAGGGCCTTGATCGCCAGGTCGACCACGGTGTCCGCGGACATCCGGCTGGTCCCGCCGTCGGCGCCCTGACCGGCCACGTCGAAGAACTCGGTGGCGGTGGCGCCGGGCGACAGCGCCATCACGCGCAGCCCGGTGCCCCGCGACTCCGACCACAGCGCCTCGGTGAAGCTGAGCACGTACGCCTTGGTGGCCGCGTAGACCGCCAGGGTCGGGCTCGGCTGGTAGCCCGCGATGCTCGCCACGTTGACCAGGACGCCGCCGCCGTGCGCGCGCAGCCGCTCGATGAACGCCCGGCTGATCTCGGTCAGGCTGGTCACGTTGAGGGTGATCTCGTCGGTGATCCGCTGCGGTTCGGCCTCGTGGAACAGCGTGTGGGTGCCGAACCCGGCGTTGTTGATCAGGCTGGTGACGTCGAGCCCGCGCTCGGCGACGGCGGCGGCGAGCTTCGTGCCGGCGCCCGGCTGTGCCAGGTCCATCGTGATCGGGGTGACGGTGACGCCGTGCTGTCCGGTCAGGTCGGCGGCCAGGGCCTCCAGGCGGTCGGCGCGGCGGGCGACGAGGACGAGGTGGGAACCGCGGGCGGCCAGGCGGCGGGCGAACAACGCGCCCAGCCCGGAACTCGCGCCGGTGATCAGGGTGGTCTGGTTCCGATAATCGACGGCCATGGGCGTCACGCTATGCCTGTCTGGCACCGAGTGTCAATCAGGCATGGCGTGTTAGGGTGCGGGCATGTCGCTCTGGTCCCGGACCCGCACCGCCGTTCACGGCGAGATCACCCGGACCGCGATGGATCTCTTCCTCACCCGTGGTTTCGACGCCACCACGATCGACGACATCGCGGCCGCCGCCGGCATCTCCCGGCGCTCGTTCTTCCGCTACTTCGGCACCAAGGAGGACGTCGTCCTCGGCGACCTCGCGGCCCGCGGCGAGCTGATCAAGCAGGCCTTCGAGGCGCGCCCCGACGACGAGGAGCCGTGGACGGCCCTGTGCGCGGCGCTGCACAGCGTCAAGGACGCCGCCTACGAGACCGAGGAGGAGATGCTCAAGGTCTTCCGGATGGTCCACCAGACCGCCTCGCTGCGCGCCCGCAGCATCGAGAAACATCTGCAATGGCAGGCGCTGCTCACCCCCGAGGTGCGGCGGCGGCTGGGCGCCGACCCCGAGAAGACCTCGGACGTACGGGCGGAGGCGCTCGTCGCCTGCGTGCTGACCTGTCTGGACGTGGCCGGCGAGGCGTGGGCGCGACGCGACGGCGACGTGCCGCTGGAGGACCTGTTCGACGCGGCGGCGGCCGCCGTGCGGGGCGTCTGAGCGCTCAGCCCACCCGTACGCTGCCGGGGGAGACGCCGAAGGCGCGTTGGAAAGCACGGCCGAAGGCCGCCTCCGACTGATAGCCGAAACGGTGCGCGACGGCGGAGAGCGGTTCGCCGGTCGACCGCAGGTGGGTCCGGGCGGACCGCACCGCCACTCCGCCAGGTACCGCATCGCGGGCTCGCTGACCAGCGCTGCTGACCTTCGCCGAGATGGCGGCCGGGACCCGCGCGACTTCGCCGCCTTCTGCCGCGCCGCCGCCCGACCGGCGTGTGGTCCTGGTGACCGCCCGGATCCTGCTGACGGGGGCCGGCTCACCCGATCGGCCGCTGCCGCCGGAGCGGGGGGATACCTGATCACCGCGCTGTCCGGCTGCTCGGCCTGGCTCTCGACGGCGACCCCGGCGAGGATCTCCTGGTCGCCGCGGCCGTCGAGTTCGCGCTGGGCCTGGCCTGCGCCGCGCCGCTGTGGACCCGATCGGGGATAGGCGGTGGTGATTCGGGTATTCGGCGTGTATGACCAGTCATGTGGTGCGGAGGCAGGGGCGGGTTTCGCCGTGGTTGGCGCTGGCCGGGTTCGGGGCGGCGGTCGCCGTGGCGGCGCTGCTCGGCGGGCTCGGGGTGGCCGGGACCGCCGACGAGTACCGCACCCTGAACCAGCCGTCGTGGGCGCCGCCGTCGTCGGTGTTCGGGCCGGTCTGGACGGTCCTCTACGCGATGATCGCGGTCAGCGGCTGGCTGGTGTGGCGGCGGACCGGCTGGTCGGCGGCGCTCAACTGGTACGCGGCCCAGCTCGTCCTGAACGCGCTCTGGACGCCGATCTTCTTCGGCTTCGGCCAATACGGCCTCGCGCTGCTGGACATCGTGGTTCTCTGGGTGCTGATCGGTGTCACGGTGTGGAAGTTCCGGCCGGTGTCGAAGGTCGCGGCCGGGCTGCTGCTGCCGTACTGGGCCTGGGTCACGTTCGCCACCGCCCTCAACGCCGCCATCTGGCTCAGCAACTAAAAATCTGAGCTTTTTTCGCAGAACTCCCCATCTGTCCCGGTAGTTACCGGCAAGGTGGCTGAGGTCACCGGTGACCTCATCCGAACCCTTCTGCCGGTGGCCGGGGGAGTTCACATGCGCCGCAACCGGCTGACCGCACGTCTCGTCGCCGCTCTCGTCGCCGCCACACCGGCGATCGCCGTCGCCGTCACCGGGGGCGCCGTCGCCGTCCGGCACGCCGGCCCCGCGCCGGACGCCGCCCGGCCGGCGCCCGTGCTGCAGACCGTCGCGCTGACCGACGGCACGCCCGGCGCCGTGCCGGTGCTCCTCGTCGCCGGGCGGGCGGCGGAGCGGCCCCGGACCGTCCAGGTGCCGCAGCGGTCCACCGCGCCGTTCAGCCTGGTCGGGGTCACCTGGTCGGACCCGCGGGTGCGGCCGTCCGGCATCCTCGAGATCCGGGCCCGCAAGGCCGGCACCACGACGTGGACGCCGTGGCAGCCGCTGGAGACCGACAACCCGGACGCGTCGGCCGGCGCCGGCGGCCCCGGGACGCGCGGTGCGAGCGACCCGCTCTGGGTCGGGCCCTCGGACGGCATCGCGGCCCGCGTGATCACCACCGCGGGCAGCGGCCCCCTCCCGGACGGCCTGCGGGTCGATCTGATCAATCCGGACGCGCCCCCGGAGCCGGGGGTGCGGCTGGTGGCGGCCCACCGCGACGCCGGGCCGGCCGCGAGCAGAGGGCCGGCGCTGCCCGCCCGGCCGGTGCCGCCGCTCGTCACCCGGGCCGGGTGGCGGGCGAGCGAGACGCTGCGGAAACCGCCGGAGTACACCGGGCCGGTCCAGGTGGTGTTCGTGCACCACACCGCCAGCGGGAACGACTACGACTGCGCGCAGTCGGCGAGCATCGTCCGGGGCATCGAGAGCTTCCACATCAGGAGCAAGAAGTGGAACGACATCGGCTACAACTTCCTGGTCGACAAGTGCGGGCGGATCTTCGAGGGGCGGGCCGGCGGCGTGCAGCGGTCCGTGCTCGGGGCGCACACGCTGGGCTTCAACGAGAACGCCAGCGCGATCGCGGTGATCGGCGACTACCGGTCCGCGCCGGTTCCGGTGGCGGCGAAGGCGTCGGTGGCGCAGCTGGCCGCGTACAAGCTGGGGGCCTGGGGGAACGCGCCGCTCGGCCGGGCGCGGATGGTCTCCGGGGGCAGTGACCGGTTCGCCAGGGGTAGCGCGGCGATGCTGCACCGGATCTCCGCGCACCGCGACACCGGCCGCACCGAATGCCCGGGGACCTCGCTCTACGGCCAGCTCGGCTGGATCCGCTGGGTGGCCGGCGCGGCCCCGTCCGGTCTGAGGGTCACCGGGATCCGGGGCGCGGTCACGGCCGGCGGCAGGCACTTCACCAAGGCGTGGGCGGGCACCACGTGGTCGCTGGGCACCCCGGGCCGGATGCTGGACCGCTTCGAGGTGTACATCGACGGGCGCCTGACCGTCGGCGCCGTCGCCACGAGCCGGCTGTCCTGGGTGAAGCTGGAGCCGGGCGAGCACACCGTGTCGGTCCGGGCCGTGCACCTGTCCGGCCGGCACACGACCATCGCCGCGCGGGTGGTCGCCGACCCGGTGCCGCCGGTGTTCGGCGCCGCGCCGCGGGTGTCGCTGCTCGCCGGGACGGTCGGCGCGGCGGTGCCGGTACGGGTCGGCTGGGCGGTCACCGACTCCGCCTCCGGGGTCAGCACGGTACGCGTCAGCGGCGCCGACACGGCGAGCCTGTCCGGGGCGTCCCGGGCACTCGACGCGGCGGCCCGGATCGGGGACGCGGCGACGTGGACGGTCAGCGCGACCGACCGGGTGGGGAACAGCGGGAACGCGTCGGTGACCCGTACGCCCGCGGTCCTGAACGAAGCGCAAGCGACGCGGACCGGAACCTGGCGGCACCTCGACGACCCCGGCCATCTCGGCGGCGCAGCCGTCGCCGGATCGGTTCCCGCCGCGGCGATGAGCTGGACCTTCACCGGCAGCTCGGCGGCGCTGGTAGCCGGCCGGACGATGACCTCCGGCCGGGTCCGGGTCTCTGTCGACGGCGACTTCCAGGGCGTCGTCGACCTGCGATCGCCGGCGGCGAAGTACCGGCAGGCGGTGTGGACGCGGACGTGGCCGGCGACCGGCAGGCACACCGTCACGGTGCAGCCGGAGGGCACCGCGGGCCGGCCGTCGGTGGCGCTGGACGGCCTGGTCTACCTGCGCTGAGCGGTGAGAGCCGGATAGTCACTCAGGGTGATCGCATCGGCCTTGGCGAACTCCTTCGCGACGATCCGCCGGGACGGCCACCGGGTCATCATCCGGGTGCTGAGGGCGCGGACCGCGATCATCGCCCGGGACCGGGGCGCGGCCATCCGCATCCCGCCCGGCGGCAGCGCGATGGCGTCGGCCACGTAGCCGGCCATCTCCCGCTGGTACGCCGCGAACGCCTGCTCCGGGTCGGTCGCGGCGGTCAGCTCGCCGGCCAGCACGTACGCGCCGACCAGGCTCAGGCTGGTGCCCTTGCCCGCCAGTGGTGACCCGCAGTAACCGGCGTCGCCGAGCAGCACCACCCGGCCGCGCCACCAGCGGTCCACCGTCACCCGGTTCAGCGAGTCGAAGTAGAAGTCCGGTGCGCCGGGCATCGCGGCCAGCAGCGACTCGACCCGCCAGCCCGCGCCGGACAGCCGCTCGGTGAGCAGCCGTTCGGCCTCGGCGCGGGACACCCGGTCGAACGCGGCTGCCGGATTCAGGAACGACAGCGAGGCCTTGGCGGTGCCGCCGGTCTCCGGCCGCAGGTAGGCGCCCCGGCCACCGGGCGCGGAGTACATCTCCAGCCAGTGGTCGAGGTCGCCCGGGTCGGGGACGGTGAAATACGAGGTGTAGCCGCCCAGGTAGCGCACGAACTCCCGGTCCGGCCCGAACGCCAGCCGCCGGGTGCTGGAGTGCACGCCGTCCGCGCCCGCGATCACGTCGAAATCCCCGGTCGCGCCGCTCGCGAACGTCACCCGGCCGCCGTCGATCGCGGTGATCCGGTCGCCGAACCGGTAGTCGACGCCACCGGTCGCGTCCAGCAGGATCCGGGCCAGGTCACCGCGGGCGATCTCGATCTCGGCGACGATGCCCTCGCCGCCGAACGCGTCCGCCGGGACCTCCGCGAGCCGCCGGCCCTTCGTGTCCACCAGGGCGAAGCCGCGCTCGTCGACCTGCTTCGCGCGGATCCGCTCGCGCAGGCCCATCCACTCGACGACCTGCCGGGCGGCGCCGCGCACGTCCACCGCGTGTCCGCCCGGCCGCGGCTCGGCGGTCCGTTCCACCACTGTCACGTCGGCGCCGGCCCGGTGCAGCCAGAACGCCAGCGCCGGCCCGGCGATCCCGGCCCCGGAAATCAGAACACGCATTGTCCCCGCCTCCTGCGTACTGTGTACATCGATGTACTAGACGCTAAGTGACTGGTGTGGGGAAGGCGAGCCGCACTAGTACAGGGAGGCAGGTGTACTACCGTGTACCAGGAGATCGCCGCGGACATCCGGCGCCGCATCGAGGACGGCACCCTCCGGCCCGGCGACCGGATCCCGTCGGCCCGGGCGATCACCCGCGAATGGGGCGTCGCCATCGCCACGGCCACCCGGGCGCACGCGGCACTGCGCGACGAAGGGCTGACGGTGGCGCGGCCCGGGGTG
The DNA here is from genome assembly GCF_055562375.1 of Actinoplanes sp. NPDC019969. Lineage (NCBI taxonomy): Bacteria > Bacillati > Actinomycetota > Actinomycetes > Micromonosporales > Micromonosporaceae > Actinoplanes > Actinoplanes sp. NPDC019969. Next base: position 100,528 of record NZ_JBVHFK010000004.1, on the reverse strand, counting down.
GGCACGGTGGTGGCCGGGCCCGTACCCCCGAAGGATCGTGATCTGAGCCTGGGCCGGATCGTCGCGTCCGCGATCGCCCTCGCCGACCGCGACGGCATGGCCGAGCTCTCCATGCGCCGCATCGCCACCGACCTGAACGTGGCGACCATGTCCCTCTACCGCCATGTGCCCAGCCGCGACGATCTGGTCCTCGCCATGATCGACGCGGGGCTGGGCGAACTCCGGGTGCCACCGCGGTACAGCGGCGACTGGCGCACCGACCTGGACCGGTGCGCCCGCGCGCTGTGGGAGATCTTCCAGCGGCACCCGTGGCTCGGCCCGTCGATGTCGATGACCCGTCCCCAGCCGGCGCCCAACGCGCTGCGCCTCGGCGAGTGGATCATGGGCGCGCTGAACCCGCTGAGGACGCCGCTCACCGACCGGCTCCTGGTTCAGGTGACGCTGTTCAGCTTCGTGCGCGGGGTGGCGAGCGGCCTGGAACCGGAGGCGCAAGCGGTCCGGGACACCGGGCTGAGCGACGACGAATGGATGGAACGGCAGGGCGGTGCCTTCGCGCGGTTCGCCGCTCAGCATCCCGCGCCGCACTTTCAGGAGCTGGTCAAACCCGACCTGGACTTCGAGTTCGACCTGAACGTGCTCTTCGAGTTCGGCCTCGCCCGGTTCCTCGACGGGCTCGACGTGTGGATCAACCGCCGATCGTGAGCACCACCTTGCCGCGGCCGTGCCGGGACTCGACCACCGCGTGCGCCTCGGCGACCTGCTCGAACCGGAACGGGCGCACCGGCATCCGGACCTTCCCGGCGGCGGCCAGGGCGATCACCTCGGCGAGCAGCGCCGGGGAACGGCCTGCCCGGACCACCGCCGCGCCGTGCTCGGCGGCCGCCTTGTCGTCGACGATCGTGCCGACCCGCTGCGGCGCGACGCCGAGCGCGATCGATTGCGCGATCGCCTCGCCACCGGCGGCGTCGAGGGCGACGGTCGGCTTCCGGCCGGTGGCGCGGACGGCTTCGACCAGATCCGCGCCGTACGCGACCGGAGTCGCCCCGAGCTCCCGCAGATAGTCGTGGTTGCCCGGGCTCGCCGTCCCGATCACCGTCGCGCCGGCCAGCACCGCGAGCTGGGTGGCGACCGTGCCGACACTGCCGGCGCCCGCGTGCACCAGCAGCACGTCACCCGCCGTCACACCCAGCTCCCGCAGGGCGCCGGCCGCGGTCTGGGCGGCCGCGACCAGCCCGGCCGCGGCCGGGAAGTCCAGGCTGTCCGGCTTGACGACCACGTTCCCGGCGGGGACGGTCAGCAACTCGGCGACACCGTTCAGCATGGTGGAACCGAGCACGGCGTCGCCCGGCCGGAGCGTCATGACGCCCTCGCCGACGCTCGCCACCACACCGGCGTACTCCTGGCCGATCTGCTGCGGGAACACGGCCCTCACCCACGGCATCCGGCCGCGCCGGACGGCCACGTCGAACGGCTGGACACCGGCCGCCCGGACCCGGACCAGCACCTCGCCCGGACCGGGGACCGGATCGGGCAGCTCGGCGATGTGGAGAACCTCGGGCGGACCGTAACTCTCGAACACGGCAGCTCTCATGCGCGCAGTCTGCAAGTTGAATCCACGTTGAGGTCAAGCGTTCCGCACGCGGCCGCTGCGACCGTCGAGCCATGACGACACCCGCTGACATCCTGGGCGAACGCCTGTTCGGCGCCCTCCTCGGCGCCCTCGAACTCTGCACCGTCGAACTCGGTCGCGAGCTCGGCCTCTACACCGTGCTGCGGGACGGCCCGCAGACCCCGGCCGGGCTCGCCGCAGCCGCCGGCATCGACGAACGGTACGCCCGCGAATGGCTCGAACAGCAGGCCGCCGCCGGGTTCCTGACCGTCACCTCCGCCACGTTCGCGCTGGCCCCGGGCGCCGCCGAGGTGCTGCTCGACCTCGACGGGCCGGCGTACGCGGGCGCGGCGGCCGAATTCGCCCTCGGCGCGGCCCTGCTCACCCCGCGCGTCATCGACGTGTTCCGGACCGGGGCGGGCGTGCCGTACGCCGCATACGGCCACATCCGCCACGGCATCGCCGGATTCAACCGGCCCATGTTCACCCACCTGCTCACCGGCACCTGGCTGCCGGCCGTCCCGGAGATCGAACAGCGGCTGCGCGCCGCCCAGCCCGGCGCCCGGGTACTCGACCTCGGCTGCGGCATGGGGCACTCGTCGGTGGCGCTGGCCCGCGCCTACCCGTCGATCACCGTGCGCGGCGTCGACCTCGACGAACACTCGATCGCCGAGGCCCGCAAGGTGGCGGCCGACGCCGGGGTCGCCGACCGGGTCTCGTTCGTCTGCGGGGACGCGGCCACGGCCGCCGGCACGTACGACCTCGTCACGATCTTCGAGGCCCTGCACGACATGGGCGACCCGGCCGGGGTGCTGCGCAACGCGCGAGGGCTGCTCGCGCCGGGTGGCAGCGTCCTGATCGCCGACGAACGGGTGGCCGACGAGTTCACCGCGCCGGCGGGGGAGGTGGAGCGGCTCCAGTACGCGTTCAGCGTCCTGCACTGCCTGCCCGCGACCCGCGCCGAGGATCCGGTCGTGGCCAACGGGACGATCCTGCGGGCGCCGACGCTGCTGGAGTGGGCGCGGGCGGCGGGCTTCACCGCGCCGGAGGTGCTGGACGTGGAGAACGACTTCTGGCGCTTCTACCGCCTGCGCTGATTGTCCGGTTGTCGATTCGGGGTTGCACCGGCCCCGAGGGACGGGCCTACCGTCATGAACATGTTGGTGCGGGTGCTGGGACCACTCGAAGTGGACGGTGACGACGGGCCGGTCGTCCCGGCCGGCGCCGCCCAGCGCATCGTCCTGGCCGCGCTCGCGCTGCGCGCCGGCCGGCCGGTCCCGGTCGCCGAGCTGGTCGACGCGCTCTGGCCCGACGATCCGCCGCCGTCGGCGCGCAACAGCCTGCAGTCGCACGTGACGCGGCTGCGGGCCCGGCTCGGCGTGCCCGGCCTGATCAGCCTGGAGCCGGCGGGCTATCGGCTCAACCTGCCCCGGGACCGGGTCGACGCCCTCCTCTTCGAGGACCTGGCCCGGTCCCGGCCGGGCGAGGCGATGGCGTTGTGGCGGGGGCCGCCGCTGCCGGAGTTCCCGGACGAGCCGTTCCGGGGCGCCGCGGCCCGGCTCTGCGGCCTGCACCGGGGGGTGCTGGCGCGGCATGCGGCTTCGCTGCCGCCGGCCGACGCCGCCGACGCGTTGCGGCAGGTGGTGGACGCGGATCTCGGCTGGGAGGAGGGGGCGGTCGCGCTCGCCGGCGTGCTGACGGCGGCCGGACGCCGGGGCGAGGCCCTGGAGGTGCTGCGCCGCCATGCCGACGCGGTCGTCGACGGGTTGGGCCTGGACCCCTCCCCTCGGGTTCGCGACCTGCAACTCGCCATCCTCCGCGGTGACCCGCTGCCCGGTTCCGGTCACGCGCCCGCGGCGGAGGTTCGGCCGTCACTCGGGGCCGGCATCGACACAGCCATGAGAGCCGGCCGGCCGCTGCCCGGCTGGTCCGCGGCCGCCCCGGACAGTGGACGGGACCCTGTCCGGGGCGTGCCCCTCCGGTTCTCCTCTTTCCTCGGCCGTGAGCGGGAGCAGCGGCTTCTCGCCGCGCTTCTCGCCGAGCCGGGCCCGGTCTGCGTGATCGGGCCCGGCGGAGTGGGGAAGACCCGGCTGGTCACGGAGACCGTGCGGACCGCCACCGGGGTCGCCTGGGTGGACGCGGCGGATGTGCGCGCGGACGATTTCGTGGCCGCCGTCGCGGTCGCGGTCGGCGCCCGGGTGACGCCGCACGACGATCCGCTCGCGGTGATCGCCGCGGCGGCCGGCCGGCACCGGGTGCTGGTGCTCGACAACTGCGAGCACGTGCTCGGCGTCGCGGCCGCGCTGGTGGAGGCGCTGCGCGGGCTGCGGGTGGTGGTGACCAGCCAGGAGAGCCTCCGGGTGGACGGCGAGCGGATCCTGCGGCTCGGCCCGCTCGAACCGGCGGCGGCGCGGCGGCTGTTCTGCGAGCGCGCCCGGGTCCCGGAGTCCGGCCTGGCGGCGGAGATCGTGGAGCGTCTGGACCTGCTGCCCCTCGCGATCGAGCTGGCGGCGACCCAGGCGGCCGCGCTCGGGGTCGAGGAGCTGCACGCCCGCCTCGACGACCGGCTCGACCTGCTGAGCCGCGGCAGGCGCACCGGAGACACCCGGCACCGGACGTTACGGGCGGTGGTGGAGTGGTCGTTCGGGCTGCTCGATGAGCCGTCGGCCGTGCTGCTGCGGCGCCTGTCCGTCTTCGCCGGTTCGTTCACCGTCACCGCCGCCGAGGCAGTCGCCGGGTCCGGGCCGGCCCGGGGGCGGGTGGCCGCGGTGCTGGCCGGGCTGGTGGATCGGTCGCTGGTGGTGCGGCACGGGCCGGGACGGTTCCGGCTTCTGGAGACCGTTCGGGCCTATGCGGCCGAGCAGGCCGCCGGTGACGTCACGGACCGGGCGGTGACCGAGGCCCGGCACGCGGCGGCGATGGCCGATGCGGCGGAGGAGCTCGACCGGCGGATGCGGGGCCCGGATCAGGCAGCGGCGGTTCGCGGGATCGACGCCCTGTTGCCCGACCTGCGCCTGGCGTTCGCGCGAGGGCCGGCCGAGGTGCGGGTCCGGCTGGCCGCCGCGATGTATCGCTACGGCTACCGCTGCCAGCAGTACGAGGTGCTGGCCTGGGGCCGCGCCGCACTCGACGGCCCGGCTCATCCGGACGCGCTGGCCGCCGCGGCCACCCACGCCTGGGGGCGTGGCGACCTGGACGAGGCGCGGGCCCTGGCCGGACGGGCCGACCCGCCGGGCGCGCCCGCTCACGAGGTGCTCGGTGACGTGGCACTGGTCGCCTGTGACGCGGAGACGGCGGCGGCGCACTACCGGGCGATGGATGGCGAGCCGGTCCACCGGGTCTCCGGGCTGGTCGGCGAGGTTCTGGTGCTGGCCTGGTCCGGCCGGGTGGACGAGGCGATCGCCGTGGCCGCCGACGCGGTCGCGCTGGCCGACGCGACCGGCAACCCGGGCGCCCGGGCGGAGGCGCGGTACGGTCTCGGCGAGGCCCTCGGCGACAGTGACCCGGAGCGGGCGCTGGAGCTGTTCGCCGAGGCGTCGGCGCTGGCGTCCACGGTGGACGACCGGCTCTTCCGGGCGGCTGCCGGCAGTGCCGCGGTCGCCGTCCGCAGCCGTCATGGTGATCCGGCGGCGGCGCTCGCCGAGTTCCGGGACGTGCTGCGGCTGTGGCGGCGGGCCGGCAACGACACCCTGCACGCGGCCGCTCTGCGCAACCTCGTCGTGCTGCTGGTCCGGGTCGGTGAGGACGAGGCAGCGGTACGGCTCGACGGTGCGCTGCCACCGGCCGCCGTCTATCCCGCCGAACACGCCCGGCTGGAACGGGCCCGGGCCGCCGCCGCGGAACGACTCGGCGCCGGCCGGGCGGCCGTGCTGCGCCGCCACGGCGAGCTGCTCGGCACGGCCGCGGCCACCACCGCGGCAGCGACGGCGATCGACGCGGCCCTGGCCCGGAAACCGCCGGCCCGGTCGACGCGGCCGCGGGGAGCGGTTGACAGCCCGCCCGCCGCAAGCTCGCTACGGTAAGCGGGTGTCTCAGATCCCGTGGTGGGGACTGCCCCTGGTGGCGGTCGTGTTCGCACTCGCCGGCGCCGCGGTGGCGCACCTCGTCGCCGCGCGTAACAACGACCTTCTCGACCGGACCCGCCGGGACCGGCAGTGGTACGACGAACGCAAGGACGCCTACTGCCGGCTGCTGGCCGCTTTCGAGCACGCCACCCACCGGCTGCGGGTGACGTTCGAGGCGGGGGAGAAGCCGCCGTCGGCCCTCAACTACGGCGATCAGATCGGGCCGGTGCTGATGCCGGTGCGGCTGCTCGCGTCCGGGCCGGTCCGCAGCGCCGCCCTGGCCGTACACCTGCAGTTGGAACGCCTGCACGGGGAGATGAATCCGGCCGGGGTGGTCGGGGTGCAGCCGCAGACCCACTTCCGTGAGCTGCTCGCCCAGGTGCCGCTGGTGATGCAGCAGTTCGAGGCGGCGATCCGCGACGAGCTGGGCATCGTGGACACCCCGCCGAAGCCTTCCCTGAACGGGCGCGCCAAGCTGCCGCGCCGGGCCGCCGAGTTCAGCGGGCCAGACCCAGAACGACGCTGAACAACAGCAACACGACCGCCGCGGCGAGGAAAGCCCACAGCAGGTGCCGGCTCTCCTCCCGCGGCGGTTCTTCGTCGTCCTCCAGCGGCGGCAGGTCGGCGGTGGCCTCGGCCAGGTCGCCGTGCGTGCGGCAGGCCAGGACACGGTCGACCCGTTCCGCGTATTCGTCGAGGGTGAGACGTCCCGCGGCCGCATGCGTTTCCAGCATTGCGACGACACGGTACCGTTCTGCATCGGAGGCCCGGGTGGTCGGTTCATTCACGGCGCCAGGGTAAGCCTCCGCGGCCCGTTCCCCCACCTCAAGGAGTCGACATGGCAACCCCTTCCGGGTCCAGCCTCCTCGTGATCGAGCGCCTGCTGCGCGATCGCGACGGCATCTGGCGGCAGATCATCGAAGAGCGTGACCTCAAGCAGCTCACCGGTCAGATGCTGGTCAGCTCGGCGCTGAGCCTGGCGCTGTACGGCGCGGTCCTGGGCTTCTCCAACAGCGCTCTGCAGGCCGCGGCGTCCTTCGTGAAGCTGCCGCTGCTGTTCCTGGCCACGCTGGCCATCTGCCTCCCCACGCTGTACCTGTTCAACCTGGTCTTCGGGGCGAAACTGTCGGTTCTCCAGGCCCTCACCCTGATCATGGTGACGATCACCGTGACCGCCGTGCTGACCCTGGCGTTCGCTCCGATCAGCCTGTTCTTCCTGATCACCGCGCAGAGCTACTCGTTCTTCAAACTGCTCAACGTGGCGATCCTGATCCTGACCGCGATGGTCGGCCTGCGGTTCCTGACCGCCGGCATGCGGGCGCTCAACGAGCACCAGGAGTCCGTGGCGGTTCCGGCCACCCCGGCCGCCTTGGCGCCGCCGCCCGCTGCCGTCCCGGCGGCTGACGGCACGCTGCTGACGGCCCGGCCGCCGGTTCAGGTGCGCTCGGTTCCCGCCACCCGGCCCGAGGGCTCGGCCAGCATGACGCTGCTCTACATCTGGATCCTGCTGTTCGGGTTCGTCGGCACCCAGCTCGCCTGGACGCTGCGGCCCTTCTTCGGCAGCCCGGGCCGGGACTTCGAGCTGTTCCGCAGCATTGGCGGCACGTTCTACGCGGACGTCCTGGAGACCATCGGCCGCCTGGTCGGCTGACAACTGTCTGCAAACGTTTGCATCGGGCAGGATCGACGACGTGACTGATCAACGCGCTCCTCTCGATCCTGTTTCCGCCGCCATCGCCGACAGCGGGGTCGTCGCCGTCCTCCGCGCCCCGTCCGCCGACGGGTTCGCCGCGGTCGCCGACGTCCTGGTCGCCGCCGGGGTCACCGCCCTGGAGATCACCCTGACCTCGCAGGGCGCGCTGGAGGCGATCAGCGGCCTGCGCCGGCAGCTGCCGGAGACGGTCGTGATCGGCGCGGGCACCGTGCTCACCGAGGACGACGCGAAGGCATCGGTCGACGCGGGCGCCTCCTTCCTGGTGGCGCCGGTCAGCGTCCTCGGCCCGCAGCCGGTGCCGTTCTACCCCGGCGCGTTCACCCCCACCGAGGTCTACACCGCGCACCGGGCCGGAGCGCCGGTGATCAAACTGTTCCCGGCCGGCGGCCTCGGCCCCGGTTACCTCAAGGACCTCCGCGGCCCACTGCCGGACGTGCGGATCATGCCCACCGGCGGCATCGGCCTCGACGACATCGCCCAGTGGCTCACCGCCGGAGCGGTGGCGGTCGGTCTCGGTGGCCCGCTCATCGGTGACGCCGCCACCGGTGGCAGCCTCACCGCCCTGGCCGCCCGGGCCCGCCACGCGGTCGACGCCGTGACCTTCGCACGCTCATGAGCGGGCTCCTCACCCTCGGTGAGTCGATGGGCATCTTCGTGGCCGACGGGATCGGCCCGCTGGAGCACGCCCGCGGCTTCACCCTCGGCGTCGCCGGCGCGGAGAGCAACGTCGCCATCGGTGTCGCCCGCCTCGGCGGTTCCGCCACCTGGCTCGGCCGGCTCGGCCCGGACTCCACCGGCGCGCTCATCGAGGCGAGATTGAAAGCCTTCGGGGTACGGGCCATCGCGATCCGCGACACCGCCCACACCGGACTGATGATCCGATACCAGCGGTCCGGCCAGTTCATCCAGGCCGACTACCACCGCGCGGGCAGCGCCGGCTCCCGGCTCACCCCCGCCGACATCCCGCGCGACGAGATCCGGCAGGCCCGGATCCTGCACGTCACCGGCATCACCCCGGCACTGGGTGACACCTGCCGGGCGGCCGTCTTCCACGCCGTCGAGGAGGCCCGCGCCGCCGGCGTCCCGGTGTCGGTGGACGTCAACTACCGCGGCAAGCTCTGGTCCCGGGCCGACGCCGCCCCCGTGCTGCGCGACCTGGTCGGCCGGGCCGACATCGTGTTCGCCGGCCCGGACGAGGCGGCCATCTTCGTCGACTCCGGCGACCCCGCGGACGGGCTGGCCAAGCTGGGCCCGTCCGAGGTCGTGGTCAAGGACGGGGCCCGCGGGTGCGTGGCGCTGATCGACGGCGAACGGCGGACCGTTCCGGCGCTGCCGGTGACGGCGATCGACCCGGTCGGCGCCGGGGACGCGTTCGTCGCCGGCTATCTGGCCGACCGTCTGGCCGGTGCGGACGCCGGGCAGCGGCTGCGGACGGCGATCGCGGCCGGCGCGTTCGCGGTCACCGTCCCGGGCGACTGCGAGGGCCTGCCGAACCGGGCCGAGCTGGCCGCGCTCACCGGCGGCGACATCAATCGGTAGGAAGTTGGTTAGGACCACGGGGCGGGCGGGTACGGATTCCACAACGGCGAATTCATCGATTCGAGGAGGCCGTTATGCAACCGACGCCGTTCACTCCGTGGGCCTGGCGTGAGCCGTCGGCCCTGGGCAATGACCCGGTGACCGCGGCGAGCGCCGACGAAGACGGTACGACCGGCGTGGACCTGGTCGGCTACAAGGTCGAGGCCACCGATGGGCACATCGGCTCGATCGACAAGGCCAGCTACGACGTCGACGACTCGTTCCTCGTGGTCGACACCGGACCGTGGATCTTCGGGCGGAAGGTCCTCCTCCCGGCCGGCACGGTGCAGACGTTCGACCACACCGAGCGGAAGGTCTACGTGGACCGTACGAAGGAGCAGATCAAGAGCTCTCCGGAGTACGACAAGGACACCTTCGAGACGGCGCAGTACCGTCAGCAGGTCGGCGACTACTACACCGGTAGTTACCGCGACTACCCGCGCTGACCGCCCCGGTCCCGCCGCCCCGCCCGTCACCCCCACGGGCGGGGCGGCGTACGTCTGTCAGGGGACGATCACCACGGCGCCCCGCACCCCGCCCCCGGCCAGCCGCTCGTGCGCGGCCGCCGCGTCGGCGAAGGAGTGGACGGCGGCGACCCGGAGCGGGACGGCGCCGGTGGTGACGAGCGTGACCAGCTCGCTCAGCCGGGCGCCGTCCGGCTCCACCTCGAGCGCGAACGTCCGGATGCCCCGGACCGGCTCCGGGCGCAGCGGAGGCGACGCCGCCACGTAGCCGCCGCCGTCGCGGACCAGGTCCAGCAGCGAGCCGCCGAGGACGGCCAGGTCCACCACGGCGTCGTACGTCCCGGTGGGCTGCTCCGACCGCTCCAGGAACGCCGCGCCCAGCGACTCGACGAACGCCCGGTCGCCCGTCCCGGCCAGTCCCGTCGCGCGTAGGCCGGCCTGCCGGGCCAGCGCCAGCACGAACCCGCCCACCTGCCCGGCCGCCCCGGTGACGAGCACCGTCGCGCCGGTCGGAAGAGCCAGCAGGTCGAGGGCCTGCGCGGCGGCGAGGCCGTTGGTCGGGAGGGTCGCCGCCTCGGTGGCGGGGACACCGGCGGGCGCGGCGGTCAGCCAGGCGGCGTTCAGCACCACGAACTCCGCGTGCGCCCCCGACATGGTCCGCAGCCAGGGCGTGAACCCGACGACCCGGTCACCGATCGCGAATCCGCCGGCTGCCGGGCCGACCGCGTCGACGGTTCCGGCCACGTCCCAGCCGGGTGTGTAGGGCGGCGAGGCCGGCAGCGGCGCGGGGAACCGGCCGGAGCGGACCATCACGTCGACCGGGTGCAGCACGGACGCGGCGACCCGTACCCGGACCTGCCCCGGGCCCGGCTCGGGCACCGGCACATCGGCGACCTGCAGAACCTCGGGACCGCCGAACTCCGCGTAACTGACAGCGCGCATGACCTGACTCCTTCGTGGTGTTTCCCGAACACCACGAACGTACGGATCTGCGGGCACTATGAGAAAGTAGGTACCTTTGAGTGCCTAGGGCACCGGTGGAGGGTGAAGATGGCGACGACGACCGCGCAGCAACGCCGTGAACAGGCCAAACGGGAGTACGACGCGTTCCTCGACGCCTGCCCCACCCGCGAGCTGCTGAGCCGGCTCACCGACAAGTGGGTGGCGCTGGTCGTCCCGGCGCTCGCTGCCGGCCCACTGCGGCACAGCGAGCTGGCCGCCCGCATCGCCGGCGTCAGCCAGAAGATGCTCACCCAGACGCTGCGCGCGCTCGAGCGCGACGGCCTGGTCACCCGCACCGTGACCGCCGCGGTGCCGGTCCGGGTCGACTACGCGCTGACGCCGCTCGGCCAGGAGCTGTTCCCCGTCATGATCGCCATCAAGAGCTGGGCGGAGACCCACATGGACCGGGTCTTCGAGGCCCGCGCCGGCTACGACGCCTCGGCCGGTCACGGGGCAGCGTGACGGATTCCCGCCGACCTATGCTGTGGGCGGTCGTCACTTCGGGGGGAATCGTAGATGTCACGCGCGTTCAATGTGATCCGGATCGGTCTCGTTCTGTCGCCGCTTCTCGTGGTCGGCGCCGCCGCCGCGCCGGCGTCGGCAGCCTCCTGGGGCGACGCCTACGCGGGCGCGACCAGCGTCAGGTTCGAGGCCGACCGCAACGTCGTCAACAACGTCGTCATCACCCGGTCGGGACGGACCGTGACCATCGACGACCGGGTCAGGATCAAGCCGGGCCGGGGTTGCAAGCAGGCGTCGGGCGACATCACCAAGGTTCTCTGCACGACCACGCAGGCGCCCGTCACGGTGTCGGTCGACCTCTGGGAACTCAACGACACGGTGCTCAACAAGAGCGATCTGAGGCTGGAGGCCCAGGGTGGGCCCGGCGCGGACACGATCGTCGGCGGGCCGAAGGCCGACAGTCTCTACGGCGATGCGGCCTTCGCGCAGTACGGCAACGACAAGATCTACGGTGGTGGCGGCAGCGACTTCATCGCCTCTGGTGACGGTTCCGACTTCGTCTCCGGCGGCGACGGGAACGACTCCATCCAGGGGGACACCGACTACGTCGACCCGAAAGCCGGCCATCCCGGCAACGACGTGATCCACGGCGGCAACGGCGACGATCACCTGTTCGACGTGGGTGGCACCAACTGGCTGTTCGGCGAGAACGGCAACGACGGCCTCGTCGGCGGCACCTACCGTGACACCCTGGACGGTGGGCCCGGCAACGACACCTTCCGTGGTGATTGGGATCCGGCGAGGTCCGGGGCGGATGTGTTCCGTGGCGGGGCCGGTGTGGACGAACTGCGGTACGACGGCAACCGGCCCGTCACCGTCGACCTGGACGGCGCCTCCGGCGACGACGGGGCGGCAGGCGAGCGGGACAGCGCCGGCGCCGACATCGAGAACCTGATCGGTGGGCGGGGCAACGACACCTTGATCGGCAACGCCGCGCGCAACGAGATCGAAGGTGCCGAGGGCAACGACACCATCATCGGCGGCGCCGGCGACGACCAGCTGCGCGGATCGGAGGGCAACGACCGGTTCTGGGGTCTGGACGGCAACGACACGATCGAGACCGGCAGCGGCGTCAACCGTGCCGACGGCGGCCCGGGCACCGACACGTGCATCTCCCGGGTGCTCGAGGACGCCATCATCTCCTGCGAGGATCACCGCCCCTGGTGACGGCGGATCACTCGCCGAGCAGGCCGGTGAGGACGCGGGACACCGTGTCCTCGAAGCCGGGCGGCGGCGTCAGCGGGCCGCCGGTCAGCGCTGCCGCCAGGTGCGGGTGCCGGCCGGCCGCGATCACATGGGCCAGGTACGCGCCCTGCCGCTGCCGGCCGCCGGAGCCCGCGGTGATCTCGTTGAGGGCGAGGGCGGCGGTCAACGTGTTCATCACGGCGAACGCCTCCAGTTTGCGGCCCGTGCTCGCCGGGTGCCCGGCGAGCACGGCGAGGACGTGTTCGAGCAGGTCGGCGCCGTGCGGGCCGAGGGCCGAGCGGGTGAGGACGAGTTCCGGCAGCCAGCCGTGCCGCAGCATCAGCGCGTGTCCCTGCCGGCACACCTCGAGCAGTCCGGGCAGCCAGGGGCCGGCCGGCGTGGGCAGCTGATATCCGGCGGCCACCTCGTCGGCCATCAGATCGAGCAGGTCGTCGCGGCTGTCGACGTAGCGGTAGAGCGAGGCCGCTCCGGTGCCCAGCTCGGCGGCGACCCGGCGCATCGAGACGGCGGCGAGGCCCTCCCGGTCGGCCAGGGCGATCGCGGCGGCGGTCACCTCTGCCCGGGTGCGCTCGGCGGGGCGGCCCACCCCGGTGCGCCGTTCCCGTAGCCATACCGGCACCGCCTCCATGTCACCCCTCTCGTTCGCGTCACTCTACCCTTACGATTACGGTGTTCGCGAACGACGTACTCGAATAGGCGAGGTGGCGATGACCAGGACCCCGTACACCGCACGCAATGGCGACGTGCACCTCGCGGCCGACGACCTCGGCGGCGCCGGAGGCGAGCCGTTGCTGCTGCTCATGGGACTCGGCGTCTCCCGCTACTGGTGGCCCGACGGCCTGGTCGCCGCGCTGATCGACGCCGGGTTCAGCGTGGCCTCGTTCGACGGCCGGGACTCCGGTGGCTCCACCCGCTTCGACGACGTCCCGGCCGGCGGCCCGGTGAGCGGGCTGCTGCGCCGGAAGCCGCTCGCCTACACCGCCGAGGACATGGCCGACGACACCGTCGCCGTGCTCGACGCGCTCGGCTGGCAGCGCGCCCACCTGTTCGGCGTCTCGCAGGGTGGTCTGGTCGCCCAGCGCACCGCCCTGCGGCATCCGGACCGGGTGCACACGGTGACCTCGTACGCCGCCGTGCCCAGCGATGCCAGGGGCGCCGCCGTGCTGCGTTACGTGCGCCTGCCGTTCCTGGCCCGGCTGGCCCGCATGCGGCACCCGGAAGGCCGGGACGGCGACATCGCGGCCGGTCTGGACCTGCTGCGGGCGGTGGCCTCCCCGGGGTACCCGTTCGACGAGGCGGACGCCCGCCTGCGGGTGGAACGCGAACTCGGCGCCGGACTGCCCAGCGGTGTCCGCGACAGCCGCGCGCAGGCCCGGCAGACCAGCGCCACCTGGCACGGGCCCCGCCTGCGGCAGCTGCGCGTGCCCACACTGGTGCTGCACGGCGAACGGGACCCGCTGATCCGGCCCGCCGCCGGCCGGCGGATCGCCGCGGCGGTTCCCGGCGCCCACTACGCCGAACTACCCGGCACCGGCCACGACCTGCCCCGTGAGATCTGGCCCACGGTGGTCCGCGAGATCCGCGCCCGGGCCGGCTGAGCGATGCGGGAAGCCCGGCCCGGCCGAGGCGGACAGGTAGTCGTCGAGGCGGGCGGCGCCGGACAGCATGGCGCGGCCGCGGGCGGTGAGCCGGTCCTGCCACTGCTCGATCGAGGCGGCGAGCGGACCGGCCCCGCCCGCGGCGCGCACCTGCTCCAGGACGCCCGCGATGTGTGCGAGGGGGTAGCCGCCCCGGCGCAGCAGGTGCGCGAGTTCGGCGTCGCGGACATCATCCGGCGAATACACCCGGGCGTTGCGAACGCGGGCCGGCACGAGGATCCCGGCGCGTTCCCATTTACGCAGCGTGGCCGGGGTGACGTCGAGCCGGTGGGCGAGCACGCCGACGGAGACCGGCCGGTCCGGCGCCACCGCGGCGGCCGGGGCGGAGACCAGGGCGGAGACGGCGGAGGCGACCCGCCGCACGGTCTCCCGGTCGCGGTGCAGCCGCACGTGGGCGGTATCGATCACGGCGAGCGCGGCGGCGACGTCGGCACGGAGCACCGCGCGCATGATCTCGGCGGCGGCGCGGTACCCGTACCCCGGCAGAAGCGCGACGTACGCGCCGAGCGCGCCCACATGATCGTCGGTGTAGACCCGGTAGCCGCTGGCGGTGCGCCGCGCCGGCGGGATCACCCCGGCGTCCTCGTAGTTGCGGACGGCCTGCGCGGACAGCCCGTGCGCCCGCGCCAGATCCACCGGCCGGTACACCCCGTTTTGAGACCTCAGCGCGCTCTCCCCAGGTCGCTGCGACGAAAGTTTCAACCGCTGGTTCAACGATACGGTTGAGGTCATGGCTTTCGACACCGAGCTCCTGCTGTCCCTGACCGCGCGACGGCCGCTGATCCTCGGGCTGGGCGAGCCGACCCACGCCGAGCCCGCGTTCCCGCGCCTGCGCAACCGCCTGCTGGAGACCCTCGCCGGGCAGGGCTTCCGCTCGATCGCGATCGAATCGGACCGGGCCGCCGCGCTCGCCGTCGACGACTACGTGTGCGGCCGGCGCGACGACGTGCACCTCGGCGGCCCCTACACGCACGAGGTGGATCTCGGATCCGGCCTCACCCACGGCTTCGGCCTGCTGCCCGCGAACCGCGAGCTGATCGACTGGCTGCGCGACCACAACACGGCGCACGAGCACATCACGTTCCACGGCTTCGACGCCCCGGTGGACGTCACCGGCGCCGCCAGCCCCGGCCCCTACCTGCGGGAACTCCGCGATTACCTGGGCGTTCCGGCGCCCGAGCTGGACGATCTGCTGGGCGACGAGAGCCGCTGGACCGACCCGGCGATCATGATGTCGGACGCGACGCGATCTCCCGGGCGGTCACCGGAGGCTGCCGCGCTGCGCAGTCTTGCGGAGGATTTGAAGAACCGGTTGTACGGCTACGCGCCCCGGCTCCACACGGACTCCGCGTCCCGTTCCTGGTATCGGGCACAGGTGCTGGCGTCGACGGCGATCGGCCTGCTCACCTACCACGCGGCGATGGCCGAGCCGATGCCGCTGTCCGACCGGATGTCCCGCCTGCTCGGGGTCCGGGACGCCCTGATGGCCCGCAACCTGCTCGACATCGTCGCCCACGAACGCGACCGCGGCCCGACCCTGGTCTTCGCCGCCAACGCCCACCTGCAACGGCATCCGAGCAGCTGGACCGCGCACTGGGACGGCCAGGACGTGCGCGCCGAGTGGAACGGCGCCGGTTCGATCGTGTCCGCCCTGCTCGGCAACCGGTACGTGTTCGTCGCCGGCAGTCTCGGCGCCAGCCCGTCCCTGGGGCTGGACACCCCCGGCCCGGGCACGTTCGAGGACGGCCTCGGCGCGGAGACCGGCCTGTTCACCCCTGCCGTTGTCGGCGGTGGCCCGGCCCCCCTCGACGACACCGGCCAGGGCGGCCCGGTCACCCGTGACGACACCGCCAACGGCTGGCCGTCGTTCCCGCTCGACGCCGAGACGGTCGCCGGATGTGACGCGATCCTGCACGTCGGCTCCGGGCCGGGGGCGGCCGACGCGGCCCGGATCAGCGGTCTCCCGGGCGTGACCGAGACCCGGATCGAGCCGGGTTCCGAGATGCCGCCGTACACCTGGGGTGACCGCTTCTTCTTCGCCGGGGAAGACCGGATGCGCCCCTTCGCGACCATCGTGTACTCCGACGTCCCGGACTTCGACGAGCGCTCGCGACTGTCCGGGCCGGGCCGCTACCGGGTGAACGTGGAGGTGGGGCGGGACGAGTTCCGGAAGCTGTTCGGGTACGGCCCGGAGGAGTTCGCCCAGCACAGCGCCGAGATCGACTTCGCCGAGCCGGACCGGCTGCTGCCGCATCCGGCCTACGCCGTGCAGGGCTGGGCGAGCGTCGTCAACCCCGGCCCGGCCACCGCCGCCGACCTGGACCGCCTGCTGACCCGGGCCCGTTCCCGTTCGTGGGCACGGGAGCAGCGCCGGTCGTAACCCCACTCGGCTGGTTCTCATGGCTGTCTCAGCACCGCTGAGACAGCCATGAGAACCAGCCGGACAAGATCTGACCGTGACCATCGCATTCGGCCCGCAGGGTGCGGACGGTCCGGACCGGCGCCTACCTGTTCCGGAGTGTCACGGGACCCTGCGTGGCCCGTACGACGCAAGGGGTTGACCGGATCGTTCCGCCTCGCGGCGTGATGGTGCCTTCAGCCGGGGCGTGCCGCGGCGTTGAATCGAACCATGACCAACGCGCTCGTCGTGATCGACGTTCAGGAATCGTTCCGTGCCCGGCCGCTCTGGGCGACCAACAGCAACCCCCGGATCTTCGAGAACGTGCAGCGGCTGGTGGACGCGGCGCGGGCCGCCGGCGACCCGGTGATCTGGGTGATTCACTCCGAACCGGGCAGCGGTGGTGTCTTCGACCCGGAGAGCGGCTTCGTCCGGATCGTCGACGATCTGAAGCCGGCGGCCGGGGAGCCGGTGCTGACGAAGACCGTGCACAACGCGTTCACCACCACTGACCTGCAGCATCGCCTGACGGTGGCGGGCGTTCGATCGATCACGGTCTGTGGCATCCGCACCGAGCAGTGCGTGGAGACGACAGCGCGGTTCGCGTCCGACCTGGGGTACGCGGTGACGTTCGCCGTCGACGCCACCGCCACCAACCCGATCCCGCACCCGGACGCGCCCGCCGATCAGACCGTGGAGCAGCTGCTGGCCGACCCCCGTACGCTGTCCGCCGAGGACGTGGTGGCCCGCACCGTCTACGCGCTGTCCGGCCGCTTCGCCACCGTCAAGACCGTCGCGGAGATCATCGGGGAGTGACCGGATCGTGAGCAGGGTGCTGTTCGTCCTGACGCCGCAGGTGCACCTGCTCGACCTCGCCGGTCCGGCCCAGGTGTTCTCGACGGCGCCCGGCTACGAGCTGTCGTACGTCGCGGAGACCGTACCGGTGCCGACCTGGCAGGGCCTGCCGCTGCAGGCGGACACCGCGTGGCCGGAGCTGACCGCGGACGATCTCGTGCTGGTGCCCGGCTGGCGCGACGGTTTCGGCTTCTTCGCGCCGGGCACGTTGCGCCGGATCGCCGCGCATCACGCCGCCGGCGGCACCGTGGCCAGCGTGTGTGCCGGCGCCGACGCTCTGGGCCGGGCCGGCCTGCTCGCCGGCCGGCGCTGCACCACCCACCACGATCTGCAGGACCGGCTGGCCCGCCGCTATCCGGACGCGACGGTGATCCAGGACGTCCTCTACGTCTGCGACGACCGGGTGGTCACCTCGGCCGGCATCGCCAGCGGCATCGACCTGGCCCTGCATCTGGTCGCCCAGCGGCACGGCCCGGCGGTGGCCGCCCGGGTGGCCCGCGAGATGGTCGTCTTCGCCCGGCGCAACGGCGACGAACGCCAGCACAGCGCCATGCTGCGGCATCGCGCCCACCTCAGCGACGTGGTGCACCGGGTCCAGGACCGGATCGACGCGGACTTCGCCGCCGCCCTGCCGCTGGCCGAGCTGGCCGGCGGCGCCGGCGTCAGCGAACGTACCCTGACCCGGCTGTTCACCGCCGCGACCGGGCGCACCCCGCTGCGTTACCAGCAGGTGCTGCGGGTGGAACGCGCCGAGTACCTGATCGGCCACGGCGCGACCGCGGAGGCGGCGGCCCGCGCGGTCGGTTTCACCGACGCACGGATGCTGCGCCGCCTCCGGACTCGCGGTCCCGACGGCGTGTGGAGTTCGGGCGCGCATGACGGCCGAACTCCACACGCCGAAGACCGTCAGTGATCACTGTCCGGTCTGCCGTGCCGGGGCATCAGGAAGGTCAGGCCGAACGCGGTGACCAGCAGCAGGACGGCGATCCCGGCGGTCCGGACGGTGGTGTCCTGGAAACCGGCGCGCACCTGCTCGGCAGCCGCCGGTGAGAACTCCACGTTCCGGCAGGACGCCGGGACGACGTCCGGGTTCTCCTCGGCCACCCGTTCGGTCAGGCAGGTCCGCAGCCCGGCGGGGGCCGAGGCGTCCACGTGGTCGCCGACCGCGCCGGGCAGCAGTGCGAAGAACATGGTGCCGAGCACCGCGATCCCGAACGCGCCGCCGAGCTGCTGCACCGAGGTGATCGCCCCGGAGGCCGAGCCGCTCTCCTCGTCGTCGACGCCGGCCAGCACGATGCCGAAGAACGGCGCCATCGCCAGGCCCATCCCGATGCCGAGCAGCAGCAGGGCCGGGCTCAGGTGCCACGGGGTGATGTCCGCGCCGGCCAGGTGCACCGTGCCGGCGAAGACGCCGGTGCCGAGGATCATCACTGACGTGCCGATCTGCAGCAGCGTTCGGCCGAGCCGCTCGGCGAGGCCGGCGCCGGCGACGATGAAGCCGGCCACCATCCCGAGCGCCTGCGGCAGCGTGGTCAGGCCCGCCTTGAGGGGTGTGTAACCCAGCCCGATCTGCAGGTAGAACGTGATGATCAGGCCGGTGCCGATCAGCGCGGCGAAGAACATCAGGCCCAGCGCCAGGCCACCGGTGAACGCTCGCTTGCGGAACAGGCTCGGGGTGACCAGCGGGTCGAGGCCGCGCTTGTCCCGTCGGCTCTCGTAGATCGCGAACAGGCCGAACGCGGCAACGCCGAGGGCCAGCATGGCGAACATCCACACCGGCCAGTCCATCTCCCGGCCCTGCACCAGCGGGAACAGCAGCAGGAACGCGCCACCGGCGGCGAACAGCACGCCGAGCCAGTCCAGGCGCGGCGCCCGCTCGAGGCGTGACTCGGGCAGGAACGTGAGCGCGCCGATCACGGCGAAGACACCCAGCGGCAGGTTGATGAAGAAGATCATGCGCCAGCCGGAGCCGAAGTAGTCGGCGGCGACCAGCCAGCCGGCCAGGATCGGGCCGCCGACCGAGGAGAGACCCATGACCGGTCCGAAGGCGCCGAACGCCTTGGCCCGCTCGGCCGGGCCGAACATCTCCCGCATCATGCCCAGGCCCTGCGGCAGCATCAGCGCGCCGAACAGGCCCTGCACGGCCCGGGCGGCGACCAGGAACCCGGCGCCCGGGGCGAGCGCGCAGGCCAGCGAGGCGAGGGTGAAGCCGACGGCGCCGACGAGGAACATCCGGCGCCTGCCGTAGATGTCGCCGAGCCGGCCGCCGGTGAGCAGGCCGATGGCCATGGCCAGGGTGTACGCCGCACCGAGCCACTGGATCAGGCTGTAGGACCCGCCGATCTCGGCGCGGATGACGGGCCCGGCGATCGTGGTGACCAGGGAGTCGAGGAGATCCATCACCTCGACTGCCAAGATCACGAAGAGAGTGATCCAGCGATAGCGGTACGGCTGGGTTTCAGGCGGTTTGGTCTGAACACTGTTCGTTGTCACGAACACCGTTCTAGTGACGAACGCTGTTCGTGTCAACTAGATTAGTCGGCGATGAAGAGCTCCCCATGGCAGCCGCTCCCCGACCGGCGCCCCACCCGCGCCCCGCTCGACCGCGAGCAGATCGTCGACGCCGCGCTGCGGATCTCCGACGCCGAGGGCACCGACGCGGTCAGCATGCGCAGGGTCGCCGCCGAGTTCAGCACCGGCCCGTCCAGCCTCTACGCCCACGTGGCGAACAAGGACGAGCTGCTGCGCCTGATGTTCGACCGGATCGTCGGCGAGATCGAGCTGCCGCCCCACCAGCCGGAACGCTGGCAGGAGCAGCTCAAGGAGCTGATGCGGGAGACCCACCGGGTGATGCTGGCGCACAACGACCTGTCCCGGGTGGCCCTCGCCATGATCCCCAACGGGCCGAACGCGCTCCGCGCCTCCGAATGGATGCTCAGCCTGACGATCAAGGGCGGCCTGGCACCGGATCTGGCCGCCTGGGCCAACGAGCGGATCTTCCTGTACGTGACAGCGGACGCGTACGAGAACTCCATCCGGCGCGCCCAGTACCGCCACCTCAAACGTCCCAAGGAGGAGGTGGAACGGCAGGTCAGAGGTGAGATGCGGGAGTTCTTCCAGAGCCTGCCCGCGGATCGTTTCCCCGCCCTGAGCCGGCACGCCGAGGCGATGATCTCCGGCACCACCGCCGCCCGTTTCGAGTTCGGCCTGGACCTGCTGGTCGACGGCCTGACCCGGCACATCACCGGATGACCGGCGGGCGCCACCATCCTGATCGACAACCGGGACTTCACGGCCCCGCGCATCCTCCGCGATTGAACCCCGGTCATTCGTCCTCCCGCGGGGGACTTCTTCTCGGCCGTCCGCAGTCCCGGGCACCCGAGAGTGCCGACGAAGCGGCCGCATGGGCAACGATCTGCGAGCCACAGACAGCCGCCGCCCGGAATCTTGTGCGCATCGCACCGGCCTCCCCACCCAAGATCGGCAAGGCCCGCGATCTTGGGTTCGGGGCACCGGCTTTCCGGAGTGGGGCGCACAAGTTCGGGCGTGATGCCGATCTTGTGCACCTCGATCCGGTGCTGCATCCACAAGATCAGGCGCGGGGCCTCAGCTCGACATCGGTGGTGTCGCGTGGCTGGGAACCCGGGGCGGTTACTGCCCGCGTCTCGGGCGGGCGAGGCTGGGCTCGGCGTATACGGACGGGCGGCTGCCTGTGCCCGCGGGGACCTGCGGTGGTTTCGGGGGTCTGCGGTGGCTGAGGCTTGCGGTGGTCTCGCCTGCTTGTGGGAGATCAGCTCTTCGCTTCGCGGACGTCCGTTCCGTGCTCGGCGAAGGCCTTGAAGTCCCGCATGTGCTGGAGCGACTGTTTGCGGAACGCGCCCGGCATCACCAGCGCCATCAGCCGCATCGGCAGGCTGCTGAACCGGTATTCGTTCTCGCTCTCCCAGAGCGTCGCCTCCGGGCCGGCCTCGGTCAGCCGCTCGCGCGCGGCGTTCCACATGCCCTTGGTGACGATCTCCCGCTCGTAGTGGACGACACTGTCTCCCGGGATGTCGTGCAGGTCCGCCGGTTCGAGGCGGGTGATGGTCTCGGTGGCCTCGATCCGCTGTTGTCCCATCTGCAGCACGACGCGCGACTGGGTGCCGGCCTGTCCGTGCATCCCGTTCAGCGGCACGTGCAGCACCAGGCCGCGCAGCCACATCGGCAGATGCGCCGGGTCGGCGAGCATCCGCACCACCCTCTCCCGGGGCAGCGCGATCTCGATCGACACGGTGTACTTCATGCGGGCCACTTTAGATGGCGATAGCGAAGTGGGCCGGGGGTGAAGAAACCGGTGAGGAAGGTGATGGTCTCGCGGCGTTCCGGGTCCTTGGTGGGCAGGGCCTGCAGCAGGCGGTCGTGGAGCGGGAGCCACGTGTCGGCGGGGACCGGCTCCAGCGACGTGATCAGATAGGCGGCCTCGCGCGACGACTCCCAGGTGTCGTCGAGGACCAGGTCGACGAGCAGCGGCAGGATGGGCGTGCAGTCGAAGGGGCGCAGCGCGTACAGCAGGGTTCCCCGGTTGCCACGGGTACGGTCCTGCCGGAGCAGGCCGGTGATGACGTCGACGATCTCGGGGACCCGCATGGCGGAGAGGGCGTACGCGACACCGTCGCGCAGACCTCCGTGGGAGGTGGTGGCCAGGATCTCCAGCATGGCGGGGACGGCGGCGTGCTCCTCCCGGTCGCCGAGTTCCAGGGCGGCTTCGCGGGCCGCTGCCGGGTCCGGGCCGGTGAGCCGGGCCAGTAGATCCTCCACCCGGAGAATCGTGACAGGTTCGAACGGCGTACAACCTTCGGACACCGAAGTCCGTCGGAAGGTTATGACGCGACGGATACCCATATGAGTGATCGATCGGACGCCGGGTACCTGGCGTATGTCAACGGGCGCCTGACCGCCTTGCGCCGGGTCGCCCACATGCTGTGCGGGAACCCCGACCAGGCCGACGACCTGGTGCAGGAGACCATCACCAAGTTGTACGCGCGCTGGCCGCGGGTCTCCCAGGCGGACAACGTCGACGCCTACGTGCACACGATGATCGTACGGGCGTTCCTGGACGAGAAACGCCGCGGCTGGTGGCGGGTGGGGCTGTTCGCGAGCACGCCGGAGCGGCAGGCGGGGGAGCGGCAGCCGGTCGAGGAGCAGACCGTGGTGCGGGCCGCGCTGAGCGAGGTGCCGGCCCGGCAGCGGGCGGTGCTGGTGCTCCGGTTCATGTGTGACCTGCCGATCGCCGAGGTCGCCGAGATCCTCGGCTGTTCGCCCGGGACGGTGAAGAGCCAGACGTCGCACGGCCTGAACCGGCTGCGCCAGATCCTCGGCGATCCCGAGGACGTTCCCGCTACCCCGAGCAGCAGTGGAGGCATCCGATGACCGACGAGGAGTACGGCGTCCGGCGGCTGCGGCCACTGGTGATCGAGCCGGGACCGGCCATCCGTATCGATGTCGCGGAGGCGATGCGGAAGGGGCGGCTCCGGCGGCGCAACCGGATCTGGGCGAGCGTCACCGGCGCGGCGGCCGTGACCGGTGCCGCCGCTGTGGGTGGCGCTCTCGCGCTGGCCGCGCCCGCCGCCGAACCGGACCCGGTCCTGCCGCCCGATCCGGCGCTGCCCGCCGCGTGCGCCGCTGTCCGGCTGCCGATGGGCGGGGCGACCCGGGCCGCGGTGACCGGCGGCGACCCGAGCGGCGCCTACCTGGTCGGCACCACCAACCCGGACTACGGCCAGGGGGCGAGGAAGGTGCTGGTCTGGCGCGACGGTGAACTCGTCGCCGACGTCGCCCAGCCCGGCAGCGACGCGACGATGTCCGACATCAACGCTTCCGGTGTGGCGGTCGGCACGACCGGAGAGATGCCTTTCCTTCCGTACGTGTATCGCGACGGCAAGGTGACCCGGATGAAGGGTGACGGCAGCGCACGGGTGATCAACGATGCCGGGGTGGTCGCCGGCGCGCGGGAGACCGGGAGTTTCCTGGGCCCGCTGCGGTGGGCGAGCCCGGACGCCGAACCGGAGGTGCTGAAGCTTCCGGACGGCGTGCGCGGTGGCAAGACCGTCGACCTCGCCGAGGACGGCACTGTCGTGGTCGCTCTGGATGACGCCGGCTACCGGTCGGTGGGGTACCTGTGGCTGCCGGACGGGACGCTCCGGCCGGTCGGAACCCCTGGCCAGGGCGGCGGGACCTGGTTCACGCCGGCCTATCTCCGGTCCGGCTGGCTCTACGGCACCGTCGAGACACCGTTGCCGCCGTCCCCGGGGCCCGGCCGCCCGTCCGGGCCATCGGGCGCGGCGCGGCCGCCGGTGTCGGCGGGGTACGAGGGCAGGGCACACCGCTATCACGTCGCCACCGGGACCTGGCAGATCCTGCCGGAGGGCATGGAGTACGACCTGCGTGGCGCCATGGGCCGGGAGGTCTTCATCGGCGGCCGGATCCTCACGTTGCCCGAACCGGCTGACAAGCGCCGCGACGAGGGTTTCGACGTCGCTTCCGTCAGCGACGACGGCCGGATCGCCGGCGGGCAGGGGATGAGCGAGATCGCGAATCCGGACCATCCGAACAGCCCGATCCTCTGGCGCTGCGAATAGCCGGAAAAGGAATGGCCGGACCCGTCTGGCACCGGGTCCGGCCATTCCTTCGGGGCTCGCGCTCACACCGGGGGAAAGCGTCAGGGGAAACGCTTCGGTGGAGCCGCGAAGCCGTTTTACTTGTAGGTGATGTTCGAGGTGGTGAACTTGCAGCTGGTTCCGTCGCCGCCGGTGCTGCCCTTGTAGCTCTTGATCTTCTTGGGCTCGGCGCCGGTCTTGTTGCCGGTGTAGGTGTCGCAGATCGACATCTTCTTGTTCTTGTCACCGGTGATGGTGATGCCGGAGAACGTGGCGGTGTCGCCGAAGTTGGCGTTGATCCCGACCAGGCTGGAGCCGGGGTAGACGGCGGTGACGTTCTTCAGCACGACCGAGCGCTTGTACTGGGTCTTGCAGTTGCCGCAGGAGCGGTAGAGCTTGCCGAAGTCGCTGACCTCGAAGTTGCTGACGGTCAGGGTGCCGCCGCCGTTGTGCTGGAACACCTTGTCGTCGGCGCCCTTGGCGCCGCCGCCGGTGACGGTGTACTTGGCGTTGTTGCCGCCCTTGAACGTGGCGGCGTCCTCGCCGACGTTCTCCCACCACACGTTGGAGATGGTGCAGGAGCCGAGGCAGTGCACGCCGTCGGCGGCGGGGGAGCCGATGATGACGTTCTTCAAGGTGGCGCCGTCGGCCAGGACGAACAGCGGGTCCTGGCCCTCGTCCTGTCCGCTGCCGCCGAGCGCGCCGCTGCCGATGTAGCGCTTGAGCTTGCCGTCGTGGACGCCGGAGATCGGCTTGCTGGCGGTGACCTTCTCGGTGCCGGTCGCCTTCGGCCAGGTGGCGGCGGAAGCGCCTTGCGTGTAGACGACCGCGCCGAGGCCCAGACCGAGCGCCGCGACCGCAACGATACCGGCACGCCACCGCTTACGCAGATTGTTGAACACGCTCGACCTTTCGTCGTGACCATTCATGTGAACGTGAACATGCTGGCCCCGTGAAGCAGTTCCTGTCAACTTCCTTAATTGGTTAATAAACCGGCTGATAAATGCGTACGAAAATGCATCTGGAAATGCTTTCAACCGGTAAGTGTGCGCCGCGGCCGGAAAGGTTGCCTGTAATTTTGTGCAACCTGACGGTCACGGAACGTCCATGTCGGCGTCGTCGGCAACGTCGCCCACCGGGACGACCCGGACCGGGTTGGCGCGCAGATAGTCCCGCGCCCCGCGATCACCGGTGGCGACCGCCGCGACCCCGGCCCAGTGGTCGCGGCCGAGCAGCACCGGATGCCCGCGCCGGTCGCCGTAACCGCCCATCGCGAGCGCGTCCGGCGCCGCGCCGGCCAGGATCCGGCGGACCGCCGCGGCCGTGACCCCCGGCATGTCCACCAGCAGGACCAGCGCCGCGGTCGCGTCGGTCCCCGCCAGATGGGCCAGGCCGGCCCGCAGCGACGAGCCCATCCCGGTCGCCCAGTCCGGGTTGACGATCGTCTCCGGCAGATCCGGCGCGGCGGCGCGGACCTCGGCGGCGGCGGCGCCGAGGACCGTCACCACCCGGGCGCAGCCGGCCGCCTGCAGCGTCGCGACCGCCCGCTGCACCAGCAGCCTGCCGTCCCGGACGACGAGCGCCTTCGGCATCCCGTAGCGCCGGCCCGCCCCGGCCGCCAGCACCAGCCCGGCGGCCGTCACCGCGGCAGCGCCAGTCCGCGGACGGCGGCCAGCGGCAGCGCGGTCCGCGGGTGGTACGCGGTGTGCCACAGGCCGCCGTGCGCGGCGCAGGCGGCCTCGTCCCGCCAGGCGGCCGCGGCGGCGGACCGCGGCTTGCGGATCTGGTGCACCAGCAGCAGGGCCATCAGCTTGCTGGCCGTCTCCGGCTCGAAGATCTCCACGTCGAACAGGTGCGCTCCGGCGTACGCGGCGGCCAGCAGCCGGTTGCTGGTCACCGACTTGGTCCGGGTCGGCGGCGCGACCGCGAAGCTGACCACCCCGTCCCGGCGGGTCAGCGTGGCCCGCCACCGGTGGATGCGCTTGGCCAGGGCGTAGTTCGGTCCCTGCTGCGGGACCAGGCTGTCGCTGATCCCGGGGATCTCGGCGCACGGGTAGTTCGGCCGCAGCAGCCGTCCGCCGGAGGCCGCGGCGCCGATCCGGGCGCGCCACGACCGGGCGGCGTACCGGCCCCGGGAGTGCGTGACGGCGGCCTCGGGAACGGCGTACACGTCGGTCGGGGTGGCCAGGAAGGCGAGCGCGGTGTCCGGCCGGTGGTGCCGCAGGTGGGTGCCGAGGGCGTCGACGGCGGCCGCCAGCAGGGGATAGGCGCCGCCGGGCGCGTAAACGTAGTTGCCGAGGATCAGCCGCCCGTCGAAGCCGAGCAGCCACTGCGCCACCGCGCCCAGATCCCTCAGCAGGTCGGCGCCGCCGGTCGGGGCGTACAGCCGCCCGGCGGTCACCGTGCCGCGCACCCGCTGCCACAGGTCGTCGCGGGGCAGGTCGAGGGCGAGGACCGTGCCGCCCCAGCCGAGGACCGCCGCGACCGGGCCCATCTCGGTGCCGGCGCCGGCTGCGATCAGCGTCTGGTCGCTCAGGTCCAGCCAGTCCGGCGAGCCGGCCACCTCCTTGACCGCCTCGGCGCACGACTCCTCGATCACCCCGGCGGCCACCCACGCGTCCAGCTGCCGGCTCAGCGCGTCGCCGCGCAGTTCCGTGCCCCGGTACGGCAGGACCACCTCGGTCTCCGGACGCTCCCGCCCGATCACCTCGGTCGTCTCCAGCGGCCGTTCCGGGGCCGCCATCAGCGCCTGGGCCAGGCTGAACTCCCCGTCGTCGCGCCGGAACCGGACCCGGGCCTGCACCGAGGCCAGGCCCTCCTCGGCGATCTCGTAACCGGCCGTCCCGTCCCCGGCCAGCCCGGTCTCCACCAGGGCGCGGAAGTGGCGCAGATAGTTGCGCCGCCAGTCGGTCTCGCGTTCGGCCCCGGCCGCGGCGGCCGGGTCGAGGTGGCGCAGCGCGTCGGCGACGACGGCGCGGCCGAACGCGGTGCTGCTGCGCCGTCCGGTCTCGTCGGCGGGGAAGTCGGTGATGCCCGGGGTGTGATCCACCGCGCCAGTATCACCGCCTCGTACCAGAGGAGGAGAGGGCCTCGTTCGACCGGCCGCGGGTGCGGCCGCCCGGCGGGCGATCCCGGCGCCGCCGTGATCGAGGGTGAATCCATGACTACTGTCGATTCGAGGGCCGAAGCGCGTACCCCGGTCCGCTGGCACCGCCCGCTGCTCTGGCTCACCGGCGGCGCCGTGGTGCTGGCCGTCGTCTCCGGGATCGGGCTCCTCGCCGACGACCGGATGCTGGTCGGCATGCCGATCTGGGCCAAGCCGTTCAAGTTCTCCGTGTCGTTCGTCGTCTACGGCTGGACGCTGGCCTGGCTGCTGGCGATGTTGCCGCGGCGCAGCCGGGCCGCCGAACGCGCCGGGGTCGTCATCGTCGGCGTCGCCGTCGTCGAGATGTCCATCATCGTGACCCAGGTGATCCGCGGCACGACCAGCCACTACAACGTGAGCAGCCCGCTGGACGAGACGCTCTGGAACATCATGGGGCCGGCGATCATGGTGCTGTTCTTCGCGCAGGCGGTGATCGCGGTGGCGGCGCTGCGGCAGCGGATCCCGGACCGGCCCGCCGCCTTCGCGATCCGGCTCGGGCTCGGGATCTCGCTGCTCGGCATGGCCCTGGCGTTCCTGATGACCTCGCAGCAGACCGCGGACGGCCTGATCGGGGCGCACTCGGTCGGGGTCGCGGACGGCGGGCCGAGCATGCCGCTCACCGGCTGGAGCACCACCGGCGGGGATCTGCGGATCAGCCACTTCGTCGGGTTGCACGCCCTGCAGGCGCTGCCGCTGCTGGCGTACGGGCTGGCGCGGTGGACAGGGTTGGCGGCGAAGGTGCGGGCACGTCTTGTGTTGATCTTCGGGAGCGCGTACGCCGTACTGGTGCTGCTTCTGACCTGGCAGGCGCTGCGTGCGCAACCGCTGCTGCAACCCGATGGGATCACCCTCGCCGCGCTCGCCGCGCTCGCGGCGGTGACCGCCGGCGCGGCCGGTGTGGCGGTCCGCAAGTGACCGGCTTCCTGTTCAGCCTCACGTTCCTGCTGGCCGCGCCGTTCTGGGCGCTGATGATCCTGCTGCTCACCATCCTGCTCGGGCCGCTCGGGCCGGCCGCCTACCTGGCGGTGCGCCCCCGGCGGCGCGACCCCCTAGGCTGACGGTCATGTGGGCGGGCCGCCTTTTCAACGCGCGGGAGACGCTGCCGCGCATGCTGCTGCTGATCCTCAGCGGCGTGGCCTACCTGGTCGTCATCTGCGGCACGCAGCGGCCGCCGTCCGGGCTCCAGTGGGCGCTCGCGGTCACCGCGTTCGCCACCGGGATCCTGCTGCACCGTCGGCAACCGATCAACCTGCTGCTCCAGACGGTGCTGTTCGCCGCCGCGATGATCTGGACCGACGACGCGACGATCAACCAGGTCGGCACCGCGTGGGCGCTCGGCGAGCTGGCCTTCTGGGCGCCCCGGCGGGCCTGGGTCGGCGCGGGGGCTGCTCTCGTCGCCACGGTCTACCTGACGATCGGGCTGCCCGGCTCGGACGTCAGCGTGGCCGAGAGCCTGGTCGGGCTGGTCACCAACCTGGGCCTGCCGATCCTGCTCGGCACGGTCGGCCGGACCACCCACGAGCTGGGCGTGCAGGCCGCCGCGCGGGCCGAGTCGGAGCAGCGGGCGGCCCGTGCCGACGAGCGCAGCGCCATCGCCCGGGAGCTGCACGACGTGGTCGCCCACCACGTCGCCTCGATCGTGCTGCGGATCGGGGTGGCCCGGCACGTGCTGCCGGATCTCGACGGGAAGGTCGCCGACGTCTTCGACGACGTGCACCGGACCGGTTCGGAGGCGCTCACCGATCTGCGGCGGCTGGTCGCGGTGCTGCGCGACCCCGACGGGGTACGCGGTGACGCCGCGCTGACCGCCATCGAGCCGTCCGCGCTCCCGTCCGCGCTGGCCGGCGCCGTGGAGACGGCCAGGCTGGCCGGGGTGAACGTGGAGGCGGAGATCGACCCGGCGGTCACCGGCCTGGACGCGGTGCGGGGCCTGGCCGTGCTGCGGCTCACCCAGGAGGCGCTGACCAACGTCGCCAAGCACGCCGGCCCGTCCGCCACCGCCCGGCTGCGGATCACCGTGACCGGCTCGGACCTGGACTGGGAGGTGGCCGACGACGGGGGCCACCCGCACGCCGGGCCGCGGGACGTGCCGGCCGGCGGCCATGGACTGACCGGCATGCGCGAACGCGTGGCGGTGCTCGGGGGCAGCCTCACCGCGGGGCCGTCCGGGAAGGGGTGGCGCGTGCGCACGGTGTTGCCGGCGTGATCCGTGTCCTGCTGGTCGACGATCAGCAACTGATCCGGGCCGGGCTGCGGATGCTCTGCGACGCGGCGGACGGCATGGAGGTGGTGGGGGAGGCGGGTGACGGGCGCGCGGCGATCGAGCTGGCGGCGCGGCTCGTACCCGATGTGATCGTGATGGATCTGCGGATGCCCGGGGTCGACGGGATCACCGCGACCAGCCGCATCGTCGCCGCCCGGCCGGCCGCCCGGGTGCTGGTGCTGACCACGTTCGGGGACGACGACCACCTGTACCCCGCGCTGCAGGCCGGCGCCTGCGGGTTCCTGCTCAAGGACGCGCCGCCGGACGAGTTGCTGACCGGGATCCGGCAGGTCGCGGCGGGGGAGAGCCCGTTCAGCCAGGACGTGCTGCGCCGGCTGGTGGCCCGCGCGGTGGGCGCCCGGCCGGAGCCGCGCGCCCGTGCCGACGGACTGACCGCGCGGGAGCGGGAGGTGCTGGACCTGGTGGCCGAGGGCCTGGGCAACGCCGAGATCGCCGAGCGCATGCACATCGGCGTGACCACGGTGAAGACCCACATCGCGGCGCTGATGACCAAGACCGGGAGCCCGAACCGGGTACGCCTGGCCCTGTTCGCTCACCGGGGCTGATCCCTCAACCGGCCCGCCCGGCGACCGATCACGCCTGGCATGCGTAACGGGATCCTCGGCTCCGTGCTCACCGCGACCGTCGCCGCCTCGGCCCTCGCGGCCCCGCTGCCGGCGCGGGCCGCCGAGCCGCAGGAGCGTTACATCGTCACGTGGAAGCACGAGGGTGTCTTCGCGTCACGGGCCGCCGCGACGGGCCGGTTCCTGCACGGGTTCCGCGGTTTCCCCGGGTTCGTCACCGAGATGACCGCCGCGCAGGCCCGCCGGGTCGCCGCCGACCCGCAGGTCCGGCACGTCGAACGGGACCGGCTCGTCTCCGTCGCGGGCCGGCAGGCGAACCCGCCGTGGGGCCTGGACCGGATCGACCAGCGGCCGGTCACGGCGTCGAAGAGCTTTCTGCCGCCGGCGGACGGGGACACCGTGCACGCGTACGTGATCGACACCGGGATCCGGACCCGTCATCAGCAGTTCGGCGGCCGGGCCGAGTCGGGCTACGACTTCGTCGACCGGGACGCGGACGCGAACGACTGCAACGGCCACGGCACCCACGTCGCGGGCACGATCGGCGGGTCCACCTTCGGTGTGGCGAAGAAGGTCCGCCTGGTCGGCGTACGGGTGCTGGACTGCCACGGCGAGGGGTACGTCTCGGACATCATCGACGGCATCGACTGGGTGACCGCGAACGCGGCCCGCCCGGCGGTGGCGAACATGAGCCTGGGCGGCGGCAACAGCCCGGCCCTGGACCGGGCGGTCGCGGACTCGATCGCGTCCGGCGTCACCTACGTGGTGGCGGC
Source organism: Actinoplanes sp. NPDC019969 (assembly GCF_055562375.1). NCBI lineage: Bacteria > Bacillati > Actinomycetota > Actinomycetes > Micromonosporales > Micromonosporaceae > Actinoplanes > Actinoplanes sp. NPDC019969. The sequence goes on along the minus strand of NZ_JBVHFK010000004.1, from coordinate 70,058 downwards.
CGGCAACGAGAACGTCGACGCGAACCGGAGCAGCCCCGCCGACCTGCCGCAGGCGGTCACCGTGGCCGCCACCGACAGCCGGGACCGGCGTGCGGTGTTCTCCAACTTCGGGCGCGGCGTGGACCTGTTCGCGCCGGGCGTCGGCATCCGGTCCGCGACGGCGGCGGGCGACACCGCCACCGCCGTGTACAGCGGCACCTCGATGGCGGCTCCGCACGTGGCCGGGGCGGCGGCGCTGATCCTGGACGCCTACCCGGGGTACACCCCGGCGCAGGTGCAGGCGCGCCTGATCGCGGACGCGACCAAGGGCCGGGTCACCGGACGGGCCGGTTCGCCGGACCGGCTGCTGTTCGTGCCCGTGCCACCCAAGGCCCCGGCGATCGCCACCACCCGGACCGCGACGGCGCAGGTGGGACGCCCGTACGCGGCACGGCTCGCGCTCGCGTCCAGCCGCCGCGGCGGCTGGAAGATCGCCTCCGGCATGCTTCCGGCAGGTCTGTCTCTTTCGGCTTCAGGCGTCATTTCCGGTACGCCCACCACGCCCGGCACCCGTACGGTCACCGTCCGCTTCACCGACTACGTGCCCCAGTCGGTGACCCGGCAGGTGACGATCCCGGTGACCGCCTCGATCCCGGTGATCGACGCCGAGCTGCCCGGCCTGCACAGCGAGGAGGACTACGAACAGCAGCTGACCGTCGCCGACGGGCGGGACGGCTCGTGGTCGCTGGAGTCCGGCGCGCTGCCGGACGGCCTGACGCTCGAGGAGTCCGGCCTGCTGTGGGGCACCGGCGCCACCGCCGGGGAGTACGCCTTCACGGTGCGTTTCACCGACGCGTGGCGCCAGACGGCGACCCGCGCCTACACGGTGACCGTTCACCAGTCCTGAGGGGCGGCGTACTTCTGCGCGATCGCCACGGACTCCGGCAGGTCCGACTCCAGCACCGGCAGGCCCGGCCGGACCACGATCGCACCGAGCGTCCCCACCTCGATCACGTGCGGTGGCGGCGCGCCGGTGCGCCCGGCGATCGCCTCGCCGACCGCGACGGCCGGCGTCGAGGTCCGCGATCCGGACCGCGGGTTGCCGGACACCACCAGGATTCCGGTCATCGTCGATCCCGCCTTCCATCTGGTGGGAACCCTCCACACTGTGGAGGGTGGCGCGCCCGCTGCGACTTCGGCAATAGCCTAGTTAGCCGATAGGGAATTGTCGCCGCTGGGGATATGACGCCTGACACGCTCAGGCACTATGCCTATTTAGCAGATAGGAAATGTATCCTTGCGGGGCGCTCGCCCGCTCTCGGGCGGGCTCATCGTCGAAGGAGTAGCCATGTCCGCTCTCGCCGTCGCGCATCCTCACGCCACGTACCCCCGCCCGGTCCTGCTGCGGCCCGCGCCCGACCCGCCGCCGGAGCAGCGGGTGGATGACGACCAGGCGCCCGTCACCGTGACGATCAGCATCGCCGGTGGCGCCGGCGGCCGGGAGCGGGTGCTGGCCGCCCTCCGTGAGCTGGTCGACGCCGCCGGTGCCGCGGGCGCCGTGGAGGTGGGTGGCGACGACGCCGTCCGGCCGGAGGCCGCCGCCGGAATCCGTCTCGACCCCCGGGCCCGGACCGCGTTCCGCGACGGCCGGCTGCTCGAGCTCAGCCGCCTGGAATACGACCTCCTGCTCTTCCTGGCCCGGCACCCGCGACAGGTGTTCAGCCGGGCCCAGCTGCTCACCCATGTCTGGGGGCACCGGCACACCACCAACCGGACGGTCGACGTGCACGTCAGCCGCCTGCGGACCAAGCTGGACGACCCGGAGCTGATCACCACGGTGTACGGCCTGGGCTATCGGCTCGCCGACGACGCGCCCATCGTCGTCGTCGAGCGGTAAGAGGGCCGGTCGGGTGTGTCGATGTAGTGGCGGTGCCGGCCGGCGACGAGGGTCGCCGGCCGGCACGCGGTTCATCCCGAATGGGTTATAGGGCCACGGTATGACCCGGTTGTCTTGCCTGTTCACGGGCGGTTTGGACGCCGATCGGTGATCGTTCACACACCCTTGCCAAGAAATCGATCAATTTAAATACTGCGAGCACGCGGTACGCCGGACCGGCGTACCACCCCCATCCCCCGGGAGGAACCGTGCTCAACCCGATGCTTCGCCGACCGATCGTCGGCCTGGCGGCGGGCGTACTCGTCGCCAGTGGGCTGGCCGCCTCACCCGCCTCCGCCGCCCCCTCCGCCGACACGTCCCTCGCCGCCGCCACCCTCGCCACGACCCTCGACGCCCGGCTGGGCGCCAGGGACGCCGGTTCCTTCCTGGACTCCTCCGGCAAGCTCGTGGTCAACGTGACCGACGCGGCGACCGCCGCCGAGGTGACCCTGGCCGGAGCCAAGCCGCGGTACGTGGCCCGCAGCGGCGCCACCCTGGCCGCCGCCGACGAGAGCCTCAAGGTCAACCTCAAGACGCCGGGCACCGCCTTCGCCGTCGACCCGATCACGAACCAGGTCGTCGTCTCGGTGGACGAGAGCGTCACCGGCGCGAAACTGGCCGCCGTCAAGGCCACCGTCGCCAAGCTCGGCGACACCGCCCGGATGGAGACCGTCCCCGGCAAGCTCAGCCTCCGGATCTCCGGCGGCGACGCGATCTATTCGGGCGGCGGGCGTTGCTCGCTCGGCTTCAACGTCCGCAACAGCGCCGGCACCTCCTACTTCCTGACCGCCGGCCACTGCACCCGGGGCTCGTCGTCCTGGAACAACGGCTCGGTCACGCTCGGCACCACCGCCGGCTCCAGCTTCCCCGGCAACGACTACGGCATCGTCCGCTACACCAACACGACGATCGTCAAGACCGGCGGCGTCGGCACCACGGTCGACATCGCCTCGGCGGCCACCCCGGCCGTGGGTGCGACCGTCTACCGGCGCGGCTCCACCACGGGCACCCGCTCCGGCCGGGTCACCGCGCTCAACAGCACGGTGAACTACGCCGAGGGCTCGGTCTCCGGCCTGATCCGCACCACCGTCTGCGCCCAGCCGGGCGACAGCGGCGGCTCGCTCTACTCCGGCACCACCGCGCACGGCCTGACCTCGGGCGGTAGCGGCAACTGCACCAGCGGCGGCACGACGTACTTCCAGCCCGTCGTCGAGGCCCTGAACGCGTACGGCGTCTCGGTCTACTGACAGATCACGCGTGTTGACTTCGGGCGCTATGCGCGCCCGAAGTCAACACGCCAGATTTTTCGTGCCGTGTATCAGAATCGATGAATGACCACAGTCGACAACAGCCGCAAGGTCCACCGCGGTGAGCGGTCGCCCGGCTGTCCGGTCCGGATCGGCCCCGACGGCGTCTGGGAGATCCAGGACTACCCGACCGCCCGGCAGTTCCTGCGGCACACCGACACCCGGCAGGCCGGGCTCGGCATCGAGAACGCGTTGCGTCACCAGGGCCGGATGCGGCTGCCGATGCTCTACCGGGACGGGCCGGAGCACCGCGAGCAGCGACGGCAGACCGCCCGGTTCTTCACCCCGAAACGGGTCGAGAGCGCGTACGGCGACCTCATGCACCGTCTCGCCGCCGAACAGTGCGAGGCGCTGCGGCGGCGCGGCGCGGCCGACCTCTCCGCGCTCTCCTTCCAGCTCGCCGTCGCGGTCGCCGCCGAGGTGGTCGGCCTCACCGAGAGCCCGCCCGGGATGCCCCGCCGGCTCGACCGGTTCTTCCGCATCCCCGACCCGCGGGCCCGTGGGCTGTCCGCGCTCCGGGAGAAGGTCTTCAACAACGGCGTGCTGCTGTCGTTCCTCTGGCGCGACGTGCGCCCGGCCGTCGCCGCCCGCCGGAGGAACCGGCGCGACGACCTGATCTCGCACCTGCTCGACGAGGGCTGCACCACCGCCGAGATCCTCGGCGAGTGCGTCACGTTCGCAGCCGCCGGCATGGTCACCACCCGCGAGTTCATCACCGTCGCCGCGTGGCACCTGCTCAGCGACGAGACGCTGCGGACCCGGTACGAGACCGGCGACCAGAGCGAGCGGGTCGCCATCCTGCACGAGATCCTGCGCCTGGAGCCGGTCGTCGGCGACCTGCTCCGCTGGACCACCGCCGACGTGCCGCTCGGCGACGTGACGATCCCGGCCGGGGCGCGCGTCGACATCGCGGTGGCGGCGGCCAACCTGGACCCCGGGGAAGCCGGCGAGCAGCCCGGCGCGGTCTGCCCGGGCCGCACGGTCGGCGCCGGCCTCTCGTTCGGCGACGGCGCGCACAAGTGCCCCGGCGCCTACGTCGCGATCCAGGAGACCGACATCTTCCTCAGCAGGCTCTTCGCCATGCCGGGCCTGCGGATGATCCAGCATCCGACCGTGACGATCCGGCCGGACATCGCCTCGTACGAGATCAAGGGGTTGATCCTCGCCGTCTGACCTCAATCCTGCTCGTGGGTGCGCTCCTCGCCACGGCGGCGCAGCATCTTCAGACCGGGCAGGCCGGCGATCGCCAGGTGCAGGTCCTCGGTGACCGACAGAAGCTTGTGCAGGTCGGGGCCGACCTGATCGAGCTTGCCGAGCAGCGGCATCACGTCGTGGACCAGATGCCGCTGCAGGGCCGGCAGCTCGTCGATCATCCGGATCGCGGCGGTCACCTCGTCCGGCGTGAGCTCGGCGACGAACCGGGCGGCCAGCGGGGCGGCCTGGCGCAGGGTGGGGGAGTAGTCGCCGACCATGGTCTCCACGTCTCCGGCGACCGTTTTCGCCCGGGCCGTGATCGTGGTCACCTCGCCCACCGCGGTGGCCGCGTCGCCGACCACCATGCCGGCCGCCTCCGCGGTGATCGAGACCCGGCGGACCAGGTCGCCGGCGGCGGTCGCGATGGCGGCGGTCTCCTGCACGGCGAGGGCCGCGGCACTGGCCACGGCCCGGGTCTCGGCCGCCGCGGACTCGGCGGCGGCAGCCACCGCGGAGATCCGTTTCACCAGCTCCTCGGCCTGCGCGGCGACCACGGTCACCCGGCTCACCAGCAGCTCGGTCTGGCCGATCAGGCCGACCGCGCGCACCGGAATGGTCACCGCGGTGGCGGCTGTCTCGATCACCCGGCCCAGAGCGGAGGTGGTCAAACGGATGGCGCCGGACACGAGAGAGGACATGTCCCCATTGTGCGCCCGGAACGCATCTCCCACCTGGTCACGGAAAGTGCGGGTAGGAGAGCTGAGCGTCGAAAGTCCGGAATACACAGCATTCCGATGGCCCGATCCGGCTCCCGGCACGGCAGTATGCATGCGTGCGACGTACCCGAAATCTGATCCTCGTGGTGGCTGCGGTCGGCATCCTGGGCGGATCGGTCCTGGTGGCGAAGGGCATGCTGGGCGGCTCCTCCGGCAGCGCCGGCGGCGGCACGCTGGCCGGCTCCTTTCAGGACGTCCCGGCCTCGGCGCCGTCCCCGACCGGTCCCTCCCCGGCGGAGCTGGCGGCCCTCGAACGGGCCAAGCGGGCCAAGGCCCTCGACGCGGCGCTGGCGAAGTACGCGACCGGCAAGCCGGAGTTCTCGGTCGCCGTCTACGACCGCAAGACCGGGCAGACGTACGCCTACCGCGGCGCCGAGAAGTACGAGACGGCCAGCGTCGTCAAGGTGCAGGTGCTCGCCTGCCTGCTGCTCACCGCCCAGGACGCCGGCCGCAAGCTGACCACGAACGAGAAGTCGCTGGCCGACAAGATGATCCGGTACAGCGACAACGCCGCCACCACCGCGCTGTACGGCAAGGTCGGCCGGATCACCGGGCTGACCGCCTGCAACAAGCGGCTCGGCCTCACCCAGACGAAGGTCAGCAGCTCCTGGGGCCTCACCCGGACCACGGTGGTGGACCAGGTGAAGCTGCTCACCCAGCTGGTCTCCGATCGCAGCGGGCTGACCCCGGCCTCCCGGGCGTACGCCCACCAGCTGATGAGCACCGTCGCCCCGGACCAGGACTGGGGAGTCACCGCGGCGGCCCGCGACGGCGAGGACGCCACCGTCAAGAACGGCTGGCTGCAGCGCTCCACCGAGAACAACCTGTGGATCATCAACTCGGTCGGCCGGATCACCGGCGCCGGCGCCGACGTCTCGATCGCCGTGCTGACCCACACCAACAAGACCATGGACGGCGGCATCGGGCACGTGGAGAAGGTCGCGAGCCTCACCCGGACGCATCTGAGGTATTGACCTCGCGGCGCCGGCCCCACCAGGCCAGCACCCGGTTCAGCAGCAGGATCGCGATCAGGGCGGCGAGCACGCCCTGCCACGGCTCGGCGAACAGCGACCCGCCGGCCACCCCGATCGCCGCGTAGACCGCCGACCACAGGGCACAGGCCGGCAGGTTGGCGACCACGAACGTGCGCCACGGAACCCCGGCGAACGCGGCGGCCAGCAGCACCGGGATCCGGCCGCCCGGGATCAGCCGGGACACCAGCAGCACCTGCACCTGGTTCGTGGTGATCCGGGCCTTCACGGCGGTGAGCCGGTCCTCGTTGCCCAGCCAGCGCAGGCGGCGGGCCAGCTGCTCACCGCCGAACCGGCACATCGCGTACATCACCAGGTCACCGGCGTAGGCGCCGGCCGCGCCGGCCAGCACCACCAGCCCGACCGTGAACGACTGCTGATGGAACGCCAGCGCCGCGGCCCCGCTGACCGCCGCCCCGGTCGGCACGACCGGCACGACCGCCCCGAACGCCACCACCAGGAACAGCCAGCCCAGACCGGACAGCGCGTCGATCACGCGGCCGGCTCGATGCCGAGGGTCTCACCGTGCGCCAGCACCCGGACCCGGCTGCCCGGGGCGGCCTCCGCGGCGAAACCGGCGAACCGCTCGCCCGGCTCGTCGAACATGTGCCGCCGCACCCGGCCCATCCCGATCGGCCACAACGTGCCGTAGTGCACCGGCACCGCCCAGGACGCCTCGACGCGGCGCAGCGCCTCCGCGCCGTCCCTGGCGTCCAGGTGGCCGTGCGCGCCCAGGGTCGGGCCCCAGCCGCCGACCGGGATCAGCGCCAGATCCAGCGGGCCGAACGAGGACATCTCGTCGAACAGGCCGGTGTCGCCCGCGTACCACGTCCGGGTGGCGCCCTCCACCACGAACCCGACGGCTGCCGCCCGCTCCCGGGACCACGGGCCGCGGTTGCCGTCGTGGCGGGCGGGCACCGCGCGTACCCGGAGCTTCCCGATCGTGGCCTCCTCGCCCGCCGCGAGCTCGACGCATCGCCCGGCCACCCGCCTGCCCAGGGCTTTCACGGCGAAGGCCGCCGCTCCGCGCGGCAGGATCAACAGCGGTTCCCCGGGTACGGCGCGCAGCGACGCCACGTGGAAATGGTCGGCGTGCAGGTGCGACAGGAGGATCGCGTCCGGCGGGCCCGGCAGCCGGGGCGGGGGACCGGCCATCCGCCGCAGGTGGGCCAGGCGGCCGGTGAGAACCGGATCGGTCAGCAGGGTCACGCCGGAGTCGGCGATCCACACCGTGCTGTGCCCCCACCAGGTCACCGAGGTAACGCTCACCGCCCCACGTTACCCAGATCCCCCGTGTTGATCTCGGCCGTCCGGCGCGCCGTAACTCCACACGCTCGAGAGTGTGTTGTTTTCGGCCGTCACGCGCGCCGCAACTCCACACGCTCAGCGGGACAGGCGGCGCACGGCCAGGCCGCAGGCGCGGGCGAAGGCGTGCTGGAACCCCACCGCGGCCGGCCCGGCCACCCGCATCAGCGTCCCGGCCGGGCGGGAGAACGCGGTGACCGTGAACCACACCGTGTCGTGCGCGTCACGTTCCACCACGAACGCCTCCTCGCCGCTGGCGGGATGGCCGGGCCGGGTGCCGTACGCGAATCCGATCCGATCCCCCTCCTCGATCGTCCAGACCACCTCGCAGGGGGCGCGCAGCGGCCCGAGCCCGATGGTGAGCAGCACGCCCGGCGCCGCCCGCCCGGCGTCGGCGGTGATCCGGGCGCCGATGGCCCGGTGCATCCGGAAGCCGAGGATCGCCGCGCCGGCCCGGGCCAGCACGTCCTCCCCGGCGCCGATCGCGGTGCGGTGGCGCAGGTGCCGGTATCCGGTCGGCAGGCGGCCGGTCCGGGTCGCCCCGACCTGGGGGTAGGTCACTTCGGTCACCCGTGCAGTGTGCCTTCATGCTCAGGTGACCGTTGCCGAGTCGCCCCCGTGACATGACTCCGGCACACTGAGCGGCGTGACTGGACCTCGCTCCGCCGTCGTGGTGAACCCCACCAAAGTGGCCGATATCGATCACCTTCGGCGCACCGTGCACGAGGGACTGCGCCGGGCCGGCTGGCCGGAACCGCGCTGGTACGAGACCACCCCGGAGGACCCCGGCCGTGGTCAGGCCCGCCGTGCCGTCGCCGACGGCGCCGAACTCGTCTTCGCCTGTGGCGGCGACGGCACCGTGACCGCCGTCGTCACCGCTCTGGCCGGCAGCGACGTGGCCCTGGCCGTCCTCCCGGCCGGCACCGGCAACCTGCTCGCCGCGAACCTGGGCCTCGGCGGCGACCCGGCCACCGGGCTGGAGGTGGCCCTGGAGGGCGGCCGGCGGCGCATCGACGTCGGGGTGCTCGGCGACCGGTGCTTCGTGGTGATGGCCGGGATGGGTTTCGACGCGCAGATGCTCGAGGACACCTCGGAGAAGGCGAAGAAGCGGATCGGCTGGCTGGCGTACGTCGGCGGCGCCGCCCAGCACCTGCTGGACCGCCCGATGCGGGTCCGGATCCGGCTGGACGGCGGCCCGCCGATGCCGCGCCGGCCGAAAGCCGTGATCGTCGGCAACGTGGGCCGGCTCCAGGGCGGGGTGCGGCTGCTCAGCAAGGCCCAGCCCGACGACGGCAAGGTCGACGTGGCGATCCTCAGCCCCGGCAATCTGGCCCACTGGGCGGCGCTGGCCTGGGCCGTGGTCAGTCGCCGGGAGCGGGTGCCGCTGATGGAGACGTACACCGCACAGCGGGTTGAGATCTACAGCAACCGGGCACAGGCCCGCCAGCTCGACGGTGATCTGATCGCGCCGGGCAAGGTCATGAAGATCCAGGTGCGGCCGAAGGCGCTGCTGCTCTGTGTGCCCCAGCCGGACGCCGACCCGGATCTGGCGTACGACGCCTCCCAGGCCGCCCGCCGGGCCGAGCCGGTCCGGGAAGCCGTGGCGGAGGAGAAGGCTTGAGCAGCACCGAACCGGTTCCCGAGACGCGGATGATGCCGGGGGACAAGCTCTCGGCCGACGACGCGTTCCTCGCGCTGCGCCACTACGGGCGCTGGCCGCTGCTGCACGACGCGTTCGTCCGGTTCCGGTACGGCGACGGCTTCAGCCACGCCCGGGCGTTCGGTTTCCAGCTCTGCCTCGCCATCGTGCCGTTCCTGATCGCCCTCTCCGGCCTGGCCACCGACCTCGGCGTGCAGGACGGCGGCCGGATCGTCGCGGACACCGTCGTCGGGCTCACCCCCGGCGACAGCAAACAGATGGTCGAGCAGCTGCTGATCGACGACGACCGGACCGAGGAGGCGGGCGAACTGGCCCTGACCCTCGGCATGATCACCGGACTGTTCGCGCTGACCAGCGCGATGGCCCAGATCGAGCGCGGGGCCAACCGGATCTACGGGGTGGAACGCGACCGGCCGGCCCTGCGCAAGTACCTCCGGGCGGCGATCCTGGCGCTGGTCGCCGGGTTGCCCGCGCTGTTCGGGTTCCTGCTGCTGGTGGCCGGGCGGGTGACCGGCGACTCGGCGCAACGCAACCTGGAGCTGTCCCACGGCGTGCGCGTGACCTGGGACGTGATCCGCTGGCCGCTGAGCCTGCTGCTGATCGTCTTCGCGGTCAGCCTGCTCTTCCGGCACTCGGTACGCCGCAACCAGCCCGCCCTCTCCTGGCTGCTCTTCGGCGCGGTGGTGTCGACGGTGCTGTGGTGGCTGGCGAGCCTGCTGCTGGCCGGGTACATCCGGTTCAGTGACGGGTTCGGCGCCACGTACGGCCCGCTGACGGCGATCATGGCCCTGCTGATCTGGGCCAACCTGACCGGGATCGCGCTCTTCCTCGGCCTCGCCTTCGCCGCCCAGCTGGAGGCCCGCCGGGTGGGCGTGCAGCGGCCCGCCCTGGAGGACCGCTGGGAGCCGGACGCGGAGGAGCCGGTCGCCGAGTTCCCGCAGATTCCCGCCCCTCGCGAACCCGGTGTATCGGCGGAGTCGTCCGGGTAAGAACGCGGCACCCCCGATACGTTGGAGTGCCCCGTGGAAGACAACCGTGTGGTGGAGCGCACCGGCTGGGCGCCGGTGCGCCACTTCGCCGAGCGCAGCGTGCTCGGCCTGCTCGTGGTGACCGCGATCGGCCTGACCTTCGGTGTGCTGTTGCTGCTGGTCCGGTTCCACTGGCAGCCGCTGCTGGACCTGGACCGGTCGGTGGCCGACGGCCTGAACCGCTGGGCCTCCGGCTCGGAGACGACGGTGGCGGTGCTGAAGCAGATCTCCTCGTTCGGCGGGCGCGGCGTGCTGCTGCCGCTGGTCGTCCTGACCGCTGCCGTGCTGCTGATCCGCCGGCGGCCGCGCCCGGCGGTCTACCTGCTGGTCACCGGGGCCGGCGCGCTGATCATGGACCCGTCGCTGAAGGCGCTGATCGGCCGGCTCCGCCCGGTCGTCGAGGCGCCGGTCGCGACCGCGCCGGGCAACAGCTTCCCCAGCGGGCACGCGCTCGGGTCGATGGTCGTCTACGGGATGATCGTGCTGATCTTCCTGCCCGCGGTCCGGCGGCGCTGGCGGCCCTGGTTCATCGGGCTCGCCGCGCTGATCGTGGCGGCGGTCGGGTTCACCCGGGTCGCGCTGGGCGTGCACTTCGTCTCCGACGTGCTGGGCGGGTGGCTGCTCGGGCTGGCGTGGATCAGCGTGACGGCGTACGCCTTCCGGATCTGGCGCCGCGAGGCCGGCCACGAGACCCCGCCGATCACCGACGGCCTGGAGCCGGAGGCCGGGATCGACCTCAAGCCGGCGCCGGCCGAGGGCGCCGTCCTGCCGCACCCGTGGGCCAAGGCGGCCGAGATCCTGGTCGGCTGGGTGTTCGTCTTCGGCCTGCTCTACCTGGTCGGGTACAGCGTCAACCGCTGGGAGCCGGCCTTCGACGACCGGTTCGTGCGGTGGCTGCAGACGTTCCGTACGCCGCGGCTCGACGACCTGAGCTGGCTGGCCAGCAAGGCCGGTGACACCCACGCCATCCTGATCATCTCGCTGATCTTCTGCCCGCTGGCGCTGGCCCTGTGGCGGCAGTGGCGCCCGGTCGTCTTCCTGGCCTTCACCATGATGGGCGAGCTGACCCTGTTCCTCTGCGCCGCCGCGTCGGTGGGCCGCGACCGCCCGTCCGCCGAGCAGCTCGACGGCCCGATGCCGACCTCGTCGTTCCCGTCCGGGCACATCGCCGCGACCATGTGCCTCTGGGCCGCCATCGCGATCATCGTGATGGCCCGGGTCCGGCAGCCGTGGCGCTGGATCTTCCCGGCCCTCGCGGTGATCATGCCGCTGATCGTGGCGCTGTCCCGGATGTACCGCGGCATGCACCACCCCACCGACGTCATGGGCGCGGCCCTGCTCACGGCGACCTGGATCGGGGTGCTGTGGTGGACGGTACGCCCCAACGAGCACGCCGAGACCGTCTCCGAGGCCGCCGTCCGCGTCGAGGACCGCCGCAAGCTGGAGCCCGTCGCATGACGGTCCGCCTGATGACGTGGAACATCAAGAACGGCGGTGGCGATCGCCTGCCGGCGATCATCGAGGTGATCCGCGGGGAGCGGCCCGACGTCCTCTGCCTGCAGGAGCTGCAGCATTTCCCGCGGTACGGGCAACGCCGGCTCCGGGAGCTGACCGACGCGACCGGGATGACCGCGCACCTGGCCCGTTCCCTGTTCGCCCAGCCGGTCGCGGTCCTGGTCCGCAAGCCGCTGCGGATCATCCGGCGGGTGTCGATCAGCTGCCGGCTGCACCACGCCGCCGCGGTCGCCGTGATCGGCACCCCGGCCGGCACACTCACCGCGATCAGCGCGCACCTCAACCCGTTCTCCCCGCAGCGCCGGTACCGGGAGGCCCGCTGGCTGGCCGCCCGGTACGCCTCGGCCCGCTCGATGGTCCTGATCGCCGGCGACATGAACGGCCTCGACCCGGACGGCGACCACGCGGCGGAACTGGCCGCCCAGCCGTCGTTGTACCGGGTCCGGCACCTCGGGCCGGACGGCGCCCCGGACACCCGGGCGGTCGCGGCCATCCGCTCGGAGGGCTTCACCGACCTGTGGCACACCGCCGGCGAGGGCGACGGCCGGACCGTGCCGACCGGTTTCGCGGGCCGCGAGTTCGGCCAGGTCCGCCTCGACTACCTGCTGGCCAGCCCGCCCCTGGCCGCCCGGGCGCAGCGCCTCTGGACGGTCCGGGACGCCACCACCGAGCACGCCTCCGACCACTACCCGGTCCGCGCCGACATCGACCTCTGAGATGACCGTCTTCCCCGCGCCCACCGTGCCCGCCGCCGGCCGTCCGGAGCTGTTCGTCCGCTACCTGGACTACTACCGGGAGACCCTGCTCGCGAAGGTGGCCGCGCTGCCCGAGGCCGAGCTGCGGTCCAGCCGGCTGCCGTCCGGCTGGACACCCCTCGAACTCGTCAAACACCTGCGGTACGTGGAACTGCGCTGGATCGAGTGGGGTTTCCAGGGTCGCCGCGACGTCGGCGACCCGTGGGGCGACCGGCGGGACGACAGGTGGCACGTGGACCCGTCCGAGACGGCGGACGGGCTCGCGGAGGCGCTGCGGGCACAGGGCGCCCACACCAGCGCGGTGATCCTCGGCAGCGAACCGGACGCGGTGGGCCGGCCCGGGCCGCGCTGGGACGGCGACGACCCCGCCACCCTGGAGCGGATCTGTTTCCACCTGCTCCAGGAGTACGCCCGGCACACCGGTCACCTGGACGTCGTCACCGAGATCGCCGGCGGCCCGACCGGCGAGTGACCGTTTCTCCGGCTGGTTCTCAGGGCTGTCTCAGGGCGGTCGAGACAGCCCTGAGAACCAGCCGGATGCTTTTCAGCCGGCGACGACGCGGTCCCGGCCGGAGCGCTTGGCGGCGTACAGGTTGCGGTCGGCGACGGAGAGCAGCGCCGAGAAGACGCCCCGCCCTTCCGGCGCGGTGGTGACACCGATACTGGTGGTGACCGACATGTCCCCGGTGACCGGCTGCCAGCCGAACGCCCGGATCCGCAGCCGCAGCCGCTCGCAGCGCATCGCCGCCTCCTCGGCGTCCACCCCGGGGAAGACCAGCAGGAACTCCTCACCGCCCATCCGGGCCGCGATGGCCCCGCCGGGCGCCGCCTCCTCCAGCAGCTCGGCGACCCGCTGCAGGACGGTGTCGCCGGTGGCGTGCGACAGCGTGTCGTTGATCCGTTTGAAGTGGTCCAGGTCGATGATCGCCAGGGACAGCGGACGGCCCCGGGCGGCCGACTCCAGCAGCAGGGCCGGCACCCGCTCGTTGACGAAACGGCGGTTGTAGAGACCGGTCAGCGCGTCCCGGTGGGCCATCTCCCGGAAGTGCTCGCTGGCGCGGCGGGCCTCGTTGGCCTCGAAGACGGCCTGCAGCGCCCGGGCCCGGGCGTCACGCTGCACCGACTGCAGCGCGGTCATGTCGGCGTGGAAGGCCCGGTGCTCCTCGTACGCCTCGGCGAACCGCCCGGTCGCCGCGAACAGGGCGGCCTGCTCCTGGCGTACCCGGGCCCCGATCCCCGCGAGCTGCCGCTGCGTGCTCAGCGCCCGGGCCGCGTCCAGCGCCGCCTGCGCGTCGTCGTGCCGCCCGTCCAGCCGGCGGGCCTGCGCCAGGGTGAGCTGGCACTCGGCGACCGCGTCACCCTCGTTCGCCACGACCAGGTCGGCCATCACGGGGGCGAGCAGCTCCTCGACGGCGGCGTACCGCCCGCCCATCATCTCGACCTGGGCCAGCGTGTCCAGTTCGTTGGCGGTGAACCGATGCCCGGTGCGGGCCTGCAGTTCCCACATCTGCTCGATCAGCGATCGTGCCTCGGCCTCGTCACCGGTCTCGACCGCCGAGTACGCCATGTTGTTGAGCAGCGACGACGTCTGCTCGTGATCGCCGGCCGCGTCGGCCAGGGCCAGCGCCTCCCGGCTGCGGCGCCTGCCGTCGGCGTGCGAGCCGGTGTCGTCCAGCGCCACCGCGAGGGTCATCAGGTGCCGGGCCCGCAGGTGCCCCGGCACCTCGTCGGTGAGCAGGGCGACACTCTGCACCGCGTGGTTCAGGGCATCGGAGAAGTCGCCGACGTGCCGGTAGAAGACCGACAGCTCCCGGTGCGCCCGGGACAGCAGGTACCGCGAGTCGTGCTCCTCGGCCCAGGCGCGGACCTGCTGGGCGAGCTGCCCGCCGTCGCCGGTGCGGCCCTCTCGCAGCAGCACCCCGGCCTGCAGCAGCGTCGCGCGCTGGCCGACCTCCTCGGCGCCGACCTCGGCGGCCCGCTGCCGCAGCGCGGTCGCGGGCGCCCAGACGGTACGGAACTGGGACAGCGGCCGGCCCTCCAGCTCGGCCACGGCGTCTTCGAGTTCGTCGAGCCGGTGGAGTGGCTCGACAGGGACGAGGCTTGCGGCTTCCGTCGTCAATGTCCCTCTTCCCTGTGATCGCCGTGACGTCTTACGCTCCGGTGCCGGGGTAGCAGACCGGGTCGCATCCGGTTGCGAGACGGGTGCGGAAGAGGCGATCAGCGCCGGGTGCAGACCGGCGTGGCGGTGGCCGGGACCGGCCCGCCGGTCTCGACCCCGACCGTGAAGCAGTAGTTCAGCTTCTCGTTCAGGCTGTAGACGACGTAGTCGGCGGCGCCGGGCCGCAAGGTGGTGATCTTCACCGGGGTCTGCTGGGCCCGCCCGCCGATCACGACCACCTGGCCGGTGGCGCCGCTCGGGTAGACCCAGGAGAGCATGACGCTCCCGCCGTTGTCGCGCAGCCGCACGTTCTGCGGGGCGCCCGGCTCGGCGGTGGTGGCCTCGACCGGCGGGCCGCCGGCGGCGGTGGACGGGCCGGCCGGCGGCAGCGTCGCCCCGTCGGCGCCGGGCAGCATCACGATGACGATCGCGGCGGCCGCCGCCACCCCACCGGCCAGCACCGTGGACAGCAGCAGCGGATGGGCGATCCGGGACCGGCCGGGCCGATCGACCCGCACCGGCAGCCGCCGCGAGTTCGGCGGATCGGTCCGCGTGCCGGTCGGCGCCGTGCCCACCGGCACGGCACGGCCGTCCTCGCCGTAGTCGGGCGCACGCTCGCCGGGCAGCGGCGGCGGGGTGTCCGCGCGGGCGTGCCGGCCGGTCGGGTCCCCGGGCAGCCGGTGCAGGTCGCTGAGATAGAGCGGCTGCTGATAGAGGCCGCCGTTGGGGTCGGTGGCCCGGTCGTCCGGCGGCGCCGGATAAACCCTGCCGTTGGGGTCGGTGGGCCGGTCGTCCGGCGGTGGCTGGCCGGGGGCGTGCACCGGGAACGGCGACGGCCGGGCCCCGCCGGGATCGGCCGCGGTGGGGCGGCGCGGGAACGGGCGGAACGGTTTCTCCCCGGTCGTGTTCCGCCTGCCGCAGACGTGCCGGCCGGACGCCGCCCCGGTGACCAGGGCGGTCGTCTGCCGGGCCAGCGGGTGGTCGGCCGGCAGGTAGCGGGCGCTCAGCTCGGCGGCCAGGGCCAGATGCTCGGCCGACTCGGTGTCCTCGCCGCACTCGCGCTCCATGGCGCCCAGCCGGGCCAGCATCTTGATGCCGGCCGGGGCGGCGTCGCCGTGCACCCGGCGGTGCCGGCGCCAGGCCCGGGCCAGCCGGGAACGGGCCGTCGAGCAGTGCCCGGCCGCGTGCTCGGCGGTGGCCAGGTCGGCCTCGGCGGCCAGCACCCGCGGCGAATCCGGGCCCTCGATCAGGGCGAGCTCGCCGATCAGATCGTGATAGACCGACGCGGCCCGGCCGTGCTGGCCGATCCGCTGGAGCACCGCGGCGTGCATGGCGGACGCGGCGATGGTGCGCTCGTCGCGGGGGCCGTGCAGCCGCTCCTCCGCCGAGTGGGCGAACGCCGCCCACAGCCGGGCCGACTCGGGGTCGCCGAGGGCGATGAGGAGGCGGGCGTGCAGGGCCGCGGCGACGGCGAGATCGGGGGTGGCGCGGCGGGGGTCGGCGTCGGCGGTGCGGAGGATCCCGTCCAGAACGTCGCGGGCGCCCGCGAGATCCCCGGCGGACGACAGAGTCTGTGCCTGGGCGGTGACTTCGGCGAGCGGTGGGGGCATGTATCCCATAGTGCTCACGTGGACACCCTGTGTACAAGTTTTGGCGGGCTGATCGGACACGGTAGAAAGTCGGTATGTCCCCGATTTCGACTGTCACACGTGAACTCCTGCTCCGCCACCTGCAGACCTGGGCGACGGGAGCGCTGCAGCGGGCCCGCCGGGCGACCTATGTGCACGGCTACGCCGACGCCGGCGACGGGGCCGCCGCCGAGGCGGCGCTGCGGGCGCTGGCCGGCCTGCCCGACCTGGCCCGTGGCCGGGAACTGTCCATGGTGGCGGTCGGCGGCGACGTGACCGTGGTGGGGAAGCGGCTGGCCGCGGCCCAGGCCGACGCGGGAGCCGGGCTGGCGGTGCTGCCGGTCGGCGGGGGGACGGACGAGCGGTTGGCGGTCGCGCTGAAGGCGGCCGGTGCTTCGGGCGTACCCCTGCTGGGGTTTCTCGACGCGACAGCCGCAAGCGGGCCGCCCGCGGTGAGCACCGTCCGGGCGATCGCCGCCGGGAAACCGGCCGAGGCGCTGCTGATCCTGCCGCCCGGCACTCCGGTGGACCCCTATCGGGGCCTGGGTTTCCCGCTGGTCACGGCAGCCGGCCTGGCCATCGGGCCGGAGCCGGGCGAGGTGGTCGCCTTCGCCACCACCTCCGCGAAGAGTCTGGAGAGCTTCAAGGAGGCGTTGTGGGAGGCTTGCGAAAACGCGGGGGTACGCCTACGCGGTCCCGCCGATCCGGAACAGCTCCCGGTCGACGTCTCGCCGCGCCCGGACCTCGGCCCGCTGCGGGGTGAGCTGCTCGCCCATCTCGCCGGGGTGGGCCGGGCGACGGTGACCGAGCTGCGCACCTTCGCCCTGACCGGAACCGTCTATCGCGCCGCCGACGCCTCCCGGGTGCTGCACGCGCTCGTGGACGCGGGCACCGTCACCCGGGAGCCGGCGGTCGGCCGGCTGGGCGGCGACGTCGTGATCGGTCTCTAGGAACTCAGCGGGACCGGCTCTTGTCCTGCTTCCAGGACAGCGGCCCGGGCAGGTCGACGCGGTGCGCGCGGGTCTTGGAATTCCAGGACCAGCGGCCGATCTTCAGGCTCCAGGACGAGTAGCCGTTCTCGGTGAAGTTCAGGACCAGCGGGCCGATCTTCTTCCGGCTGCGGTAAACGATGCCCATCGGAACCTCTCCCATCTCGTAGCTGATGGGCCCAAGATTCCCGATGGGCTCGATTCACAAACGTCAGCGTGGCTGCCAGGCGTCGGGGCGGGTGGTCAGCTTGCGCACATGCGCCGGCATCCGCCCGCTGACCAGCTCGGCGAGGCTGACCTCGTCCAGCACCTCGCGCACCGCGGCACGCACCGCCACCCAGAGGTTCGGCAGGTTCTCGGCGGCGCCGGTGTACTGCGTCTCCTCCGGGCGGAGGCCGCGCACGCCGGCGAGCGGGCCGTCGACGGCCCGGATGACCTGCCCGACCGTCACATCCCGGGGTGGGTGCGACAGCGTGTAACCGCCCTCGGCACCGCGTTGCGCCCGCACCACGCCGGCCCGCCGCAGGTCGGCGAGCACCGCCTCGAGGAACTTGCGGGGCATTTCCTGGTCTTGGGCAATGGCCTGGGCGGACATCAGGGCGGGGTAGGCCTGCGCCAAACTGAGGGCGGCCCGGACCGCGTAGTCGCCGCGCGCGGAGATCTGCACCTGACTATCATGCCCCGCCCCCGCATCCCGGATGCACATGCCCCAGGGGTTTATGGGGATTCGGTCAATCCGCCGGTTGTCGTGGGCCCGGAATGGCGGCCGGGCGGTCGCCGGTGAACCGGGCACGGAACTGCCCCGGGCTCAGCCCCGTCTCGCGGTGGAAGAACCGGCCGAAGTTCGTCGGCTCCCCGAACCCCAGGACACGCCCCACCTCGGCGACCGACAGTGACGTCGCGGCCAGCAGCCGCCGCGCCTGCAGCGCCACCCGGTCATCCACCACCTGCTTGGCGGTGCGGCCGGTCAGGGCGAGGCTGGCCCGTGTGAGGGTGCGCACCGAGCAGTTCAGCTCCGACGCGTAGTCCTCCACCCGGCGGGTGTGCGGGTAGCCCTCCTCCAGCCGGACCCGGAACCGCTCGAAGGTGCGGCTCTCGACATGCGCGTGCTGGTCGTCCACCGGATCGAGTTGCCGGATCCGCAGCAGCAGCGCCGCCAGCTGGTGACGCAGCAGCGCGGCGGTGACCGGTCCCGGCGGCCCGTCGGCGTCCGCGGTGAGATGGGTGAGGGCGGATCGCAGAAGCCCCGGATCGGGCGGGGTCAGCGGCCTGCGGGCCGGACCGGCGGGATCCTCGGGGCTCACCTCCGGCAGCTCGTCAGGGCCGAACAGGCCGGGCCGGAACACCACCGTCACCGGATCGTCCGCCGGAGCGGCGAACCGGACCGCCTGCCCCGGGCGGACCCAGAGCAGGGTGCCGGGACCGCACAGGTGCTCACCGAAATCGATCTCGGCGAGCAGCGGCCCGGTGGTGGTGAGTACCAGCGCGTGACAGTTCAGCAGGCCGGTCGCCGCACCGGCGGCGAGCGGCAGGGTGCATCCCCCGATGCCCGACCACTCCGGTGGAAGGCAGGCGGGTGCTGGCTCAGTGTCATGAATGAGTGCTGACATCGCGCCTGACGGTAGTCGTCGATGTCTTCCCGCGCATCCACTAGCGCACTGACTGAGGTGTATGTCCGATTCCCGGCGCGGTATTCGCTATACGTCCGATTCCGATTTCTTTTCGGAGATCGCTTGTTTATCCGGATAAAGGGCGACCCGCGCGGACCGGCAGAGTCCGCGCGGGTCGCCCTGATATCGCTTATCGACCGGCCAGCAGCCGATTGACCGCCGCGTCGACGTCCAGGTGATCCGACTCCCGGCCGCGGGGCACCACCACGTAGGTGCGCCGCAGGAAGCGGACCAGGACGCTGCGCGGCACCTCGAACAGCGCGTTCCCGTCGGGTGACGACAGTGCCAGGGCGACGAAGTCGCCCCGCGGCGTGGCCCACGGCCACACCCGGACATCGCCGATCCCGGCCGGCTCGTCGAGCCCGGTGACGAGCAGTTCCCGCGCGAAGGACCAGCTCACGGCTTCCCCACCGGCTGATTCTGCGTGGAACAACACGTGTACCGCATACGGGTCGGCTGGGTCGTACCGCAGGCTGGCGCGCACGGGCAGTGCCGTCGCGTCAGGCGCTACGAGCCGCAGCGAGGTTTCGACCTCGACGGTCGTTGGACGAATGGTACTCATGGACGAACTCCCCCCGGCACCGCTGCGAGGCTGGTGAACCCCGCGTTTCCCATACTCAGGCGATCCTTGTAGTTACGCTCCGCCATACGCTGATCTCACCCAGTAGTGGGAAGACGGTTCCGAAAACCCCTCCGCGCAGGACGTAAAGAGATATCTTGTCCTGTTCTGCCCATGTACTCGGTTCCGCCCGGCGTCGGGTGGTCCAGCAGTTGACTTACTCCGGTAACGTCCATTCCTCCCGGGTAGTGACGGGGCTCCCGGACACTGGGGGATGAAATGGGTGTAAAACCGGACGACGGGGTTATGTGACGTGCGTGTGCTTGACCGTATCCGGTCCAACTCCACCGGCCGCCTCGCTCTCAAGATCGGCGTCGGGATCGTCGGTGGCCTGGTCGTCGCCGTCGGCATCGTCCTGATCCCGTTCCCCGGCCCCGGCTGGGCGATCGTGATCCTCGGGCTGGCCATCCTGGCGGTGGAGTTCGCGTGGGCCAAAGGAGTCCTCGCGTTCACCAAGCGCCACGTCCAGAGCTGGACGCACTGGATCGGCCGTCAGTCTCTCCCGATCCGGGCGCTCGTGGGCCTGGTCGGCATGATCTTCATCAGCGCGGTGGTCTGGTTGAGCGTTCTGCTGAGTTTCGACCTCAACCTGTTCACCTGGACGCTCGACTTCCTGGGGTGGCGCTGACCCCCTGGTTCGCGTGCCCGGGCGGTCATCTAGTAGAGTTCCATCTCGTTGAGGGCGATTAGCTCAGCGGGAGAGCGCTCCGTTCACACCGGAGAGGTCACTGGTTCGATCCCAGTATCGC
Organism: Actinoplanes sp. NPDC019969; assembly: GCF_055562375.1. Classification (NCBI taxonomy): domain Bacteria; kingdom Bacillati; phylum Actinomycetota; class Actinomycetes; order Micromonosporales; family Micromonosporaceae; genus Actinoplanes; species Actinoplanes sp. NPDC019969. The sequence continues at coordinate 49,759 of NZ_JBVHFK010000004.1, read as the reverse complement.
CCACTCGGATCCGCAGGTCAGCGGCATGATCGATGACCTTGCTCATTGGCTCCCATCTTCGGATGGGAGCCTTTTGCTTCCCTGGTAACCGCCCCGGTGCTCATCACTCGTTACGTCTGGTGGTGCGCCCGACCCCGGATACCTGATGCTTTCGCGGCTTACAGCCTGTGAAGTCGGTTCGGCTGGGGTCACCAGTAGCCACCGTTGGCGAGCCATCGGGTTTGCAGACGGGCGAGTAGCCGGGTGGTCAGGGTGGGGGCGACGTGGGCGTACTCGACCGACTCCGTCGGCACGTCCAGCGGATCGGCGAGGACCAAGCCCAACGCCCGCAGCACCGAGCGGCACGCGGCGACCGCTACCTTGTGCGGCATGCACTACACCTACTTCGCCGCCCGTTCCGACGCGGCCGCTATCGAGGTCCTGGACCGGCCCGGGAGTTCGGGTCAGTCGTCGGCGGACGCCGGCCTACTCTCCGAGCTGGTCGACGGGGTGGGGTTCTCCCAGGAGCTCGGCTACTACGCCGATCTCATCCTGGGTAGCGGCACCGACCTCGACCTCGAAGACTGGGAGCATCGCATCGACGCCACCACGGACGAGCGGAGGGTCATTCTCCGGCTGCCGCCGATCCTGGTCCGGGCCATCGCGGACACCGACATCGAGCACCTGCACAACCTGGTCCCGGCCTGGGCGCAGTTCCCGCACTTCGCCGAGCGGAACCCGGACCGCCTCCGCACCTTCGCCACCGAACTGCACCGCCTGTGCCGCACAGCCACCGAAGCGAACGGCGGCGTCTATTCCTACGGATATGCCTGACCCGCCGGCGCCGCCCGGCGAACGCGCGCCACCACATATGAGAGTGTCGACCCGCTGGATGCACCGTTCGGCGGGACAGCCGCGTACGGTCTGCGGCTGTAGGGTGCGGTGATCGTCTTGCCGGTCCGATCCGGAGGTACCGTGGCCATCGAACCTACCGTGCGCGATGTCGTCGACAGCGCGATCACGCTGCGGCTGGTGAGCACCGAGAAGGCCGTGGTCCTGTCGGACTGGTCGGATCATCCGCTGTCGGAGTACGGCGGCGGTGACACCGACGCCGAGGTGGCGGTCGGTGTGCTGATCGACCTGCAGGTCGGCTTCGAGGTGCACAGTGACGACGTCGACGACCTGCTCTCTGGCTACGAGGGGACGTTCGAGGAACTGACCGCGTGCACCGACGGCCTGGTCACGGTCGCCGACGTCGAACTCATCGAGTCCGCGAAGGGTTACGACGTGCTGCGGTTCAGCCTCAACGGCGAGCTGGTCGAGTGGACGGTCGAGCACCGCGGCGGCGACTACCTCGACCAGATGCCCTTCTTCGAGAACATGGACGCGTTTACCGTACCGGCCGTACCGAAGCGGTGGGCTGTGATCGACATCGACGGTGAGCCCCTGCCCGGGCGGTACGTCTTCGGTGAACCGGCCGCTCTGCACGCGTTCGGCGAGCGGTTCGGTATCACGTTCGAGGTCTACGCCGCTGTGTGAGGCCGTTCCGCTTTCAGGGAAGTGGAACGGCCGGTCGTGTATGTCAGATTGCCCGGCGCACAAGGGTGGCCGTCTCGTGGACGGCATCGGCGACCATGTGGGTATGACCGATCAGCCCATTACCTTGTGCGGCCAAGGCTCAGCTTTCGCCGCAGCGTAGTTGTCGAACCAGGCGAATCATCTCGGCCTCCTCGGCGCTGACCTTGTCATCCTGACCAGCACAGTCCAAGACACCACCCCGACCGATCGCCTCCCACGAGATCACCGGGCCTTCAGTGATCCCGCCGTCGCAGCTGAAGCGGAACGGTACGTCGACGGTTCGGATCCACTCGTAGCTCACGGAGCGCCCAGTCCCATCGAACGTCGCGGACTCCCCTGCAGCCGGGCGGTGCACGACGCCGTAAGCGGGCAGCGACTCCTTTTCTGCGTACGCAGCCGCCAGTTGGCGGTAAATCGCCTCCGCTGGCACCGGCGTACCGGCCTGCACCTTGGCCGTCCGGGTACTGACCTCGGCATACGGCTCGTCGAGAGTCATGCCTTTGATGACTGCCTCAAGCACCGGCGTTACGCCAGTCAACAGCGGGTTGTCGTCATGGTTCTGGGGGCAGGTCGGATTGACCACTCCTAGATCAGAATTGTTCTGCTCCCTGCATGACCACTACCAGGTCGCAAAGGTGCTCACCCGACAGGTGATACCGCTGGCATCCATCGAACTTGGCATGTCGATGGACGGCCGCCGACACAGGTCCCGGGCCATGAACGGCGCGAAGATGGAAGCTCAGGACGCCCCGACGCGCCCGGCACTGTGGAGCAGGACGGGACGCCGTTGCTGTAGAAGAAGGGTCGCGAAGTCGTCGGCGACCTTCGGCGCGGAGCGGTCGATGATGAAGCCCGGCGGCCCCAGGCGAGTCGGGCGGCTATGTTGCCGGGCGACCGCGTGCCTGTCGGGCTGATGGCGGCAATCCCGAAAGGTTTCTCCAATGCGATGATCAGGGCGGATACGAGGCGTCGTCCAGACCTGGGCTCAGGGAGCGAAAGGCACGTGACAGCAACACCGATGCAACGCCCAGGCGGGCGCACCGAGCGCATCCGGCAGGCGGTCCACCGGGCCGTCCTCGACCTGCTGCGTGAGTCGGGGCCGGCGTTCACTTATCACGACCTGGCCGAACGCTCGGACGTCAGCCGGCGCACGCTGCATCGGCGGTGGCCGGATCGCACCGATCTGATCGCCGAGGCTCTGCGGGAGGACTACGGCACCCTCGATGTGCCGCTCACCGGCGACATGTCCCATGACCTGCGCGAGTACGCGCTGCGTTTCCGGGATTTCTCGGCGCGGTCCACCACGATTCTGGTCGACGGTCTCGCCGCACTCGCCCCCGATGCCGGGCTGGCCCGGATTAGTCGTGATGCGTTCGAGCAGTCCACCAGCGGTGTCCAAGCGCTGCTGAGCGTGGCAGTCGAGCAGGGGCAGTTGTCGAAGGATGTCGACCTGGGCGTGATCCTGCACATGCTGGTGTCGCCGATCGTCGTGAGCTGTTCGATCCTGCGTGAGCCGTTCACCGACGACGAGGTGACGGCCCTCGTCACGCACGTGCTGCTCGCTGCCCGGCCGAGCTGAACCGGACCGTACAGCGAACGGCTGTGGCCCGGCGACCGGTCAGGCGCTGCGGATGTCCATCCGCAGCGCCTCGGCGAGATCGACGGCTTGGTCGGCGGTGATCACCGTGTCGCGCAACTCGACCTCGCGCGGGTCGAAGGCGGTCATGACGCTGCCACGCAGATCGGCACCGCCGAGATCGACCTCACGGAACGTCGCCCCTGCGCAGTGCGCGCCGCTGAGGTTGGCCCCCCGCATCGTCACCCGGGTGAAGTCGGCCGTACTCAGAACGGCGCCGGCCAGAGCCGGCCACGCAGCCTCGATACAGGTGTGGCCATGACGTGTCCCTCTTTCATCCTGCCTGATCTTCCGTGCCGGACGAGGACGGGCCTCCGGCCGTGTGATCGGTCGGAGGCCCGCTCGCGGACCAGCCGGTCAGCCTTCGCCACCGACCGGCTGGATGTCGGCGTTATGCGGCCGCGGGGTTGGGGAACGCACCCGTCACGGTGGTCTCCTGGGTGATCACGACGGCAGGATCCTGCACGAAGTGGTCGATGAAGTCGGCAGCGGCGAAGCACACCTCAGGAGTGAGCACACCGGTCCCGGTGACACGGCCGTCGATCAGCGCCTCCACACCGATCCGGGCAGCCGTCGAGGTCGGGTCCATCGCGTCCTCGCTGCCGCCGAAGTGCATCAGGGTCTTGATCGCGACCTGCCGGCCCGCGCGTACGCCCTCGACCTCCACCGTGGTGCCGTTCAGCACCGGTACGGAGTCGTCGAAGAAAGCGAGCTGACGGTCGGAGCCGACGAGCGCGCCGAGGAACGCCACGGGGGATATACCGGCACTCTCGAGGACTTCGCCGGAGGACAGGCCGGCGTCGATCAGCGCCCGCCAGCGGTCGTTGGCGCCCTCCTCGAGCCAGGTCAGCCGTACGGAGACCTCCTCCAGGTCCGGGAAGGAGTGGCCGAGCATCGCGGTCTCGCCGTGGCCGGCGTTGTAGGTCTTGTGCGTCCCGAACGGCGCCGGTACCTGGATCTCTCGCTCGTCACCGAAGCCGGGAACACTGCGGAACGTTCCCTTCTCGTACCTGATGACGTCTCCCGTCGTGATGTGGAACATGTGATCGATCACCGCGGGGCTGTAGTAGCGCACGCCCTGGAACGACAGCAGCATCGTGACGATGACCCGGGTCGCAGTATCCACCTGGTCGATGGAGTGGCGGGCGATGATGTTCGAGACGCCCGGCGTGGTGCCGCAGCCGATGATGATGCGGATGCCGGCCTCGGCAGCCCTTGCCCGCAGGCTCTCATCGCCGAGAACCTTGACGGCTACGTCGTCATCGTCGTTGACGTCGAGGTAGTGCACCTTCGCCGCGATGGCGCCCTCCATGATGACCGCGGCGTTGCGGTAGAACGGCCCGGCCGTGTTCAACACGATGTCGACACCAGTGAACGCCGCCGCCAGCGATTGCGGGTCGTGTACGTCGACCTGGACGGCCTCGGCGGACTCTCCGGCGGCCGCGGCTGCCCGCTGGGCGTTCTCGATTCGCAGGTCGCCGACCCGGATCTGCACCTCCGGCCGACGTTGAGCCAGTTGGAGAGCAGCGTTCGCGCCGACGTTGCCGGCGCCCAGGAAGAGGACTCGCATGGATTTCCTTTCGATCAGTGCATCGCTTAATTGCGCACAGTGTGACATTAATGCGGTCGGGGTGGTTCCGCGAGAGGATGAAGATCTCCAAACCATGGCGCTCTGAAGGCTTGCCATGCAGGCAAGCCACGTCTACCCGCACCGTCGCCGGTTGCCGCCCGGGCCGACTGCTGTCAGTCGGCGGAGCGCGCCGCGTCCGCCGAATCGAGAAGCGTCTGCAGCCCCAGCGCGATGAAGACTCTCTGGACTGGGCCGCGAGCGTTGACGACGTGGAAGCCGACGCCGGCATCACGGGCCACCTGGGCGCCGACCAGCAAACATCCGGCGGCCTCGGAATCAATGAAGGACACGGCGTACAAGTCGACGACGATCACCGTGCCCCGACCGCCGGTGGCCGGCTGGAGCAGAGCCTCCCGCAGGCGATCACGGGCGCTGAGGTCCAGCTCCCCTGACAGGTGAACCCATACGCCTGATGTCCTGGCCTCATGGGCCCAGACCGGCTCTTCGATGATCGAGAAGCACTCGATCGGCTCTCGGCCGTCGGGGGTCGTGATGGCGGGCCCGCCCAGGGTGGGCTCAGTCGCAATCATGTGGAGCCCGCCGATCGGTACGCCGGCCGGTCCGGGCCGCAGAATCGACCAGGGCAGCGAGGAGAGTCGCCGCAACGGCGAAGGTGACCGCGGTTGAAACAGTGCTGTCCAGCAGCACCGAAGCAAACGCGGCGGCGCCGGTCAGCATCAACCCGAGAGCCAAAGCTGACTGCCGGGGTGGGCGGAAAGTGGCCATGTCACTCCTTCCGATGGCCGGGTGGATCGGGGTGTCAGTAGCGGGCCGGGCCACGGTGAGGCGCGACCGAGCGGCCGTCGGGCATCAACTCACCGGTGTCGTCGAACGTGATGACGCCGTTGCATCGCAAACCCCAGCCTTGCTCGGGGTACGCGATCACGATGCGGGCGGCTTCGTGGTCGGCCGCCTCCGCCAACGGGCACGCCGGCTCATGCCGGCAGATCTCACGGGCTTCTGGCAGGGCACGGAAAGCCGGCGCGGTGGACATGGGATTCCTCTCGGTCGCACGGGTCGGAGACGAGCCCCGATGGCGTGGACCTACGTTACCGACTCGATGGTCGGCAGTGCAAACCTTTTGGTCGGTTAGGAGCGATCGCCAGATCGGGCCAGGCATTACCGATCAAACGGTAAGCTGTGCGGACCTTATGGTTTGCTCCGAGCGCGAGAACATGGAGGAGAGCGTTGGCGCAGCACCTGGAACGCGATACGGCGAGGACCCGACGACTGATCCTCGACGCCGCCGCGAAAGTAGTCGGCAGCAAGGGCGCCGGTGCCAGCGTGGACGCCATCGCCAAAGAGGCCGGAGTCTCCAAGGGCGGCCTGCTGCATCACTTCCGTTCCCGCGAACAGTTGCTCATCGCCGTAGCCGAAGACCTGGCCGAGCAGTGGATCGCCAGCGTGAACGCCGCGGTCGACCCGCGTGACCACGCCGCCGGCCGGCTGGTCCGGGGTTACATCAACGCCACCTTCGACTACGTGCTCGACGGCACCAGCATCCCCGAGCAGGCCATCCTGCATGCCGTCCTGTCGTCTGTGCCCGGTGTCCCCGAGGTCTTGCATCGGGACCGGCTGTGGTGGCAGAAGGCCCTGGACGACGACGGTCTGCACCCCCAACGGGTGCTGCTCATCGTCCGGGCCGCCGACGGCGCCGCTGTGACCAGCCTCGACGAGGGTGCCAAGAACGTCGAGGAGCTCGAAGGCTTCCGGACACTACTGCTGGCTCTGAGCCGACAGGACGGACCACTCATCGGAGAATGACGTGGTTGCAATCTGCAGGGCATCCCACGTCCGGCTTGCCCGCCGGCCCGGCACCGGATTTTCGCTGCCCAGCCTCAATGGCTCCCCTACGCTACGGCCTCGGACACCAGGGTCCTTGGGGCTCGGCTGAGGAGATGGCGGCGGGGGAGCAGCTCACTCCTCACCGGACATTGTGTTTGCCCTGTTCAGAGATTGTCCTCAGTGATGGCGGGGAGCACCACCACGATGAATTTGGGCTGTTCGGGGCGGGTGGTGCGGCGCTGCTCCCAAAACCGGCGATCGGGCGGGGAACAGGCGGGGGTGAAATGAGCAGCGTCAAACAGCGCCGAACGACGTTCAGTCAGCGTCGGGCGACGCTGACTGAGCAGGACAAATCTATATCAGTGCTGGTCAACAGCTTGATCGGACTACGTTCACGCCGGAGAGGTCACTGGTTCGATCCCAGTATCGCCCACATGGCATCCAGCTGCGAAAACACCCGTTGCCACAATCCACGGCAACGGGTGTTTTGTCATAGTCTCGGGAGTGGCGGCGGTCCCGTGGTCCGCTTCGCCTGAGCCGCTTCCGGAACGCTGTCCTCGATCATCCGGGTCCTGTGGGTGTGCCGGGGCGACCAGGAATGGCGGCAGCACCAGGGGCCCGACAGCGGCGGGAGGTCCGCAAGCGGCGGCCGTACGCCCACCGGGTGTTCCGACACAAGCTCGCCGCCCGCCGTAGGCGGCATGCCCGTCAGGTAGTGGTCCCCGCGCCGAATAACCCCAGCTGGAAAGCGGGCCGGGTCCGCGTGGCGGATCCGGCCCACTGACGGCGGTTGCCGGGAACCTCGGTCGAGGTTCCCGGCAACCGCCTCTTCCAGCTCAGGGTGGGTGCTGTTACATGATGCGGTTGAAGGAGTTCCAGCCGGAGAAGCCGATCTGGGTTGCGGTGCTGTACGGGGTGCCGTTGTCGCGCTCGATGTTGTTGGCGTAGTACCAGAGGGTGCTGTCGCTCTTGCGGACGACGAGGTCGGTGAAGCCGTCGCCGGTGACGTCGGCGCCGACGATCGCGGTGAAGGCGTTCCAGCCGTGGCCGATCTGAGTGGGCGCGGCGCTGTAGGGCATGCCGTTGTCGCGGCCGATGTTGTTGGCGTACAGCCACAGGGTTCCGTCGGACTTGCGGGCGACGAGGTCGGTGAAGCCGTCGCCGGTGACGTCGGCGCCGATGAGGTTCTCGAAGTTCCAGCCGCTGAAGCCGATCTGCTTCGCGGCGCTGAACGGGCTGCCGTTGTCGCGGGCGAAGTTGTTGGCGTAGAGCCACAGCGTGCCGTCGGGCTTGCGGGCGACCAGGTCGGTGAAGCCGTCGCCGGTGACGTCGGCGCCGATCAGCTTGTTGAAGCCGCTCCAGCCGTGGCCGATCTGGGTGGCGGCGCCGTACGGGCTGCCGTTGTCACGCTCGATGTTGTTCGGGTACAGCCACAGGGTGCCGTCGGTCTTGCGGACGACCAGGTCGGTGTAGCCGTCGCCGGTGACGTCGGCTTTGACGACCTGGTCGTAGGCGCTGCCCCAGCTACTGCCGATCTTGGTGCCGGCGGTGTATGGCACGCCGTCGTCACGGACGATGTTGTTGGCGTACATGGTCATCGTGCCGTCGGAGCCGGTGACGACGAGGTCGGCGAACGAGTCACCGGTGACGCTGTCGCCGCGCCGCGGCTGATCGGTGGACGATCCGGCGCCGACGCCGGCAGGTGACACGTAGCCGTCGATGGAGGCGCTGGAGCGCTGGTAGCCGGCCCGGCTGACCTTGCTGAGGCGGTTGTCCTTGTTGTCCTGGTTGCCGCCGATGGTGTAGACGCGGCTGCTGTCGGCGCTGGTGACGATGGCGACGTGATCGATGGGGTGGCCGTCGCTGGAGCTGCGGTCGTAGTCGAAGACGATGGCGTCACCGGGCTGAGGCACGTACCCGCTGGAACGGGAGTGGTAGAGCCCGCGGTTCTGCCCATAGGTCTTGAACGACTGCGCCCAGGAGTCCAGGCCCTTGATGTCCGGCACACCGGAGGTCCCCCACACCCAGCGGGCGAACTCGGCGCACCACTCGATGTCGCAGCTGTTGTAGTAGCTCGGGTCGCAGCCCTTGCCGCCGAGTTGTGAGGTGGCCTTGTCGACGATGTTCTGCCGGGTCGGGGCTGCCGAGGCGGGAGCGGCGATCAGACCGATGCCGGCGAGCACGGTCGTCGCGCCGATGAGCGCCTTGCGGCCGAACCGGTGCTCCTTGCGGGGCCGTGTCCCGGTGGTGGCGGCAGTGGCGTCGGTCACGGAGGTGGAACGTCCGAACAGCATGGTGAGCCTTTCGAGGAATGGTGGTCGATTTCGAGCGTGCGAGGTCGGGCTACCGATTCAGAGAATGGCGGCCGGTGATGTCGGGGTGTCACGGAATCTGTCTTCCGCGGGGTCGCGCGATGGTTTTTCAGATCAGTGGCTGCAAGGTCCAGCCGACGGTGTCCGGGCCGGCGGCCAGTGCCCCGGCGCAGAGTCGGGCACCCACGGCGCGGGCCTTGTCGTCACTGGTGGCCATCAACAGGATCCCCACGTCCAGGTGGTGGTGGCGGAGGCCGTCGTGCTCAGCGAGCTCCGCCTCGAGAGGACTGGCGGGCCGGATCCTGATGTGCTGCACCCGGTCGGCGGCGGTCGCCTGCGCCCACAACCGGGCCGTGAGATCTCCCGTCAACGGCTGCTGAGCTGCTGAAACGTGCCATCGCAGGGGACCGGACAGCCGGTAGGCGCACAGCCTCATCCATGCCGTCGTCTCCAGTGCTCTCACCCCCATTCCAGCCCTCCGGCGGCCAGCACCGTCACGGCCGCGCCGTGCTCCCCGGCCTGCTGCTCCGCGCCGGCCGGGGACGGCGTCACCATCAGGGTGAGGACCGTCGAAGCCAGAACCAGTCCCACCGTCGTGAACGTCTTGTTGATCGCTTTGCGCATGACACACTCCTCCTGTGGATCGCATTTCTGTTTAGCGGCGGGACCTTTTTGTCGTCTGCCGCTGAAAGGGCGCTTGTTTGCTGCCGTTCTGCGGTGCCCTTCGCTGAGGACAACAATGCGGTACCGGTGGGGCGAAGTCGATGGATCGGGCCTGGCACGAACGTGCCCCGGCACGTTTGGGCCACCCATCGACGAGGGGCTTGCTACAGCGCGTCATGGTTCAGATACTTGGTGCCGCTGTGCACCGCTCGGGGGAGGGGCGAAGTCTTGTTGGGTGCCATCGGTCTGTCGGCCGACGCAGAAGCCGTCTACCTGGCCTTGCTCGCCTCACCGCAGCTGGACCTGCAGCAGCTCGCCGCCCACATGGGCCTTGCCGAGAGCGCCGTCCGCAGCGCACTGGACGAACTGATCGACCTCTCCCTGGTCGCCCACAGCGGCGCCGGGCTGCGCACCATCGGGCCGACCCTCGGGTTGTCCTCGCTGATCGCCCGCGCCGAAGCAGAAGTGGCCGAACGCCAGCGCCAGCTGGAAGCCACCCGGACCGCCGTGATGTCCCTGGCTGCCGCGCACGAGCAGGCCCGCGACCGCGAACAGGTCACCAAATGGGTCGGCGTCGACGCGGTACGCGGCCGTCTGGAGGAACTCGCCACCGCGATCACCGTGGAGTGCGTGTCACTCAATCCCAATGCCGCTCAGAAGCCGGACAGCAAGAACGCGAGCCGGCCCCTCAATCAGCGCCTGCTCGATCGTGGCGTGACCCTCCGTGCCATCTACCAGGACAGTTATCGGCACAACCCGCTCATGCAGGAGTACGCCGCCTGGCTGACCGGCCTGGGCGCGGAAGTCCGCACCGCACCCACCCTGCCGATGCTGCTGATCGTGGCCGACCGGCGGATCGCGATGCTGCCCATCGATCCGTTCGACAGCGCCAAGGGTGCCCAGGAGATCCACGCCCCCGGCATCGTCGCCGCCGTCTACGGGCTCTTCACCCAGATCTGGTCGACCGCCACACCGATGGGTCAGGCTCCCCTGCCCGATGCCACCGGACTCGACCCCCAGCTCCGCGAACTGGCCCGGCTCCTCGCCGCCGGCAGCACCGACGAGGTCGCCGCCCGCAGAATGGGCGTCTCAGCACGCACCATCAAACGCAAGTCCGCAGAGCTCATGGACCTGCTCGACGCCCGTAGCCGCTTCCAGGCCGGCGTCATCGCCGCCCAACGCGGATGGATCCAACCCCACGACACCTCCACGCGAAAAGCCGACGCCACGCTGACTGTCCACGGATAGCCACCACGGCATCAGCGCACGGCCTCCTCTCGTAGGGAAACATGGTTGAGGACGGCCGAGCCGTCGTCGCCGAATGCCGGGCACCGAGGACGCAACCGTCACGAGGCGAGCGCCTCTGTAGGCGTCAGGCGCGCGGCGTGGACGGCCGGGTAGACACCGGCCACCCCGCCGATCACGATGGAGCCCGCCAGGCCGGCGAGCAGCGCCGGCAGGGGCATGACCAGCGGCCATCCCTGGTGGGTGACATAGGCCGCCGTGAGCAGCGATCCCAGCACGACGCCGGCGGCGCCGCCGAGGGCGGACAGGACGACCGCCTCGGTGAGGAACTGGGCCCGTATCTGTCCTCGGCTGCTGCCCAGAGCTCTCCGCAGTCCGATCTCGGAGCGGCGTTCGAGCACGGAGATGACCATCGTGTTGGCTACACCGACACCGCCGACCAGCAGAGCCACCGCCGCGAGGGCGAGCATGAGCACGGAGAAGGCCGACTCGGTGGCGCGTTTCGCCGCCAGCGCGTCGGAGGGCCGCGTGACGGTGACCGTGTCCGGGCGTTCGGGATGCACGGTTTCCGGCAGCACGTCCCGGACGGCCTCCACCGCGTCTTCCCTGACCCGTACGAAGATCATCGTGGGCCCGCCGCGGTAGCCGAGGGTCAGCCGTGCGGTCTCCCAGCCGACGAGCACGGAACGATCGATCTCGGGTGAGAGGGCCACCGTGTCCAGGATCCCGGTCACGATGAACGGGCGGTCGCCGATGACGACCTGCTGTCCGGGGGTGTCGAAGCCGAGCCGGACAGCCGCCACCGAGCCGAGGACGACGGCGGGATACCGCTGCTCGGCCGCGGTGAGCCAGTGCCCGGATCGGACCCGTGCGCGCAGCACGTCGAGCAGGTCGGATCGGGTGGCACGTACGGTCAGGCCCGAACCGTCGGCCGGGTCGAGGCGGTCCGAGCGGCGCACCAGTGCCGAGGTGCCGGCGACGGCGCTGACGGCGGTCACCGGGCCGATCCGCTGCACCATCGCCACCGACTCGGCGGGCAGCGTGACCGGCGGTTCCTGGCGAGCGGGGACGATCTGCAGCATGTCGGCGCCCAGAGCGGACAGCCGACGCTGGAGGGCGGCGCCGCTCGACGCGGGGATGCCGGTCACCACGACCATGGTGGCGATGCCGATGGCGATACCCAGCGCGGACAGGGCGGCCCGGGCACGCCGGGTACGGACACCGAGCAGTCCGAGTTCGAGCAGGTCCAGCGGGTTGAGCCTCATCGGTCCGACACCAGACGTCCGTCCCGGATCTCGACGCGGCGCGGTAGTGCGGCGGCGATGTCGCGGTCGTGGGTGATGACGGCGATGGAGGCGCCCTCGGCGTTCAACAGGCGCAGCAGTTCGAGCACGGCCTGCCCGTTCCGGGTGTCGAGGGCGCCCGTGGGTTCGTCCGCCAGCACGAGGTCGGGGTTGTTGACCACGGCGCGGGCGATGGCCACCCGTTGCCTCTCGCCTCCGGAGAGCTGATGAGGGCGGTGGTCGGCGCGGTGGGCCAGGCCGACGCGGGCCAGGGCCTCCCGTGCCATCGGGTGTCGCCGTCGTCGCGGTACGCCGGCGTAGAGCAGGCCGGTGGCGACATTCTCCGTCGCTGTCAGCCCACCGCTCAGATGGAACTGCTGGAACACGAAGCCGAGCCGCCGGCCGCGCATCTCCGACAGCCGGCGGTCCGAGAGGCCGGCGACGTCATCCTCGCCGACCAGCACGGTGCCCGCCGTCGGGCGGTCCAGGGTGCCCATGACGTTGAGCAGGGTCGACTTCCCGGATCCGGACGGGCCGACGATGGCCAGCAGGTCGCCTTTCCGGATCGTCAGGGAGACGCGGTCCAGAGCGGTCACGCCACCGGCATAGACCATGCTGACGTCCCGTACGGCGAGCACCTGGGTGTCGTAGACGGTCATGAGGTGGTCACCACGCGGACACCCTCGCTCACCCCGGCGCCACTGACCTCGACCAGCCCGTCGGCGAAGATCCCGGTCCTCACCCCGACCAGTGCCCCGCCGGCCACCTGGACGGCGTAGCCTCCCTCGGCCAGGGCGACCAGCGCGCCGACGGGCGCGGCCAGGACGTCACGGTGGGTCTCCCCGGGAAAGGTCACCTCGACCGGGGCGGTGTCCAGTCTCGTGACGGCGGACGGGGCGTCCAACCGGATGGTCAGGGTGAGTTTCGGCGAACCGCCGGGGTCGTCGGTGACCGCGGTCGAGACCGTGTCGACCCTTCCGGGCAGCGTCTTCCCGTCCGGTAGCCGGACCTCGACCTTGACGCCCCGTCGCATGCCCGCGGCCGCGGTGGGCTCGAGGTCGACAGTGACGACCTTGCTCGGAGAGGTGACGGTCAGGATCGCCGTCTCGGCGTCGTCACCCACCTGCGCGCTGATGCTCTCCACGCGTACCGCCTCGGGCAGCACCGCGACGTCACCGATCCCCAGGGAGCCGGAGGCGGGGAGCCCGGCATCGTCGCGCCAGCGGCTGATCGCCCGTACCAGCGACGGGGTGAGCACGTCCTCGCCCTTGCGTACCGTGACCCAGGACGTCACCGAGGCGGGCGGCGTGGCCGTCGGTACGGCGCCGGGCCCGGCTGAGCGCTCCTCCACCGACACGGTGTTCGTCTGCCGTACGCGTTCACCGGGCTTATGACGCCGCCCCACCGCATAGCCGAGAGCCTTGAGGTTCTCGGCCACCACCCGTACATCCCGTCCCACGGTGTTGACCTTGTCGAGCGTACGGAAGAGCGGGGTGCTGCCGTAGAAGAGGGGAACCGGCTCGTCGTCGATGCGGTAGAGCGTGCCGCCACGGTGCAGTGTCGTGCCCGGCGACGGCAACCAGGTGAGGATGCCGGGACGGCCGCCCTTCACGGGCCGGGCGGTCCCGTGCCCCAGCCGGCCGGACAACGCGACGCTCGTGGACATGTCGCGCCGTACGAGGTCCGCGGTGGCCAGGACCGACGGCGGTGTCGCCGGCTCATCCGCCTCGTCACGGTCGCGTGCCCACCCGGCCGCGACGAACGTCGCGCCCACGATCAGGACCGCCGCGAGCACGATCGGCAGTCTTCGGCTCCTACTCATGGTCGAGATGATGGGACCTCGACATCAGGATCCTGTTAGGCCCCGGGGAGCCCCGGGGAAGGCTGTTCGGTCACGACGGCGGTGAAGGTCGTACCGGCACCGAGTTCGCTCTCCACGGTGATGTCTCCGCCGTGCGCCTCGGCGAGCTTACGGGCGATCGACAGGCCCAGGCCGCTGCCGCCGGTGGATCGGGTGCGCGATCTGTCGGCCCGCCAGAAACGGTCGAAGACTCTGGGCAGGTCCGGCTCGGCGATCCCGTCGCCGGTATCGGCCACCGCGATCGTCAACCGGCCCGCCGCGGCGGATGCCCGAACGGTGACCGTGTCGCCCCGGTTGCTGTGCCGGATGGCGTTCGACAGCAGGTTGCCGGCGAGCTGGCGCAGCCGCACCGCATCGGCGACCACCAGAGGTTCGCCGTCGAAGGAGAGAGCCAGCGACACTCCGGCGGCCTCGGCGCCCGGGCGGTGCACCTCGAGAACCTGCTCGAGCGTGTCGTCGAGATACATCGGTTCGGGATGCATCCGCAGGCTGCCGGAGTCGGCGGCGGCCAGGTCCCGCAGATCGTCGACGATGTGTTGCAGGTGCACGGTCTCGTCGTACAGCAATGTCAGGAGCGGGCCGTCGATCGTGGCCAGACCGTCCTGTGCCGCCTCGAGCCAGTTGCGGATGTTGGTCAACGGGTTGCGCAATTCGTGCGCGACATCGTTGACCATGGCCTTGCGCTGCTCCTCGGAGTGCTCGCGGTGCTCGGCCATCTCATTGAGCGCGACCGCCAGAAGGGCGATCTCGTCCTTGCCGGTCACCGGCACACGCTTGTGCCCGCCGGGTCGCCGGGCCGCCTCGGTCAGGATCCGCAACGGCCGGACCATCCGGCCGCCGACCACGACGGTGACCAGTACGGCGAGGATCAGCACCACCGTTGTGGTGGTGCCGAGACGCACCAGGTTGCGCCGGGAGAACGGGGACACCGGCGCGGCGGCCGTGTCCCCCGGATCGGTCACGAAGAGGAGGGCGGGCGGTGCGACGTACGACTGGAGCTGGGTGTGCCGAGCGCCGCTGAGGCACTGGGCGGCCCGATCGGTCCGGTCCGGGATCGGCACGCCCTTGGCCGGGTCGACGACGGTGACGACGAGGTCCGGCGTGATCGTCACGGCCCGCTCGTCCGCACATTCGGCGATGAGCTTCCGCAACGCCTCCATCGGCGCTTGTTCGCTCCTGGTCAGATCGGGAACGAGCGAGCAGAGGTACGGCTCCTTGGCCACCCGGGTGATCGAGAGCTTCGGACGCCCATGCGGCCCCGTCGTGATGATCGCCTCGCTGCCGAAGCTTCGGACGCACTCCAGCGCCTCGTCGAGTTGCCGGCGCATCCGTTTCTGATCGTCGCCTGTCAGCCGATAGGGGCCGACCACCCGGGGATCGATGTTCTCGGTACGCCCGGTGAGCGCCAGATCCACCCACAGCGGATCAACGAGCGCGGAGGGCCGGGCGAGCTCCAGCGACGGGCCGGCCGCCGAATCGACGATCACCTCCCGCTTCTCGGTCATCAGGGTGATCCGGCGGCCCAGGGCGCGGGCCCGGTCGGCGACCAGCGGCTGGACACCCGACCAGTCGCGGTGGGTGGTGGCATGGGTGAGCATTTCGTCATAGACGCTCTTGTCGTCGCTCAGCGACTGGCCGATCTCCTGCTGGATCGTCTGCGACGTGGACTGGGCCGCCAGCCAGGACGTCGCCACGACGGCAGCGATCGCGATGGCCGCCGAGGTGGCCAGCAGGCGAAGAACCAGACTGCGATGCGGGGGTACGCGGATCACGCCGGGCCCGCGGTCAGCTTGTAGCCGATCCCGTACACCGTCACCAGCCGGACCGGCCGTTTCGGGTTGGGCTCGATCTTGCGCCGCAGGTTGAGAACGTGAACGTCGATGGTTCGTTCCACGGAGTCCCGCTCCACGCCGTTGGTGCGCTCCAGCAGTTGCGCTCGCGTGAACACCCGCTCCGGCTGCCCGGCCAGCGCGGCCAGGATCGCGAATTCCCCCGGGGTGCACTGGACCGGTTCGCCGTCGGCGTGCACCTGATGCCGGCCGATGTCGACGACGAGCTTTCCGGCCGTCAACACCGTCTCGTCCGTACGGATATGGCTGCGCCGCAGCAACGCCCGTGCCCGTGCGGTCAACTCGCGCGGACTGTAGGGCTTCGTCAGGTAGTCGTCCGCGCCACCGTCCAGGCCGGCGAGCAGATCGTCCTCGCCGGCCCGGGCCGTCAGCATCAGGATCGGGACCTCCGACTCGGCCCGCAGGACCCGGGCCACGGTCAGGCCGTCCAGTCCCGGCATCATCACGTCCAGGACCAGAAGATCCGGACTGCGGCGCCGTACGTGTTCCAGCGCGGCCAGTCCGTCATGCACCACGACCGTCTCGTAGCCCTCGGCGGTCAGATAGCGCCGGAGCACCTCCGCCTGGCTCCTGTCGTCCTCCGCCACCAGCAGATATCCGCCCACGGCGAAGACCATAACGGGGTTCCGGACAGCCGCCCGCAAACCTAAACGGTTCCTGACATCACCCCGGCGGTGCCGTCGAGGTCAGTTCGCGAAAGCCTGCCGACGGCACGCCTGCATCTTCTCCGAACCGAAGTCGCCGTTCGGGCCGACCTCGGTGATGCCGAACTGACCGGTCTGCGGGTCGGGGGCGGTCAGCTTGTAGCCCGCAGCCTGGGCACACCGATACCACTCGCGCTGGTTGTCCTTGAATTCGGTCGGGTCGGTACGCAACTGATGCTGCTCGACCGATTCCGGCTGCCGCGACTCGCAGGCCCTCCACGCGGCCGCGTCATCTTCGGACTCGATGCGACCCAGATCCTCGGCGGTGCCGCCTTTCTGAATCAGCCCCACGGCCGCGGCCGGGTTCTTTACGCCCTCCTTCGTCAAGCAGTCGGCCCACGGCTTGGCGATCGCCGCGACCTGATCGTCGGTGGCATCGATTGGATACACCGGTCGCTGATCGCTGCCGGCCGCACCGGAAGGCGCCGCCCCGCTCTGCAGGGTGGCCACCGGCGGCGCGTCCTTCACACCGCTCTCGCTGGAACAGCCGGTGAGCAGAAGGGCGAGGCCGGCGGTCGCCACGAAGAAGCGCTTTCGATATGACATGACGGCCACCCTCGCAAAGTGATGTTCAGATCTTGCTAGCGGACACCACAGTTGTGGAGATCGTCCGTGTCGACTTCGTGCGAAGCTCCGATCTGACCTCCCGCGGCCCTTCAGCCTGGTGGTGCCGCATCCAACGCCGACAGTTGCGGGACGCCGACCTGGCGGGTGTACTCGGCGTCGAGGGCGCGTTTGATCCCCCGAAGGCGTTCCGGATCCCGTTCGCCGATCAGCCGGCAGATCTCCAGCAGCGGGCCCAGTTCCATTGCGGGCTGCGGGATGCCCTGGAACTCCTGGTGCACCGACGGCGCCTCGCCGGTCGGCCACGGGGCGGCGGTGACATTGCCCGCCATCCGGTGCAGCGAGCGGACCCGCAGGATGAAGCCCTCCCACGCGGACAGCATCTTGATGCGCAACAGGCCGACCAGGTCGTCCCGCAGCATTCTCAGGTCCCGCCACGCCGAGTCGTACGCGCCGATCAGCCGGTCGGCCCGGCCGGATCGCCACCGGTAGCCGAGCTGCCGGCGGCGCAGCCGCCGCCGAGCCCTGGAGACGTCGTCGGCGGGCCTGTCGTCCGCGGCGATCTTCACGGCCATGGCGCCGACCGTGAGCAGCAGAATCAGCGCCATGACCGGCGCCACCTGGTAGCCCTCCTCGGGCGGGGCCGCCGAAATCGCCCGGATTCCGGCCCAGACCGCGATCACAGCGAGCAGAAACATCACGAACACCACGGGCAGCAGCCACCAGGCGAGCCGGATCAGCCAATGGCCGACGGCGCCCAGTACCGCGCGCGCACGCCCCTGGCCTTCGATCTTCTCCCGCTTGCGGAAGGCCGCTTCCTTCCAGGCCCTCAGCGACCGCATCAGCAGATCCGCGCCGGTCGCGATCACCACCGCCAGTACCAGGCCGGGCACGATCGCCGCAACCGTCTCGACCGTGGTGAAGACTCCCTTCGCCCCGCCCGCGTCGCCGTCGCCGGTCTGCGAGGACAGATAGCGGAAGACCTGGCTGAAATACCAGGCGTCGAACAGGCCGATGCCGATCACCACCGGCCAGCGCACCCGCCGCAGCCATGCCGGTCGCCGCCGGCTGCCCGTCGCCGCCTGCTCGGTGCGGGCCACCTCGGCGGCGCTGGCGGCGACCCGCCGTTCGGCCAGCGAGGTGCGCATCATGTTCAAGTGCCGCTCCGCGCGCTCGTACGCGGTGGTCGCCGCGTGCCGGCGCTCCACCAGCCGCGGGTCGGTCCGGACGGTCTCGTACCCGTCGCGGACCGCCACCAGCAGCGACCGCATCTCGGCCGCGTCGACCTCGGTGGCGTCCCGCTCGCCCACTTCGGCCTGCTTGGCGACGAGTTCACGTACCCCGCAGACGCAACCGCCGGGGCACTGGCCGAAGAGGTCGCGCGACTCACCCCGGGAAACCTCAGTCATCTGTCTCCGCCTCAGGTGTAGACAAGGATCTCGACCCGCCGGTTACAGGCCATCGCGATCAGGTCGGGTGCACCCGCGCGGTACTCCGGTCCGCACTTCGGACGGTCGGACGCGTACCCGTTCGTCGTGATGCCGGTGAAATTCCGGGCGCGCAGCTTGCCTGCCACCGCGTCGGCCCGGTTCTTGGAGAGCGTGCGGTTGTGTTCCGGCGTGCCTCGTGAGTCGGTGTGGCCGTTGACCTCGATGCGCTTCGGGCGCAGTGTCGGCAGGAAGTCGTAGACCCGCTGCAGCGACTCCTGCGAGCGGTCGGGCGACAACTGGTACGAGTCGGTGTCGAACAGCAGAGACGACGGCACCGACAGCACCATCGGGTTGTCCTTCCTGATCTCCAGCTCCGGCATCTTCACCTCGTTGTCGGCCGGCGGTTTCGTCCCGGGCGCGTCGACCGGGGTGGGTTTCGCCGAGTCGGGCTCCTCACAGGTCGCCTTGGTCGCGTCGCACAGCGACTTCCACAGGGCGGCGATCCAGGTGCGCTGTGGTGTCTTGATGTCCGGCCAGCCCGCCGCCGCGTTGCCCACCCCGATGAAATGCACGGTGTACGACGCGTCCAGCCTGGGCAGCTCCGGCGCGCAGCCGGCGACGATGTCCTTGATCGCGGTGCGGTCGCCCATCGGGGCGGCGCGCAGGTCGGCGCAGCCGGTGTTGGCCAGACCGTCGGTGGCCAGGTAGATCGACTTGGGGCCGGCCCACTTCCGGACGTACTCGGCGCCCTCGGCCAGCGCGCGCAGCACGTCCGACTGTGGCTTGGACGGCGCGACCGTCATCATCTCCGCCAGCTCGTCGGTGAGGCATCGGCGTGCGGCCTTGAAGTCGTTCCTGGTGCGGTTCGCATCGGTGCTCTTGGCCGGCGTCAACTTCGTGGACTGCCAATCGACCGCGCCGCCGAACCGGCCCATCGCCACCAGGTCGGCGCCGTTGCCCGGCAGGTGGGCGGCCAGCTTGGCATCCCAGTCGTTGCGCCGGGACTGGTCAGGGCGGTCGGACGCCGACGCTGAGCCGTCCGCCAGCAGCACCGTGACGCTGGCCGGTTCGGCGTTGCCGGCGGGCTCGGCGAGCAGCGCGGGACAGCGGTCGGCCGGCTCGCTGCTGCCGAGCCAGCTCTCCACCGAGCATCCGCCCGCCACCAGGGCCATCGCCAGCAGGAACGGCATCGCCGCGTGCCGGACCGGGTTCATCGGATCTGCTCCTCGGAGTCGTCGAACAGGGAGTCGCCGCCGGTCGGGGGCGGTGCGATACCGAGCAGTTCGTGGGTCTTGCGCAGGGCGCTGTCGGTGGACAGCGCGAACTCCAGCAGGTCCATCCGCTCGTTGCCGATGGTCACCGCGGACACCATGTCGACGAGCTTCTCCGCCTCGTCCTTGCGGTCCTTGCGCAGCGTGAAGAGGGTCTGCGCGGCCGAGGTCGGCTGCAGAGCCATGTGTACGGCGTACGGCGTGTTCCACTCGGGAAGGCCGTCCTTGATGAACCTGCTCCACACCTCACGGAGTTCACCGAGTCGCAGTGCTGCCTGCTCGCTGTGCTCGTATCGAGCCTCCAGCTGGATCTGCTCCTCGACGGTCTGCCGCTGCAGGGTACGCACCTTGTCCGGCATGTCGACCCGGACCCGGGCGGTGCACTGCAGCGTGATGCCGTAGTCGCCGGGGACACCGACCAGCGTCCGGCGGATCGCCGCGTCGATCTGCTCGGCCACCCGCGGTTCGGCCGCACCCGGCCGGTGGATCGGGTATTTCCGGGCCTCCGGCCGGGCCACGGACCTTATCTCGGCTTCGAGGTCGGGCAGCCGGCCGTCGATCACGGTCTGCAGCCGGTCGGGATTCTGCTGCCCGGTGGCGCACAGGCACATCTCCACGGTGATCGTGAAGTTGTAGGCGTCGCCCTTCGCGGGCGTCTCGAACGTCAGGGTCCTGGTCCGGTTGGCGCCGTCGGTCGGCGGAAAGTACGGCGGCGGTGTGGAGGTGTCGCCGTGCGGGGCGTCGTCGAGCAGGCCACGGACGACTCTGCTGAACCAGCGGCGGATCCGGCCGCCGCGCGGCTGAGAGGGATCGGTCATCGTTTCTCCTGGTCAGGTGGCTTGGCGGAGCCTTCGGGCTTTCGGCGGGCGTCGCGGAAGGCCCAGATCTCCCGGTGGAAGTCGAGGTGACGGCCGATGTCGGGGCTCCTGGCGCACAGATCGGCGACGAGCCGGTCGACGGCCGCCACGACGGAGCCGCTGCTGTCGTCGCCACGCAGGTCACGGGCCTGGTCGAGCCAGCGGTGCAGCGCCTCCCAGGACGCTTCGTCACGGTTGTCCGAGCCGAGGGCGTTCAGCCAGAGCGTGAGCACCTCCCGGTAGGTGCTCTCCTGTACCGCGGACAGCTCCACGAGCAGCGGCCAGGGCCCGGAACCGTCCTTGCGGGACAGCTCGATCAGCCCGCGGGCCGAGGCCCGGCGCCAGCGCCAGTTGGGGATACGGGCCCAGGCGGCCAAGGCGTGCAGCACCTTCTCCTGGGCGCCGGCGTTGAAGACGTCGATCAGCGCCCGCTGGACGATGTTGGCCAGCTGCTGTTCGGCGTGTTCGGCCATCTTGCGCCGGCCGTCGTAGCGGAAGATCCGGGCGCCGGCCACCTCACGCATCCGCGTCAGAGCCTCGTCCGGGTCCTTCGCCCCGAGGAACGTGCCGTACGCGGCGACGGCCGCCGCGAGCAGGGCCGGGTTGTTGCTGTTGGCCCAGCCACGGACGTGACCGCGTACGCGTTTGGCGAACTGGCCCTCGGCGGCGATGGCGAGCGCCTCCAGCGCCAGGGCACATGACTCCCGGGTGCGGAAGCGGCCGTCCAGCGCCCATACCTGCAGTACCTCGCGCATGACGACGTCGAAGTCGTAGCACGCGAGCTGGGCGACAGCCTGTGCGGCCTTGACGCGGACCCGTTTGTGCGGGTGATCGCCGAGACCGTAGAGCCAGGGGAGGAGGATGTCGCGCTCGCCGACGTGGTCCTCCCAGATCGCCTTGAGAAGCATGATCGGCAGCCGCGGGTGGACCAGCCGTACGGTGCGCCCTGATCCCTCCTTGCCGGGCGGGCCGAGCGTGATGGAACCCGGCCACCGCTCCGGGCCGTGGAACCAGTCGACCTTCGGCACCTCGGTCTGCACGCCGGTCGGCTTGTGCATCTCGGCCAGGCGTACGGCCTCGCGGGCCACCGTGCCGGCCGCGAGGTCCGTCATCACCGTGGTGGCGACCAGCAGGATCCGATCCCAGAGCTCGCTCTCCTGCAGCTCCTTGCGGGCCCTCCCGAGCATGTCGTCGTTGTCACCGGACAGCAGGTCGCCGTCGGCCACGTCGTCGTCGGTGTCGTTGATGACGGCGGTGGCCAGGCCGGCCGCGTCCCGCGGGGTGCGGCAGGCCTGGAGCCGGTCACGCACGATCCGCAGGTTGAGGAGTTCGGCGATCCGGGTGGCGTCGAACCGCTGCTCCAGGTGCCGCCGAAAAACCTCCTGCGGCGTCGGCGGCTGGTAGGCCACCGTCCACGCGTCGCGCAACGCCCCGCCGTCCGGTTCCGCCGGGCTCACCACGATCAGGATGCTGTCCCGGTCGCGTAGCGCTTCCTCGACCGCGCCGAACCAGCGCCACTCCGGCGGCCCCGCGTCGGGCGCGAGGGTGAGGATGAGCGCCTTACGCTCGGGAAGCGACTTGCGGTCGATCGTCGCCAGCCCTTGGTCGGAGGCGAGGATACGGACATTGCCGGCGACCGGCAGCTTGCGGTCCTTGAGGTGCTGGATGCCCGCTGCGATCGCGGACGTGGTGCGACCCGTTCCCGGTGTCCCGAACAGGCACTGGAGTGGGGCGGCCGACAGCGCGCTCAGCAGCGGCCGCAGGGACGGCGACGGCACGTAGGACCTGCCCAGCTTCCGCAGGATCGTGCCGGGGATGGCGCCATGCCTCGGTAGCGGGGAGAACTCGCCACCGAAAAAGCTCATCTGTTCGGCCTGGTAGTTCCGGCTCTGATCGCCGGTGTCGATCTTCCACATCTGACGGATGCCGCGCATCCGGTCGCCGCGGGCCGCGTCGTCCTCTTCGGTATCCGGCTCCGGATCGGCGTCCTCGAGCTTGTTCGGCGGTTCGCCGGGCGGTTCCGGCCCGGCCGGCTCGCCCAGCGCGGCCGGTCCCGGTGCCTCGGTCTCGTCAGCGGAAGCCAGCCGCTCGGGCTCCGGGGCCTCCGTGGCGGGCTGCTCCGCGCTCTCCTCGGGCTCGGACATCACTTGTCCGGCCTTTGGTGAAAGGTCATCTGTTCGGCCGTGTAGAACTCGGCGTTGTCTCCGCTGTTGTTGATCGAAAACTTGCTTCCTGAAGGCTCCTGTTTCTTCGCCGGCTCCTCATCGGAACCGTAAGCGGCGTAGTCGGACTCGTCGAGCTTGAGTTCGTCGTCGTCGTTCAAGATGCGATTCCTCAAATCCTTGAGCTCGCTCACGCTGTCGTAACCCCCCCAGTTCGCCCATGGCGTTCTCGTAGCGTTCGAATGCGGCGACCGCACCGGGTGTGCGGCCGGCCCGGAAGAGCGCGATCATGTGGAGCCTGGCGAGGTCGGCGTCGGTCGCACCGTCCTCCTCGGCGGTGAGTCCGTCGAGTTCGGCGAGCAGCCTCCGGTGCCTGCCGCACCTCAGCTCCGCCTCGATGCACAACAGCCGTACGTCCCGGAACTGTTGCTGCAGTGGACGGGTCAGCGGGTCGAGCCGGGCGTCGGCCGATTCCAGGGGGGTGCCGCCTCGCAGGCCGCCGGCGCCGGGCCACTCCGCGAGCGCCTTTCGGCCCAGCCGGGCGGTCAGGCCGGGATCTTCCGGGAACGCCGCCTCGGCGCGGGCCTTGAGCGCGGTGAACCGGTGCTTGTCCACCTGCTCGGGCTTGACCAGGAGCTGGTAGCCGGTGTTCCGGGTCGTCTTCAGCAGCGTGCGCCCGTCCGGTACCCGGTCAAGGGCTGCCCGGGCTCCCTTGGCACAGGTCTGCAGGGCGTCGTCCGGGTCGGCGGGCTCTTCTCCGCGGTCCCACAGGTAGCCGATGAGTTTGTCTTTCGCGATGAGGCCGAGATCGCAGGCCAGGATGCCCAGGAATACTCGTGGCCTCTTGTCGGGAATGGGGATGACCTGGCCTTCGTATGTCATGGTCACCGGTCCGAGAATGCTGATGGAGAGCGACAAACGGACAACCTCCGGATTCACGGGAATTCGCCACGGACAGGTGGCGCAGAGTTTTCCTCAACAGCGCAGGACCCCCCTGAAGAGGAGAATGAAAATGTTCGCGAAGAAGACGGTGGCCCCGGAGTTCCGCGTCGGCTGCGAGGGCGGCAGCACCTGCGTCGAGGTCGGCTTCATGGCGTACGTCCGGGACTCGAAGGACCCGAACGGCCCGGTGCTCGGCTTCACCGAGACCGAATGGCGGGAGTTCACCGCCGCGGTCAAGCGGGGTGAGTTCGACCTCGCCTGAGTGATCGGGTGCTGGGGCGGGCCCGCCGCCCCAGCACCCCTTCGGCCGGCCGTCGTTCATGCGGATCGCCGCATCTCGTCGGCCAGCGAGCGAAGGAAGCCACGGGCCTCGTCGTCACGGATCGCGTTGCGGGCGAGGGATTCCCAACGGCGGCGGTAGGCCGCCACGTCCGCACCGACCAGCACCTGAAGGTTGCCGTGCACCATCTCGACGTTCACGAACTCCTCGCGTTGCTCGTTCTTGGGTTCGTAGACGGTGAAGGCATGGGAGTGGGGCACCACGGCCTGGTCGGCCTGTGGCAGCAGCCCGACCGTGACGTTGCTGAGCGTGCTCAGCGAGCTGACCCGGTCGAGTTGGGCGACGAGCAGCGAGAGGGGTCCGGGGCGCCAGCGCAGCGCGCCCTCGGTGATCAGGAACTCGAACGCGCACGACTCGTCGAACAGCAGCAGTTGCCGGTCGAGGCGGGCGGCGATGGCGGCGGCGAGTTCATCCTTCGCGTACGGCCTCTCCTCGAACATCTCGAAGACGCGGCGGGCGTACCCCGCCGTTTGCATGAGGCCGGGCACGACGGAGGGCTGGAAGATCAGGATGCGGCGGGCGTCCCGCTCGGTCTCCTCGATCTGATCCTGGATGTGCGCCCGTCCGGGCAGCTCCGTGCGCCAGCGCAGCACGTTGGTGTGCGTCGCCTCGGTGAGAGCGAGCAGGAACTCGCGGACGTCGTCGCCGGCCTCGACGGCGTCGGCCCAAGCCCGCACCTCGGGCAGGGACGGCACGGCGGATCCGCTCTCGATCCGGGACACCTTGGACTGGCTGATGTCGATCCGCTGGGCGAGGTCGCGCCCGGAGAGACCGGAGATGGAGCGGGCGCGCTTCAGCTCCTCGGCGAGGCGCTGCCGGCTCTCACCGAGGGTCCAGGCGGAAAACGGCCCGTTCACCGGCCCTCCGATGTCCCACGAAGAAGAAGATGGCGTCCGGCCGAGTGTGATGCCGAACGATTCATTAGAAGATCCATTATGGAGGAGTGATTCACTGTGACCCATCTTGATGCAGGCTGTCAATCGCCGACGAGATTGATCATCATGATCACCTGCTGCGGTCGGGCCGGAACGCCCGGGGTTCCCGCGATCAACTGGATGAGGTGCGCGAACGGCGCATCCGGGAGTGGCGGATCGACTCGCCGCCCCCGACGGATCTCCGGGCGCGTTCCGATCATCGCCGCGATCATCACGGCAGCTGGGGCCGTGATCGCGGCGGTCGTCGCCGGAGCGTTCAGCCTATTCGGCTGATCGTGCCGCCGGCACCCGTCACGGCCGCGAACCGGCAGTCGTGGCCGTGACGGTGGCCCGTCCTGATTCGGCCGGCACGGAAGCGGTGACTGAGGAGGGAATCGCTCACAGGGAGAATGATGAACGCGGGCAGTGCCGCCGAGAACTCGCTGATCCGGCTGAATGCGACGGCGAACGCCGGAAAGACCGGACGGACGAATTAACCCGATCGGGCTCGGCCAGGTCGTGATCGATGCACGTCGTCGCTGGCCGCATCACTCCCGGTTCGGCCGGGTCACATAGCGCGGACGATCAGCGGCTCGCCGTTTTGTCGTACCCGGGCAGTAGGTTGCGCGGCGTGGAACAGACGGTGATGGATCACGGGGTGGCGTCGGAGGACACGTTCGTCATGCCGGACGCCTGGCTGAAGCACGTGCATCCGCGGCGCGGCGGCGCCACGACGCTGCCGTTCGTGGCCGACCCGGAGGCTTGCGCCCGGATCGACCGGATCCTTGCCGAGCGGCGGGAGGCGGTGGCCCGGGTCCTCACCGCCGTCTCCACACCGGAGGAGGTCCGGGTGGCGGCCGCGGCGTGGCTCGCCGGAGGCGCCGACCCGCTGGGGGCGGCGACGGCGGCGGTGATCATCCAGCGTGGTGGCGGAGTGGACGGGGCCACGCTGGCAGACGCGTGGATCGACCGGCACGGGCTCCGGTTCGCGGCGCTCGCCGCGGTCGAGATGGCGACGCTGCTGTTCGTGGACGACGGGCTGCCGCCCGGCTGGCACCGCGCACCCACCGCCGAGCCCGGTGTCCGGCGCCGGCTGCCGGCCGACCGTCACGACGATCCGCTACCGGGCCTCGGGCAGCTGCTGAGGGTTCGGGCAGCGCTCGCGTCCGCGCCGGAAGGGGAGTTCGCAGAGGTTCTCGCCGCGCTGACCGTCCACCGTGCGGGGCCGGCACATGCCCGGGCCGCGTGCTCGGTGCTGGTTCCCCGGGCGGACTGGGTGGAGCGCGACGTCGCCGATACGCTGTCCACCCGAGATCACCGCAGGGTCGCGATGCTGCTCTACGCGGTGACGGACGCCGCCCAGGCCGCCGCGCTCGCCCGCATGATCAACTTTTTCGAGGCGAGCGCCGACGATCTGGTGATCACCCTCGTCGACGGTGTGGGGCCGGCCATCGCGCCCGTGCTGTTCTATTGGATCGACGACGAGCACGCCGGCCACCTCTCGACCGGCGCCGTGCCGCGTCTGCTCTCGACCCTGGCCGCGTTGCCGGGTGACGAGGTCATGCGCGGTCTGCTGTCCCGTTCCTTCCGGCGCAACGTCAAAGCGGCCCTGCTGAAGTCGATGGCGCGCTATCCGGCCCGGGCCGTCCGCGTCCTCGCCGAGGCCGGCGACGAGCTGCTCCGCGTGCACGTGATCAACCACCTCGACCTGGCCGGCCGCGTCGTGCCGCTGCTCGGCCCGGAGGCCGCCGCGCGGGTGCGGGCCGTCGTGGCGACCCGCGACGAGATGGCGACCGCCCCGCCGTCCGCGATGCCGCCGGTGCTGGCCGACCCACCGTGGCAGACCCGGAGGAAGGGCGCCCGGCCACCCGTCGTCCCCGGTCTCACCTGCACCGAGACGGCGCGGGTGCACTGGCTTCCGGGCGAACGGCAGGAGTGGGCGGAAAAGGCCGACTGGTACCGGGACGAGCCCGCG
This sequence comes from Actinoplanes sp. NPDC019969, assembly GCF_055562375.1. Taxonomy (NCBI): domain Bacteria; kingdom Bacillati; phylum Actinomycetota; class Actinomycetes; order Micromonosporales; family Micromonosporaceae; genus Actinoplanes; species Actinoplanes sp. NPDC019969. The sequence continues at coordinate 22,778 of NZ_JBVHFK010000004.1, read as the reverse complement.
ACCGACTGGTCCGCCCTCGCCGACCGGGTGATCAACGGAACCCGCCGTTGGTCGGACGATCCCGCCCGGTTCTTCACCCGCGCACCGGAGGACGCGGTGCGCGCGGTGCTCACCCGGTGGAAGCCGCGCGCCGACTATCACTCGGACCGGTGGCTCGCGGTCGCCGCGGCCCGCCTCGGCACCGATCTCCTGCCCGCGCTGCTGACCGTGGCCCGGGCGTCACCGGCCGACCACGCCCCGCTGCTGATGCCGTTCACCTCACCCGAGGTGGCAGCACAGATGGCGGACTGGTCGGCGCGGCTCAAGTCGATGCGCCGTACCACCCGGGAGTGGCTGCTGCGGCATCCGGCAGCCGCCGCTCGCGCCCTCGTCCCGGCAGCGCTGGGCAAGGCCGGCAATGCCCGCCGCCAAGCCGAGCGCGCCCTGCTCGTCCTACGCGACCACGGCCTCGCCGAGCAGATCCGGGAAGCCGCCGCCGGATACGGCCCGGAGGCCGCCGCCGGAATCGAAGCGCTGCTCACCGCCGACCCGCTGATGGCCCTCCCGAGCCGGATGCCCACGCCGCCGCAGTGGGCCGCGCCCGGCCTGCTCCCACGGGTGCGGCTGCGGGACGGCTCCGGGGCCCTGCCCGCCGACGCGGGCGCCGACCTCGTCCGGATGCTGATGATCTCCCGGCCCGACGACCCGTACGCCGGACTCGACCTGGTCCGCCAGGCCGTCGAACCGGCGGACCTCGCCGAGTTCGGCTGGGCGCTGTTCGAGCTGTGGCAGTCCACCGGAGGCCCCGCCAAGGACGGCTGGGTGCTCGACGCGGTCGCGCTGACCGGCAACGACGAGATCGCCGGCCGGATCACGCCGCTGATCATGACCTGGCCCACCGAGGGATGGCACGCCAAAGCGGTCGCCGGGCTGTCCGTCCTGGTCGGCATCGGCACCGACGGGGCGCTCATGCACCTGCACCGCATCTCGCAGAAGGCCAGGTCCACGCCCCTTCGCCGCGCGGCCGCCGATCGGATCGCCGAGGTCGCGGACGCGCTCGGGCTCACCGCGGAGCAACTGGCCGACCGGTTGGTCCCCGACTTCGGGTTGGACGCCGACGGCAGCCTGCGGCTGGACTACGGGCCGCGGTGGTTCGTGGTCGGATTCGACGAGCAGTTGCGGCCGTACGCCGCCGACAGTGCCGGTAAACGACTCAAAGCGCTGCCCAAGCCGGGAGCCCGGGACGACGCGGACCTGAGCGAGGCCGCCTACCAGCGTTTCGCCGCCCTGAAGCGGGAGGTACGCAAGATCTCCGCCGAGCAGATCCGCCGCCTGGAACGGGCCATGGTCGACGGCAGGCGCTGGACGGGAGCGGAGTTCCGGCGCCTGTTCGCCGGCCATCCGCTGATGTGGCACATCGGGCGGCGGCTCGTCTGGGCACGCTTCGGCGCGGACGGCGCCGTGGTCTCCACGCTGCGCATCGCCGAGGACCGCAGCTTCGCGGGCGTCGACGACGAACTCGCCGAGGTGGGCGACGACGACGTGCTGGGGGTCGCGCACCCCGTACACCTGGGCGACGACGCCACCGGGTGGTCCGAGGTGTTCGCCGACTACGAGATCCTGCAGCCGTTTCCGCAGCTCGGCCGGCCGGTGTACGCGTTCACCGAGACCGAGCGTGCGGCCGGGCGGCTGGAACGCTTCGAAGGCGTCACCGTGGCGACCACCAAGGTGATCATGCTGGACCGGCGTGGCTGGAACCGGCAGGAGGCGCTGAACGCCGGGATCCGGCACGGCTTCGACCGGCCGGCCGGCCCGGGCAAGGTCCTGACCGTCCAGCTCGATCCGGGGATCGTCGGGCAGGTCGGTTACGAAGCCGAGCAGACCCTGACCGCGGTCTACCTGCACGACGGCGGTCATGGGGATGTCACCGGCGCCAGGACCCTTCCGCTCGGCGGTGTGGACCCGGTCATCGCCTCGGAGGTGCTGCGGGACCTGACCGACGTCACCACCTGACGGCTACCGCCCCGGCTTCGTCGCCGCTCGCGGGGACGGCACCGACTTGTCCGGGTCGTCAGTTTCGGCCCAGGTCACCAGCCGCCGCCGTTGTCGAGCAGGGCCGCGGGAGGCCGTGGCGGACATCGACCGGACGGTGGGCATCGAGATGCCGCTCCAGCGTTTACGATCTTGGCCCATGTCCGAACGTAGTGCCGCCGTGTCCGTACCGGGCGCCGACAGCGCAGACTCCTCCGAGACCGCACCGGCCACGAGCGATGCCGTGGCCGGCCACCCGGCGCCCGAGCAGGCGGACAGCGGGAAGCCCGTCGCGGGCCCGCCGGCGACAGGCGGAAATGAGGGCGATGCGGGTGAGGGCGCCACCGCGGAGTCAGCCGCCGCCGGCCCGGCCGAGCCGGAGCAGGTGACGGACCCGAACCCCACCGCTGTCGAACCCGGCGACGCGCCTGGACCGGCCTCGGATCCCGTCGCTGTCGAGCCCGGTGATGCGTCCGGGACGGGTCAGCATCCCATCGCTGTCGAGTCCGGTGATGCGTCTGCGGCAGACCCGAATCCCGTCGGTGTCGAGCCCGGTGATGCGCCTGAGGTCCCGGAGAGCGGCGCCGTGACGGCGCAGGCTGTCGCCGCGGCGGCCAATGATGCGGCGAGCGCCGCCGCGGCGGCCGCCGACGCCGCGGCTGAGGCAGCGACCGCCGCGGCAGAGGCGGCGGAGGCCGCCGCGGAAGCGGCTGAGGCCGCCGCCGTGGCAGCGGATCTCGCCGCCACCGTGACCCGAGGATCTTCGGCCGCGGCCGGTGCTGCCCAGGAGACCGGGCGCGCTGACGATGACAGCGACCCGGAAACCGGCAGCGAGGCCCCGCACGACGAGACGCTCGCCGACATCGAGCCGGAGGCCCGGGGGATCGCCGCCTGGCGTACCGACCGGCGGCGGGATCTGCTGGCCTACATCTGCGTGCCGGTGGTGACGCTGTTCGCCGCACCGGCGCTGGTGCTGTTCTGGGGCATCGTGATCCTCGGCAACAACACCTCCGCACCGGCCCTCTGCGACGGGGTCCGCGGCGTCAACGGCTGCGAGGAGCTGACCTGGCACGTCGTCCGGGTGCACGTGCTCGGATTCCTCGGCCTGTGGGCACTGCTCTGGGCGCTGCCGTGGAGACGAGGACTGCGCACACCCCGTGTGCTGCTCGCGGTGGCGTCGGGGGTCTTCCTGTTCATCGGCCTGCTGCGGTTGGCGGCCTGATCGGTACGGGCCGTGCGGTCAGGAGTTGTCGATCCTGGTCAGGGTGGTGATCTCGCCGTTGGTGGTGGTGACCACGGCCAGGGCGTCCTGGTTCCCGGCCAGCCACGTCGTGAGCGTGGACGCGGAGATGACCCGGCCGGCGCCGGCGCGCACCGCGATGATGCCGGCGCTGCCGTCGTGCTTCCATGACGTCAGCTTCGGCGCGGACCGGACCGGGACGGTCACCTTCGTACGGCTCTCGACGATCTGGAACGGGTCGCCGCACCGGATGTCGTCCGGGTCGATCGTGAACTTCCTGCAGTAGTCGGCGCTGGCCATCACGAGCACCGGCTGAGCGACCATGGAGCGCGCGACCGGGTCGTACGAGCGCAGCTTCACCATCGACTGCCCGGAGCCGGTCCGTGGATCGGTGAAGCGCGTCTGCGGGCCCGTCACCGGTGACCGCACGTCGACGTTCGCGAAGGCCACGGTGGCGTCCCCGGCGGATGCCTCGTTGAGCGCCCCGAGCACCACCCGGCCCGCCACCAGCTGCGGGTCGGTGACCGGGACGCTCAGCGCGGGGGTTCCGTCGACGGTCACCTCGGCCGTGCCGTTGCGCACGGTGATGCCGGCCCGGTGCGTCTGCCCGGTCCGGAACGCCGTCGAGGCGACCCGCTGTTCCGCGTCGAACCCGTTCCCCGCGCTCTCGTCGAGCCCCAGCCGGATCTCGTTCTCGCAGAACGAGGCGGCGTAACCGCGCTGGTCGACCCACCGGAACCAGATGATCGCGCAGGCGCCCTTGGTGACGATGCTGACGTCGGCGGCGATCGTCTGGTCGCCGGCGAACAGATCCTGTGGGCCCTTGCACTGGTGGAGGGTGGACAGGTGGGTGGTCGCCAGCATCCGCCCGCGGAAGGCGCACCACCCGGCGGCGCTGTCGGAGATGCGGTCCGCCGTCCACAGGCCACGCCGGTCGAGACGGTCGGACACCCCGGGCCCCTGGAGCGAGCCGGCCACCGCCGGCCGGGGCGCGGCCGACGCCGGGCGCGACGCCGGCGTGCCGGCCGCGAACGACGCCGGCGTCCCGTCCCGTTCGTGACGTGACAACGCGAACCCGATGCCGGCACACACGACGGTCGCCGCGGCGACCGCGGCCACCAGGCGCTTCGGCCGGCGGCGAGCGGGGGCGGCCGGTTCGCGTACGCCCGGAGGCCGCACCCGGCCGGTGTGCTGTGCCGCCTCGGCGGCCCGGAGCAGCTCCGGGCGCTGGGCGAGCGCTCCCCCGGTCTCCGCCTCCAGCAGCAGGTCGAGCAGCTGATGGGCGGTCGGCCGCTCGGCCGGATCCTTGGCCAGGGTGCGGCTCACCAGGTCACGCAGCGACCCGCCGAGCCCGGTCAGGTCGGGCGGCTGGGTCAGGATGCGGGCTGCCGTGGCGGCCGGCGAATCCGCCCGGAACGGGGTGCGCCCGGTCGCCGCGTACGCCACCACCACACCCCACGCGAACACGTCCGCGGCCGGCCCGACCGTACGATCCGCGTCGCTGTCGAATCGCTCCGGCGCCATGTACGACACCGTGCCGACCATCTGATCGGTCCGGGTGTGCCGGCTGGTCGCCTCGAGCGCCTGGGCGATCCCGAAGTCGATCACCTTGGGCGTCCCCAGCGAGAACAGAACGTTCTGTGGCTTCAGGTCCCGGTGGATGACCCCGACGCCGTGAATCGCCGCCAGCGCGGTCGCCACGCCGACCGCCACGCTGTGCAGCGTGCCACCGTCCAGCGGCCCGCGATCCCGGACCACCTCGGAGAGGCTCGGCCCGTCGACGTACTCGACGACCAGGTACGGCGTCTCGTGTTCCGGGTCGGCGTCGAGGACCGCCGCCGTGCAGAAGCCGGGCACCTCCCGGGCCCGGTTGACCTCGCTGCGGAAGCGCCCCCGGAACTCGGTGTCCCAGGCGTGCTCGGCCCGCAGCATCTTGACCGCCACCAGCCGTTCGTCCGGGGCGCGTCCCAGGAAGACGGTGCCCATGCCGCCTTCGCCGAGACGGCCGAGCAGCTCGTACTCACCGAGCCGTCGTGGATCGTTCGGCATCAACGGATTGGTCACACGCGGCAGGATAGCGGCCTCAGCCGGGGCCGCCGGGCCGCCGGTCGAACAGCAGGCGGTGCAGCCAGCCGGCCCGGAACCCGGCCGGCTGGTAGGGCAGTTCGACCGCCTCCGCGAAGGCGCCGCGGGTGGTGCGCACCGTCACCAGGGCGGCGTAGTCCGGATGGATGCCGTCCGCGCTGAGCGTCCAGGAGAAGTCGATCTCCACGATGTCGCCGGGCGCCACCGGGACCGGCACGGGGAAGACCGGCACGTACATCGGCATCCAGGAGGTCTTCTGCAGCAGCGTGTCGATCGGTGAGGCGGCGGGGTGGGTCCACAGCCGTAACCAGAGCAGGAGCCCGTCGATCCGCCCTTCGTCGCCGGCCACCAGGGCCACCGCCTGGTTGCCCTCGGTGCGGGCGCCGGAGACGAAGTCGAGGTCCTCCACGATGCCGGCCGAACTGATCAGATGCTGGTAGGTGGCGCCGCTGAGGCACATGCGTGCGTCGTACGGCTTGTCGCGCATCCGGAACAGTTCGTCCAGGTACGGCGGCGCCAGCGGCGAGAACCGCATCCCGGGGGCGATGTCGCGGGCGCAGAACGCCGCGGCCATGGTGCACGCCCGGGCCGGGATCACCTCGGCGCCCGGCCGGGTCAGCCGGGTCCGGGCGTCGCCGACGATCGCGGCCGCGCCCCCGGAGCCCGCGATGGCGCCGAAGCCGGTGACCACGCACACGTCGGCGGGCTCGTGCAGGACCAGGTCGGCCGGCCGGCCGTCGAACCGGGCGACCCGGTCCCGGCCGGGATGCGGGGCCGGGGTGTGCGGAGACCCGGGGCGGCCGGTGACGGCAACGACGGAGGAGGCGCCGCGGTCGGCGGCGTACCGGGCCCAGACGGCGTCCGGTGAGGTGTCGATCTCCAGAACGCGGCGGCCCGGGGCCACCAGGTCGAGCGCCGTCCGGAAGGCGTCGGTGCGTACCCGGTCGGTGGCGCGGACGGCGCGGGCGAAGTCGTCGATCGCCTGGTACTCGCCGATGGACGGGAAGAACGTGGGTTCGGTACGCCGTCCGCGCTCCACCCGTACCTCGATGTCCGGCCAGGAGGGCAGGGCGAGCCGCCGGGGTTCCATCGTGACCCCCGTCAGCGCGCCGGCGTAACCGGTCACCCCCTGTGCCCGCACGAGCCGCCGTATGGCCGTCAAGACTCTCCACACCGGTGCGGTTCTCCTTCGGTTCTCAGGGGTACGGGGCCGGCCGCTGGACGGCGCGAATGACAGCGCTGATGACAGCGGGATCGGTCAATGCGTTCACCACGATGTTTTGGGCGCGCACGGTTCCCTCCGGAAATGGATGTGAACAGCGTGTTGAGAAAGGGCGAGGGCCAGCGCAATCGCATTGCCACGGAACTTAACCACGGGTAACCCTGCGGTCGGTGTTCGATCATGAGCGGAGCGTCAGAATCGTTCGAAAGTAGGATTTCGGTCCGGCGTCTCGCTGAGCAGTGCGTATACCGGGAGCCCACGGTCTGTTCGCAGGGCGGTTCTCCGATCGGGCGGGCATGTCCACTATGACGTGTTGTGTCGTGGCAGACCGGACAGTGATCCGCGTCACATCGAAGCTGATCATGCGTACCGCGCCGCACTTGCGCGCCGACCGGCCTTTTGTTGTCATTCCAACAGCTGAGATCAACATTTGTTGATCAAGCCGCTCGCTATGCGCATCGCATTGACGCTCGTTATCCTCGGCCCAAGCGTGGCCGGTCATTCCGAAGAAAGCGCGGCACCTGAGACCAGAGCCCGGTATCGCTGGTAGAAGCAACACGGGGGAGTACGTTGTTCACCGACAAATCTCGAGTCAGGTCGGCCGTGGCGATCCCGCGCGCGGCCGCTCGTCCGCCCGCCGCCCCGAGCGCGCCGCCGCAACGGCGCGCCGGCCAGACGTACGAGCAGGTGCCCATCGGCAGCCTGCTGCCCGCCGACTCGCCCCGGCTCGACGGCGAGGACGAGGAACACATCCGCCGGCTCGCCGAGTGCACCGAGCCGTTGCCGCCCATCGTGGTCGACCGCCGGACCCGGAAGATCGTCGACGGCATGCACCGCTATCGCAGCGCCCAGCTCGCGGGCGCCGAGCAGGTGGCCGTCCGCTACTTCGACGGCAGCGCGGACGACGCGTTCGTGCTGGCCGTCAGCCTGAACGCCAAACACGGCCTGCCGCTGACCCGGCAGGACCAGATCGCAGCCATCACCCGCATCCTGCGCACCCACGCGCACCTGTCGGACACCGCCCTGGCCGGGATCTGCGGGGTCTCCGACAAGACGGTGGCCCGGATCCGCCGCCAGCTGTTCGACCCCGGAGCCTCCGAGGTCGAACAGCGTGTCGGCCGGGACGGGCGACGGCGGCCGGTCGAGTCCGGCGCCGCCCGGGTGCGGGCGGCCGAGATGCTGCGGCGCAACCCGGTGGCCAGCCTGCGCCAGGTCGCCGCCGCCGTGCAGCTCTCGCCCAGCACGGTCAAGGACGTCCGGGACCGTCTCGCCCGGGGCGAGTCGCCGTTGCCCGGCCGGTCCGCTGCCGCCGAGCCGGGCCGGGAGCCGGTGCGCCCGGCCGACGAGGCGCTGGTCCGGGCCTGCCTGGCGAACCTGCAGAGCGACCCGCGCGTGCGGCACAACCACATCGGCCGGTTCCTTCTGCAGCTGATCCGTGGCAACGCCATCGACCCCACGCGGTGGGAGGAGCTGGCCGACACCGTGCCGCGGCAATGGGCCCGGCCGCTGTCCCAGGTCGCCGGCATGTACGCCGAGGCGTGGACCCGGTTCTCCAAGCGGCTGGCCGACCGCAGCGCGGACTCGGTGTCCCGCTCGTCGATCTGACCGGCCCGTCTTCTTCCCGATCGGCGTACGCCCGATCGCCCTTCCCTGGAGCCAAGAATGAAACTCTGCCCTGCCGGTGTCGGGGCGGCCCTCGTGCTGGCGCTGCTCACCGCGCCGGTCGTGCCCGCCACCCCGGCCACGGCCGCCGCCCCGTCCGGCGTCGCCTGGACCGCCTGCGAACCCGGCGTCCTCGAACCGGTGCCGCCCGCCCAGCGCGCCTCGCTGAGCTGCGGATCCGTCGCGGTCCCGGTCGATCACGACGCGCCGTCCGCCGGAACCCTCTCGCTCGCCCTGATGCGCCGCCAGGCCGACGATCCGGGACAGCGGATCGGCACCCTCTTCGTCAACATCGGCGGGCCCGGCGGGTCCGGTTTCCTCTACACCCGTCTGGTCCACGAGCGCTTCGCCCCCGCCGTGCTGGCCCGGTTCGACATCGTCGGATTCGACCCGCGCGGCGTCGGCCGCAGCGATCCGCTGCGCTGTTTCACCTCGCAGGAGCAGGTCTACGACCTGCTGTCGCGCAGTCACGCCGCACCGGTCCAGCCGGCGGAGATCGCCTCCAGCGTCGCCGCGGCCGGTGAGTACTCGCAGTTGTGCGCCGCCAACGCCGGCCCGCTCCTCGAGCACCTGGCCACCCGGGACGTGGCGCGCGACCTCGACCTGCTGCGCGCGGCGGTGGGCGACGACAGGCTGAACTACGTCGGCCTGTCCTACGGGACGTTGCTCGGCGCGACCTACGCCGCCCTCTTCCCGCAGCGGGTGCGGTCGATCGTCCTGGACGGGAGCGTCGACCCCGCGCTGCGTACCACCGACGGGGTGCAGTATCTGCAGCAGCGCTCGCAGGGCTTCGAGCTGGCGCTGAACGCGATGCTGGCCCGGTGCGAGGACAGCGGCGCCCGGTGTGCGCTCGCGCCCGGCGCCCGGACCAAGTTCGCCGCGTTGCGGGAGCGTCTGCGCACGTCCTCGCTCACCCGGGCGGACGGTTCCACCGTGACGTTCAGTTCGTTCGTCAGCGAGCTGGTGTCGCTGCTCCAGCAGCCGGCCCTCTTCGACGAGCTGGCCGCCTCGCTGCAGGCCGACTACGAGCTGATGCGTACCGGCCGGGCGGTCACCACCCCCGACCGCGCCGCCATCGCGGCGGCGGGGACGGCGTACTTCGGTGACGACTCGTACTTCGGCGTCAACTGCACCGACATGCCGTTCCCCGACGCGCTCGACCCGGCCGCCACGGCGACGGCCTGGGAGCGGTCGTCGCCCACCTTCGGCCGGTACCACGCCTTCCTGGAGCCGGCCCAGTGCCCGAGCTGGCCGTCCACCGGCGCCGACCGGTACCGCGGGCCGTGGGTGAACCGGTCCGGCCGCACCATCCTGGTGTACGGCAACGTCTTCGACCCGGCCACCCAGTACCGCTTCGCCCAGCGGATGGTCAACCAGCTCGGCAACGCCCGGCTGGTGACGGTCGGCGCCTTCGGGCACACCATCCTCGGTGACTCCGCCTGCACCGACCAGATCACCGCGTCCTATCTGGTCGACGGTCAGGCGCCGGCGGCCGGGCGGGTCTGCCAGCCGGACCTGACCCCGTTCGGCTGACCGGCTCAGCCCCGGTTCAATGTCGCGGCCGTGGACACCCTGTGCAGCACCCACTCCAGGGGTCCACGGCCGACGAGCCAGCGCCAGAGCGGCAGCGCCAGCAGCGTCACCGCCACGGTGATCGCCAGCGGCACCGAGGAACCGGCGAGGATGTCCGCGCTGAAGGCCGGTGCGAAGCCCAGTTGCAGCGCCGCGATCAGCACGATGTGCCCGGCGTACGCCGTGAGCGGCAGCGCGCCCACCGAGGCCAGCGGATAGAGCAGCGCCGGGATTCCCCGGGCGAGGACCAGGCAGAGACCGATCACCGTGAGGGCCAGGCCGGTGACCGCGAAGATCTCCACCGGTGAGCCGCTGTGCCCGGCCGCGTCCATCAGCATCAGCGGATGCCCGGTGGACACCGCCCCGAGACCGGTCGCGTTGGCGGTCTGCGCCTCGGCCACCGGGATCCGCATGCTCGCCGCCACCGCCTGCCACCCGCCGAGCTGCTCCATCACCGTCCAGGACAGCGCGTAGGCGCCCGCGGCCAGTGCGGCGCCACCGCCCAGCAGCGCGTACTGCACGCGGTGGGCGCCCAGGTCGAGCCGGCCGACCGCCATGCCGGCGAGCACGAACGGGAGCCAGGTGAGGACCGGGTAGGGCCCGGTGATCAGAAGTCCCTGCGCCGTGGCCGCCCAGCCGTCCACCGACAGCAGCGCGTCCGGCTGCGGGGTGACCCCACCCTGGTAGCCGCTGAGCACCGTCGAGCGGAGCAGGAACGACAGCACCGGCCCGGTGATCGCGAGATTCGCGGCGAGCAGCGCCAGCGTGCCGGCGCTGAGCCGGACGAGCGGGATCGCGATGAGGAACAGCACCGCGTAGACGGTGAGGATCTCCTTGATCGTGGTGCCGAGCAGGGTCAGCCCGAGCCCGAGCAGGAAGAGCAGCACGGCGCGCACCGCCAGCTGCACGCAGCGCAGGGCCAGCGGCAGGCCGGTCCGGGGCCGGGAGCCACCGGTGACGAGCGCGACCGAGACGCCGGCCAGGAGCGCGAAGAGACCTGCGGCCCGCCCGTTGAAGGCCTGGTACGTCCAGCCGGTGGCGGTCTGCGGCCCGAGGTGGGTGGCGAACATGCCGAGGACTGCGCATCCGCGCGCGACGTCGATGCCGATGTGCCGGGTCGCCCGGCGGATCGGGGCCGGTGGCTCGCCAGGCGGGGGGCCGGCGGCTTCCGGCGACCTGTCGGAGACTCCGGGTGACGAGTTGGTTGCCCTATGTGCAACGTCCATGAGGCAAGTATGTGGAAAGTACCGTTATTCCGAATCCTTCAAGAGTCGGAGAGCGGGGAGGAGATATCCCCGCCGGTACGCCGTCAAACGTTCGGGCCTTCCTCCCTTAGGAGGATTTCCACCTGCGCCGGGCCCGGGGCCGGGCGTCCGGGGTGGCCCGGTGGCGCTTCCGTGCTGCCCTGCCAGGGTTCATTGCCGTGTCAATACCCCGCCGGAGAAGTTTTCGCGGGTGGCCTTGAACATGAGCTTCCAGGTACCTTCGCTTTCGAAGTCATCCGGCCAGCTGATGCGGCCGTCACTCACTCACGCATTCACCGCTGCCGATGTGTTTGTGCTCTCCGGCGGGGGCGAGGGAATGTCACTTGCAGTCATGGGGGATTCGTTGTGGCGCCCAATCCTGTTCAGCAACCCACCTTCGCCGTCGTGCCCGGAACCCAGGTGCGGGAAGTGATCGACGGAAACGCCGGCACGATCATCTCGATCGTCGAGGACGCGTACCGGGCGCACGGGGCCGGGCGGACCGTCAATCCCGACTCGTACTTCCTGCGTTTCCCGGACCGCCCGGAATCGCGCATCATCGCCCTGCCGGCCTCCCTGGGCGGTGACACCGGTGCGGTGGACGGCATCAAGTGGATCTCCAGTTTCCCCGGCAACATCGGCTCCGGGCTGCCGCGGGCCTCGGCCGTGCTGGTGCTCAACGATCCGGTGACCGGATACCCGTACGCGTGCCTGGAGTCCTCGATCATCAGCGCCTCCCGCACCGCGGCGTCGGCCGCCCTGGCCGCCCGCGAACTCAGCCGGGACCGCGGCCGGCCGTCCCGGGTCGGGATCGTCGGCGCCGGCCTGATCGCCCGCCACGTCCATCGCCACCTGCGGGCCCTCGGCTGGGAGTTCGACCGGATCGACCTGTTCGACCTGGTGCCCGGCTACGCGGCCGCGCTCGCCGAGCACATCGACAAGGTCGACGGCCGGCCGGTCGCCCGGGTCCGGGACTCCGCGGAGGACGTGATCCGCGACAGCGACCTGGTCGTGCTGACCACCACCGCGGGCGAGCCGCACCTGACCGATCCCGGCTGGTTCGATCACCACCCGCTGGTGCTGCACCTGTCCCTGCGCGATCTGTCGCCGGAGGTGATCGCCTCCGCGGTCAACGTGGTGGACGACGTCGACCACTGTCTCAAGGCCAACACCTCGGTGCACCTGCTGGAACAGCGGACCGGCAACCGTGACTTCATCGCGGGCACCCTCTTCGACGTGCTCACCGGCAAGCTGACGGCGCCGGCCGGCCGCACCGTCGTGTTCTCGCCGTTCGGCCTCGGGATCCTCGATCTGGCGGTCGGCCGGCACGTCTGGTCGGCCATCGCCGAGGCCGGCCGGCTGATCGATGTCGAGGGATTCTTCGCCGAGCTCGACCGGCACTCCTGACCGTCGTCGGCCGGCCACTTCGCATTCAAGATGAGGCGGTAGTATGCCCATTATCGCTCGCGCTGACGAATTCAACACCAGCGATCTGTTCGTCGACCTCACCGAAGGTCTCGGAATCCCGCTGTACCTCAAGTGCGAGGGATTCAACTTCGCTGGCTCCATCAAATTGAAAGCCGCGCAGGAAATGGTGGAAGCGGCCGAGCGGAATGGTCTTCTCCGGCCCGGTGACACCATCGTCGAATCATCGTCGGGAAATGTCGGCGTCGCGCTGAGCACCATCGCGGCAAGCCGGGGCTACCGATTCGTCTGCGTGATCGACCCGCACTGCAACGAGACCATCCGGCGGCAGATGATCGCCCTCGGCGCCGAGGTGCACGTGGTCACCGACCCGGACGGCCCGCGCGGCCTGGTGGGCGCCCGGATCGCCCACGCCCGGGCGCTCTGCGCGCAGCACGACGACTACGTCTGGCTCAACCAGTACGACAATCCGGACAACTGGTCGGCGCACGCGCAGACCACCGGCCCGGAGATCGTCAAGCAGTTCCCGGACGTCGACGTCCTGTTCATCGGCGCCGGCACCACCGGCACGGTGATGGGCTGCGCACGCTACTTCCGCGAGTACCGGCCGCAGACCCGGATCGTGGCGGTGGACGCGGCCGGCTCCTCGCTCTTCGGCGGCCGGCCCCAGCTGCGCCGCATCCCCGGGCTGGGCAACCGGATCACGCCGGGCATCCTCGACACCTCCTTCATCGACGAGGTGGTCGTGGTGGAGGAGCCGGACACGGTACGGATGTGCCGCCGTCTCGCCCGGCACGGCTTCCTGCTCGGCGGCTCCACCGGAACGGTGGTCAGCGGCGCCGACCGCTGGCTGGCCGGTCGTCCCGACACCGGCGGGCTGACCGCGGTCGCGGTGTCCCCCGATCTCGGCAGCCACTATCTCGAAACGATCTATCACGACGAATGGGTTCACCAGAACTTCGCCTGAAGAGGAACGGGAGCCGCAAGGATGCTCGTCGACGAACGTGACCAGGAGATCTCCCTGGTCCGGGTCACCGCACGGTGTCATGACCTGGCCGCCGAACTACGGCGTAGCGGGGTGACCGAGAACGACCGGGTCGTCCTCTCCGCCGCCAACTCCGCCGACTTCGTGGTCGGCCTGTTCGCGCTGATGGAGCTGGGCGTGTCGATCGCCCTGGTGGACCGCGGCGCCACCCAGTCCGACTGCGCCGCACTGGTCGCCGAGTCGGGCGCCCGCTGGTTCCTCTCCGACCACCCCTCGCTGGACGCCGCCTTCGACCGGGTCCGGGTCGGCTGGCTGCAACTGGGGGAGCTGGCCGCGGAACGGGCCGAGCCGGACACCCGGAACCGTCCGGCGCTGTCCTTCGACCGATGGCGCGACCGCCGCGACGCGCTGATCATCTGGACGTCCGGCAGCTCCGGAACCCCCAAGGGCATCGTCCGGTCCGGGGCGTCGGTGCTGGACAACGTGGCGCGTACCCAGGCCCGGATGGGTTACCGCGCCGACGAGGTGCTGCTGCCCCTGCTGCCCTTCACCCATCAGTACGGGCTGTCCATGCTGCTGCTGTGGTGGCAGGCCGGGGCCACCCTCACCGTGCTGCCCAGCACCCGGGTCGACCGGGCGCTCGAGGTCATCGAACGCCGGGGCGTGACGGTGGTGGACGCCGTGCCGGCCGCCTACCGGGCGATGATCCGCCTGACCGACGGGAACCGGCACGCCGGCCGCCGGTTCACCGCGGTCCGCCTGTGGTGCGTCGGCGGGGAGCCGCTGCGCGACGACCTGCGCCGGCAGTTCGCGGAGTGGGCCGGGCAGCCGCTGCTCGACGGCTACGGCAGCAGCGAGGCCGGCAACGTCGCGCTGGCCACCGCGGAGACGCCCGAGCACTGCGGCCCGCCCCTGGACGGCGTGACCGTGGAGATCCTGGACGAGGCCGGGGCGCGGGTCGATCCCGGCGTCGTGGGCGAGGTCGTCGTGCGTACCCCGGACATCATGATCGGCCTGCTGGAGCCGGGCGGCCGGGTCCGCCCGGTGCACCGGCCGCAGCACCACACCCAGGACGTCGGCTTCGTCGACGAGCGGGGCAACGTACGGGTCCTCGGGCGCAAGTCCGCGGTCCACCGGTTCGGCCACACCCTCTACCCCGACGTGATCGCCGACAAGGTCAGCGACTGCGGCGTGCCGGTCCGGGTCCGGCCCGTGCAGGACCCGGTACGCGGCACCCAGCTCGTCTTCGTCGTCGCGGACACCGAGAACCGTCCGGCGGCGCACTGGCGGCGGGTGTTCGGCCGCCGCCTGGCCGAGTACGAGCGGCCCAACCGCGTCGTGGTGCTCGACGCCTTCCCGCTGCTGAACAACGGCAAGGTCGACGTCCAGGCCCTCGACGACGTGGCCGCCTCCGCCGTCGCGCTGAACGGCGTGAAGGGCGTGCTGCCGGTCGAGCATCCGAACACCGACGCCGACGCCTCCACCATCCCGTTCCCCGAGCGGGCCGCCCGGCTGGCCGACCTGGCCGCGATGCTGCGCCGCCGCCGCTCCGAGGTGATCGACCTGCTCACCGAGGTGAGCAACTACAAGACGGCGTACGGCGAGGTGGACGCGGCGATCGCGGCGCTGGAGGGCGCGGTCGGCGAGGTCACCCGGTACGCGCCGGGCCGGGTCGGCCAGATCGGCGTGCTGATGCCGTCCAACATCCCGCTCTACAGCTACATCCTCTACCTGGTCATCCCGTCGCTGTACAGCGAGCGGGTGGTCTTCCGGCCGTCCCGGCGGATCGAGGACCAGGTCCGCAAGCTGCACTCGATGATGGCCGACGAGCATCGGCTGCCGATCGTGCTGGACGAGGCCGACCAGCGGGAGTTCCTGGAGAACGAGGGCCGCCGCTCGGACGTGCTGGTGTTCACCGGCACCTACAACAACGCCGAGAAGATCCGCGTCGGGCTGCGCAAGGACCAGCTCTTCCTCTACTTCGGCCAGGGCGTGAACCCGTTCGTCGTCGGCCCGGACGCCAACATCCCGGAGGCCGTCGACGGTCTGCTGCGGGTGCGGATGCTCAACTCGGGGCAGGACTGCTTCGGCCCGGACGTGGTGTTCGTGCACACGTCGATCAGCGCGCAGTTCTGCAACCTGCTGTGCCGCCGGGTGTCCGCGCTGCGGTTCGGCCGCTACGACGACCCCACCGCCGAGTACGGCGCGATGTTCTACCCGGACGCCTTCGACGCGTCGCTGTCGTACCTGCTCAAGAGCCGGGAATACCTGGCAGCCGGCGGGCAGGTGAACCTGGCCGACAACCACCTGCACGCGACGGTGCTGATCCGGCCCGCCGACACCGCGATCAACCCGCCCGAACTGTTCGCGCCGATCTTCAGCGTGGTGCCGTTCACCTCCACGGACTGGCTGCACCAGGCCGTCGACCACCCGTACTTCGAGGAACGGGCGATGGCGGCCACCGTCTACGGCTCGATGCCCGAGACGGTGGAGATCCTGCGGCGCCGGCACACGGTGAGCGTCAACGAGACCCTGATCGAGGTCGACAACGGCAACGCCCCGTTCGGTGGCACCGGCATCCGGGCCAACTACGCCGCGATCGGCAAGAGACGCCACGCCGAGCCGCTGCTGCTCAGCAAGGCCGTCGCGGACCACCTGGGCGGCGCCGAGCGGCGAGGTGACGCATGAGCACCGCGACGGTGACCGGGTGCTGGCCCGCGGCGGCGCACACGCTCGCCGCCGCCGGGGTGGAGACGGTCTTCGGGCTGCCCGGCGACGACCTGGACGCGCTGGCCGCGATCACCGCCGCCGGGCTCGGCTTCACCCTCTGCCGGGACCAGCGCAACGCGGTCTTCATGGCCACCGGGTACGCGCTCCAGTCCGGCCGGCTCGGCATCGCCGTCGTCGGCAAGGGCCCGGCCGTGACGAACACCGTCACCGGCCTGCTGGAGGCCCGCTCGTCGGCGGCGCCGGTGCTGCTGCTCGCCGGTGGGACCGCGCTGGAACAGCGGGGCTCCGGCGCGTTCCAGGAACTCGACCAGATCGGCGTGGTACGCCCACTGGTCAAGTGGGCCGAGCGCGTCGACCACCCGAGCCGGCTGGCGCCCCTGCTGCGCCGGGCCCTGGCCACCGCCGGCGACGGGGTGCCCGGTCCG
This sequence comes from Actinoplanes sp. NPDC019969, assembly GCF_055562375.1. Classification (NCBI taxonomy): domain Bacteria; kingdom Bacillati; phylum Actinomycetota; class Actinomycetes; order Micromonosporales; family Micromonosporaceae; genus Actinoplanes; species Actinoplanes sp. NPDC019969. The sequence continues at coordinate 6,178 of NZ_JBVHFK010000004.1, read as the reverse complement.
GTCTACCTGGAGCTGCCCGACCACCTGCTGACCACCGAGTTCCCGCTGCCCGCGACGGCCACCACCGCCCCGGAGCAGCCCGCGGCCCTGGTGGTGGACCCGGACTCCCCGGCGCTGGCCGCCGTCCGGGCCGCACGGCGCCCGATCATCCTGGTCGGCGGTGGTCTGCGGCACCGCAACACCGGCCGCCGGGTGGAACGGCTGGCCGAGACGCTCGGCGCCGCCGTGGCCGTCACCGCCAGCGGCCGCGGCACGGTCGACGAGTCGATCCCGCTGTTCGCCGGAGTGGCCGGTCTCTACACCCCGGAGGCGGCCGCCGGGCTGTGGGCCGACACCGACTGTGTGCTCAGCCTCGGCAGCCGGCTCGAGGAGACGGTCCGGTTCGGCTGGCCCGAGGCACTCGGGGACACGGTGCCGGTGGTGCAGGTCAACGTGAGCGCCGCCGAGCTGCGTACCGAACTGGCCGGGCCCGCCGTGATCGCCGAGGCCGGCGCGCTGCTCGACGCGTGGCAGGACCGGCTCACCGGCCACCGGCCGGCCGCCGCATGGGCCGGCCGGGTCGGCGAGGTGCACGCCGGGCTGCGGTCCGCGCACCGGGCCGACACGAACACCGGGCCGGAGCCCCGGATCGCCGACGTGCTGGGCACCCTGACCCGGGTGCTGCCCGGCGACCTGGTCCTGGTGCAGGAGAACGGCCTGCAGGACATGTGGTCGTACCTGTTCCCGCTCTACGCCTGCGACGGCGGCGCCGGCTCGATCGTGCCGTCCGAACAGACCAGCCTCGGCTTCGGCGCGGCCGCGGCGGTCGGCGTACGCCGCGCCGCCCCCGGCCGCCCGGTGGTCGCGCTCGTCGGCGACGGCGCGTTCCATCTGTTCGCCGCCGACCTGCCGACCGCCGTGGCCGAGGGCGGGATCCTCTACGTGGTCCTGCGCAACGGCGGTTACGGCTGGCTGCAGAGCCAGCTCGACCAGCGCGCCACCCCCATCCCGGGGCGGGCGTTCGTCGACCCCGCCGCGGTCGGCCTGCGTGCCCCGGACGTGCCCGGCCTGCACCAGATCACCGTCACCGGCCGGGACGCCCTCACCGGCGACGTCACCGAGGCGTGGAAGCGCTGCCAGGACGGTCAGACGGTGGTGCTCAACGTGCCGGTGCGCCTGACCGACGCCCTGTTCGCCGGGCACACGGCCGCCGGCGACTTCCCCGAACCGCCCGAGAGGAGCTGACGATGCCCGACACCGTGCCCGGCCGCCGGAGAGTGGTGGTGACCGGCTGGGGCGCCGTCACCCCGCTCGCCCTCACCGTCGACGAGACGTGGCAGGCGCTGCTCGCCGGCCGCAGCGGGATCGGCCCGCTCACCTGCATCGACGCCTCCGACCTGCCGACCAGCATCGCCGGCGAGGTGACCGGCTTCGACCCGAAGGCCTACCTCGACCACCGGCGGGTCCGCCGGATGGACCCCTACTCCCAGTACGCGTACGCCGCCGCCGTCCAGGCCACCCAGATGGCGAAACTCGACGTCGAGACCGAACTCGGCCCGCGGGCCGGCGTGCTGATCGGCAGCGGATACGGCCCGATGACGTCGCTGGCCGAGCACGTCGTCGTGATGGGCGCCCGGGGCCCGCGCGCGGTCAGCCCGTTCGCCCCGGTCACCGGCGCCATCGACAGCGCGGCCGGGGAGATCAGCCTGGCCTTCGGCGCGCAGGGCCCGAGCCGGGCGATGAGCAGCGCCTGCGCCTCCGGGACCGACGCCATCGGCGAGGCCACCCGGTGGATCCGGCACGGGGTCGCCGACGTGGTGATCGCCGGCGGCGCGGAGAACATCCTGACCCGCGTCGACATGGCCGGCAGCGGCAACGCGAAGGCGCTGTCCACCCGGGTCGACGCGCCGGAGGAGGCGTCCCGCCCGTTCGACGCCGACCGGGACGGGTTCGTGATGAGCGCCGGCGCCGGCGTGCTGATCCTGGAGTCGGAGGAGCACGCGCTGGGCCGCGGCGCCCCGATCCTGACCGAGGTCGCCGGGTACGCGTCCACGTCGGACGCCTACCACTGGACGGCGCCGCACCCGGAGGGACGCGGGGTCCGCGCGGCGATGTCCGGCGCGCTCGCCGACGCCGGGCTGACCCCGGACCACGTCGACTACATCAACGCGCACGGCACCAGCACGCTGCTCAACGACGTGGCCGAACTCGCGTCGATCCGGGCCGTCTTCGGCGACCGCGCCGAACAGATCCCGATCAGCTCCACCAAGTCGATGACCGGGCACATGATCGGCGCGGCCGGCGCGTTCGAGGCGATCGTCTCGGCGCTGGCGATCAACACCGGCGTGGTGCCGCCCACGATCAACTGCCACCGGCCGATCGACGAGCGGATCAACTTCGTCGCGCACACCCCGCAGGAACACGTGGTCGATGTCGCGATGAGCAATTCGTTCGGGTTCGGCGGCCACAACGCCGTCGTCGTACTCCGCCGCTGGCAGCCCTGACCGGGCACGGACCAGCAGCGACGCTTCAAGGGAACGGGGACCCGATGCAGGAAGCCGCCATCCGCCGCCGGCCGCTGTCGGTGGCACAGCAGGGGATCTGGTACGCCCAGCAGCTCAACCCGGACAACGTCTCGGTGATGTCGGAGTACCTGGAGATCCACGGTGCGATCGACGTCGAGCTGTTCGGCGAGGCGCTGCGGCGCACCGTCGCGGAGGCGGAGACCGTCCAGGTGCGGTTCGAGGCCGGCGAGGACGGCGTCCGGCAGTACCCGCTGCCCGAGGCCACCCTGCGGTTCATCGACGTGGCGGACCGGCCGGACCCGGTGGCCGCCGCCGAGGAGTGGATGCGCGGTGACCTGCACACCGGGTTCGACCTGCACGGCGGCCCGCTGTCGGTGGACGTGCTGTTCCGGGCCGGGGCCGAGAAGTTCCTCTACTACCAGCGCAACCATCACCTGATCGCGGACGGGGTCAGCGGCCGGCTGTTCACCGACCGGCTCGCCGAGATCTACACCGCCCTGGTGGCCGGCGTCGCGTACCGGCCCGCGTACTTCGCCTCCCTCGACGCGTGCCTCGCCGACGAGGAGGCGTACCGTGCGTCGCCGGCGTTCCAGCGGGACCGGGAGTACTGGACCCGGCGGCTCGCCGACCGGCCCGCCGCGGTCGGCCTGACCGCGCGGACCGCCCCGGCCAGCGCCCGGCCGGTCCGGCGCACGGTCACCGTCGACCCGGCGGTGATGGACCGCCTGCGCGCGGTGGCCCGGGAGAACACCAGCACCTGGACCGTCGGCCTGCCCGCCGCGGTCGCCGTCTACCTGCACCTGACCACCGGCGCCCGGACGGTGCCGATCGGGCTGCCGGTGGCCGCGCGGCGTACCCGGGTGATGCGGGAGACGCCGGTGATGGCCAGCAACATCCTCGCGCTGATCGTCGACGTCGACCCCGCGATGACCTTCACCGAGGTGCTGCGCCGCACCACCACGGAGATGCGCGACGTCATCAGGCACCAGCGGTACCGCCAGGAGGACATCCGGCGCGACCTCAAGCTCGGCGGCGGCGCCGGGCAGCTGGCCGACGTGGTCGTCAACATCATGCCGTTCGACTACGACGTGACCTTCGCCGGTCACCCGGTGACCGCGCACAACCTCGCCAACGGGGTGATCGACGACATCGAGATCACCGCCTACGACCGGCTGGACGGCGGACCGGTACGGCTCGACGTCGACGGCAACCACGAGCTGTACACCCCGGACGAGGTCGCCTACCACCAGGAAGCCCTGCTGCGGCTGCTGGCCCGCCTGGTCGAGGCGCCGGACGCGCCGCTGGCCACGCTCGACCTGATCAGCGACGAGGAGCGGGAACGGGTCCTGGTCGAGTGGAACCGGACCGGCGACGACGAGGAGCGGACCGGCGTCGTCGAACGGGTGCGCGCCTTCGCCCGCAGCACCCCCGGGGCGATCGCGGTGCAGGACGACGCCGAGCTTATGACGTACGCCCAGCTCGCCGGCCGGGCCGGTGCCCTGACCACCCGGCTGCGCGCCGCCGGGATCGGCCCCGGCGACCTGGTGGCACTGCCCACCGAACCGGGCGCCGGATTCGTCACCGCGGTGCTGGGCGTGCTCGGGGCCGGCGCCGCCTACGTGCCGCTCGACCTGGACGCGCCGGTGGCCCGGAACGCCGGGGTGCTGCGCGACTGCGCCGCGCGCCTGGTGGTCTGCTCGCCGGCGCTGGCCGGCCCGGCGCGCGAACTGATCGACGCCGCCGGGGCGCCGGCCGAGGTGCTGCCGCTCGACGGCGCGGCCGAGCCCGTCGAGGACCTGACCGGGCCGTACGGCAGCGAGCTGGACCTCGCCTACGTCCTGTTCACCTCCGGCTCGACCGGCAAGCCCAAGGGCGCCATGGTGCACCGCCGTGGCATGGTCAACCACCTGCTCGCCAAGGTCGCCGACTGCGGCCTGGACGCGGGCGGCACGGTGGTGCAGAACGCCCCGCTCACCTTCGACATCTCGATCTGGCAGATGCTCGCGCCGCTGATGGCCGGAGGCCGCACCCGGATCGTGCGCCGGGACGTCGCCGCCGACCCGGCCGCCCTGTTCGGGCTGGTCGAGCGGGAACGGATCGGGGTGCTCGAGGTGGTGCCCTCGCTGCTGCGCACCGCCCTGGACTCCTGGCGGGAACAGCCCGGCACGGCGCCCGGGCTCGGCGCCCTGCGGTGGCTGCTGGTCACCGGGGAGGCGCTGCCCGCCGACGTCGGCGTGCGGTGGCTGGAGCGGTACCCGGCGGTGCCGTTGATGAACGCGTACGGCCCGACCGAATGCTCCGACGACGTCACGCACGCGGTGCTGCGGACCCCGGCCGACCTCGGCGACGGGCCGGTGCCGATCGGGTCGGCGCTGCGCAACACCAGCCTCTACATCCTGGACGACCGGCTGCGCCCGGTGCCGATCGGCCGCCCGGGCGAACTCTACGTCGGCGGTCTCGGGGTCGGCCGGGGCTACCTGAACGACGCCCGGCGCACCGCCGCGGTGTTCGTCGCCGACCCGTACACCCCCGGCCCCGGCGCCCGGATGTACCGCACCGGCGACTACGTGCGGACCCGGCCCGACGGCAGCCTGGTCTTCCTGGAGCGCCGCGACCACCAGGTCAAGGTGCGCGGGCACCGGATCGAACTGGGCGAGATCGAGACGGTGCTGAGCCGGCACCCCGGCACCGGGCCGCTGGCCGTGGTGGTGCGCGAGGACCGGCCCGGCGACCGGCGGCTGGTGGCGTACGTGGTCCCCGCCCCCGGCGCCGGCCCGGTGGACCTGCGCGCCTACGCCGAGGCCGAACTGCCCGGCTACATGGTGCCGTCCGCGTTCGTGGAGCTCGACGCCCTGCCGCTGACCGCCAACGGCAAACTCGACCGGGACCGGCTGCCGGCCCCCGAGTACACCACCGGGTACGAGACCCCGCGCACGATCACCGAGGAGCGGGTGGCCGCCGTCTTCGCCGACGTCCTCGGGGTCGGCCCGGTCGGCGCCGGTGACGACTTCTTCGACCTCGGCGGCGACTCGCTGCTCGCCACCCGCCTGGTCGGCCGGGCCCGGACCGTCCTCGGCGTCGAACTGACCATCAAGTCGGTGTTCGACGCGCCGACGGTCGCCGCCCTGGCCCGCGAGGTGGACAGCGCCGCCCGGGCCCGCCGCGCGATCACCCCCCGGGAACGCCCGGACGTGGTGCCGCTGTCGTACGCCCAGCAGCGCCTCTGGTTCCTCAACAAGCTCGGCGAGTCCGGCGGTCTCTACAACATCCCGCTCCCGCTGCGGCTCACCGGCCGGCTCGACACCGCCGCCCTGGTCGCCGCCCTCGGTGACGTGGTGCGCCGGCACGAGCCGCTGCACACCGTGTTCGAGGAGGTCGACGGCGAACCCCGGCAGCGGCTGCTGGACGAGGCCGAGACCATGGCCCAGTTCGCCCGGGCCCTCGACGTGCGGCGGGTGACGGCGGCCGAGCTGCCGGCCCGGCTGACCGAGGCGAGCGGTCACCACTTCGACCTGGAGACCGGCATCCCGGTACGGGTCTCGCTGTTCGAGCTGGGCCCGGAGGAGCACGTCCTGCTCGTGGTGGTGCATCACGTGGCGGGGGACGGGTGGTCGATGGGTCCGTTGTTCCGGGATTTCGGGGTGGCGTATCGGGCTCGGGTGGCGGGGTCGGTT
>NZ_JBVHFK010000003.1:0-702610 GCF_055562375.1 Actinoplanes sp. NPDC019969 | reverse complement strand
CCATCTCGCTGCCCGAGAACGCCGCGTTCAGCAGCACCAGGACCACGACCAGGACGACTTGCCAGCCGTATCCGCCCACGGCGGACATCAACTCCATTCTTTTCCGAAAGCTTCAGCGGTTACCGAAACCGTAGCCGACACCATTTGTGGCGGGGATCTCAGAAACGGCGCGGAGAGCGTACGGAATGGTTTTACTATTGGTTTCCTGGCGGGTTCCTGGTCGTTTCCTCGCCGGATCCTGGGGTTCTCCTGGGACTATTCGAAGGCATCTCACAGGTTCCCCCGGCCGGGGTGCGGGCCCGGTGCGGCTTCTATAGTCGCCAGACGGTCGCGGAAGGAAAGCAGATGCAGGTGCTCCTCGTCGAGGACGACGAGTCGATCGCGGTGCCGCTGGTGGAGGGCCTCGCGCGGTACGGTATCGCCGCCCGCCACGTCACCACCGGCGCCGAGGCGCTGTCCGCCCCACCGGTCGACCTGGTGCTGCTGGATCTGGGACTGCCCGACATCGACGGCGTGGACGTGTGCTGGGAGCTGAACCGGGCCCGCAACGTCCCGGTGATCATGCTGACGTCCCGGCGCGGTGAGGCCGACCTGGTCCGCGGGCTGGAGGGCGGCGCCGACGACTACCTGGCCAAACCGTTCAGCCTGCGGGAGCTGGTGGCCCGGATCCGGGCCGTGGACCGGCGGTCCCGGGCGGCGGCGGTCGCGGGCGCCGCAGCGGGCGGGCCTGCCGAGCCGGATGTGCGAACCGTCGGAAATCTCCGCCTGGACCGCGCCACCCGTGAGGTGACCGTCGGCGGCGTGCCGGTGCCGCTGGCGCCGAAGGAGTACGACCTGCTGGCCATGCTCGCCGACCGGCCCGGCACGGTGGTGCTGCGGCAACGGCTGCTGGAGCAGGTGTGGGCGACCGCCGAGGGCCGTGGGAAGACCCTCGACTTCCACATCGCCGCGCTGCGCCGGAAACTCGGCGATCCCGCCTGGATCGAGACGAGCCGTGGGGTGGGATTCCGGCTCGTGGCGCGATGACCCGCCGTCTGGTGCTCAGCCACCTCACCCTGGTCCTGATGGTCCTCGCCGCGCTGGCGATCCCGCTCGGCTACCTCTATCAGCGCGGCGAGCAGCAGCAGGCGCTGCGGCAGCTGGAACGGGAGGCCGAGGTGATCGCCGCCTACGTCGACGCGGAACTCGACGAGGACGACGACGACGGGGTGCAGGAGATCGCCCGGGAGTCCGCCCGCCGCTGGCGTGGCCAGGTCGAACTGTTCGACGCCTCGGGCGGTCTCGTCCTCAGCACCGTCTCCGCGGCGCCCGGCGGCCCGGCGATGATGTCCGCGTCGGTTCCGGTCAACCCCGGCAAACCCGATCTGGGCACGGTACGGGTCAGCGTCCCGGCCGCCCCGGTCACCGCGCAGGTCCGTCAGTTCTGGGCGCTGCTCGCCGCCGCGTCGGTCGCCGTCCTGGCCGCCAGCGCGGCCGTCGCGTACGCCCTGGCCAGCTCGATCAGCAAACCGGTCCGGGCCCTGGAACACGCCACCCGGCGGCTCGCCGACGACACCGGCGCCGCTGCCGTGCCCGGCCGTGGCGGGCCACCGGAGCTGCGGCGGCTGGCGGAGACGTTCAACCGGACCGCCGCCCGCCTGCACAGTGTGCTGCAGGCCCGCGGCTCGTTCGTCGAACACGCCTCGCACCAGCTGAAAAGCCCGCTCCAGGCCCTGCGGCTGCGCCTGGAGAACCTGGAGCCGGACATCGCCCCGGCCGGCGCCGCGAACCTGGAGGCGGCCCTCGGCGAGACCGCCCGCCTCGGCAAACTCGTCGACACGCTGCTCGACCTGACCCTGATCGACCGTCGCGAGGAGACACCGGAACGCGTCGACCTGGCCGCGGAGGCGACGCTGCGCGCCGAGATCTGGCAGCCCCTGGCAGCCGAGCGCGAGGTGACCGTACGGGCGCAGGTCTTCTCTCCGGTGTGGGCGCTCGCCGCGCCCGGCAGCGTCGAGCAGATCCTCGACAATCTGATCTCCAACGCTCTGCGGGCCGCGCCGCCCGGCAGCGAGATCCTGGTGACGGCCGGGATCACCGGGGATCACGTCGCGCTGCATGTCCGGGACGCCGGTCCGGGCCTGACCACTGACCAGCGGGAACAGGCCCTGGAGCCGTTCTGGCGGGCGCCCGGCGCGCCGAAGGGCGGCAGTGGGCTCGGCCTGGCCCTGGTCCGCAAGCTCGCCGAGGCCGGCGATGGCACGGTCCGCCTGGACGCCGCGACCCCGGCCGGCATCGACGCGGTCGTCACCCTGCCCGCGGCCCGGGGCCCGGCATGAGACCGCGAGGAAAGCGCTGATGCGTGCCGCCCGGCTGATCAACCTGGTGCTGTTGCTGCAGGCCCGGGGCACGCTGACGGCCGCGGAGATCGCCGCCGAGCTGGAGGTCTCCGAGCGGACCGTCTACCGGGACGTGCTGGAGCTGTCCGCGGCCGGGGTCCCGATCTACGCCGAGCAGGGGCGGGCCGGTGGGTACCGGCTCGTCGGCGGGTACCGGACCCGGCTGACCGGGTTGAGCCGGGCCGAGGCGGAGGCGCTGTTCCTGGCGGGGCTGCCGGGACCGGCCCGGGACATGGGGCTGGCGGGACCGGTCCGCGACGTACGCCGCAAGGTCCTCGCCGCCCTGCCGCCCACCCTGCGGGAGGCCTCGCAGCGGGCCGGGCAACGCTTCCACCTCGACGCGCCCGGCTGGTTCGCCGACACCGAGCATCCGCCGGAGCACCTGGCCGAGCTGGCGGCCGCGGTGTGGCAGGACCTGACCGTCACGCTGCGCTACCAGCGGCGGGAGGAGGTGACCCGGACCGTCGAACCGTACGGGCTCGTGCTCAAGAACGGCGTCTGGTACCTGATCGGCCATGTCGATGACAGCCTGCGCACCTACCGCGTCGACCGGATCACCGGTGTGGAGGCGTCCGAGGAGCATTTCGCCCGGGATCCGGAGTTCGATCTGCCGTCGTTCTGGGCGGAACGGGCCACCGAGTTCGTGCGGCAGATGCTCCGGGAGACGATCACGCTGCGGCTCAGCCCGGCCGGGGTGCGGATGCTGCGGTTCGTCGCCGAGCCGCCGGCGGTGCGGGAGGCCCTGGCGGCGGCCGGCGAGCCGGATCCGGACGGGTGGGTGCGGACCCGGCTGCCGGTGGAGTCACTGGACGTCGGTTACTCGTACGTCCTCAGGTTCGGCCCCGAGGCGGAGGTCCTGGAGCCGCCCGCCCTCCGGGAACGGCTGGCCTCCGCCGCGCGGCGTCTCGGCGACCTCTACCGATAACCCGTGACGTCGGCGGGCCGGCCCGGATCCTGTACCTCGACCAGGTAGCGCCAGGCGTCCGGGCGGCTGCCGTCCAGATCGGTGAACCCGTAGGCCTGGGCCAGCTCACCGCTGGACACCGACTTCCCGTTCCACCGGGCCCGGTCGGGATCGGCGGCGAGAGCGGCGATCGCGCGTCCCACGTACGCCGGAGTCTCCGAGATCGCGAAATGCGGCTCCTTCTCGCACGCGTCCCGCCAGTTCTCCTCGCTGACCCCGAAGTTCTCCAGCATCATCTCCGAGCGCAGCCACCCCGGTGTCAGCGCCACCGCCGTCCCCCCGTGCTCGGCCAGCTCGTGCCCCCACACGAACGCGAGCCGGTTCACCGACCATTTCGCCAGGTCGTAGAAGACCGACAGCCGGTAGTTGACCGCGTTGTACGCCGTCGTCCCGTCCCCGATCTCCACCACCAGCCCACCCGGCTTACGAATCAGCAGCGGCAGCGCGTAGTGGCTGGTCACGATGTGCGAGTCGATCGCCTGCCGGATCAGCCGGAAACCCCGCTCCAGATCCTGTTCCCAGACAGGCTTGTTCCAGGTGGTCAGCGGATCCCCGCCCCACACGTCGTTGACCAGCACGTCCAGCTGCCCGTGCTCGTCGTCGATCCGCCGGACCAGCGTTTCCACCTGCCCGTGGTCGAGATGGTCGACGGCCACCGCGATCCCGTTCCCACCCGCGGCCGTGACCAGTTCCGCCGTTTCCTCGATCGTTTCCGGCCGGTTCATCGGCGACCGGTTGGCGCGGGTGCTGCGCCCCGTCGCGTACACGGTGGCCCCGGCTTCCCCGAGCCGCACCGCGATCTGCCGCCCCGCGCCCCGGGTCGCCCCCGCCACGAGCGCTACCTTCCCGGCCAGTGTCTTCGTCGTCATACCACCGACCGTGCCCCCGAACCCTGACAGCCCTCGTCAGGTTTTTCACGCCGTCCCGCACAAGATCGGCATGCCGTCTCGCCGGTTGCTCAGATGGGACTGAAGAGCACGAAGGCGAGGGAGCGATCCGGGGCCAGAAACAGGTCCCTCGAACCCGGCCCTTCCTGGGAATGCTGCTCGGACCACGCTTCGCTGTAGGTCCACTTCGTGCCGTCGGGGACGAACGGGGCCAGGCCGGGCCAGATCTTCGCCGGGGTGCCGTACGGGTACACCGTCGACTCGGGGCCGGTGAGGACGACCGGCTCCCAGTCGTACCGCTCGGCCAGCGCCGCCGCGTCAGCCGGAGTCAGGCGGATCACGGCCTGATGCACCCAGTCGGACGGGGCCATCCGAGAACAGGGATCACCCCCCGCCCGGACCTGCCAATGGATCTCCGGATAGTCACCCACCCCGGGAATGTCCTGGTCGGTCCAGTTGCGGTCGGTCCGGACCAGGTCCTCGGCGGCGGCGAGCTTCTCCGGGCAGTCAGCCGCCGCGACGGCCTCTTTCCCCAGCTCGACACCCACCACCGCGATGCCCGCGATCAGCGGAATCCCGAGGCACGCCAGCATCACCTTCGTTCCGATACCGAACCGTCGCATCGCCACAACCTATCGGTCCACGGCACCATGGATTCATGATCTCCACAGTGGCGGTGCTGTCCGACATCCACGGCGTGTTGCCCGCGTTGGAGCGGGTGCTCGCCGAACCGGCGGTCGCGGGCGCGGACCGGCTCGTCGTCACCGGTGATCACACGTGGGGCCCGCAGCCGGCGGAGGTGCTGGACCGGCTGGTGTCACTCGGCGAAAGGGCGGTCCTCGTTCGCGGCAACGCCGACCGGGAACTGCTGCGGATGTCGCGCGGGGAGGACATCGGGCTCGGTGACGATCCGCTGTCCGTCTGGGGCGCTGCGCAATTCCGGGCGGATCATCAACGGCTGGTCGACGCGATGCCGGAGCAGGTCACGATCGAGGTCGAGGGGTTCGGGGCGGTCCGGTTCTGCCATGCGACGCCGCGCGACGATCAGGAGGTGGTGCTGGTCGACAGCCGGCTCGACCGGTGGGCCGAGGTGTTCGCCGGGCTGCCGGACGAGGTGGGGACCGTCGTCTGCGGGCACACCCACATGCCGTTCCTCCGGCTGGTCGACGGCAGGCTGGTGGTGAACCCGGGGAGTGTCGGTCTCCCGTACGGCAGAAGGGGTGCGCACTGGGTGATCCTGTCGGCGGGCGTGGTGTCGATGGGCCGCACGCTGATCGACCCTGAGGTGCTGGCCCGTGAGGTGATCGGGGCGTCGGCGCTGCCGGGCGTGGCGGAGTGGGTCCGGGAGAACCTGGTCGAGCCGGCCGGTGACGTCGAGGCGATCGCCACGTTCGGGCCGTGGGACGGGCGCCGGTGAGGGGTGAAGTACGCCGACCATCGTACTAACGTCGCTCTTTGTACGAAGATTGTCGTACTAGACGGGGAGCAGTCGATGGTGGCCGCCCCGGAAGGCAATGTCTTCGTGGTGCCCGACGACATGGACGCGCGGGTCGCCGCCGGGATCTTCGTCGAGTTCGGGACCGCCGACGACGCCCTGTTCGAGTTCGGTGGGTTGCGGGCCGGCGAGACGGTGCTGGTGCAGGCCGCCGCGAGCGGGGTCGGGCTGGCCGCTGTGCAGCTCGCCAAGGCCGCGGGCGCCACGGTGATCGGCACCGCGGGCACCGGCGGGAAACTGGACCGGCTGAAGGAGTACGGGCTCGACCACGGGATCAACTACCGGACCGGCGGCGTCGTCGAGAAGGTCAAGGAGCTCACCGGTGGCCGGGGCGCGGACCTGATCATCGACCCGGTCGGCGGGAAGACCCTCGAGGACAGCGTCGACGCGGTCGCCTACCGGGGCCGGATCATCTACCTCGGGCAGGTCGGGCGGGACCCGTACCAGCCCCAGCTCTTCCCGCTCCTGCTCAAGAGCGCCCGGCTGAACGGGCTCTACTACGGCGCGGAGGCCGAACGTGAGCCGCAGCGCGTCCGTGAACGGGTCCAGCAGCTCATCGACCGGATCGCCGCCGGGGAGCTGACCGTGGTGATCGACCGGGAGTTCCCGCTCGCCGACGCCGCCGCGGCACACCGTCACATCGAAAGCCGCGCGGCTTTCGGGCGCGTGCTCCTGATTCCCTGACAGCATGGTGCCATGCGTGCGGTGATCTTCGATGACATCAAAAGCCTGCCTGAGGTACGGGAGGTGCCCGCCCCCTCGGCCCCGGACGGCGGCGTGGTGGTACGGGTCGCGGCCACCGGCCTGTGCCGCAGCGACTGGCACGCGTGGGCCGGGCACGACGAGATCGCCCTGCCGCACGTGCCGGGCCACGAGCTGGCCGGGGTGATCGCCGAGGTCGGCGCGGGCGTCACCCGGTGGCAGGCCGGCGACCGGGTGACAGTGCCGTTCGTGTGCGGCTGCGGCAGGTGCGCGTGGTGCCGGACCGGGCAGGCGCAGGTGTGCCCCGACCAGCAGCAGCCCGGGTTCACGCACTGGGGGTCGTTCGCCGAGTACGTGGCCCTGCACGCCGCCGACACCAACCTGGTCGCCGTTCCGGAGACGGTCGGGTTCGCGGCCGCCGCCGGGCTGGGCTGCCGGTTCGCCACCGCGTACCGGGGGCTGGCCGGCCGCGCCCGGATCACCGCGGGCGAATGGGTGACGGTCGTCGGCGCCGGCGGGGTCGGCCTGAGCGCGGTGATGATCGCGCGCGCCCTCGGCGCCCGGGTGATCGCCGTCGACCGCAACCCGGAGGCCCTCGCCGCTGCCGCGGGACTCGGCGCCGAGCACACCCTCCTCGCCGGGGACACCGCGGTCCCGGCCGCGGTCGCCGATCTCACCGGTGGTGGCAGCCACGTCTCCGTCGACGCCGTCGGCAGTGAGCGGACCTGCGCCGACGCCATCCTCAGCCTGCGCCGCCAGGGCCGGCACGTGCAGATCGGGCTGCTTCCCCCGGTCGGCGGGCACCCGCGCGTGCCGATGGACCGGGTGATCGGCTGGGAACTGGACGTGCTGGGCAGTCACGGGATGGCGGCCGCCGACTACCCGGGCATGCTGGCGCTGATCGAGCGCGGTCTGCTGCGGCCGGACCGGCTGATCGAGCGCACCATCGGGCTGGACGAGGCGGCCGCCCTGCTGCCGGTCTTCGACCAGGCCACGGTCGCGGGGATGACCATGATCGACCCGGCCGCATAGGGTCGGGGAATGGATCTGCGTTACCGGTCCGCCGCCGGGCGGTGGGTGCTGCTGGCGACCGTACTCGGATCGAGTCTCGCCTTCATCGACTCGACAGTCGTCACCATCGCGCTCCCCGCGATCGGCCGGGAACTCGGCGCGAGCGCCGCCGGCCTGCAGTGGACCGTCAACGGGTACGCGCTGAGCCTGGCCTCCCTGATCCTGCTCGGCGGTTCGCTCAGCGACCGGTTCGGCCGCAAGCGGCTGTTCCTGGTCGGGGTCACCTGGTTCGCCCTGGCGTCGCTGCTCTGCGGGATCGCCCCGTCGGTCGAACTGCTGGTCGCCGCCCGGGTGCTGCAGGGCATCGGCGGCGCGCTGCTCACACCGGGGGCCCTCGCGATCCTGGAGGCGTCGTTCCAGGCCGGCGACCGGGCGAAGGCGATCGGCGCGTGGTCCGGGCTCGGCGGGATCGGTGGCGCGCTCGGCCCGTTCCTCGGCGGCTGGCTCGTGGAGATCGGCAGCTGGCGGTACATCTTCCTGATCAACCTGCCGATCGCCGCGATCGTGCTGTGGGTGACCGCCCGGCACGTGCCGGAGTCCCGCAACCCCGCCGCCGCACCGAACTTCGACATCGCGGGCCTGGTCACCGGGGTGATCGGGCTGGGCGGGCTGACCTACGGGTTCACCGCGTGGCCGGAACGCGGCCCGGCCGACCCCGTGGTGCTGGTCTCGCTCGCCACCGGTGTCCTCGGGATGATCGCCTTCGTGGTCGCCGAGCGCCGGTCCCCGTACCCCCTGCTGCCCTTGACGATCTTCCGCACCAGGGCGTTCACCGGCGCGAACCTGGTGACCTTCCTGGTGTACGCGGCCAACGGTGGCGTCTTCTTCCTCGTCGTCGTGAACCTGCAGGTCGTCGCCGGGTTCTCGCCGCTGGCCAGCGGGGTCGCGCTGCTGCCGGTCACCGTGCTGATGCTGCTGCTGTCGGCCCGCGCCGGCGCCCTGGGCCAGCGGATCGGCCCGCGCCTGCCGATGTCGGCCGGCCCACTGGTCTGCGCAGCGGCGCTGACCTGGCTGTCGACGATCGGCACGGGCGCGTCCTACCTGGCCGACGTCCTGCCCCCGGTGATCCTCTTCGGTCTGGGGCTGGCGCTGCTGGTCGCTCCGTTGACGGCGACCGCGCTGGGTTCCCTGGACGACTCGTACGCGGGCATCGCCTCCGGCGTCAACAACGCCGTCGCCCGGGCCGCGGGGCTGCTGGCTGTCGCGGTGCTTCCGCTGGCCGCTGGCCTGGGCGCCGGCGACCTGACGGATCCGGAGGTCCTGTCCCCGGTCTACCGCACGACGATGCTGCTGTGCGCGACCCTGATGACCGCCGGCGGCGTGCTGGCCTGGCTCCTGATCCCGAACCGCCTCCCCACCGCCGTTCCGCAGCCGCCGTTCTGCGACACGTGCGCTCCCCCACTGCGCCCCGCCGACATCCCCCACACCTGATCTCCCCACCGGCCGACCCGCGGTGTCCCGATCGCGAGCCGTCGCTCAGGCCGGTCAAGGCCCTCCGAAAACCGGCCTCCCGTACAGCCGACGACCCCAGCCGTCGCCCAAGCCTCCCAAGCCGCGCGGACAACCGGCTCGAACGACGGCCGGCGACCTCGGCCGTCGCCCAAGCCGGTCAAACGGCCCTCGAAAGCGGCGTCAGCGACGGCTGACGATCCGGTCTTGGACTGGCTGGTTGTCAGGAAACGCCTGCCGTGGCCGCCGCGAGGCACGGGACCGCGGTTGGCCCGTACCCTCGAATCAGCGGAGCTGGCCCGCGGAGAGGCCGGTCTGCACCTGGCGATGGAAGACCAGGTAGCCGAGGATGACCGGGACCATCGCGATCGCCATCCCCGCGAACAGGCCGCTGAAGTCGCCGCGGTACCCCTCGTTGACCGCCAGCGCCGTCAAACCCTGCGCCAGCACCCAGCGACGTTCCGCGCCTTCGCCCTGCATGAGGACGATCGGCAGCACGTACTGATTCCACTGGAACAGGAAGTTGAAGATCCCGACGCTGATCAGCCCGGGTTTCGCCATCGGCAGCATGATCCGGAAGAACAGGCCGAAGTGGCCGCACCCGTCGACCATGGCGGCTTCGGCGACCGACGTCGGCAGCGTCCGGAAGAACGCGGTCAGGAAGAACACCGTGAACGGCAGGGAGTACGCGGCGTACACCAGGGTCAGGCCGGGCAGCGTGCCGAGCAGGCCCAGGTTGCGGACCACGAAGAACAATGGCACCAGCGCCAGGAACACCGGGAACATCATGCCGCCGGTGAACGCGTAGTACACGATCCGGTTTCCCCGGAAACGGTAACGGGCCAGCACGTACGCGGCCATCGCCCCGAACAGCATGGTCAGCGTGAGGGCGCCGGTGACGACGACCGCGCTGTTCAGGAAGTACCGGCCGATGTGGGCCTCGTTCCAGGCGCGATCCCAGTTCTCCCAGCGGATCCGGGCGGGCAGGCTCCACGGATCGGTGAGGATCTCCTCGTCGCTCTTGAACGAGCTGAGCACCACCCACACCAGCGGCAACGTGGTGAGCAGCGCCCACACGGCGAGGAACGCGTGGGAAACGACGGGAACGGTACGGCGGGGCGGGGCCGTTTCCGAAGCAGCCGGCGTCGTCACGGGCTTGGCCAGAACGGCGGTCATCACAACTCCACCCGGTCGCGGCGGGTGACCCGCAGGAACATGACGGCGACCGTGAGGGTCAGGAAGAACATGGCGACACCGATCGCGGAGGCGTACCCGAACTGCCCGTCGCCGAAGGCGGTCTTGTAGAGCCGCAATCCCACCACGTCCGACGAGGCGCTCGGACCGCCGTCGGTGATGATCTGCACGATGGCGAATCCGTCGATCGCGATGATCGCCAGGTAGACCCACGCGACCTGGATGGTGTCCCAGACCAGCGGCACGGTGATCCGGACGAGTGTCATGAGCCGTCCGGCGCCGTCGAGCAGCGCGGCCTCGTACAGGTCCCGGGGTATGGCTTGCATGGCGGCGCTGAACAGCACGACGTAGAAGCCGACGTTCATCCAGATCAGCACGGCCAGCACGCACCAGAACGCGAACCGCGGGTCGCCGAGCCAGGCGACCGCGAGCCGGTCCAGCCCCACGCCCCGGAGCAGGCCGTTGATCATGCCGGTGTGTGGAGCGTACATCTCCTTCCACAGCACCCCGATGATCGCCACCGAGAGGACCTGCGGGAAGAAGTAGACGACCCGGTAGAAGCCCGCGCCGCGCACCCCGTGCACACCGACCCGGTCGGCCCGCCCGCCGACGCCGATCATCGAGGCGAAGAACAGTCCCAGCAGGATCGTCACCAGCGGCAGGAACAGCAGGAGCAGGCCGTTGTGGCGCAGCGCGTTCCACAGGTAGCCGTCGTCGAGCAGCCGCTCGAAATTCGCCAGGCCGACGAACTCGAACGTCGGCGACAGCCCGGTCCAGTTCGTGGTGGAGATCTGAAAGGCTTGGAGGTACGGGGAGACGACGAAGATCCCGTAGAGCAGCAGCGGCGGCGCCAGGAACGTGGCGATGAACAGTCGGCGCACGTCAGGACCGCTTGTACTTCTTGATCGAGGGGTCGGTGGCGAACTCGTCGGCGGACCGTTGCACCTTGTCGCACCATTGGGCGGCGTTGATCCGTTTGGCGAACAGTTCGGCGCAGGCCCCGTCGATGCGTTCCCGTTCGAGTTTCCGGTAGTACGAGTTGTACATCCAGGTGAACGCGCCCCCGTCGGACGCCTGGATGAGCGAGAGGACCGAGGTGAGCCCGGGGCCGAGCGGGACGCCGTCGGTGGAGCCGCGCACGCTGGTGAGGCTGCTGGTCATGCGGGTGAACTCGGTGGCGCCCTTCTTCGACAGCATGATCCGCAGGTATTCGAGGCCGCCCCGCCCGTTCCTGGCCTTCGCCGGGACGATGAACGGTTCGCTGCCGGCGCCCCGGAAAGCCGCGAACGGCATCGCGTCCTTGCTGGTCAGGCTGGGGGTCGGGGCGATCGCCATGCGGAAGTCCGGTGGGGTGACCGCGCGCTGCTCACTTTCCAGCCAGGAGCCGCAGGAGATGAACGCGGCGTGGCCACGGCACCATGCGGTCTGCGCCTGGATGTGGTCCATGCCCTCGGCGCCGGGTTGCAGGTATCCGTCGACGGCGAGCTGGTAGTAGGCCTCGGCGGCGGCCCGGACCGCCTCGTGCCGCCACGCGTTCGGTTCCAGGTTGTC
The DNA here is from genome assembly GCF_055562375.1 of Actinoplanes sp. NPDC019969. NCBI lineage: Bacteria > Bacillati > Actinomycetota > Actinomycetes > Micromonosporales > Micromonosporaceae > Actinoplanes > Actinoplanes sp. NPDC019969. The sequence continues at coordinate 690,919 of NZ_JBVHFK010000003.1, read as the reverse complement.
GAGCGCCTTGATCACCTCGATGCCGCCGAGCTTGCCGGCGGCGGCGACGATCGGCCAGCTCATGTACCGGGAGTGCTTGCCGGGGTACGTCCACGGCGCGATCCCGGCCGCCTTGATCGTCTTGCAGAGGGCGATCATCTGCTCCCACGTCGCCGGATACTCCCAGCCCCTCGCCTCGAAGAGCTTGCGGGAATACCAGATGCCGTACGCGGAGTAGGCGTAGTTCAGGGACAGGAACTTCCCGTCGTACGAGCCCACGTCCACCGTTCCCGGCAACAGCGTGTCGCGTACCTTCACCGACGGATCGTCGAGGCTCGGCGCGTCGAGCAGCTCCCCCAGGTCGGTGAGGGCGTTCTGGGAGACCAGGCCGTTGAAGTCCATCTGGCTGGCGCCGGAGTTGTTGACCACGTCCGGCGGGTCGCCGCCGACGAACCGCGGTTGCAGCGTCTCGGCGATCTGCTGGGTCGCCGAATGCTTGATCTCCGCCTTCGGGTGCCGCTCGCGGTACATCCGCTCGTGCGCCTTCGCGTACTCGTCACCGAACCCGCCGTTGAAGATCACCACCTCGAGCGGCGCATCCTCCTTCACCCCGAGCGGGTTCTCCGCGCTGGCCACACCCTTGGCGGCGTCCTTGCCGGAGTCGTCGCCGCCCATGGCGCAGCCACCGACCGTGCCCGCGGCGACGGCGCCGACCGTGCCCTGAAGGAGCCGGCGCCTGCTGATCGCTGATGTCATCGCTGCTCTCCTGCCTGTGAGCTGGTCCAACCGTCCGCGGCGAAGGGCTGCCGGATCCCGGCGACGAGCACGCCACGGCCCTGCGACGCGGCGTCGGTGCGGTAGGTGAAACGCAGCCGCGGCGCGTCGGTGCGCACCCGCCACCAGCGCCGCCCGCCGAACCCGGTGAGGGTGCCGTCGCTGGTCACCTCATCGGCGCCGGCCCGCAGCGTCATCGGCAGGGGCGCCCAGGTGATCCCGTCGGCGGACGACTCGACGGTGACGGTGTCGTGGCGCGGCTCGGTGTCGTACCAGATCTGGAAGGAACCTCGCGCCGGGCTCGCGGTGAGCGTCATGACGGCGCTGTCGCGCCGGGCCGCCTGCCAGGGCTTTCCGGCTGCGGGTGGTCCCGGGACGGGGCTCGCGGAGGCGAGGGTACGGGCCAGAGCGCGCCGTACGACGTCGACCGTCCCCCAGCTCCGGTCGGGATGGACCCGGTTGCTGAGCACGATCAGGAACGACCGGTCGATCGGGTCGATCACCACCGACGTGCCGGTGAACCCGGTGTGCCCGAAAGTGATCGGCGACGCCATGCCGTCCATGTACGTGTGCCGGCCCAGCTCGAACCCCAGCCCGCGCCCGTTGCCGTGGTCGGTGAGCGCCCGCCGCACCGAGTCCTCGCTGAGGATCCGCCGTCCCCGGTAGGTGCCGCCGTTCAGCAGCGCCTGGCAGAGGATCGCCAGGTCGTCGACGGTGGAGAAGATCCCCGCGTGCCCCGCCGCCCCGCCGAGCGCCCACGCGTTCTCGTCGTGCACCTCACCCCGGACCATCCCGCGCTCCGGCTGATGTTCCGTCGCCGCCGTCCGTTCCCGCAGCTCAGGGCCCGGGTTGTAGCCGGTCGAGCGCATCCCGAGCGGCCCGGTCACCCCGGCCCGTACCGCCTCGGCGAGGGACCTCCCGGTGACCCGCTCGGCCAGCACGCCGAGCACGATCAGCCCGATGTCGGAGTAGACGTAGCGGCCGGCGGGCCCGGCCGGAGTCGTCAGGGCGGCGGCGAGGCGCTGGTCAGCGGTCGGGTACAGCCGGTGGAGCGGCCGCCAGGCCGGCAGCCCGGAGGTGTGGGTGAGCAGTTGGCGGGCGGTGACCCCGGAGGCGGTGAACTCCGGCACGTACGCCGACACCGGAACGTCCAGATCGATCCGTCCCGCCTCGGCCTGCTGGAGCACGACGATCGTGGTGAACAGCTTGGAGATCGAGGCGAGATCCCACAGCGTGTCGACCCGCGCCGGGATTCGCTGGTCCGGCGGGAGTTCGGCGGCGCCGCCGGTGTAGCGGACCGCGTCCCCGACCGCGAACCGGGACACCACCAGGCCGTGGCGGGCGGCGAGGACCGTCGCCCCCGCGTAGGCGGGATGACCGGGATGGTCCAGCGTGGGCTCCAGATAGGCCTGGGCGATCACCGGCAGCGTGGCGATCAGGTGCGGCAGCAGACCGGCCTGACGGGCGGTGCCGGGGCGCAGCACGTCGTTGGCGAACGTGCTACCGGCCGGCGCGGGCGTCGCCGCGACCAGCACCGACATCACGAGGACCGGAAGCTTGATCATCTAAGCCTCTCCATACACCAACCCGTCGAGGATGGAGCTTTCCTTCGCAACTCGCAAGGGGGGCGAAGGTTATTGCCAAACGACTGCCACCCGGCTACCTTGCGACATCATGCGGACACGTACGGTCGCTTTCCCCGCTCTCGACCCCTGGGGGGTCCGATGAACCGCCGCAACCTGCTGGCGGCGAGCGCGGGCAGCCTCCTCGTCCCGCTCCCTCCCTCGCCTCCGCCGCCCTCCTCACCGCCCCCTTCGGCGCCCTCCTCCCCCCTCCCTTCCGCGGTCTTTCAGACCGGCCTCGAACGGCTGGCCGCGGAGGACTGGACCTCCGTGCGGGGGACCCGGGTCGGGGTCGTCTCCAATCCGACCGGTGTGGATCCCGACTACCGGCACCTCGTCGACCGGATGCACGCCGACGGGGTGACCATCGGGGCGGTCTTCGGCCCCGAGCACGGGTTCCGTGGATCGGCGCAGGCCGGCGGCAGCGAGGGCACCGGCACCGACGCGCGCACCGGGCTGCCGGTCCACGACGCGTACCTGGCCACCCAGGCCGCCTGGGAACGGATGTTCCGGGAGACCGGGGTCCGGACCGTCGTGTTCGACATCCAGGATGTCGGGGCGCGCTTCTACACGTACATCTACACGCTCTACGACTCGATGGCCGCCGCCGCCCGGCTCGGGCTGCGTTACCTGGTGCTGGACCGCCCCAACCCGGTCGGCGGCAGCGCCCGCGGCCCGATGATGACCGACGGCTTCACCTCCGGCGTCGGCCGCCTGAAGATCGCGCAGCAGCACGGCATGACCGTCGGCGAACTGGCCCGCTTCTACAACGGCGAGTTCCTCGGTCGTACGGTCGACCTCCAGGTCATCACCTGCCAAGGCTGGCACGGCCGCCTGCTCGCGTCCGATATCGATCTGCCGTGGGTGCTCCCCAGCCCCAACATGCCGACCCCGTCGTCAGCGCTCGTCTACCCCGGAACCGGCATGTTCGAAGGCGTGTCGACACTGTCCGAGGGCCGCGGCACGACCAGGCCGTTCGAGCTGATCGGCGGCCCCGGCTTCGACTACCGCTGGTGCGACCGGCTCGCCGCGCTGAACCTGCCGGGCGTCCGGTTCCGCGAGGCGTACTTCACCCCGACCTTCCACAAGTTCACCGGCCGGTTGTGCGCCGGCGTCGAGATCAAGATCCAGGACCCGCACCGGTACGATCCCCTCCGGACCGCCGTCACCATGCTCACCGAGGCCCGCAAGTCACCGGCGTTCCGCTGGCGCCTGGACGGCTCCCGCCACTGGATCGACCTGCTCACGGGCTCCCCCCGCCTCCGCACCATGATCGACGACGGCGCCACCGCCGATGAGGTGTGCCTGTCGTGGGCGCGCGAGCTGTCCGCTTTCGACCAGCAGCGCAGGCCGTACCTCCTCTACCCGCGGCCCCTCCGATGACCATCCCCGCCCTCCTTCTTCCACCGTCATCCCGGGTACGGCGCTCCCCCGCCCACCCACCGGCCGTCACCCACGACGGTCATTGCCGGCGGTTCGCCGGCCGGGCGTACGGCCGGCTGTCCCGGCCGTACGCCCCGTCCACCCCAGCCCTCGCCCCGCTTCCCACAACCGCCCACCCCGACGGCTCACGACGTCCCCGAGCCGCCGCAGCCCAACCAGCCGTCGCCCAGACAGCAATCCCACCCTCCAGAACCCACCTCACCGACGGCTCGCGATCTGCCTCCCCCACCGCAAACCCACCAGCCCTCGCCCCGACAGGCCAACCGGCCACCAAAACCGGCCCCGCCGACGGCTCACGATGTCTCCCAGCCGCCGTCCGGCGACCAGCCGTCGCCCAGACAGGCAGTCTGCGCTCCGAAACCAGGCTCATCGACGGCTCGCACCCTCCCCTCACCACCGCCGAACGGCGAGCCGTCGCCCAGACAGGCCAACCGACCACCAAAGCCGGCCCCACCGACGGCTCACGAACGCCCCGAACCGCTGCGGAACGGCCAGCCGTCGCCCAGACAGGCCAACCCACCACCAAAACGGGCCCCACCGACGGCTCGCGATGTGCGCGGGGCGGGGCTGGAACGTCGGGGGTCGGTCAGGGCGGGGAGTGGTGGGTGGCGGGGTTCACGGGACTACCCATGACTGCCGGTCAGTCGGGTGTGGGTCACCGGCGCCACGGGGGCGCCGGTGAGCCGAGCGACCGCCAGAGCCGCGGCACCGGCCGCGCCGTCGGACCCGGCCCGGGGTTCGGCGCCGGTGCGGGCGGCTATGCCGGCGCGCACCGCCCGGCTGACCGGCCCGGGTGTGAGCAGCACGGACCCTGCCAGCACCACGACGGCGCCGAGTGGCGGCCCGACGCTGTCGAAGGTGTGCAGGAGACGACCGGTGGCCGTGTCGCAGATGCGTACGGCCACCGGGTCGTCGGCGTCCGCGGCGGCGCTCACCGCGGGCGCGAACCCGCCCAGAGCCGCGGGCGGCACGGCGAAGGCGGCGGCGATCAGCGCTTGTGCGAGGTCTTCGGAGCGGAAGCCGGAAGCGGCACCTGAGTGGAGGCTGATGCCGAAGTGGGCGCGGGCGGCATCGACCAAGGTTGTCGGCTGTCCGCGGCTGTCGAGGGCGGCGAGTGCGGCGCGCAGTCCGCGTACGCCGATCCAGACAGCGGAACCCTCGTCGCCGAGCAGCCAGCCGTAACCGTCGCAGCGGTGTTCCAGGCGGCCGCCGCTGAACCGGGCGGCCAGCGCGCCGGTCCCGGACAGCAGCAGCACACCGTCGGAGGCGGTGGTTCCGGCCGCGAACGACACTTCGAGATCGGTCACCGTGACGGGTTCGCCGGTCAGGCCGGCCGTCTGCCAGGCCTCCACAGCGGCGGCCCGGACCGCCGCCCGGCCGGCGCCCGCGGAACCGGCGGCGCCGAAAACGCCCTGCAGAACGGCTGGACGGAACGTTCCTTCCAAGGCCCGTTCGAGCGCGGTGGCCAGCGTCGAGGCCAGGTCGCCGCCGCTGCTGTTGCGGTTCGCACCGCCGGCCGTGCCGCGGCCCACCACCGTGCCGTCGACCGTCGCGACAACGCATCGTGTGCGCGTCGCGCCCGCGTCCACACCCACCACCAGCGCCGTGCCCATACCTGTCGACACTGCCGCCTGCACGCCCACCACGCCAGCGCCCGATCCGGTCACTCCTTCCCGACGATCGCCCTTCGGCTGGCGATGCCGATCACCGCCGGCTCGGGAACAAGCTCCCCTATCCGACAATCGCGTCAACGCCACCGAGACGCCGCCGGCCGAAGGGGGTGCGGGGACCGTCTGACGGCGGATCTTGTGAGGGCGTTGCACATGGGCGCGGGGACCCCGTACACCTGAGCCGCGCAGCGGAAGCGAACATGCAGGCTCATGGAGAATATTGACGGGAACGGTCCCCGGATGGAAACTTTTCTCCATGAGTGGCGGGCGAGGCACAGTGCAGACGGTCGTCCGGGCGCGAGGGCTGCTGCCGTCGCTGTCCCCGGCGGAGCAGCGGGTGGCGCGGGTGGTCATCGACGAGTCGGCGACCGCGGCCCGGCTGACCATCACCGATCTGGCGGAGCGTGCCGGGTCCAGCGAGACCACGGTGATCCGGTTCTGCCGGGCGATGGGCTTCGCCGGCTATTCGGAGTTGCGGCTGACGCTGGCGGCGGAGGCGGGCCGCCGCGACGACGGCAACGAGCCGGTGGGCAGCGACATCGATCCCGGCGACGATCTGGCCGAGGTGGTGAAGAAGATCGCGTTCGCCGACGCGCGGGCCGTCGAGGAGACCGCCTCCCAGATCGACATCGCGGTGCTGGAGCAGGTCGTCGACGTGGTCGCGGGGGCGCGCCGGGTCGACATCTACGGGGTCGGGGCGAGCGCTTTCGTCGCCGCGGACTTCCAGCACAAGCTGCACCGGATCGGCCGGGTGGCGTTCGCCTGGAGCGACACTCACGTGGCCCTGACCAGTGCGGCCCTGCTCGACGAGCGGGATGTGGCGTTCGCGATCTCGCACACCGGCACCACCAGCGACACCATCGACGCGTTCGCCGAGGCGAGACGGCACGGGGCGCGGACGATCGCGCTGACCAATTTCCCGAAGTCGCCGATCGCCGGGGTCGCCGATCTGGTGCTGACCACGGCGGCGCGGGAGACGACGTTCCGGTCCGGCGCGATGGCGAGCCGGCTGGCCCAGCTCACCGTGATCGACTGTGTGTTCGTGGGCGTCGCGCGGCGCACGTTCCCGGAGACCCGGACGGCGCTGGACGCCACCTACACCGCCGTTCGCGATCGGCGTGTCGGCTCGGACCGGAGGCGCGGATGATTCCCGTGGGCGGACGGCCCCGCAACGAGCGGCTCACCGATCTGGCGCGGACCGAGGAGCGCAACCCGCGCAGTTCGATGATCGACCGGATGTCGACCCTCGACCTGCTGCACCTGATCAACACTGAGGATCGCCTTGTGCCGGAGGCGGTCGCCGATGTGCTGCCGGAGATCGCTGCCGCCGTGGAACTGGCCGTGGCGGCGCTCTCCGGCGGCCATCGGATCCACTATGTCGGGGCGGGCACGTCGGGGCGGATCGCGGTGCTGGACGCGGCCGAGCTGATTCCCACGTTCGGGCTGGAGCCGGGGCGGGTGGTGGCGCACATCGCGGGTGGCCCGCGGGCGCTGACCAATCCGTCGGAGGCGGCCGAGGACGACGAGGCCGCCGGGGCGGCGGCCGCTGCGGAGGTGGCGGCGGGCGATGTGGTGGTGGGGGTCACTGCCAGTGGTCGTACGCCGTACGTCCGCTCCGCCTTGACCACCGCCCGCGCCCGCGGCGCCCGGACCGTCCTGGTCTCGGCGAACCCGGCGTCCCCGATCGCCGCCGGCGCCGACGTGCACATCGCCCCGGACACCGGCCCGGAGGTGCTGACCGGCTCCACCCGGATGAAGGCGGGCACCGCGCAGAAGCTGGTGCTGAACGCGTTCTCGACGGCGACGATGGTCCGGCTGGGCCGCACCTACTCGAATCTGATGACCGACATGCTGGCGAGCAACGCCAAGCTCCGGGACCGCCAGTTGCGGATCCTCGCCGAGGCGGCGGGCGCCGACCTCACCCGGTGCCGGGAGGCGCTGCACGCCGCCGACGGTGACGCGAAGATCGCCCTGGTCGCGCTGATCACCGATGCCAGCACGGAGACGGCGGCCCGCGCCCTGGCCGTCACCGAGGGTCACGTCAATCGGGCGCTGCGCCTGCTGCATCCGGCCTGATCCGCCACGGCAGCAGGGCCGGGACGCGGCGCATGTGCTCGGCGTACGCGGGCCGCCGCACCAGCGACCGGCGGTCCATCATCGGCACGCTGACCACGGCGAACAGCAGCACCATGGCGATCGGCCCGACGATCGTCCACCACCAGTCCGGCGCGGCGGCCAGCCCGAACAGCCACATCCCCCACCAGAAGAGGATCTCGCCGAGATAGTTGGGGTGCCGCGAGTACCGCCACAGCCCCCGGTCGATGATCGAACCCCGGTTGGCGGGGTCGCCGGCGAACCGGTGCAGCTGCCGGTCCGCTGTCGCCTCGATCAGGATGGCTCCCACGGTCACGACGACCGCGAGGTAGTCGAGCGGCCCCCACGCCCGGGCGGTCACGGTCACGGCGGGCCAGACCGCGAGCAGCCCGGCGAAGACGACCAGGGTCGGCATGAGCTGGATGCCGGTGAGACTGATCAGCCACCACGGGACGCCGCGCGGCCGCTGTTCGCGGATCTGCACGTACCGCCAGTCCTCGTGGCTGAGCCCGCGCCAGGACACCGCCCAGTTGGCGGTGAGCCGGATCGCCCAGGCCAGCACGAGCAGGAGGACGATCACCGCTCGGGGAGCCGGGAAGGCGGCCCAGGCGGCGACGATCACGGGTGGGGCGACGCTCCAGTACGGGTCGTAGACGCTCGCGTTGGCCATCAGCACACTCACCGCGAACACCACCAGGGTGGCGACGAGGTCCGCGTAGAACGTGGCGAGCAGCGGATGCTGCCCGCGCGCCAGAACGGCCGTGCCCCACGCGGCGAGACCGGCGGCCACATAGGTCAGCGTCACTACCGCGAATCCCACCGGCCGGGAGGTGCCGGCCAGCCCTCTTCCGATCCTGTACGAGCCCGCGCTCATACGACGGAGGATAGGCGGGTCAGCCCACGGTGGCGAGCTCCCGCCGCCGGACCGCCGCGAGCCGCCGCTCCACCAGCGCGCACACCCCGGCCAGCGCCATCCCGATCGCCAGGCCGAACGCCGTCCCGAGCAGCGGGGAACCGTCGAACGTCTCCCCGCCCAGGCGGCCCAGGCCGATCGCGTACACCGCCCAGCCCAGACTCGCCAGCACACTGACCACCCCGAACCGGGCCATCGGCAGCGACACCGAACCGGACATCATCGCGGTCGCGGTGCGCCCGTTCGGCAGGAACCGGCCGACCAGGATGGCGGCCGCCCCGTAGCGCAGCAGCGCCCGCTCGGCCTTGTCGACGGCCTTCGCCATCCGGCCCTTGCGCAGCCGGGCGCCGGCCTTGCGGCCCAGCAGGTACGACACCCGGTCACCGGCGACCCCACCGGCCACCACCGCCGCGACCAGGGCGAGCAGGTGGGGCCGGCCGGCCGCGGAGACCGCGCCGAGCCCGATCACGACCGTCTCGGAGGGAACGATGGGGATGAACCCGTCGATCGTGACGGCCACGAAGACGATCAGGTAGAGCCAGGGCGAGCAGATCAGTGGCATCACCTGGTCCAGCATCGTGTCCCTTCCCGCTGTGCGGTGGTCGGCGGTGGGCCGGCAACGACTCCTACGCCGTAGCGCGTCCCATGGTTCATCCGGATAACGATCGGACGACGATTGTCCCCGATCGAGTCAAGACCGGCCAGGCTTGCGGCACCGCTCCCCGGTGCACTATGCCGACCGTACCCATCGCAGGAAAGCCCTTCGATGGTGCTGACTCGACCGTTCGGGGTGGTGCTAGCCCCACTGCGTGACGTCGAGCAGGTGCCACGCCCCGCTGTAGGCGGCGATCTGCAGCAGGAACCCGCCGACCGTGAGCAGGCCGCCCAGCAGCACCGGCCCGCGGACCCGGGCCTGCCGGTCGGTGCGCCGCAGCGCGAGCGACGCCAGCAGCAGGGTGAGCCCGGCGAGGTAGACGGTGCGCCAGAAGACGACATCGGTGTCCCGGACGACGTCCAGTCCGCCGAGGAACGCGCGGATCGGGTCGGCCGGCACGGCGCCGCTGATCGGGCTCACGTAGGGGGTGAGGAAGTAGGCCGGGAACCACCCGCTGATCCAGTACATGTAGAAGAACAGGTAGGCGCCGACGGCCCCGGCCAGCAGCCCGGCGGCCCGGGACGCGACGGTGCGGGCCAGCGCGATCCCGGCGGTCCACGCCAGCGCGGTCAGGCACATCGCGTACCCGACGTCGGCCGCCGTCGGGTACAGCGAGCCCACCTCCGGCCCGCCGGTCGGGATGCCTCCGGCGGCGGCGATCAGCATCAGGTTGGCGACGGCCACGGCAGCGGTCAGGCTCACCGGCGCGATCCCGGCGAGGAGCAGTGCCCGGGTACGGTGTACCGGCCCGACCGGCCGGGCCGCGAACGTCTCGGCCGTCCGCGCATCCCCGCGCAGCGCCACCAGCACGGCGGCGACGAACGCGCCGAGGTGCAGCGGCGCCCAGAGCAGGGTCAGCTGCTCGTACGTCTGGGTGTTCCACTGCGCGTCCGGCGCCCGCAGACCCGACCAGGGGCGCAACGCCAGCCAGCCGGCGGCGACCAGGCCGGCCAGCACAGCCGGATGCCGCAGGAGCCGCAGCGCCTCGGCGCGGGCCAGCACCCGGATCATGACGGGCGCACCGAGATGCCGTCGCGGGGCCGTCCGGCGAGGAGCAGGTAGCCGTCCTCCAGGGTCGGGCGGGCCAGATCGGCGCGGGGCGGCGGGTCGCCGATGTTGCGGTAGCGGCCGTCACCGGTGCGCCACGAGCCGGCCGCCGCCGGGTCCTCCGCCTCGGACATCCAGACGTGACCGGCCGCCACGGCGGCCAGATCGCCCGGCCCGCCGGTGAAGGCGACGGCACCGGCGTCGAGCACGATCACCGCGTCGCAGAGGGCCGTCACGTCGTCGGTGAGATGGGTCGACAGCACCACCGTGTGGTGGCGGGCCACGTCGGAGACGACCCGCCGGAACCGGAGCCGCTCGTACGGGTCGAGACCTGCCGTCGGTTCGTCGAGCAGCAGCAGCCGCGGGCTCCCGAGCAGCGCCTGGGCCAGCCCGGCCCGATGCCGCTGGCCGCCGGACAGCCGGCACAGGCGCTGATGCCGCCATCCCGTCATCCCGACGGCCTCGATGACCCGGCCGACCTCGTCGCGTCGCCGCCGGCTGTCGCGGATCTCGTGCAGGACCGCGACGTAGTCGACGAACTCGTGGACCGTGAACCGCTCGTAGAAGCCCGGATGCTGCGGAAGATAGCCGAGGTCCCGGCGGATGCGCTGCCGTGCCCCGGGTTCCAGGGCGTCCTCGCCGAGGACCGTCACCCGGCCCGCGTCCGGCGCGATCGCCGTCGCCAGGATGCGCAGCAGGGTGGTCTTGCCCGCCCCGTTCGGCCCGAGCAGGCCGGTGACGCCGGGCCGGATGTCCACCGTGACCCCGTCCAGCGCGACGGTCCGGCCGAACCTCTTCCGCACCCCGGCGAGCCGGGCGGTCGCGGTCATGACCGCCGCCTGTCGAAGGTGGACCGGCGGGCCACGGACAGGGCCAGGGCCAGCACGGCGAGAACGGCGAGGGCCGCCTGCCCGGCGGGGCGGAACAGTGGTGACGGCTCCAGCCAGGCCGCCGCCGGGGCCGATCGGGCGACCCGGACGGTGAAGGCGGCGAGCAGCAGCCAGGTGGTGGTGACGGCGGCTGCGGCGTACGCCGTACCGAGGACCCCGGACAACGCCACGGTGAGGCCGGTCAGGGCGAGCGCGGGAACGAACCAGAGCAGAGCGACCCGGCCGTGCCCCGGCAGCGCCATGGCCAGCAGCACGGCGGCCGGCAGCCAGGAGGCAAGCACGACGACGGTGCGCAGCAGGAGCAGGCGCAGCGCCGGGAACGGGGCGACCACGGCCACCTCGCCGGCGGGGTCGCGGCGGCCGCCGTACGTGACAGCGATGCCGAGCACCGGCGCGACCGGCGCCGTCACCACGAACATCACCACCCCCGCCGGCCGCGACCACAGCAGCGCCACCAGCAGCGCGACGGCCAGCACCAGCAGGCCCGCCGCGAGCCACGCGTGCCGCAGCCGGGGCGCGCCCGCGGTGAGCCGGGCGATCCCGGCGGGCGCCCCGAGCATGCTGATGAGGCGTTCCAGCGGGCCGGGACGGGGCCGGTCGATCCGGTCCAGGATCCGGGCCAGGCTGTCGTCGTGCCGCCGCCGGGCGGTGTCGTCGCGGCGTTCCAGCCCGGCCAGCAGGCCCCGGCAGGCGGGGCAGTCCAGCAGGTGCGCCTCGGCGGACGCGGCGTACGCGTCACCGAGCCGGCCGGCGAGATACGCGCCGGCGGTGTCCGGGTGCAGGTGCCAGCTCATGACAGCGCCTCTCGCAGTTGGGTACGGGCCCGCATCAGCCTGGTCCGTACGGTGGTCGCCGGCACCCGCAGCAGCCGCGCCGCCTCCCGGCTGGTCAGACCGTCCAGCACGACCGCCTGGACGACGGCCTTGAGCTCCGGTGACAGGCCGTCGACCGCCCCCGCCAGCCGGCCGTGCTCGATGCCGAGCAGCACCTGGTCCTCGGCGGACGGCTCCCGCGACACCGCGGTGAGCAAAGGCAGCGGCAACGGCCGCCGGGGCCGGAGCGCGCCGATCAGCCGCCGGAAGCCGATGCCCCAGATCCACGCCGCGACCTGACCGGTCCCGCGGTACGCGCCGGGCCGCCGCCAGATCGCCACGAACGTGTCCTGGACGACCTCGTCGACGAGACCGGCATCGCCGCAGCGCCGGCTCAGCCGGGCCCGCAGCCAGGGCGCGTGCCGCGCGTACAGCTCCGGCAGCGCACCGGAGTCCCGCCCGGCGATGGCGTCGAGCAGCTCGTCGTCCGAGCGTGCCGAACCTCGGATGTCCATGTCTCTCTGTATCGGCCCGCCACGCCGGCTGTTCCCCACCGCCATCCAGATCGACTGACACCATCCGCGAATCCACCCCGCAACAGCCGGCGGCGCCCGGTGCGACAGGGAGGGCAGGAACCTTCGAAAGGATGACCGTGATGAGCACCGAAGCCCCACTTCCCCACCGCCCTGGCGCTGTGTTTCCGGCCGTCACCGGGGGCTCCGGGGATCTGCCCGACCGGGGGAACCGACCCCGCGCCGGGTGACCTGCTGCTGGGGATGGCCGGCGCGGCGCTGTCGGCGACGAGCGTGCTCCGGACCGCGCAGGCCGCCGGCAGTTCGTACAGTCAGGTCCCGCTGTTGTCCGCCCTGTTGAAGCTGCCGCTGGGCGCGCTCACCGCGGTCGTCGGCCTGCTGCTGATCCACGGCGGATTCGTGCCGGGCCTCACGATGCTGGACACCCCCGGCCGGATCGCCGCGTGGGCGTTGTTCTTCGGCACGGCGCAGCAGGTCGTGAGCCGGGTCTTCGACTCCCGGGCGAGCAGCCTCGACGAGCGTGCCGTGCGGCAGCCGCGCTGACGGAGCGTTACCGCAACCAGGCGGCGAACAGTGACACGATCGCGGCGGCGAGCAGCACCACCCCGGTCCCCACGCCGACGACGGCGCTCACCGGGAGTTTGCGGGACCGCGCGAACGGGACGGACCCGAGCGAGACGGCCGTGATGAGGACCGCGGGCACGTGCACGAGCGGGTACTCCAGGATCACCGCGACCGGGAACAGGTGCACGCCGACGACGAAGGCGATCCACACCGGGATCAGCGTGCGCCGGCCGGTGACGGCGAGGAGCACGGCGCCGACGGCGGCCACGCCGAACTCGATGCCCACGACGATGCCGAAGGTGCGGCTGCTCTCCTCGGTGAAGACGGTGCCGTCGTTCCAGTGCCGCCAGGCGATCAGGATCCCGGCCAGCATGACGAGGAAGCTGACGACCGTGCCGGCGATCAGCGGGCGGCGCCACCCGGCGGGCGGGGTCTCCTGCGCCCAGCCGAACCAGCCGGGGGCGAAGAAGCCGAACACGGCTGCGGTCATGGCCAGGTCACGAACATGCTCGGCGAACACATCACTCCAGAAGTCCACGTCGGACGGTCGCCCGCAGCATAGGCCCTGCCGTCGATGTCGACATGCGGACAGCGGGCGGAGAGCACGGAACAGGCGGAGGAAACTCGGCCGAAACGGCGCGGAACAAACCACCCGGAAAGGCGGGAGATCGACAATGGCGACGATCGTCTACATCCATGGAAACGGCAACAAGATCCCGGCCGGGCAGTTGAAGCTGCAGTGGGATCAGGCGTTGTTCGGCAGGGACATGGGAACGGCGTCCCGGATGGCGTACTGGGCGCCGGTCTCGCACACGCAGGCGCTGCCGGCGTTCGCGGCCGACGAGATCGAGCAGCTGCCGGGGACGGCGCCGGAGACCGCGCAGCCACCCGACCTGTTCGTCGAGCAGGTGATCCGGGAGGCGGACGCCAAGCATCTGGAGTCCTGGCTGCGGGACCTGACGTACACCGCGGACGCCCTGGTCGAAGGTGAGAGCACCGCTCCCCCGGTCACGTCGCCGTTCGAGGCGCTGCCGCTGCCGAAGGCGCTGCGCCAGGCGGCGTTCCGGGAGCTGGTGAAGCGGACCTTCAAGGATGTGTACGCCTATTTCTTCGGCGGCCGTGGCGACGCCATGCGCAAGGTCGTCCGGGACGCGCTGTCCGGGATCAGCGGCCCCGTCGTGGTGGTCGGGCACAGTCTCGGCTCGGTCCTCGCCTACGACGTGCTGCGGGGCCAGGAGCTCCGGAATCTGGACGTGCCGATGCTGGTCACCGCCGGCTCGCCGCTCGGCGTCACCGAGGTGCAGGATCTGGTGGTACGCCCGTTGCAGGTCCCGTCGCAGGTCCGGTTCTGGCGCAACGTCTCCGACTTCCGCGATCTGGTGGCGCTCGACCACACGATCCGCCCCGAATACAGCCCGGCCGATCGCTGCGCCGATTTCTCGGTGACCAACACCAGCTGGAATCATCACGGCATCGGCGAATACCTGGGTTCCACCGCGGTACGCCAGCCGGTTCTGCAGATCTTCCAGCGGTGAGACACACATGTTCGGCGAGCGGTACGCGTACAGCGCCCTGATCAGTTTCTGTTTGTCCCCGAAGTCGTCCTGAACGGCGGAGTTGTTGCGCTGCCCGGCAGCCACCCCGATCTCCCGCAGCGACACGTCGAACCCACGCTCGGCGAACATCCGCCCCGCCCGCGACCAGGATCTCGTCCTTCGTACCCATGCCTCCATCATGATTCTCCGCGCCACCCGGCCGGGTCCCGGCTCGCGGACCAGGCCAGAGCCAGCCAGGCGACGTAGGTCCACAACGCCACCCGCTCGGCCAGTCCGACCATGCTCTCCCAGGAGCCGACGCTCAGCGACGGGCCGTCGGTCACGTCGAGGAAGGCGACGACGAGCATCAGGTAGGCCGCGACGGTCGCGGCAGCCGCGACGCCGAGGAGAGACCCTTGCTTGCGGGTACGGGTGACCAGCACCGCCGCCACCGGGAGCGCCGTGAACGCCACCAGCGCGGCGACCCCGTGGATCATCCCGGCTGTCGAGGGCGGCTCGTGCCACCGCCCGTACGGATCCGTGGGGAACGCCGCCCCCAGCAGCACCGCGACCGTCCAGGCCCGCAGTGGCCACCGGCCCTTCCGGGTGTGGGCGGCGAGCCGCCGCTGCAACACTGCCGACGCGACGGCCAGGCTGATCAGCGCGAGCGGGATCAGCCAGCCGGCCCGGCCGTGCACATAGTGGCTGACCATCCGCTCGACCGGGCTCCAACCGGGGTTGAGCAGGTCGGCGAGCCCGGCGGCGGCCACGAATCCGGTCAGCCCGGCCGGGACGATGTCGAAGGTGATTCGCATGCCCCGACGTTAGGGAGAACGCCAGGGTGGCCGCGTCCTCCCGACAGCGTCACCCACGTGTACACCATCGGGAGTACGCCGCGTACCCCTCACGCCTGTTTGGTCTCCCAGAAGATCTTCGCGATCTCCTCGATCCTGGCGAGCAGCTTCTCCGCGACCGCCGGGTCGGCGGAGCCCTTCGCCCCGCCCGCCCCGGCCAGCTTGGTGGCCTCGTTGAACAGGCCGTGCAACTGCGGGTACTTCTCGAAGTGCGGCGCCTTGAAGTAGTCGGTCCACAACACCCACAGGTGATGTTTGACCAGCTCGGCCCGCTGCTCCTTGATGATCAGCGCCCGGGTCCGGAACTCCGGGTCCTCGTTGTCCTGGTACTTCTTGGCGATCGCCAGCAGCGACTCCGCCTCGATCCGCGCCTGCGCCGGGTCGTAGACGCCGCACGGCAGATCGCAGTGCGCGCTCACGACGATCCGCGGGCGCATCAGGTTCTTCACACGTTTCAGCACGTCCGAACGCTAAAACCTGAAGCCCTGTTGAAGTCAACCGGTCGGCACAGCATGCGTTCATGATCAACCGGGCTCTCCTGCCGACGATGTGTCTCGTTCTCAGCATCCTGCCCGGTTGCGCCGGCCTCGAATACGGCTGCAGCGCGGCCGGCGACGGCTGGCAATACGTCGAATACACCGAGCAACCCGACCGCGAGGCCCCGCTCCATGCCAGGAGCGTCGACGGAATCGTCCGTCTTCACCGTCGAGATCACGGCCTCCCACGACGACTGACACGGCGCTTCCCCGGCCCCTGGCAATGCTGTGGATCTGTGGCGGGAGAGCGGGCATCATGCCGGGTGTGATCCTGCTGCTCCCAGCCGACGTGTTGCGGCCTCGTCGTCCGGACGACCATTTCGCGGGCGAGGCCCTCGCCGCTCGAAACGCCGGACTCGACGTCGCCTTGATCGACCATGACGCGCTCGCCGCCGGCGGTGACGCCGGGCGTGCGGTGGCCCGCGTACCGGAGTTCCCGACCACGCGCCCGGCGATCTACCGCGGCTGGATGATGCGAAGCGAGCAGTACGAGCAGCTCGCCCAGGCGCTCGCACAGCGCAACATCGTTCTGCTCACGAGTCCGGAGCAGTACCGGCAGGCACACGAGCTTCCTGGCTGGTACGCGGCGCTGACCGGCATCACACCGGCATCGGCGTGGACCGCCGGCGCCGAGCGTGACGGTTTCGCACAGGCCTGCGCCGCTCTGGGGCCCGGCCCAGCGGTACTGCGTGACTACACCAAGTCCATGAAGCACTACTGGCACGAGGCGGCGTACATTCCGGATCTCGCCGACACGGACGCCGCATGGGCCGTCGCCCGGCGGTTCCTCCAGTTGCGCGACGACGATTTCACCGGCGGATTCGTCCTGCGCCGCTTCGAACGATTCCTTTCCGCCGAGGTGCGAACCTGGTGGGTCGACGGCGCCTGCCGCTTGATCGGCCCGCACCCGGACACACCCGGCGACGACCCGCGGGCCGAGGTGGACCTCACCCAGGTCGAGCCGCTCATGGCCCGGCTCCGGCTCCCGTTCGTCACCGCCGACCTCGCCCGCCGCGACGACGGCGTGTGGCGTGTCATCGAGATGGGCGACGGCCAGGTCAGCGACCGGCCGAGCACCATCACCCCCGAGGACCTCATCGCGATCATCACCGCATTCGACAGCACCGCTACCCGACTCCGCCGGTGAGAGGGCGATCGCGGCTGGCGGGCCGTCATATCGGGTGCGGCCACCGACTCGATGTCTCGGGCGTTCCCCAGCGCCTGTTGAGGCAACCGCCGCAGTTCACTCGCCGGCCAAGGCTCAAGCGCTCACCGGCGAGTCTGGCCAACGTCCGGCGCGACAATCATCACGCGCCGTTGCGCTGCTTCCGGAGGCGCCTACGGCCCGTAGCCCTCCACCCGGGCGCGGCCCTCAGGATCCGCCGCGGCCGTTCCGTCCCGGGATGAAGACGGCCCAAGCGGCCACCCCCAGGGCCGGGCCCAGCGCGACACCGAGAGCGACGTTGTCGAACAGAACCCCGACGACGACGCCGAGGGCGGCGCCCATGGCGATCCAGACACCGATGTTCGCCCAGATTCCGAGTCCTCCGGCTTCCCGGGGCGTGTCGTTGTTCGTCATCGCATCTCTCCCAGGACGCGGGTGAAAGGGCCGACGATCCGGCGGCTCACCGCAGCGGATGCGCAACCCTCTTCCTCCGCAAGCTATCACCTCGCCTCAAGGCGCCTCGTCGTCGAGGAGCCGGTCACCGTGCCGTGGCCGCGGTCGATGCGGACCAGATCCCAGGGGAAGGCTGCGCCCGGCGTCCGATGAGCGGGCTGCCGGGGAGAGTTCAGTCGCCGGATCCGAACGCTTCGGCCATCAGCGCGTGACGACTCGGTGGTGTCCCGAGTCCGCGCGGACTGTGTTCGCCCAGGCAGACATGGTGCCCATCGTGCTCGATCCAGGTCGGGGAATCCCAGAAGCGATCACTCGCGGTCAGTAGCTCACCGGCGACCTCATGCCGATGTTCCGGTAGGCCGCCGACCGTGGTGAAGGCTGCGGCGACCAGGTCCCCGGCGTCGGGAGGCAGATCGGCGTCGCCTACCGCCGGCAACAGGAGCAGGAGTCGTTCTGCCCGCGTCCAGGCCGGGTCCGGCTGAGCAGCGACGGTGAGAAGGTCCGGCCAGGACAGCCCCGGCCCCTGGAAACCTCCCTCCAGCGCAGCCACCGTGATCACCGACGCGGAACCCGCCGGTTGCAGCAGATAGTCCCATCCGGCATCGCCTTCGAAGTTGCGAAAGAGAATGTGTACGCGGTGCCCACGGACGAGCCGCACGGTCAGGAAAGGCCAGCTGTCCGGATCGTGCAGTCGCTCTGCGTACTCTTCGACATCGGCGGGATCGACGTCGAAAGAAGTGGCTGCAGTATGGGAACCACCGACCGTGAGCAGGAACGTCGGCCAGAACGATCGGTCGTTCCCGCCCGGTACGACCTCGGTCAAGACGGACTCGTCAACCGGTGGCCGGAAACTGCTCAGGTATTGGCGTAGCGACACCGTCCCAGTGTCCCCGATGGATGCTTCGCAACGAACCCGGATCCGCTCAGCTGAGTCCCCTGTCCGGCTGGTTTGGTGCCTGTCTCAACCCGCCGAGACAGCCACCAGAACCAGCCGGACAGGGGACTCAGCCACGGCGGGCGTAGGCACGGGCTGCCCTGGCACGATCCCCGCACCGCACCGAGCACCAGTGCCGCCGGCCACTTCGCAGCAGGTAACGGATGCACGGCCGGGAGTCACACGCCGTCAAGCGGTCCGCGTCGGGGCCGGTGAGCAGGTCGGCCGCGTCGGCAGCGAGCACCCCGAGGGCGTGGTCGACCACCTGATCGGTCGGATGCGGGACCACCCGGTGCAGCCCCCGAGCCGGATCCCATCGCAGCTCGGCAGCGGTCGGCACCTTACCGAGGGCCGTATTGACAGCGGCCAGCGCCACAGCGGGCGGCTCGGTGGGAGCCGCGAACAGCGCCCGGACATGCTCCCGCAGGCCGCGCAGCCGCCCCGCGCACACCTCGTGAAGGACCGTCCCGGCCGGGACGAGACCTCGCTCGATCAGCCACTGTGCCGCCTCCGCGGGCGTGCCGAGCAGGTCGGCGCTCTGACCGCCGGGCATCGACAGCCGGCTGTTGGCCAGGTCGAGGCTGGGGTACCGGTCGGCGCCGGGCGCTGCGGGAATCACGAACCTCACGGTACCGCTTGCGCTCATCCGTGACAAACGTCTAGCGTCACGGTTGCCAACGCTCCCAACCGTGAGGTTCCCAATGTCGATCTCCGTCCAGGCTCTCGGCGGCCCGACCGCCCTGTTCGAGTACGGCGGCCTGCGCCTGCTCACCGACCCCACGTTCGACGAGCCCCGCAGCTACACCTCACCCAGCGGCAACACGCTGACCAAACTCGCCCCGCCCGCGGCGGCCCCGGACACGCTCGGCCCGATCGACGTGGTGCTGCTCTCGCACGACCAGCACGCCGACAATTTGGACGACTCCGGCCGGGCGCTGCTCGCCGGCGTGCCGCTCACGCTCACCACCCCGGACGGCGCGCAGCGGCTCGGCGGCACCGCCCGCGGGCTGGCCCCGTGGGAGTCGGCGCTGGTCGGCCGGGTGACGATCACCGCGGTCCCGGCACGGCACGGCCCGGAGGGCTGCGAGCCGGTGACCGGGGAGGTCACCGGCTTCGTGCTGACCGCGGACGGCCTCGATCCGGTCTACGTCAGCGGCGACAACGCCGCCCTGGAGCTGGTCGAGCAGATCGCCGAACGGTTCGGCCCGGTCGGCGCCGCCGTGCTGTTCGCGGGCGCGGTGCGGACCCCGCTGTTCGACGGCGCGCTGCTCACCCTGGACAGCGAGCAGGCCGCCGAGGCGGCCCGGATCCTGGGCGCGCAGCAGGTCGTGATGGTGCACTTCAACAGCTGGGCGCACTTCACCGAGGGCCGGGACGCCCTGGTGAAGGCGTTCACCACGGCCGGCCTCATCGACCGGGTGCAGCTGGACTAGAGCGCTGCGGCGGCGGCCCGGCCCGCGACGCGTCCGGAGAAGAGGCAGCCGCCGAGGAACGTACCCTCCAAAGAGCGGTAACCGTGCACGCCACCGCCACCGAAGCCGGCAGCCTC
This sequence comes from Actinoplanes sp. NPDC019969, assembly GCF_055562375.1. Lineage (NCBI taxonomy): Bacteria > Bacillati > Actinomycetota > Actinomycetes > Micromonosporales > Micromonosporaceae > Actinoplanes > Actinoplanes sp. NPDC019969. The sequence continues at coordinate 670,897 of NZ_JBVHFK010000003.1, read as the reverse complement.
CCCGGCCGCGTAGAGGCCGGGGACCGGAGCGCCGGAGGCGCCGAGGACCTGTCCCTTCAGGTTGGTCTGCAGGCCGCCGAGGGTCTTGCGGGTCAGCACATTGAGGCGGACCGCGACCAGCGGACCGGCCGACGTGTCGAGGAGCTTGTGCGCCGACGCGGTGCGGCCGAGGACGTCCCCGGGGTAGGCGAGCGCGTTGCGGATGCCCTGGACCTGGGCGTCCTTGCTGTACGCGTTGTCGATCTCCCGGTCCCGCGCCTCGATCTGCCGTTTCAGCGCGTCCAGTTCGATCAGGTCCGAGCCGGCGACCCGGTTCATCCCGGCGACGAGTTCCGGCAGCGTGGCGGCCTTCACGAAGTCGGGGCCGTACTGCTGGAACTTCTGGATCGGCCCGGGCGTCTGCCAGACCCGCGACAGCAGCAGCCAGAGGTTCTTGCCGGTCAAATCGGGGTTCTGTTCGGAGCCGGAGAGCGCGAACTCCTTGTCGACGATCTTCTGGGTGGTGACGAACCAGGAGTGGTCGTACCCGGTCGCGGTGATCGATCCGAGGGTGTGCAGCGTGTCGTACCCCGGGAAGTCCGGCGCGGAGAACCGCTTGCCGGTGGCGTCGAGCCACAGCGACGACGGGCCGGGCAGGATCCGGATGCCGTGGCCGGGCCAGATCGGGTCCCAGTTGCGCACGCCCTCGGTGTAGTGCCACATCCGGTCCGGGTTGACGATCCGCGCGCCGGTCCGCGCGGTGATCGCCAGCATGCGGCCGTCCACGTAGGCGGGCACGCCGGTGATCAGGTTCTGCGGGGCGCGGCCGAGCCGGGCCGGCCAGTTCTGCCGGATCAGGTCGTGGTTCGCGCCGATCCCGCCGGACGCCACGATCACGATCGGGGCTTTCAATTCGAAGTCGGCGATGACGGTACGGGAGGAGGGCTTCCCTCGCGCGGCGGTGCTCGCTTCCAGGACCTTGCCGCGTACGCCGGTGACCGCCCCGCCGGTCTGCACGATCTCGTCGACCCGGTGCCGGAACTTGAACACCACCTTCCCGGCGGCGGCTCCGGCCCGTACCCTCTTCTCGAACGGCTCGACGATCGCCGGCCCGGTCCCCCACGTGACGTGGAACCGCGGCACCGAGTTGCCGTGGCCGTCGGCGAGCCCGCCGCCGCGTTCGGCCCAGCCGACCATCGGGAACCACTGCAGTCCGAGCCCGGCCAGCCAGGAACGCTTCTCCCCCGCCGCGAACTGCACATACGCCTGCGCCCACCGGTACGCCCAATAGTCCGCCCCGGCCGGATCATCGACGCCCCGGTCGAAGCCCGCCGTGCCGAGCCAGTCCTGCCAGGCCAGGTCGGCGTTGTCCTTGACGCCCATCAGCCGCTGCTCGTCGGAGTCGACGAAGAACAGCCCGCCGAACGACCAGTGCGCCTGGCCGCCGATGTTCGCCTCGTTCTCCTGGTCGAGCAGCAGCACTTTGCGGCCGGCGGCGACGAGTTCGGCGGTGGCGACCAGGCCGGCCAGGCCGTGCCCGACCACGATGGCGTCCGCGTCGGTCGGGGCCGCCGCGCCGAACGCCGGCAGCCCGACCGTGGTGGCCGCGACGACGCCGCCGGCCATGCCGACCGCCGCCCGGCGACTGAACTGGGGAGATCTGGGTTGTTCCACGCTTCCTCCCGACGAAACACGAAGGACTCTCGGATCGTCAGGAATTGAAACACGCCGATGCTTTTAATTTCTAGACTGCGCCGGGACCGGCTGCGCGGGCGCCGGGATGTAGTCCTCCAGCAGCGCCGGCGTCAGCCCCGCCTGGTGGATCGCCTTCAGCGCGTTCACGAAGTCGGCCCGGAACGCCTCCCGGAAGTGCATCAGCAGGATGTCGCCCGGCTGAACCGCCGATCCCTCCTGGTAGCGCACCTTCCCCTTGTGCACGGTCTCGGTCCAGAAGAAGGTGGCCGCCATCCCGCACTCCTTGGCGGCCCGCAGCGTGGTCGCGTCCTTCTCCCCGTACGGCGGGCGGAACAGCGTGGGCCGTTTGCCGAACCACTGGGCGAGCTGGTCGGCGGACTCGCAGATCTGCCGGCGCTGGAACTCGTGCGACTTGCCGCGCATGCCCGGATGCGACACCGAGTGCGCCTCGATCACCGCGCCGGCCTCCACCATCGGCCGGAAGAAGTCCGGGTCGTCCCTGATCGCGTCGGTGGTCAGGAACAACGTGACCGGCACCCCGGCCGCCGCGATCAGCTGCTGCGCCTCCGGCTTCTTCAGATAGCCGTCGTCGATGGTCAGGAACGCCACCTTCTGCGTGGTCGGGATGCGCCGCAGGAACTCCACCGAGTCACCGGCCGGCAGGGTGATCGGCTCGGCCGGCGGGGCGGGCGCGAAGTCCGGGATGCCGTACCTCGCCCGCTGGGCGGTCCGGGCCGACTCCAGACTCGGGCTGGCCTGGATCGGCGCCGCGCCGGACGCCCCTGGAGCCGCGGACGCCGAGGGCGGCGCGGCCTTCGGCTCCGCCCCGGAGGAACAGGCGGCCAGCAGTGCGGCCGCCCCGGCCGCTGTCAACACACGAACGATCCTCGCCCCACCCATTCGGGTGATCTTGCTACGGGCGATGTGAAGCACCGGTAAAGGGATCCTCTCGCCTCGTACGGCAATGATGGGTGCCATGCTTTTTGAGAGTGCGCTCGCGTCGCTGTTCGAGCCAGAGGGACGCCGGAACCCGTACCCCGCCTATGACGTGCTGCGCAGCAAGCCGGTCTTCCCGGCGTTCGAGGGCGGCTGGTTCGTCACCACCCACGAGGTGACCAGCCGCCTGCTGCGCGACCCGGGGCTGCGGGTCGCCGACACCGCCGACTACGACCGGAACTGGCCGGGCTGGCGGGAGAACCGCGGCGTCGCCTCGGTGGTCATCTCGATGCTGCAGTCGAACCCGCCGGATCACACCCGGATGCGCCGCGCCGCCGCGGCGACCTTCACCGCCCGCCGGGTCGCCGCGATGCGTGACGTCATCGCGCGGCAGGCCGAGGACCTGATCAAGGCGATGCCGGCCGACGCCGACTTCATGTCCGCTTTCGCCTACCCGCTGCCGATCGGCGTGATCTGCGCGCTGCTCGGCGTGCCGGACACCGACATGCCATGGTTCCGGCAGCGGGCCGCCGACCTCACCGTCGTCCTGGAGCCGATCAGCACCGAGGAGGAGATGGCCCGCGCCGACACCGCCGGCCGCGACCTCGAGGACTACTTCACCGGCCTGATCGCCGACCGCCGCCGCCAGCCGCGCGAGGACCTGACCAGCGCGCTCGCCGCCGAGGGCTCCGGGCTGACCGGCCAGGAGCTGCTGGCCAACCTGGTGCTGCTGCTGGTCGCCGGCTTCGAGACCACCACCAACCTGCTCGGCACCGGCCTGCACATCCTCCTCGACCACCCCGAGCAGGCTGCCCGGTTGCGGTCGGACGCTGGCCTCGCGCCCGCTTTCGTCGAGGAGATGCTGCGGTACGACTCCCCGGTCCAGTTGGCCTCCCGGTTCACCACCACGCCCCTGGAGGTGGCCGGCCAGCGGATCGACGCCGGCGCCGGCCTGACCCTGCTGCTCGGCTCCGCCAACCGGGACCCGGCCCGCTACCCCGGCCCGCACCGCTTCGACCCGGACCGCCCGAACATCCAGCCGGTCTCGTTCGGCGGCGGCGCCCACTACTGCCTCGGCGCGCCGCTGGCCCGGCTGGAGGCCCAGGTCGCGTTCCCGCTGCTGCTGACCATGCTGCCCCGGCTGGCCCTGGCCGGCCCGGCGCAGCGCCGCGACCGCCTGGTCCTGCGCGGCTACGCCACCCTGCCCGTGCACACCGGCTAGAGGAAGCCGCCGAGCAGGACCGCGTCGGCGTGCCGGCTCGCCGTCACCGGGAACTCCAGGCGGGTGGCGCCGGACTCGACGGTCAGCACGTGCACGTGGTGGTACCGCTCGTGCGGGCGGACCGCGATGTCGGTGATCCGGTCCCGGGGCAGGACGGTCCGGGCCAGGGACCGGTCACCGGCGGCCGTGGTGATCCAGCCGCTGCGATGCAGCACCTGGATCTCCCGGTCGTCGGTGACCAGCAGCGACGCGTGCAGGGTCTCCGGTTTGACCCGGCTGCGCATCCGGTCCAGCGGCGCGACCGGCGTGAGGACCTGGCGTTCGCCGACCAGGACCAGCCGCAGTCCCGGCTCCTCGGTCACCAGGCGCTGGTAGTCGGTGAACAGGGCGGTGTCCTCGCGCCCCAGATAGGGCGTCAGCGGCGCCGGCATGTGGTCCGGCAGCGGGGCCTCCGGCAGGTAGGACCGGCGCAGCACCCGGATCAGGTCCCGGATCGGGCCGTTCGCCGAACCGTTGTACGGCACGGTCAGCTCTCCGCCCCCGACGGTCCGGACGGTGAGCCGGCCGTCGAGCATCCGCACGCTGTCCTGGATCGCCACCACCTGGTCGAGCGGCACCCGCCAGCCGTCGTAGGTGTCGTCGCGCCGGCTGAGCACCGTGAACGTCTCCGCGTCGACGGCCAGCAGGTGGTCGTACAGGTGCATGCCGGGGTGCGCCTCGCGCCGGTCGATGTTGCGCGGCACCTTCAGCACCAGCCGGTACGCGGACGGTTCGATCCCGGCCTGCCGGTACAGCCAGGGCAGGTCGGCGGCCGTGCGCACCTCGTCGATCCAGGGCCCGAAGTCGTCGAACTCCGGCGTGCTCCACTGCTCCGTCACCCGCAAGATCATGAACTCCGGTGTCAACAGCGCCGCCACGACCCCCAAGGTCAACCGCGCATCGATGGGTAAGACACTGTACCGATGACTGAGCGACTCCAGCCGGACCCGGAGACCGCCGCGGCCTGGCGGGCCTTCTGGGAGCTGGCCGACTCCCGGCTCCTCAACGACCAGGCCGGCGGCCTGATCGCGACCCAGAAGCTGATCAGCCAGTTCTCGTCGCAGCACCCGGCCGCCCTGATGATCGCCGCGGTCGACGCCGTCGCCGACACCGTGGTGGAGTGGGCCGACGACCTCGGCAAGAACCCGGCGTGCATGGCCGAGGTGTCCTTCAACATGCTGCACTCCCAACTGAAGCCCCCGGAGCGCCTGATCCTGTTCGCGGCCAGCGAGACCCTGCTCGCCCAGGACCCGACCGGCGAGGCCGGCAGCCCGCACCCGGTGTGCCACCCGTGGCCGCCGCAGGCCGCCGTGACCTCGATGGCGTACGCCGGCGACGGCGAGGTGCTGCGCAAGGCGATCGAGGCGGCGCCGCACACGCACGGTCTGGAGCAGCAGCCCGTACCGGTGCTGTGCTTCTCCGTCCCGGAGGTCCTCACCCACCTGCTGTGGGGTTTGAGCCGCTCCGACCCGGACCGCATGCGCGACCTGATCGACCTGAAGAAACAACGCTGACCGGCCGGGCCGGCACGACGCGTTCCCTCGTCAGAGGCCGGTCTCGTGCTGGACGAAGTTGCCCCAGTCCGACAGCGCGTACATGCCGGTGATCATAGGCGGGGCCACCTGTTCCGAGACGGGTGCAACGGTTCGGGGCGGCCACGCGTGTCATCCTCGTGGTGACACGACAGGCGCACATCCGTGACCGGCCCGGGGAGGCGGCGTCCATGACCGGGCCCGCCTCGTTCGACGACTTGTACGCCGCCCACTACGCCGACCTGACCGTGCAGCTTCATCTGTACTTCGGCGACCGGCAGGAGGCGCACGACGTCGTCCAGGAGGCGTTCTGCCGGGCTTACGCCCGCTGGCGGCAGATCTCGCGGTACGAGGACCCGGTCGCCTGGGTCCGCCGGGTCGCCTGGAATCTGGCCCTGAGCCGCTGGCGCCGCACCCGGACCGCCTGGTCGTTCCTGCGCCGCCAGCCCACGGTCGAGGCCGCCGTCGAGGGCCCGAGCCCGGACCGGGTCGCCGTGATGGCCGCGCTCGCCGCCCTGCCCGACCGGCAGCGCCGCGCCGTGGTGCTGCGCTACCTGGCCGATCTGACCGTCCCGCAGATCGCCGAACGGGAGGGTGTCGCCGAGGGGACCGTGAAGTCCTGGCTGCACCGGGCCCGCGCCGATCTCGCCGCGCACCTGAGGATCGAGGAGGAGTCCCGGTGACCGACCGTATTCAGCAGCTTCTCGACGCGGCCCGTACCGACGCGCTGCGCGACGTCCGCCCGCCGGGAACCGCCGAGGTCCGGCGGACCGTCCGCCGCCGCCGGGGCCTGGCCGCGGGCGCCAGCGCCGTGGCAGTGCTGGCGGCGATCGCGGCCGGCGGCACACTGGCCGCGCCTCCACCCGGGCCCGGCGGGATCCCGGCCGGCGAACCGTCCTACGGGATCCCGCTGCTGCCGCAACCGGACCCGGCACGGGCGGCGGCCGCGTACGCCGCGCTGGTCGGCCGGACGTCCACCCCGTGGGTGATGGCGACGTCCGGTGTGGTGCAGGCCGACTACGAGAACGACGTGAACGACATCCCGGCCGGCCGCTACGTGCTGTCGGTCTACTGCGCCGGCGAGGGCACCGCGGAGGTGCTGGTGAAAGCCTTCGACACCGGCGACGAGAAGCTGGCCGCCGGCACGGTGACCTGCGCGGAGAAACCGGAGGCCCTCCAGCTGACCCTGCGGCAGCCGGTCGACGGCTACCTGCGGGTGTTCCTCAGCGGCGACGTCCGGGCGGCGGGCAGCGCGGCGTTCTCGTTCGCTCTCACCCGCGAGGACGCCGCGCCCCTGCCCAGCCGGAGTTAGTGGTGTGTGGAGTTCGGCCGCTATGCGCGCCCGAACTTCACACGCCGTCGGGGTAGAGCTCGACCAGCGCCTCCGACAGGGCGGCCGGATCAAGGACCCCCAGCGGCGTACGCCGTACCCGCTGCAGAAGATCCGACCAGCGGTGATCCGCCCAGATCTCGACGACCCGCTGCTCGCCCGCCGGGCTGTGGCTGGCGGCCGTCGGCACGCCCGGCGCGATCTCGACCACCAGCGTGTGCCCGCCGGCCAGATCCCGGGTGATCCGGGTGTGCGGCGTCGCCGGGTAGTCGCCGTTGCCCTTCCAGGCCCCGTCCACCAGTTCGAGGATCCGTTCCGGCGCGACGGGTCCCCACCCGGGCAGGCTGGTCGCCGCCCCCTGTTCCGCCGTCAGCGCGATCGCCCGCCGGTGCACCTGCGGAAACGGCTGCAGGATCTCGTAGTCGCCGAAGATCTGCTGCCAGGCGGCCAGGTCCGCGCCGAGTTCCGCCGGATGCGGGATCCCGACCGGGGTGTCGCCGCCGACCGCGGCGGTGTCGTCGTGCAGGTCGGCGAAACTGCCGTCCTCGGCGATCCGCAGCGCCCGGACCAGGCGGCCCGCCGCGTCGTACTCGCCCCACAACAGCCGCCGCGCGAGCGGCCCGAGCAGCGGATGCGGCAGCAGCACCGCCGGCAGGTCCCGGGCCGGGCGGAGCCGGTGTTCGGTCATCTCCTTGCGGAACCGGGCGATCCGGCCCCCCACCGTCACCCGAAGATCCTTCTTGAACTGCAGGAACCACTGGTACGCCTCGGGCCGCGTGTCCCTGGCCCCCGGTTTCGGCGGCCGGGCCAGCACCCGCCCGTCCGCCGCCACCACCTGCGGGCTCAGCTTCTCGTCGACGGTCACGGCGAACGTACGCGTGCCGTAGTCCAGCGTCACCCCGGTGTCCAGCCCGTGCGTGCCGGCCAGCCGGTCCGCCAGCTGCGTCACGGTCAGCCCGCGCCGGGCGGCGGCCTGCGTCAGATAGACGGTGGCGCGCTCGTTCATCGCCCCACCGGACATGTTCTCCTCGATCGCCAGCAGATGCGTCAGCGACACATCCGTCCCGGCAGTCGCCAGCACCGCGTGCCCGTCGATCGCCCGCAGGTACCGGCTCTTCGGCGGCCATCCCCGCACCAGCGGGGCCAGCCGGTCCATGGTGGCGTCGTCACCGATGTGCGCCTGCGCCAGCAGCACCCACGCCTGCGCGGCCGGCATGTCCGCCGTCAGCCACTCGTCCAGCAGCGCACGCCCGAATCCGGCCAGGCTCTCCCGGTCACAGCGCGCGATCAGCTTCTCGGCGGCGGGCTCCGGGGCGCGCACCATCGGCTGGGCCGCCGCGGACGCCTCCACCACCAGGGGCTGCTCGCCGCCGGCCGGTTCCGGGTCGCCGGGCGGGGGTTCCGGCGGATCCTCGAGCCGGGACTCCGCCAGGGCGGCGATCAGGTCGGCGACCTCGTCCTCCGGCAGGATTCCCCCACCGGCCAGCCGGATCTCCGGCAACCCCTCCGGACGGGTCCAGGCAGGCGCTTTCCGCACGGTCCGCGCCACTGGCGGCTCCATCCGCGGCGGTACGGGGAAAAGCCCATCTCCCTCGATCGATCCCTCGCCGCGACCGCTCCGCCCGTCCCCCACCTCGACGTTGATCCCACCGCTACTACTCCCCACGCGCCTCGCAGCGGTGGTGGGATCACCGCTACCACGCCCAGCGACGGTGGACTCGCCGTGACTGCTTACGGCGTACCCCGCAAGGGTGTTGATCTTGTCGTGACCGACATCGGTCAGGAAGCGGAGCGCATCCTCGGCCTGTTGCCGCGCCCGGCCGGGCTTGCCCGTCGCGACCGGAAGCAGCGCCCGCGCCGCCGTCTCCGGATGCCGCCGCAACCACAGCCGGGCCCACAGCCGAGCCGACCCCAGATGCCGCAGCCAGCTCGCCACCAGCGGAGCGATCCGCGGGGTACGGAACGGCAGCAACAGCATCCCGAGATGATCCGGGCTGCCCTCGGCCTCGGTGACCACGTGATCCAGCATGTCCAGCCCGAACCGGGCGACCGCGACCTTGTCCAGATCGACCCGCTGCCGCAGTCCCCTCAGCCGGGTCTTGGTGATCACCACCCGCGCGACTTCGTCCGAGCCCTGCGCGACCGCCCACACCACCTGAGCAGGCGTCGGATAGGCGTTGCCGGTCACGGCGGCACTCCAGTCCGGCTCCGCCCGGCCGTGATCGAGGGCGGCGGCCCGGGCCAGCCAGCGGTCCCGTTCACCGTCCGCCCACACCATCGCGGCCCCGTCACCCACCGGGGCCCGCATGGCTCCGTCGTTCACCGCCATCGTCGTGCCTCCCCGCGTCGCCCCGCGGCTCGCGAGGTCGTCGGCGGGACTTTAACGGAGGACGGCGGTCAGCCTCGCACGGAAGTCGGCCAGGTCCAGGACGGCCGCGTTCCGGTCCTCCACCGGGAACACCGCGATCCGCGCCTCGTCCTCCTCCAGCTGCGGCAGCCACTCCGTCAGGAACTCCGCGGCCCGGATCCGGATGGCGTGCTCCCCGGCGACCTCGCCCTCGTTCTCCAGGCGGGCGACTGTCGCGTACGGCCACACCGGCAGCACCGTACGGCGCTCCCCGTCCTCGGTGAACAGCACCTCGTCCTCGTCACCCCACACCCACAGCGAGCCCTTGCCGCCGATGATCTCGAAGGTCCGGTCGAGCCGGGCCGCGTCGTCCAGGCCGCGCAGCCGCTGCGCCTCACCGCGCGAGATGTCGTCCGATGCCACGTGTGCTCCTGTCCGCTTTCACCGGTGTCCGTTTTCTCCGGCGTCCGCGGCGATGGTACTGGTCACGCCCCGCCCAACAGGCCACCACACCGGATCAGCGTGAGTTCCACCTCGCCAGCAGCGGCAGGTGCCGGAAAGGGCGCCCGGTTGGGCTGGGGAGGCCGGGATGGGGCGCACAAGATCACAGGCGATGGCCGTGGCGACGAAGCTCCTGCTGATTCTGCCGGCGCCGGCCCGCACCTAGCGGCACTGCCCCGCACCCGGCTGATCGTCAGGGCTGTCTCGCACGGCAGGAGACAGCCCTGACGGGAGCCGCGCCCGCCGGTCGGGGACGGCGGGCGCGGCGCGACGGGTTCGTCAGCGGATCTCGTGGCGGTCGATCAGGCCGTCGTCCAGCGGGATGGCGTCGGCGCGGAACGAGCTGACCGTGGTGGCGGGCACGCCGGCCCAGCGGCGCAGCATGGCGGTGGCCGCGGCGGCGTCGTCCGGGTTCAGGCGGGCGATGTTGGCGCCGTGGTTGGCGCCGGGGGCGACGTACAGGGCCGAGTCACGCTTGCTGGGCTTGAAGCGTTCGGCGCCCCACGGGTCGTTCTCGCCGTAGATGAACAGCATGCGCTCGGAGGCGGTGCGCACCCACAGGTCGACGTCGATCATCGGGATCGGGTTGTGGGGGCGGCGCAGTTCCTTGGGCAGCTGCGAGTTGGGGTTGTAGATGCCCGGGTAGTTGCGCAGGCCGCGCAGGTGCTCGAACTTGAGGCTGGGCGCGCCGAGCTGGGAGGCGGCCTGGTAGTAGTACGGCCAGTAGTATTCCAGGGCCTGGTCGGTGTAGAAGCTCCAGCCGGCCACCGTGTCGATCCAGGTGTACAGCTCCTCGTCGGTCGCCGTCACCGGAGGCACGGCCGCGCAGTCGGCGGCCAGGCTGTACTGCCAGAACGCCCACACCGCGTCCAGCACGGTCAGCTCGAACGAGCGGTCGGCGGTGCCGACGGTACGGGTGAACGTCCAGCCCTGCGCGGCCGCGTCCGCTTCCAGCCGCGGCACCAGCGTGGCCCGCCGCTTGAGGGCCTGGATCTGTACGTTGTCCAGGGCGGCCCGGCACTCCGGGGTGGCGACGGTGTCGAAGAACTTGTCGTACGCCCGGTCCTCGGGGTTGATCACGTCGTTGGGCGCCACGTACGCCACCACGCCGTCCACGTCGCGCGGGTAGAACCGGCGGTGGTAGACCGAGGTCATGCCGCCCTTGCTGCCGCCGGTCTGGATCCACTTGGCGGAGTAGACCTTCTTGAAGGCGCTGACGATGCGGTGCTCGTCGGTCGCCTCCTGCCAGATGTTGAGGTCCGACCAGTCGGCGGGGGCGGGCCGCGACGGGGTGAAGAACCGGTGCTCGACCGAGAGCTGGTTGGCGTTGAGCAGCGCCGTCGGCTCGGTCTGGGTCGGCCGCGGGCTCGCGGCCAGGCCGTACCCGTTGGTGAACAGCACGGTCGGGCTCGCGGTGTTGCGGTGCAGCAGGGTGAGCCGCTGCTCGAAGGTGCCGTCGCCGGGGCGGCGGTGGTCGGCCGGCTGCCGGTAGGTCAGCACGAAGAACCGGTAGGTGGCGCCCGGGGTCTCGGAGACGACGGTCAGGCCGGGAATCGACTTCAGCTGGTCGAGCAGAGGGTCGTCCGCGGCGCGTGCGGGAGTGGCGGGCGATAGCACCACCAACAAGGAAGCGAGGACTGCCAGTATGCGAATCTTCACGCCCGACACGATATCGACGAATCGAGATAACACGATAGACCCCCGAGAGGTAGGCGGGCGTGGCGTCATCGACCAGTTCGGCGGCGCCCAGCGCGACCTTGTTCTGCACGGTGACGACGGCCCGCTCGGTGGCGGGCGGCGGCGCGGAGGCGGCCGCGGGCCCGGTCCCGGGCCTCCTCCCAGCGCGGCCGCCACTCGTCGCTGTTCACAGGGCGGTCCGTGACTTGCCGGTGCGACGGGCCCGCCGGAGACTCGGGAGGCCGGGAGGGAACGCACTGACTGCGGGAGGTGGCGCGGTTGATCTAGGGTGCGCGCATGACCGCCGTACTCGAGATATCAGGCCTGCGAAAGACCTATCGCAGCCGTAAAGGTGTCCGCAACGCGCTGGACGGCTTCGACATGGTTGTGGAAGCCGGGCAGGTGCATGGATTCCTCGGGCCCAACGGCTCCGGCAAGACCACCACCTTGCGTACGCTGCTCGGCCTGATCCGTCCCAACGACGGCCGGATGGCGATTCTCGGCCATGAGGTGCCGCAGCGTCTGCCGCAGGTGGCCGGGCAGGTCGGGGCGATCGTGGAGAGCCCGCAGTTCTTCGGCAACTTCAGCGCGAAGGACACGCTGAGCCTGCTCGCCGACGCCGGGAACGTGAACCGGTCCCGGGTTCCGGCGGTGCTGGACCTGGTGGGGCTGCGCGACCGGGCGGGCGAGCGGGTGAAGACCTATTCGCTCGGCATGAAGCAGCGCCTGGCCGTGGCGTCGGCGCTGCTCAAGGAGCCGAAGCTGCTGATCCTGGACGAGCCGGCGAACGGTCTGGACCCGGGCGGCATCCGGGAGATGCGCACGCTGATGCGGGACCTGTCGGCGTCCGGGATGACGGTGCTGCTGTCCAGTCACATCCTCGGCGAGATCCAGCTGATCTGCGACTCGGTCACGATCATCTCGGCGGGCCGCCGGGTGACGTCCGGTTCGGTCGCGGAGGTCCTCGCCTCGCACACGTCCGGCGCGGTCCGGGTGCGGATCGAGCAGGGCGGCGATCTGTTCGGCGCGGCACAGGTGCTGCGGGAGGCGGGCGCGCAGGTGACCCTGGAGTCCGACTACATGATCGTCGGGAACGCGTCGAACCCGGCGCTGATCACCAAGCTGCTGGCGCAGCGCGGGGTGTACGTGAGTGAGCTGGCGCCGATCGCCGCCGACCTCGAGGACGTGTTCCTGGAGCTGACCGGCACCGCGCCGGTCGAGGGGCAGAACCGGCAGGTCGACGAGTCGGCGCTGGGCGCGGGCCGGAACGGGTGGGGACAGTGAGTCTGGCGAAAGCGGAATCCCGGCGGTTGTTCAAGCGCCGGTTCACCTCGCTGATCCTGATCGGTGTGGTGCTGGTGCTGGCGCTGGTCGCGGCGGGCACGTTCCTCAGCAACGAGAAGGCCAGTCCGGAGCGGATCGCCGCGGCGAAGGCCGAGGCGGCGGCGAGCTACCAGCGGAACGTGGAGCAGGCGAAGCAGGAGAAGGAGCAGTGCGTCGCGGCGCAGGGCACACCGCAGGCCTCGAACTATCCGCCGAGTTGCGACGACATGTGGACGCCGACGCCGGAGGAGTTCGACTACACCTGGTACATGCCGCCGACCTTCGACCTGCGGCAGAATTTCCCGGACATGATCATGGTGTTCGCGGTGGTGCTGGCCGCGGCGGCGTTCCTGATCGGGGCGTCGTTCGTGGGTTCGGAGTGGCACAGCGGCGGCATGATGAACCTGCTGCTGTGGCGGCCCCGGCGGCTGCAGGTGCTGGGCACCAAGATGCTGGTGTTCCTCGGCTGGTTCACCGGGCTGAGCGTGCTGCTGGGCGCCGCGTGGACCGGGACCTTCCAGGCGCTCGCGCTGCTGCGCGGCTCCACCGAGACGATGACGCCCGGCGTGTGGCAGTCGTTCGGCCTGACCGGGCTGCGCGGCCTGGGGCTGATCCTGGCGGCCGGGGCGATCGGTTTCGCGCTGGCGTCGCTCGGCCGGCACACCGGTATGGCGCTGGGCGCGCTGATCGGGGTCGGGGCCGTGCAGATCGGTGTCTACATCATGGCCCAGCTGGGTGGCGCGGCCTACCCGGAGGCGTGGCTGGGGCCGCTCTGGGCGTACGCCTGGATGGTCAAGGAGATCCCGCTGGAGAACATGCAGTCCTGTGACTTCTCCGCCGGCGGGTGCAAGCCGGAGGTGTTCACGATGACCTGGCAGGTCGCGGGCACCGGTTTCGCGGTGGTGACGGTGCTGGTGGTCGGCGCCGCGCTGTGGGCGATGCGGCGCCGCGACATCAGCTGACCGCGATCGCGGCGGCGGGGCAGACCGCCGCCGCGTCGCGGACCGCTTCCTGATCCTGCTCGGCCGGTGTCTCGTCGAGCAGGATCACCACACCGTCGTCGTCACGCTGGTCGAACACTCGTGGCGCGGTCATCACGCATTGACCTGCACCGATGCACACATCTTGGTCGACGGATACCTTCACGGCGTCCTCCGATGATCATTTTGGGGTGATTGCCACCTTCTCGTCCCGCCCGTACGGTACCAAGTAATCAAGCGTTTATCTCTGGGGAGGCGGCATGCTCGACTATCCGTTCACGCCCCCGACCGCGGTCGACCCGCCGGCCGAGTGGCAGGAGCTGCGAGAGAAGTGCCCGGTGGCGCACGTACGGAAGCCCGACGGCAGCGAGGCGTTCCTGCTGACCCGTTACGACGACGTCCGCCGGATGATCACCGATCGACGGTTCGTCCGGAACACCCCGGCCGGCGGCGAGATGATGGCCGCCCGGATCGCGTTCATGAACGACGAGAAGGAGCACATGCGCTGGCGGCGGCTGCTGAGCCGCTCGTTCACCGCCAAGCGGATGACCGCCCTGGAGCCGGGCATCCGGACGATCGCGCACGAGCTGATCGACGAGATGACCCGCAAGCCGCCACCGGCCAACCTGCGGACCGCGCTCGGTTTCCCGCTGCCGGTCTACGTCATCTGTGATCTGCTCGGCGTGCCCGCCGCCGATCGGGACCGGTTCGCCTTCTGGTCCGACCGGTTCCTGAACATCAGCGCCTTCACCGCCGACGAGGTACGGCAGTCCGGCATCGAGATGTTCACCTACATGCAGGCCCACGTGCTGGGCAAACGCGAGAACCCCGGCGACGACCTGCTGTCCGGGCTGATCACCGTCGCCGACGCGCAGGACGGCCGGCTCAGCGAGGAGGAGGCGGTCTTCACCGGGCAGGCGCTGCTGGTCGCCGGCCACGAGACCACCGCCAACATGATCGGCAAGATGGTCGCGATGCTGCTGGCCCGGCGTGAGCGCTGGGAGCGGCTGCTCGACGACCCGGGCCTGGTGCCGACCGCCGTCGAGGAGGTGCTGCGCTTCGACACCAACCTCGGCTTCGGTACGCACCGCCTGGTCACCGAGACCGTCGAGATCGCCGGCACGGTCGTCCCGGCCGGCACCACCGTGCTGTCCTCGATGCCGTCGGCCAACCGCGACGAGCGGATCTTCACCGACGCGGACCGGATGGACCTGGCCCGCTCCCCCAACCCGCACCTGACCTTCGGCGCCGGCCCGCACTCCTGCCTGGGCCAGTCCCTGGCGCGAGTCGAGCTGCGCGCGGTCCTGTCCGTCCTGCTGGAACGACTGCCCACCCTGGACCTGGCCGTCGCGGTCGGTGACCTGCGCCGCCGCGAAGGGCTGCTGGTCGGCGGCCTGGAGGAGGTCCCGGTCCGCTGGTGACCCCGCAGGGCGGGCCCGGCGGAGTGCGAACCGGGCCCGCCGTGCCGTCAGCGCGTGCGGGCGGTGTTCATCAGCCACACCGACAGCCAGGCCACCCCGCTCGCGAGGACGGCCAGTGACAGGTCCAGGACCAGCTCCGGCACGAACGCGCGCAGCGCCACCGGGATCGAGCCCAGCGCGTAGAGCGCCAGCGCCGCGCGCGGCGGCAGTCCGGTCCGGGCCAGGGCGGCGGCGAAGGCGACCGTGCCGATCAGGAACAGCATCGACGTGCCGGTGAGCGCCGCGCCCAGCGGACCGGCCCGCAGCTCGGTGATCTGGGCCGGGTCGAGCCGGGCGAACACCAGGTTGATCACGAACTCGACGCCGACGAGCGCGCCGAGCGCCACGTAGTTCGCGACGAACGCGGCCCGGCCGAAGCGGCCCAGCCGTGGCGCGCAGACCAGGAACAGCGCGGTGACGAAGGCCAGCGCGAACACCTCGGCGAGCGGGGCGACGAGCTGGGTGAGCGCGGTGGACGGGATGAGCCCGGCGCGCTTGGCCGCGTTGACGACCAGGATGGCGGCGCTGAGCAGACCGGCGACGCCGGCGAGCCGATGGAGCGAAAAGGACTGCCGCACAGGGGCGATGGTGGTCATGAAGGGGTTCCTCCGTTCGAGTCATTGCACTATCGCACTAGTTAGTGCGAGATCGCAACAACTCGTTGGTATGCTGATCACGTGCCCGGCCCCAAGAACCTCCTCGCCGACATCTGGCTGCTCGCGTCGGTCGCCACCGCGCTGGTCAGCGAGGAGCTCGCCGACAATCCGCTGTCGGTCGACGAGTTCGCGCTCTATGGATTCATCAGCGATCTCGGGCCGGTCACCGCCACCCAGCTCGGCCAGTGGACCGGTCTGCCGCCCACCACGCTGTCCGCGATCCTGCGCCGCTGTCAGGCCCGGGGCGAGATCACCCGTACCCCCAATGTCGCCGACCGCCGCAGCAACCTGGTCGAACTCACCGCGCACGGGCGGGCCGTCTACGAGTCGGCGCTGCCCGCCCTGGTCGCCGCGCAGACGCGCCTCGCCGAGCACCTCGGGCCCGACGACGGCGCCCGGCTGGCCGTGCAGGAGATCGACGCCGCCACCCGCAAGGCGCTGAAGGTCCCTCCCCGGCCGTACCAGGTCACCGCCGCGCCCGGCGCCACCGACAGCGCGCCGCCCGATCTGACCCCGGCTCAGCGCGCCGAGGTGCGGGCCTTCACGGCCTGGTTGCGCCACCGGGACGCAGATGACGGCCCAGCCAGCTGAACACGTCCGGCAGGATCGCCCGCCACGTGCCGAAATTGTGCCCGCCCGGCCTGTCTGCGACCACGGTCAGCGTGTCCGGCGCCCGGACCAGCGGCGCGAACGCCTTCAGGTCCCGCTGCGCGGCATGGTCGCCGAGCCCGGCGGTGAGAAACAGGTGCAGGGGTACGGGCCTCCGGTGCGCGATCGTCAGCCGCGGGTCGTTGGCCCGGCGCAGGTCCAGGTCACCCTGGTACAGGTCGCCGGTGGACCGGTCGATCAGCGGCCGGAAGTACCCGGCCAGCGAAGCCGCCGAACCGAACCGGCCGGGATGGCGCAGCGCCAGGTTCACCGCGCAGAACCCGCCCGTCGAATAGCCGACCACCGCCCAGCTCTCCGGCCCGGCGGCGGCCCGGAAGTGACGGCGGATCACGGACGGGACATCCGAGCTGAGGTACGTGTCGGCACGGACCCCGTGCACCGAGTCGACACACTCGCTGTCCCGGCCCCGGACCGGGTCCTGTTCGGCCAGCACCGCGATCACCGGCGGCAGCGTCCCGGCGCTGATCGCGGAGTCCAGGGCCGCGCCGACGCCCACGCTCGTGAGCCAGCTGTCCACGGTGCCCGGATAGCCGGCCAGGAACATGACGACCGGGAGGGGCTGCCGGGCCTGGGCATACCCGGGCGGCAGGTAGACGTGGGCGGGCAGCGCGTACCCTGTCTCGGCGCCGGCGAGCAGCGCCGGGACCACAGTGCTCCGCCCGGGCCCGGCCGGATGGGCGGCGAGCCAGCGGTTCAGCGCGCCGTCGCCGTCGTCCGAGGACAGCCGGGGCGCGTCTGGGGGCATCGTGTGCGCGTACGTGTCGGCGCCGCCGGTGCCGAACAGCTCGCCGACCGTACCGAAGAAGTTGGCCTGTTTGTTGACCACCGCGGCGACGCTCAGCAGAAGCAGCAACTGCACGACGAGCAGACCCACCGCCCGGTGCACGACACGGAACCGGCCGCGGTCCCAGAACACGGCAGTGACCACGGCGGCGGCCACCGTGACCAGCGCGAGCAGACCGACCACCCAGCCGCTGGTGATCACGAGGCCGTTCACCGGCCGGCCTCCGCACGTTGCGGCAGCGCCACGAAACCCTCGGCCACCGCGGCGGCCATCGCCACCCGGGGGAAGGAACGGCCGTGCGGATAGCAGAGGAACCGGGGCTGCCAGGTCGGCTGGTACTTCTTGTTCGCCCGGTACAGCGACTCCAGCTGCCACCAGCGGGACAGGACCATGAGGACGGCGTACCACCAGCGCAGCAGCGGTCCGGCGCCGAGACTCTCGCCGCGGGCGAACACCGACCGGAACATCGCGAAGTTCAGCGACACCCGCCGCACCCCCATCGCGGCGGACCGGTCCAGCAGCTCGGCGATCATGAACTCGAACAGGCCGTTCGGGCTGTCCGCGCCGCGGCGCATCAGGTCCAGCGACAGCCCGCCGGAACCCCACGGCACGAACCCGAGCATCGCCACCGGGCGGCCCTGCGGGTCGCGGGCCTCGACGACCACGTACTCCAGGTCCTCCGGATCACCGAAACGGCCCAGGGCCATCGAGAAACCGCGTTCGGTACGGCCGTTGCGCCACTGTTCGGCGTACCCCGCAAGCTCGTCGATCGTGCCCGGCGCGACGTCGCCGACCCGGTGGACGCGCACCTCGTACCCGGCCCGCCGCACCCGCTGCACCGCCTGCCGCACCGCCCGCATCGGCTGGCCCGCCAAGGTGAACTCGTCGGCGTGCAGAATCGCCTCGTCGCCGATCTCCAGCACCCGCAGACCCGCCCGCGCGTACGCCCGCGCCCCGGCCGGGCCCGCGCCCAGCACCGCCGGCGTCCAGCCGTGCGCCAGCGCCTCCTCGTGCCAGGCCGCGATCGCGCCCGGCCACTCCGACGGGGCGCCGATCGGGTCACCGGCGGCCAGGCTCACCCCGTTGACCACCCGGTAGCAGACCGCCGCCTTGCCCGACGCCGACAACACCACCGCCTTGTCCGGGCGCAACGCGAAATAGCCCAGCGAATCCTGGTCGCCGTGCCGGGCCAGCAACTCCCGCACCCGATCCCGGTCCGCACGCGAGTTCCGGCGGACCCGGCGCCCCGGGCGCAGGCTCAGATAGGCGGCCACGATCACGGCGGCCGCCCCCGCCAGGCCGATGCTCGGCGGCAGCCAGGCCGGCGGCGCCACCTCGAAATGCGGCTGCCGCACCCCGAACAGCCAGCGCACCAGGAACCACGCCCCGCACAGCGCCCGGTGCGCGCCGCCGGACGTGCGCGGGCTGAACACCGTCAGCACCAGCCAGCTCGCCAGCGGCCCCAGCACGGCCAGCGCCACCAGCAGGCCCGTCGTCGACCGGCGGCGCTTGCGGTGACCCGCCGCGAACTCTCCCCGCGCGGCCACCAGCACCGCCAGCAGCAGCGCGCCGACGCCGATCCGCAGCCCCGCGGCGTGCTTGTGCGGGTTGTCGGCGACGATCCCGGCAGCGGCCAGCACGATCTGCAACGTCATCAGCGAGACCAGCCACAGCCAGGCGGTCCGTTCCCGGCGGCCCAGGCCGCGCGCCACGATCAGGTAGAGGATGCCGCTGGCGGCCGACGTCATCGCCGGCAGGCCCGACAGGACCGAGGCGTCGCCGACGAACTCGGCCCGCACCGTGCCGACCGCCGCCAGGATCCCGAGCACCCCGACCAGCGAGCACAGCAGCCCGAATGCGGTCGGCACCCACCGCCAGCGGTTCCCGGCCCGGTCGCCACGCGTCTGCCTCAATGTCGTACCCCCCGCTCGAACCCGGCCTCCGATCACCAAGATCAGCCGAACCGGTGAGAGTCTGGCATCGTCGCGCAACCCCGGGATCCGCCCACGAGCAGACCCGCATCCTCCTTAAGGCAGACCCCTTCGTGGTACGACGTCGTACGCGGCCGACGCCATCCGGCTGGTCGTCCGCGCTGTCTGCGGCCGGCCGAAGGCAGCACCGGCTCCGCCTCGGCCGGCTCTCAGGGCCGCCTCGATCGCCGGAGACAGCCGTGGGTGACCGGCCGGCCCGCCTCGGCTGGTTCTCAGGGCTGTCTCAACCGGCCGGAGACAGCCCGGGTGACCAGCCGGCCCGCCCCGGGAAACCTCGGCTGGTTCTCAGGCTGTCTCCGGGCCGTTGAAACAGCCATGAGAACCAGCCGCACAAGATCCACGATCAACTGGATGGATCCGATTTGTCGCCGTCCTATCAGCGCGATCTTGGGCTTTTCTGCTCGGCCCTTCAGCGTCTGCGCCAAGTTGGCGGCGGTCACCCTCTTTCTTACCCGCGATCGTGGACGGTTCATCGTTGTCGTCTTCTTTTCATGATCCCGCTGGCCAGGGACTCCGAGCGGACACTCAGGGACGGGAGCTATTTTCTCGCCGTTGCCCAGTTGGGGCGAAATAACCGTTCCGGACGGATATTTCGGGCCCCGCGGATCAATTCGATCGCGCATGCCTGGAGTGCTCGGCGAAACGCGGAGCCGGCATGCCGGGAACGAGAAATGCTCGTCGAGAGAATCCAGTGGGGACGACGCGACCGTTTTGGCACAAAACCCACCCGCTGGTGATCTTGTGCGATTCACGCCGGTGGTTATGAACCAAGATCGCAATCTGCCTCGATCCCGGTCGGGAAGCGCCGGGTTTCCGGAGCCAGGCGCACAAGTATGGGCAGCTTTTCGATCTTGTGCGGTTGACTCCGGCAGTGGTTCATCAAGATCGCGGCGGGAAGCCGCTCAGTGGATCCATGCCATCACGGGTAGCGGTCCCGGCCGCCCTGTCCGGGGTGGGGTGGCTGGGTCGGCGGCGGATCCACAGCGAAGCGGGGCGGCTGGAATCCGCGGTGGGACAGGGAGCGGCCAGAAACCATTGCGCAAGGGGGTGACGGGAACCCGCGGTAGGACGCGGGGTGGGGACGCCAGTGCCCCGTGGTCGCCGTGCAGGGCGAGCGACCCGGGGCACTGGGCGTGCGTCCTAGAGAGCTACGAACTGCAGGCCGCGGGCTTTGAGGACGGGGAGGACGGCGCTCAGGGCGGCGTACGTCTGTGAACGGTCGCCGCCGCCGTCGTGGCAGAGCAGGATCTGGCCGGGGCGGGCGGAGAGCATGCGCTGCTTGATCGCGGGTACGCCCGGGCGCTCCCAGTCCCGGGGATCGTTGCTCCAGTCCAGGGGCAGGAGACCGGCCTTCGCGATGTCCTTCAGGAGCCGCGGCGACCAGTCACCGCCCGGTGAACGGAACAGGGTCGGAGTCTGCCCGGTCGTCTTGTGGATCTTCGCCTGGGACCTGCGGATCTCGTTCTCGGTGACGGCCGACGGCTTGTCACCCAGGTTGAGCGGGTGACTCCAGGTGTGATTGGCGAGCTGGTGGCCGTCGCCGGTGACCAGCTTGGCGACGTCCTCATGGCCGAGCACCTGGTTGCCGATCATGCAGAACAGGGCCGGGATCTGCAGCTTGTCGAGCAGCGTGAGGATCTTCGGCGTCCACACCGGATGGGGGCCGTCGTCGATGGTCAGGGCGATCGCATCGGACGGGAAGGGGGGTTTGCCGCTGGCTTTGGCGTACTCCGCAAGGGTTTTGATCGGCTGATGCACCGCCACCGGCGCAACGGTGACCGGCGCGCTCTCGGGGGCTCGGGACCGGGTGGTCGCGGGCGACGGCGGAGGCGTCGAACCCGCGGCGGCCGGCGCTGTCGGGGTGTCGCTCGAGGAGGAGCCCAGGGCGACGGCTGCCGCGGCCAGCGCGACACCGGCCACACCGGAGACACCGAACAGGAGTCGGCGGCGGCTCAGGGTCCCGCCGTTGTTGCCCGAGTAGACGGCACCGGACACAGGGGGTGGGGGCGAGACGGTGCCGGAGTAGACCGACCCGGAGGCGGGTGCCGGAGGGGGAACGGTCGCTCCGCTGTTCCCGGAGTAAACCGAACCGGAAGCGGGCGGCGCCGCGGGGGCCGGAGGAGCCAGCGCGGCGGTGGGAACGACAGCGGGCGGCGGCGTGACCGTACCGCGTGCGGGGCGCCCACCGGCGGGGAACGCGATCGTGGCCTCATCGGCGGGCGCAGCGGGGATCGCGATCGTGGGCTCGTCGACGGGAGCGGAGGGGAGCGCGACCGTACGCTCGCCGGAGAGACCGCCGACCGGAATCGCCACCGTGTTCTCATCCGCCGGGGCGTCGCCTTCGTCCACAGGTGCGGCCCCGCCAGTGGCAGCACCTGTAGCGAGTACCGTCGTGGTCTCGTCGGACGAGTCGTCACTGTTCAGCGCCGCAGTGACCTCCTCCGACGAGGCGCCCTCGGCCGGCTCGGCCGGTGAGCCCGCGGACGGAATCACTGTCGTGACCTCGTCCGGGGCCGCGAGCGCCGCGGTGACCTCCTCGGATTCGCCCGAGGACCGCTGAGCCGGGATAACCGTGGTGGCCTCATCAGCCGAGACATCGGAGGCATCGGCAGGCGCCGCAACGGTCTCGCTCGAGGACCGCGGCGCCGGAATCACCACGGCGGTCTGCTCACCGTCCCCCAGCGCCGCGGTCACCTCTTCGGACTCCGCCGCGGAACGGGCAGCCGGAATCACGGTGGTGGTCTCGTCGGGAGAGGTACCGGAGGAGAGGGCCGCAGTGACCTCATCCGAGGAAGTAGGAGAAGAGGAGGGCCGCGCGGAGGGAATCGCCGCGGTCGGCTCATCGGTGGGTGACGACGCTTCGGACTTGTCGGACATGAGTACCTCTGCACCTGCCGGAGGGGCCCGCGGGTGCCTGTCGCTGGAATTGATCTTGCCAGCGAGCGAGGCTAACACTGCCCGTCAATACTACCGAAAGACCGACTTGCATCGATTCACGTAACCCGCTCGGGTGATCATTGACAGGTGACGAATTTGAGCACTCCCCCACTCTTCGCCGCCCTGGAACCGGCTCGCCGGGTGCTGATCGCCGGCGCGGGTGGCGGTTTCGACGTCTACGCCGGCCTGCCGCTCGCCCTGGCATTGTGGGACAAAGGCGTACAGGTGCATCTCGCGAACCTGTCCTTCTCCGAACTGGAGCTGGTCGACCGCGAATGCTGGATATCCGACACCGTGGTCGAGGTCACCCCGGAGTCGCAGAGCCCCGACTGGTACTTCCCGGAGCGCGCGCTGGCCCGCTGGCTGGCCGGCCACGACCTGCCCTCGACGGTGTACGCGTTCCCGCCACTGGGTGTCCAGACCCTCCGCGACGCGTACCGTTTCCTGATCGGCCGCCACGACATCGAGGCGATCGTGCTGGTCGACGGCGGCACCGACATCCTGCTGCGCGGCGACGAGAACAGCCTCGGCACCCCGGTCGAGGATCTGACCAGTGTCGGCGCGGTCGCCGGGATCGACCTGCCGATCAAGCTGGTGACGAGCCTCGGGTTCGGCATCGACGCCTACCACGGCGTCAGCCACGTGCAGGTGCTGGAGAACATCGCCGCCCTGGACCGGGAGGGCGGTTACCTCGGCGCGCTGTCGATCCCGGGTGACAGCCGGGAGGCGAAGCTCTACCGGGATGCGGTCGCGCACGCGGCGGCGGCCACCCCGGACCGGCCGAGCATCGTCAACGGCCAGATCGCGGCGGCCATCGGTGGCCGGTTCGGCGACGTCCAGTTCACCAGGCGTACGGCGGGCAGTCCGTTGTTCGTGAATCCGCTGATGGCCATCTACTTCACCGTGGACCTGGACAAACTGGCCGCCCGATGTCTGTACCTGGACCGGATCGAGAACACCGTCGGCCGCCGCCAGGTGATCACCCGGATCGAGGCGTTCCGCGAGGAGATCTCGCCGCGCATCCCCCGCGTGTTCCCGCATTAGAGCGACCTGGTCACCTGACCGGATCTGGTCGCACCCACCCCCGGGCCAGGATGTCGAAGATCGCCTCGATGGCGGCGCGTGGGTCCGGCCGCCCCCGGACGAGGGCCGGGATCTCCAGGACGAATCGGGCAAGCGCCACGCAGTTGAGATCGCCGGGGTCCACACCGCACTCCTCGGCGATGGCGGCGCTGAGACTCCCGGTGTGCCGGGTCCACATGCGTCCGGCATACGAGCGCAGCGCCGGCGTGGCCTCGACCAGCGCGACGAACTCGGCCGCCTGGGGATGCCGCGCGATGGGGAGGTAGGCGCCCAGGAGGTGCTCGCGGAGCGCGCCGACGATGTCGGCTCGCCCGCGCACCGCGGCGATCAGCTGAGCCTCGTTGCTCAACTCCTGGTCGAAGACCAGCGCCTCCTTGCCGGGGAAATGCTTGAACAGCGTCGTCGTCGACACGTCGGCCGCGTCGGCGATCTCGCGCAGACTCACCCGGTCGTAACCGTGCTCGAGGAACAGGCGAAGGGCCGCGTCGGCGATCGCCTGCCGGGTGGTCGCCTTCTTGCGCTCTCGGCGACCGACGGGTGCCTGGGTCATGAGCCGAGTATAGGCCTAGGTGGCATCAGGCAAAAAGTTGACTCGTTGCACTTTTTCAATCGTTCTGCTTTTCTTGAGGCATGACCTCACCCATCAGAGAAGCGCGGATCGACATCATCGGCGCCGGGCCCGCCGGGCTCACCTGCGCCCGCATCCTGCAACGGCACGGCATCACGGTCACCGTCCACGACCGTGACCCCGGCCCCGGCGCCCGCGACCAGGGCGGCAGCCTCGACCTGCGCGCCGGCAGCGGTCAGCTCGCCCTGCGCGAGGCCGGTCTCCTCGACGCGTTCCTCCGGCTGTCCCGCCCGGAGGGCCAGGAGATGCGCATCCTGGGCGCCGACGGCGAGCTGCGGGCACGCATCGTCCCGGAGGAGGGCGAACTGGTCAAACCCGAGATCGACCGCGGCCGGCTGCGTGACCTCCTGCTCGATGCGCTGTCGCCCGGCACCGTCCGGTGGGGTCAGGCGCTCACCCATGTCAGCGGGCCCGCCGGCGGCCCCCGCACCCTGCATTTCGCCGACCGCGCCACCGTCGAGACGGACCTGGTCATCGGTGCCGACGGCGCGTTCTCCCGCGTCCGCCCGGCGGTCTCCCCGGCCGTCCCGCAGTACACCGGCGTCTGTTTCACCGAAGCCTGGTTCCACGCCGTGACCGATCGGCACACCGAGCTGTCCACCCTGGTCGGCCCGGGCAGTGCCACCGCAGCCGACGGCAGCCGCGCGCTGTGGGGCCAGCGCAACGGCGGCGATCACATCCGCGTCTACATCATCCGCAAGGTCCCGGCCGACTGGATCACCGCCGCCGGCTTACGGCCCGGCGACACCGCCGCCATCCGTGCCCACCTGCTCGGCGAGTTCGCCGGCTGGTCGCCCCGCATGCGGCGGATGATCAGCGACAACGACGGCCGATATGCCGATCGGCCGATCTTCGCGCTCCCCGTCCCGCACGTCTGGAACCACGATCCCACCGTCACTCTGCTCGGTGACGCCGCCCACCTCATGCCCCCACTGGGCGTCGGTGTCAACCTCGCCATGCTCGACGCCGCCGAGTTGGCGCTCGCGCTCGCCGGCTCCGCGACCATCGGCGAGGCTGTCCGCGCTTACGAGGACACCATGCTGCCGCGCTCCGTCGATGCCGCCAAGCTGCTCGAAGGCCGCGCCGAGGACCTGCTCAGCGATGACCTGCCACCCGAATTCGGCGACGATCACGGCGCCTGACGGCACAGCGGCGCCGGTCGCTCTCAGCCGGTGCAGATCGCGGCGGTGGGCCAGCGGCGGGTCGCGAACGCGTGCGGGGTGGTGCCCATCAGCTGCCGGAAGTCGGCGTTCATGTGCGATTGGTCGTAGTAGCCGGCCTCCGCGGCGAGCGCGGGCAGCCTCCGGTCGATCCCGGCGAGGGCCTTGCGCAGACGATCGATGCGTACGAACATCGCCGGTCCCAGCCCGACCCGGTCGGTGAACAGGTTCCGCAGATGCCGTTCGCTCACGTTGAGGCGCTGCGCGACGGCGCCGACGCGCTCGCCGGGCAGCAGTGCGGCGGCCTCGGCGACGATCCGGGACCGCCAGTCCGCGGGCCCGGCCGCCGGCAGGTCCCGGGCCAGCGCGTGCAGCCGGTCCTCGGCCGGCCCGGCCCGGACGATCTCCCGGATCAGGTCGTGCAGCGGCCCGCTGTCCAGGTCGGTGGCGGGCACGGCCCGGTCGGCGAGCTGCCGCGCCGGCACGCCCAGCAGCTCAGCGGCGCGGCCGGGCCGGAACCGCATCTGCACGCAGCTCTGGGCGGGCTGGGCGGCGAAATATCCGGCCCGGGTGCGGGGGCCGAGGATCACGATGTCGTACGGGTTCGCAGCCCCGAGTCGCCAGGTCAGGACGGTCGCGTGATCCGGCTCCTCGACGACCGACGGCGCCCGGGGGCCGTCCGGCGGCGCGCCGACGGTGACAGCGGAGAACCACGGTCCGAGATCGCCCATCCGCCCATTATCGACCCGTGCCGAAATCTCCAAGGCCTGCCGCCCGCGCTCTGGAACCGTGATCATCATGATTCTGGTAACCGGGGCGACCGGCACCGTCGGCCGCCACCTCACACGACAGCTCCACGACGGCGGGCATCCGGTCCGGGCGATGACCAGGGGACGGACCGGGGCGCTGCCGGACGGCGTGGAGGTGGCGTACGCCGACTTCACCGACCCGGCCTCGCTGCGCCGGGCGGTGGCCGGGGTGCGAGCGGTGTTTCTGTTGACTGCTCCGCCCGTACCCACGCCCGATTTTGATTGTTACCTGCTGGACGCCGCACGGGACGCGGGCGTCGCCACGGTGGTGAAGATGTCGGCGATCGGCACGGGCGAGCGGTTCGCGGGCGCGACGGTCGGGGCGTGGCATCTGGCTGCCGAGGAGGCGGTACGGGGCAGCGGCCTGGACTGGACGATCCTGCGGCCGTCGAGTTTCGCCTCGAACACCCTGCACTGGGCGGGTGCGATCCGGGCCGGCCAGCCGGTGCCGAACCTGACCGGCGACGGCAGGCAGGGTGTCATCGACCCGGCCGACATCGCCGCGGTGGCCGCGGCGGCGCTGACGCAGCCGGGTCACGGCGGCCGGACCTACACGCTGACCGGGCCGGAGCTGCTGACCGTAAGCGATCAGGCCGACATCCTCGCCGAGGTGCTCGGGCGACCCGTCACCATCACCGACGTCGCCGATGTCCCCGGGCTGCCGCCGGAGGTGGTCCTCGGTTCCGCCTGGGCCCGCGCCGGGCACAACGCGATCCTCACCACGGGCGTCCGGGACGTGCTGAAACGCTCCCCCACGAGTTTCCGGGAGTGGGCCCGTTTGACCTTCACCCTGGGCGAAGGTCGAGACTGAAACGCGTGGACGACCTTCTGCCGATCAGCGCGTTCTCCCGGGCGACGCTGATCTCCGCCAACACGCTGCGCGCCTACCACGAGTCCGGCCTGCTGGAGCCGGCCGTGGTGGATCCACGCACCGGCTATCGCGGCTATCGGGCGGCCCAGTTCGGCGACGCCGCCGTGATCCGGAGCCTGCGGGAGCTGGATGTGCCGCTTGCCGCCATCCGGGAGGTCCTGGCCGCCCGCGATCCGGAGGTGACCCGGCGGGTGCTGGCCGAGCACCGGGAGCGGACGCTGGCCCGGCAGGCGCACCTCCAGCACGTCCTGCGGCTGACCGAGGGGCTGCTCGGCGATCCGGCCACGGTGACCCCGACCGCGGTGACCGAGCGGGCGCTGCCGTCGTTCACCGCGTTCACGATCACCCGTGAGGTGACCGAGGAGGAGTTCCCAGGTTTCCTCGGCGAGGCGTTCGCGCTGCTCGGCCGGCACGCGTCCGGTCCACCGGGGGCCCTGTTCCCGGTGGAGTACCGCGACGAGCCCAGCCCCGTCACCGCGTTCGTCCCGGCCGCCGACGGCCCCGAACTGCTGCCGGGCGGCCGGTTCGCCGTCGCCGAGTTCACCGGCCCCTATCGGGAGCTGTCCACCGGCTACCGGTCGCTCGGCGCCTGGCTGGCCGGCACCGGATACGCGATCGGCGGCCGCGTCCGCGAGACCTATCTGCTCGGCCCCGGCGAGACCTCCTCCGAGCAGGACTACCGCACCGAGATCTGCTGGCCCATCACCGTTCAGGAGTGAGCATGCTCGCCATCGCCAACATCACGTTCGACTGTGCCGACGCCACCGCCCTCGCCGGGTTCTGGTCGCAGGCGCTCGGCAAGCCGGTCGATGCCGGCGCCAACCCCTATTTCGCGACGATCGGGTCCGCCGACCCCGGGCCGACGCTGATGTTCCTCCAGGTCGGCGAGGGCAAGACGGCGAAGAACCGGTGCCATCTCGACCTGACCGCCGGCGATCGGGCCGCCGAGGTGAAACGCCTGGTCGATCTCGGCGCGGTTCACGTCTCCGAGCATGCCGAGCACGGCCACGAGTGGATCGTCCTGCGCGATCCGTCCGGCAACGAGTTCTGCGTCGCCTGACGCCCGTGCCGCGGCACGCGTCTCGCCCGGCCATGCGGGCGAGACGCGGGACCCGGCCGTCAGACGATGGTTTCGGCCCGCTTCGACGCCTTGGCGATCAGGTCCCGGACCAGGGCCTCGTCGCCGCCCATGTTCTCCCAGCCGTTGTCGGTGACCACCACGACCGCCTTGCCGACCCGGGCAACCGCGGCGTACGTGCTGACCGTCGACGGGGCCTCGTCGGCGTAGCTGTACTTCGAACTGATCCGCACCACCATGGAATCCGCCTTCGACTCGACGATCTCCCACTTGTGCTGGCCCTTGCCGAGGCCGCCCGGGCACTTGGCGATCGCCGCCTTGATGTCGGTGAACTGTTCAGCGGCGCCGCCCGCACGGTGCTTGCCGATGAACTCCACCACCACACCGGACGGCACGCTCCCGGCCTCCTTGCCCGGGATGATGTACCGCATGGCCACCGCGTCGGTCCGGCTCGCGTCGCTGGGGTACCGCGCGTCCCCGCACGGGCGCAGCGGCCGCACATGTGCGAACTCGCCCTCCGGCAGCTTCTCCGCCTTCACCCCGCCGGTGTCGGCCGGCTGCAGCAACGCCTCCGCCGGGATGCCGTTGTCCTCCGGCGCCAGGGCCGCCGAGGTGGGGGCCGCGGACTGCTCCGGCGTTGCCGGTGAGGCGCCGGTGGCGGCGGGGGTGGAGCCGCATCCGGCAAGCGGGAGGGACAGGAGCGCGGCGGTGACGGCGAGACGGATGACGTTCTTCTGCATGGGGTACACACTGCCCGCTTGATCCACTGCCGACACCGGGCGGGGCACAGGCTGGCACGAACCCCGGATATGTGTCGAGTTCGGGCGCACCGGCCCACCCCGGATCAACACGCCTGCGACCATGGGCGGATGACTCCCGAGAACTCCCTCATCGACGTTCGCCGCGAGATCGACGCCATCGACGCGCAGGTGGTCGCGCTGCTGGCCGCCCGGGAGGTGCAGGTGCGCCGGGCCGCCACCTTCAAGACCGACGAGCAGGGGGTCCGCGCGCCGGCCCGGGTCGAGCAGGTGATCGGCAAGGTCCGCGCGCTCGCCACCGCGTCGGGCGGCTCCCCGGACGTGGTGGAGAGCGTCTACCGCGCCATGATCAACGCTTTCATCGACCTGGAGCTGTCCGAACACCGCCGAACCGACGGGTAACAAACATCGACGCTCATGTCGTACGGTGCTTCGCATGAGCGTCCGCCGGGTGGTCAGTGACGACGAGGTGGCCCGGGCCGGCTGCCACTACTTCGTGCGGCACGGCACCGTCGACATGGAGCGGCTGGCCGCCGAGATGTCCGTCAGCCGCGCCACCCTGTACCGGGTGACCGGCGGCCGGGACCGGCTGCTCGGCGAGGTGCTGTGGCGTCTCGCCGCGCACATGCTCGACGACGCCCGCCGCCGGCGCACCCGGGCCGGAGTGGACGGCGCGATCGAGGTCACCCACCGGTTCACCGCGGCGCTGCTGTCTGCCGAGCCGTTCCGCCGGTTCCTCTCCGGCGAGCCGGAGGCGGCCGCGCGGATCCTGCTGACCAGCGCCGGCGGCCTGACCGAGCGGGTGGTCGCCGCCCAGCACGAGATCTTCCAGGAGGTCGGGCTGACCGACGCCGGCCCCGACCTCGCCTACCTGTACGTGCGCCTCATCGAGTCCGCTCTGTACGGCGAGCTGGTCGCCGGTCATCCGGCCGATCTGGACATGGCGCAGAAGGCCGCCCGGGCGCTGTTGACGGCGTGCTGAGACACCTGTCGCACGTTTCCCGGTAACCGTGGCGTAACTCATCGAAGACTGCATATGGTGCGGCCCCAAGATTCGCGACAGGGAGTCCGATGGCAACACCCGCCCGCCGTTCCCGGCACTGGCAGT
Source organism: Actinoplanes sp. NPDC019969 (assembly GCF_055562375.1). Lineage (NCBI taxonomy): Bacteria > Bacillati > Actinomycetota > Actinomycetes > Micromonosporales > Micromonosporaceae > Actinoplanes > Actinoplanes sp. NPDC019969. Next base: position 641,344 of record NZ_JBVHFK010000003.1, on the reverse strand, counting down.
GGCTGCTCGTCCTGCCGACCACCGCACCGCTTCTCACGCCTTTCACCAACCGGATCGAGCCCACCCTGATGGGCGTTCCGTTCTTCTTCTGGTACCAGTTCGCCTGCGCGCTGTTCGCCATCGTCATGATCACGGCGGTGCACCTCCTCACCCGTGAGGAGCGACCATGAGCGACCGCGCCGTCGAGGTCGGCGTCTTCGCCGTCCTGATGACCGGCATGGTGCTGCTCGGTTTCGGAGCGGCCCGCTGGCGTGCCCCGGAGAACCCGCACTCCCTCGAGGAGTGGGGTGTCGGCGGGCGGGCGTTCGGCAACTGGACCATCTGGTTCCTGATCGGCGGGAGCATGTACAGCGCGTACACGTTCATCGCCGTGCCGGCCCTCACCTACGGCGTCGGCGTGATCGGCTTCTTCGCCGTCCCGTTCGCGATCGTCACGACGCCGCTGACCTTCGTCCTCACCACGCGGGCCTGGTCGGTCGCGCGACGGCACGGATATCTCACGCACAGCGAGTTCGCGAGCGCCAGGTTCGGCTCACCCGGCCTCGGCGCGGCGGTCGCGGTCACCGGGATTCTCGCCACCATGCCGTACGTCGCCGTGCAGCTCCTCTCTCTTCAAGCGGTGCTGCGTACGGTCGGTTTCGGCGGCGAATGGCCACTGCTCGCCGCGGTGGCCGTGGTGTCGATCTGCACGTTCCGGTCCGGGCTGCGCGCGCCCGCCCTACTGTCGGTGCTCAAGGACGTGCTGATGGCGTGGATGCTGCTCACCGCGGTGGTCATGGTCGCGATGTACGGCGGCTGGGGCAACACCTTCCGGGCCGCCGAGGCGCATTTCGCGGCCACCCCGTCGCCGGCCGACGGCCTGGTGCTGCCCGACACCGGCCACCTCGGGTTCCTCACCCTGGTCATCGGCTCGGCGCTGGCCATCTTCGCCTATCCGCACGCGCTGGTGGGCATGCTCGCGGCGAAAGACCGGGCGACGGTACGCCGTAACGCCGCGGCCCTGCCCATCTACTGTCTCGCCCTGGCGCTGATGGCGATGCTGGGCTTCTTCGCGCTGGCCAAGGGCGTGACCCCGGTCGACAAGGATCTCAACACCGTGATCCCGCGGATGATCCACGAGTATTTCCCGAGCTGGTCGGCCGGGGTCGCGTACGCCGCACTCAGTGTCGCCGCCCTGATCCCCGCCGCCGTCATGTCGATCGCCGCAGCGAACGCCTTCACCCGCAGCCTGTACCGGCCCTACCTGCGCCCGAACGCCTCCCCCGCCACCGAGGCCAAGGTCAGCCGCTGGGTGTCGCTGATCGTCAAGTTCGGCGCGGCCGCGCTGATCCTGGCGATCGACCCGGCGTTCTCCGTCGATCTGCAACTGATCGGCGGCGTGATCATCCTGCAGACCATCCCGGCCGCCGTGCTGGGCCTGCTCACCGGCTGGTTCCACCGGGCCGCCCTGATGACCGGCCTGATCACCGGCCTGGCCGTGGGCGTCGGCATGCTCTACCTGATCCCGAAACGCGACGGCGCCGGCCGCGTCGTCGCCGAACACTTCGGCGGCTCCAGCTGGCCGGTCGGCGACGGCCGGACCGTCTACGTCGGCATCGTCGCCCTGCTGGTCAACCTGGTTCTCGCCACCGTGCTGACGGCGCTGCTGCGCGGGCTCGGCCGGACCGGCGGCCAGGACGCGACCCGGCCCGCCGACTACTACACCGACGCCGACGACTCCCACATCAAACGCCTCGACGAGCTGATCGACGGGCTCCCCCGCCGCAACGCCCCGGTCCACGCCACCGCGTCGCGGCCACCCGACCTGAAAGCCCCGCCCGCAGCCCGTCCCGCCGACCTGTCCGACCTGACCTCCGGTCCCGGCCTCGGTCACCTCAACAGCCCGCCGCCGGTCGGCCGCGCCCGTATCCCGGACCACGACACCGCCCGCCACCGTCACATCAACCGCCCCTGACCGCGTGTGGAGTTCGGCCGCTGCTCGCGCCCGAACTCCACACTGCCGCCCGCCGCTACTGTTCCCGGCATGAGTGCACCCTCGCAGCAGGCCACGACCGGCCCGTGGATCGACGCCGACCCTGTGCACGACGAGCTTCGCGCCGCCAAAGCGCTGGTGTACGACCCGAGCGGCTTCTCCTGCTCCCGTCCGGCGCCCGAGCGGGAGAGCGCTGACTACTGCGCCCATGCCCTCCTGATCAACGGCCTGTCCGTCCGGTTTCGCACGGGACGGACGACTCCGGCGAAGGCGGGACAGTTCGTCACACTGTGGGTGAGGTCCGGCGACGGTCCGATCCGGCCCCTGGACATGACGGACCCCGTCGATCTGGTGGTGATCAGCACCCGGGACGCCGGGTGCTTCGGCCACTTCGTCTTCCCGATGGAAGCCCTCCGCGATCACGGCGTCGTCGGGAACGACCGTGCCGGGGGCAAGCGCGGCTTCCGCTTATATCCACCCTGGGTCACCACCACGAGCCGCCAGGCCGGCAAGTCGCAGGCATGGCAGATCGGCTACTTCCTGCCCGTGGACGACGGCATGTCGCTGGACATCACCCGGGCCCGGGAGCTGTACCGCACGGCAGCTCGCTGATCAGGCGTCGGTGACCGTCAGCGTGGCCAGGTACTCCCCGGCGGTGACCGACTGTGACAGCGCCGCGGACTGTCCCGCCCAGAGGTTGACATAGCGGGAGTCGTCGCGTGCGGCGGCGGCTCGGCGCAGAGGCTGCATCAACGCGTTCTGCACCGGATATTCGGGCACGTTCGCCTCCTCCGCCGCGAACTCCTGGATCAGGGGGTTGAGGATCCCCCGTGCGTGGCGGCCGGAGAACAGCCGGGTGAGCACGGTGGTCCGGGCGCCGGGCCCGGTGAGCGCGGCCTTGTGCACCGGGCTGGCCCCGGACTCCGCCGTCGCCAGGAAGCCGGTTCCGATCTGGACCCCCGCGGCCCCGAGGGCGTGTGCCGCGATCACGCCCCGGCGGTCGGCGATGCCGCCGGCCGCGACGACGGGGATGCCGACAGCGTCGACGGCTTGCGGAACGAGCGAGAAGGTGCCGACCAGTGACTCGGTGACCGGCCGCAGGAAGGCGCCCCGATGCCCGCCGGCGTCGCTGCCGGAGGCGACCACGACGTCGAGTCCCGCCGCTTCCACGGCCACCGCTTCGTCGACGGTGGTGGCGGTGCCGATCGTCACGATGCCGCGGCGGCGCGCCTCGGTCACCACGTCGGCGGACGGCACACCCATGACGAAACTGATCACCGGTGGCTGCGCCGCCAGCAGCGCGTCCACCTGGTCGTCGAAGGAGGGCGGGGGTGCGTACGAGGCCGGAACCGGCATGCCGAACCGCTCGTAGAGTGGCCGGAGCCGTTCGAGGTCAGCGGGCGCCGGGCGCAGGTCCGCCTCCCCCGGGTGCGGCACCCACAGGTTCACGTTGAACGGCAGGCCGGCGGGCACCGCCGACTTCAGGTCGGCGACGAGCGCCGTGATCGCGCCGGGGTCCAGGTGATGCGCGCCGAACGAGCCGAGGCCGCCGGCGCCGCTGACCGCGGCGGTGAGCGGGATGCTGGACAGGCCACCGCCGAACGGACCCTGAATGATCGGGACGTCGATGCCGAGCAGTTCGGTCAGGCGGGCCCTCATGCCGCACCGACCAGACGGCCGTGGCTCAGCTCGACCGTGACCTGGGCGACCCGGCGCCCGAGGTGCTCAGCGGTGCGCAGGTCGGCTGTCCCCGGCGCGTCGTCGGGGCCGGCATCCGAGGGCGCTTGCGCCATCGCCCCGAGGAACCCGCCCAGCCGGTTGAGGTCTCCGGCGTCACCACCGGTGGTGTAGAGCCAGCCGGGCGGCAGGCCGAGCGAGACCCAGTGCATGCCGTGCTGAGCGGCGAACACCGTCAGCGACGACAGGGTGTTGAGCTTGTCCCCGTTGACGCCGGCGGACGTGGTGAACCCCGCAGCGATCTTGTCGCGCCAGCCCTGCTGTGCCCAGATCGGCCCGCTGGCCTCGGCGAATGCCTGGAAGACGGCGGACTGGCTGCCCATGTAGGTGGGAGTGCCGAAGACGATCGCGTCGGCCTCGGCGAGCGCCTGCCACAGCGGCTCGCCCACGACAGCGACGTCGTGCAGCGTGGCGGTGACACCGGTCACCGATGCCGCTCCCTCGGCAACGGCCCGAGCCTGGCGTGCGGTGTGGCCGTATCCACTGTGATACGCGATGGCGACACTGATGGACATGTCGCTCTCCTTCCGAGAGGTGACGCCCTGAAAGGTAGACGACCGGTCAACTAAAAGATAGTTGACCGGCCGTATACTTGTGCCATGGGTCGAACCAGCACCGCCCGTGACCGGCTCCGCGACAGCGCCTGTGAACTGCTGCACACCCGCGGCTACGCAGCGATCGGGGTGGCCGAGATCTGCGCCCGCGCCGACGTCCGCAAGGGCAGCTTCTACCACTTCTTCGAGTCCAAGCAGGCTCTCACCATCGAAGTGATCGACACCCACTGGCAGGCACAACGGGCAGCCTGGCGGGAGCAGCTCCACGGGGCCGAACCGGCTGTCGAACGCCTACGCCGGCTCGTCGCCTGGCTCGTGGCGACACAGCGCGAGGCCTGGCAGGAGACCGGCCGGGTCGACGGATGCCTCCTGGGCAATCTCGCCCTCGAACTGAGCAATCAGGAAGCCGCCGTTCAGGAGCGCCTCACCACCGCCTTCGACGAACAGGCCGCGATGGTGCACACCGTCCTCACCGAGGGCGTCCAGGACGGCAGCGTGGCGCCCGGGTACGCCGATCGGGCCACCGCACGGGCCGTGGTCGCACAGATCGAAGGCGCCGTGCTGCTGGCGAAACTGGCCCGCGAGGTGCGGCCGCTCGACGATCTGTGGCCGCACGTGCGACGGCTGGTGACGACCAGCGCGCCCGACGATCGATGACAGGGTCCGGCCGGAAACCTCGGCTGGCTGTCGTGGCTGTCTCCGGGCGCGGGAGACAGCCACGACAGCCAGCCGAGCAAGGTCCCCCGTGGGCCGGAACGCGATGTGGATCCGGTCAGGAGACCTTGAGGGACTTCAGAGTGCCGGTGAGGACGGCGGTCAGGGCCGGGGCGTGGGCGGCGGCGTCGGCGGTGACCGGGGTGGCGGACTCGATCTTGGCGGTGATGATGGCGTTGCGGGAGACGGTCTCGGCGTGGACCGTGGTGGCGGGGAGGAGCCGGCCGGCCGGGTCGACGATCATCATGGCGCGGTCGCCGACATCGGGCAGGGACACGACGGTGAGGCCGGAGTCGCGGGCCGCCTTCTCGCTGAGTTCGTAATCGGCGGCGCTGTCGGCGATCGTCCGGTCGATGATGATCCGGACGGGGAGGTCGACCTTGTCACCCGTACCGTAATCGCAATTGATCTTGTAGCTTTCGCTGCTCTCGGCGGGCTGGGAGGCGATGAGCTGCCGTCCGGAGAGCACGGGGCAGCCGCCGTCGACGCTGTGCCAGGGGGTACGGGAGATCGTGTCGAGCGGGTTCGAACAGCCGGCGAGCAGCACGACCGCCAGCAGGGCAAATGCTCTGCGCACCTATTTCACCTTGCGGGTGGAGCGGGCGACGACCTTGTTGTACTCCGGGTGCTTGTCGAGCCAGCCGCTCAGGAACGGGCAGATCGGCACGACCGTCCGGCTGCGGCTGCGGGCGTCGTCCATCACCGCGCGGGCCAGCGCCGACCCCGCGCCGTGCCCCTCGAACCGCGGGTCCACCTGGGTGTGCGTGTAGACGATGATCGCGCCGCTGAGCTGATAGGTGACGACTCCGGCGAGCTCGCCCGTCTCGTCGCGCGCCTCGAACCGCTCCCGCTCGGGCACGTCCTCCACCGTGAGATTCACCCGGTCATCAAATCAGACGCCCGGCGATCCGCTCGATGGCGGCCAGGTCATCGGGGGTGAGCCGGTCGATGAAGTGCCGCCGCACCGACGCGAGGTGGGCCGGCGCCGCGCTCTCCAGGACCTCGCGTCCCTGCTCGGTGAGCACGAGCAGGCAGCCCCTGCCGTCGGCGGGATCGGGTTCGCGGCGCAGCAGCCCGCGGGCCTCCATCCGGGTCGCGTGGCGGGACAGCCGGCTGCGTGACCAGCCCATCTTGTCGGCCTGCGCGTGCAGCGTGCCGGTGTGGCCGGGCTGCTCGGACAGTGTGCTCAGCACCTCGTAGTCGGGCTCGGACAGCCCGGACTCCGCCAGGTCGCCCGCGGTGGCGGTGTGAACGGCGACGACCATGCGCAGGTACGCACGCCAGGCGCGCTCCTCGGCCGGCTCCAGCCAGCGCACCGGCGGTTTCGTTGACATGTAATCAAACTAGCACCTAGGCTTCGTTTCCATGTCAACGAAACTGCTCGTGCTGATCTGCAGCAACCGCTCCGGCGCCCTCGGCCCGTCCGTCGGGCAGTGGCTCGCCGACACGATCGCGCCGCGGGCCGCCGAGCTGGGCGCGGAGATCGTCCCGGTTCGGCTCGACCTGCCGTTCCTCGACACCGAGGAGGCCGGGGACCACGCCCGCCGGTGGAGCGAGACGGTCGCCGGGGCGGACGGATTCATCGCGGTGACGCCGGAATACAACTCCGGGATGCCGGCGACCCTGAAGAACGCCCTCGACTACCTGAAACGCGAGTGGGCGTGGAAGCCGATCGGGTTCGTCAGCTACGGCCACACCTCGGCCGGGACCCGTTCGGTGCAGCACGCCAAACAGGTGGTGACCGCGTTGCGGCTGGTTCCGCTGGGCGCCACGGTCACCATCCGGATCGGTGACGAGACCCGGCCGGACGGCGCGGCGCTCGGCATGCTGGACGAGCTGGTGCGGCTGTCCCACGCGCTGCGGCCGATGCGGGAACGGGACGGGGCGACGGCCGCGCCGGTCCCCGGGTCGTACGCGCGGCGGCTCACCCCGGACGACGCGCCGCAGGTCACCGTGCTGCAGCGGTGCTGCTGGGTCGAGGAGGCGATCCTCAACGACACCCTGGACCATCCGGCGTTGCACGAGACGATCGGCGACGTACGGGGTTGGCTCGCCGCTCACCACGTCACCGGGGTGTGGCGGGACGGGCGGCTGCTGGGCATGGTGCGGACCCACGCCGACGGGCCGGACTGGCACATCGGACGCCTCGGGGTGCTGCCGGACGTGCGCGGGCATGGACTCGGGCGCTGGCTGCTGCGTACCGCTGAAGCCTCGGCGACCCCGGACATCCGCCGCCTCGTGCTGTTCACCGGCGCCGCCAGCAAACGCAACATCGACCTCTATCGCAGTGCCGGGTACGAGATCGTGAGCACCGCCGACGGCGTCGTCCAGCTGACCAGGCCCGTTCCCGCCGGGGAGGTCTCCTGGAAACGGCAGCCGGGGACCACGTAACCTTTCGGCCCGGGCACCGGTCCTTCCTCCGGCCGGTTTCCTGTCGAAGGGAGCATTCCGATGACCGACCAGGACCCGTCGCGCGGCTCCGGCACCGTCTACGGCCGTGGCGGCGTGAACGTCAGCGCGGGCGCGCCGAGCCGCATGCCCCGGATCGTCCCGGCCATCGTCGGTGTCAGCGCGGTCGCCGTCCTGATCCTGGGCTACACCGCCTGGTCGAGCATCGGCGGCAGCCCCGACGAGCCGGCCGCCGCCATCGCCGCCACCTCCGTGGCCACCGCCTCCGCCGCGCCGGAACCGACCGCGGCGAACCCGGTCCCGGCTCAGCTGACCACCGGCACGTGGCTCGTGTCCCCGCTCGGTGATCCGAACACCTATCTCACGGTCAGCAACGAGTTCGCCAAGATGTCGCCGGCCGATCCGACGAAGCTGTCCGTGGTCACCGGGCTCGCCGATGACACGTGCTTCTCGTTCCGGCTCGAGGACGGGCGCTACCTGCGGCACTTCGACTACCGGCTGCGCTTCGACGCCGCCGACGACAGCGACCTGTTCCGCGCCGACGCGACGTTCTGTCAGGAGGCCGGGACCGCTGTCGGCACGATCCGGCTGCGCTCCAAGAACTATCCCGAATTCCTGCTGCACCGGCGGGACGACAACAGCCTCTACATCGCGAAGCCGGAGGGCGACGACTTCGCCGCCCGTAGCTCCTTCATGGTGCAGGACCCGTCCGCCACCACCTGACGCGGTTCGCCGCTCAGCCGGCCTGCCGTGGATCTTGTGCGGCTGGTTCTTCTGGCTGTCTCGCGGCCGTTGAGACAGCCAGAAGAACCAGCCGATGGGGTCAGTCGGATGACGCGGGGCTCAGGCGAACCAGCGGCGCTGGCGGGAGGGCTGGAGCCAGCGGGCGATGTCGCTGATCACGGCCGGGTCGACATGCCGGTCGGCGTGAGCGGCACGGTTCGCGGTGGCGCGGTCCGCGGCGGCGGGACGGTCCGCATCAGGGGCGCGGTCCGCATCAGGGCCGCGGTCCGCATCAGGGGCGCCGAAGAAGAAGTGGTCCAGGTCGTCGTGGACGCGGACGGTGGCGCCGGGAAGGCCGGCCCGCCACAGCGCCAGATCATCGGCGACGGTGACCTGATGATCACGACCGCCCTGGAGGATCAGCACCGGAAGGTTCAGGGATGCGGCGGTCGCGACCTGGTCGTAGGTGCGCAGGTCGAGCCAGTACGAGGCGGCCAAGCCGAACGGCAGCCCGGCCGCGGGGGTCGACGGTGACAGGTCCGGGCTGTCGGCGAGCGCCGCCTGCCGGATCATCGCCTCGACCGCCGCGTCGCCGTCGGGACCGGGGTGCCCGGCGGCGAGATGACGGACCGCCCGGACCGCTGCCTGCGGCAGTGGGGCGGCGTCACCGGCCAGGATGACCAGGCCGGCGACCCGGCCGTCGGCGGCGGCGACCCGGGGCGCGGCCCGGCCGCCGGCGCTGTGACCGAGCAGATGGACGCGGTCCGGGGCCACGCCGGGCTGCCGGCGCAGCAGGTCGAGGGCGGCCAGGGCGGACGGCAGGTACTCCTCGACCATGGTGTGCCCGGGCTCGGAGGCGAGCTCCGGCCGGTCGTAGGTGACCTTGTCCATCCGCAGCACCGCGATGCCCCGGCTGGCCAGGCCCCAGGCGAGGTCTTTGAGCGGCTTGTCGGGGCCGACGCTCTGATCCCTGTCGAACGGCCCGCCACCGCCGAGCAGCACCACACCCGGCACTCCGCCCCAGCGACGCGGCAGGGTGACGGTGGCGCCGACGGCGAGCGGCCCGGATCCGATGGTGACATCGTGCTCGCGGAACCGGACCGGCAGGGCGTAACGGGGTGGCCGCCAGGCGGCGCTGGCCAGCGGGCCGATCCGGAGCCCGTGCAGCCATCCGGCCTCGTCGACCGTCACGATCACGGTGTGGCCGTGGCGTTCCGCGGTGACCAGCACCTCGACCCGGGTCAGTCCGGGACCGGCCGGTCCGGGCTCGGCGGGGCCGACGGACCAGTCGGTTCCGATGCGGACGCGCTCGGCGGCCCACGCCGTCCGCATGGTGTCGGCGGAGACGACGGCGCGCAGCGGCGGCGCGAAACGTGCCTCGATGTCGGTGTAGCGCTCGTCCCGGGCCATGTCGATGACCTCGAGAGCGACCGCCACCGGGTCGGTCGTCACATCCATCCCCACCTTTCTCAATTCACGAGAAAGGTAGCACCGTATGAGATCGTTGGCGAATGACCACGATGGAACTGCTGGGGCATCCGGCGCGGCTGCGGATCGTGCACGCGCTGCGCGGTGGCCGCACCCTGACCACCGCGCAGCTCGGCGCGTTGCTGCCGGACGTGTCCAAGGCGATGGTCTACCGGCACGTCGAGGCCCTGGCCGCCGGCGGGATCCTGGAGGTCTCCGAGGAGCGGCGGGTGCGCGGCGCCATCGAACGGCACTACCGGCTGCACGAGCACCGGGCCGGCATCGACCCGGAAGCCGCCCGGTCGATGTCCAAGGATGATCACCGGCAGGCATTCGCCACCGCGATGGCGACGCTGATCGCCGAGTTCGGCGCCTACCTGGACCGGGACGCCACCGATCCGGCCGGCGATCCGGTGGGATACCGCCAGCACGGTCTCTGGCTCACCGACGACGAGCTCACCGATCTGATCGCGGCGTTACGGGAAGCGATCGTGCCGAAGCTGGCGAACCCGGCCGGCCCGGACCGCAGACGCTACCTGTTGAGCCCCGTGATCTTCCCGGCCGAAGGCTGAGACCATGACGACCCTGGTCATGATCCGCCCGGCCGGCGCCCTGAGCGGCAGGATCCCGGTCGGGATCCTGAGCCGCTGACCAGTCCAGCCGTCGCTCAGGCCGCTTATGGCTGCCGCTTGACCGGCCTGAGCGACGGCTCACGAACTCAGCCGTACGCCAAGCCGCTCACCGGCCCCTCGAAACCCGCCTAAGCGACGGTTCGCGAACTCAGCCGTACGCCAGACCGCCCACCCGCCACCCACAACCGGCCTGAACGACGGCTCGCGAACTCAGCCGTACGCCAGACCGCCCACCCGCCACCCACAACCGGCCTGAACGACGGCCGGCGGAAGCAGCCGTTCCCTACAGGTCGAGCGGGGCGGAACAGGACACGTACTGGACGCGGGTCGTCTCGGCGGAATGCGGCACCACCGGACCGTTGTCGCCGCGGACCTGCCCCAGTTCGGCCCGCCGGATCACGCCCACGCAGAAGACCACCTCACGCACCGGATCCGGCAGGGTGACCACCCCGTCGCCGAAGTCGTCGCCCCACGGATGCGTGCGCTGCAACGGCCACGGCACCTCGACGTCCCCGCCGACCGAGCCACCCGCCACGACGTACGTCCCACCCACCTCGGGCGTCGCCACGTAGTTGATCTTCGATCCCTCCGGCTGGGCGAAGGCTCGCGTGGTGACCTCCACCCGCCCAACGGAAGCGGCGCCGACCACGTGCGCGGTGGACGTGCCGTCGTCGTCCAGCCCGGCGGGCAGCCGGTTCAGCACGGCCAGTTCCTCGCCCGCCTCGTTCACCAGCTCGTACCGGATGTGCAGCACCGCGCCCCGGACCTCCGCCGTCGCGGTGAGCACGGTCGCCGGGGGCGTCCCGCCCGGCGCCGGGTCGACCGGCTCCTGCGCCGGCGATCCGCAGCCCCCACTGGCCAGCAGCATGGCGAGCACCACCCCTCGTATCCGCATCACCCGATCGTAGGAAGGGCATTCATCTCCGCCGGCGATGACCGCCCTGGCGTCGCTTTCGGGTGTTCGACAGCAGTAGTGCCACGAACCCTACGGCCACCGCCGGGATCGCCACGAGCAGAATCGGGGAGAGCGATCCGGCGGGTGACGACGCGGGTGCGGCGTCGGCGGTGGCCGGGGCCGCTGGCGAGGGGGTACGGCCGGACGGCTTCCGTGTCGACGCCGGCTTCTTCGTCGGCGCCGGCTTGGACTCGGCCAGGTCGTCCTTGATCACCGACGTGATCCACGGGGCGATGGCGTCCACCCTGGTGGCGATGTCGGGGCCGGTGTGCGGGCAGTCGGGCCCGCGGCTGACCACCCCGATCAGGGTCGCGGTCCCGTTGGCCTCGGTGAAGTACGGCCCGCCGGAGTCCCGCTCGCACGGGCTGGTGTTGCTGCGCGGCGCGATCCCGGACAGTCCCATCTCGGTCGCCGCCACCGACGTCACCTCGAACCGTCCGGTGCGTGCCCGGTCCGGCGTCTTGTCGGCGTTTTTGCTGGTGAACCCGTACCCCACGAGCCTGGCTTTCTGCCCCTCGCCCGGCTCCGCGGTGTTCAGCCGCAACGGGGTGATCCCGGCCGCGGGCGTTTTCAGCCGGGCCAGCGCCACGTCCGCCTCGCCGTGCTGCTCGACCTGCACCACGTCGATGTTGTAGCCGCCGCGGCCGGTGATGTCGGCCCGCCCGACCGTGGCGATCACCCGGTCGGCGACGATCGTCGACACGCGGTTGCCGTCCACGTCGCGGAAGCAGTGCGCGGCCGTGATGATCCAGCGTGGCGAGATCAGCCCGCCGGAGCAGGAGCTGTCCCGCTTGCCGCCCTCCGGGGTCGGGATCCCCAACTCGGTGATCTTGACAGCGAACGGGTACCGCCCGTCCGGCACCGCCTCACCGTTGGCGATGGCATGCGCCGGCGAACCGGCGAGCATCACGGCGAGCAGCCCGGCCAGCAACACGAGGAACTTCCGTAACTTTTTCAACGGGTCCGGATGGTAAACGACGACAGCAAGCCCGGCCATGATCACAACGGCATGACGCGTGTCCGGGCCGGCGGGTTGCATCACGGGCAGTGGTACGCGGCACAGCCCCCGTCCGTTCACCGTGTCCCGGCGCCGTGCAGCATGATGGTCTTGACTGAACGGAGATGCGAGTGAGCGACTGGAACACCCAAGTAATCGAGGAATTCCGGGCCAACGAGGGCCGGGTCGGCGGCCCGTTCGCCGGCGCTCCGATGGTGCTGATCCACCATCGCGGCCGCAAGAGCGGCAAGGAGACCGTCAGCCCGCTGATGTACCTGCCGCACGACACCGACGAGAAGACCCTCTACATCATGGCCTCCAAGGCCGGCGCCCCCGAGCACCCGGCGTGGTACTACAACCTGACCGCGGCCGGCGAGGCGCAGATCGAGGTCGGCACCGAGACCTACACGGTCAGCGTGCGTGAGCTGACCGGCGACGAGCGGGACCGGGTCTACGCCGAGCAGGCGCGGCGCTACGCCAACTTCGCCGAGTACGAGAAGAAGACCGAGGGTATCCGTACGATCCCCGTCCTCGAACTCACCCGCGCCTGACCATCTCGTCCTGGTTTGTCGTGGCCTGCTGGGGGAACCCGAGTGGGTCACGGCAAGCAGAGGAGGTGGGCCGTGGACATCGCGTTCTGGACGATCAGCGCCATCGGGATCCTGACCGCCCTGGTCCTGGCCGTGGTGGAGAGCCGCTGGGCATTCCGGCAGCACCACCGCCGGCCGCATCACTGACAATGGTCGGCATGACCATCACCGAGACCGATCTGAACCATCTGCGCCGCTGCGTCGACCTGGCCCGGGAGGCGCTCGCCGACGGCGACGAACCGTTCGGCTCGGTGCTGGTCGCCGCCGACGGCACCGTCCTGTTCGAGGACCGCAACCGGGTCAAGGACGGCGACGAGACCCGGCACCCGGAGTTCGAGATCTCCCGCTGGGCCGCCAATCACCTGACCCCGGAGCAGCGCGCCACCGCCACGGTCTACACGTCCGGCGAGCACTGCCCGATGTGCGCGGCCAGTCACGGCTGGGTCGGCCTGGGCCGCATCGTCTACGCCGCCTCGACGGCCCAGCTCACCGCCTGGCGCATCGAGTGGGGCCTGCCGCCCGGCCCGGTCATGCCCCTGCCGATCAACGCGATCGCCCCGAACGTGCCCGTCGAGGGCCCGGTCCCCGCCTTCGAGGCCGAACTCCGCGCTCTCCACCTGGCCCGCCTCGCTTGAAAACCCCTTGTCCGGTACGGGCCACCCACGGTCCCGTGACTCGCGGCGGCCACCGCGGGCGTTCCCTCACGACCGTCCGGCGGGTGCGGGTCATGCATGCCCTCTCGGCTGGTTCTCATGGCTGTCTCAGCGGTGCTGAGACAGCCACCACAACCAGCCGGACAAAACGCCCTCAGCGCGGCGGGGGGATACCCGGGCCGGTCGGGAACCCGCCCTGGGTGTAGCCGGCCGACCAGTGCGGCTCGTGGCCGTAGTGGTCGTACACCTGGCTGTAGTAGTGCTCCGGAACCAGGTCCGGGTGGTACCCCGGCGCGCCGGCGATGTGCTCCTTGTCGCTGTCGACGTGCACCCGCTCCCGGTCGACCGCCCGGACCGCCGACACCGGAATGAACGACGACACCGCCCCGAACCCGAAGATCCCGCCGTGCTCGACCCGCAGGAACCGCACCTGGTTCGCTGCCGTGTCCACCAACAGGTCCGCGACCGTGCCGACCTTCTCCCCCGCGCTGTCGACGACGTCGCGCCCGCGCACATCCTGCTCCGGGTCCGCCACGACCTGATCGGTGTCACTCAGCGGCGTCAACGTGCCCATCGGCTCACTCATGTGACCCACCCCCTGACCGGCCGGGTGCCCGCTCGATCGGCGGCATCACGCCCGACCTGCTCCCGCCGACAGTACCGCCACCGCCGACAGGTCAGCAGTTCTTGATGGTCAGGATCGGGCTGAAGACCTCGGACTTGGCGCCGTCGGAGCCGTTGAAGACGGCGCGGCGGGGGTGGTAGGCAGGGCGCACCTTCCAGATGTGGGTGCCGCCGGTGCCGGAGATCAGGGGGCTGCCCTGCTCGATCGGCTCCCAGGCCCAGTGCGGGCCGGTGGATTTGAGGAAGGTGTCGTTCTCCAGGAGGTAGTCGGCGCCGAAACCGCCCGCGATCTCGTCGATCCGGTAGCCGGTCGAGGGGTCGCCGTCGGCGTCGATGAAGACGTGCCGGTACGCGAAGCCGTCGCTGAACCTGGCTGTGAACGTCACCGCGTACTCCGTGGAGCAGGCCGAGTACCCGGTGATCGTCCCGCGGCTCGACGCGGGAGCGCCCCGGGACGGCGGCGGGGGTGACGGCTCGCTGAACGTCGGGGGTGTCACGGCGGGGAAGCCCTTCGCCACCTCGACCGGCGGCGGCTCGGCGGGGCCGGGGTCACGCAGCCGGAAGGCGGCTGCCGTGCCGGCGGCGGCGAGCACGAGCACCAGGGCGACCGCCAGGAAACGGCCGCGGCGCCGGGGCGGAGCGGGCGGCGGCGCGGGCGGAAGGGCCGGGGGCGGCGGCGGGGCCGGCGGCAGCAGGGGCCGGGATGCGGGCGGCGGCGCCATGAACGGCCGGGAGCCCTCGGGCCGGCTGGGGAACATCCTGCGCAACGAGGCGGCCCGCTCATCCGCGTATCCCGCACCGTCCTCCACCGGACGGTCGCCGGGCGTAGTGCCTACACCCACCGCGTACTCCCAGATGTCTTCAATGTTGATCGATGTCCGCTGGGCACGGTACCGGAACGACGTGACTTTCCGGCGCCGGGGGCGGCAACCGTTCGGAACCGATCGTGCTCCGGGTCCGCGATCAACGGGCCCGGGCGTGGGCCGAAGTCAACGGTGAGACCAACCAGCCGCACCGAAAGGGATTGCTCTTGCGCCAGTTTCTTCGCCGCCTCGCCGTGACCGCCCTCCTCGCCCCGGTCGCCGCCATCGGCGCCACGATGATCGCGTCACCCGCCGAGGCCGCTGCGGCGAAGACCAGCGAGACCACCCTGCAGACCGAGGTCAACCGCCTGATCAACGTCGAGCGCACCAGCCACGGCTGCCCCGCCCTGACGGTCAGCCCGGCCCTCACCGCCGCCGCCCGCACCCACAGCGCCTGGATGGGCCAGACCGGCACGTTCTCCCACACCGGCCGCGCCGGGTCCAGCTTCATCACCCGCGCCAAGGCCGCCGGCTACGCCAAGCCCTCCGCCGAGAACATCGCCTGGGGTTACCGCAACGCCGCCACCGTCGTCGACGGCTGGATGAACAGCCCCGGCCACCGCAAGAACATCCTCAACTGCCAGTCCAGGACCGTCGGCGTCGGCGTCGTCTACAACGCCTCCGGCACCCCGTACTACACCCAGGACTTCGGCTACTGAGAACGTGACGAGGCCCCCGCCACGGATGGCGGGGGCCTCGTTTCCTGTCAGCGGGCGGGCTGCAGCGCGGCGACCGCGCGCAGGATGTCGTCGACCCGGTCCTTGGCGTCGCCGAAGAGCATCGCGGTGTTCTCCTTGAAGAACAGTGGGTTCTGGACACCCGCGTACCCGGAGGCCATCGACCGTTTGAACACGATCACCTGGTCGGCCTCCCAGACCTTGAGCACCGGCATGCCGGCGATCGGGCTGGACGGATCGTCCAGGGCGGCCGGGTTGACGGTGTCGTTGGCGCCGATGACGAGGACGACGGACGTACCCGTGAAGTCGTCGTTGATCTCGTCCATCTCCAGGACGATGTCGTAGGGCACCCGGGCCTCGGCGAGCAGCACGTTCATGTGGCCGGGGAGCCGGCCGGCGACCGGATGGATGCCGAACCGGACGTCGACGCCGCGGTCGCGCAGGATCCGGGTGAGTTCGGCGACGCCGTGCTGGGCCTGGGCGACCGCCATCCCGTACCCCGGAGTGATGATCACCGAATCCGCGCCGGTCAGCAGCTCCGCCACCCCCTCGGCGTTGATCTCCCGGTGTTCGCCGTACTCCTTGTCCTCGGCCGGGCCGGCCTCGATCCCGAAACCACCGGCGATCACCGACAGGAAGGAGCGGTTCATCGCCTTGCACATGATGTACGACAGGTAGGCGCCGGACGATCCGACGAGCGCGCCGGTGACGATGAGCAGGTCGTTCTCCAGCAGGAAGCCGGCCGCCGCGGCTGCCCAGCCGGAGTAGCTGTTGAGCATCGACACGACCACCGGCATGTCGCCGCCGCCGATCGACGCGACCAGGTGCCAGCCGAGCAGCAGCGCGATGACCGTGACGGCGATCAGCAGCCACAGCTGCGGGTCGATCACGAACCAGGCGGTCAGCACGGCGAAGACGGCGAGGGCGCCGAGGTTGAGGACGTTCTTGCCGGGCAGCATCAGCGGGCTGGACCTGATCTTGGCGGAGAGCTTGAGGTACGCCACGATCGAACCGGTGAACGTGACGGCCCCGATGAAGACGCCGATGAAGACCTCGGCACTGTGGATGCCGAGCATGCCCTGGCTCTCCAGCCCGGTCGCCTCGGCCCCGTCGAGGTGCGCCTCCACGTGCAGGTAGCCGTTCCAGCCGACCAGCACCGCGGCCAGACCGACGAAGCTGTGCAGCAGGGCGATCAGCTCCGGCATCCCGGTCATCTCGACCTTCGCGGCCCGGTGCAGGCCGATCGCCGCCCCGATCACCATGGCCACCACGAGCAGCCCGATCCCGGCCGCGTCGATCTCCCGCCCGATGGCCAGGGCGACGGTCGCGGCCAGCGCCACGGTCATGCCGGCGATGCCGAACGCGTTGCCGAACCGTGCCGTCTCGTGCTTGGAGAGCCCGGCGAGAGCCAGGATGAAGAGCAGGGCGGCGACGATGTACGCAGCCTGAGCCGCTGTTTCGATGGTCATCGTCAGCTCCTCGAGAACATGGCGAGCATGCGGCGGGTCACCGCGAAGCCACCGAAGACGTTGATGCTGGCCAGCAGGATCGCGACGAAGCTCAGCGCGGTGATCAGGATGCCGCCGTGGCCGAGCTGCAGGAGGGCGCCGACGACGATGATGCCGGAGATGGCGTTGGTGACCGACATGAGCGGGGTGTGCAGGGCGTGGTGGACGTGGCCGATCACGTAGTAGCCGATCACGATGGCGAGCGCGAAGACCGTGAGGTGGCCGCGTAGCGCGGGTGGAGCCAGGGCGGTGAGCAGGAACAGGGCGACGGCGCCGATGCCGATCGGCACGAACGGGTTCGCACGCTTCTTGTCCGGCTTCTTCGGTACTTCTGGGGCTTTTTCAACGTCGGGGGCCGCTGACACCGCCACCGCCGGCGGCGGCCACGTCAGCTCGCCGTCCCGGACCACGGTGATGCCCCGCTGGACCTGGTCCTCGAAGTCCAGGACCAGCTGACCGTCCTTACCGGGCGTCATCAGCTTCATCAGGTTGACCAGGTTCGTCCCGTACAGCTGGGACGCCTGCGCGGGCAGCCGCCCGGCCAGGTCGGTGTACCCGATGATGGTCACCCCGTTGGCGGTGACGACGACCTCGCCGGCGACCGTGCCCTCGACGTTGCCGCCGTTGGACGCGGCCATGTCGACGATGACGCTGCCCGGCCGCATGCTCGCCACCATCTCGGCGGTGATCAGCCGTGGGGCCGGCCGGCCGGGGATGAGCGCGGTGGTGATGATGATGTCGACCTCGGTCGCCTGGGTGGCGTAGAGGCGGGCGGCCCGCTCGTTGTAGTCGTCGGACATCTGCTTGGCATAGCCGGTGGACGACACCTCGACGTCGGCGGACTCGATCGAGAGGTACTCGCCGCCGAGGGATCGGACCTGGTCGGCGACTTCGGGGCGGGGGTCGGTGGCCCGTACGATCGCACCCAGACTCCCTGCCGTGCCGATGGCCGCGAGGCCGGCGACGCCCGCGCCCGCCACCAGGACCTTGGCCGGGGGGACCTTGCCGGCGGCGGTGACCTGACCGGTGAAGAAGCGGCCGAAGGCGTGCGCCGCCTCGACGACCGCGCGGTAGCCGGCGATGTTGGCCATCGAGGACAGCACGTCCAGCGACTGCGCCCGGGAGATCCGCGGCACCGCGTCCATCGACAGCGCGGTGATCGGCCGCCCGGCCAGGTCCTTGACGAGATCGGGGTCGAGGCGGGCGTTCAGCAGGCCGATCAGCGTGGTGCCCGCGGGGAGCCTGTCACGCTGCGCCACCGACGGCGGGTTGATCGCGAACACGATGTCGGCGGCGAGCGGGTCGCCCACGCGCGCGCCGGCGTCGGCGTAGGACTCGTCGGAGAACGACGCCAGCGCGCCGGCTCCGGGCTCCACGACCACCTCGTATCCCAGCTTGACCAGCTGGGTCACGGTGGCGGGAGTCGCGGCGACCCGGCGCTCGGCCGGGTCCGGATCCCTCAGTACACCGATGATCATCGTCGACTCCTCGGTAGATGTTGACCTTGAAAACGGTCGACGGACGTCGCCGGTTCAAAACGTCGAGTGATTGTTACTCACCAGTACGTATATGGCCAGAGGCCGATGCACCCTCGTCCCGTGGCGTGAGACGGGACCCGTCCTCCCTCGGCCCCCGCGGCCGGCAACGAGGATCACAACCCTGGGTGATCAAGAGCATCGGAAGGATATCGACGGCGAAACACCCCCGACAAGGGCTTGCCACATTCACTTAAGCCACTTTAACCTGCCACTACAGGAAAGCGCTTTCCCACTGTTGGAGGCGTCCTGTGGCGGCCATCCCCACGCGTGCCGCCGCTCATCCCCCAGCGCGCATCCCCATGCGCGGGAACAGGTGAACAGAATGAAACGATCAGTCGCATTGCGACTCTCCGCAGTGCTCGGCACCGCGGGTGTGGCCGGAGCGATCGCCTTCGGCCTCCCCCTGCCGAACGCCTCGGCAGCCGTCGCCTCCGCCCTCGGATTCGCCGGCCAGAACGGCGGCACCACCGGCGGCGCGGGCGGCGCCGTCGTCAAGGCCAGCACCGGAACCCAGATCCACGCCGCACTGTGCACCCGGGCCAGCACCGACACCCCGATCACCATCCAGGTCGAGGGCACGATCAACCACGGCAACACCACCAAGGTGTCCGGCAGCAGCTGCAACACCGCCGCTGACAAGATCGAGCTCAAGGGCATCAAGAACGTCACGATCGTCGGGGTCGGCAGCGGCGCCACGTTCGACCAGCTGGGCATCCACATCCGGGACTCCAGCAACATCATCATCCAGAACGTGACGGTGAAGAACGTCAAGAAGTCCGGCTCGCCGCTGTCCAACGGCGGTGACGCGATCAGCATGGAGAGCAGCGTCCGTAACGTGTGGGTCGACCACACCACGCTGATCGCCTCCGGTGGCGAGTCGGCCGGTTACGACGGCCTGTTCGACATGAAGGACGACACCCAGTACGTCACGCTCTCCTACAGCATCCTGCGCAACTCCGGGCGGGGTGGCCTGATCGGCTCGAGCGAGAGCGACACCGGGAACGGCTTCATCACGTTCCACCACAACAAGTACGAGAACATCGACTCCCGTACGCCGCTCCTGCGCGGCGGCATCGCGCACATCTACAACAACCACTACGTCAGCCTCAACGAGTCCGGGATCAACTCGCGGGCCGGCGCCCGGGCGAAGGTGGACAACAACTACTTCGAGGACTCCAAGGACGTGCTCGGCACGTTCTACACCGACGCGGCCGGGTACTGGCAGGTCTCCGGCAACATCTTCGACAACGTGACCTGGTCCGCTCCCGGCGAGGACACCAACCCGGCCGGCCCGAACGTCACGTCCAACACGAGCGTGTCGATCCCGTACGCGTTCGCGCTCGACAACGCGTCCTGCGTCCCCTCGATCGTCGCCGCGACAGCGGGCGCGAACACCGGCCTCAAGGTCTCCAGCGGCAGCTGCTCGGTGACCAGCTCGCCGACGGTCTCCCCGACCGTCTCGGTCTCCCCGACCACCTCGGTCTCGCCGACCCCGTCCACGTCCACGCCGAGCGGCACGAACCTGAGCCTGGGCGCCGGTGCGGACGGTTCCAGCAAGGCCAGCGGCACCAGCTACGGCAACGTGAAGGACGGCAACCTGTCGACCATCTGGTCGCCGAACGGCGCGACCGGTGACATCTCGATCAAGTGGAGCGCCGCCACCACGGTCTCCCGGATCAACATCGTCCAGGCGTCGGGTTCGGCCATCGGCGCCTACCAGGTCCTGAACGGCGCCACCGGCGCGGTCCTGGCCTCCGGCACGGGTGGCGGCTCGATCAGCATCCCCGCCACCACCACGACGAAGCTGACTTTCAAGATCACCAGCTCGTCCGGCACCCCGAAGATCGCGGAGTTCCAGACCTTCGCCTGATCCACCACCGCCCGGTCCGGAACTCCCGGACCGGGCGGTCCCGTGTCACCACTGGATGCGCCACTCCGCATCCGCGGCGAACGTTTCCAGACCGGAGCGGTCCGCCACCCGGTAGTCAGCGCCGTCCGTGGGGGCCGCGGGGTCGTCCACGATCAGCACCAGGTAGCCGCCGGTCTGCTCCGCGTCGTCCCGTAACTGGACGTAATACCTTCGTAGAGGCCTCGCAGGATCCGCCCGTACGCCCCGATCCGCAGTTCCACCGCGATCCCCTTCGTTCACCGGCGCCGGTCAGCAAGGCGGTGGGATCGGCAGGGTTCGGTCCGGCTTCCCGCCCGTCCGGTCCGGGTGGACCAGCAGCACGGCGCCGTCCCGGACCACCGCCGGGTCGGTCCACGTCTCCTCGGCCGTGGGCGTGAGGATCACCGTCGATCTCCGGTCCGCGTCGTGCACGACCACCGAGGAGATCGTCCCGTCGTATTCCCTGCCGGAGGCCACGAGGAACCGGTCGTCGAGCCACTCCGCGCCGTACCCGAAGGCGATGGGGTCTCCGTCGATCCACATCCGCCCGGCCCACTCCACCGCACGATGCCGATTCCCGGCGCTGAAGCGGACATGCAGTGGATCGTCGTCGCCCCGCCAGCCGTAATAGTGGTCGCATCCACCGGGGAGAGGGCCTTCCCGGCGGACGGCTCCACCGGTGTCCGCGGGCGGATCCTGCGAGCAGATCTCCGGCTCACGGCAGGACCGGTCGCTGCGCCTGGTGCAGCCGAATCCGGCGGCCGCGCAGTCACGCGGAGCGACGCGGGAGAGCGTCTGCACCAGCTGTTCCCGATAGGCCTCTTCGCCGAGCAACGCGACGTGCTCACTGGCTTCGATCCACCGGTTGACCAGGTCCACCCCGGCGCCCGAGCGCCGCAACCAGGCCCGCCAGGGTTCGTCGAGATGTCGCCACTTCAGGGCGGCCCGGATGTCGGCCGGCTCCGGCGGCCTCCCGAGCGCCCTGGCGATCCGCGTCTCCCGGTCCCCCGTCACCTCTCTCTTCGCCACGACCTCCGCCTTCGCCAGCACCGACAGGCCGAGAATCGTCATGCTGATCGCGACGAGGGCCAGGGCCAGGACTGCGGCGTCAGTGCGATGGTCGCCGGTGAGCGAGGCGAACAGGACGTCTTTCGCGGCGGCGATGGCGAACCCGGCGGTTCCGATGAGGATCAGCCCTCCGGCCAGCTGGGTCGAACTCCCGACAGCCCGGCCGCCGGCGCCACGGATCCGAAGGATCAACAGGACTCCGACGACGATGCCGGCAACGAGCGGCAGCACCACGACGGCCACGTCGGCGTTCGCCGGATCGCCGGCGGGCACGGCGGCGACGTCTCGCATCAGCACCGTCCGCGCCGGCATGCCGAGGAGGACCGGCTCCATCGCCGCAGCGACGGAGCCGGCCGCGAGGTGTCCGTGCCCATATTCATCACTCTAAGCACGGCGGGTGTGGCTCGAATGCTCGGTCAGGGTGAGGAAACGGTCGACGGCGCGGTGGGCGGTGGCCTCCAGTTCGGCGCCGGGTGGCGGAGCCTCTCCGAGCAGGGTCCGGATCTGCACGTCGCGGACCACGAGCCCGTAGAAGAGCCCGAATGCCTCGGCGGGGTCGTCGATGCGCAGCAGCCCGTCGGCGGCGAGCCGCGCCAGGTAGGCCTCGATCAGGGGCCCGGTGGTGTGGCGGCCGTGCCGCAGCAGCACAGCGGCGAGGTCCGGGGAGGTCATGGCGGCCCGGTTCAGCGCCACCGAGACGTCACCGGTGAGCATCCGCAGCATGCTCCCGGCGACGGCGGCCAGCGTGGCGCGCGGTGCGGCGGGCTGGTCGAGGGCTGCGGTGACAGCGGTGTTGACCTGCTCGGACTGCCGTTCGACGAGAGCTGCGAGCAGTCCTTCCCGGTTGCCGAACCAGGTGTAGAGGCTCTCCTTGGAGCAGCCGGCGCGGACGGCGACGGCCTGCATCGTCGTGCCCTCGAGGCCGTGGCCGACGATCTCCTCGAGCGCCGCGTCGAGGGCGGCGTGGCGGCGGGCCGCCTGTTCGCCGGCGCGGGGCCTGCCGCGGCGGGTCTGTCCGGTCACCGTGGAACTCCCACTGTCGCTCTGGCCTTTATTCGAACCGGCGGGTACGTTTAAAACCGTACCCGCCGGTTCGAATATATCGGGAGACCGCCCATGCTCGCATCCGTTCATGTCCGCGCCTGGACCCTCGGCTCGGCCACCGTGGCGACCGGGCTCATCGCCGGCTTCTTCTACGCGTACGCCTGCTCGGTCATGCTGGGCCTGGCGCAGCTCGACGACCGGGCCTTCATCGATGCCATGCAGTGGATCAACGCGACCGTCCGCAACGGCTGGTTCGCGGCGGGCTTCTTCGGCGCGCTGCCGCTGACCGTCCTGGCCGCCGCCCTGCACCTGCGCCGGGACAGCCGGCCCGCGCTCCCCTGGATCCTCGCTGCCCTCGTGGGCTACGCGGCCGCCTTCCTGATCACTATGTACCTGAGCGTGCCGCTGAACGAGGAGCTCGCCGCGGCGGGCACTCCCGCGGAAATCGGTGACCCGGGCGCGGTCCGGGCCGCGTACGAGGACGTCTGGGTGACGTGGAACCTCGTCCGGACGATCACCGCGACCGCCGCGCTGGCCTGCCTCGTCCGCGCCCTGATCGTGCACGCTCGCACCACCCGGCAGGCCACCGGCGGACGGCCCTGGCCCACGTCTTCTACGGTGACCGCGTGAGGAAGTTCGATGCCGCGGTGGTCGGCAGATCGATCGCGGTCGGCACGGCGTCCGGGGCCGTGTTCGGGTTCACCGTCATGGCGCTCGTCTTCGCCGGCGTGGTGTACCGCGCCGTGACCGACCCGGACTGGCACGCCGGCCCCGGCGGCGGGGCGGGTCTCGTGCTGGGGACGCTCCTCGGCGCGATCATCGGCCTGGCGGCCGGGCTCCTGGCCGGTCTCCTGCTCCTGGCGCCGGCGCCCTGGCTGCGGGAACGCCGGCTGCTGGGCCGGCTCGGCTGCGCCATGGCATGCGGCGCCGCCGTGGGCACACCGTTCCTGGTGGCCGGGTTCGGTTGGGGGCTCTGGCCGGACCGGCCGGTGGCCTGGATGGCGGCCGGCCTGATGACCTACTCGGCAACGATCGGGGCGTGGAAGAGCGGGTTCATCCTCGCGGTCGAGCGGCGTGCGGAGGCGTGAGCATGCCGGGCGGATATCGGCGCGGCCGCACGGTCCTGGCTGTCGCCGCGGTGATCGCTGTCGCGCTGAGCGTGCTGTCCGTGGTGAGCCGGCCGACGGCGGGATGCGGGTGCAGCGACTTTCCCGACCTGACGTCAGCGGGGCGGACCGCTGACCGGTTCGCGGAGCTGGTCCGCGCCGGTGACTCCTCCGGGGCGTGGGCTCTGCTGACCGATGACGCGCGGGCTCGCTATGGCGATCCCGTCCGGTTCCGGCCGGTGCTGGAACGGCTCGCCGTCGCGGACCGGCAGGCGGTGGGCGGATGGCACTTCGTGTCGGATCGGGATTCCGCTGACATCCCGAGCGCGGTGGCGCTCGCCCGGTACACCGGCCCACAACAGTTGTTCGCCGTCGTCATGGTGCAGACCTGGCGGGATCGGCCGGAGGCGAATCGGGTCGATCCGGAGCCGGCCGGCCCGGCCCTCCGGGTGACCGACGACGGCACGGGCGCGCTCCGGGTCACCGGGCTCGAGACACCCGGGCTCCCCCGCTTCGTGCTGGTGGATTCGCTGGGACAGGTCAGGGAACTGAGATCGGGCCCGGCGGCGAAGGACGGCTACCGGCTGACGGCGCCGGACGATGCCCCGCCCGGCCCCGCCCTGCTCGCCGCCACGGCGCCGTCGGCCACCGGGCGGAGCGTCGCGGCGGTGCCGATCGTGCTGAGCGCCGGTATTGATGGTCGACGACGGACCGCATGACGGGGCCGGCGTCAGGGGACGGCAGGCGTAGGGATCAAGCGGGTGGCGAAGGCGGTGACGGCCTCGTCGGGGGTGGTGTCGGCGGCGATGGACGTGGTGAGCATGTCCAGGAGCAGACCGTCGATGGCGTAGTGCAGCAGGGCGATCTCGAAAGCGCCGCCGGGCAGGCCGGTGGTCGCGTGGTAGGCGACGTCGTCGCGGTAGCCGCGGCGCAAGGTGTCGCCGAGGATCTCGGCCAGGCCGGGGCGGCGGGCCGCCTCCAGCCGTAACTCGATCAGGGCGCGGGTCAGGTCGGGTTCGCGGGTGGTGCGTTCGACGATGTAGCGCAGGTAGTCGGCGAACAGCTCCCGGCTGGGCTCGCGGGCGCCCAGGGCGGCGACGATCTGCTCGTCGGGAGCGAACCGTTCCATGATGCGTTCGCCGAGGGCGCCGAGCAGGGCGTCGCGGGAGCGGAAGTAGTTCGAGGCGGTGCCGGCGGGGACACCGGCCGCAGTGTCGACGGCGCGGTGCGTCAGGCCGCGGGCGCCCTGGGTGGCGAGCACGCGCAGGCCGGCGTCGGCGAGCGCACGCCGGCGGTCCGGGTTCTTGACCATGCCGAGAAGACTAGCAGCAACCACTACAGGTGCTGTAGTTTGCGACCACGACAGTCATAGTGGTTCGGATCCGAGGAGCACACCGTGCGAAAGCTCGTCTATTTCGTCGCCAGCACCATCGACGGTCACATCGCCGCGCCGGACGGATCGTGGGACTTCCTGGTGCTGGAGGACGACGTTCCGGCGTACATGCGTGCGCACTATCCGGAGACCCTTCCCACCCCCGCCCGGGCGGCGATGGGCGTCGACGAACCCAACAAGGTCTTCGACACCGTGCTGATGGGCCGCGGCACCTACGATCCGGCGCTGCAGGCCGGCATCACCAGCCCGTACGCGCATCTGAACCAGATCGTCTTCTCCCGCTCCCTGCCCGCCTCCACCGATCCGGCGGTGCGGTTCGTCGACGAGGAGGCGCTGCCGTTCGTGGAGAAACTGAAGCAACAACCGGGCCGGGACATCTGGCTGGCCGGTGGCGGCGACCTGGCGGGACAGCTGCTGCCGGCGGTCGACGAGCTGGTCGTCAAGCTCAACCCGACGGTGGCCGGGTCCGGGGTTCCGCTCGCGGCGACCGGGTTCCGGCCGCACCGGTTCGACCTGACCCGGGCCACTCCCCTGCCGAGCGGTGTGGTCGTGCTGCACTACCGGGCTGCCTCGACGCCCCCGGGACAGCCCTGACGAGCCGCCGGTGACGGCCACGGCGCTGGTAACCTCGCACAGTGTCGATCTTGGATTTCGCCGTATCGCACTGGGCGGACGATCCGTGGGCGCGCGGGTCGTGGAGCCTGATCGGGCGGGACGGCACACCCGCCGACCGGGTCAACCTCGGGGCGCCGATCGGGAACCGGTTGCGGATCGCCGGGGAGGCGACACATCCCACGCGGGCGGGGATGACGCATGGCGCGTACGAGCAAGGGGTCGTCGCGGCGGCGTGGGCCGCGAACCGCAGGCATGATCGCATTGCGGTGATCGGCGCCGGCATGGCCGGTCTCGCGGCCGCCCGGACCCTCGCCGACCGTGAGTTCGACGTGGTCGTCTGGGAGGCGCGGGAGCGGATCGGCGGGCGCACCGCCGGCGTCGAGGTGGGCGGCAGCGGGTTCGACCTGGGGGCCAACTGGCTGCAGCAGTACGAGGAGAACGTTCTGGCCCGGCTCGCCGAGAGGCTCGGGCTGCGGCTGGTGCCGACCGACTTCAACGATCCGGTGCTGCTCGGCGACGACGCCCCCGGGATCGCCGACGGTATCGAGGACGAGCTGCGCAGACGGCTCGCGGCCGCGCCGGTCGGGGTGGGCGTCGGGGACGTCGTCGAGGCATGGCTGCGGGATCCGGGACGGTGGACGGAACGCGACATCCGCCGGTTCGCCGACGCGGAGATCGTGATGGACTCCGGGGCGCCGCTGTCGTGGCTGAGCGCACGGTACGGGTTCGAGCCCGGCGTCGGCGACGGCGACCGGTGGATCGTCGGCGGGTACCGGCTGCTGGTCGAGCATCTCGCGGCCGGGCTGGACGTGCGGCTGGGACGGCCGGTACGCCGGATCGCGGTCGACGACGACGGGGTGACGATCATGGGTAACGGGGTTTCCGAGCGGGTGGACGCGGTGATCGTGACGGCGCCGCTCGGGGTACTGGCCGCGGGCGCGATCACGTTCGAGCCGGAACTGCCGGAACGCCACCGGAACGCGCTCTCCCGCCTGGGGATGGGCCGGGTGGAGAAGGTGGTGCTCCGGTTCGACGAACGGTTCTGGCCGGAACATCCGGGCGGGTACTACCGGGCGCACGGACCGCGGGAGAACTGTGTCGCCGAATGGCTGGACGCGACAGTGGCCGACGGGGCGCCGACGCTGGTCGGGCTGTTCGCCGGGCCGTGGCTGGACGATCTGTGGACCGGCACGGACGCCGAGATCGCGGCCCGCGCCGCCGCCGTGATCATGCCGAAGCGATAGCCAGGCTGCCGGCGGGGACGGTCTCGATCAGGAAGTCGTGGCCGGCCATCCCGAAGATGGTGAGCGCCTGGTCGCGGGTCAGGTTCTCGAGATGTTCGCGAGCCTGCGGGGTGAGGCCGTCCGCGCACTGCGCCGCCAGCGCCCCGATCAGACGTTCCAGCAGACGGCCGGTCTCCTCCGGGTTCATCCGGAGGAGACTAGGGCAGCAGGACGTCGAGGTCCGGTTTCTCGGTCAGCAGACCGTCGGTGACGGCCAGTTCGGCGAGAGCGTCGACGGAGGCGCGGTTGATCTCGGCGGGCCACTTCGGCAGGACCAGGGCCTCCCGGACCTCCGGCGCGATCTTGGTGTAGGCGCCGAGGACCGCGCGGACCTCGTCGGGGTGCGCGTCGGCGTACGCCAGAGATCTCTTCATCGCCTCGGTGAAACGCCGGACCAGATCGGGGTTGTCGGCGATCAGCTGATTCGAGGTGAAGTACATGGCGACGGTGAGGTCCGGGGCGGCGTCCACATAGCTGGAGGCGATCTTGCGGGCGCCGGCGGCGATCGCGGACTGCTGGAACGGCTCGACCACGAAGATCGCGTCGACCCGGCCCGCGGTCAGCGCCGGAACCTGCTCGGGGAAGGCCAGCTCGGTGAACGTGACAGCGGCCGCGTCACCGCCGTCCTCGCGGACCGACGCCCGGACGCTCGTCTCCACGATGTTCTTCAGGGTGTTGGCGGCGACGGTACGCCCGGCGAGGTCCTTGGGGCTCTTGATCGGGCTGTCGGCCTTGACGAACAGGCCGGCGAAGTCCTTGCCGTCGACGCCCGTCGAGTTGGTGCCGTTGGCGACGACCTCGACCGGGACCTTCCGGCCGGCGCCGAGCAGCAGCGAGATGGTGTTGCTGAACCCGAACTGCAACTCGCCGGTGGTCACCGCGGGGACGATCGCGGCGCCGCCCTGGGCGGCGGTCAGGGTCAGGTCGATGTTCTGCTCGCGGAAGAAGCCCTTCTCCTTGCCCAGGTAGATCGGCGCGACGTCGACGATCGCGATCACCCCGGTGTTGACCTTGTCGAGGGCGCCGGTGGCCTGACCGCCCTCATCCGGGTCGTCGGCGCACGCGGTGACGAGCAGGAACGTCGCGGCCAGCGCCGCGAGCAGCCGGGATCGTCGCATGACGCCCACCTCAATCATCGAGAAACCTCCGTGGGAACCCCCGGCTTTGGCCGTGGGGAGGAATCGGTTCTTCTGCGATGCAGGTCAGGGGTAGCCCATCCGCTGTCAGGGCGGATGGGCGTCTGGTCAGACGTTGCGTTGGTTCTCCACATACCTCTTCACGATCTCCAAGGTTGCGCCGCCAACGGTGGCAACGAAGTACGAGTTGGTCCAGAGGGTTGGCATCCGGGTTTTCAGGTGCGGAAACTCGGCACGTAGTAGCCAGGAGGACCTGCCCTTGATGCCCTTGACAAGGCGGAGGATGCCGTACTGCGGGTCGCAGGTGACCAGTAGGTGCACGTGGTCGGGCATTGTCGCAAGCTCCACGATGGGCGCGTCTGGTTCGGCGCACACCTCGCGGATGATCTCTTTCAGCCGGGTGTCGACGTCGCCCCTGATGACGGCGCGGCGGCACTTGGGGCACCAGACCACGTGGTAGGTACAGCGGTGGGACGACGTTGGTCGACGGGATCCTCTGTTCCCGTATCCAGTTGTCTGCTGTACAGTGGCGGCGTGACAGAGGCGGCGCGTTACACCTACCGCCTGCGGCCCGGCCGCATCGCGGAGGCCGCACTGCTGGCCGAGGCCCGGCGCACGTTCGCCTGGCTGCGCGCCGGTTCGCAGGTCGCTCAGCAGCAGACGCTGCGCACCTACGGTGCCGCCCTGGACCACTCGTTCACGGTCAAAGGCCGGGGCCGTCCGAAGAAGAAGCGGCTCAAGGACAGTCTGCCGTCGCTGGGGTACACCACCCGGGGCCTCTCCATCAAGAGCGGGCGGCTGTGCCTGCCCGGCCAGGTGACCGTCCCGGCCGTCTGGTCCCAGGGCGTCACGCCGTCCCGGGGCTACCTGACCGCCAAGCGGCAGGCCGCCCGGATCGCCAAGAAGGCGGCCCGGCAGAACACCCACGACGCCCGCGTCCGGGCCAAGACCGTGGTCGAGCACCATGCGCTGATCGCCGTGGAGGATTTCAAGCCGACGTTCCTGGCCAAGACCAGCATGGCCCGCAAGGCCGCCGACAACGCGATCGGCGCATGCAAGCGTGAACCGATCGAGCGTGGGACGCGGGCGGGCCGGACGGTGGTGCTGGTGCCGCCCGCCTACACGACCATGACCTGCTCCGTGTGCGGCGAGAGAACCAATCTCCGCCTCGGACCGGGCGTCCGGACCTTCGAGTGCACGGCCTGCGGTTACACCACCGGCCGTGACCTCAACGCTGCGAGGACGATCCTTGCCACAGCGGAACGCCACCGTGCCAGCGCCGAAGACGTAAGGCATCAGATCGCCTCCTTCCGGGACGGTGGATCAGATGCAGTCCGAGCTGGGAATCCAGGGCCTTGCCCCGGAGGGAAATCCCCCGGATTCATCCGTGGGGATCGTCAACGATCAGCCTCACCGCAACCTAGGGCCCTCATTTGCGTACGTCAATGCGGCTCGTCGAGGAAACCGGGATGAGCAGCCTTCTCCTCGGCGAGGCGGCCGTTTCGTCGCCCGGCATGGTCGGCCTGTACCCGATCCATGCGCAGGAACGGGAATTCATCGACATGTACGGCAGCGCCGCGTTCCTGGAATGCGACAGGGACGTGTTCGCTCCGGCCCGGGGATCAGCGGTACGGCATCCGCTGAGCGCCTTCGGGTCGATCCTTCACGAGACCGACTGGCAGAACCGGGACCACGCGTACGGACCGGCATCGCCTGACACCCCCGCTCTGCTGTCCGGCCTGGTGTCGGGTGATCGTGACCTCGTCCGGGCCGTTCTCGGCCATCTCGGCGGCACGCTGATCCACCAGGGATCGGTGTATTCGGCGACCGGGCCGGCCGCCCGGTACATCGCCGCGCTCCTCGCCGATCCGCGCCGGCGGGAAACGCTTGTTCCCGAATGGGAACGGGGAACGAAGTATCCACTGCGGGCGGCTCTGCTGGCCTGGCTGGGCAACATGGCGTACGAGGTCAGCGACTTTGCTCTGCGGAAAATCCGGATCTGGACGGGTGAACCGGACTGGGGTCCCCCGGCCGGTTTCCGCGAGATCCGGGAGACCTTCCCCGCGGTGTTCGCCGGGGTGGCCGCATGCCTCGACGACCCGGATCCGATGGTGCGGGAGGCGGCCCTCGCCACCGCGGTCCGGCTCGTGGAGTCACCGGCGCTCGCGCACCGCCGCGACGAACTCGCCCATCCGGTCAGGTCGGTGCTGGCGGTCAGCGCGGAGGCGGGACACCGGCGCCTGGCAAGCGACGCGCTCAAGTCCTGGAGCTCCGCCGACTGGGCCATCACCGACGAGGATCTCTGGGGTCCACCGAGGACGGAGAACCAGGACGGTCCGCCTTTCTGAGAAACGGTTAGCATGGGAGCGGCAGGTGCGGCCGGCCGCTCGCGCCCTTCGGGGTTCGGTGAACGCACTCGGCAGTGCATGGTTCGATCAACGCCTTTCCGGCCGCGGTCGAAGCGGACAATGCGAGCATCCGCCTGGCGAACCGCGGGAAAGGCCGACACCGTGACCTCCCCGACCGACCATGCGAAGAACCTGGCCCGGCGCCTACGTGACGACCTGGCCACCGCCGGGGTACGGATCCCGCACAGCCTCGCCCTGGAGATGGTGGCCCACCAGCTCGGCGCCAAGGACTGGAACGTGGCCGCCGCCGCGTTGAAGCGGCCCGAGGCCGGGCCCGGCGTGCCGGTGCTGCGGGTGATGTCCGTCGCGCTGGCGCTGCCGTTCTACCTGGACTGTCTGGGGTTCCGGCTCGACTGGGAGCACCGGTTCGAGCCCGGCACACCGTTGTACGTGCAGGTGTCCCGCTCGCGGACGGTTCTGCACCTGTCCGAGCACCACGGCGACGGCAGCCCGAACGGCGTCGTCTGGATCCCGGTCGCCGACGTGTACGCCCTGCACAAGGAACTGCACGACCGCCCGCACGCCCCGATCCGGCCCGGCGTCGACCCGGACGCGCCCGGCGGCCCGACCATGGAGGTCATCGACCCGTACGGCAATGTCCTGAGGTTCGCGCAAACCGATTGAGATGACTGTCGATCTCCGGGGAGGATGGGCGCCATGCAGGTGGCAGTGCTCGCAGCCCTCTCCGGTCTGATCGGGATCATCCTCGGACGGTTCTGGGACACCCGTTCGGAGTCCCTGCGCTGGCGCCGTGACCAGCGGATGCAGAGCTATCAGGCGGTCGCCGGCGAGTTCTACCGGTACCGGGACGCGATCCGTGAACTCGGCCGCGCCCCGGCCGCCGGACCGGAGCACGACGAGAGACTCGCCGAGGTGAGCCGGTTGCGCACCGACTGGAACCGCAGCCTCGCCGCGCTGTGGCTGCACGGCTCGGAGCGGGCCGCGGCGAGCGCCCTGGCGGTCGATCACCAGTTGAGCAAGCTCGGCGCCCGGGCCCGGGCCGAGGTCATGAGCGACGAGCAGTGGCCGCGGTTCCGGGAGCCGGCGCTCGCGGCGTACGACGACTTCGTCGACGCGGTCCGCCTCGACCTGAACCTCTCACCACTGCGGGCGCTGCGCGGCGGGGCGTCGACCCGGGCGCTCGGCGCGGGCGCGGATCTCGGCGACGAGAGTTAGGTACGGGTCCCGTGCGGCTGCATCCTGGCGAGCCCGAGGCGGTCGACCGGCGGGAGATCACCCTGCCGGAGGTCGCCCGGCGGCTGGTGGGCATCACGGCGGCACGTCCGGTGGTGGTCGCGATCGACGGGCGCGGCGGGGCCACTGCCGTCTGGGTGGAGGGCACCGGCGTCATCCGGGAAGAGCTCGCCCCGTGGCTGGACGCCTCGGTGTGGATCCAGGGCGACCTCGACGAGCAGGAACGCCGGCTGACCGCCCGCGACGGCGACTCGCCCGAACAGCGCGCGCACGTGACGGCCTGGCTGCGCGAGGAGCTGCCGTTCCTGCTGCGGGAACAGCCGTGGCGCCGGGCCACCATGATTCTCACCCCCGGACCGGATGATCGGATGTTTGCGGCGCGCCTTTGAATCGCGATTCCGCGACGGTCGTCTATTGTGGCATGTCCTGGGGAAGTCGAGATATTACGCGGCAAATCCGGCGTACCGGCGCTTGCCTATGATCTCGTTCACGGAACAGGATGGGAGGCCGAATCCGACTGGAAGGAATGAGCATGCGCCAGCAATTCCCCGACCGGACCGATGAACAATTCCTGCAGAGCGCCCTGGCCGGCATCAACAAACTGCGCGCCAAGCACGGTGTTCCGCCGCTGACGCTCGATGACACGCTCGTGCAGTACGCGAAGTCCCGCGCCGCCCTGATGTCCACCCAGGAAGGGCTCAGTCACGGGCACGCCGGGCTGGACGCCAGATACGGCGAGAACGCTTCCTGGAGCGCCTCCAGCGCGGAGGTCGTCGGCGGCGCCGACACGGCCAACAACGGCTGGTACAGCGAGATCTCGGATTACAAGTTCGATGATCCGGACTCGAGCGGGCCGGGCGCGACCGGGCACTTCACGCAGCTGGTGTGGAAGTCCAGCACCAAGGTCGGTTTCGGCCGCGCATTCGGTAAGGGGTCGAAATGGTGGGAGACCTACATCGTGGCGAACTTCTCGCCGTCCGGGAATTATGAGGGCCAGTACAAGGACAACGTACCGCGGCCGATAGCTTAGCGAACGGTGACACGAGGCGGGCACGATGTGCCCGCCTCGACGAAAGGGGAGCACATGCGCCCGCAAATGCCCGACCGGACCGATGACGAATTCCTGCAGAACGCGCTGTCCGTCATCAACGATCTGCGCGCCAGGCACGGTGTCCCGAATCTGACGCTCGATCCACGGCCGGGAAGGCCGGGCACTTCACGCAGGTGGTGTGGAAGGCCAGCACCGCTGTCGGGTTCGGCCGGGCGTTCGGCGAGGGAGCGCGGGCCTGGGAGACGTACATCGTGGCGAACTTCCTGCCGCCAGGGAACTTCAACGGGAAGTATCGGGAGAACGTGCTTCCGCTGATCGCATAGGCGTACGCCGGAAAAGGTCCTCGAGAAGCGTGACCAGGCCGGGGACCGCGGGATGCGCCGGAGGTTCACGCCAGGCCACGTGCAGGTCGATGGGCGCGGCGTCGGTCAGCGGGCGGTACGCGATCGCCGGATGCGGGTACATGACGGCGGTCGCGGTGCTGGTCACGCCCACGGTGTCGCCGGCGGCGATGGCGACCAGCCAGTCGTCGGTGTTGGCGACCTCGACAGTCGTCGCCGGGGCGGCGCCGGGTGGCCACAGGTCCAGGCTGGTGGTGCCGGTGACCGTGTTGATCGCGATCGGCCAGCCGGTCAGGTCGGCGAGCGACAACCGGTCGCGGGTGGCGAGCGGGCTCCCGGCGGGCACGGCGGCGACCCGGTCCTCGGTGGTCAGCAGCTCGGTGCGTACGCCGGGAATGTCACCCGGATCCCGCAGCACCGCCGCATCGGTGCGGCCCTGCAGCAGCCCGGCGCTGCGATCGTCGATGCGCAGCAGCCGCAGCGGGATCCCGGGGTGGGCGTCCTGCCAGGCGCGCAGCAGGGTGGTGGTGTGCTCGCCGAGCGCGGACCAGGCATGCCCGAGCCGCAGCGGCCAGGTGCCGGCGCGGGCCGGATCGAGCACGTCGTCGACGGCGGCGACCGCGGCGGCGGCCCGGTCCCGGAACGCACGGCCCGCCGGGGTGAGTTCGAGATGATGGGTCGACCGGTCCACCAGGCCGGCCCCGAGGTGGGTCTCGAGCTGGCGCAGCGTGCGCGACAGCGCCGGCTGGGTGACGTGCAGCCGGGCCGCGGCGCGGGTGATGTTGCCCTCGGCGGCGATCGCGAGGAACGCTCTGAGGTGCCGAAACTCGGCGGTCATAACCGGGAAGCATAACCAGTAGGGGTTCCGGCATTTCCGGGGCGCGTTGCGGCGGGCATAGCGTCGGGCCGTGACTTCGGTAGGACTCGTGCTCGGCGCGGCACTGTCGGTGCAGTTCGGCTCGGCGGTGGCGGCGCTGCTGTTTCCGCAGGCGGGCGCGGCCGGCGTGGTGGCGCTGCGGCTCGGCATCGCGGCGGTGCTGCTGCTGGCCGTGTGCCGGCCCCGGGTCCGCGGGTACCGTCGCGGCGACTGGCTGGTGGCGGCCGGTTTCGGGGTGGCGCTGGCCGGCATGAACGGGCTGTTCTACCAGGCCATCGACCGGATCCCACTCGGCCCGGCGGTCACCCTCGAGGTGCTCGGCCCGCTCCTCCTGTCGGTGGTGACGGCGCGGCGGGCGGCGAGCTGGCTGTGGGCGGCACTCGCGTTCGGCGGCGTGGCGCTGCTCGGCTACCAGGGTTTCGAGCGGCTCAATCTGGCCGGGGCCGGGTTCGCGCTCGGCGCCGGGGCGATGTGGGCGGCGTACATCGTGTTCAGCGCCCGCGCCGGCCGCCGCTTCCCGAGAACCGACGGGCTCGCGCTCGCCCTGACCGCCGCCGCCGTGATCTCCCTGCCGATCGGCATCGCCGACGCGGGCAGCGCCCTGCTGAACCCGGCCACGCTCGGGCTCGGCGCGGTCGTCGCGCTCCTGTCGTCGGTCCTGCCGTACTCCCTGGAGCTGCGGGCCCTCCGCACCCTGCCGACGTCCACGTTCGCGGTGCTGATGAGCCTCGGCCCGGCGATCGCGACGCTCGCCGGCTTCCTGGTCCTCCACCAGCGCCTCTCCCTCCTCGAACTCGCGGCGATCGCCCTGGTCATCGCGGCCAGCGTGGGCGCGGTCCGCACTCCCGTGAAACCCAAGGATCAAACCCCCGCTCTGGTACGCACCGCCCCGTGACTCCTCGCCGAAAGAGGCGGCCGGGATCGATCGTCCGGCCAATCCCGACCGCTGCCCGCTCCCTCAGGCCGACCGCCGGGATGGGTCGCGGCCCAGCAGCACCAGGATCTCGGTGAGCGGATCCGCGCCCGCCGGAACCGGAAGAGCCGGACCGAACGGCGCGCCCGGAGCGAGCCGATCCGTCCCGTCCGGCACCGACCGCGCGATCTCCAGCGCCGCCGTCACCGCCTCCCCCGCCGGCCGGAACTCGACCCCGAGCGTGTGCGCCACATCCCACCCGTGCACCACGTAGTCGACGAGGTGGAACCCGACCGCCAGGCGCCCCGGCACGGTCGCGTTGAACTCGGCCAGGTGGAACGGCCGCTCGAAGACGTCCCCGGCGGAGAACGCCTCCAGCACCTCCGCGACCGCCTCCCGATATCTCACCGAGGCGTCGGCGCCCGCCGCCTCCTGTCTCCAGACCGCGAGATCGTCACCGCTCCCCCGCGCCGCCGCGGCGAACCCGTGATGCTGAGCGGTCATGTGCCCGATCAGCACCGCCAGGTCCCAGCCGGCACACGGCGTGGGGAGCCGCAGATCGGCCTCGGTCACCTTGTCGATCAGCGTGACGGTGTCGTGCAGCACCGCCCGCGTCGGCTCAATCGTATGCATGTGCTTACGATCCGCTCCAGCTTACGAATAGTCAAGGCCGCGGTAGGTGATAGGAACAGACCCGTGGAACGGGAAGATCTCGGCGCGATGGTGTTCCGGCTGGGCAGACGGCTGCTCGCTCTGGAACAGCCGATCCTCGCCCGCCACGACGTGCCCATGTGGGCTTACGCCGTCCTGACCGCGCTGCACGAGAGCCCGATGCGCACCCAGGCCGCCCTGGCCGAGAGCATCGGCGCCGACAAGACCCGCCTCATCCGCGTCCTCGACGACCTGCAGCGACGCGGCCTGATCGACCGCGAGCCCGACCCCGCCGACCGGCGCGTCCGCCTGCTCGCCCTCACCGCCGAGGGCCGCCGGATCCATCAGACGATCCTCGCCGAGATCCGCGCCGCCGAGGCGACCCTGCTGGCCACCGTCCCCGACGCCGATCACGAGGCTTTCGTGCGGACACTCATCGCCCTCTCGGCCCGCTGACCGCACCCACCAGGCGTCAGCACACGCGCGCCCGCTCTGCCTCCGCTGGTGGAGCCCGGTCCCATAGCCGACCTCGAGAAAGATCGCGGGCCGCGGCCGGGCCAACACCAGCGGGGTGGAACTCTGCTCTCTCATGGCGGTAGTTCTACCGACCGGCCCCTAACAAGGCCCTGACGACGCCTGTCACTCCACCATGGCTCAGAGCGCCGGATAGTCGGTGTACCCACGAGCGTCCGGCGTGTAGAACGTCCCCGGGTCCGGCGCGTTCTCCCCGGCCCCGGCCGACCACCGCGCCACCAGATCCGGGTTGGCCAGCGCCGCCCGCCCGACCGCCACCGCGTCCGCGAAGCCTTCCGAGACCAGCTCGGCGGCGGCCTCGCGGGTTGTCTGCGAACCGAAGCCGCTGTTCAGAATGACCGGAACCGCAGCCGCGTGGCGCAGCTTCTGCACCAGTTCCCCCGCCGGTTCGGCGTGCAGGATGTCGACGAACGCCAGCCCCAGCGGCGCGAGCGCCTCCGCCAGCACGGTGTAGGTGGCGACGACGTCAGCCGGATCGGTCTCCAGCGCGCCCTGGATGTTGTGCTCCGGGGAGATCCGCAGGCTGGTCCGGTCCGCGCCGATGGCCGCCGCGACCGCGGTGACGACCTCGATGGCCAGGCGGGCGCGGTTGGCGGGCGATCCACCGTACTCATCGGTGCGGGTGTTCGCCGCCGGCGACAGGAACTGGTGGATGAGGTAACCGTTGGCGCTGTGGATCTCCACACCGTCCAGCCCGGCCGCGATGGCGTTGCGGGCGGCTGCCACGAAACCGTCGACGATGCCCTGGATCTCGTCGGTGGTGAGCGCCTGCGGCTCCGGGTACGCCGCCTTGCCGGACGGGATCCGGGTCTCGCCGGGAGCGGCGATGGCGCTGGGCGCGACGATCCGGCCGGTGCCGCTGATCTCCGGGTGGGAGATGCGGCCGCCGTGCATGATCTGCATGACGATGAGGCCGCCGTCCTGGTGGACGGCGTCGGCGACCCGCCGCCAGCCGGCGACCTGCTCGGCGGTCTCGATGCCGGGCTGGCCGATCCAGGTGCGGCCCTCACGCACCGGCCAGGTGCCCTCGGTGATGATCAGGCCGAGCGAGGCCCGCTGGCGGTAGTACTCGACGAGCAGGTCTCCGGGAACCCCGTCGGCGCCGGCACGCAGCCGGGTTAGCGGCGCCATCACCAGGCGGTTGCGCAGGTCCAGGGCGCCGAGACGCAGCGGAGTGAACAGGCTCATGACGTGTCCCATCAAGAGGTAACGGATCACGTGGAACGGTAGTTCGAAGTGGTACTGAGTACCACCTCAGCACCGGGTACGCTCGTGTCGTGAAGGACACACCCCGAACCTCACTGCGCGAGCGGACCCGGCAGGCGATGCGCGCCGAGGTCAGCGCCGTCGCGACCCGCCTCTTCGCCGAGCAGGGCTGCGACAACACGACGGTCGAGCAGATCGCCGCCGAGGCGGGCCTGTCCCGCACCACGTTCTTCCGCTACTTCGGCACCAAGGAGGACGTGGTCCTGACCTGGCTGGAGGACCTGGGCCCGGCACTGGCCGCCGCCTTCACCGAGCGCCCCGCCGACGAGCATCCGTGGACGTCGCTGCGCCGCACGTTCGACGTCCTCACCGCAATCAACGCCGACACCCCCGAGCGTTCCCTGGCCTTCCTGCGCCTGATCGAGGCCAACCCGACGATGCGCGCCCGCCACCGCGAGAAGCAGGAGGGCTGGGAGTCCCTGCTGGTCCCGCTGGTCGCCGCCCGCCTCCCCGGCGGTCTCCCGGCCGGCCCGGATCCCGCGCCCCGCGCCCTGGTCGCCTCCGCCGTCGCCTGCCTGAACGCCGCCATGCAGGCCTGGGCCGACAGCGGCGCCACGATGTCCCGCGACCAGCTCCTCGACCGCGCCATGCGCATCCCGTTCAGCTGAAGATCAGAACCATGCTTTCGTACGGGCCACGCACGGTCCCGTGCCTCGCGGCGGCCACGGCAGGCGCCCCCTCCCGACCGTCCCGCGGCTCACCGCCATGCATGCCCGTCCCGGTTTCCCCTCGGCTGGTTCTCAGGGCTGTCTCAGCGGCGCTGAGACAGCCCTGAGAACCAGCCGGACAACCCACGCCCTACGTCATCGCCCGTCGCCAACCATGTGGAGAACCGTGCCCAGGCCGTGCACCGCGCCTTCCGTGCGCGGCAGGATCAGCGTGCGGATCCCCAGAGCCGCCCCACCGACGTCGTCCCGCGCGCTGTCCCCGACCATCAGCGTCCGGCTCCCCGGCTCCCCGAGGATCTCCAGCGCGCGGGCGAAGATCGCCGGATCGGGCTTGACGACGCCCTCCTCGAAGGAGAGGACGACACCGTCGACCAGCTCACCGATGCCCACCCGATCGAGGAGCGGACGGATGTCCAGGCCGATGTTGGACAGCACCGCGACCCGTACACCCCGCGCCTTCAACTCCCAGAGCACCGGGAGCGTGTCGGCGAACGGCACCCACTGATCCGCCATCACCGCGTACAGCGCGGCGGTCAGATCCGGTTTGACGCCGGGGTACAGCGCCACCGTCCTGGTGAAGACGTCCCGGTGCCGCTCATGGCTGAGATCGCGTTCGCTGCCCGGATCGATGGTGTGCGCGTGCTGCCAGATGTGGTCGAGGAATTCACGCAGGCCCGCCAGCTGGTCGGCGCTCAGGTCCGGCGCCGGGCTCCCGTCCTCGTCGAGGCGGCGGAGCGCGGCGTCGACCCAGCTTCCCGCATCGCCGCCCCCGACGAGGGTGGTGTGGAAGTCGAAGATGACGGCGCGGATCGGTTCGGGCGTGATGTCGATGGGCATGCCGCAGCGTACCGAGCGGAGCCGTCCGATCAGGACGTGACCGGAACCGGCTCCGCGGCGGGCGCCACCCGGGCCGGGCGGTCGATGAACAGCAGGACCAGCAGTCCACCGACGGCGAACACCCCGGCCCCGAGCAGATAGCTGAGCCGGAACGCGTCCTCGGCGGGCAGCGCCACCGGCCCGTACGATCGGGTCCGCGCCGCCAGGATCGTGATCACCAGAGCCCCGCCGATGGTGCCGCCGACCGTACGCATGATGGAGTTGACCGAGTTCGCGATCCCGGTCTCCGCCGGCTCGATGTGGCTGACCAGAAGCACCGGCATCGCCGCGTACGCCAGCGCGATCGCGCAGCTCGCCACCACGAACGCCGTGATCGTCTGCACCCGGTTGTCGTGCAGCACCGCCAGGGACGCCGTCCCGGCCGCGGCCGTCCAGCAGGCGAGCGCCAGCGCGTTCCGGGCCCCGATCCTCCCGAGCAGCGGACCGGCGAGCGGGCCGACGACCACGCTGACCGCGGCCCCGGGCAGCAGGAAGACCAGGCTGGTCTCCAGGGCCGTCGCGGTGAACCCGAACCCGGTCAGTTCCCGCGGGCTCTGCACCAGGTAGCTCATCGCGAGTTGCAGCGCGAACATGGCGAACCCGACGGTCATCGCGGCCAGGTTGGCGACCAGGATCGGCCGGCGCCGCAGCATCGTCATCGAGACCAGCGGCGCGTCCATCCGGCGTTCCAGCAGGTAGAACCCGGTGAGGATAACGGCCGCCGCGGTGAACAGCAGCAGCACCCGCGGCGACGACCAGCCCCAGCTGTGTCCCTGCGAGATCGGCAGGAGCAGGCTGATCAGCCCGGCCGACAGGACCACCGCGCCGAGCACGTCGACCCGTCCGCCGGCGCCGGCCCGCCGTGGCAGCGTGCACGCCAGCGCCAGGGCGATCGCGCTGATCAGGGCGCAGAGCCAGAAGATCCGCCGGTAGCCGGCGTCGCCCTGCATGAGCAGCCCGGCGGCGACCAGCGCGGCGCCGCCGCCGATCCCGAGGGTGGAGGAGACCAGGGCCATCGCGCTGGTCAGCCTGGCGGGCGGGAGCTCGTGGCGGAGCAGGCTCAGTCCCAGCGGGAACAGCCCGAAGCTGGTGCCTTGCAGCACCCGGGCCGCGATCAGCCAGCCCACGTCGTGCACGGTCGCGGCGAGGACGCTGCCGGCGAGGGTGACGATCAGGGTGCCGACGAAGACGGGTTTGATGCCGACGACGTGTCCGAGCCGGCCGAGCAGCGGGGTGCAGGCGGACGCGGCGAGCAGCGTCGCGGTGGACACCCACCCGACGGTGGTGGCGTCGGCGCCGAGCTGCTGGGCGATCTGCGGCAGCACCGGCACCGGGATCGACTGGATCAGGCTGAGCAGGAAACTCGCGGCCGCTGCGGCGATCAGGAGCAACCTCGGGCGTACGGGTGGGGTCACGGCCGCTTACACTAGCCCTCTTATTCGACACTGCGTCGAAATTTTTGATCGCAGCGTCGAACGTCACGGTGAAAGGCACTGTCGAGCATGAGACGCAGGACCGGACCGTCGAAGGGCGATCTCCGTGAGGCCGCGATCCTGGACGTGGCCCGGCGGATGTTCGCCGAGCGGTCCTACGAGGCGGTCACCATCGACGATCTGGCCGCCGGGGCCGGCATCTCCCGGACCAGCTTCTACTTCTACTTCCCGACCAAGCCGGCGGTCCTGACCGCGCTCATGTCCCGGCTCTCGGACGACTTCGCGGCCTCGCACGTGTGGTTCGACAGCTCCGGTCCCGCGCCCGATCTGCTGCGCGAGCAGTTGCTGATGTCAGCCCGGATCTGGCGTGCCAATGCGGGCCTGCTGAGCTGCTCGGCCACCGCCGCCGCCTCGTCCGAACCGTTGCGTGACCTGCTCACCCATTCCAAGAACCGTTACGACGAACGCGCCGCCGCCAAGATCCGCCGCGACCAGGCGGACGGCACGGCCACGACCGCGATCGCCGCCGCCCGGCTCGCCGAGATGATCTCCGCGATCCGTGACACCCAGTACGCCAAGCTCGACCACGCCTCCGACCCCGACCTGGAGCAGATCGTCGACACCCTGGTCACCGCCATCCAGCGCCTCGTCTACCGCTGAAACAGCGTGTGGAGTAAGGGCGCGTATGACGGCCGACCTCAACACGCCCGGTGAGGCAGGTCCGCCGGCCAGCGTGGTCAGCCTGAGGCATCGCCGGGCGTTGGTATGGTTTCGTGACCCAGTCTCCGAACCACGTCGCGAATGGCCGCATCGCATCTGGTGAAGCAACGATGACGGCCTTGCGGGAGGTAGGAAGATGCGGCGTTCTCTTTCGGTTTTCGGGGCGGCTGCGCTGGGTGTGACACTGGCGGCCGGGTGTGCGGGTTCGCCGCAGCGATTGGACGGGATGGCGACGCCGGCGGGAGTCGCCTCGTCGGCAGCCTCTCAAGCGTCACCGTCGTCGGCCCCGGCCTCAGCGCCGTCGGCTTCGGCTTCGGCTTCGGCTTCGGCGTCAGCGCCGACGTCGCCGGCGACGTCGCGGACGACGACGGCACCGCGCGTTCCGGCGTCGATTCCGGACCGGGCGTTTCTCGGGGCGGCCGATGTGACGGAGGCTCAGAAGCCGAACCGGATCCCGGCGGTGATCCCGGAGCTGTGCGGGGCCGGTCATGCCAGCGATGCGCTGGCCGGTGTCCGGGGTGGCATGCACGTCATCTACAAGGATCCGCAGGCGGCGCCGGAGAACGGCCCGGTCGGCGTGGTCGACCAGTCGATCACCGTGTACAAGCAGGACGGTGCCGAGCGGTTCCTCAGTGAGTTGCGGGCGAACGTACGCGACTGCCCGCAGGGCAAGCGCGGGCCCTCCACGTACAAGTACCGGTCGCTGGGATCCGCGGGGGTGGGCGACGAGTCGGTGTTGATCGAGGGCAGCACTCCGGCCCGCGGTGACGACGGCGAGCTGTCCGGTTCGGGCAGCACGTACCTCTACCTCGCGGCGGTCCGGGTGGGCGACTCGGTGACGCTGCTGGAGCTGTCCGGCTGGGAGTCGATCTCGGGCGAGCGGTCGGATGCCGAGTCGCTGACCCGCAAGGCGGCGAAACGACTGGAGGACTGGCGCGGCTGACCCTCGGCCAGCGGGGCGGACCAGGCGGGGGTGACCGGGACGGGCATGCATGAGCCGCACCCGGGGACGGTCGGGAGGGGACGCCTGCCGTGGCGCCGCGAGGCACGGGACTGTTCGTGGCCCGTACCGGAGCGTGGTTTCAGGCGGTGAGGCCGGGAATGCCGTAACGCGCGTCGAGGGCCTGCATCGCCGCGCCGGCCGCGATGGTGTTCTCGGCGAGGGCGGACAGGGACACGTCGACGGTGAGCCAGTCGGCGCGGGGCACCTGGGTGCGAACCGCGTGGGTGACGGCGTCGAGGTAGATGTCGCTGTGGCGGACCAGGTCGGCGCCGGCGAGGACCACGTGGCCGAGGTCGAGGGTCTGCAGCAGGTTCACGACGCCGACGGCGAGGACCCGCGCTGCCAGGGCGATGTCGCCGGACCGGAAGGCCTGGTCGTGGACGGATTCCAGGCAGCCGTGGCGGCCGCAGGCGCAGCGCGGGCCGTCGAGCTGGAGCACGGTGTGACCGAACTCGCCGGCGTTGGTGTGCGCGCCCCGATGTGCGGCACCGCTCAGCCACAGGCCCGCGCCCACGCCGGTCTCGACCATGATCAGGGCGGCGTCGCGGAAGCCGGGGCCGCGCCGCCACGCCTCGGCCGTGACGCCGGCGGTGACATCTTTGTCGACGTGTACGGGCAGGCCGAGCGCCTCCTGCGCGAGCGCGGCGAGCGGCACGTCGTGCCAGTGCCGCAGCCGGTGCGCGCCCCGGACCGTGCCGGCCGCGTGGTCGAGCGGCCCGATCATGCCGATGCCGACGCCGACCAGCCGGTCGCCGAGGTCGCGGGCGGCGCGCAGCAGCCGGGCCTGTTCGGTGAGGACGGTGAGGAGCTGCGCGGGGGTGAAGTCGCCGGGCAGCGGGGTGACGGTGGACGCGAGGACGGCGCCGGCCAGGTCGGTGAGGGCGAGGCGGAGGGTACGCCGGGACACGTGCGCGCCGATCGCGTAGCGGCTGCCGGGCACCAGCTCGTACACCCCGGCGGCCCGTCCGGTGGCCGGCCGCCGCACCCCGGCCGGCGCGACGACGCCCTCGTCGAGCAGGCGGGCGAGGACCTTGGAGACGGCTTGCGGGGTGAGCCCGGTGGCCTCGGCGACGTCACCGCGCTCGAAGGTGGCGGTGCCGCGGGCGAGGGCGATCACGAGGGCTTCGTTGTACCCGCGCAGGAATGTCTGGTGCACGCCGTCACGATAGCTGGCGGGTTTCGCAACGGCGTTGCTAAAGTCCGCGGCCATGGAACATCTCACCACCCGGCAGCGCTGGACGGCCCTGCTCGCGCTCGCTCTCGGCGGCGTCGCGATCGGGCTCACCGAGTTCGCCGTTATGGGCCTGCTGCCCGACATCGCCCGCGACCTGCTCGGCGGGGACTCCCCCGGCGAGGTCGCGCATGCCGGGTGGACGATCACGGCGTACGCGCTCGGAGTCGTCGCCGGCGCCCCGCTGATCGCCGCCCTGACCGCCCGCTGGCGACGCAAGCGCCTGGTCCTCGCGCTCCTCGTGCTGTTCGCCGCCGGGACCGCGGCGTCCGCGCTGGCCCCGTACTTCGGTCTCGTGCTGGTGGCCCGGTTCGTGGCGGCGCTGCCGCACGGGGCCTACTTCGGCGCCGCCGGCCTCCTGGCCGCGTCCCTGATGGGTCCGGGCAAAGAGGCGCGAGGGTACGCCGCCGTACTCAGCGGTCTCACCATCGCCAACCTGGTCGGTGTCCCGGCGATGACCGTTCTCGGACAGGCGGCGGGGTGGCGCGCCTCCTACGGAGTGATCGCCGGAGTCTTCCTGCTGACCCTGCTCGCGGTTGCCGTCACGGTGCCCGAGGCGCCCGCCGGAGAGGCCGGTTCGGCGCGTGCCGAACTGCGCGCCCTGGCCCGCCCACAGGTCTGGCTCGTCGCCGCCACCGCGGCTGTCGGTTTCGCGGGGTTCTTCGCGGTCAACAGTTACATCGCCCCGGTCACCACCGAGGTCACCGGCCTGTCCGCAGGGACCGTGCCGTGGGTGCTGGTCGCGTTCGGCCTGGGCATGACGGTCGGGAACGCGCTCGGCGGCTGGTTCGCGGACCGGGATCTGCGGCGGGCGATGCTGTACGGGTTCACCGGCGTGATCGCGGCGATCCTGTTCTTCGCGTTGTCCGCACCGAACACGGCGGGGCTGTTCGTGGGCGCGTTCCTGGTCGGGGCGACCAGCCTGTTCCTCGGGCCGGCGTTGCAGGCGCGGCTGATCGTGGTGGCGCCAGGTGCGCAGTTGATGGGTGCGGCGGTCAACCAGTCGGCGATGAACGTGGCGAACAGTATCGGGGCGGCGCTCGGCGGTTTGGTGATCGCGAACGGTCTCGGGTATCTGGCG
This sequence comes from Actinoplanes sp. NPDC019969, assembly GCF_055562375.1. NCBI lineage: Bacteria > Bacillati > Actinomycetota > Actinomycetes > Micromonosporales > Micromonosporaceae > Actinoplanes > Actinoplanes sp. NPDC019969. The sequence goes on along the minus strand of NZ_JBVHFK010000003.1, from coordinate 596,951 downwards.
CCGGCGTGGACCGGGTTGGCTTTGAGCGTGGGTGGGCTGGCGCTGGCGGCGTCGAGTTTCGCCCTGGACCGTGATCGGGTTCGTGCCCGGGTTTGACACCGGCGGCCGTTTCGGTGTGTTGAGTTCGGGCGCGGATAGCGGCCGAACTCAACACACCGCTCCTGCTCGGCGGATCTTGGGCTCGGCATGCCGGGTTTCCGGAGTCGAGGGCACAAGTTCGGGTCGCAGTCGGATCATGTGCGCTCGGCACCGGACACAGATCGACAAGATCTCCGCCGCGAATCCGGTTCCACGAGGCGACCTGCCCGGGACGGCCTATTCGCACAGCCGCCGCAGACCCGAACTCACCACACAACCTGCCCGGACCCAGATGACGACGCGAGCCTGTCCGGGCCAGGCATCCGCGCCGCCGACCGAGCGGGTGACCGCGACGGGCATGCATGACCCGCACCCGGGGACGGCCGGACGGGACGCCTGCCGTGGCCGCCGTGAGGCACGGGACCGTGGCTGGCCCGTACCCCGGAAAGGGTTAAGCGGGATACGGGCTCTCCGTAAGCAGACGGGCCAGGTGGGCGGCATTGGTGGCCAGGGTCTTCGTCGCCGCGCCGGTGGTGTCCGGCTTCGGGCCCGCGTCGCGGTAGTCGATGCCGCCCATCGCTTCGCCGACCCAGTACGTCGAGGCGGACCCCGCGATCGTGAACCCGACGTCGTTGAGGGCCTGCAGCACCTCAGCCGTGACGTGATGCGCGCCGTCCTCGTTGCCGACGACCGCGACCGCCGCCACCTTGCCGAAGGTGAGCAGACGGCCCTGGTCGTCGGTTTCGGACAGTTCCGCGTCGAGGCGTTCCAGGACCATCTTGCAGACGCTGGACGGCTGCCCCAGCCAGATCGGGGTGGCGATGATCAGTAGCTGGGCGTCCAGGATCTTGGCGCGGATGCCCGGCCAGGCGTCGCCGTCGCCCTCGTCGGTGGACACCCCGAACCGTACGTCGTGGTCCACGACCCGGATCACCTCGCCGTCGACGTCGTGGTCGGCGAGCGCGGCGAGGACTTCCCGGCCGAGGAGCTCGGCACTGGACGGGGCGGGGGACGGTTTGAGGGTGCAGCACAGCACCACGGCACGCAGTGAGGAGGTCACACGGCCCGGTTACCCGTTCCGGCCGGATCGACTCCTGTCAGGACCAGACGGCGCGGAGCCGGGTCGCTTCGCCGGCGGCCTGGGCGCGGCCGGCCTCGGCGGCGGCACGGCGGCGGGCCGGGTCGAGGACGTTGCGGCCGATGGCGGCGCGGGCGGCGGCGCCGGGGGTGACGACGGCGCCGCGCACGTCCGGGCCGAGGGCTGCGAGCTGGGCGGCGGGACGGCCGGAACGGCGCACCGACTGGGCGGTCGGGGCGAGCACGACGACCTGGCTGCTGCCTTCGGCGAGGTCGGCGTTGGCGACGGTGCGGACGCCGCCGTCGACGTAGCGAACCCCGTCGATGGTGACCGGCGGCCACACCAGCGGGACCGCGCAGCTGGCGGCAACGGCGTCGACGAGGGGGACGCCGCTGGAGGCGTCGAATACCCGTACGCCACCCGTCTGTGCCTCGACCGCGACGATCCGCAAGCCGGTCGCCGCGGGCCAGCCGGTGTCGCCGATCCGCCGGGCGATGACCGCACGCCGTTCCGCTTCCGGCACCGTGCGGGCGCGCAGCGCTCGGCGGCCCAGCCAGGCGCGACCGCGCGCCGGACCACCCGGCCAGAGACCGGCGATCAGGAACGACAGGAGCACTTTCGGGCCGAGCTTGGCGGCGATCTCCCCGGAGGCGTCGGCGATCTGGTGGGCGAAGAGATCCTTGAGGGGTACGCCGGAAAGCACCTGAGCGGCCACGCTGGATCCGGCCGACGTCCCGACGAACAGGCCGGCATCCGTCAGATCGAGGCCGTGTTCGGTGAGGCCGTGCAGCAGGCCGATCTCCCAGGCGACGCCGGTCACGCCACCGCCGCCGAGAACGAGAGCCTTCGTCATGTCTGCGATCCAAGCAGAGAACGGCCCTCCCCGGGGAGGGCCGTTCCCAGATTCAGGAGGCGAAGGCCTTCACTTCGAGCAGGCCGACCGAGCTGGTTCCGGAGGAGGTCAGCGCGACCCGCAGCCTGGTGGTGCCGACCGGCGGGAATGTGACCGTGTTGTAGGCGTTCGCGGCCTTCGGATAGTCGGCGGGCACGTCCACGTAGGCGCTGCCGTTCCAGGACTGGAGTCGCCAGGAGGCGGGCAGGCGTACGCCGCCGTTGTCGTCGAAGAAGTAGACCTGGGCGCGCCCGACGGTGACCGGGGACGGCCAGCGCAGCTCGGCCCACTGGGTTCCGCTCTGCGGCCACGTACCCCAGCGGGAGTTCGCCGTGTCGTTGGAGGCCTTCGGTTCGCGGGCGTCATTGATGGCAGCGATCGACTCCCACGATGAGGTGTAGGAGGCGGAAGCCGTCGCCGTCGAAGCAAGGTTGGCGCCGGTGGTAGGCGCCGGGGTCGGTGTGGTCGTCCCGGTCAGGGCCAGATCCGCGCTGGGGAAGGCCGTGACCGACGGGTTGACGTCGGTCTCGCCTGCCGCGCCGTCACACTTGCGGTCCGGGTCGAACAGCAGGTACGTGCCGGACGAGCAGGCGAACGCGATCTCCGCGTCGCCGCCCACCACCACACTGCCGGACAGGTTGGCGCCCGCCTGGATCAGGGCGTTGTCCTTGACCACCGCGTTGCCGCCGACGGTGCCGCCGTTGACCCAGCCGAGGCCCTCGATCCGGGCGTTGCCGGTGACCGTGCCGGCCATCACGGCGGCTTTCGGGCCGACGTACGCGGTCGAGGCCACGGATGCGTTCGCCGCGACCCACCCGCCGCCGTTGGTGTGCCAGCGACCTCCCCCGGTCGGGGCCGGCTTGACGTGGCCGGGTTCGAACCCGGACGGGGTGGCGCCGGAGACGCGGAACTCGTACGGGAATCGCCGTGCCGTGGTGTATCCGTCGAGGAACCCGTAGTGCGGCACCGCGCTCGGCGTGGCCGTGACGACCAGCCACACTTCGCTCTCCCCCGCCGCCAGCGGGAACTCGACCCGGCCATCGGTCCCGGACGTGAGCGGGGAGTACCGCGGCGTGCCGTTCTTGACCGCGACCAGCCCGAACGTCCACCCACTGGCGCCGGTCTCGGCGTGCCCCTTGAGCCGCAGCCTGACCACGCCACCGTCAGCCGACGGCACCAGCTTGATCTTGTTGAAGCCGTAATCGGCCGGCGCGACCCGCGCGTTGATCCGGTAGTGGCTCTGGCTCGCGTCGACGGCCTCGACGTTGCCGCCGTTGTAGGCGTTGAGGAAGCCCGCGCCCCAGACACTGGTGATGAACGGCATCAGCGTCGACCGGTTGCCGAAGTCGTAGGTGACCGTGCGGGTCGCGTACTCCCCCAGCCTGCGGTTCAGCTCGGCCTGGTCGATCCCGGCGATCCTGCGGTACACCTCGAGCGGGTGCTCGTTGGCGCGCGCCTCGTTCCAGATCCGGTTGACCATCGGCAGGCCGTCGCGGTCCTTGATGTACTGCAGCAGCATCCAGTTGCCGTAGTGGTGACGGCTGGAGCTGTAGTACAGGTTCTCCGAGGGCAGCCACCGGGTCAGGTCGCCGGCCGCGGTGGTGGGCAGCGTCTGCATGGCCATGAACTCGGCGCTGGTCTCCCAGAAGGTGCCGGCCGACGGGTCGGTGAAGCCGTACCCGCTGCGGCCGAGGAACGTGTAGTTCTGGAAGACGTGGGCCAGCTCGTGGGCCAGGCCCCAGGAGCCGGGCAGGGCCGCGCCGGGGGCGACGTTGATGACGCCGACCTTGCCGTCGACCGAGCCGCCGGTGGCCCAGGCGTTGAGTTCGGTGCGGTTCCAGGTGTTCGTGACGATCACGATGATCTTGTGCTGGGCGAGCAGTCCGGTCTCCGGCGTGAACTTCATCGTGTTCACGTAGAAGCCGTACAGGTTCTCCAGCTGGTCGAGGATGTCGGCCGGGTCGAACTTGTAGGGGGCGGTCGCCGCCGCCGGGTCGGTGCCCGACTTCTCACCCCACAGAAGGATGAAGTTGTTCGATTCGCGGGAACGGGGGGCGACCCACGGGACCTCACCGGTCGAGGTCCAGTGCGAGGGGATGTAGACGGTCTTGGCGGCGGCGGACGCCCGCGACATGATCTGCGGGACCAGGCCGGCGCCGGCCAGAAGGACGAGGGCTGCCGCGATGACCAGCCAGAACTGTCGGCGTGATCGCGCTCGGGGGATCGGCATGCCCGGGAACCCTAGACCAATGTGGGATCGCTCCCAAATCGGCTTAATCACCCCTTAAGAAATCCCCACACATAGATCGACGTTGCGGCTCTGCCTACACTGGGAGCCCGCGGTGAGGCGGGCCAGTGGAGGCGCATGCCACGTGCCGGAGAAGACGGACGAACCACGCAATCGCCGGGCACGCCAGTTCGTGGCCGTGGCGATCGGTTTCGCGAACCTGGGTCTCGCGCTGTACGCGCTGGACGCGGTCGACAACCGGTGGGTGAAGATGGCCGCCGCGATGGTGGCGGCGGGAGTCGGCCTGTCGACGGTCGGCTTCGTCGAGTTCCACACCCGCATGATCGACAAGATCGTCCCGCCCGGCCGGATGCGCTCCCGCAAGGCCGTGGCCGGGGTGGCGGCGCTCATCCTGGTCGCCGCCGCCGTCGTGACCGTCCTCGAGCTGACCCGCGACGACGGCGCCTGCCCGCAGGCCCTCGAACTGCGCGTGCTCACCTCGCCGGAGGGCGCCGCGGCGGTCCGCGAGCTCACCCGGGAGTACGCCAGGGTCACCGCCCACGACAACGGCGGATGCCCCGCGGTGTACCCGTACGTCTATGCCGCCGGCACCTCCGTGGTCAGCGGCGCCCTGGCCCGCCGGTGGGCCGACGCCGAGACCGAACGCCCGCTCGAGCAGATCGGCCCCCGCCCGGACGTCTGGCTGCCGGACTCGATCCTGGACGTCCGCCGGGTCCACGACATCGTGATCAAAGGCGCCCTGCCGACCCCGCTCGAACGCGTCACCTCGATCGCCACGTCCCCGATCGTCCTCGCCGGAACCGACGTGCCGGACGTGCCGGACTCCGACACCCAGAGCCTGCCCGAGCTGGTGTCGGCGCTGCTCAACCGCACCGACCGGGCGCCTTCGCTGGCCGCGCCGGACCCGGCCGCCTCCCCCGCCGGGCTGCTCGCCGCCGATGTCTACCTGCGTGGCGCCGGCGGTGAGCTGGTCGGCCCGGACGTGGCCCACCGGCGCGCCCGGGTCGTCTTCGACTCCACCAGCTCGGCCACCGACGAGACCGGCGTGCTCTGCGCCTACCTGCGTGAGGGCCGGACCCCGCCTGCCGTCCTGACCAGTCTGCGCACGTGGCAGCGGTTCGCCGCCGGCAAGGCGCTCGGCGGCGCCTGCCAGGTGCCGCTGCCGGCGCCCGCCGACCTGCCGGAGCCGGTGGTGCTCCGGTCGGCGCCCGCGCTGGACCACCCGTTCGTGCAGTTCTCCTGGTCCGGCGCGCGGCAGCGGCGGGCCGTCGAGGGATTCCGGGACTGGCTGCGCGGCGCGGACGCCGACCAGCACCTGTCCGAGGCCGGCCTCGGCGAGCCGCATCCGGCCTGCAACGACCTCGACCTCAACGCGTGTGTTCCGCACGACCCCGGTCAAACCCTTGCGCTGTACGAGAAAGCCAAGCGCCCGGGCCGGGTCCTGCTCGCCGTCGACGCGTCCGGGTCGATGGCCGAGTCGGGCCGTTTCACGATCGCGGTGCAGGGGGTGGGCCAGGCGCTCGGCCGGCTCGGCCCGAGCGACGAGGTCGGGCTGTGGTCGTTCCCGCCCGCCCGGGGCCGCGGGTCCTACGAGCTGGTCGCCGTCGCGGCCGGCTCGGACCGGCACCGCCGGGCGGTCACCGACACCCTGCGCACGGTCCGGCCGGCCGGCGCCACCCCGCTGTACGACACCGTCGTGGACGGCCTGGGCACCCTGGCCACCCGGCCCGGTGGTGACCGGATCCGGGCGATGGTGGTGCTGACCGACGGCGAGGACAGCGGCGGCGGTCCCGGCCTGCGCGCCACCGTGGACCGGGTCCGGCGCCTGGCCACCGCCGACGTCCGGCTGTACGTGATCGCCACCGGCGAGGCCCGGTGCGACAGCCTCTCCGGGACCGGCCCGCTGGACCAGCTGACCCGCGCCGGCCGCGGCGAATGCCTGACCGCCGTGCCGGAGGCGGTCCCGGAGACCATGGCGCGGCTCTTCGAGAACCTGTGGAGCGGACAGTGAGATTTCTCCCGACGACGCTGACCGGCCCCTTCCAGTGGGTGAAGACCCCCATCGGCGGTCTGATAGTCGGCGTCACCCTGACGGTGTCCGTGCTGCTCACCGCCTCGGCCGTGTTCGACTGGGGCGGCGGGGCGTCGCAGCCGCCGGCGCAGAGCGGCCGTGCCGAGCTGGTGATCTACTCCGGCGCCGACGAGAGCACCGGCGGGCAGCGCCAGAAACTGATCGAGGAGTGGAACGCCCGGCACCGGGACACCCCGGCGCGCATCGTCAGCCTTCCCCCGAGCGCGGACGCCCAGCACAGCGAGATGCGGGCGACCGCCCAGTCGGACACCCCGGACGCCGACATCTACAACCTGGACACCACCTGGACCGCCTCGTTCGCGTCGGCCGGGTTCATCCTGCCGCTGAACGAGTCCGACACCACCGGGTTCCTCGACGGGCCGCTGGCGACCTGCCGGTTCGACGGGAAACTGTGGGCGCTGCCGTTCAACACCGACGCCGGGCTGCTGTACTACCGCACCGGAGTGCCGGAGGACGCCCTGCCGTCAGCGCTGCCGCCGGACCCCAACGACGTGCGCGCGCTCACCGGGATCATGCCCGACATCGAGGCCGGGTTCGTCACCCCGCTCGACGGCTACGAGGGCCTGACCGTCAGCGCCCTGGAGGCGATCTGGGCCGAGGGCGGCGACGTGTACGACGCCGACCAGGACCTGGTCGTCATCGACAGCGCGCCGGCACAGGCCGGGCTGCGCAGACTCGCCCAGGCGATGAAACGCAACGGCGACGTGCCACCGGCGGTGCACCCGCGGTCGACGTTCCGCGAGGACACCAGCCGGGAGGCGTTCCGGGCCGGGAAGGTCGCGCTGATGCGCAACTGGCCGGTGGCGTACGGGCTCCTGCGCGCCGGGGACCAGCCGCTGAAGGACTTCGGGGTCCGTGCCCTGCCCGGCCCGAGCGTGCTCGGCGGGCAGAACCTGGCCATCGCCAGCAGCACCGACAACCCGCGGGCCGCGCAGGAGCTGATCGAGTTCCTGACCAGCGAGGAGAGCGAGCGCCGGCTGTTCCGCGACGGCGGGCTGGCGGCCACCCGTACCGGCGTGTACTCCGATCCGCAGGTGCTGCGCAACCGGCCGTACGCGCCGACGCTGCTCACCGCCCTCGGCACCGCCCGGCCGCGGCCGGAGAGCACCCACTACGCCCTGTTCAGCAGCACCTTCCAGGAGATCGTCACGCAGACCCTCAACAGCGACGGCAACCTGCCCGCCGACGCCGTGTCCCGCCTGACCGACGCCCTGCACGGCAGGCTGAGCTAAGGGCCCCGACGGCGTGTGGAGTTCGGCCGTCATACGCGCCGCAACTCCACACGCCGGGGTTTACGGTTTGCGGCCGACGGCGGTCCAGACGTTGATGTCGGAACGGGCCGGGACGACGGCGCCCGGCTCCGGGTGCCACTCGCTGGCCGGCACGATCCCCGGTTCGACCAGCTCCAGGCCGTCGAACAGGCCGGCGAACTCGTCCCGGGTCCGGGTCCACACGTCCGACTTCCCCTGCTCCACCAGCCGCTGGTACAGCGCCTGCTGCTCCGGGGTGCCGAAGTCCGAGGTGGCGTGCGTGGCGACCAGGTAACTGCCGGACGGCAGCGCGTCCAGCAGCCGGCTGACGATCGGTTTCGCCGCGCCGTGCCCGTGGACGAAGTGCAGGACGGCGATCAGCATCAGCCCGACCGGCTGCTTCAGATCCAGGGTGTCGTGCAGCACCGGGTGGGCGAGGATCGCCTCCGGGTCGTTCAGGTCAGCCTCGATGTACGCCGTACGCCCCTCGGCATGGCTGTTGAGCAGCGCCTGCGCGTGCGTCATCACCATCGGGTCGTTGTCCACGTAGACCACCCGGCTGTCCGGGGCGTGCCGCTGCGCCACCTCGTGGGTGTTGTCAGCGGTCGGGAGCCCGGTGCCGATGTCCAGGAACTGCCGGATCCCGGCCTCCACCGTCAGGTAGCGGGTGGCGCGGCGCAGCAGTTCCCGGTTGGCCAGCGCGCCGAGCCGTACCTTCGGGAACAGGCGCTCCAGCTCGTCCCCGGACGCCCGGTCCGCGGCGAAGTTGTCCTTGCCCCCGAGCCAGTAGTTGTACCGCCGGGCCGGGTGCGCCTGGGTCGGGTCGATCCCGCGGGCTACCGCACTGGTGTGATCCACACGAGCACGATAGCGCTGATCCTCATCTTGTCCACTGTGGCGGTGGTCAGGCCAGCCGGCGCCGGATCCACCAGAGGGAGAACCCGGCCAGCACCACGCTCAGAGCGATCAGCAGGCCGAACTCACGCCACTGCAGGGCCCAGTACCGCGAGCCAGGCACATGGACGATCTGCTGCCTGAGGTTCTGCTGCTCCAGCCACCGGGGGCAGGTCTCGCGGTCGCGCGGCGCGTCCGGGCCGCACTGGGTCCGGTCCGCCGGCCCGCGGAACTCCGCGCCGGACGCGGTCACCACGGTGCTCGACAGCACCCAGTCCCCGCGCTGTTCGGGCTCCAGCTGGATCCTCATCGCCCCGGTGTCGGGGCTCATCGAGAGGCCGTAGTGCTCCCCCATCCGCAGCGGGCTGAGCGTGGTGACCGGCTGCGCCAGCCAGGGGCGCACCACGAACGGCGCGGCGATCTGGGCGCCGACGATCAGCAGCAGGGTCACCGCCATCGCGGCGACGGTCCGCCACAGCAGCAGCCCGGCGGTGACGCCCAGGGTGAACGCGAGGACCGCGTAACCGATCGGCACGATCCCGCGGGCCGCGAACACCAGCGGCTTCATCCGGTCCGCCGAGGCGGCGTCGATGGGTTGCGCCCACCGGCTCAGCGTCAGGCTGAGCAGGGCGGCGCCGAGCGCCGCGGCCCCACCGGCGACCAGCAGCTTGACGAGCAGCCAGCGGCCCCGGCTGACGGACTGGCTGAAGACCATCCGGTACGTGCCGGTCTCCAGCTCCCGGGCCACCATCGGGGCGCCCCAGAAGATGCCCACCAGAGCCGGCAGCAGGAACAGGGCCGCGATGGCGGCGAGGTGGAAGTCGTTGGCCCAGCGTGGTTGCAGGGCTTCGAGGAACGCTTCGCCGGCGCTGTCGCAGGCGGCGCCCCGACAGCCGGTGAGACCGGTCAGGTCGGCCAGCCGGTGATGGCCGGCCAGCAGGTCGTCCACCTCGCCGGCGACCCGGACCCGGGAGGCGACGAGCACGATCAGGTAGTCGCAGACCCGTTCCAGGTCGGCGACCAGGTGCGAGGACATGATCACGCTGATCCGCCGCTCGGCGGTGAACTCCATCAGCCCTTGCAGGAAGGTGCGCCGGGCGAGCGGGTCGAGGGCCGCCACCGGCTCGTCGAGCAGCAGCAGGTCGGGCCGTTTCGCGGCGGCGACGGCCAGGGCCAGCTGGGCGCGCTGGCCGCCGGAGAGCCGGCCCGCCTTCTGCGCCGGGTCCAGGCCGACCTGGGCGATCCGCCGCTCGGCGAGCGCCGCGTCCCAGGACGGGTTGAGGTGCCGGCCCATCCGCAGGTGGTCGGCGACGGTCAGGCCCGCGTAGACCGGGGTGTCCTGGGCGACGAAGCCGACCCTGGGTGAGCCGCTGACCGGCCGGTCGCCGAGCACCTCGATCCGCCCCGCGGTCGGATCGAGCAGCCCGCAGGCCAGCTGGAGCAGTGTGGACTTGCCGGCGCCGTTCGGGCCGACCAGGCCGACGACGTGCCCGGCCGGGATGTCCAGGCTGCAGTCGTGCAGGGCGGGACGGCGCCCGTACCGCTTGGTCAGGTTCTCGGCGATCAGGGCGCCAGTCACGATCGGGCTCCCGAAAACGTGCGAAAAGTGCTGAGGAACAGCGCTTCGATGCTCTCGTCGTCGAGCCCGGCCGCGCGGGCCTCGGCGAGCCAGCGCTGCAGGTCCTGGCGCAGCGGCTCGTGGCTGCTCAACGACTCGCCGCCCAGCGTGCGGGTGACGAACGTGCCCAGCCCGGGCCGGGCCGTGACCAGCCCTTCGTACTCCAGCTCGCGGTAGGCCTTCGACACCGTGTTCGGGTTGATCGCGAGCCGGGCCACCACCTCCTTGACGGTGGGCAGCTTGTCGTTCTCGTGCAGGACCCCGAGCCGGAGCGCGTGCCGAACCTGCTGGATGAGCTGCAGGTACGGCGCGACGCCGGACCGCGGGTCCAGATGGAACTCGATCACCTCGTCACCCCATTCCACTAGTTGCCTAGTAGAATAGGCATGGACCGATCCCAGCCGCTAGGCTCGGGGCGTGTTCGATCAGAAGATGCCGGCTCTGCTGGCCGCCGCGTTGACCGCACCGTTCGCCACCGACCACGAGGGACACGACTTCGAGCCGTACGACGAGTTCGACTCCGCGGAGGAACTCGGCGACTGGTGGACGGCGTGGACCGGCAACGAGGACGCGGGAGTGCCCCCGCTGCGGTGTTTCGGGCAGGACGGCACCGGCGGCCTGGCCGCGATCTGGGTCCGGGATCCGGCGGCGGACATCGACACGCAACCGGTGGTGTTCCTCGGCTCCGAGGGGGAGCTGGCGGTGCTCGCCAAGAACCTCGGCGACTATCTGTGGCTCCTGGCCGGCGGGGTCGGCCCGGTGGAGGCGGTCGACGAGCTGGAGCGTACGCCCGTGGCCGTTCCGGATATCGTCGCGCTCGCGCAAGGCGCGCCGCGGACCGTCGCGGAGGTCCTCGCGGATGCCCGGCCGCTGCTGGAGGAGCTGGAAGAATTCGTCGAAGGGACCGTCAACGGCCCCTTCGACGAATTCGGTGAACCCGTTCGTTAGACGACCGCGTCGGCGTCCAGGTGGTTGCGGAGCTTGGCCAGGGCCTTGGTCAGCAGCCGGGACACGTGCATCTGTGAGATGCCGATCTGCTCGGCGATCTGCTGCTGCGTCTGGTTGCCGTAGAAGCGCAGACTGACGATCTTCTGCTCGCGCTCGTCCAGGCTCGCCATCGCCGGGCCGAGCGCGACCCGCAGCTCGGCGTTGGCGAACCCGGCGTCCTCGCCGCCGAGCGTGTCGCCGAGCTCCGCCCCGCCCTCGGAGACCGGAGTGGACAGGCTGGTCGACTGGTACGCCCGGGCGCCCTCCAGGCCCTCGATCACCTCGTCCTCGCTGATGCCCAGGTGGACGGCGATGTCGGCGACCGTCGGCGAACGGCCCAGGGTGTTGGTCAGCGTGTTGTTGGCGGCGGTGATCGACAGCCGCAGCTCCTGCAGGCGCCGGGGCACGCGCACCGACCAGGTACGGTCGCGGAAGTGCCGCTTCAGCTCACCCACGATCGTCGGGATCGCGAAGCCGGCGAAGTCGACGCCACGGTCGGCCTCGAACCGGTCGACCGCCTTGATCAGGCCCAGCATGGCGACCTGGTGCAGGTCGTCGCGGGGTTCGCCACGGTTGGCGTACCGGTTGGCCAGATGCCGGGCCAGCGGCAGCCACGCCTCGATCGTCCGGTCCCGCAGAGCCGGCCGCGACGGGTGCCCGGCCGGCATCGCGGCCAGCGCCTGAATGAGTTCGTCGGCCTGTACCGCGCTGTCAACGACGACGGTCATCGAGATCCCTCCGTGGATGTGCGTGCGGCCCGTTGTTCCCCACATCCACCGGCGGGCAAACCGGTTCTAAGATTTTTCCGAACGAAGTCGCCGCGGCGTGCATCACACCTTCTGAAACCGCTCCCGTGAGGTGAGGAAACACCATGCGCGCGCTGCCTCTGATCATGGCCGCCGGCCTGTCCACCCTGGCCGCCTGCACACCGGGACCGGAGCGGATCGCCGGCGAGGCGCGCCCCGTGGGCACCTCCCCACCCACGTCCACGACGCCGGTGGCCACCACCCCACCGTCGACCGTCGCGTCCTCGGCCACCACCCCGGCCCCGTCAACTCCGGCCACGTCCACCGGCACACCGTCCCGGACGCCAGCCGTCACCGTCTCACCGTCGCGCGCCAGGAACCCGAGCCGGATCCGCAACACCGACTGGTTCAACACCCGGCTCGGCGGCGTCGGCTTCCAGAACGTCGGCGACCTGGAGTTCCGCGACGGCCGGGCGGTCTCCGGCCCGGCCGTCTGCGCGATGCTGCCGGGCGGCGCGAATCCGGTGTACGCCGAGTTCCTCACCGAGGAATCCGCGATCGCCCCGGCGACCGAGGACGCGCTGATCCTCATCGAGTGCGGCCGGGACGGCGTCGATCAGGCGCTCATCCCGGTCCAGCTGGCCTTCGCCCAGAAGGATCCCGGCGAGTACGGGTTCATCCCGGCCGATCCGCGCACCGAGGAGGGCCGGATGACGTTCCTCTCCTACGCCGTCCAGAACGGAGCGATCGTCACCACCGTCCGCAAGGCCGACGGCGCCACGGAACGGCGCCGCTACCTGTTCGACGGCGGCGACCGGTGGGTCCGGGGCTGATCAGGAACGCCACCAGTCGTCGTACGGGCTGACCGGCAGGGCCCGCTTGTGCCGGGTGGCGAGGAACGTGGACTCGATCCGCGCCGCCACCTCCGCCGTGACGTCGGCGCCCTCCAGGTAGTCGTCGATGTCCTGGTACGTGACACCGAGGGCGACCTCGTCGGGCAGCGCCGGCCGGTCGTCCTCCAGGTCCGCCGTCGGCACCTTCTGCCAGGTGCTGGCCGGCGCGCCCAGCTCCCGCAGCAGGGCCGCCCCCTGGCGTTTGGTCAGGCCGGTCAGCGGGATCACGTCCACGCCGCCGTCGCCGTACTTGGTGAAGAAGCCGGTCACCGCCTCGGCCGCGTGATCGGTGCCGGCGACCAGCAGGTTCGACTGGCCGGCGATCGCGTACTGGATCACCATGCGTTCCCGGGCCTTGATGTTGCCGCGGACGAAGTCCCGCAGCGGCTCCCCCGCGCCGGCCGCGACCTCGGCGGACACCGCGTCGGCGCCCGGCTTCACGTTCACCGCGATCGAACGGTCCGGGCCGATGAAGGCCAGGGCGGTCTGCGCGTCGTGCTCGTCGGCCTGCACCCCGTACGGCAGGCGCACCGCGACGAATGTCGCCGCCCGCCCCTCGGCCCGCAGCTCCTCCGCGGCGAGCTGGCACAGCCGGCCGGCGAGGGTGCTGTCCTGGCCACCGCTGATACCGAGCACGAACCCCTGGGCCGGAGTGGACCGGAGGTAGTCCTTCAGGAACTCGATCCGCTGCCGGATCTCCTCCTTCGGCTCGATGACCGGCTTGACACCGAGTTCCGCACGGATCTGCTGCCGTAGGTTCGCCATATTCGCACTCTACTGACCGATTCAGACTCCTAGAGTTTGAACCCCGCGACCAGCTCGCGCAGCTCGGTGCTGGTCCGGGCCAGGTTGTCGGCGCTCTCCCGGGCCTCGCGGACCACCGTCGTGGTGGTGCCGACGGCGGTGGCCACACCGGAGATGTTGGCGGCGATGTCCGCGCTGCTGTCGGCGACCTCGGCGACGTTGCGGCTCATCTCGCCGGTCGTCGCGGTCTGCTCCTCCACGGCCGCGGCGATCAGCGTCTGGAAGTCGCTGATCCGGTCCACCACGTCGCCGATCTCGTTGATCGCCTGCACGGCGCCCGCCGAGTCGACCTGGATCGCCTTGATCAGGCGGGAGATCTCCTCGGTGGCCTTGGCGGTCTCCTGGGCCAGGTCCTTGACCTCGCCGGCCACCACGGCGAACCCTTTGCCCAGCTCACCGGCGCGGGCGGCCTCGATGGTGGCGTTCAGTGCCAGCAGGTTGGTCTGCTCCGCGATCGACGTGATCATGGCGACGACGTTGCCGATCTCGGTCGACGACTCGCCGAGTTTGCCGACCGTCTGATTGGTCTGCCGGACCGCGGTCACCGCCTCGCCCGCCACCCGGGCGGCGTCACCGGCGTTACGGGCGATCTCGTCGATCGCCTGGGTCATCTCGGAGCTGCCGGCCTGCAGCGTGTGCACATTGCTGGAGACATGCGCGGCCGACGACGCGACGGTGGCCGACTGCGCCTCCATGTCGGCGCTGGCGGCCGCGATCCGGGCCGACACCCCGGACAGGTCCTGCGAGGCTGCGTCCACGGTGCCGGCGTGCCCGGCGATCGCGGCGACGGTGTCCCGCAGCGAGGCGGCGGTCTGGTTGAGAGCGTCGCCGAGGCGGCCCATCTCGTCGCGGCGGTTCAGCTCGACCCGGACCGTCAGGTCGCGGCCGGACAGCCGGTTCAGGCCGGTGACCACGGCGGCGAGCGGCCGGACGACCGAGCGGGTGGTCCAGGCGCCCATCAACACGGCCAGGACGACGGCGAGCGCCAGGGCGGCGGCGAGGACCCGTACCGCCGTGTCCCGCACGTCCTGGATCTCGGCCCGCAACGTCTGGGCGCGTGCCTCGACCGAGGTGTCCAGGGCCGCCGTCACATCCAGGACCTTGCTGTACGCGGCCGACGCCTCACCGCCGTTCACACTGGTCATCACCTTGGCCCGGGCCGCCTGGGTGTCCGCGGCGAGCCACTCCATGAGCGTGTCGTCCCAGGTGAAGAACTCGTCCCAGGCCGGCTTGAGCTGGGCGAACTGCTCCCGCTCGGCAGCCGTCATGATCGACACGTCAGTGGCGGCCAGGCCCGCGTACACCTTCTCCTTGGCCTTCAGCTCGCCCTGCCGGTTGTAGCCGTCGGGGCCGGTGGCGAACCGGTATCCGAACGCTCCCGCGTCCGCGATGACCAGGCCCTGCCAGCCGGTCACGTCCGCCGCGTTGTAGGTGGCGTCCTCGATCTGGTCGCGCAGCCGTTCCAGGGCCTCCAGCTCACGGCCGGCGTCCGCCTGCTGCCGGATGCCCCACCAGCCGACGCCGGCGGCGGTCACGATGAGCGCCGTGAGCACGAGGTACGACGCGCCGAGCCGTTTGCCGACGCTCACGTCCTGCACGTTCATCAGGCCACCCCATCTCTCCGCCTATCTGTTCGGCGGGGATATGGGGTGGCCTGAGGTTCGGCGGGAGACGGAGTGATCTGAGCCGAAGAACGGCTCAGGCCGTCACCCCGGGATCAGCTCGGTGAGCCGGTCCAGGGTGTAGATCTCCGATCCGTCCGGCAGCCCCTCCGGGGCCTCGATGCCGACGAAGCTGACCGGGTGGTCCGGCAGCTCGCCGTCCCAGGTGGTGACGTCGGCGCGGCCACGCCACCGGTCCAGCAGGTACGCCATCGTCAGATACCGTCGTTCCACCAGCGCCCGCACCCGGTCCGCCGTGCCGACCGCGTTGCCTTCGACCTGGTTGAACGCCGGCCGGCCGGTCAGGTACAGGTGCAGCCACACCGCCTGCCAGCCGTCGGCGTCACGGGCGAACACCATCGGCAGCGCCACCCGGCCGTGACCGCGCATCTGCGACCGGGACCGTACGGTCCGGGCCTCGAACGGCGCCCCGCGCTGGTCCCGGTCGCGCGTCTGGTAGCCGAACATCGACTCGGCGACCTCGTCGAACGACTCGCCGGCGAAGATGTTGACCTGCGGGACCACGTACGGCGCCCGGACCGTCAGCGGCACGTCGATGAACTCGGTGGCGCCGTCGGCCGCGTCGGTGAGGTCACCGGAGTGCACCACCCCGTCGTGGTGGTAGTTGGTGAACGACACCTGACCCGACAGGTGGAACGTGTCGTCGAGCATCAGCACCGACAGGTCGTAGTCGGTGCGCCGGGCGGTCTGCCGCCAGTACGTGAAGAACCGCAGCAGCTCCCCCGAGACCCGCGCCCGCGACCCCCGGGGCAGCACCGCGAACCCGCCCTCGGACGCCTTCCCGGTCAGCGGCAGCGCCACGTCCAGCACCGCCGGGTCCACCAGCAGCGGGTGCGGCGGCTCCGGCAGGCGGGCGCTGATCTCGGCGTCGAGCAGCGCCGACAGCTCGTCCACGAGACCGGCCGGCAGCGGGGGCCGGCGGTCCGGGCCGAGGAAGGCACGCTGGGTGCGGCCCACGTACATCCGGGCCGCCTCCGGCGTCAGCCGGTTCGCGACGTGCTCCCGCAGCGAGCACAGCACCCGGCCGGACGCCGCACCGAGCGCGCCGGTCACCACCTCCACGACGGCGGCCCGGTCCACCGGGGACGCCAGCCGCAACAGCCGGTCGGCGGAACGCAGCAGCAGGCCCGGCGCGGCGGACAGCACCGTGGCCGCCGGGGCGATCTCACCCGCCCGGATCGCCGTCTCGGCCCGGCCGGCCAGGCTCGGCGCCCGCTCCTCGCCCCGGGCGACAGCGAACACCTGCTGGGCGTACGGCCACTGGCCGTACTCGTGCGGGTGCAGCCGTTCGCCGAGCCGCTTCCAGCGTTCCGCATAGCGGGCGACGTCGCCGAGCTTCGCCGGGCTCGCGGCGACGACAGTGTCCAGGGCGGCCAGCAGGATCCGCCGTTCCCGGCGCGGGAACGGCCGGAAACGAGTGGGCGCGGCCAGCGACACGTCACCACCGGACACGTGGCAGGCCAGGCGCAGCACGTCGGTGACGGTGTCCACGGCGACCAGCGGGCGGCCGAGGACCAGGCGGATGCCGTTGAGGACGGCACGGTTCTCCCGGACCGGGATGTCGGCGGGCTGGGGGCCGTCCATCCGGGCGACCACGAGTTCACCGAGGATCGCCAGGTCGGCCGGGCCGAGCGGGGCGGCGCTCCCGGCCAGCGACAGATAGAGCCGCTCCGCCTCGGCGTCCACGGTGTCACCGAGACGCAGGACGGTCAGGCGGTCACCAGCGGCGGCGATCAGGTCGTCGTGGGCGGCCAGCAGATCGGCGTACGAGTGCTGGCAGGCCCCGTACCCCGGCAGCTCCAGCAGGTTCAGCGGGCCCGCCGACGGAACCGGGCCACCCGCCAGCACGGCCGCCTGCAGCCGCTCCGCCCAGAAGTCCACGGTGTCCGGCACGTCGTGCGGGAAACCGAGGAAGTACGCGTTGTGGCGCACGTGATCGCCGACCAGCTCACGCACCGCCGCGACGACGGTGGCGGCCAGGTCCATCGCCGGCTCGGGGGCCAGGGCGCCGAGGTGCTCCAGCAGCGGCCGGGACGCGGCGAAACCGGCGTCGAGCAGGACGGCGTCCAACTGGCGGGCCACCGCCGTGCCGTCACCGGAGGCGCCGGTGCTCGCGGGCACGCGCAGAGTCCTCTGGATGATCAGCTTCTCGAGCACGTGGTCCCTCCGATCCGCGGAGCATGGGAAGCGGGTCGCCGGGGACTCGAACCCCGAACCTTCCGATTACGAAAGAGGAGAAGGAAGCGCCCCCATGACCGCGCGAGGCGGTGAGCGGACGTGCTGCCTGCCGGATGCTCTGCCAGTTGAGCTAGCGACCCGGCGCAGATCATTCCACGGGCGCGGCGGGGCGAGCCAACGAGTTTCCGAGCAGCGCGGTGGCGGCGGCGCGGAGACGTTCGTCGGCGGCGAAGACGTGCCAGCCGCCGAAGTAGGACAGCCGGTGCGGGCTGTCCACAACGGCGCGGGCGATGGGGCGGGCGGGTTCGGCGCCGATGGCGGCCAGATGTTCCAGAGCGGTGATGCGTACGGGGAGACAGTCACCGGCGGCCAGCGGCTCGGCGGCTTCGGTCAGCACCTCGACGGCCAGGGTGGGGTCGGCGGTGACGAGGAAGTGGGTGTGGGCGGCTTCCACCCGTACCCGGTCGTCGGCCGAACGGGAAAGCCGGCGCAGCCGGTCCGCGTGGCCTGCCGCAAGCGGTCCGAGGTCGCCGAGCAGCCGAAGGTCCTGAGGGCTGGCGGCGCGTACCAGCGCGGGAAGCGCCAGCGACGGGTCACCGGTGAGCCGCCAGTGCGCCCATGCGGCGGCCGGCATCGGCGCGTGTTTGCGCAGGTCGTCGGCGACGTCGGCGACGGCGGGGCCGATCTCGCCGATCGCGGTCGCCGCGGTCACCTCCAGGTGGCGGTGCCCGAGCAACGCCACCAGTTGCGACACGGCGGGCGCGGACGCGGGGCCCCACGCGCCGAGCAGACGGCACAGGGCGTGCGAGCTGCCGACCCGGACAGCGGGGACCAGCGCGGCGGCGTGGGCGGCCAGCGGCGACAGTGCCTCGTCGACAGCCGGTAACCAGAAGCTGTGCCAGGAGCCGGGTGGGGTCGTGAAGTACTCGCTGGCGAAAGCGAATCCCAGGTGTGGTCCGGCGAGGCGTTCCCGCACCGCCGGCAGACAGCGAACGTCACCGAGCCGGGTCAGCGCCCACACCGCGGCGTCACCGACCGTGCCATGACGCCGGCCGCCCGCGGGGGTGCTGTCACCGATCAACGCCACAAGCGCATCAGCGACTTCCGCAGCCTTCCCGCCGTTCCCACCGCTCCCGCTGTTTCCGGCGATCCCGCTGTTTCCGCCGCTCCCGCTGTTTCCGGTTTCCCTGGCGATCCCGACTTTCCGGCTGATCCCGGCGATCCCCGCATTCCCGGCTGGCACGCAGGCCAGCAGGTACGCAGCCCGGAACCGAACCTCGGCGTCGTCGTCGGCGAGCCGGTCGACGAGGAATCCGTGCAGCGCCGGGCCCGCCGACCGCCATCGAGCGAGCAGGGCCGCGGCCTGGTGCATGCCTTCGCCACCGCCCAGCGCGACCGCGAACTCGGCCGCCGCGACCCGGTCGTGCCGCAACAGTTGGCCGGTGCGATGAACGATCGACCTCCCGATCCACCCGGAGCCGGACCAGGCGGCGATGCCAGGATCGCGGCAGGCGGTGACCAGTTGCGGCAGGCGGGCCGTCGGAATCTCCGGTTCGGTACGGGCCAGCGCGTGCACCGCCGCCAGCCCGGTCTGCGGGTCGGCGTCGTTGAGGAGCCCGTGCAGCAGCGCCCGTACGTCCCGTTCCGGGAACCTGCCCAGCGCACCGATCAGATCCCAGCGAGTGACCCGATCATCTTCGGCCATCCAACGCCGCCGTAGCGCCGCGAGCACCTCTCGCTCTGGCATCCCGTCGTCGCTGACCGCCCCGATCGCCGCACGGCGCACCGCCGGATCCGGATCGTCGAACAACGCCATCAGGCGGGGCTTCTCCCGTTCCAGGGCCGCCAGCCAATCCTCGCCGACGTTCTCCGGCCCGATCCGCCCGGTCTCATGAACGAACCTACCGACCAGCTCGACGATCGCCGCCCGATGATGAACCGCGCCAACCGCGAGATCGACGAGAAACGGCAGCGCCGCAACCGCGGCCGGACAGATCCAGCCACCCTGGTGATAGACCGCCATGTCGAACTCGTCGAGCGCCTCCCCCGCCCGCTCCGAATCGTCATCCGCACTCTCCCGCAACCACCCCGGCACATCCTCGGCCGTCCCGTAGTGGTGCTTCAGCCGCCGCCAATCCACCCCATCAAGATCTTTACCCCACATCCCTCCATTGTGTACGCCCACAGCAGTCCACTCCCTCCCCCTCCCTTTCTCCAGCCTGATGGACGCCCGCCCTTTCCCGCACCCAACACCAGAACCCATCACATCGCCTTTTCCCACTCAGCCACCCGCATGCTCACCCTTTCCTTCTCCCACTTACCCCACCCCGGGCAGACGCGCACCCAGCCGTAGGCACCCTCGCCTCCACAGATGACTAACTGTCAATCCCTCACTCGGACGACACAACCAAGACTTCGACAATCAGGAATTCGGCGCGCATATCCGGCCCCATGCTCCGATCTTGGGGAGGTGAGCGCGGAACCGAACGCACAAGATCGAAAATCCCTCGATAGTTGTGCTTCGAGATCCGGAATCCCGGCAACTATTGACCAAGATCGCGACTCTTATTGTTCTTGGCCGACAAACAACGGCGTGAATCGCACAAGATCACAGCCGGCGCTCGTTCATCATGATCACTGCTCCACATCGAGTTGCGGTCAAGCCGCCAGCCCCTTTCAACTGCCGCGATCTTGAATAGCAGACAACTGGATCGAACGTTCTCCCTTGGAGGTCGAGCGGCCGATGGAGATGTCCGTTCGCGGGGCCGACAGGCCCGGCCGCGGTGCCGTCCGGCTGGTCGTCAGTGCGGTCTCGGGGCGGTCGAGACGACACTGACGACCAGCCGGGACCTCGGCCGGCCCTCATGGCTGCCTCAACCGTCTCGAGACAGCCATGACGACCAGCTGGAACCCTCGGCTGGTCACCAGTGCTGTCTCGGCCACCCGGACACAGCACTGGCGGCCAGCTGGGACCCTCGGCCGGCTCTCATGGCTGTCTCGAGCGCCGGGAGACAGCCATGAGGACCAGCTGGAGAAGGTTCGGTGGTAGCACTTGGTTGAGCAGAGAGCCGCGGGGAGACCTCAAGCGACGTGAGGAGGGAACGGTGGTGATTGTCGTGCCGGAGGCGTTTGTGGAATGGCGGGGGCGGGTCGACGGGGACGCCGGGCGGGACTGGATCAGGTCGCTTCCCGGGCTGGTCGGAAGGCTCGCCGAACGCTGGGGGTTGAGTATCGACGACGCCGAACCGTTGCATGGGGCGCTCAGCCTGGCCGTTCTCGTACACCGGGGCGATCAGCCGCTCGTGCTGCGGATCGCCTGGCCGGACGCGGCGAACGCGCAGGAGGCGATGGCGTTGCGGGCCTGGGCCGGGCGGGGTGTGGCCGCACTCGCCGACGCCGATCCGGACGCGGGCGCCCTGCTGCTGGAACGCCTCGACCACACCCGCACGCTGCACACGCTTCCGCTGTGGGAGGCCGCCGAGATCGCCGGTTCGCTGATCCGCACCCTGGCCGTCGAACCGCCGCCCGGCCTGACGACGCTACGGGACGTCGCTGATGGTATCCGCGAGCGGCTCGGGCCCCGGCAGCGGGCGCTCGGCGATCCGGTTCCGGCGGTCTGGTTCGCGGCGGCGCGACGGTACGCCCACGAACTCGCCGATGCCGGTGAGCAGCGGATGGTCCATGCCGACCTGCACTACGGCAACGTGCTGGCCGGGACCCGGCGGCCCTGGCTGGCGGTGGATCCGCGGCCGATGGTGGGAGCGCCGGAGTACGCCGTACCGGAGCTGATCTGGAACCGCGCCGACCACCTGCGGACCGCAACCGACACGCATCGCCTGCTCCGGGTGATCGTCCGGGCCGGGCGGCTGGACGCCGACATCGCGTTCGGGTGGGTCGTCACCCGGTGCGTCGACTACTGGCTGTGGGGCCGGGAACGCGGGCTCACCGACGATCCGGCACGCTGCGCACGAGTGCTGAACGCCCTGCTTCCCGCCGGGTGAGACGTGCGCGGGACCGGTAGCTTGGCGGGGTGACCACCGAAGGGGCGCAGCCGCGCTGGGAAGACCAGATCGTCGCCGACTATGGCAAGGGCTATGACGTGCGCGCGATCGCGGCGCGGTACGGGATCACCGTCGACCAGGTGTACGCGGTGGTGCAGAACGAGATCGGCCCGCCGGTCCAGCCGCCGCCGGACTACTACGCGCCGCCCCCGGCGTACTACCAGCCACAGCCGCCGCCCGGCTACCAGTACCCGCCGCCGCAACCGCCGCAGGGTCACCCCGCGCCACCGCCGCCGGACTGGCCCACCCCACCGCCACCGCCGCAGAGTTATCCCGCGCCGCCGGGTCTGCTCAATGTGGAGGCGATCGTGGCCGAGTACGGCGAGGGGCACCAGGTCGAGGCGATCGCTCACCGGCACCGCCTCACCGTGCAGCAGGTCTACGAGGTCATCCACCGGGACGTCACCGAGAACCCCTGACCGCCGAGCCTGCCTTCTCGGCGCAGCGGGGGCACCGGGACGGGCACGGGGTGAGCGCGGCGGCACGACCGAGGCCGCTGGTGTGCAGGATGGTGGTCACCGCGTCGTCGAAGGTGACGGTTTCCGGCAGGACGATCTCTTGGGGTACGCCGAGCAGGTCCCGTTCGGCATACCAGCCCCGCATGGTCTCCGCGGTCACCGGGATCGGCTCGGCGCGGCGCTCGTGCCGGCGCACCGTCTCGCCGAACGACACGTCCAGGTAGAAGCAGCCGGTCGTCCCGGCGTGCCCGGCGAGCAGTTCGCGCAGCGTATCCCCGTACTGAAGGGTGTGCAGTATGCCTTCCAGCACCACGTGATAGCCGGAGCCGAGCGCGGACCGCACCATCGCGGCGATGAACCCCGGCGCCACCGCGTCCGGTTCGCTGCCGCCGTGCTCGCGCAGTACGACCCGGCGCACGTAGTCCTGTTCGACGAGCGCGCAACCCCGCCCGTACCGTCGCCGCACTTCCCGGGCCGTGGTGGTCTTGCCGCTTCCGCTGTTTCCCCGGATCACGACCAGGGTGGTTTCCTGACCTTCTGGCATGCGGAAGAGTACTCCGTGGTCAGCGGCCGAGCGCCGAACGGACCCGCCGGAGCAGGGTTCCGACGGTCGCGGCGTCGATGAAGCCGACCTGCCGAAGATCAAGAGTGATCGTGTGCGCAGCGTGCGGCTCGGGTAGGACGGTGCCCGGTTCGACGTTCTCGTTCATCGGCGCCTCGCCCGCGGGTCGGTGTCGTCCGATAGACGTCCCGTCCATGCTGGTCCTTCGGGGCCGACAGGGCTAGCACCTCGGACGACGTGCTGGCGGGGTGATTGTGCGGCAGGCGAAGTCCCTGGTGCAGCGGCGGATCGCGGTCTCCAGGTCCTGCACCCACGGATCGCCGGGTTGATTGTCCGGGGCCCGGTGTTCCCGTAGGGCAGGCAGGATTCGCGGGTCGCCGAGTTCGGCGGCGGCCTTCAGCCACAGTGAGCCGACCTCGGGTTGACCGAGGCGCCTGATGATCGCCGTGTGCACGTCCGGGTCGGCGCGGCGGGCCAGCCCGAAGGCGGCCTCCGCTGCGGGGTACGCCTCTTCGGTGTCCGTCTCGTGCAGCAGGCCACGCAGACCGGCCCGCAGCTCCGGGCAGTCGACGTCGAGTTGGGTGCCGAGCGCGAACGCGGCGGCGTCACGGACGAGCGCCTCCCGGTCGGCGAGCCGGGCGATCAGGGCCTGGACCGCCGGATGCTCCGGGGACGGCTCGTCGTCCAGGACGATCGGCAGGCCACCGGCGGCGTACCGGCGGACCTGCGCGTCGGTGTCGTCGAGCAGCCGCATCAGCAGCGGCACACAAAGCTCCTCGCCGGACTGCGTTCCCAGCGACTTCGCAACCGTACGGCGAACCTCGGCATCCGGGTCCTCGCAGCCGGTCACGGCCTGGGCCAACAGCTCGTCCAGAGCCGCCGGATCGTTGAGCGCCGCGGAGCCGAGCTCGTCGAAGTTCGTCACGCCCTGATGATCCACCGCAGGTCGAACGGTTTGCTCGGCGAAGCGTCCACCCCGGCATCACGGCTCCTCCGAGACGTTGATCGTGAAGCTCGGCGTCTTCCCGCCCGCGGCGGTGATCGTCACCGGCGGAAGGTGATGAACGAGCCTCCCAGCAGGATCGCCCGGTTCCCCCAGGCCCACATCCACGTGCCGCCGGACCGGCTGTAGCTGCCGAGGATCTGTGCCGGCGCGGTCGCCGTCCGGTCCGGGAAGGTCCAGGTGATCACCCCGGTCCGCCGGATCCTCGGCCGCCTTCGTACGCTCCCACAGCCCGCGCACCGCGCTAACGTGCGAATGATGAAGGCCATCATCTACCGCGACAACGGCGGCGCCGACGTTCTCGAACTCGTCGAACGGGAGGCGCCGGAGCCGGCGCCGGGTGAGGTGCGGGTACGCCTCGCGGTGTCCGGAGTGAACCCGACCGACTGGAAGACCCGGTCCGGTGCCACCAACCCGAAACAGTTCGCCGAGGTCACGCCGCATCTCGACGGGGCGGGGACGATCGACGCGGTCGGGGACGGGGTGGACGCGGGACGGGTCGGGCAGCGGGTCTGGGTGTTCATGGCGTCGGCGGGGCGGGCGACGGGGACGGCGGCCGAGTTCACCGTCGTGCCGGCGGAGCTGGCGGTGCCGCTGCCCGAGGAGGCGAGTTTCGAGCTCGGAGCGTCGCTCGGGGTTCCGGCGATCACCGCGCACCGGGCGCTGACGGTCGCCGAGGACGGGCCGCGGCGGCTCGGGCCGGGCGCGCTCGACGGCAGGGTGGTGCTGGTGGCGGGTGGCGCCGGGGCGGTCGGGCACGCGGCGATCCAGCTGGCGCGGTGGGCGGGCGCCACGGTGATCAGCACGGTCAGCGGGCCGGAGAAGGCGCGTCTGGCCGCGGCGGCGGGCGCTCATCACACGGTCAACTACCGGGACGAGGACGCTGCGGAGCAGATCCGGGCGATCGCGCCGGACGGGGTGGACATCGTCGTGGAGGTGGCGCTCGGGGCGAACCTCGCCCTCGACCTCGCGGTGCTGCGCACCAGGGGAACGATCGCGACATACGCCAACGACGGGGGCAAGGCGGTCGAGCTGGACGTACGGCAGAACATGATGCTGAACACCCGGTTCCAGTTCCTGGTGCTGTACACGGTCGGCGCGGAAGCGCTCGCCGCCGGAGCCGAGGACGTGGCCGCCGCGGTCGCCGACGGGGCGCTGCCGGTCGGGGCGGAGCACGGGCTGCCGCTGATCCGGTTCCCTCTCGACCGGACCGCCGACGCGCATCAGGCGGTGGAGAACGGCGCGGTCGGGAAGGTGCTGGTCGACATCGAAGGCTGAGCCACTGACCTCCAGGATCGCCCGGAGGGATCAGAGATGGCACAGGTCGGCGCATGGCCGGCTGGTGTGGGCTTTCGCCCGTCGCCTTCGGCGTCAGGAATGTATCCAGGCCGCTGTGGCTGCTCGCCACCCTCGCCGTCGCCGTCCTGATCCGGCAGCCGGAACCGGCCTATTACGGCACGATTGTCGGCAGGCGCTGATGACGGGCGACTCCGATATTTCCGATACACGGCTTGTTAGCGCTCACTACGGACGCATCGAGCCCATGGCGCATTGACACCGTATTTCGCCGATGTTTCAATCGGTCCCGGCCCTGATGTGAGCGATAACAGAGCCGCGAAGACGCTGCCCAGACCCTAAGGTACGAAGATGAGCATGACAGACACCGACCTGCGCGCGGCGATCGAGCAGGGCCGCACCACGCTCGGCATCGAGCTGGGCTCCACCCGGATCAAGGCCGTGCTGACCGGTCCTGATCACGCGGCGATCGCGGTCGGGAGCCACGACTGGGAGAACCAGTTCGTCGACCGGGTCTGGACGTACTCTCTCGAGGCCGTCTGGGCCGGCCTCCAGGGCTGCTTCGCCTCGCTCGCCGCGGACGTGCGGGCGAAGTTCGGCGCCGATCTGCGGACCACCGGCGCGATCGGCGTCTCCGCGATGATGCACGGCTACCTGGCGTTCGACGCCGACGGCGGGCTGCTCACCCCGTTCCGGACCTGGCGCAACACCAACACCGGCGACGCGTCGGAGGAACTGAGCGCGCTGTTCGGCTACAACATCCCGCACCGCTGGAGCATCGCGCACCTGCACCAGGCCGTGCGCGACGACGAGGAGCACATCGGCCGGCTGGCTCATCTGACGACCCTCGCGGGGTACGTGCACTGGCAGCTCACCGGCCGCCAGGTGCTCGGTGTCGGCGACGCCAGCGGCATGTTCCCCATCGACATCAGCACCGGCGGCTACGACGCCCGGATGCTCGCGCAGTACGACGACCTGGTCGCCGGCCGTGGCCTGCCGAAGCTCGCCGACCTGCTGCCCGCCGTGCTGCCCGCCGGTGAGGCCGCCGGCACGCTCACCGAGGCCGGCGCGAAGCTGCTCGACCCGAGCGGCGTCCTGCAGCCGGGCATCGTGCTCTGCCCGCCGGAGGGTGACGCCGGCACCGGCATGGTCGCCACCAACTCGGTCGCCCGCCGCACCGGCAACATCAGCGCCGGCACCAGCATCTTCGCCATGATCGTGCTGGACGGCGACCTGAGCCGGATGCACCCGGAGATCGACCTGGTCACCACCCCGGCCGGCGACCTGGTCGCGATGGTGCACTGCAACAACGGGGCGAGCGAGCTGAACGCGTGGGCCGGGCTGTTCGCCGAGTTCGCCACCGCTCTCGGCGCGACGGCCGACAGCAACGCGGTGTTCGAGACGCTGTTCCGGGCGGCTCTGAACGGCGCGCCCGACGGTGGTGGCCTGATGGCGTTCAACAACCTGTCCGGGGAGCCGATCACCAAGCTGCACGAGGGGCGGCCGCTGTTCTTCCGTACCCCGGGAAGCTCTCTTGATCTTGCGACTTTCATGCGGACCCAGATGTACGCCGCCCTGGCCACGCTGCGGCTCGGCATGGACGTCCTGCAGAAGGCCGAATCCGTGCAGCTGGACCGGATGTTCGCGCACGGTGGCCTGTTCAAGACCGCCGGTGTCGCGCAGCGGCTGCTGGCCGCCGCGATCAACACGCCGGTGTCGGTCGGTGACGTCGCGTCCGAGGGCGGCGCGTGGGGCATCGCGGTGCTGGCCGCGTTCACGGCGAACAAGCAGGCCGGGCAGAGCCTCGACGCGTTCCTGACCGAGTCGGTCTTCGCCGGCGCGGAGCTGGACACCGCCGAGCCGGACGCCGCGGACGTGGCCGGTTTCGACGCTTTCCTGCAGCGGTACGTGGCCGCGCTCCCGGTCCAGCAGGCCGCCGTCGACAACAGCTGAACCGACAGCGTGTGGATTTCGGGCGCGTATGACGGCCGAAATCCACACACTCTCGGGGTGCGTGGGCGTGTGGAGTTGGGGCGCGCATGACGGCCGAAATCCACACGCGGTCGGGAGTGCGGGGACGCGGCGGATCGACGGGCGGCGTTACGATCGCTGGCGCTATCGACGACAGCGAGGGGCTTCGATGCAGGTCAGATCGGTCGAGTTACGGGTCGCCGCGGACAGGTTGCGGCGGGACGCCGCGGAGAATCTGCGCAAGGCGGTCACCCAGCTGCAGGTGCCGGAACGGGGGTACGGCGTCGAGGCGGCCTTCGACCGGTACACCACCGCCGCCGCCTACCGCACCTTCACCGCCGCCGTCGAGCAGGAGTTCCGCCTCCTCGAGCAGGCCGCCCGGGAACTCGCGGACGCCCTCGACCGGACCGCCGACGACTACGACGCGGCCGATCAGCGCTCGGCGACCCGGACCGGCGCGTCGGCGACCCGGACGGCGGGCGGCAGGTGAGCGACGACATCGGCCGGTTGCGGCACGAGCAGGAGACCATCCGCGGCGCGTACGGGATGTGGGGCACCGACGAACTCGCCGCCGCCAGCGCGGCGGGCGCGGCGGTGCCCGGTTTCGGCGGCGACCCGGCCACCATCTACGACATCAGCGCCAACATCGCCAAGGTCCAGCAGCTCGCCGAACAGGCACTCGACGCGATCCAGCAGGTCAACGGCAAGCAGCTGGACGGCACCTGGGTCGGCGACACGCACCTCGCGGCGACCGAGGCGACCCAGGCCGTGTTCACCGATCTGCACGGCCTCTCCAGCACTCTCAAAGATCTTCACACCCACTTCCGGGCGTACGCCGTAGCGCTCGAGAACGCCCTTCCCCAGGACGCCGACGCGACCGAGGACCTTCACCAGGTGGCCGGCCGGGCGGCGAAACTGACAGCGCTCGGGTTCCTGCCCGATCTGACCGAATACGATCGGGCGCAGATGGCCGGGCTGCACCAGCAGGCGATGGGCGCCATCGACACCCGGGTGTTCGCGCACGAGGGGGTTCGCGGCGCCGGCCGGACCTTCTCGGCGCACCTGCGCGACCACGCCGCCGGGGACGCGCGCGGCCGCCGGCTCAGCGGGTCGCCGATGACGGCGCTCGACGAGATCGTCCTCGCTGAGGCGGGCAGTGGCTGGTTCACGCAGAACACCAACATCCTCAGCGCCGCACAGGGCGACCGGGCGGCGGCGGCGCTGAACGGGCTCAACGACACCGACCGGCGGGCGATGATGGATCTGCTGAGCGGGGCGGTGTCGCCGGAGC
This sequence comes from Actinoplanes sp. NPDC019969, assembly GCF_055562375.1. Taxonomy (NCBI): domain Bacteria; kingdom Bacillati; phylum Actinomycetota; class Actinomycetes; order Micromonosporales; family Micromonosporaceae; genus Actinoplanes; species Actinoplanes sp. NPDC019969. Next base: position 568,869 of record NZ_JBVHFK010000003.1, on the reverse strand, counting down.
ACCGGGCGTACCTGCTGAAAGCCCTGGCGGCGGGGTATCCGGTCGGTGAGGTGTCGAAGTTCAACGGGTTGATCGCGGCGCACGGCAACGACCCGAAGTGGCTGGCCTCGCACCTGAGCCCCTTCACCATGGACATCCCCGGCAATCAGTCCGAGGACGTCTTCTTCGATGGAGCGCAGTGGACACAGGGGCAGGACCCGACCTGTGTGGCGGCGTCGACAGTGGCGGCACGGGGTGCCGTCGACCCGCTCTACGCCCTGTACCTGACCACCGGCGGTCACCCGGACGATCCGGCGCAGGACGACGGTGCGGCGTTCGCCAAGCGGTGGGACGACGAGCAGCACCGCATCTACGACGAGGGCCGGTCCTGGTGGCAGGACCTGCCGGTGGTCGGCGGGGACGGCATGTCGACAGAGCAGTCGACCACCATCGCCAACGAGCAGATCGGCGCGCACACCGGCGCGAAGTACCGAAATGTCGATATGGATGATGCCGACGCCCGATTCGACACCTTGGCGCGAATTGAGGCCGCGGTGGACGACGGCCACCCTGTCCCGGTCATCTCGAGAGAGGGCGACCGTGGCCACCAACTGATGATCATCGGTCAGCAGGGCGACAAGTTGCAGATCTACAACCCATGGGGCGACACGTTCTGGCTCGAGAAGGACGAGTTCATCAACGGCGACCTCAGTCACGGTGACCCCCACCTGCCGAAGACGCCGATATCGGTGCGACTGCCCGAGGGAGTCAACTGATGCCCGGCCGTCCCGATTCGGCGACGCTGCACGATGACGTGACCGGCCTGCTCGCCGCTGGCCGGACAGCGGACGCGCTCGTGCCCGCCGCGCTCCAGGCCGACCGTCTCGGCGTCCAGCCGCGCTCGCTGACGTTCCTCGCCGAGATCGTGCGCCGCGGCGGCACTGCTTACGCTGCCGGACTGCCTGAACCGCTGCCCACACCGACGCAGACGGCCCTTGTTCGGCCATGGCTAATAATCGACGACGAGCGACTCGCACGCTGGCTGGACGGCGTCGCCGCTCTGATCGAGGCACGCCGCCTCATCGGACGGTGATCTCCCAGGTCACGCTGCGGTTCTCCGGATCTTGCGGGTTGCGCCCGCCTCGATACCGGTTCGTCAGCGTGACCTGGGTCTTTCCAACAGCATCGGTATCGAAGATGAAGAATCTCGTTCCGCGGCAGCAACCGGCAGGCTGTTCACCGAAGTAGGCCGACAGGTCGTCATACCGGGTTCGATCACCCTGGGCGGACAGGAGGGGGCCGGCCTCGGCGCTCCACCTGTCACCCACGGACGGCCCTCGGTCGAGGACGGCCAGGGAGAAGCGGTCGCCCGCGTCGACCTCGACGGTCAGGTCGGCTTCGGTGAACTCGGTGCCGTATGTCTCGTACCGGTACAGGGCGAACCCACCCCACCCCAGCCCCACGACGAGCAGGACGCCGGCGGCCAGCCAGGCGAGGACGCGCGCGGATCTACTCACGACCTGGGACGATAACCGCTCCCCGCCAGTCTCACACCACCGTTCCCGGCGGCGACTTCAGCATCGCCGCCGCCTCCGGCAGGTAGCCACCCCGGTCGGCACGCCGGGCGACGGCGGCGAGACGGACCAGGTCGATGTTGACGCCCGCGGCGCCGCTCGGGTCGTGGACCTTCAGTTGTACGTCCACACTGATCGCGGCCTGCCCCCAGCCCTGTGCCTCGATGTTGAGGTGGGCGACCTTCTGGGAACCCAGGTGCGGCAGATAGCCCAGCGGTCCCATGTGCACCCGCTCTCCACCGCCGACCGCGTTCAGTTTCGACTGCTTCTTCGTGTTCGGGTTTTCGACCAGGTTGCGGAAGTCCTCCGTACCCCCGAGGTTGACCTGATAGGAACTGACCAGCGTGAGCCCCCGCTCCGCCAGCAACCGCAGCAGAGCGTGGTGGACGACCGACGACCCGAACTGGCTGGCGATGTCGTCGCCGACGAGCGGCAGCCCGGCCGCCGCGAACCGGTCCACCAGGGCGCTGTCCCGGGCGACCGGATCGGCGGTGGTGTTGACGAACGCCGCGCCGGCACGCAGAGCCACCTCGGCGTAGGCGCGGGCGGTGTCCGGGCGGCCGCTCGGCGCGGAGTAGAGCATCACCTCGGCGCCGTTCAGCGCCCCGGCGATCCGGTCGATGCCGGTGGCGTCGCTGATGCCGCGCGCGACGGTGACCCCGGACGGCTTCAGCTCACCGTCGAGGCGGAAGTTGTTGGGCGGCACGAAGATCGCCTCGTGCAGGTCCCGCCCCACCTTGCCGTCCGACAGCGCGAAAGCGGCCACCACCTCGACGTCCCCGACGCCGAGGCCGCCGATCCGCTCGCTGCGGACCCCGACCGTACTTCCGCTCCGCCGATAGAACTCGATGCCCTGCACCAGCGCGGACGTGTTGTTCCCGACCCCGACGACCGCGACTCTCACCTTGTTGATCACCGCCGCGACGGTAGCGTGCGCTGTCATGGAGCAATCGCCCGACAGTCGGCTGTGGACCGCGCTGGTCGCGGCGCAGCAGGAGCGCGCACGGGTCGGTGCCGAGTTCTACCAGCGGACGAGCGCACGGGCGGACGTGCTGGACCTGTCGTTGTCGCACGGCCGGGCGTTCGCGGCCCGGCAGGCCATCGCGCCCGCCTGGCGCGCCGGGGAGCTTCCCGATCTACCGGGGAGGTTGCTCGGGATGCTGGATGACGCCGGCGAGGACGAGTACCGGCGACTGGCTGAACTTCTTGATCACCTGCACGCCTGGGAGACCCTGGACGAGCTGGTCGGGCGGGCCGCGGCCAGCGCCGATCCCGGTATCCGCGAGGTCGCCGGGGACTTCGGTACGCTCTGATCTTGTGGGCGATGTGACGGTGGTCGGGGCCGGTGTGATCGGGTTGAGCGTGGCCCATGAGCTGGCGGCGGCGGGGCACGCCGTGCGGATCCTCGCCGCGCGGGAGGCGGTGGAGAGCACCTCCGGGGTGGCCGCGGCGATCTGGTTCCCGCACGATGTGGAGCAGACGGCGGCGGTGCTCGACTCGGCGGCGGTCACGTACCGGCGGCTGGAGGAACTCGCTGCGGACCCGCGGACCGGCGTGCACATGCGGGCCGGCACGGTGCTGTCGCGGCGATCGGAGCCGGACACGGCGTGGACCACGGCGGTGCCGCACACCGAGCCGGCGGCGGTCCGGCCCGACGGGGCGAGCGGGATCCGATGCACGGTGCCGCTGGTCGAGACGGGCGACTATCTGGCGTGGCTGCGGGCTGAGGTGCTGGCTCTCGGCGTACGGATCGACGTCGCCGAAGTGGACTCGCTGGCCGCCGTCATCGCGCGCGACGAGCCGGACGCGCTGGTCGTGGCGGCCGGGCTGCGGTCGGCGGCGCTTCTCGGGGACGACGAGTGCTTCCCGATCCGGGGGCAGGTGGTGCGGCTGGCCAACCCCGGCCTCACCGAGTGGATCACGGATTCCGACAATGCGGAGGGGCTGACGTACGTCGTACCCCGCAGCCGTGATGTCGTCTGCGGCGGGACCGGCGAGACCGGTGACGGGAACGAGCGGATCGACCCGGACACCGAGACCGCGATTCTGCGCCGGGTGCGTGCCCTGGTCCCCGAACTGGCCGGGCAGCCGATTTTGTCCCGGGCCGTCGGCCTGCGGCCGGGGCGCAGCAGTGTGCGGGTGGGCGCGGTGGACGGGTTCGAGCGGCCGGTCCTCGCGTGTTACGGCCACGGTGGGGCCGGGTTCACGCTGTCCTGGGGCGATGCCGCGCGGATCGCCGCTCTCGTCCCGTGAACGACGCCGGATTCCGGGACTTCCTGTGGGACGCGCTGCCGGAGGCCCGCGAGCACATCCTCACCGAGGAGCTGCACGACGCCGGCCATCCCGGGCGGTGGGAGGTGCCGAGCGCGTACACCTTGATGTCGTTCGCTCTCAAGCAGGTCCTGGAGGACGCGGCGGAACGGGACGATGTCCCGCTCGCGCGCCGGTGCATCGACCTGCTGGAACGGATCCTGGCGTCTTATGGCGACCAGCACCTCGGCGACGCCGCCTACATCCGGATGCTCGAACGGTGGCGGTCGGACGCCGTGAATGATCTGTACCGGACGTACGCCGGGCCGGTCACGCGTCAGATGCTGGCCGGGCTCACGAGCGACCCGGTGTACCACTCCCCCGGCGAGCCGCCGCTCCCGCCGGTTCCGGTGCCGGACGGGCGGCCGGACGGCGTGACGTGGACGGCGCGGACCTGGCTGTGGGACCGGATGCCGGCGGCTCGCGCGTCGATCCTGACCGTGGAACGGGACGAGGTCCGGGCGACGCTGTCGCTGGCGGGGATGACCCCGGAGCGGTACGTCAGGGACGGTGTCGTGCGCGGCATGCTGCCCGACCTGGAGTTGTATTCGTACGAGTACACCGATCAGGAGATGGTCGAGTACGCGACGGACGGGCTGGAACTGATGCTCGCTGATCCGGTCATGGGGGCGATGCTGCGGTCGTACGCCGAAGAGATCGTCGCCGAATTCGGCCGAAGCCCGTTCCTCCGCCGTTTCGCCGGGCCCCGCCTTCGCGCGCTGGCGCCGGGCTAGTCGTCGTCGGGGACCATCAGCCAGTCACCGGGCAGCCGGTCCCGCACGGCCTGCACCGCCTCCGGGGTGCGACCGTGGATCCACAGCCACATCCCGCCGTCGTCACGCAACAGCACGTCGGGGCCGGAGAACCATCGGACTCCCGGACCGTCCATACCGGCCCAGAACGGGAAGATCGGTAGCGGCAACGGTTCGAACCCGGCCTCCAGCACCGCCAAGGACTCGACGTCCAACTCGCGGTTGTCGACGTGCTCCTCGTCGCCGGAGAGCATGGCCTCGGACAGCACCATCTCGACGAGTGCCACCGACAGCCGGTCGCAGTACGGCACCCAGCCGTCACCGGCGTCCAGCAACACCGGCGGATCGTCGGCGTCCGGCCGGACAGCCCACCGGGCGCAGTTCTGGTTCTCCACCCGGAACATCAGGATGCCCTCGGGATCGATCGTGAGGTTCTGCGGCATGATCAGCCGGTCCTGGGTGGCGGTCAGATCCCGCCGGCCGCCGAACAGCAGGTAGGCCTCGCGGAGGGCGGCGGGCAGCGGGACGCCGATCCGGTTCTCGGCCGCACGCAGCAGATCGGCGCCGACACCGTCGTCATCGGTCAGCGGACAACCGTACGACGCGGTGAGCTCCCGGACGAAGTCCCAGCCGTGACGACGATCCCCATCCACCCTCGTGATCTTACGGCGAGCAGGCCGCCGGCGGACCGCGGGCGGGGTGAGCGCGGGGATCTTGTGCGGCTGGACGGGTCAGTGCTGTGTCAACCGGCTCGAGGCAGCACTGGCGGCCAGCCGGACAACACCGGCTCGCGGGCACTCCTGATCAGCGAAGGGCGGGTGGAGAACACAGGTGGGCCGGGGCGTCAAGAATGGAATGGGAATTGCCAGATAGGAAAGGCGTGAATATCGCAAGACAATGAGAGACCTGTCTCGAACAGGGGCCATTAATAGCAACGTGGAATTAGCCTGGCGGCCGGAATCAGAGGGCTTTCCGGAAGCGGGGGAACAGCGGATGGGGCGGGATTCGGCGCACGCGGAGGAGCAGGAGTTCCTGGAGCGGGCGGTGGCGCGGCGGGACGGGCTGATCGAGGAACTGAGCGCGGACCTGGCGGAGCAAGCCGGGGACGCGCTGGCGGCGGCGCGGCGGCGGATGGTGCGGCGGCAGCTCGATGAGCTGCGGCGGGCCGAGGACGGATTAGTGTTCGGGCGGCTGGACGGGGCCGACGGGACGGTGCGGCGGGTGGGCCGGGTCGGGCTCCGGGCCGACGACGACGAAGCGGGTACGGAGGCGGAACCGCTGGTGGTGGATTGGCGGGCGCCGGTGGCCCGGGCGTTCTACACGGCGACGGCGGTTGATCCGCAGGGGCTGGTTCGGCGGCGGCACATCCGTACCGGAAAAGGGATGGTCGTCGCGGTCGACGACGAGCCGCTGGACGGGTCGGCGGGGGCGGAACTCGTCGGGGAGGGTGCGTTGCTGGCCGCTCTGGATGAGCGGCGGACGGGGCGGATGGGCACCGCGATCGCCACCCTGCAGCGGGAGCAGGACGACATCATCCGGGCCGGGGTGACGGGGCCGTTGATCGTGCAGGGCGGGCCGGGCACCGGGAAGACCGTGGTGGCGTTGCACCGGGTGGCGTACCTGCTGTTCACGCACCAGCACATGGCCGACCGGGCGGTGCTGGTGCTGGGGCCGTCGCCGCGGTTCCTGGAGTACATCGAGCAGGTCCTCCCGGCGCTCGGCGAGACCGCTGTGGTGGCGGCGACCTGCGACACGCTGCTGCCGGGAGTACGGGTGAGCCGGGTGGAGAGCCGGGACGTCGCGGAGATCAAGGGGCGGGCGCTGTGGCAGGGGGCGCTCGAACGGTACGTGACGTCGCTGCTGCCCCGGGCCGGTGAGCTGAAACTGCGGTGGGCGGGCGAGTTCCACCTGATCGGGGCGGGGGCGGTGCGGCAGGCGATGGGGGCGGCGGTGCGCGGTCGCCCGTACCGTCGCGCCCGCAAGCTCTTCGGGGAACTGCTGCATCAGCTGCTCGCCGAGGCGGTCGCCGAGCAGCGGGAGACGATGCTGGCGCAGATGGAGGAAGGGTACGAGGACATTCTCGCCCGGTTCGCCCGGGATGAGCGGCCCGGGGACGGGCGCAGCGGCAGCGACGTGGACGGGCTGCTGTCCGAGGAGGAGATCGAGGAACTGCGGGAGAACATCGCGGCGGATCCGGCGATCGCCCGGTTCCTCGAGGCGTGGTGGCCCACCCGCGACCCGGAGCGGCTGTTGCGGGCGCTGCTGGCGGACCGGGCGCTGCTGGCGGAGTTCGCGCCCGAGCTGACGGCGGCGGAGATCGACGCTGTCGCCGGCGGCGCGGAGGGCTGGACGTCGGCGGACGTCGCGCTGCTCGACGCGCTCGCGGACCTGCTGGGTGACGACGGTGACCAGCGGCCGGGCGGGGAGTCCGTCGCCGAGCGGGCGCGGCGCGACCGGGGCTGGGTCTACGGGCACGTCGTCGTCGACGAGGCGCAGGAACTGTCGGAGATGCAGTGGCGGATGGTGCTGCGGCGCTGCCCGGGCCGGTCGGTGACGGCAGTCGGCGACATCGATCAGACGGAGGCGCCGCACCGGCACACCAGCTGGGCGCAGGCGGTCGGGGCGGTGTTCGGGGACCGCTGGACGGCGGCGGAGCTGACGATCTGCTATCGGACGCCACGGGAGGTCATGGATCTCACCGCGCCGATCCTGGTTGCGGCGGGCAGCGCCAACACCCCACCCCGGGCGGTACGGTCGTCCGGCGTCACCCCCTGGCAGCGGACCGTCCCCACCGACCGGCTTCCCGGGGAGGCGGCTGCCGCCGTACAGCGCATGCTCGAACGCTGGGCCGGGGGAACCGTGGGCGTCGTCGCCCCCGCAAGCCGCGTCGACGCTCTGGCAGCGGAGATCCAGAACGTGCCCGTGGTGACCGCGACACAGGCGAAAGGCCTGGAATGGGATGCCACGCTGGTCGTCGACCCGGCCGGGATCGCCGCCGAGCCGCGCGGCTGGAACGGTCTGTACGTCGCCATGACCCGCTGCACCCAGGAGTTGGGTCGATTGGAGTGCGCCGGGTGAAAGATCACCCCACCGGTTGTTCCTGCTGTCAGGCGCCGCTCGACCCGCTCGATTTCGACATCCGGTCGGAACTCCCCTGCTCGGCGTGGCTGAAGGTGCCGGTCGAGCAGCTGAAACAGGCCTACGACGGGTGGAACGAGCCGGCGTACGCGAACCTCACCCTCACCGGCACGATGGCGAACGCGATCAGACCGTGGGCGGAGATCTTCGGCGAGCCGGCGTCCGCCGAGGTGCGCGACGACGTGCTGAGCCGCATCGCGCACGCGCTGCCGGCGACGATCCGGGAACGGTACGCCGACGACTGGTCGGTGCAGCGGACGGCGGCGCTCGCTGCGGCATCACCCGTGACGGGCCGCGCCCAGGTAGGTGACGGCCGGGACGCCGCCCGGCTTCTCCAGGACGAAATCGGTCAGGCCCGCGACGTCGTCGTCGGTGATGCGGCCGGCGCGGCGCTGCCGGACCGCTTTCACCAGGCCCGAGACGGTACGGGGTTTGAACCCGCGCACGTCGATGGCGCGGAGCCCGTACGTCCCGAGGATGTCGGCCAGCTCCCGGGGAGGCCGCAAGCGGGCCGCCGCGTAGCGCCCCGGCGGCATGATCCGGGTCATCGGCAGGCGCTGGAACGCGACCAGGTAGATCAGCATGCTCGGCACCGTCCGGGCCACCGTGTCGAACAGCAGCAGCCCGTCCGGGCGCAGCACCCCGCTCACCGCCTTGGCGACCGCGCGGACATCATCGACGATCTCGAACGTGTCGGCGCAGTAGACGACGTCGAACGGGCCGCCGTCGAGGGCGTCCGGATCGTGCGTGCGGTAGCGGACCCGGCCGGACGGGTCACGTTCCTGCGCGAGTTTCGTGGCGGCCGGCGACGGGTCGACGGCGGTGACGGTCAGGCCCAGCCCGGCCAGGCCGCGGGCCAGATCACCGCGGACACTGCCGACGACCAGGGCACGGCTGCCCGGGCCGATGCCGGCCTGCTCCAGGTGAAAGCCCGCGTACATCAGGCGGACCTGGTTGAAGGCGACGGCCCGCAGATGCCTGCCGTCGACCGCTGAAGGGCTGTCGAGTTCGATGTGCACGCGGGCCTCCGTTCCGTGCGTCCCCTCCACTCTCGCAGGTGCCACTCAGAACCCCGCGCCGTTCTCCACATCGATCTCGGTCGCGGACACCGGTGCGCCGTCCAGATCCGCGACCCGGCCCGCCGTGTTCAACGCCGGCGCCGGCCGCGGATCGCCCGCGACCGTCAGCACGCCGACCTGCCTACCGTCCGGCAGGACGATCCAGCCGCCCTTCACCTCCGCGTCACGGACCCGCGCGGAAGCCCGATAAAGACCGGAAGGCTTGCGTACGGCGGGAAGCGCGAAACCTGTCGTACGACCCTCGACAACCACCTCCCCGGTGGCGTTCGCCCTGGTGAACGAGCCGTCGAGACGCCCCTGCCTCCCGGTCAGGTGGAACTCGCCGCGGGTGACGGCGCCCCGGAACCACGCTTCGACCCGGTCGCCGTCGCACAGGTAAGCGATACCGGTTCCGTCACGCAACGCCAGGTAGAGGGTGCCGGCGCCGGCCGGGAGGTGCGCGGCGTAGGTGGCCCGGGTCCGGTCGACGGCCACCGGCTCGGTGGCGATCGTGACCGTCGGGGCGATCGTCACCGGAACCGGCGGAGGGAGGGCCCGGTCGGCGGCGTCGCTGCCACCGACGTAGACGGTGATACCGACGACGATCGAGACGACGACGGTGAAGGTGGCGGAGATGGCCAGGGTCAGGCCGCCCCAGCGCAGAACCGGGGAGATCAGCTCGGGAACGATCTCGGGAAGGACTTCGGAGAGCCGCTCGCGGGCGCGGCCGGGCTGAAAGCGGGTCTCACCGGGCGGGTTCGCCCGCCCTCGCTCCGCCGGGTTCGCCCGCCCCGCCGCATTCGCCCTTCCCCGCCCCGCCGGGTTCGCCGGCACCGCCGCATTCGCCCGGACCCGGCCGGGTGGGTTGAGCTTGGTCGGGTTCAGCCTGGGCGCGGTCGCGTCGGCTCGCGCGCCCGGGGGCAGATTCAGGCGTGCGGTTTCCGGTTCGTTCCGTCCCGGCCGTATGTCCAGTCTTGCGGTCTCCGGTTCGGTCCCGTTCGGCCCGGTTCCGTCAGCTCGGATGTGGATCTTGTTCGGCTGGTTCTCATGGCTGCCTCCCGGCCGCCGAGACAGCCGTGAGAGCCAGCCGGGGTTGTCCGGCTGGTCGTCAGGGCTGTCTCCGCAGCTGTGAGACAGCACTGACGACCAGCCGGATGGAGCCGGGACGCCCCCGGAGAGCTGGGGGACGGCCGCGCTTTCCGGCATACCACTCGCAGCGGGGTGCGGGGCGCTCACGGCGGGATGGGAGACGGACGCGGCAGGCTGAATACCGCTTTCGGCAGGGTGGGCGACGGGAGCGGCGGGGTGGGGTGCGGGCGCGGCGGGAGGCTGGGTGGTGGGGTTAGGGGTGGCGGTGAGTGGGAGGCCGAGGGCGGCGCGGAGCTGGGCGGCGACCGCGCGGGCCGATGGGCGGTCGCGGGGGTCGACGGCCAGGCAGTGGTGGATCAGGGGTGGGGCGTCGGGGCCGGGTGGGCCCTCCGGGACGGTGCCGGTGACCATTTCGGTGAGGAGGATGCCGAGGGCGTACACGTCGGCGGCGGCGGTGGCGGTTCCGCCGGAGACGAGTTCCGGGGCGATGTAGCCGGGAGTGCCGCCGGTGGCCAGCGGCTGGGCGTCGGAGAGCAGGGCGGCCACCCCGAAGTCAGTGATCTTGACGGTGTCCCGGGTGATGAGGACGTTCTCCGGCTTGAGATCGAGGTGTACGACGCCCTGGGCATGGGCGGCGGCAAGCGCGGCGGCGACCCGTGCCCCGATCGCGCCGGCCTCGGCGGTGGACAGCCGGCCGCCGCGTGCGGTCAGGTGACGGCGCAGGTTCGGGCCGTCCACGTACTCGGTGAGCAGGGTGATCCGGCCGCCCTCGACGACCAGGTCACGCAGGGCCACGATGGACTCGTGGTGCAGGTCGCGCAGCGCGGCCTCCTCACGGAGGATCAGGTTGCGGACGCGACGGTCGCCGGCGTACGCCGCATGCAGCACCTTGGCCGCAAGCGGCGGGCCACCGTGCCGGCTCGTGGCCCGCCGGACCACCGCCGAAGCACCTCTGCCGATCTCCTCGTGGAGAAGGTATTCGCGACCGAGCGGCTCGTCTCCGGCCATGCGACGGACCCCTCTGCTGTCACCGTGCGAATCTTGATGACTACCGAAAGTACCGACATTTGACCGGGTCAGCCATGGCGCGGACGGTCGCTGATCCGAACCGGACAGTTGATCATGGGTGATGACCGGCCACCGGCTCGCCGGCGGTGGCGGGGAGCAGGGGCGGAAGCCGCTGGTACCGGGCGATCCAGAATCGACGCGGTGTGATGCTCTCGCCGGATCGGCGCGGACCGGGGACGGCGCGATCCTGACCGTTCAGGCGAGCCCACTGGAGGGACTCGGCAGACGGCCCACCGGACGGGCTCGATCAAGCGAGCCCGTCACGGGACGTCAGCGGCGGGTGATCTTGACGCAGTTGCCGGTCTTGTAGCCGGATTTACCGTCCTTGACCAAACCGTGCCCGGAGAGCGCAATCCGGGCGCACACCTTCTGCGCGTCGCCGATAGCGTTGATGAAGCGGTCGTCGGTGACGTCCAGAACGGACGGATCGCGGTCGACGACGTACCATTCGCCGCGTTCGCTCCTCGGCACGTGCGCGCCCATGTCGTGATCGGCGCCGCCGCTGCCGCCCCAGACGTGCAGGTGGTAGCCGCCGGTGGCGTCCGGTTCGGAGCCGCCCCAGTCGGCCTCGTAGTCGACGGTCAGCTTGCCGTCGGCGATCACCGCGGAGGTGAGGCAGACCCAGCGCTTGTTGCTCTTGATCTCGTCGGTGCACTGCTCGTCGGCGGCGAGAGCGGCGGGTTTCACGCTGGGTTTCGCGCTCGCCGACGGGTTCGCGCCCTGGCCTGTGCCGGGTTCGTCGCGGTACTGCGCGTAGGCGACCCCGGCCGCGACCAGCATCGCGGCCAGCAGGACCGCGGCGATCCCGAAGATCAGGCGCCGTCTGCTGCGGCGGCGTTTCGCCAGCTCCTTGCCGGTCGGTGCGGGCCGCCGCGCCGGGGCGGGCGACGTGGGGGCGGGCGAGGCGGCGGCCCGGCCGGACGCGGGAACCGATCCGGCGCTCCGACCGGAAACGGGAACGGATCCGGCGCTCCGACCGGAGGGCTGGGACGGCGGTGTGGACCCGGAAGACGCGGGCGTGGCACCGGGAGCAGCCCGGCCGGACACCCGGGACGCCACCCGGCCGACCACCGGCGCGGGCGGGATCTCCGGGTTGTCGGCCGACGGCAGGATCGCCGTGGACTGCGCGTTCACCGGTGGCGCCGGGGCCGCGGGAATGCGGACCGCCTCGGCCTGGGCGACGTCGTTGACCGCGACCGGCACCGTGACCGCCGGGGAGTCCCCCGGCGACGGCATGGGCAGAGGCGAGGTGGAAACGGGCGGAACCGAACCGGCCCGCGCCGAGGAGGAGACCGGCCGGGACGAGACCGGCTGGGACGGGACGGACCGCGGGGTCGCACGACCCGCGGCCGGACCCGACACCGCGGCCCGGGCACCGCCGGCCAGCCACGCCGCGCCCAGGGCCACCGCGTGCTTCGGGTGCGCGTCGACGGCGACCGGCCGGCCGAACTCGCTGGTCACCGTCTGGGCCACGACCGGCATCCGGGACGAGCCGCCGACCAGCAGGATCGCGTCGAGGGTGTCCGGTTCGCAGCCGGCGGAACGGACGGCGCGTTTCAGGGCGTCGACCGAGCCGTACAGGGCGGGCCGGATCATCGCCTCGAATTCGGTGCGGGTCAGGCGTACCTCGGTGGCGATGTTGGGCAGCAGCACCGGGATCGTCGTGTCGGTGTCCGAGGACAGTGCCTCCTTGGCGTTGACGCACTCCTCCCGCAGCCGGGCGACGGCGGTGATCGCCGTGGTGTCCTCGTCGTCCAGTTCCTCCAGTTTGCCGTTGAGCGCGGCCCGGACGTGGTGGAACACCGCCGCGTCGAAGTCGATGCCGCCGAGCCGTTCGATGCCCTCGGGACGGCCCAGGATGTCGAAGCCCAGGCCGGTGTTGCGCAGGACCGCCGCGTCGAAGGTGCCGCCGCCCAGGTCGTACACGGCGATCACCGCGCCGGTCGCCAGGCGCTGCTGCTGGGCGTAGCTGACCGCGGCCGCCTCCGGCTCGGAGGTGTAGGTGACGTCGCCGCGCAGGTCGGCCATCCGCACGGCCTGCTTCAGCAGGTCGATCTTGAAAGGGCCCCAGTTCGCGGGGTACGACACACAGGTGGCCGACGGCAGCCCACCCTCACGCGCCGCGACCTGCTCGACGACGGCGCGCAGCATCCGGGCCGTCAGGGCCTCCGCCGACTGCGGCACCCCGCCGAGCAGGATCGGGGTGGTGTCGCCGATGCGCCGTTTGAACTCGCGGGCCACCCGGTGCGGCTCGGTCAGCCCGCGCCGACCGGCCGGTTCCCCGGTCAGGTACGTCTCGTCGGCGCGCAGCAACACCACCGACGGGATGGCCGCGCCCCGCCCGCCGAGCGGGACGATCTCGGCGTGCCCGTCCCGCCACGTCGCGGCGGCCGTGTAGGTGGTGCCGAGATCGATGCCGAGTGCGTACATCACCTGACGCTCCGTATCGTGTGGTCGCGGATGGGGGGTTCGGCGGGGGCTTTCCCCCAGACGTCCGGCTCGCGGCGCTCATATGGTTGGTGCATGGATCCCGACCTCCCCCTCCGCGACGTGTTCGCCGGGCTGACCGGCGCCGGTGCCGCCGGCGATCCGGCCGGCCTGCTGCACGATCTGCCGGCGGATCTGGTGGCCGAGGCCGTGATCAGTTATGCCGACACCGCGCCCGCCGAGGTGGCCGAGCATCTGGCGCCGTTCGTGAGCGCCCACAGCGTGGTCGGAGCCGGCACTGTGGACGGCGCGGAGCCGGACTGGCTGGACCTTATGATCACGGCGCCTGGCGGCGCGGATTCCGATCCCACGGCGGAGACCGGCGGCCTCGAGGAAGCCGATCTTGACTTCGGTACGGGTGTGTTCGGTACGGACGCCGAACCCACCCTCGACCATAGCGACGTCACGCTCGACGTTGCACCGCTGGACTTCCCCGACGACCCGATCGAGCTGGACGAACCGGCCGATGGGACGGTCCCCGCCGACGCTGCGGAGGTCGATTGGAACGTGGACGACGACGGGGCCGACGACCTGCTGGAGTGAGGCCATCAGCGCCGGTCCAGGCCGGAGAGGATGCCCTCGCAGGAGCGCACCGCCACCCGGGCCGCGACCGCCAGCTCGTACGGGGTCAGCGGGTTCTCCGCCCGGCGCTGCCAGCGCACCAGTGCCGCCTGGGCGGTGGCGGACTGTTCGGCGGCCGGCGCGTCCGGCGGCAGGTGCAGGCGCTCGCTGACCGCCGCCCCGGACCCGCCGATCAGTCGTTCCAGCTCGGCGACCGCCTCCGGTTTCCCGGTGATCCAGCCGGCCCGCAGGCTGGACAGCACGCGCAGCTCGTTGAAGGGGTGCGCGGACGCCATGATCTCCTCGACGGCGGCGGTCACCGGTTCCGCGCCGGGCCGGGGCCGGACCCGGGTGAGTTCGGCGACGGCGAGCAGCGCGGACCGGCTCTTCAGCACGTCGCGGCGCTCCAGGAACAGCGAGCCGATGATCTCGCGGAGCTGGGTGAGGCCGCTGCGTTCGGCGAGTTCCTTGGCCAGGGCGGCCGCGGTGGTGGCGGTGTCCCGGCGGATCAGGGTGCTCGTCAGCCGTACCCCGAAAAGCCCGAAACGGGCCAGAAGCCCCGCGCGCTCCAATGAGGTCAAACCTGCCTCGGGCATGGTGTTGACGAACCGGTCGGCGGACAGCAGCAGTTCCTCGGCCTGTTTGACCGGCAGGCCGGCGATCTTGCGCAGGTGCGCGACCTCGGTCTCGGTGAGGGTCACGGCGGTCTCGGCGAGAAGACCCGCCACCGGTACGACCGATTGCACGAGCCGCCGCACGTTGGCGTCGGTGCCGAGCCGGGCCGCGATCCGGCGGGCCGAGGCCATCGAGTCGAGCCGGCCCGCGCCGATCTCGTCGGCCCGCGACAGCACCCCGATCGCGTTGACCGGGCTGGGCCGGGACACCTCGGTGTCGTGGAAGGCGCGCAGGAACTCGACGTCGCCGGGATGCAGGTGCCGCAGCAGGTAGACCACGGCGTCGGCGGGGGTCTCCTCGTCGTCCGGGACCAGCAGGTCCCAGGTGTGCTGGGCGGCCTGTTCGGACAGCGACCCGATGCCCGGCGTGTCGATCAGGGTGACCGTGCGCAGCGCCCCGGCCGGCCAGGTCACCACCAGCTGGGCGACGTCCCCGGCGGTCAGCCCGCCCAGGTCGACGTCGATGGCCCCGTCGTCGCGGGTGAACCGCAGCTGCCGTGGCTCGCCTCGTTTCGGGTAGGCGTGCACCTGGTAGCCGTGGCCGTCGCGGTACCAGGTGACGATCCGGGTGCACTCCCCCGCGTCGGTCGGCGCCAGCCGTTCCCCGACCAGGGCGTTGAGCAGGGTGGACTTGCCGGCCTTGACCCGCCCGGCGACGGCCACCCGCAGCGGCGCGCCGAGCCGCTCCCGGATCGCGGCGAGCCGTGCCGCGTCGGGGGTGCCGCGGTACACGGCGATCGCCTGATCGAGTACGGCCCGGGTCCGGTCCGGCAGGGTCATCCCGTCACCGCCAATATCCGTTTGCGCAGCTGGCGGACCCGTTCGAGTTCCGCGTCGACGTCCTTGAGGCGCCGGTCCCGGTCGGCCTGGGTGCGTTTCGCGGCGTCGGCGGCGCTGGCCAGGGCCTGCGCGTTGGAGCGGTTCAGCTCCTCGGCCAGGCCGCTGTAGTGGTCGCGCAACTGCCGCTGCACCCGGCGCAGGGTGTCCCGGGAGTCCTTGTTGGCCACGAAACTGACCTCGTCGCAGTAGCGGCGGATCGCGTTGCGGGCCTCCGTCCGGCGTTTCTGCACCTGGCGTTTCTTCTCGTCGCGCAGCCCACGGTGGCCCATCACCAGGCCGATGCCAAGGCCGATCGGGCCGAGCTGCACGCCGACCAGGCTGCCGAGCAGGATGAACATCAGGGCGCCGCCGTACGCGCTCTTCAGCGCCACCATCGCCTGTTTCGGCAGCCGCATCCGCTGCAGGTCGATCTTGTGCTCGAAGTCGGCGACCGCGGCCAGGGGTGTCGGGTCGGCCACCGGCGGCCGGCGCATCAGCATCGTCGACGCCTCGTGGAAGTGGTCGCCGACCCGCCGGCTCAGCTCGCCGGCCCGCTGCCGCAGCAGCTCGTAGTTGGCCAGCAGCTCGTCCGCCATCCGGGCCTGCAGCCAGGCCTCCATCTCCGGCCAGGTGTCGGCCGGGTCGGCCTCCTCGATCGCGGCGTCCGCCTCGGCGATCACCACCCGGACCCGGGCCCGCAGGTCGTGGTCGATGTCGGAGGTCAGGTCGGTGACGCCGTCGCCGAGGGTCAGGTTCCACTTGGCGGCGGCGCTCTTCAGGGCTTCCACCCGCTCCTTGACCTCGGTCAGCTCGCGGACCACCCGGGCGGCGGCCTCCGGATCGGCCAGGGCCGCCTTCTCCGACCGGAACCGGTTGTCGAGCTGGTCGCAGAGTTCGGCGGTCTCCGCCATCGCCTCGGCGACGAGCCGGTCCGCGGCGGACCGGCCGATCCGGTCGGTGAGGAACTTGACCAGGTCGGTGAATCCGGACTCGATGTTCAGGGCGGTGTCGTTGGCCTTGACCGCGCGGGAACGCAGCGCCGACGACACCGGCATCAGCGGGACCGGGCAGTGCCGGGCCAGGTGCTGCTCGTTCAGGTCGCGGATGCGCCGCCACGCCGGGTAGAAGTCGGTCTTGGTGATCACGCAGACCACGACCGGGCACAGCGAGCGGGCCCGCTGCAGGAAGTCGACCTCGCTGCGGGTCAGCTCCTGGGCGGCGCCGGTCACGAAGATGACCGCGTCGGCCATCGAGATCGCGGACAGGCTCGCCACCGCGTGCGGGGAGCCGAGGCCGCCGACGCCCGGGGTGTCGACCAGGACCATGCCGCCCGCGAGGATCTTGCGGGGGATCCGGACCTCGACACCGGACGGGCGGTCCTTCGAGCCCTCGTTGTTCTCCAGGACGTGCCGGCGGACGTCCGCGACCGGGATGGACTCGCGGCGGCCCGGCTCGTACAGCAGGGCCGCCTCGGGTTTGTCACCGTGCCGCACATACGTCGGCACGGCGGTGGCCACGTCGTCGTCGACGGTGCAGATGTTCGCGCCGACCAGAGCGTTGACCAGGGAACTCTTGCCCTGTTTGAACTCGCCGGCGACCACCACGTGCAGGACCGGGTCGGCCAGGGCCTGCTTGGCGGTGGTCAGGCGGGTGGCGGCGTCGGGGCGGTCGTACGCCGTACACGCCTTCAGCGCCAGATCGACCACGGCTACCGCCTTCGCGACCTCGGCCACGGTTCCTCCCCGGTCCTTCACGTGTGTGGATTTCGGCCGCCTATGGCGCCCGAAATCCACACGCTGGTCTGCTCCGGTCAGGCGACGACGTTGCTGTCGTCCACGTCCTCGATCCGGTCGTTGTCCTCGATCTTGGTGTCGTTGTCCTCGATGCGGGTGTCGTTGTCCTCGATCCTCGTGTCGTTGTCCTCGACGGTGGTGTCGTTGTCCTCGACGGTCGTGACCGTGGTGTCGTTGTCCTGGATGTTCGTGTCGTTGTCGTTGATCGTGGTGTCGTTGTCCTCGTTGTTGCCGGACGCGTTGCCGCCCGCGGACACCGCCGACCCGTCGTCGGCCCGCACGTCGCTGACGTTGGCCGCGTCCCCGTCGCCGAACGACACCGCGCTGTCGTCGATGTCGGCGTCCGGCAGGTTCGCCACGTCGCCGTCCCCGAAGTTGATCACCGACTCGTCGATGTCGCCGTCGGACTGGACGGTCTGGTTGCCGTCGCCGACCACCGCGTCGTCCAGGTCGTCGGCCACGATCCCGGTGTTCACGCCGGTGTTCACCGCGCCCGACAGGTCGTCGCCGACCTGCACCGCGCCGTCACCGGTGTTCGCCTGACCGAAGTTGTCGCCGTCGATGATCTGGCTGCCGTCGCCGGAGGCCGAGTTGATGTCCCCGTCCACGATGGTCGAGCCGTCCCCGGTCACCGCGTTGACGTCCCCGTCACCTGCCGTGGCGACCGCGCCCGCGCCGGTCGCGGCGTTCACCGGGCCGGTGCCGGCCACCGCGCCGTCCCCGGTCGCCCCGGCCACGTTCCCGCCGCCGGCCACCGCTCCGTCGCCGGTCGCGACACCGGTGACGTCCCGGCCTCCGGCCACCGCGCCGTCACCGACCGCGCTGACGTTGGAGGCGTCGATGTCGCCGAAGACGTTGCCGTCCACGTCCAGGTCGAAGCTGTTGTCGTTGACGGTGGTGACGGTCAGGTCCAGAGTCTGCGTCACGTACTCGTCACCCTCGTACGTGGCGTAGGTGACGTAGTTCAGGTGCTGCACCACGTGGTCCACCGACTGGGTGCCGGTCGCGGCGTGCGGAGGCGCGTACCCGCCGCCACCACCGCCTCCCCCACCGCCGGACGTGTATCCCTGCAGCGCGGACCGGGCCTCCGACGAGACCTCGGGCTGGGCGGCGGCGACACTGACGACCTCGGGAACGTCCACGGTCGACAGGTCGGTCTCGGTGACACCCTCGGCGGCCAGGGTGCCTTGCGGGTCCTCCGCGTAACGGGCGGCGAACTCACGGTCGGTCAGCAGGTTGAGGACGAAGTCCTTGAGGGCCTCGGTGGCGTTGACGGTCATGATCTCTCCTCGCTCGGTGAGCGCCGGCGTTTCTTCACCCGGACACGGCACCAGCGTGCGACCCATAACCCGGTGCGGGCATCGGGGTGTCCCCCGTGGTATAGGGCCTCCCCTAGGGGGTTCCCTAGCCTTCCGTCGCATATCCAACTCAGCGGATCGATAACGATCTCCGCAGGTCAGACGCCCGGCTCCCGGTTCGCCGGCCTTCTCTCACCCCTTTCGCTCCGGTACGGGGCCGCCACGGTCCCGTGACCCCCGGCGGCTGCGGCAGGCGTTCCCTCACGACCGTCCCCCACTGCCGCTCATGCATGCCCCTCGCGGTTCAGGCATGCCCCTCGCGGTTCAGGCATGCCCTCGCGTTGTCAGGCGCCGAGCATCTCCCGCAGCATCGCCAGCAACTCGGCGCGGGTGCTCGCGCCGAGTTTGCCGCGGATGCGGGCCACATGGTGCTCGACCGTCTTCGGCGCGATGTAGAGCTGCGCGCCGATCTCCCGGTGCGTGCTGCCGGCCAGCACCAGCCGGGCCACGGTGACCTCGCGATCGGAGAGGTTCCCGGACCCGGTTGCCGGGGTTGCCGCGCCGCTTTCAGCGTCCGGCTCGGACAGTTCACGGGCGCGTTCCAGCAGGCGCCGCGCCGCTGTGGCGTCAGTGGTACGGATCGCCGCCTGCCCCGCCAGCCGCGACGCCTCCCACGGCAGCTCCGCCGCGACCAGGTCCTCGGTGGCCGCCATGACGGCATCCGGCTCCACCCGCCCGTCCAGCACTTCCGCCCACCGCTGCGCCGCCCGACACTGCGCCCGCGCCCGATCCTCCAGCCCGCTCCCCCGGTGTTCCTCGCGTTCCCCCTGTTCCGGGCGTTCCCTACTTTCCCGGTGTTCCCTACTTCTCGCGGTTTCCCGGTTCCCATCGGTTCCCCGGCTTTCCCAGTTTCCGGAATGTTCGGCTGGCTGTCCGTTCTGGATCAGCTCTAGCCGCGCGGCGACAGCCACCGCAGCCTGGGTATCGTCGGTCGCGATGGCGGTCTGCAGGCGCAGCCAGTCCAGCGAGACCGACCAGGTGGCAGGGCGGTTCAGCCCGGCCACGATGCCGTCGAGCAGGGTGATCACCGGGGTCACCCGGTGGAGACGGCGCAGCCGGGCCGCGGCCACCGCGAGCTCCTCCACCGCCTCGAGTTGCCACAGGTCGACGGCCCGGCGGGCCAGTAGCGGCTCGACTCCGGTCCAGGCGTCCCGCAGCCCCGCGATGTCCCCGCGCCGCCGGGCGATCCCCGCCGTGAGGGCCGCCCGGAGCAGCCGTTCCCGGCCGGGCAACTCTCCCCCGGGTGGGAAGCGCAGTTCATGCAGTGCCGTGTCGTACCGTCCGGCCCGCATCCGTGCCCACGCCAGCAACAACCGATGCCGTTCGTCGGCGACCGGGCCGCCGACGCGGGCCGTCCGGGCGCGCTGGAGCAGGTGTTCCGCGGTTCCCACATCCCCGGCGGCCACGGCGACGACGGCCGCCACCGCGTGCGGGGTGTCCGGCAGAACCACCGGCGGCGTACCCCGTTCGAGGGCCTCCGCCGCCTCGATGAGCATCGGCAACGCAACCGCCGGCGCTGCCGCGGCGAGCGCACCTTCAGCGAACCTCGCGAGCGGCGCCGGGGCCACGGTCGCTGCCGCGGCCCGCGCTTCAGCGACATGACCGATAGCGATCAGTGACGGCACGGCCATCGCCGGGCCCGGCAACGGCGAGCCGAGCAGTAGCTCCGCTGCCCGCGAGGCCCGCCCCTGGTGCGCTGCGATCGCCCCGGCCACGAGCCTCAGCCGCCCGTCGTATCCCGCCCCGCCGGCCGTCTCCCGGCCACTTGCCCAAGCTCCGCCGCCCGCGGGGTCATGCCCTGCGCTGTAGGCCCGAGGTCCGCCGCCACCCGCAGGGCCGTGCCCTCGACCACCGGCCCCGGACGCTCCGCCGTCCGCAAGTTTGTGCCCTCGACCACCGGCCCCGGATGCTCCGCCGTCCGCAAGGTTGTGCCCTTCGCTGTCGGCCTGAGATCCGGCGCCGTCCGCAAGGTTGTGTACTCCGCTGTCGCTGTCGGGCCCGGGTGGGCCGACGCCCGTACCGAAGCCGGGGTTTTCGCCCGCACGCGGATGTCTGTCGGCGGGAAGGCTGCCGCTGCCAGGGACGGCCTCGTCCGGCTCGTCGCCGTCAGGCGCGGAAGTGCTGAAGGTGAACTGGTCCACGTCGACCGGCAGGCCCAGCAGCGCGCTCGCCTCGGCCCGGGCCGGCGCCAGCTCCGACGGGTCGCCACCCGCGTCGGCTGCGTCATCGAGCCAGCCCAGCGCGGCCGCCGGATCCACGAACCGCAGCCGTTCGCCGGCCTCGCGGTAGACGACCGAGGCGACAGTCGTGGTGGCCCGGGCGGCGCGCAGGTGACCGGCCGCCGCGACCGGATCGGTTCCGGCGGCGATCAGGGCGCCGGAAACCGCGTCGTGGACACGCCGGCGTTCCGGCCCGCCGAGTTCGGCAAGCACCGCCTCGGCCATCGCCGGGATCATCCGTTCGCCGCCGGGGGCGAGCAGACCCTCGTCACGTAGTGTCCGCAGCAGCGCGGCCAACCCCGCCGGATCGACACCGCAGGCGCCGGCGATCACATGATCGGGCAGGTCGAGCCGCAACGCCAGGATCCGCGCCGCCGTCACCGTCGTGTCGTCCAGCATCGCGAATCGTCGTTGCACCCGCGCCACCAGCACCGGCGGTGTCACTCCCGGCGGCGCGACGGCGACCGCGGCGGCGACCGTCGCCAGGCCCGCCGACGCGGTGAAGACGGTCTCGGCCACGTCGGGTGACACCGGCCGCCCGGTGACCGCCGCGATCAGGCGGGTCACGCCGTCCCGGTCCAGCGCGCCGAGCAGTTCCACTCCGTCGGCTGACACCAGTTCGTCGAGTTCGGCCAGTTCCGGCCGGTCGATGGTGGGCCGCCGGGAGATCAGCATCGGTACGCCGCTCCGGCAGGCAGCCGCCAGCCCGGCCAGCGTCGCGGCGTCGAGCCGGTGCGCATCGTCCACGATGATCAGGGTCGCGCCGTCCCGGACCGCTTCGGCGACCTCGCCGTCCGCACGTGCCGGGACGGGTCGCCCGGCCCGCCATCCGTCCGTGGACTGTCCGGCGGTCCACCACACCGCGCCGGGCACGGTCGCGGCGATCTGACGGAGCCGGTGGGTGCGCCCCGACCCGTCCACCCCGACCACGACCGTCACATCCGCCCACCACCATCCGCGTGCGGCCAGCCGACCGAACTCTACGCGCCCTGCCCCGGCACACCGTCCCGGAGAGACGCCGACCTGACATCCCGCGTACGCCTGTCTCCGCACGAATCGGCCGTGGCCGGCTCGCGGGCGCGGCGTGATCCGGCCGGCGGTCGCAGCCGGCTCGCGGGTGCGGCGTGATCCGGCCGGCGGTCGCAGCCGGCTCGAGCCTGGTGGCGGCTCGCGGTTGGCTGTCCGGCGTCGGGTACCGGCTCGCGCCGCGTCCAGCACCCGAGTTCGAGGGTCAGCGGTTTCCCGGGAGGGACGCCTCCATGATGTGCATGGTCTCGACGGGGCGGAAACCGAAGCGGCGGTTCGTGGCGATCCCTGCGGTGTTGCTGTCGGCGGTCCAGGAGTGCAGGTGGCGGACGCTGGGGAAGTCCGTCGTCAGGCGGGTCAGGTTGGCGGCTTTGATGTGGGCGCCGAGCCGGTGGCCGCGGTGCGCGCGGAGGACGAACGTGTCGTCCTGCTGGGCGTGCAGCCGGTCGGAGTTGACGTACAGGCGGGTGTATCCGGCGGGCGTGCCGTCCGGGGCGCCCAGCAACGTGGTGACGATGCCCCACCCGGCGGCGGTGAGCCGTTCGTCGTTGCGCAGGGCCTCGGCGGCGGTGATCGTGTCCGGTTCGCGGTCCCGGTCGCCGGTGGGGACGTCCCGTTCCATCAGAGTGCGCATCGCGGCGAGCGCGGGGGCGGTTCCGGCGGCGACGGGACCGGTCCAGGTGTGCAGGCGATAGCCGTCCGGAACGCCGGCGCGCACCGGTGTTCGGGACGGCAGATCCAGCAGGTAGCGGCGCTCGGTGAGGGTGATCCGGAAGCCCCGGGCCGCCGCGAACCGCACGCCGTCGTCGCCGGTGGGCGGCACGTTGACCTCGGTCGAGAGGACCCGGCGGGCCCGCGACACGGCCAGGCCGGCGGCGGCCTCGTACAGCGCCGTGCCCGCGCCGCGCCGCCGATGCCCGGGGATCACGGCGAGTTCCAGGCCGGCGGTGTGGGTGTTGGCGGACCGCGGCAGGTTCACGATCACGCCGCCGAGACAGAGGTCGCCGTCCCAGGCCCCGTACGCCCGGCGGTCGTTGACCGGATTGCCGGCGGTGGTCCGCAGCGAGGTCAGCATCGCATCGGCGCCGGCCACCGTCGGATGCTCACGGCCGGCGGCAAGGCCGGCCCGGAACGCCGCCGCCCAGGGCTGCGCCTCCGGACCGTGTGGATCGAGCGCGCGCACCTGCATCGGATCACGTGATCAGAGTCGGCCGGAAGATGCCAGTGACCGCCTTCTCTACACTCAGCCCATGGGGCACACCATCGGTGACATCGTCGGCACCCTCAGTGACTCTGGTCGATCCAGCGACATCCCCCAGGTCTGGAACGCCTACGAGGTCGCGAAACGCGCACACGGCCGGCAGCGCCGGGCGAGCGGCCACCCGTACATCACCCATCCCGTCGCAGTCGCCGGGATCGTCACGGCCGGCGGTGGCAGCACGGCCGCCATCTGCGCCGCCCTGCTCCACGACGTCATCGAGGACACCAGCGTCACCTCCGGCCGGCTGCATGCCGAGTTCGGGTCCGGCATCGCCGGCCTGGTCGAGGACCTGACCTACCGGGTGATCCGGGATCGCGGACCGGCCGACCCGGACCTGAGCCTGATCACCGTCGCGGACCGGCTGCACAACCTGCGGACGATCGACCCGATGCCGGTACCGAGCCGACGGCGGGCGTCGCTCGACACCCTCGTGTTCCATGTTCCGCTGGCACACCACCTACAGGCGCCGGAGATGGCGCGCGAACTGACCGACCTGGCGTGCAGCACACTGGACACGCTGGACGGCCCGGACATCCGGGAGCGCCGGCGCCGATTGATCCGGTCGATCCGCCGCGCCGACCCCCGGTCGCTTGCCGAGGCGGCAGCGGCGTTCGGCGGCGGTGCCGCCCTGCTCGGTGGCGGTGCGGTTCCCTAGTGGGCGCTGGTGTCCGGAGGCGCCGGCGCGCTGGCACTGCTGGCCGCCGCGTTGTTCGGGCGTGATCCTCGCGCCGCCGAACGGCTGACGGCCCTGCTCAGGGCGCGGCGCGAGGACTGACGCCGCGGTCAGCGGGCAGTGGTGATCGCCTGATCGTGCACAGTGTGGGTGAGGCGCTCGGCGCTGGCGGCGATGCGCAGCACCACGTCGAGGCGTTCGCCCGGCTCGATCGCGCGCGCGTCGGTGAGCAGGCTGCGCAGCGCCTGGACTTCGGAGAGGTGGCGGTCGAGGGCGGTGACGATCTCGGCGTGCAAGAGGCTCCCCAGGGATGCGATGACGAGTGTCATCCACCGTAGACACATCAGCCGTTCACCCGCCGTACCTCTGTGAAGCCCGCCACCGTGACGGTCGTCGCGGCGGCCGCCGGGCAGGGGCCGCCATGCCGCTCACTGACCGGGCACGGCCACCCCGAACGGGTTGTCGATGATGTAACGCCAGGTGCCGTCGGCGCCGCGGCGGGCGACGTCGGTGGCCGTGCCGGAGAGGTGCACGCCGGGGCCCTCGATCGTCCAGTCGACGATCAGCAGGGCGATGTCATCGGCGGTGTAGACGTGCCTCGGCCGTACGGTGATCGGCAGTCCCAGCGTCAGGAAGCTCTCGGTCGCGGCCGCCCGGTCGGGGCCGGTCACCGGGTTGCCGGGGGCGGGGACGAAGACGGCCCCGTCCTCGTACATCGCCTCCACCGCAACCGGATCGCCGCTGTTGAACGCGGCCGCGAAGGCCGCCGGGTGCAGCGCCGCCTCGGCGGTCCGCGCCATGATGTGTTCGTGATCGGACATGACCTCAGCCAAGCGGACGCCGCCGTGGCTCACCAAACGGTGAGTCACCGATGGGATCCGGAACTCGTCCCGGACGATGCCGGCCGCACCGATCGGCCCGAGCCCGGCTGTCCCGTGGAGCGGGCGCTCCTCGCGGTCAGCGGCCGGTGGACCACCCTGGTGCTGCGCGAACTCATGCACGGGCCGCTGTCGTTCAGCACGTTGCGTGCCGCTCTTCCGCAGCTCAGCGACAAGGTGCTCGATGAACGACTGCGTGGCCTGCGCTCGCGCGGGCTGGTGGAGCGGCGGGCCGTCCGCGGGTTCCCGAGCCGGGTCACCTACGAGCTCAGCCCGGCCGGGCGGCAGCTGCGGCCGTTGCTCATCGAGCTGTACCGGACCGGGCTGCTACTGGCGGAGGCGGCCGGTCAATCCGGGAAGGGCGTGGCGATCTGATCGATGGCGAAGAGGGAGTCGCTGTGGTCCTCTTCGGAGATCAGTAGGCCGATCCCCAGGAAGGCGACGATCGCCGCGAGATACCCGGACTGCCCGGTGATGAACGCCATGCCGGACACCTTACGGATCATGGGAGGATTCCCTCAGCCGTGAGCGATCGAGGAGTACGCATGACGAGCTGGCGCCGGGCGAGTCCCGAAGCGCTCCGGTCCCTGATGACGCGGATCAGAGACACTCCCTGGTCCTGGCGGCCGGAAGAAGTCGAGGAGCTGTGCCGCCGAATGGGCTGGACCTTGGATTCCGTCTTCGACGGCGTGGGCGGGTTCGCCGATGGCGGATTGACCCAGGAACAGCACGAGGTCTGCTTCGCGTTCCTCGACGGCCGGGTTCGCGACTTCACGATCTTCGTCACACAGCGCCTCGAGGACGGCACACCCGGCCGGGACCGGCTCGTCATGGACGCCTTCGCCGACGCGGTCGATGAAGGCATCGCCGCCTTCGGCGAGCCGGCGGCCCGGCGGCACAGCGAGCCGGTGGACGTGCGCTGGCGCCTGGCCGACTTCACGGTCGGTGTCAAGAACCTGGAAAGCTCCGTGTGCGTGAAATGGGCGCACAACAGCTGGCAGGACCGGTGGGACCCGATCGTGGAGGCGTCGGCATGAACCCGTCCTCGTGGGAGGAGCTCACCGAGCACCTCGCCGCCCGCCTGCACCTGTTGCAGCTCAACCAGGTCGTCATCATCGAGGCGCCCGGCAACCGGTGGACCGAGGTCATCCAGAACCAGGACGAACTCCGGCTGGACGCGGTCTCCAACGCGTTCCTTCCGCCGGACGGGCAGCTCAGCGCCGAGCAGGAGCAGGTGCTGGCAGCGAAGGGCTGGCGGCCGCCAGACCACCCCGTACAGCCGCTCTGGCAGTTTGAGGTCCGCAAGTGGCCCCTGCACAGCCGCGACGCCGCCCGGATCGCTGAGTTGATGGTGTCGACCTTGCGGGAGGCCTACGGTGTCGCCGACGCGTCGTCCGTGGAGTTGCGGTCCTTCATCGCGTGAGCCGTCGGTCCTGTCCACGACGGGCGGGCCGACCGGGACCTAGCCTGGTCGGGACAGCTCACCCGAACTGAGGAGACAGCACCATGCGGGACCTGGTCTGGACCGGTTTCATTTCGCTCGACGGCGTCGTCGACTCCCCCGGCGGCTGTCCGACGCGGACCTGATCGACCGCTACCACCTGCTCGTCTTCCCGACGCTGCTGGGCGCGGGAAAGAGCCTGTTCGGACGGGCCGACCGGGACAAGCGGATGCTGACGCTGCGCGAGTCGGAGAGCTACGCCAACGGGATCCTGAAGCTGATCTACGACGTGACGCGCTGATCCAGGTCGAGCCCGATCGCACCGCGGCGCCCGCACGCAGCTGCCCGGCGGTGCGCCCGATGTAGCTGCGCAGCGCCCGGGCCAGGTGCGGCTCGTCGAAGTAGCCGAGTTTCGCGACGACGTCGGCGGCCGGGTCACCGGCTGCCAGCAGATCCGCGGCGGTACGGGCCCGCTCGATCCGCCGGACCGCACCCCCGGTGAGTCCGGTCGCGGCCCGGAACCGGCGCTCGACGGTGCGGCCGGAGACGGCGGGCCGGTGACCGCGCAGCACGCCGGCGACGAGCGGGTCACGGATCAGGATCCCGGCCCGTTCGCTGGCGCAGGTCCTTCGCCGCGCGCCCATTCGGGTTCGATGGCGAGGACCGCGTCCAGCACCTCCGGTATGCGGCTGCGGTCCAGGTGCGCGGCGTCGGCCTGCCGGGCGGCAGATGCGGAAGGCTTCCGATCAGCCAGTTCTGGAACGGTCCGCCGGGCATCCACCGCTGAAGTAGATCATGGTGGCGATGCGGAGCACCGCCACCATGAGACCACGATCAGAGACGGCCGGCGCCGGCGCCTGCCCGGACCAGGGACGGGACGGAGGAGGCCGGGTCGAGGGTGTACGGGTAGAAGGTGCGCGGCTCGGTGACCGTACCGCCGGATTCGCACGGGCCGGAGCCGGTGAAGACGTTCGAGCGCTGGATCAGGCGGCCGGGGCCGCTGTCGGCGTAACCGCTGGTGGAGAAGCAGGGGTACGGCACCCCGGCGAAGTTGTTGCCCTCGACGAGCACGCCCGCGTTCATCGTGGACGCCACCCCGTACAGCGCGTTGTTCTGGAAGTAGTTGTTGTAGACGTGCACCGGCTCGCCGAAGCGGACCCGGGGATGCCGCTGCCGGGAGCCGTCGAACCAGTTGTGGTGGATGCTGACCTTCAGGTGGCCGACGTCGGTGGAGGACGCCCCGTCGGAGTGGCCGATCAGCATGCTCTTGTCGGTGCCGGCGAAGTGGTTCCACGACACGGTCACGTAGTCGGCGCCGCGCACGATGTCGATCGACCCGTCCGCCGGTGTGCGGAAGGTGTTGTGGTGGATCCAGATGTGGTGGGACTGCTGACCGACATTGATCGCGTCGTCCTCGGCGTCGACGAACGTCAGGTTGCGCACGATCACGTTGGACGAGCGGTAGAAGTCGAAACCGCCGCCCCGGATCGTCGGGTTCGCGCCGATGCCGACGATCGTCTTGTTCGGGCGTACGCCCTGCTTGCTGGTGATGTCGATGGTGCCGGACACCTGGATGGTCAGGTGACCGACGGTGTCGATGGCGTCGAGCAGCTCGTCGGTGGTGTCGACGGTGACGGTCGGGCCGGCGATCCCGCCGGTGGTGGTGGTCAGGCCGAGCGCGGCGACCGACGCGAACCCGTCGACGGTGGGCGCCGCCTGCGCGGGCGCGGCTGCCACCAGGACCGATGCGGCGGCCAGCACGGCCGCGAGGACGATTCTCATCGGCCGACTCCCGCTCCCGCGGTGACCAGCGCCGGCACGTTCGCCGCCGGGTCGAGGGTGTACGAGTAGAAGGTGCCCGGTTCGGTGACGGTCCCGCCGGCCTCGCACGGGCCGGAGTTCACGAACGCGTTGGCCCGCTGGACGAGCCGGCCCGGGTTGCTCTCCGCGTACCCGCCGGTGGAGTGGCACGGGAAGGGCACGTTCTCGAAGTAGTTGCCCTCGGCCACCACCCCGGCGTTCTCGGTGGACGCGATCCCGTACAGCCCGATGTTCTTGTAGTAGTTGTTGTAGACGTGCACCGGCTCGCCGAACCGCACCCGCGGATGCCGCTGGTTGGAGCCCTCGAAGTAGTTGTGGTGGTACGTGACCCGGAGATATCCGACGTCCGCCGGGTAGTTGTCGGAGTGCCCGAGAAGCATCGTCTTGTCGGTGCCGGTGAACCGGTTCCACGAGACGGTGACGTTGGTGGACTGGCGTTTGATGTCGAGCGAGCCGTCGTACCCCGGCAGGAACTCGTTGTGGTCGATCCACACGTGGTGGGCCTTGTTGGTGACGCTGATCGAGTCGTCGGACGCGTTGCTGAACCGGATGTTCCGGATGATCACGTTGTTGCCGGGCCGGGTGGTGGTGCCCAGTTGCAGGCCGCCGCCGGTGATCTCGGCGGTGGACCCGATGCCCTGGATCGTCTTGTTGGCGACGACGGTGATCATGCCGCCGGCGGAGATCCGGCCGCTGATCAGGATGGTGTACGGGGTGTTCGCTCCGGCGTACCGGGCCAGGTCGGCGGAGGTGGTGACGGTGACGGTCGGCCCGGCGGCCCCGCCGGTCGTCCCGGTGGCGAACCCGTCGGCGACGGCGGCGGCCGCGGCCGTCGCGGGCTGCGGCACACCGGCCAGCGCCACGACGGTGATCGCGGCGGCGCCCGTGGCCAGGAGCTTGCGCATGCTGATCACACCTTTCCCACGCCGGCACCGGCCGGCACGATCGTCGGCACGGACGCGGCGCTGTCGGCCGCGTACGCATAGAAGCTCCGGGGGTCGGCCACCGCACCGCGTACCTCGATGGCGTGGTTGCAGTCGACGAGGATGTTGTCGCGCTGGACCATCCGGCCGAGCGGCCCGCTGAAGTCGACCCGGCCCGGGTTGTTGACGCTGAAGAAGTAGTTGCCCTCCACGAACAGGCCCGCGTCGTTGGTGGAGGCGATGCCGTAGCTGTTGTCGCGGAAGTAGTTGTTGTAGACGTGCACGATCGGCGCGAACCGCACCCGCGGATGCCGCTGGTCGGAGCCGTCGAACCAGTTGTGGTGGTACGTGACCCGCAGCCGGCCGGCGTCCTGGGCGCCGTTGTCGTCGTCGTGACCGAGCAGCAGCGTCTTGTCGTGATCGTGGAACCTGTTCCAGGAGACGGTGACCAGGTCGGAGCCGCGTTTGATGTCGACCGCCCCGTCGTCGCCGTCGGAGAAGTCGTTGTGGTCGATCCAGATGTGATGGCTGAACATCTGCACGTTGATCAGGTCGTCGGACGCGCCGGAGAACCGGATGTTGCGGATGATCACGTTGTTGACGGCGCCGGCCGGCGGGGTGGTCGCGGACGAGACCGGCAGGCCGATGGTGAGGCCGCCGCCGGTCAGGGCCGCGGTCGAGCCGAGGCCGACGATGGTCTTGTTCGAGGCGACCGGGTGCATGCCGTCGGTGGTGCCGCGGGGCAGGGTGATCGTGCCGGACACCTGGACGACGTACGGTCCGGGGCGGGCGATGTGGTCGAGGAAGGCGGCGGGTGTCGAGACCGTGACGACCGGCCCGCCGGCGCCTCCGGTGGTGGTGGCCCTGCCGTACCCCGCGACCGTGGCGAAGCCGTCCGGCCCGGCCGGGGCCGCCGACGCCCGGCCCGCGAGGACGGGTGCGGCGACGGCGCCGGCGGTTGCGGCGAGGAGGGTTCTGCGCCGCATGTCAGAGCCTCCCCACGCCCGCGCCGGCGGTGACGATCGACTTCACCTGGGCGGGGTCGTCGAGGGTGTAGCTGTAGTAGGTGGACGGCTCCTGCACGGTCCCGCTGCAGTCCGGCGCCCCCGACTCACCGGCGAAGACGTTGTTGCGGGCGACGCAGCGACCGGACGGCCCGGCGTACGTGTTGGTCACCGGTTCCTCCACGTTCTCGAAGTAGTTGCCCTCGACCAGGCATCCGGCGTTGTTCTGGCAGGCCACCCCGGTGTCGGTGTTGTAGAAGTAGTAGTTGTTGTAGACGTGCACCGGCTCGCCGAACCGGACCCGCGGGTTGCGCTGCGGCGTCGCGTCGAACCAGTTGTGGTGGTAGGTGACCTTGAGCCGCCCGGTGTCCTGCGCGCCGTTGTCGTCGTCGTGGCCGAGCAGCATGTTCTTGGTGTGGTGGTGGGTGTGGTTCCACGACACCGTGACCAGCGACGATCCGCGTTTGATGTCGATCAGCCCGTCGTAGCCGCGGGACAGGTCGTTGTGGTCGATCCACACATGGTGGGAGAACATCTGCACGTTGATCGAGTCGTCGGTGGCGCCGCGGAACGTCAGGTTCTGGATGATCACGTTGTGCACGGCGTTCGCGGGCGGCGTCGTCACCTCGGACACCGGCAGGCCGATGTTGAAGCCACCGCCGGTGACGCCCGCGGTCGATCCGACGCCGACGATGGACTTGTCGCTGGTCACGTCGTGCATGCCGGCCGGGACGGTGATGGTCCCGACGACGCAGATGGTCAGCGGGCCGGGCGTGGCGATCGACTGCAGCAGCTCGGCGGCGGTGTCGACCTGCACGGTGGGCCCGCCGGCGCCGCCGGTGGTGCCGGCCGCGAAGCCGGTCGCGGTCCCGGTGACCGCGCATCCGCCGGGCGGTGGCGGGGTGGTCGGTGTGACCGACGGCCCGGGGCCGGGCGCCGTGGTGCCGACCTGGACATCATCAAAGATGGCGTTGGTGTACGCCGTGACGAGCCCGATCCTGCCCCCGGTGTAGGCGCCGTCCGTGGCCTGGGCGACAGCGGTCCCGTCGAGGTAACCGGTGAGACTGGTGCCGCGCACGGTCAGCGCGAGCGTCCGCCAGGCCCCGGTGCCGCCGGTGACCGGTACGGTGGCGAGCGCGGTGGCCGTACCCCCGGAGACTCTCTGCAGTTGGGCGGCCCCGCCGCCGGTCAGGACGAACGTGTAGTACTGGCTGGTCGACTGGGCACGGGCGGCGACCCCGGCGGTGCGGGTGGCGTTGCCGAAGGTGACCGGCTTGACCCGGGCCTGCACGGTGTAATCCGTCCAGGACGAGCTGCCGGCCAGCGCGCGGGCGTTGGTGCTGGTGCTGGACTGCTGGTACGCGGGACTGCCGTCGGTGACGATCGCCCACGTCCCGCCGTTGCGGGTCCAGCCGTCGGCGTTGCCGTCGGCGAAGGTGTCGGTGAAGAGGGTCTCGGCGTGGGCGGGGCTGCTGAGGACGGCACTGGCGAGCAGGGCGGCGGTGGCCGCCGCGACGCCCGTGACGAGCCATCTGATCTTCGGCATGGATGACCTCGGATGATGTCGGGGAAACGGGGAATGCGCCGACCGTAAAATCGCCTATCGGCGCACGTCAATGGCTTCCGTTTGCAGGTTTGTTGCATTAGCGCCCACTGCGAAGCCTGACGGATTGACCCGCCTCGAACCCTGCTGTAAGTTCCCGCCGGGAAAGCGCATTCCCCCTCGTCGGCGCTTTCCGCTAAAGGAGATCCTCATGACGTCCCGAAAAGTGCTGGCCACGGTGATCGGCGCGGCCGCGGTAACCGCCGGAATTCTCGCCGGAATCCCCTCGGCGTCCGCGGCCACCACCACGCTGTACGTCGCGGTGAACGGCAACGACGGCAACGCCGGCACCCTCGCCGCGCCACTCGCGACAATTCAGAAAGCGATCGGCCTGACGTCGGCGGGCGGCACGATCGCGGTCCGCGGCGGCACCTACGCGCTGACCACGAACATCCAGATCACCAAGAGCGGCACGGCGGGCGCCCCGATCACGCTCACCGCGTACGGCTCGGAGAAGGTGATCATCGACGGGGAGGCGCTCGGGTACACGCCGGGCGCGGTCGGGTCGACGATCCCGAGCGGACAGCGCGGCGCGATCCACATGGAGGCGTCGTACTGGAGGCTGGCCGGGCTGGAGATCGTGCACGGGCCGTACGGGGTGTACTGCGCGGGCTGCAACAACAACACCTTCGAGCGGCTGACCACCCGGGACAACTACGAGACCGGCTTCCAGCTGCAGGGCTCCTCGGCCGGCAATCTCATTGTCAACCTGGACAGTTACGGCAACCGGGACCCGCGCAAGAACGGGGAGAGCGCCGACGGCCTCGGCATCAAGGAGGGCTCCGGCAGCGGCAACATCGTGCGGGGCGCGCGGCTGTGGAACAACGTCGACGACGGCTTCGACGCCTGGATGTTCACCTCGCCGATCACGATCCAGAACAGTCTGGCGTACGGGAACGGCTACAACCGCTGGAGCATCCCGAACTTCTCCGGCGACGGCAACGGGTTCAAGCTCGGTGGCAGCAGCGGCACCGGCCCGGCCGCCGCGCACGCGATCAGCAACACGTTCTCCTGGAGCAACGCCGCGCACGGCTTCACCGACAACGGCAACACCGGCGCGATCACCATCAGCCGCAGCACCGCCTGGAAGAACGCGAAGACCGGGTTCGACGTCGACGGCGGCTCCACCACGAAACTGACCGCGAACCTGGCAGCCGGCAACGCCACCGCCGTCGCGCTCGGCCGGTCCACCGCCGCCGGCAACTCCTGGAACATCGGCGGCACCTGGACCCTGGCCAGCACCGACGCCTCCGTCATCACCGGCGCGCGGAACACCGACGGCTCGATCCGCTCGTCGAATTTCCTGGTCCCGGCGAACGGCGCGGCGGTCGGCGCCAAGATCTGACCTACACCGCGCGGATGTTCCACACCCGGTCGGCGGGGTCGTTCACCCAGCGGGCCATGTCGTCGGCGAGGCGGCGCAGCCGACGGGGATCGAACTCCTCCTCGGCCGCGCCGAACGCCTCGTGCGTGATCGCGAGGACCCGCCACAGCAGCCCGGTGGCGCTGTGGCGGGCCAGGCCCAGGTTGCCCTCGCCGTCGATGCACCAGACGGTGCCGGGGGCGATCCCGATGACGACCTCGCCGACGTACGCCGTGACCAGCTCCACGATCACCCGGTACGACGGGTCGGACGGGACATGCCCGAAACTGATCTGCGACGAGATGAGCGCCCCGTAGTACGACCTGCCGAGCGCCGGCTCCCCGGCCACCACCGGCGCGCCCCGCAACCAGGCCCACAACCCGTCCAGCGACCCGGGCGAGCCGTCCAGGGCCAGCCCGGACAGCTCACGCAGCCGGCCGGTCCGTGCGCCCGGCCACGCGGCCAGCGTCGCCGCCTCGGCCACCGTCAGGCTCCGGTCGGCGGCCGTGACCAGCGGCGGGACCCCCAGCCCGTCGACGGTCTTCAGCAGGTACTCCCGGTAGCGGGGCATGCTCTGCTCGAACACGATCTGGTACTGCTCGCGGGCCTCGTCCAGCCGGTCCAGCGCGACCAGGACGCGGGCGTGCATCTTGCGTTCCGGAAGCGTGTACGGCAGGCGGCGGTCCTCGGCGATGGAGCGTCCCGCACCCCAGTGCGCCAGCATCGCGTCCACCGAGGTCAAGCCGTCGAGCAGGGGCAGCACCCGGTCGGTGACCACGGCCACCAGCGCGGCCTCGTCGCCGAGGTCACCGTGGTGGTCCAGGACGTGGAACGGCGGGACGTCGGACAGCTCCAGGCGGACCCGGGCGACGATGCTGACCCGGTGCTCGTCCGGCGCCCGGTCGAACCAGTGGTCGATGCTGATCACGTGGCTCAGACCGGGGGCGGCCTCGCGGGTCAGGGTCTGATCGATGCGCTGGTAGCCGTACCCCGCAAGCAGATTCTCGATGGTCCCGACCACCCGGTCCATCGCCGCCCGCCAGGGGGGCCGCTGCTTCCTGCTCTTGATCCACCAGCGGCGCATCGCCGCCCGCAGCCGGTGGGTGGGCAGGCCGGGCGCGGTGATCAGGGCGGCCTCCCGGTCCACCCGGTCGATCCGGGCCACGCCGGGAACCGTGGCGGCGAACGCGATCAGCCCCGCGACCAGGTCCTCCCGCTCGCTGGTGACCTCCTCGACGAAACTCAGCTCGTGTGTGATCGACTCGCCCGGGATCTCCTCGAGGTGCCACTCCGCATCCACGGCGATCAGTATGCCCGCTACCGTGGGGTAGCGGACGGCCCCGGCAAGATCCGCTACCATCCGGCCGATGCGCATCCGGCAGATCGACGAGAGTGACTGGCCACAGGTGTGGGCGATCATCCGGGAGGTCGTGCGGGACGGCGAGACGTTCCCGTACGACCCGGCGATGACCGAGGAGCAGGCGCGGCCGATGTGGGTGGAGACACCGCCCGGGCGTACGGTCGTCGCCGTCGACGACGACCGGGTCCTCGGCACCGCCAAGATGGGCCCGAACCGTCCCGGCCCGGGATCGCACATCGCCACCGCCAGCTTCATGGTCGCCGCCGAAGCGCGCGGGCAGGGCGTCGGGACCGCCCTGTGCCGGGACGTCATCGACTGGGCCGGGGCCGCCGGGTACGCCGGAATCCAGTTCAACGCGGTCGTCGCCTCCAACGAGAGCGCCGTCACGCTGTACCGGCGGCTCGGCTGGGAGATCCTCGGCACCGTGCCGGGCGCGTTCGAGCATCCGAGGCTCGGGCGGGTCGGCCTGCACCTGATGTACCGGGAGCTGGGACCCGCCCGCTGACACCCGGCCCGGGCGAATCTCCTAGAGTTGACAACCATGCAACATGATCCGCTCGAGTCCGAGACAGGTTTCGCCGGACTGGGGTTGCGGGCGGAGCTGCTCCGTGCGTTGACGTCCCTCGGTTACGAAGAGCCCACCCCGATCCAGCAGGAGGCGATCCCGCCGCTGGTCGCCGGCAACGATCTGGTCGGCCAGGCCGCGACCGGCACCGGCAAGACCGCCGCGTTCGCGCTGCCGCTGCTGCAGACCCTGACGCCCGGCCGCCGCGACACCGGCCCGGTCGCGCTCGTGCTGGTGCCGACCCGTGAGCTCGCCGAGCAGGTGTCCCAGGCCGTCCACCGGTACGGCCGCGACCTCGGCGTCCGGGTCCTCCCGGTGTACGGCGGCCAGCCCATCGGCCGGCAGCTGCAGGCGCTGTCCCGCGGCGTCGACGTCGTCGTCGGCACCCCCGGCCGGGTCCTCGACCACATCGAGCGGACCACCCTGAACCTCGGCGACATCCGTACCGTCGTGCTCGACGAGGCCGACGAGATGCTCGACATGGGGTTCGCCGAGGACATCGAGGCGATCCTCGCCGAGACCCCGGACACCCGGCAGACCGTGCTGTTCTCCGCCACCATGCCGCCGCGCATCGACAGCATCGCCCGCCGTCACCTGCGCGAGCCGGTCCGGATCACGATGGGCCGCAAAGCCGTCGAACCGGGCGAGATGCCGCTGGTCCGGCAGAGCGCGTACCTGGTCGCCCGGCCGCACCGGGCCGCCGCGCTCGGCCGCATCCTGGACGTCGAGGCGCCCACCTCGGCGATCGTCTTCTGCCGCACCCGCGAAGAGGTCGACCAGGTCACCGAGACCCTCAACGGCCGCGGGTACCGGGCCGAGGCGCTGCACGGCGGCATGAGCCAGGACCAGCGCGACCGGGTGATGAACCGGCTCCGCGCCGGCACCACCGAACTGCTCGTCGCCACCGACGTCGCCGCCCGCGGGCTCGACGTCGAACAGCTCACCCACGTGATCAACTTCAACGTGCCGGCGGCGCCCGAGTCGTACGTGCACCGCATCGGCCGCGTCGGCCGGGCCGGCCGGGAAGGCTCCGCGATCACCCTCGCCGAGCCGCGTGAGCAGCGGATGCTCAAGGCCATCGAACGGCTCACCGGGCAGCGGATCACCCTGGAGAAACTGCCGACCGTCACCGACCTGCGGGCCCGGCGGCTCGAGCTGACCCGGGCGTCGCTGCAGGCCAGCATCGAGACCGACGACCTGGAGAAGTTCCGGGTCGTGCTGGACTCGCTGACCGGCGAGTTCGACGTCGAGGACATCGCCCTCGCCGCGATCAAGCTGCTGCACGAGGCGGCAGGCGGCGACGGCGACGAGGACGAGATCCCGACGCCGGCGCCGCCGTCCGAGCGCAAGCAGCAGGGCCGCGACCGCGAACCGCGCCAGGGTGGCCGGGGCCGGCCGTCGACCGCGGGGGTGACCCGGCTGTTCTTCGGTGTCGGCCGGCGGGCCGGGGTGCGCCCGCAGGATCTGGTCGGCGCGATCGCCGGCGAGTCCGGGCTGAACGTGCGGGACATCGGCGCGATCCAGATCACCGACCGGTTCTCCCTGGTGGAAGTGCCGGAACCGGCTGCCGACATGGTGATCCGCTCGCTGCAGCAGGCCCTGATCCGGGGCCGCCGGGCCACGGTACGCCGGGAACGTTTCAACTGACCGGGCCGCGGTACGCCCGGTCAGCTTCGCCGGCCGTCGCCCAGACCGCCTTCGCGGGCCTGTTGACCGGTGTGCGCGACGGCTGACCCGCTCAGCCGTCGCCCAGACCGGTATCCCGAGCACCTTGACCAGCCTGAACGACGGCTCGCCCGGCCAGCCGTCGTTCAGGCCGGTCTTGCGGGCGCCTTGACCGGCTTGGGCGACGGCTCACCCGGTCAGCCGTCGTTCAGGCCGGTCTTGCGGGCGCCTTGACCGGCTTGGGCGACGGCTCACCCGGTCAGCCGTCGTTCAGGCCGGTCTCGCGGGCGTGGTGACCGGGCTGGACGACGGCTCGCTCGACGGTGACCATCGCCCCGTCCCGCCGAGCCCCGGCCGGGCATCGATCTGGTAGAAGATGGCGATGCGATATGAGCTGGATCCTCCGCGGGCCGCGGGGCCGATCGAACTGGGCATGCCCCTGAACGAGGCGCTGGAGGTCCTGCGGCGGATCGACGGATATCGGCCACCCGCACCGGGGGCGCAGGTCACCGGGACCCTGGCCAACTACGACTCGGGGCTGTCGATCTCGGTCGGGCAGCAGGCCGGGCGGGTGAACGCGGTGGAGATCTGGCGGCCGCGCAAAGGTGTGACGGTCCTGTTCCGGGACATCGCCGTGTTCGACCTGACGGCGGACGAGGTGGCGGAAGCGTTGACGGCGATCACCCGGGTCGAGGGTACGGACGACGGCTGCCTCACCGCGCCGGATCTTGTGCTGGCGTTCTGGCGGTCCGGGGTTCCCGACGATCCTGAGGACGAGGACGGCAGGTATTTCGAGTCGGTGCTGGTGGCGGCGCCCGGCTACTACGACACTCCCGCGGACCGGCAGGAGCCGGTCTGACGTGGCGGTGCTCGGCAAGTTCAAGGCGCACGTCCGCGGCGGCGTGCTCTTCGTGGGTGACAGCGTGGCCGGGTACGACGACCTGGTGGACATCGGGCCCACGGGTCTCGTCGTCAGCGTGGAGAACGGCGCCGAGGGCCCCACCACCGTACGGATCGTGGCCGGGGACGTCGCTGACCCGGCCGGGGCGGTGATCGCCGAGGGGACGATCACGGTGGCCAGTGGACGGCTGCGGGCCGGTGACGCGGTCGACGAGTCGGTGCTCTGGATCGAGGTTCCGGCCGGTGATCTCCGGGTGCGGGTGCACGCGGACGGCGCCCCGCCGGACCGGGTGGACGTCGTGCTGCCGGATCTCCCCGGAAAGCGGGACTGAACCGCCTGCCGCCGGGTATCCGCCGGATGTCCACGACATCGAGGAGGAACCGTGACCGACAGCCCCCGTACCGATGTGATCGACATCCTGACCAGTGACCACCGTGACGTGACCGCGCTGATCGGCGAGATCAAGGTGGTCGCCGACCCGATGATCCGCCGGGACCTGACCGACACCGCGATCAGCGAGCTGGTCCGGCACGCGGTCGCCGAGGAGATGTACGTCTACCCGGCGATGCGCAAGCACATGCCCGGCGGTGACAAGGCGGTCGAGCACGACGTGGAGGAACACAAGGAGCTGGAGGTGACCATGAAGCAGCTCGAGGGCGCCGACGTGTCCAGCGCCGAGTTCGACGCCGCGCTGAGCAAGCTGGAGACCATCCTGGCCGACCACATCCAGGACGAGGAGACCGAGCACTTCCCCGAGCTGCGGCGGCACATCCCGGCCGAGGAGCTGGTGGCGCTGGCCGGCAAGGTGGAGACGGCGAAGAAGCTGGCGCCGACCCGCCCGCACCCGGCCGCCCCGAACAGCGAGCTGTTCCACAAGCTGGTCGGGCCCGGTGTGGGCCTGGTCGACCGGCTGCGGGACCACCTGACGAACCGGGCCACCAAGTGACGCCGTAACCATGGTTACACTCACGGGGTGAATCCTGTGGAGACGACGGCACGCTGGGTGCTGCTGTCCTACCGCATCCCCCGTGAGCCGTCGCAGCCACGGATCGCGGTGTGGCGCAAGCTGGAGCGGCTCGGCGTGGCCCGGCTCGGTGACGGGCTGGTCGCGCTGCCCGCCGACGACCGGACCCGGGAGCAGCTCGACTGGGTCGCCGAGGAGGTCGTCGACAACGGCGGCACCGCGACCCTGTGGATCGCCGAGCCGGGCAGTGCCGAGCAGGAGCGTGCGGTGGTCGCGGCGATGCGGGAGGCCCGCGCCGCGGAGTACCGCGCGGTGACCGCCGAGGCGCACGGCCCGGCCGGCGACGAGACCGAACGCGCCCGGGCCGTCCGGCGGCTGCGGGGCGAGCTGCGCCGCATCGCCGACCGGGACTACTTCCCGCCGCCGGAGCGGGAGATCGCCCGGCAGGCCGTGCAGGACCTCGCCGACCGGGCAGCGACCGTCGTCGAGGAGCGGGCATGTAGGGCACGCCGAGCAGGATGAACAGGAAGCACGGCACGAACGTCACCCTACCGCTGGTCATCGCCGTGATCGCCGCTCTGCTGATCTTCTGGCGTAAGTGGCCGGTGCTGCGGGTGCCGGGTGTCTGTGCCGCTCTCGGCCTGGCCGCCGGCCTGCCCGGCATCTGACAGCGTGTGTAGTTCGGCCGCTATGCGCACCCGAACTACACACGCTCCAGGTCGGCGACGACGCCGAAGTGGTCGGTGGCCCAGACGCCACCGACCGGTTCGGTGAAGGCGAGCCGGCAGTCGGCGACCCGTAGCGACGGCCCGTGGTGTCCGCAACGGATCAGCACGTAGTCGATGCGGCGGCCGGTTTCCAGGGGCATCTCGCCGGAGCGGACCAGCGGGTTGCGCGGGGTGAACGTATGCCCGGGGTCGTCCGGATGGATCGCCGCCCACGCGTCCTGGTAGGCGACGCTGGTCCCGTGCAGCGACTGGACGCCGGTCCAGAACCGGATGCTCGCCGACGCGGGGCCGTCGTCGAAGTCGCCGGCGACCACGACCGGCATGTCCCGGCCCGCGAGCGCCTCGTCGATGAAGCCGGCGCACGCCACCGCTTGGCGCTCACGCTCCAGCGCGTAGCCGTACTCCCACGTGGGTTTGACATGAACGAACAGCAAGTTCCCGGTCTCGCCGAGCACCGCGGCGCTCCACGGCAACGTCACCCGATCGGTGACCCGCAGATCGATCTCGCGCACCCCGGTGACCGGCCACCGGCTCGCGAACGCGGCGCCGACACCGTCGGGTGACCGCCGGGAGTGGTGGACCAGGTGGTAGCCGTCGCCGAGCACGTCGGTCACGTCGGCGACCTCCTGCAGGGCGATCAGGTCCGGCCGCCAGTGGGCGATCCCGTCGCGCAGCACGGCACGACGGTGATCCCAGTCGCCGTTGCCGGGCGACAGCAGGTTGACGGTCATGACGCGAAGGTGGGCTGAATCTCGCATGCTTGAGCGTTACCCATCACCGGACCGGGTTCGCCCGCGTGGACCGTCGAATGTGCCGGTTCCGCCGCTTGCCGGGAGATCGGATCGTTCCGTACGGTCGCTGGTCATGGAACTGGATCAGCAGGACGGTCTGACGGTTGCCGAGGCGGCGGACTTCGCCCTCGCGCAGTGGTCGCGACGGCTCGGCGTGTCCGGGATCGAGGCGATGCGGCTCTCCCCCGGCCTGGCGGCCGCCGTCGACCAGCACGTCGCGCAGATCCGGGAGACTCTCGGCGAGGTCAGGGCGGAGACCCTTGCGGCGTACGCGGACGGCGTCGCCGACACGGTCACCGCCCGTGGCTGGTCCCCGGCCGAGGTGGGGTCCGGCTGGGAGCGGGCGTCGTGGCCGTCCCTGCACCTGCTGGCCGTCTGCCTACTGGCCGAAACGGCCGGATAGACGGCCGGGTGAGGGCACCCTCCGCGGGAACCCCCACCCGGGATCAGGGGACGGTCAGTCGATGCTGCGACGACCGTGTTCACCCGGCAGGTCGGCCTCGATGCGCTCCTTGCGCACCTCGCCGCCGACGGTCTCCTCCTCGCGGACGGTCTCCTTGCCGAGGCGGACCCGCTCGACCGGGACGGTCTCCTTGTCCACGACGGGACGCTCCGCGTGCAGGGTGACCTCGTGCTCGGATTCGGTGAGGTCGGCGCCGGAGTACGCGGCCTGCCGGTTGTGGCCGGTGATCGGCTCGCGCTCCAGGCGTACCTCCTCGCGCTCCACCGGCACGTCGACCTGCTGACGCTCGGTCACCACGTACTTGCGCAGGCGGGCCCGGCCGACCTCCTCGCGCTCGGTGCCGGCCTGGAGGCGCTCCTCCGACCGGGTCATGGCCTCGGCGTCGCCGTAGCTCTCCCGCTCCCGCTCGCGGTAGTTCTCGCCGGCAGCGGTCGCGCCGGCCTGGTACGACCGGTGGTGCTCACGCCAGTCGATGCCGTAGTACTCGTACAGCCGCTCCACGTCCTCGCTGCTCAGTGGCTCGTCGTGGTCGGCGTCCACGTTGGGCGCGTCCTTCACGGTGCCCTTCTGGAACGGCACGACGAGGCGGTCGTCGCGCACGTCGGCGTCCTGCAGCGGCACCAGCGACTCGTTGAGACCGAACAGCCCGGTCTTGACGCTCGCCCAGGTCGGGCGGCCACTCGTGCCGTCGTCCCACACCTGGCCCACGTGGCCGATCTTGTCGCCGTCGCGGTCGTAGACGTCGAGGCCGTACAGCGTCTGAACCTGCTCCACAGTGATCATCGGGGGGTTCTCCTCTCGGCGTTCGTTCGGTACGCCCCCTTGCTACCCGGCACTTTCCCGGCCATGCGCACAAATCCGGTGAGTCACCGTGAACGGTCTCTCATTCACCCGCGGACATGATTCAGGTGGATTCCGGGCCGGCCCGGGTACCACCCTTCGGTGTTCACACAGCGCGATATCGACAATCTTCAAGGGCTTGCGGTGTACGACCGGAGCGGTCACGAACTGGGCACGGTCCACCAGATCTACCTGGACGCCGAAACGAACGATCCACTCTGGGTCACCGTCAGCACCGGTGGGCTGAGCTTCCAGGAATCGTTCGTGCCACTGCTGGGCGCCCGCCTCGAAGCCGGGCGGCTGACCGTCGCCGCCGACGCCGATCAGGTCCGGCGGGCCCCACTGCTGGACACCGGCGGCCCCCTGGAGTACGAGCAGGCCGAACGGCTGCACGCCCACTACGGGACGGCGCCGGGTGACGCGATGACCCGCTCCGAGGAACGGCTCGTCACCTCCACCACCCGGGAGCCGGAGCGGCGGGTACGGCTGCGTAAGTACCTGGTCACCGAGGAGCGGCAGGTGACGATCCCGGTGACCCGGGAAGAGGTGCGCCTGGAGGAGGTGCCGCTCAGCGCGCCGGAGGAGCCGGCCGGCGGGCCGGTCGTCCTGCAGGCCGAACGGCCCGTGGTCACCACCGAGACGGTGCCGGTCGAGCGCGTACGCCTCACCAAGGAGACCGTCCGCGACGAAGAGACCGTGACCGGCTCCGTCCGCAAGGAGCGGATCGAACTGGAGGACTAGTGCGGTGTCCACGAACGTTCACCGGATGGGGTCCGGTGATGTTGTGGATCCTCGCGCACCGGTGTGTGCGAGCGACTCCCCACCGGGGTGGCGAGGCGGGCCTCCGCAGGCCAACCGACCCTCCTGCCGCCGTGGAGTGGCG
Source organism: Actinoplanes sp. NPDC019969 (assembly GCF_055562375.1). Classification (NCBI taxonomy): domain Bacteria; kingdom Bacillati; phylum Actinomycetota; class Actinomycetes; order Micromonosporales; family Micromonosporaceae; genus Actinoplanes; species Actinoplanes sp. NPDC019969. The sequence goes on along the minus strand of NZ_JBVHFK010000003.1, from coordinate 526,837 downwards.
GCGGGGGTCACGCCGTGCGTTTCGGACACCGGGAAGATGTCGTCCGGCTCGACGGTGCGTGACCACCCCACCGGTTGTGGGCGGTGGGGTGGTGGTGGCGCCGCCCGGGGTGCGGGTGGCGATGGTGAACGCCGCGGTGAGATCACGGTGTCCGGAGAATGTGCAACGCCGGCAGGTCATGGTCCTGCCACGCGGTTGCGGCGGGCGGCGGCGGAGAACCAGGCGTCACTGTAACGGCGTAACACCGGCCGGGCGCCCGCGCTGTCCAGCTCCCCGAACGTGCCCGGCCCCGACTCCGCCAACAGCCGGCACAACTCCTGATAGCCGGCCACCGGCCGGCCACCGCCACGCATTGATCTCCAGGACACACGCCCAGACATCACCGGCGGAACGCAGCAGACCGTAACACCGCTGCCGCTGGCCACGGGTCAGGCGCAGGCCGATCCGGGCGGTGCGATGCACCACCGGACCGGCACCCTTCACCCGCTCCCTAGGCATAAGCCTACTTTATACAAGACAATAGGCATGGAGCAACAGCGGAAGCCGGTGAACGTCCCTGGACATCACAACTAGCTCTCCAGCCAGCGTTCGATGCAGTGGAGCAGGTCCTCCGCGTCGACCGGCTTGGTGACGTAGTCGCTGGCGCCGGACGCGATGCTCTTGTCCCGGTCGCCGTGCATGGCCTTGGCGGTGACCGCGATGATCGGCAGGTTCGCGTACTTCGGCATGGACCGGATCGCGGCCGTCGCCTCGTACCCGTCCATCTCCGGCATCATCACGTCCATCAGGATCAGGTCGACGTCGTCGTGCTGGGCCAGCACGTCGATGCCCTTGCGCCCGTTCTCGGCGTAGACGACCTCCATGCCGTGCAGTTCGAGGATGTTGGTGAGGGCGAAGACGTTGCGGGCGTCGTCGTCGACCACCAGGACCTTGCGGCCGGTGAGCTTGCCCGGCAGTTCGGCCAGGTCGGTGATGGTCCCGGTGTCGATGGCCGGCGGCATCACCGGCACCCCGGCGTCGGTCGACAGGTGCAGGGTGACCCGCTCCCGCAGCTCGTCCAGGCTGGACAGCACCTCCAGCGGCCGGGTCTGCGCGAGCGCCTGCAGCAGGGTGTCCTGGTTCGGGCCGAGCGGATGGGTACGGTACGCGAGCACCGGCAGATGCCGCAGCCCGGTCTGGTCGTGCAGCGCCTTGAGGAAGACCGAGCCGTGGTCGGCCGGCATCGACAGGTCCAGCACCACCGCGTGGAACGGCTGGGACATCAGGTCGGCGATCGCGGCGTACGGGTCCACCGCCGTCGCCACCTGCACCGTCCCGTGGGTGTCGGCGACGGCGGTGGCGGCGCCCCGGGCGATCAGCGTGAGCAGCCCGTCGGCCGTGCTCTCCACCACCAGCAGCCGCCGGGTGGCCGGCCGGTCGATGATCTCGGCGACGTTGATCTGCGGCAGCACGGGCTGGGCGGCCGGCTCCGCGTGGACCGGGCCGTCGGCGTGCACCGGCACCGTCTCGATCGGCATGTAGAGGGTGAACGTGCTGCCCTGCCCCAGCTCGCTCTGCGCCTGGATCTCGCCGCCGAGCAGGTATGCGATCTCCCGGCTGATCGACAGGCCCAGGCCGGTGCCGCCGTACCGCCGGCTGGTCGTGCCGTCGGCCTGCTGGAACGCGTCGAAGATGGCGGTGAGCTGCTGCTCGGCGATGCCGATGCCGGTGTCGACCACCCGGAACGCGACGACCGTGTCCTGCCCGGCGAGGGCCTCGGTCAGCTCCTCCGGGCGGGCCCGTTCGATGCTCAGCCGCACCGAGCCGGACTCGGTGAACTTGACCGCGTTGGAGAGCAGGTTGCGCAGCACCTGGCGCAGTCGCTGTTCGTCGGTGAACAGCCCGGTCGGCACGTCCGGCGCGGTCGACACCTCGAAGGTCAGGCCGCGTGAGGTGGTCAGCGGGCGGAACGTCGCCTCCACGTAGTCGAGCAGGTTGCGCAGCTCGAACGCCTCCGGCGCGATGTCCATCTTGCCGGCCTCGACCTTGGACAGGTCAAGGATGTCGTTGATGAGCTGCAGCAGGTCGGTGCCGGCGGAGTGGATGACGTTGGCGTACTCGACCTGCTTGGGGCTCAGGTTGCGGGTCGGGTTCTGGGCCAGCAGCTGCGCCAGGATCAACAGCGAGTTGAGGGGTGTCCGCAGCTCGTGGCTCATGTTGGCGAGGAACTCCGACTTGTACTTCGAGGCGAGCGCGAGCTGCTGGGCGCGGGCCTCCAGCTCCTGACGGGCCTGCTCGATCTCGGAGTTCTTGGTCTCGATGTCACGGTTCTGCCGGGCCAGCAGCGACGCCTTGTCCTCCAGCTCCGCGTTGGAGCGCTGCAGCTCCTCGGACCGGGCCTGCAACTCCTCGGAGCGGGCCTGCAGTTCGGCGGCCAGGCGCTGGGACTCCGTCAGCAGCACGTCGGTGCGGGCGTTGGCGACCATCGTGTTCACGTTGACGCCGATGGTCTCCATCAGCTGGTCCAGGAAGTCCTGGTGGATCCCGGTGAACGGGGTCATGCCGGCCAGCTCGATGACGCCGAGCACCTGGTCCTCGACGACGATCGGAAGGACGACGAGCTGCAGCGGTACGGCGGAGCCGAGGCTGGAGGAGACGGTGAAGTACTCGGCGGGCACGTCGTCGACGACGATCCGCCGCTTCGCCACGGCGGCCTGGCCGACCAGTGACTCGCCGAGGGCGTACCGGCGCCCGGCGCCCTTGTGGCCGTAACCGCCGACCTCCCGCAGCCCGGCCTCCGCGGACGTCTCGTCGACCAGCAGGAACGTGCCGAGCTGCGCGTTGACCAGCGGGGCCAGCTCGTTCATCACCAGCGAGGCGACCACTTCGAGGTCGCGGTGGCCCTGCATGAGCGACGAGATCCGGGCCAGGTTCGTCTTGAGCCAGTCCTGCTCCTGGTTGGCCCGGGTGGTCTCGCGCAGCGACTCCACCATGAAGTTGATGTTGTCCTTGAGCTCGGCCACCTCCCCGGACGCGTCGACGGTGATCGAGCGGGTCAGGTCGCCGGTGGCGACGGCGCTGGTCACCTCGGCGATGGCGCGCACCTGCCGGGTCAGGTTCCCGGCGAGCTCGTTGACGTTCTCGGTGAGGCGTTTCCACGTACCGGAAACGCCTTCGACCTCGGCCTGGCCACCCAGCCGCCCCTCGCTGCCGACCTCCCGTGCCACCCGGGTGACCTCAGCGGCGAAGCTGCTGAGCTGGTCGACCATCGTGTTGATGGTCGTCTTCAGCTCCAGGATCTCGCCGCGCGCGTCGACGTCGATCTTCTTGGTCAGGTCACCCTGCGCCACGGCGGTGGTCACCTGGGCGATGTTGCGCACCTGGCCGGTCAGGTTGTTGGCCATCGAGTTGACGTTGTCGGTGAGGTCCTTCCAGGTGCCGGCCACGTTCGGCACCCGGGCCTGGCCACCGAGCTGGCCCTCGGTGCCCACCTCGCGGGCCACCCGGGTCACCTCGTCGGCGAACGCGCCGAGCGTGTCCACCATCGTGTTGATCGTCTGGGCCAGGACCGCGACCTCGCCCTTGGCCTCGACGGTGATCTTCTTGCTCAGGTCGCCCTGCGCCACCGCCGTGGCCACCAGGGCGATCGAGCGCACCTGGCTGGTCAGGTTGGACGCCATCACGTTGACGTTGTCGGTGAGGTCCTTCCAGGTGCCGGCCACGTTCGAGACGCGGGCCTGGCCACCGAGCCGGCCCTCGGTGCCCACCTCGCGGGCCACCCGGGTCACCTCGTCGGCGAACGCGGACAGCTGGTCGACCATCGTGTTGATGGTCTCCTTGAGCTCCAGGATCTCGCCGCGGGCGTCGACCCGGATCTTCTGCGACAGGTCGCCGCGGGCCACGGCGGTGGTGACCTCGGCGATGCTGCGCACCTGGGCGGTGAGGTTGTCACCCATGACGTTCACCGATTCGGTGAGGTCCTTCCAGGTGCCGGAGACGCCCTTCACGTCGGCCTGGCCGCCGAGCCGGCCCTCGGTGCCGACCTCCCGGGCCACGCGCGTCACCTCGTCGGCGAAGCTGGAGAGCTGGTCCACCATCGTGTTGATGGTGTTCTTCAGCTCCAGGATCTCGCCGCGCGCCGCCACGGTGATCTTCTGGGACAGGTCGCCCCGGGCCACCGCGGTCGCCACCTGGGCGATGCTGCGGACCTGGCCGGTCAGGTTGCCGGCCATCGAGTTCACCGAGTCGGTCAGGTCGCGCCAGGTGCCGGCGACGCCGGTGACCTGTGCCTGCCCGCCCAGCCTGCCGTCGGTGCCGACCTCCCGGGCGACCCGGGTCACCTCGTCGGCGAAGCTGGACAGCTGATCCACCATCGTGTTGATGGTCGACTTGAGTTCGAGGATCTCGCCGCGCGCGTCGACGGTGATCTTCTGGGACAGGTCGCCCCGGGCCACCGCCGTGGTCACCTGGGCGATGTTGCGGACCTGGTTGGTCAGGTTGCCGGCCATGAAGTTCACCGAGGCGGTGAGGTCGCGCCAGGTGCCGGCGACCCCGGGCACCTCGGCCTGCCCGCCGAGCCGGCCCTCGCTGCCCACCTCCCGGGCCACCCGGGTCACCTCGTCGGCGAAGCTGGAGAGCTGATCCACCATCGTGTTGATGGTGTTCTTCAGCTCCAGGATCTCGCCGCGCACGTCCACGGTGATCTTCTGGGACAGGTCGCCCCGGGCCACCGCGGTCGCCACCTGCGCGATGTCACGCACCTGGTCGGTGAGGTTGCCGGCCATCGCGTTCACCGAGTCGGTGAGGTCCTTCCAGGTGCCGGAGACGTTCGGCACGTCGGCCTGACCGCCCAGCTGGCCCTCGGTGCCCACCTCCCGGGCGACCCGGGTCACCTCGGAGGTGAACAGCGACAGCTGGTCGACCATGCCGTTGAAGACGGTGGCGATCTCACCGAGCAGCCCGTCGCCGTCCTCCGGGAGCCTGGTCCGGAAATCCCCGTCCCGGACCGCGGTCAACCCTGCCAGCAGTTGCCGCAGGTCACCGTCTGCCACCGCGGCGCCGCTCTGCATCATCCCCAGTCACCCTCATCTGTCGCAGCCTGTGCCCAAAGACTCCAGATGCTTGCACAACTGCAACAGCTTCGCTGTGAGGTGTGAATCACCCGATCATCTGGTTAGGAGGAACCGGCGGTGGGGTATACCGGTTGTCTCGGCTCTGTGTCGATCAGGAGCAGCGACGCGTCGTCCTCGCGCTGCGGCGCCGGGATGATCTCCATCATCAGGTCGGCGAGCTCGTCCAGGCTCGCGTCCGGGTTCTGCCGCAGCACCCGGTGCAGACAGTCGATGCCGTCGTCGAGAGGGCAGGTCCGGGTCTCGATCAGCCCGTCGGTGTGCAGCACCAGGCGGCTGCCCGGCGGCAGGTGACGGGTGTGGGTGCGCCGGGTGATCCCGCGCAGCCCGCCGAGCAGCGGCCCGCCGGTCGGGAGCTGGCTGACCGTGCCGTCCGGCAGGACCACGGTGGGCGGCACGTGACCGGCGCTGGACCAGGTCAGGGTGTGCCCGCCGCCGTCCTCCGCGGTGAGGTACGCGACCAGCACGGTGGCCATGCCGCCCAGGCTCAGCACCCGGACCGCCCGCTCGAACCGCTGCAGCAGCGCGGACGGGTAGTCGTAGCGGTCGACCAGCAGGGTGCGCAGCATGCTCCGGTAGTGGCCCATGGTCGCGGCCACCGACACACCGTGCCCGGCCACGTCCCCGATGATCACCGCCATCCGGGTGTCGTCGAGACAGACCGCGTCGTACCAGTCGCCACCGACCAGGTCGCTGCGGCTGGCCGGCAGGTAGCGGGCCGCCATCCGCACGTGACCGGGCGCCGGCAGCGGGCTGAGCAGCGCCTTCTGCATCATCTCGGCGGCGTTGCGGCGGTCGTCGTAGGCGCTGGCCCGGATCAGCGCCTGGGCCACGTACCCGGCCAGCGCGGTCAGCACGGCGTGCTCGGCCTCGCTCGGCGAGTACGGCTCCCGCCAGCAGAACGTCAGCGCCCCGATCGGCCCGCCCGCGCCGGGCAGCGGCACGCTGACCGCCGCCTGCCAGCGCATCTCCGCGAACGTGTCCAGGGCGTCCGGCGTCTGTTCGGCCACCGCCGCCAGGTCCGGCAGCACCACCGGGCGCCCGCTGGCCGCCGCCAGCCCGGACGGGGTGCGCACCTCCGGGCCGTAGTGATCCCACCGTTGCGCCAGGTGCGACGGCAGCAGGCGGCCCGACACCAGCTGGATGGATCCACCCGCCTCCAGCCACGACAACCCGACGTACGCCGGGTCCAGAGTGCCGATGACCAGGCTGCGGACCGTGTCGACGACCTCCTCGGAGGTGGTGGCCGCGCCGAGGGCGACACTGGCGCGCAGCAGCAGCCGACCCCGTTCGGCGACGGCCTGCGCCTGGCCCTCGCCGTCGGACGCCGCCTTCCTGCGGTGCTCGGACCGGTGCGAGGCGATCCGCGCCTGGAGGCTGTCGGAGCAGGCCGCCGCCAGGTCGGCCAGCAGCGCCGTCTCCCGCTCGGTCCATTTGCGGGGCTCGTTGTCGATCGCGCACAGCGAGCCGAGGACCCGGCCGTCGGCGTCGTGCAGCGGCATCCCGGCGTAACCGACCACGCCCAGGTCCTCGATCGCCAGGTTGCCGGCGACCCGCGGATCGGTGCGGGCGTCCGTGACGATCAGCGGCCGCTCGCTGTCCACGACGTGGCGGCAGAACGAATGGCTCAGCGGCGTCTCCCGGCTGCGCTGCCACGGATCGTCCAGCCCGGCCGCTCCGGGGAAGAACTGCCTGTCGTAGTCGACCAGGGAGACCAGGGCCACCGGCACGTCCAGGACGCTGCGCACCAGGGCGGCGAACCGGTCGAACGTCGGGTCGGGGACGGCGTCGAGGCCGGTGCGCAGCAGCGCGACGAGACGTTGCCCGTCGACGTCACGGTCTGTCATCTCCGCCTTCCCGGATAGCCGTAGGGCACCCTGTCATACCCGGCCCCCCGGTGTCAGCAAGCATCACCGCTCCCGTTCGTATCCGGTGATTGAAATGACGTTTCGCGGGAATGCGGGCGCCATGACGATCACCGCACCGGAGACGGCCGAGATCACCGCGCTGGTGGAGCTCGGCGAACTCCTCCGTGCCACCGGCTACCAGTTCACGACCGTCACCCCGGCCACCCACGAGAGGGTGAACCGGCGGCCGGGCAACGAGCGGGCGGGCGATCTGCGTGGTGTCTTCGGGTGGAACCGTCCGTTCGGCCCGGGCGTGCTGCCCGGCCGCATGGTCGAGCTGATGGACGTCGCCGGTGTGCTCAAGCGGGACGGCGGCACGTGGCGCAGTCTGGTCCGGTACTCCACCTACGACGGCGAGATCTTCGTGCACTCGCCGTTCCCGACGACCGAGCCGGACGCGGTGTTCTTCGGCCCGGACACGCACCGGATGGCCGACGCCGCCCTCGCCGTCGTCGCCGCCCGGCAGGACCAGGTCCGGCGGGCGGTGGACGTCGGCTGCGGCACCGGGGCGGGCGCGATCACGATCGCGAAACGGCTGCGCGGCACCGAGGTGCTGGCGGTGGACATCAACGCGGCGGCCTTGCGGTTCGCCCGTCTCAACGTCCAGCTCGCGGGTACGCCGAACGTACAGCCCTGCCACAGCGACCTCCTCGACGGCGTCACCGGAACCTTCGACCTGATCATCTCCAATCCACCGTTCATGATCGATCCGGCCGGGCGGGCGTACCGGGACGGCGGCCCGAACGGGCACGAACTGTCCCTGCGCATCCTCGACGCGGCGGCCGAGCGGCTGGCCGCCGGCGGAACCCTGGTGCTCTTCGCCGGCACCGGCATCGTCGACGGCAACGATCCGTTCCGGGAGGCCGCCCGGTCCCACCTGACCGGCACCGGCCTGGAGTGGACGTACCGGGAGGTCGACCCGGACGCGTACGGCGAGGAACTCGACGGCCCCGCCTACGCGCACGCCGAACGGATCGCCCTGGTGGTCCTGACCGCGACCCGCCGGCGGTGAGGACCGCGCTCGTCGCCGCCCGGTCGGTGGACACGGCCCGGCTCACCGTCGGCGTCGAGGAGGAGTTCCTGCTGCTCGACCCGGCGACCATGGCGAACCGGCCGGTCGCGCCCGCGGTGCTGGCGGCGCTGCCGGCCGAGGTGCGGCACCTGAGCCGCCGCGAGTTCCGGCACAGCATGCTCGAGATGGTCACGCCGGTCTGCACCGGCCTCGACGAGCTGGCCGGGCATCTGCGGCGCCTGCGCACGTCAGCCGCCGACGCCGCCCACTCGGCCGGCGCGTGCCTGGCGGCGGTCGGCGCGACCCCGATCAGCGAGGCGGGCCCGGTCACGCCGGATCCCGCCGCGACCGGCCGCACCACGCCGGACCTCGCCCCGCCCGGTCTCTCCGCGCCGGGCCTCTCCGCGACAGGAGGTCAGGCGGGCCGGGGCGTCACCGACGACCCGCGGTTCCGGGCCATCGCCGACCATTACGGCCCGATCGTGGACGACCCGGCGGTGTGCGGCTGCCACGTGCACGTCGGCGTACCCGATCGGGAACTCGCCGTCCAGGTGTGCAACCACCTGCGCCCGTGGCTGCCGGTGCTGCAGGCGCTGACCGTGAACTCGCCGTTCCACGACGGCCGGGACACCGGGCACGCCAGCTGGCGGGCGATGCAACTGGACCGGTGGCCCACTCTCGGGCCGACCCCCTGGTTCGCCTCCGCCGACGACTTCGACCGTACCGTCGCCCTGCTCGTCGCCTCCGGCGCGATGCTCGACGAAAGCCTGATCCTGTGGCACGCCCGCCCGTCGGCCACCTATCCCACCGTCGAGATCCGCGTCGCCGACACCTGCCTCACCACCGGCGACGCCGTGCTGCTGGCCGGCCTGGCCCGCGCCCTGGTCGCCACCGCCGTCGACCGGATCGCCGCCGGCCGCGCCGCCCCGCCGCTCCCGGACGGCCTGGTCCGCGCCGCCCACTGGAACGCCGCCCACACCGGTCTCGACGGCACCCTGCTGGACCTGCGGCAGGGCCGGGCCCGCCCGGCCTGGGACCTGATCGGCGACCTGCTGCACACGGTCACCCCGGCCCTGTCCCGCAGCGGCGACCTCCCCCTGATCACCGCCGAACTGGGCCGCCTGCGCGCCGAGGGCCCCGGCGCGTCCCGCCAGCGCCACGCCCTGACCAGCTCCGGCGACCTTCGCACCGCCCTCTCCCTCACCGCCGTCCCCCACAGCTCCCTCATCGACCGGTGAAATCCGGCTGGTTCTCACGGCTGTCTCAACGCCCGCCAGACAGCCGTGAGAGCCAGCCGGATTTCCACAGTGGGCGGCGCCCGTACCCGGAAGGGAGTTTGCGGCGGGCGAGGGCGGGAATCCGGGGCGCATGACCGCGAGTGATCACGAGCAGGGTGCCAGCGTCGTCGTCTACGAGAACGGGCCGTTGCTGGTGCGCGGGGACTTCACGCTGCGTACGCCGGACGGCACGGAGATCGACCCGGGGCGGGACACCGTCGCGCTGTGCCGGTGCGGCAAGTCGGCGATCAAGCCGTTCTGCGACGGCACCCACAAGGCGGTCGGATTCCGGGCGGCGGCCGGGCGGCAGACGCCCGCGCCCCGCTCAGAGGAAGCCGCGTAGGGAACTCTCGCCCCTTCCCCACGCGTCCAGGACCGCGCCGGCCCACAGCGAGTCGACGGCCAGCGCGCACCGGGCGCCGAACAGCACGTCGGCGGCGCGTTCGGGTTCGGCGGCACAGAACGCGCCGCACATGTCGTACGCGGCGACCTGCTCGTGCACCGCGTCGGCCTCGACGTGCTCGTCGTAGAACCGGGTCGCGTCGGCGTCCCCGCCGAGGCGGCGCAGGCCGTTCCCGTACGCCCGGTTGGGTCCGGTCGAGGTCATCTCGTAGGCGGCCAGGTGGCCGAGGAGCGCCCCGCGCCGCCGCCGGTGCAGGGAGAACAGCGACATCATGTTGTTGGTGGCCAGGGTCAGGGCGGGGACCACGTCGACGTACGCCCCATAGGTGGTGTCGAGGCCGAGCCACGTCATCGTCGGCTTGAACAGTTCCTGGTGCATGCGGTGGACGCGGCCGGACCCGTACTCGTCGATCTGGATCTCGATCAGGGCCGCCTTGGCGGCGCCGCTGAGCCGCGGGATCGTGAAGGTGTGCGGATCGGCCTCGCGCAGCTGGTAGATCGAGCGGTGCGTGGCGAACTCCCGGAACTGCTCCAGGGTGGCCTGACCGCGCACGTACTTCGACAGCGACGGCCCGTCGTCGGCCTCGGTGATCGCGACCAGGGTGCGGGCGATCTCCGCGGGGTCCGGATCCTGCGGGAGCACATCGGCGTACGACCCGGTCAGCGTCCGCAACGCCGTCTCGAACCGCTCCTCCGCCGCGGTGCGTACCCGGATCAGGTTCGGCTCCCATTCCCAGGCGTCGTCGACGCCGTCCCAGCCGCGGTACGCCAGCTCGTACATCACGAACAGCGACAGCTGCAGGTCCTCGTCGGCGAGCGCCCCGGCGGCCGGCCCGAAGCCGTCGGCGATGGCGGTGTCGAGATCGTGCGGGGTACGGGCGAGGGCGGTGATCAGTGCTTCCGAGACGGGGCCGCGGGCGGTGGGCAGTTTCATGGCGGCTGGATGCCCCGGCGGACATCGATCAAACGCGCGCGGCCAGGCCGTCGAGGACGCAATCGAGCCCGAAGCCGAACCCGTCGCCGGAGGTGAAGGCGCCGTCGGCGGCGGCCGCGGTGAGCGCGGGGTAGTCGGCGGCGTGCTCGGCCAGGGTCGCGGTGAGCCCGGCGGCCAGGTCGTCGCCGTCACCGGCGGCGATGCCGGTCTCGGCGAGGACCACGTTGCGGACGTGCCCGGTGAGCAGGACCACCGCGTCGACCCGCTCGGCGCCGGTCAGCGCGGTGCCGGCGAGCGTGGTGAGGGCGCTCTCCATCCAGCTCAGCTCGTTCGGCCCGAGAGGGCGGGCCTGCACTGTCGCGTGCGCCAGCCAGGGGTGCCACCGGAACACCCGGTGCAGGGCGGTGGCCCAGTCGTGCAGGGCGGGCCGCCAGGCGGCGGCGGGGTCGGCGGCCGGGGCCCGGCCCAGCGCCGTGTCGATCATCAGGGCGACGAGTTCGGCGCGGCCGGGGACGTGCCGGTACAGCGACATGGCGGTGAACCCGAACCCGTCGGCGACCCGCTGCATCGTCACCGCGGCCAGTCCTTCGGCGTCGGCGATCCGGACGCCCTCGGTGGCGATCTGCGCCACGGTCAGGGCCGGTTTGGGTCCGCGGGTACGCCGTTCGCCGCGACCCCACAGCAGATCCAGTGCCTTCATCGATGCTCCTCATCACTAGCGCCCTCACTCGAAACTGTGTATAACATAAACCGAATCGCTTACCTGATAAACAGTTTGAGGAACAGGACATGACCGCACTGAATGGACGTACCGCGCTGGTCACCGCCGGCTCCCGGGGCATCGGCCGGGGCATCAGCGAGCGCCTCGCCGCCGACGGGGCCCTGGTCGCCGTGCACTACGGCAGGGACGACGCCGCCGCGAAGGAGACGGTGGCCGCGATCGAGGCGGCCGGCGGCCGGGCCTTCGCGATCCGGGCCGAGCTGGGCGTCGCCGGCGACGCCGCCGGCGTGATCGACACCCTGGCCGCCGCCCTGCGCGAGCGGACCGGGCAGGCCCGGCTGGACATCCTGGTCAACAACGCCGCCACCGGTGACTCCGGCGGCGGCATCGACACCGAGACCGAGCAGGCGTTCGACAGGCTGTTCGCGGTCAACGTGCGGGCGCCGTTCTTCCTCATCCAGAAGGCGCTGCCGCTGATGGGCGCGGGCGGCCGGATCGTCAACATCGGCTCCGGCGTCACCCGGATCTCGATGCCGGGCGAGCTGGCGTACGCGATGACCAAGGCCGCCCTGGAGACCCTGACCCGCAACGTCGCCAACCAGATCGGCGGCCGTGGCATCACCGTCAACACGGTCGCTCCCGGCCCGACCCTCACCGACCGGACCGCGCCGTTCCTGGGCCGGCCCGAGGCGCTGCCGGTGATCGCGGCCAACCAGGCGATCGAGCGGGTCGGCACGCCCGCCGACATCGCGAACGTGGTGGCCTTTCTGGCCGGCGACGACAGCGCCTGGCTCACCGCCAACGTCATCGACGCGACCGGCGGCACCTACCTGGGCCCCAAGCGCCTCGGCTGACCCCTCCGGCTGGTGCTCAGGGCTGTCTCGCGCCCCCGGAGACAGCCCTGAGCACCAGCCGGGGTTTGCTAGGCGGCGGTCAGGGCCGAGGGGTGCACGGCGGCGGCCGGCAGGGTGAACGTGAAACAGGAACCGCCGCCCGGGTTGTCGGCGGCGGTGATGGCGCCACCGTGCCGTTCCACGATGCGGCGGCAGATCGCCAGGCCGAGCCCGGTGCCGAGGAACTCACCGCCGGCATGCGCCCGATGGAAGTCCCCGAAGATCGCGTCGTGCTGACCGGCCGGGATGCCGATCCCGTTGTCGGCGATCGTGATCGCGACCATGTCCCCGGCCCGGTACGCGGTGATCCGCAACCGGGGCGTCACCCCCGCCGCGGTGTACTTGATCGCGTTCCCGATCAGATTGTCCAGCAGCTGCCGCAGCAGCACCGGATCGGCGGCCACCGGCGGCAGTTCCCCGACGGCGAACACCGGCGCGGGCCGTCCGGCGGCGGCCGCCGCGTCGGCCCGGGCCCCGGTCACGTCGGCGACCAGCTCCCCGGTGTCCACCGGCACGGCAGCGACCGTCCCCTGCCGGGCGGTGGTGTAGGCGAGCAGCCCGTCGATCAGCCCGCGCATCCGGGCCGAGGTGCGGCTGAGCCGGTCCAGGTCGGCGAGCGCCTGGTCGAGGCGCGGGTGCGGCGGGGCCCCGGCCACCGCCTCGCCCACCGCCTCGGTCCAGCCCTCCACCCCGGCGAGCGGGTTGAGCAGGTCGTGGGCGACGACCCCGGCGAAGTTGGTGAGCTCGTCGCGGTGCCGGTGCTCGGCGGTCACGTCGTGGAACAGCACGACCGCGCCGGGCGAGCCGCCGGCCCGGGTCAGGGCGGTGGCGGAGACCTTCACGATCCGGCCCTCCGGCACGTCCGGGTCGCGGACCAGCATCTCCACGCCGCGGACGTCCTCACCGGCGAGCGCCCGCAGATGCGCCAGCTCACCGTCGTCGAACGGGGTGCCGTCGACCTGGCGCAGGCCGGACCAGTCCCCCGGCCGCCGCCGGGCGCCGAGCAGCCGACCGACCGCCGGGTTGCACAGCGAGACCCTGCCGTCCGGTTCGATCACCGCGAGGCCGTCACCCATCGCGTCGATGATCGCGCCGAGCAGCTCCTTCTCGTGGGCGAGCGCGGCGTGCAGCTGGGCGCGTTCCTCCCGGCCCAGGGCGAGGGCCAGTCCGACCAGGGCGACCAGGGCCACGAACAGCTGAACCAGGACGGCCCGGACGGTCGCGTCGGCGATGTCAGCGAACGGGCCCGACCCGTCCAGGGTGAACTGCACCGCGATCGCGCCGACCAGCGAGTTGTGCAGCAGCACGAACGGGGACGACAGCCGGGTCGCGACCAGGACCGTCCAGCCGAGCAGGGCGAACGACAGCGGCAGGCGGTCCTCGTAGGCGAACCCGGCCAGATAGGCGACGGTGGTGCACGCGACGATCGCCGCGTACTCGGCGTTCCGCCAGCGGGACGTCGCGGCCAGCCGGGCGCGGGCCCGGCGCCACCAGCCGGTCACCGAACCGTGCCGATCACGGAACCCGGCGAGGGCCGCGCCGGCGAACACCCCCGCCGACCCGATGATAAGGATGCTGGTGGTGTTGCGGGCCACGTTCATCGCGGTGTCGGCGGCGGGATAGCGGCCGGCGCTGACCCACTCGCCGATCGAGGCCACCGCGCAGCCGCAGGCGCTCGCCCCGAACGCGGCGACCAGCAGGCCCCACAGGTCGCGCGGCGATCGCATCGGCTCCGTCCCCGCGGCGCCCCACAACGCCGGCCGCAACCGGGTCAGCAGCCATCGGAAGATCAGCGCCTGGGTGAGCCCGGCGAACCCGTACCCCACCGCCGTGACCGGCGGGGCGTCGGTGAGCGCGGTGACCGACGCCAGGACCAGCGGCAGGACGGCCAGGTCCACCCACCGGGCCGGGGCGTGCCGCTGCGCGCACATCCAGAGCGCGCCGACACCCGCCGCCGGCCACACCAGCGCCACACCGGCCTGGTCGAGGGCGAACCGGCGGCCGATCAGGACCGCGATGCCGTACGCGACAGCGAAACCCACGGTCCGCGACAGCGAGAGTCCCACCGCGGCCTCCCAGTGGACAGACTGACGTCTCCCCATCGGCCGGGAGAGCTGATCATTGAGCCGTTCGGCACGGTGAAGGAACGCCGAGGACGACGACCCCGAATCGCTCATCGGTGCGGAACGGTTGCCGATGCGGTAGGCGACCGGGCCGGTGGCCCGTGATTCCCGTTCGGCACGCCCCTCCAGCTGCCGAAACCGAGGAACAGGCGGGGTGATGGGCGTGACGGCCTCCGAGGTGGCACATGTGGTGACGCGGCCCGCCCCGTACCCCGCAAGAATGGTCTCGGTCTCCTGGGACGCCATCGCCAGGATGGCGGCACATCTGCTGGGCGCGCCGGTCGCGGTGGTCAGTGCGGGCGACGGACGATTCCTGGGTACGTTCGGACTACCGCACCCGAAGCCCGGCGCCCGCTGGACCGGCCCCGGCGTGATCGGCGACGCCCTCGTCATCCCCGACCTGACCGGCCATCCCGTCACCGAGTTCGGGCTCTGCTCCCTCGCCGGGGTGCCGCTGCGCGACGAACGCCGGCAGCCGCTCGGCGCGATCACCGTCCTCGACACCACCCCGCGCGCCTGGCCGGAACCCGACCTGACCCGGCTCGCCGAGATCGCCGCCGCGTTCGGCCCGGCCCTCGCCGCCGGCCCGCCGGAACCCGCGACCGACGTGCGCGCCGACGCCCAGCGCGGTTTCATCGCCGCGCTGCTGGACAGCCTCCAGGTCGGTGTCGTCGCCGTCGACGCCGAGCGGCGGCCGATATTGTTCAACCGGACCCTGCGCCGGTTCTGCGGCCTCGGCGACGACATGACCCCGGCCCGGGCGATGGCAGCGGCCCACCGGTTGCTGCATCACCCGGACGGCCGGCCCGTCGACGTCGAGGAGATGGCGGTGGTGCGGGCGCTGGGCGGCGACACCATCCGCGACGCCGAGGCGGTGCTGTGCGTGCCCGGCGTCCCCGACCGCTACACGCTCACCAACGGCGAACCGATCCGCGGTCTCGACGGCGAACTGCTCGGCGCGGTCGCCACCGTCAGCGACGTCACCGAACGGCACCGCCGCGAACGGTTCCACGAGTGCGAACTGCGGGTCGCCCGGCTGCTCGCCGAGACCGACAGCCTGGAGGAGGCCGCGCCCGAGCTGCTGGCCGCGCTCGGGCAGGCCCTCGACTGGCCGCACGTGGCGCTGTTCCTGGTCGACGAGGTCGCCGACGTGCTGCGCACCGCCGCCTACTGGAGCGCCCCCGGCGTCGAGGTCGACGATCTCGTGCCGGAACGCATCCCGCCCGGCGACGCCGGACCCGGCCTGGTGTGGGCGACCGCGCAACCGCTGTGGATCCCCGACCTCACCGCGCCACGATTCACCGAAACCCCCGCGGCGTACGCGTTCGCGCACGCCGCCGCCGAACGAGGCCTGCGCGCCTGCCTGACCGTGCCGGTCTGCGACGGCGACCGGGTCCTCGGGGTGCTCGCCCTGCTCAGCGCCACCAGCGAGTACGACGAGTTCCTGCTCACCGGCCTGGTCGACGGATTCGCCGGGCAGCTCGGACAGTTCCTGACCCGGCAGCACAGCCGCGAACTGACGATGCAGCTCGACCGTACCCGCGACGACTTCCTCACCCTCGTCGGCCACGAGCTGCGGACCCCGCTCACCTCGATCATCAGTTACACCACGCTGCTCGCCGAGGAGATCGACGACCCGGACCGGCAACAGATGATCGGCGCGATCCACCGCAACGTCGGGCACCTCCAGCGCATCATCGACGACCTGCTGGAACTGTCGGCGCTGGAGACCGGGCACTTCCGGCTCCGGCAGTGCCGTACCGACCTCACCGCCGTCGTCACCGCCGCCGTCGCCGCCGCCGCACCCCCGGCCGGCCTGCGCCTGCACACCCGGTTGCCGGCCGCGCTGCCACTGACCGCCGACCCGGAACGGCTCCGCCAGATCGTCGACCAGTTGCTGTCCAACGCCGTCAAATACAGTCCCGGCGGCGGCGACATCCGGATCACCGCCGACGACAGCGACCCGGACGTGGCCGAACTCGTCGTCACCGACACCGGCATCGGCATCCCCGACGACGACCGGGAACGGCTGTTCGCCCGCTTCCACCGCGGCGGCAACGCCCGCCACACCGCGATCCCCGGCCACGGTCTGGGGCTGCCACTGGCGCGCGGCCTGGTGGCGGCCCACGGCGGGACGATCGCCCTCGACCCGGACCATCACCCGGGCACCCGGATCGTGGTGCGCCTGCCGCGGCACATGTAGGCCTCGTACGAAAAGTTGGTTTCAGCGGTTTGAAGGGCTTTCGCCGATATCGTGGGTTTTATTCACAGTTCGGGAGGCCTGTGTCAGTCACATGTTCTCCTCACCAACATCCGGGGAGACCCCCTTGCCTCGTCATCGGATCCTGAGCGCGCTGATCATGTCGGCCACGATCGGGCTGGCGCCCGCGGCGGCGTTCGCCTATCCCGCGCTGTC
Source organism: Actinoplanes sp. NPDC019969 (assembly GCF_055562375.1). Taxonomy (NCBI): domain Bacteria; kingdom Bacillati; phylum Actinomycetota; class Actinomycetes; order Micromonosporales; family Micromonosporaceae; genus Actinoplanes; species Actinoplanes sp. NPDC019969. Next base: position 510,044 of record NZ_JBVHFK010000003.1, on the reverse strand, counting down.
ACCGTCCTCGGCGTCTCCGCGGGGCGGGGCCCCGTCGCCGGAGCCACCCACACCCTCCTCCTCCGACCCCTCTTCCTCCGGCTCCCTCTCGTCCGACGACGCCTCCGCGGACGAGGCCTCCTCCTCCGACTCCCTCTCGTCCGACGACGCGTCCTCGGAGGACACCTCCTCATCGGATGACACCGGCTCGTCGGACGACGCCGCCGCTTCCGAGGACACCGACTCCCTCGACGACGCCGGCTCTTCCGACGACACCGACTCCCTCGACAACGCCGGCTCTTCCGACGACACCGACTCCCTCGACGACGCCGGCTCTTCCGACGACGCCGCTTCGGACGAGACGCAGTTTGACGACGCTGCTTCCGACGAGCCGCAGTCCGACAATCCTGCTTCCGACGAGCCACAATCCGACGACGCCGCATCCGATGAGACAGCCTCGTCTGAGACAGCCTCGTCTGAGACAGCCTCGTCTGACTCGACGCCCTCCGAGGAAACTCCGTCAAGTCCGACGACATCCGGCGAAACGCCGTCAGGGCAGGCGACGCAGCCCGGAGCGACGACGTCAGGAGCGGGTCAGCTCGATGCTCCCTCGAACGAGGCGCCGACGGCAGCTACCCAGTCCAACGAGAAGCCGTCAGCGGACGTCTCGGACGGAACCGTCGAACCCGGCGGAACCATCACCTTCTCCGGCCGTGGCATGCAACCCGGCGAGGCGATCTCGGTTGATGTCCGTTACTCGACCGCCGCACCCCAGCCCGCCGCCACGATCACGGCGAAGGCGGACAGCGACGGCGGATTCAGCGTCCAGGTGCCGCTGACCCACGCGGGAACCGCAACCCTCCAGGCAACCGGCCACATCTCCGGCACCAAGGCCGAAACCACCGTCGAGGTGATCGAGGAACCCGCAGACAGCACCACCGCCAACACCCCCACTTCCGGCACCGGCACGAAGGCTCCCACCGCTACCACTAAGAACACCGGCACAAAGGGATCCGCCAAGACCATCGGCGCCATCGGAAAAGCCAAGAACCTCGGCACCAGGCAGACCAACGGCACCACCGCCTCCGGAACCGCCGACTCCGGAACCGCCACCGCCGCCGACACGGACTCCCACCTGCCGACCACCGGCCCAGCCGACAGCTTCCCCTTGCTGATCGTGGCCGCGAGCGGCCTGGGCGCAATCCTGACCGGCACCCTCCTGATGTGGCTCACCCGCGCCCGCCGCCGCACCACCACCTGACCCGCTGCCACCTGCGCCCGCGCCGTCCATCAGCGCGGGCGCAGCCCTATCCCGACCAGTCAGCCGTCGCCCACCCCGGCCACCGCACGCCGTTAGCCTGCCCCAACGACGGCTCACGTTCCCGCCCCACGGCCAGCCGTCGCCCAGCCCGGCCACCGCACGCCGTTAGCGTGCCCCAACGACGGCCCCCGAATCCACCCTGCCGATCGACCGTCCCCCGACCCGCCACCGCAAGCCAAAGCCCGTCCCCACGACGGCTCTCGGCCCAGCCCGATGATCAGCCGCCGCCAAGACCGGCTACCGCAACCAGAAAACGCGTTTGGACGACGGCCCACGATCCACCCCGGCGGCCAGCCGTCAGCCACACCGGCTACCCCCAGCCCGCAACGCCCCCGACGGCCCACACGATCAGCCGCACTCAGACCCGCTACGCCGAGCCGCAGACGTGCCTGGACGACGGCCAGCGGTCCAGGACGGTGATGAGCCGTCGCCCATACCGGCTACCCCAAGCCGATAGCCGGCCTGAACGACGGCCCACGACCCAGCCCCCACGATCAGCCGTCACCCACACCGGCTACCCCAAGCCGGAAACGCGTCCCGACGACGGCCCACGGGATCAGCCGTCGCACGCACCGGCCAACGGCAGCCGGAAGCGTGCCTGAGCGACGGCTCGCGGGTCATCCGGAAACCCCGGCTGGTTGTCAGGGCTGTCTTCGGGTGCTCGAGACAGCCCTGACAACCAGCCGGGGAAGAGGGGCGATGGGCGTCACATTTCCGGTATTTCGGCTTATCGGGTGGTTGGGGGCAATAGCTTTTGCGGCATAGGGATCCGATGCGAAGAGGAAGCCTGCTCCGTTGTCCCAGCCGCTTGTTGCTGTTGCTCTTGGACTCGCGCTGTGCGCGGTGATTGCCGCCGTGCTGCGCCGCAAGGTGAAACCGACCGTGGAGCTGGCCTGCCGGGCGGCGCTCCACCGGGTACGGCCGCACCTGCCGGCGAGGTTGCGGCGGGTGGCGAGGGCGTTCCATCAGCGGGTCGAGCCGGACACCGCCCGGGCGGTCCTGGTGACCGGGGTGGCGGCCGGGATCGCGTGGGCGGCGGCGGAGACGTTGCAGCTGGTCGGGCCGGTCACGGCGGCGATCTCGGCGACGCTGTCGATTCAGATGAGTTCGCACGCCTCGGTGCGGGAGGGCGTGCAGCGGCTGGTGGGGATGCTGGCCGGGATCGGGTTCGCGGTGCTGCTGTGGGGGGCGTTCGGTACGACGCCGTGGACGATCGGGCTGATCGCCGCGGGTGGGCTCGCGGCGGGACGGCTGATCCGGCTGGGGGACAGTTCGGCGTCGGTGCCGTTGACGTCGCTGGGCATTCTGGTCGGGGGTACGGCGGTCACCGAGGCGTTCGTGTCGCAGCGGGTGGTCGCGACCGTTCTCGGGATCGTCGTCGGGATGATCCTGTCGCCGCTGGTCAGTGGCATGACGCCGTTGGAGCGGGCCCGGTGGAAGCTGGCCGAGTTGTCGTCGGAGATCGCCCAGTTGCTGCGGCGGCTGGGTGACGGGGTCTGCGAGGGGTACACGCGTGAGCAGGCCGCCGGGTGGCTGGCCCGGTCCCGGGAGCTGGACGAGGATCTGACCGAGACGGCCGAGGCGGTGGACGAGCTGACCAAGCACGCCCGCTGGTCGCTGACCACGTCGGCGTCGGAGGTGGTGGGGCTGGAGCAGACCGCCCGGGCGCTGGAGCACGGCGTGCACCAGGTCAATTCGGTGGCCCGGTCGATGTTCGACGCGGTCGCCACGCCGGGGTCGCCGGATGTGCCGGCGCAGATCGGGCAGTTGCTCACCGCCGCCGCGGAGGCGTTCGCCGTGCACGCGCAGTTGGTGGCGGACCCGCGCACCGATCTGCTGCAGGACATCGGGCACCTGCACGAGTTGCTGGACAACCTGCGGGAGGAGCGGCAGCGGACGCTGCGGAAGGTCCGTACCGAGGTGGACGACACCGGGGTGCTGGTGCTGACCGGTTCGATCATCACCGACATCGACCGGATGGCGGGGTCGCTGGAGCGGTCGGCGCCGGCCCTCGACGTCGGCCTGCGGGAGCCGGCGCCCGGTATCCCGGCGGTGTCGGAGGTGCTGCCCGCGGTGCGGATGATGTGGGAACGGAAGGTGGTCAACTCGCACGGGACATTGCGGCGCCGGGCGTTCACCCGTAACCCGAAGTAGTCCGGCAAGATCGACCGCATGGCGGGCGTGCTCAGCGGATTCACCACGATCTGGGCGCTCGCGGCCCTCGGCTATGTGCTGGCCCGGTTCCGGATCCTCGGCGAGCACGCCCCGCAGGTGCTGGCGAACCTGGTGTTCTTCGTGGCCACGCCGGCGCTGCTGTTCACCACGCTGAGCCGGACCAGCCTGGACCGGATCGTCACCGGCGCGTCGGCGGCGTTCGTGGCGTCGACGATCGTGGTGGCGCTGCTGTACGCGCTGGTGGCCCGGCTGGTGTGGAAGCGGGACGTTCGGACGGTGACGATCGGCGCGCTGGGGGCGTCCTACGTCAACGCGGGCAACATGGGGCTGGCGATCGCGGCGTACGTTCTCGGGGACGTGTCGCTGGTCGTACCGGTGCTGCTCTTCCAGGTCCTGCTCGCGGCCCCGTTCGCGCTGGCCGTGCTGGATCTGGCCGGCGGTGAGGGCCGTCCTTCCGCGGGCCGGCTGGCGCTGCTGCCGGCCCGCAACCCCATCATGATCGGTTCGGTGGCCGGGATCGCGGTCGCCGCGTCCGGGTGGAGCCCGCCGGCGCTGCTGCTGGAGCCGTTTCAGCTGGCCGGCGCGGCCGCGGTGCCGGCCGCGCTGCTCGCTTTCGGGATGTCGCTGCCCGGCGCGCGGCCGCTGCGGACCGGGCCGGACGCGCCCGACCGGTATCTCGCGGTCACCTTCAAGGTCGTCGTCCAGCCCGTGGTGGCGTACCTGATCGGGCGTTTCGTTCTCGCTCTCGCCCCGGATCAGGTCTTCGTGGCGGTGGTGACGGCGGCCCTGCCGGCGGCGCAGAACGTGTTCGTGTTCGCGCTGCGTCACCGCGCCTCGGAGGGTCTGGCCCGGGACGTGGTGGCGCTGTCCACGCCGCTGTCCGCGCTCGCCATGATCGGCGCGGCGCTCCTTCTGACGTAGTCACCCATCAGCGGGTCCGCCGGTGCGCGCGGTGGCCGCCCTGCCCCATCCGAACATCGTGGCGATCTACGACGTGGGCGCCGGCCGGGACGGGTCGTACCTGGTGATGGAGCTGATCGCGGGCCGCAGCCTGGCGGACCGGCTCGTACATGGCGCCGGAGCAGGTCGTCGGCAGCGCGGTCGATGCGCGGAGCGAAGTATCCCGCGGACCGCCCGGCGGGCCCGGCCGAGGTGCGGGCCGCCCTGGAACGGCTGAGCGTCAGACCGAAACGGATCATCCCGCTTCTCGCCGCCCTGGCCGGGGTCGCGGCGGCGGCGCTGATCGCCGTCCCGTCGGACCGGGCCGCGCCCCCGTCCGCGCCCGCCGTCGCCCGGAGCACCCCGCCCACAGCCCGGCCCCAGCAGACCGCGCGGACCGGGCAGCCGCGCCCACCGGTGCCGGCAGCCGACCGGGCGCCCGCCGCAGTTGACGACAAGAAAGACAGGAAACCTGTACATCGACGTCCATGCATGTCACGGTGGCGTCCATGCGCAGGATCTCAACGTTCGTAGCCGCCCTGGTGACATGCGCCGCCGTGGCGCTGACCGCACCCGCCACCGCCGCTCACGCCGTCGCCGGCAGCTACTCGGGCACTCTCGGCAGTGGCGCCACCTGGATCGCCGACGTCCCCGAACCCTGGAACGGCACGCTGATCCTCTACAGCCACGGGTTCGGGCCGCTCGTCGCGCAGAACGCGCCGGACCCGGAGACCAAGGCCGCGCTGCTCGGCCAGGGTTACGCGCTGGCCGGCTCCTCGTACTCCGGGCCGTCCTGGTGGGCGCTGGCCACCGCCGTCGACGACCAGTTCGCGACACTGCGCACCGTCGAGCGGATCACCGGGGAGCCGCGCCGCACGATCGCCTGGGGAACCTCGATGGGCGGCCTGGTCAGCGCCCTCGAGGCGCAGCGCCCGCGCGGCCTGATCGACGGCGCGCTGACCACCTGCGGCCTGGTCGCGGGCGCGCTGAACCTCAACGACTACCAGCTCTTCGGTGAGTACGCGCTGGCCCACCTGCTCGCCCCGGATCAGGACATCAAGCTGGTCCGGTACGCCGGCGCGGCTGAGGCGTCGACCGCCGCGTCGGCGCTGTCCGCCGTGGTCGCCGCGGCCGGGGCGACACCCGCCGGGCGGGCCCGGGTCGCGCTCGGCTCGGCCCTGCTCAACGACCCCGGGACCGCTCCCCCGCTGCCGTTCGTCATGCCGGCGCGCTACCAGGTCGAACTGGCCGCCGGCGGCAACAGCTCCGCCACCCGGGGTGTCGACTTCGGCGTCCTGTTGCGCAGCAGCCCGCGTGCCGCGGAGGTCCGCGCGCTCTACCGCGCCGCCGGCCTGGACCTCGACGCCGACCTGCGAAAACTGACCCGGGACGCGGACATCACCGCCGATCCCGGCGCGGTCGTCACGCTGGCCCGCACGTCGATGCCGACCGGGCGTCTGGGCGTCCCGGAGCTGAACATCCACACCACCGTCGACCAGCTCGTGCCGGTCGAGCAGGAGAACTGGTACGGCAAGCTGGTCCACCGGGCGGGCAGCGGCGGGCTGCTGCGGCAGGCCTACGTGGACGCCGCCGGGCACTGCGCGTTCCGGCCGGGTGAGTCGATCGCCGCCCTGCACGCGCTGGAGCGCCGGATCGACACCGGACGGTGGGACGGGGTGTCCCCGGAGGCGCTCAACACCGCCTCCGCTGCGCTCGGCGATCAAGGACGCTTTCTGCGGTACGCGCCCGCACGGTTGACCGGCGGCCTCGGCGAGCCCCGAACCCGTAACCGATAGGTTACGCTTCCGGGTGTGGACGAGGTGGCCGGCGCGATCGCCGATCCGGTGCGGCGGGAGATCCTGCTGATGCTGCGCGACGAGCCGCTGACCGCCGGCCAGATCGCCGGCCGGTTCGCGATCAGCCGCCCCGCCGTCAGCCGGCACCTGCGGGTGCTGCGCGACGCGGGCCTGGTCCACAACACCGCCGACGGCCGCCGGCGCGTCTACACGCTGGACACCGGCCCGCTGCGGGAGCTGACCGGCTGGCTCGGCCGGCTGACCCGGCCGTCCGGCTGGGAGCACCGTTTCGACGCCCTGGCGACCGAGGTCCACCGCACCCGCCGTGAGCGCCGCACCGCAGACATGGAGGAAACGGCATGAGTCCCACACCCACCGGCCGCCTGGTCGGCGACGACCTCGTCCTGACCCGGACGTTCCCCGCACCCATCGACGACGTCTGGGCGAGCCTGACCGAGCCGGACCGCACCGCTCGCTGGTTCGGCCCCTGGCAGGGCGAGCCTGGCGCCGGGCAGAAGATCAAGGTGCAGATGTCCCTGGAGGAGGGGCAGCCCTGGATGGACATGACGATCGACGCCTGTGAGGCGCCGCGCCGGCTGGCCCTGTCCGCCGTCGATGATTACGGCGCCTGGCATCTCGACCTGACCCTGACCGAGACCGGCGGCGTCACCGAGCTCCGTTTCACCCAGCACCTGACCGGCACGGAGAACGTGGGCGAGGTCGGCCCCGGCTGGGAGTTCTACCTGGACGCGCTGGTCGCCGCCCGGGAGGGCCGGCCCGCTCCCGACTTCGCCGACTACTTCCCGGCCATGCGGGAGCACTTCGACTCGCAGCGCTGACCGTGGCCGGGGACGGGATCGCGACCGGCGCGTTCCCGTCCCCGCGGTGACGTCAGCTCGGGAACGCGTCCGGGTCCACGTCGGACGAGGAGGCGTTGCCGCCCAGCGTCTCCTTCAGGCTGATCTCCCAGATCGTGTACTGCCGGGAGGTGGTGGTGAACTTGAAACTGTCGTCGAACTTGCTGAACCCGCAGTTCCGGGTGAATCGCTTGCCGTCCCAGTCGGCGCCGGAGGCGATGAAGATCTGGTACGTCCCGTCCTTGATCCGGCTGGTCGTGACCTTCTGCCGGCCGTGGATGTAGACGGAGACCGTCGGCTTCCTGGTGCCCGGCTTGACCAGGTTGACCACGGTGTCGGTCGAGTTGCCGTTGTCCACCTTGAGCTGACCGCTGCCGCCGGTGCTGCGGGACAGGTAGGTCGCGTTCGGCTTGCGGCGGTTCTGGTCCTTGGTCACCGACTGCAGCCAGCCACCGAACTTGTACTTCGCGGACGGGTCGGCGGCGGCCAGCGACGTGATGGCGCTGCGCAGGTCCGCGGCCGCGCCGGCCCGGCTCAGCGACGCGGTCGCGGCGCCACCGGTGCAGACCTCACGGCTCTCGGCGGCGCTGGTCACCGCGGACAGCTCCCGGTCCAGGTTCTCCAGGGCGCCGACCAGGGCCCGGTGCGCGGAACTCGCCGACTCCGGCGCGGTCAGGCCGGACAGGGTGGAGGCCTCGCTGCGGACCGTGCCGGCCAGGGCGTCGGCGGCGCCGGCCACGGTCTTGGGCGAGGTGGCCTGGTACAGCGTCTTCACCGCGGCGGACAGTTTGCCGTCGGAGGCGGTCAGCGCGGCCTGGAAGGCGGCCGGGTCGAGCGGCGCCGAGGTGGGCGCGGCGGCCTGCTCGGTCGGCGGCGTGGTGGTCGTGCCGGAGTCCGTGGTGCTGGTGGTCGTGCTGGAGCCGCCGGTGGTCTCGGCCTTGCTGTCCTTGAGCAGGCTGGGCACGAAGCAGAGACCACCGAGGACGACGACGCCCAGGACGCCCGCGAGGATCTTGCCGCGGTTGTTGCCGGGGCGGCGCTGGGCCGGTGCCCCGAACCCGGGCGGCGGCGGGAAGCCGGGCGGGAGGTTGCCGGGCTGCTGGGGGTATCCGGGCTGCTGGCCGTAGCCGGGCGGCGGATATCCCGGCTGCTGGGGGTATCCGGGGGGCTGCTGGAACCCGGGCGGCGCGGGCGGCCCGAACTGCGGATGGGCGCCGGGAACCGGGCCGCCCGAGACCGGGAGGCCGGAGACGGGGAGGCCGGAGACCGGAGCGCCCGGAACGGGACCGCCGGGAAGCACCCGGATGGCCACGGCGACGGGCCGGGTGGAGGTGGTGCCGGTGGCCCGGTCGACCACTGGCACGTCGACGTTCACCACCAGGCCGTCACGGGCGCCCGGCGGGAAGTAGATCGTGACGGGCGTGCCGTCGGGTGGGGCCGCGATCGTCTTCGGCGCACCGCTCGCGGCCTCGGCCGCGGTCAGCTCGACGACGACTTCCGCGGGCCGGTCAGCGGAGCTGTCCCCCGTATTCACATGCATCTCCGGAGTATTCAGGGACTGCACAGGGAAGTCCATCGGTCGGGCGGGCAGCGCGGACGGGACTCGAACCCGCACATGTCCCGGGTGAAAGCCGGGCGACTCTACCAATTCGTCCACCGCGCCTGGTGGGGCGTATCGCCTGATGGACCTGCCTCGATGCTGTCACAGCCCGGCAAGGCGGATCCGCGTGATCCACGAGACAGAACCTAGGAGCGCCACCGGCGACCGGCAAACGATTAACCCGGTGGGCACGGCTAAGATCCAGCAGGTTGAAGGCGGGTTGAAAGGTGGACAATGGCTGACTCGATCGGGCCGCTGCGCTGGTACGCCGTACTCGCCGTGGTGTTCTTCGGCATCGTGCCGACGGTGATGGTGACGCTGCTGGTGATCGGCGGGAAGACCCCGGGCCAGGTCGGTCTCCTGCTGATCGGCGGCATCCCGCTGGTCCTGGCGGCGATCTTCTACGCCATCCGCGGCCTGGCCACCGGCTCGGACCCGGAGCTGGCCGCCCGCCTGCTCAACCGCAGCATGGCCCTGGTCGCCGGCGCGGACGTGCTGCTGCTCGGCGGCAACGCCCTGATCCGGATGGCCACCTCCTAGGGTCTTCCGCGAAGTGGTACGCGATGGCTACCGTTCCGGATCGTGAAGAAGGCTCTGGTTCTCGGCGGCGGTGGCGTGACCGGCATCGCCTGGCATCTCGGGTTGCTCTGCGGGCTGCAGCGGGCCGGCGTTCCGCTCGGTGACGCCGACGTGGTGATCGGCACCTCGGCCGGTTCGGTGGTCGGCACCCTGGTCACCGCCGGGGTGGACCTGGAGCAGGCGGTGGCGCTGCAGGAGCACGAGGTGGCCCCCGAGCCGTCCGCGCCCCGCTCCCGCAACGGCGACTGGCTGTCGGCGATGGCGGTGCTGGCTGATCCGTCGGTGCCGGCGCAGCAGGCGCGCGCCCAGGTCGGGGCGATGGCACTGGCCGCGTCCACTGCGGACGAGAGCCGCTATCTGGCGCGGATGCGGTCGCTGCTGCCGGTTCAGGACTGGCCGTCGGAGGCGCTGCGGGTGCTGGTCGTGGACACCGCGGACGGCCGGGACGTGCTGCTCGGCGCGGACTCCGGGGTGCCGCTGCTGCAGGCGGTCGCGGCCAGTTGCGCGGTGCCGGGGCTGATGCCGCCGGTGTCCATCGGGGACCGCCGCTACATGGACGGCGGCGTGCGGTTCGGCGCGGGCGCGGACCTGGCGGCCGGCGCGGACCGGCTGGTGGTGATCGCGCCACTGGCGATCCTGAGCCGGGACCGGATCGTCGCGGAGATGGCCGAGACCGGGGCGCCGAAGTCGCTGCTGATCGAGCCGGACCGGGCGGCGGTCGAGGCGTTCGGCGGGAACTTCATGGACCCCGCGCGCCGGCCCGAGTCGGTCCGCGCGGGCCTGCGGCAGGCCGAGACGCTCGCCGATGCGGTACGGGCGGTGTGGCTCTAGGATCCGCGCACCGGCCGGGAAACGAACCGCAACCCGGTCGCACTCAGCGAAGCGCTGCCGTCAGCCGGGCAGGACGCCGAAAGAGAGGCGTTCCCGAAATGCAACCCGGCGAGAAAGGCCTCCCCCGCGATGCGCAGCGCCCGCTCCCGAGCGTCCGTTCTGGTCTCCGCGCTCCTGCTGGCCACGGCTTTCCCGTGGTCGCCCGCGCACGCCGCCGGCACGGCCACGAAGGCGCCGGCGGCCGCGAAGGCCTCGGCGAGCACCGCCCCGACGCTCGCAGGCCGGCTGGCGGCGGTGCGCGCCGCGAAGAGCATCAACTACTACCCGTCGAACGCCGCCTGGTCGGCGATGTGGACCGGGTTCGACGCCACCCGCGTCGATGCCGACCTGAAGAAGGCGGCCGCGCTGGGTGCGGACAACGTGCGGGTCATCCTCTTCCCGCAGGCTCTCGGTTACCCCCAACCCCAGCGGGCGTACGCGGACCGCCTGCAGAAGTTCGTCGAACTCGCCGCCAAGCACGGCCTGACCGTCAAGCTGACGCTGTTCGACTGGTGGGACGGCTACGCCGAGACCGACCGCAGCATCTCCTGGGCGAAATCGGTCATCGCCCCGTACGCCACCGACAAGCGGGTGATCGCCGTCGAGCTGAAGAACGAGTTCCAGCCCGACGACACCGCCGCCGTCGCGTGGGTCCGCAAGCTGATCCCGGCCGTCCGGGCGGCCGCCCCGGCGATGCCGCTGACCCTGTCGGTGGACGGCGCGACCGGCGCCCCCGGCATGGCGAAGATCAAGAAGGCGCTCGCCGGGACGCCGCTGGACTACTACGACTTCCACTTCTACGGCGCGTCGGAACGGGCCCTCACCGAGATCCGCAAGGCGCAGGCCGCTGTCGCGCCGACCCCGATCGTGATCGGCGAGACCGGTCTGAGCACCGCCGAGGACAGCGAAGGCGAGCAGGCCGCGTTCCTGGCCCGGGTGTTCCGGGCGGCCCGCGAGGCCCAGGTCGGCTCGGTGTCGCCGTGGACGCTCACCGATTTCGCGAACGGCGCGATCCCGAAGAACTCGTCGGTGTCGCAGAAGCCCGCCCAGTACAGGTTCGGGCTGCACCGCGCCGACGGCACTCCGAAGGCGGCGGCCGGCGTGGTCCGGGACGCGTGGACCAGCGGCGCCACCCCGAACAGCGTGCTCGACCTGAGCTTCGAGACGGGCGCCGGGAACTCGCCGTGGCGGGCCAACCTGACCCAGGCCGGCGCGGCCACGATCGTCACCGGGACGGCCCGGACCGGGAAGTACGCGGCCCGGTTCAGCGCGACCGGCCGGACCGCCGCCGGGCTGCCGTCGCTGATCACCGCCCCGGTCACGCCGGTGCAGGCCGGTCACCAGTGGCGGGCCGAGGCGTTCGCCCGCGGCACGTCGGCGACCGGGACCACGGAGATCACGCTGAGCTGGTTCGGCGCCGACGGAAAGTGGATCGGGCAGCACAGCTCGAACCGGCTGCCGGCCGGCACCACGGGCTGGACGAAGCTGGTGGTGACCGCCACCGCCCCGGCCGGCGCCGCGGGTGTCCAGTTGCACCTGAAGTCCGGCGACAACAAGGGCACCGTCTGGTTCGACGACGTGGCCATCTCGTAACCCCAACCCCAGCGTGCGGAGTTGGGCCCGCTATCGCGCCCCAACTACACACGCCGGGCAGTGCGCCCCGCCGCACCCGGGCCAGCGTGTGGAGTTCGGCCGGCTATCGCGCCCCAACGACACACGCTGGGCAGCGGGCTTGGCCGTACCCAATTATGTTCTTGGATGTGAAGGTCTTCATCACCGGAGCGGGCGGGTTCATCGCGCGGGCGCTGACCGCCCGGCTGCGCGCGGCGGGGCACACCGTCGGCGGGGTGGATCTGCGCCCGGACTCCCCGGACGGGATCGTCGCCGGGGACATCACCGCGGACGGGCTGTGGCAGCAGGCGATGGCCGGCGCCGACCTGGTCGTGCACACCGCGGCCGTGGTGTCGAACGCGGTCGGCCGGGCCGGGCAGTGGCGGGTCAACGTCGCCGGGACCCGCTCGGTGCTGGACGCGGCGGTACGGGCGGGCGCCACCCGGTTCCTGCACCTGTCGTCGATCCGCGCCTTCTCCGACCTGGGTTTCCCGGACGGGGTGACCGAGGAGCACCCGGTCCGGCCGGACGGCAACCCGTACGTCGACACGAAGATCGCCGGCGAGCAGGTGGTGCTGCAGGCGCACGCGGCCGGTGAGATCGCGGTGACCGTGGTGCGGCCCGGTGACGTCTACGGGCCGGGGTCGCGGCCGTGGACCGTACTCCCGGTGCAGTTGATCAAGAAGAATCAGTTCCTGCTGCCGGCCATGGGCCGCGGCGTGTTCAGCCCGGTCTACGTCGACGATCTCGTCGCCGGTCTGGAGCAGGCCGTGTCGCCGGCGGGCGCCGGGCAGGTCTTCACGCTGACCGGCGGGGTGGGCGTGCCGTGCCGGGAGTTCTTCGGTCACTACTACCGGATGCTGGGCAAACGCGGGCCGCTGGTGGCCCCGACGGCGGCTGCGGTGGCGGTGGCCGAGGCGGCGGGCCGGGCGATCCGGCTGACCGGCGGCCCGACCGAGTTCAACGCGATCTCGATGCGGTACTTCACGCGCACCGGCACGTACTCGATCGCCAAGGCCCGCCGCGTGCTCGGTTACGAACCCCGGGTCGATCTGGTCGAGGGCATGGCCCGCACCGGCCGCTGGCTGCGCGATCAGGGCCTGGTCTGAACCACCAGCGGAGGCGCCATCGCGGCGTCGGGGACCGGGGCGCCCGCTTCGAGCTGCGCGACCGTGCGGCGGGCCCAGGCCACCAGCTCCGGCACGGCGATCCCGTGCGGGGCGTCCGGGCCGAACGGCTCGATCCGGTCGGCGGCCCGGGTGAGCAGCCGGACCGCGCCGGTGGCGTTGCCGCGCCGGGCGTGCGTGATGCCGACCGCCAGCTGCGCGAGACCGCGCCACAGCTCCCGCTCGTCGTCGCCGGACGCCTTCCAGGCGCCCTCGAGGACCTCGTGGGCGTGGAACGGCCGCCCCTCTCCGAGCAGCCGGCCCGCCTCCCGCAGCGCCTCGGCCGGCGGCAGCACCAGGTCCTCCGGGGTGGTCGGGATCCCGGTCATGCCGCGGGGCAGCGGCCGGCCCAGGCCGTCACGCGGGCGCGCGTTCTTGGCCCGGCCGACGGCGTCCCGGTCACGGACCACACCTGACGTTCCTCGATCGTCCTCCACGATCCCACCGTAGCCGCGAACCCAGCGTGTGTAGTTCGGGCGCGCATAGCGGCCGAACTACACACGCCAGCCGGGAGGTGTGCAGTCGGGGCGCGCATAGCGGCCGAACTACACACCGCGCGGTGTGGTGACGATCTGGCGGGCGCGGTCCGGGGTGATCAGGCGGCGCAGCTCACGGTCGGTGAGCAGGACGACCGGGGCGATGCGGTGCGGGGAACCGGAGTGCCAGCCGGGGATCGCGGCGAGCAGCACGTCCCACGCCGCGTCCGGCCGGTCGGCGCGGATCAGCCGGCGGGCCTCCTCGAGCGCCTCCAGGAAGGCGGGCGGCTCGGTGAGCAGCGGCGGGATGAACGTGTCGATGCGGTCCAGCTCGCCGGGGGTGAGGATGCCGACGAACAGGTCCTGGTACGGCCGGATCGACGACCGCTGCAGGAACAGCGGGACGGCTTCGGCCCGGACCTGCTCCACACCGATCGCGTCCAGCACGTGCGCCTTGGCGAGCACGTCGTTGCGGATCGCGTGGTGCACCATCGCCGGCTGCAGGAACGCGCCGAGGATCACCGCGAGGTACGCGCCCGCGCCGGACCCCTTCGCCGTCGCCTCCGCGAACGCCCCGGCGGCCGCGGTGACGTCACCGCGCAGCGCCGCCGCCCGCCCGGCGGCCACCAGCTCGCTCGCGCCCGCGGGGTCGACCGGCCGGCCGTCCCGGCCGTTGAGCTCGGCGAACGAGGCCCGCTCGGCGTCGACGAGCGCGGCGAACGACGGGTGCCGGTCGCCGAGTCCGGGGTACCAGTCGGCCCAGATGTAGGCCGCCCACTCCCCGTCGGCGCCGGCGTCCCGCGGGTCGAGGACCCAGTACTGCATGTCCCCGTCCCCGGAGATCAGCAGCGCCCGGTCACCGAGCCCCGGGATCTCGTCCTCCAGGGCCGCGCAGAGATCCGGGTCGGCGTCGCGGAGCCAGCCGATGGTCGCGGTGGTGCGCATGGTCCACAGGAACGGGCCCAGGTTGACCCAGCCGTCGGACACCTCCAGGAACGCCCGGAAGCTGGGCGGCAACGTCATGCCGAGGCGCCGTTCCAGCGCGGCGATCTGCTCCGGGGTCGCGCCGTCGAAGCCGAGCCAGCCCGCCGACCGCTGGCCCTCGGTGACGTCGTCGAGGGCGTTGTCCGGCGCGGCGCGCAGCACCTCGTCGCTGTACTCGGCGAGGTAACGCCGCCACTCCCGCACGGATCGCTCTGCCACCACTGACCACCCGCCCACTCAGGCTCGCAAGATCACCCGCATCGTGTCATGCCCGGTCGCCGATCGGTGCTGTCTCGTGGGTCACCTGCGCGCGGACCAGTTCGGCGATCCGGTTCCAGGCCGGGGACGCCGCATCGGCGGAGGCCAGCTCGAGCAGCCCGGCGGCGTCCCCGGGCGGCGGTGTCTCCGCGCCGGGCCCCTGCCGGGCGAACCAATCGCGGGTCCGCTCGGCCAGCCCGGCCAGCCGTGGATCGCCGGGCGCCCAGTCGTACGCCTCGTCGTAGTCCCGGTAGAGCGCACAGAACTCCGGGTCGGCGGCCTCGACCAGCGTCCGGATCTTGACGAGCTGGATGGCGTGGCCGGCCCCGTACCGCCGATAGCCGGAGGCGTCGCGTGGCGGCTCGGGCAGCAGTCCCCGCTGGTGGTAAGACCCGGACCGCCTTGATCGTCACACCGGCGTAGGCGGCCAGCCGCCCGATCGTCAACAGATGCCTGTCTTCACCGGCCGGGAAGAGGCTGCCGCACTCCCGGCCGAGACGCTCCAGGTAGGACGTGCGCGGGAAGAACAGGTCGGCGTCGATCCCGTTGGTGTGGTCGAGCAGGTGACGGACCCGGATCCGCCCGGCCGCCCCGGGCGTGGCCAGCCGGAACCCGGGCAACCGGTCGACCACCCGGTCGTCCAGGCTCAGCACGCCCCGCTCGACCTGCCGCATCACCAGGGTCGCCGTCATCACCTTGGTGACGGATCCGGACAGGAATCCGGTGTCGTCGCGCATCGGGGCGCCGGTGGTCAGGTCGGCGGTCCCGTGCGCGACGACCGTCTGCTCGCCGGCCCGGCTGACGCCGGCGAGGTATCCGGGCACTGCGCTGTCCCGGCAGAGATCAGCGATCCGTGTCATCTCGTTCATGACGAGAATCGTCGAACCTTGCCCCAGGGGCAGGGTCAAGCGCCGATGTCGATCCGGATCAGCTCGCCGCGTTCGAGGGCCGCCCAGATCGCCCCGTCCGGCCCGGTGGTGATGCCGTGCGGCTCGCCGCCGGGGTACGGCAACGCGTACCCCTCGACCGTGCCGTCCGTGGTCAACGCGCTGATCCGGTTGCCGGCCCACTCGGTGATCCACAGCCGCCCGTCCGGCCCGGTCGTGATCGCGTGCGGCCGCCCGGCCCGGTCCGGCAGTGGGAACTCGGTGACCGTGCCGTCCGCGCCGACCCGCCCGGCCTGACCGGCGCCGATCTCGACGAACCACACCGCGCCGTCCGGCCCGGACGTCACCCCCACCGGGGCGGCGGCCGGTGTCGGCACCGGGAACACGGTGATCTCGCCGGACATGGTGATCCGGCCGATGGCGTTCGCCTGGTTCAGCGCGAACCACATCGCCCCGTCGCCACCTGACGTGATCGCCGCCGGGTATCCCCCGCCGGGCACCGGGAAGCCGGTGATCTCGCCGCCGGTGGTGATCCGCCCGATCCGGCCGGCGCCGCCCTCGGTGAACCACAGCGCCCCGTCCGGCCCGGCCGCGATCCCGAACGGCGCGGCTCCCGGCGTGGGCAGCGGAAAGGCGGCGATCTCGCCGGACGTGGCGATCCGGCAGATCGCGTCCGCCCGGTTGAGGCTGCACCAGAGCGCCTTGTCGGGTCCGATGGTCAGAACCGTCGGGGTCGAGCCCGGGCCCACGTCGAACAGCTCCGGCTCGCCGCCGGGCACGAGCCGCCCGACCTGCCCGACGCCGGCGACCGTGAACCACAGCGCGTCATCGGGTCCGGTGACGACCGCGTAGGCGCCCGCCGGAACGGTGAAACTCCGCACCCGGCCTCTCAACGCCACTTCCGCCCGCCTACCACGAGCCGGTGCTGCCGCGCTCGCCGTTCACCGCCACCGCCTTCGCCGTTGCGGGCTCTGCCTGACTCACGGCGGGCCGCCCACCGTCTCCGGCGTCGGCGGGCGCGTGCGGAAGCAGCAGCGCGCCCCCGGCCAGGGCGGCCAGCATCACCAGACGGGCTACTGCTCGTGCCTTGCGCAAGGATCCTCCTCGGTACTTTTCCGGCTTTTAGTCCGGTTCGTCGCAAATAGTGTCACGTTGCGACGGTTTCCTGCCAGCGGCAGTGAGTCGATCGAGGTCAGCCGAACGGCCGGATTCACGGCGCCGGACCGATGAGTTCCACTGGCGGGAGCGGTCCACCCCGTATCGGACCCGTCCCGAGGAGGACATCATGGGCAAGATCCACATCGATCTGTTCACCACGCTCGACCTGGTCGCGCAGGCACCCGGCGGCCCCGAGGAGGACCCTGACGGCGGTTTCCGGTACGGGGGATGGCAGGCCCCGCTGTCCGACGAGATCGTCGGCGGCCAGATCACCGGCAACATGCCGAACATCGACGCCCTGCTCCTGGGGCGCCGCACCTACGACATCTTCGCCGGGTACTGGCCGCACCAGAGCGGTGACATCGCGGACCGCTTCAACGCGATCCCCAAGTACGTCGCCTCCCGCGGCAAACCCGGCATCGACTGGGCCGGCACCACCCTCATCGGCACGGACCTGGCCGACGAGATCCGCGCCGTCCGCGACCGGCACGCCGAGACCCACGTCATCGGCAGTCTCGACCTGGTCCAGACCCTGCTGCGCGAGCACCTGTTCGACCGGCTCGACCTCTGGGTGTACCCGATCCTGCTCGGCACCGGGAAGAAGGTCTTCGACGGCGGGGCCGTACCCAGCAATCTGTCCCTCGTCGAACCGCCACTCACCACCCCGGCGGGCGCGGTGCTGCTGCGGTACGGCTTGGAGCCCGGCGTCCCCGGCACCGGCCAGATGTAGCTCTTGCCGCCGGCTGCCGCACTCCCGCACCCTCAACGAGACGTAGCCGCCTGCCGCCGCACCCACAACCGGACGCGGCCCCTCGCCGCACCGCCGCGCCCTCAATCAGCTGCCGGCCGGGAAGGCTGTCCGGCTGGTCGTGAGTGCCGCCTCGGGGCGGTCGAGCCGGCACTGACAGCCAGCCGCACAAGATCTCGGCGGGCTCGGGTCGTCCGGTTGGATCCGTGCCGGGCATGTCCGAGACTGCGGGAGTGCGCAACGAACAGCAGGGCATCGTCCTTTACGGGCACCACAGCGAGGCGGTCGCCGAGGCGCTGCGGCGGATCGATCCACGGCGCCTGCCGGTGCGGTGTTGCACGAGTGTGACGGAGGCGGTGGCCGTCCGGGAGGCGGCGCCGGGGGTGACCTGGTTCGTGGTTCAACTGTATGAGCCGGGGGACGACCTGGGCGCCCGCGGCGACGTCCAGCTCTGGCTCAACGTCTCCATAGTGGAAGTCGAGGCGGCGGCGCGGGCGATCGTCCAGCCGGATCTGGTGACCTGGTACGAGGTGGTCCATCCCGCCCGCGTCGAGACCGTGGACGGCGGGCCGGTGGAGGACGGCTACAGCAACCTCCGGATCGTCGTACCGGAGGGCAATCGGATGGTCGCGCATGCGGTCCGGACAGGCGGCGAAGCCCCACCGTGCCTGTCCCGCGACGCCGCGATGATCCTGCCGTCCGATGACCTGTGGGCCCTGATCGATAGCCGGCCACACGTCTCGGTGTGCCCGGATTGCGCGACCCGATATGCGACCGATGTCCGATGAGGACCGTGGAGGTCACGGAGCTACAACTCACATCAGCCCTAGTCCTCGATCAGCTAGTCGGTGGCCTATAGTCGCCTGCATGGCTTCGAGGATATATCTGGTGGGCAACTATGAGATCAGCGAAATGCTCGGGCGCATCAGCCGGCAGCGGGTTTACCAGATCACCCGGCGCGCCGACTTCCCCCGCCCGGTCGCCAAACTCGCTCAGGGCAAGGTCTGGTTAGGCGAGCAGGTGGAGACCTGGATCGCCACCCGCCGCGGCAAACGCGCCGACCGGCCATCCCCTCCGGACACCGGCGCCGACCGGCCACCCGCACCATCCCCCGTCCCACCGTCTCCCACCGGCACCCTCATCGGCACCGGCCCGCAGACGGCACCGGACGCCGGCGGACATCCCGGGACGATGATCGGCACGCAGGCCGGATCCAGCATCAGCGGACCGGCTCGACCAGGAGAAGAATCGCGGTCCTCGTCACGCAGCGACGGGCAGGACGGGCCTGACCTCGGTGAGAGGGCCGGGACGGACGCCGGGTCCTGACGGCATCCGGTGGGTCACCGGTCTCCGTGACGGGCACGGCGGCTCCCGCCCGGCCGGTGGAGCCGCGGCAGCACCAGCGCAACGGGGGCATCGTGCCCCGCAGGAGCCGCTGCTGGTGCTGCCCCGCTCCGGGCGGGTCGCCGGCCGATCCGCACCAGGCCCGGCATCGTCGTCGCCGTCCTCCATGGCTCCGATCAGCGGCGTGGGATGACCAGGCCGGATTCGTAGGCGAGGATGACCGCCTGCACCCGGTCGCGGACGCCGAGTTTGGCCAGCACCCGGCTGACATGCGTCTTGATCGTCTCGGCGCCCACCGTCAGCCGGGCCGCGATCTCGGCGTTGGAGAGCCCTTCCGCGACCAGCAACAGGATCTCCGTCTCCCGGCCGGTGAGCAGGTTCAGCCCGGCCGGCGGGCGGCCACCCCGGGGCCGCTGCCGGGTCACCTCGGCGATGAGCCGGCGGGTCACCGTGGGCGCGAGCAGCGCCTCCCCGGCGGCGACGACCCGGACCGCCTCGAAGAGCCGTTCCGCCGGCATGTCCTTGAGCAGGAACCCGCTGGCTCCGGCGTCGAGGGCCGCGTACACGTACTCATCAAGATCGAAGGTTGTCAGCATGATGATCCGGGGCCGTCCGGACTCCGCTCCCGCGAGGATCTCCCGGGTGGCTTCGATGCCGCTCATCTCGGGCATCCGGACGTCCATGATGATCAGATCCGGCTGCTGCTCGCGCTGCATCCGCACGGCGCCGCGCCCGTCCGCCGCCGACCCGACCACGGTGAAGTCGGGCTGGGTGTCCAGCAGCGCCGCGAACCCGGCCCGCACCACATCCTGATCGTCCGCGATGACGATCCGCACCGGCGGGCTCACAGCGGCAGGACCGCCTCGACCACGAACCCGCCGAGCACACTGTGCCCGGTCCGCAGGGTGCCTCCGGCGAGCGCCGCCCGTTCCCGCATGCCCAGCAAGCCGAACCCTTCCCGCGGCGGGCCGTCGCCGCCGTCTCCCCCGGTGTTCCAGATGTGCAGCCGTAACGCGTCCGGCTGGAAACCTACCTCGATGTCCACAGTGCCTCCGGGCGCGTGCCGCCGGGCGTTGGTGAGGGCTTCCTGCACGATCCGGTACGCGGTCAGCTCCAGTCCCGGATCGAGCTGCCGCGCGGCGCCGTGCACGATCAGGCGTACCCCCGGTCCCCCCGCCGTCCGCGCCCGGTCGGTGAGGGTGATCAGCTCGGCGAGACCCGGTTGCGGACGATGTTCGACGGCGATGTCCTCGCGCAGCACACCGAGGACCCGCCGCATCTCGGTGAGGGCCTGCCGCGCGGTGTCGCCGATGGCGAGCAGCCGGTCCGCGCCGTCCGCCGGCATGCCGGGCACGGTCAGCCGCGCCGTCTCCGCCTGCACGGAGATCAGCGAGATGTGGTGCGCGACGACGTCGTGCAGCTCACGGGCGATCCGGGCGCGTTCCTCCCGGGCCGCGTGGGCGTGCGCGAGATCCTGCTGGGCGCCGGTCGCGGCGGCTTTCACAACCCTTGCGGTGTACGACCTCCGCACTCCCCCGGCCACCAACAGCACGACGACCGCACCGAGGAGGAGCACTCCGTGCTGCCGGCCGGCCGTCGCGTACGCCACGAACGGCGCCGCGAACAGCACCGCCACCCGGTCCGTCGTGCGCTGCCCGAGCAGGAACAACAGCGAGCCCAGCACCGCCAGCGCCGTGACGGCGGGCCGCTCCCCGATCAGCAGGGTCACCAGCACGCTGCCGCTGACCACTGCGGTGACGGGGATAAACCGTACCCCCGCGAAGGCGACCGGCACGGTCGCGCAGAGCGCCAGCACCACGTCCGCCGGCAGCCCGGCTGCGGAGTCCACCGTCTCGGCCACCGCCAGGATCCCCAGCGCCGTGGCCGCCGCGACCCTTCCCGACAGGTTCACGCGGCCATTATGGACGTCCCCCTGGAGGGGGACGGGAAGATCGCCCGCGGAGGGGACGACCCGGAGTGTGGTGGGGACATAGGTTCGGCGGCATGCCCTCTCTGACGATCGAGGCCCGCGAGCTGACCAAGAGGTACGGGCCGGCGCCCGTGGTGGACCGGCTCAGCTTCACCGTGCGACCAGGCTCGGTCACCGGTTTCGTGGGCCCGAACGGAGCCGGCAAGTCGACCACGATGCGGATGATCCTGGGCCTGGACCGGCCGGACGGCGGCGCCGCCCTGATCGGCGGGCGGCCCTATCGGGCGTTGCGCGACCCGGCCCGGGTGGTGGGGGCGCTCCTCGATCCGGAGGCCGTTCATCCGGGCCGGCGCGCTGCCGACCATCTGCTGTGGATGGCCCGCTACAACGGCATCCCCCGCTCCCGGGTCACCGCTGTCCTCGATCAGGTCGGCCTGGCCCCGGTCGCCCGGAAACGGGCCGGCGGGTTCTCGCTGGGCATGCGGCAGCGGCTGGGAATCGCCGGGGCGCTGCTCGGCGACCCGCCGGTGCTGATCCTGGACGAGCCGGTGAACGGCCTGGACCCCGAGGGCATCCGGTGGATCCGCGGCCTGCTGCGTTCCCTGGCCGCCGAGGGGCGGACCGTCCTGGTGTCCAGTCATCTGATGGGCGAGCTGGAGGACACCGCCGACCATCTGCTCATTCTGGGCCGGGGCCGGCTGCTGGCCGACGTGGGCGTGCGCGAGCTGCTGGACCGTGCCGCCGGCGGCGGTGTCGAGGTCCGCACCACCCGCCGGGCGGAGGCGGCGCGGGCCCTCGCCGACGCCGGCGGCACCGCCGCGATAACCGGCCCGGACACCCTGACCGTCACCGGCCTGGAGACCGAGCACGTCGCATCACTGCTGGCCGCCGCAGGCGTCCCGGTCACCGGCCTGGCGCAGCACCGCTCGTCCCTGGAAGACGTGTACATGCAGATGACCCGCGACCACGCCACCTTCACGGCCACCTCATGACCGCCCTCACCGATCACCCCCGGCACCGGCCGGCGCCGTACCTGACCAACCTCGCCGAGCCACCACATACCGGCCGAACGAGGACACCGGACAGGTGCCGCATGATCAACCATTCCGAGAGCCGCCCGCACGCCCCTCACACGAGGACCCGCCGGATACACCGGGCGGACACGGCATGATCCGGCGGGCGTTGCCGGCCGAGTGGGTCAAGCTGCGGTCGGTGCCGAGCACCGGGCTCGCGCTGCTGGCCCTGTTCGGGCTGACGATGCTGCTGAGCCTGACCGCTGCCACGCTGGGCCGGTCGGAGGTCAACGGGCAGCGGCTGTGGGTGGACCAGTTCCACTTCACGCATCAACCGATGCCGGGCGACGGGACACTGACCGCCCGGGTGGCGGTGCAGAAGGACACCAGCCCGTGGGCGAAGGCCGGCTTGATGATCAAGTCGGGTACTGGAAGCGGCTCCCCATATGCCGCGATCATGGTGACGCCGGGCCACGGTGTGCTGTTGCAGGGCAGCGCGCAGACCGAGCTCGCCAGCCCGGACGCGACCGGGCCACGGTGGCTGCGGCTGACCCGGGCCGGTCAGCGGGTGACCGGCTACGAATCCGCCGACGGCGTCGCGTGGACCACCGTCGGCACCGTGAACCTTCCGAACGGCAGCCAAGCCGGGCTGTTCGTCGGCTCACCGCCGGTGCCGCATGCGGGCGGACGCAGCTACGAGGCGGTTCTCGGGGAGGCCACCTTCACTGACATCGCCTCGAGCGGATACGGGCAGGATGCCGATGTCGCCCGGGCCGGGAACTGGCGGGACACCGATGTGGCGCAGCCCGATGACGGGAGTGCCATCGGCGAGGGTGTGGCCGCTGGGCCGGCGCTCGCCGGGGGCAGTCGATGGGGGGCGGACGGCTCGGTGACGGTGACCGGCAGCGGCGACATCGGGGCGGCCGGGATGGGCGGCATCAACGTCACCGACATGGATCCGGTCCGCGGTGGTCTGATCGGCGTGCAGTTCGGGCTGGTCGGCGCCCTCGCGCTGGGGGCCCTGTTCATCACCGCCGAGTTCCGGACGCGGACGATCCGTACCACCTTCGTCGCCCATCCCGGCCGGAGCGCGGTGCTGGCTGCCAAGGCGATCGTGCTGTTCGGGGTGGTGTTCGTGACCGGGCTGGCGGCTGCGGCCCCGGCCTACCTGATCACGCGGCCGATGCAACGGGCCCGCGGTTTCGGGCCACCGGTCTACCCGGAGTCGTCGATCACTGATCCGGCGGTGATCCGGGCGATCGTCGGGGCGGCGTCGTTCCTGGCCTTGATCGCCCTGTTCAGCCTGGCCGTCGGGACGATCGTTCGGCACACCGCCGGCACGGTGATCGTGCTGCTTGCGGTCCTGGTGATCGTGCCGACGATCGCGGGCGCCACGTCACCGGAGGCGTACGCGTTCATCGGCCGCGCCACCCCACTCGCCGGCCTGTCGATCCTGCAGACCATCGAGCTGAGCCCGGTGTCGACAGCCGCGGTGACCGGCGCGTGGACCGGCTTCGCGGTGCTCGCCGCCTGGACGGCCGCGACGCTGGCCGCAGCGTTCTGGCTCCTGCGCCGGAGAGACGTGTGATGCGGGCGGTGTGGGCGGAGTGGACCAAGGTGCGGACGCTGCCGGCCGGGCTGTGTGTGATGGCGGCTCTGATCGCCGGGCTGGCGGCCGGGGTTCGGCTGGAGATCACCCAGGTGGCCACGGTGGTGCTGGCCGTGCTGGTGGTCTGCGGCGAGTACCAGCCGGGCCTGATCCGGGTGACCTTCGCGATGGAGCCACGGCGGCACCTGGTGCTCGCCGCGAAAGCCGCCGTGGTCGCCGCGGTCCCGGCCGCCGGGCTCGTGGTGGCGGCGGCGCCCGGGGCGGTCCGGCATGTCGTGCTGGTCGGGCTGTTGAGTCTCGGGGTGGCCGCGACGGTCCGGCACGCCGGTGCGGCGCTCGGTGTCGTGGTCGCCGCCCTCTACGGGCCCTACCTGGTCACCCTGCTGGTGCCGATGTCCGCTCGGGCCGCGACCGGTATCCGGGACGTCGCCCCGATGACCGGCGGCCCAGCCGTCCTGGCCGGGTACACCGCCGCGAGCCTGCTGGCCGGCGGCTTGCTGTTCCTCCGCCGCGACGCCTGAGCGCATCACCAAAACGCCGCGCCCTCGCCGGGCCGCCCGGTTGCACCGTTCAAGGCACGTCGCGGTGCGGTGCGGCGTGGTGCGGCGTGGCGTGGTGCGGCGACACGGCATGGAACGGCGCGGCACGGCGTTCACGGGGACGCACGGACCGTGTGGTTCGAGATCGCGTTGCGGCGCGTCACGTGGGGGGACTTCTGGTTACGCCCATCTCGGTGAACATGGTGGCGGCGGCCTGGTGCAGCCGCACGGCCTCGGCGGGGTCGTCCGTGCAGTCGGCCAGGCCGGCGGTCGCGCAGGCGATGGCGTACGGGCTGCGCCAGTCGTGGCCGACGGCGAGAGCCCGCTCGTACACCTCACGCGCCGCCGGAAGATCGCCGGACAGGCGCAGCGTGGCCGCGTAGTCGTTGAGGAAGTCCGCCTCGAAGCGCATGCCCCGGGTCCGGGCGGCCACCTCGACGGCGGTCCGGTGCTGGGCGAGCGCCTCCTCGAACCGGCCCTGTTCGGCCAGGACCACGCCGAGTTCGGTGCGGACCTCCTGCTCGAACGGGGTGAGGCCGAGGCGCACCGCGATCCGCAGGGCGATCTCCACGTACCTCTGGGCGTCCGGCGCGGTCAGCAGCCCGAGCCGCCGTTTGCTGCGCTGGATGTAGAGCAGGGTGCCGGCCTCGAAGTGCTCGTCGTCCTGCCCGAGCGTGCCGAGCAGCGCCAGCCGGTCGGCCCGCAGCGCCTCCCGCCACCGGCCGAGCCGCTGGTAGGCCAGTGACATCTGCATGGTGACCGGCTGCACCGCCCGCAGCCCGGTCAGGTTGCCGAGGGCGATGCTGTCCCGGGCCACCTCGACGGCGTCGGCGAACCGGCCCATCGAGATGTGGATGCTGGCCAGGTTGCCTTTGGTGCGGGCGATCGACTTGAGGTCCTTCTGCCGTTCCCGGATCCGCAGGCTGACCTGCAGGTAGTGGAACGCCTTCTCGTAGGCGCCGGTCCGGTAGTGCGCCGACGCCACATAGTTGGCCATCTGCGCCACGCCCTCGTCGTCGCCGTGTTCCTCCGCGACGGCGAGGCCGCGTTCGTTGAGTGCGGCCACGTCGTCGTTGTAGCCGCGGTAGTACAGCTGGTACCAGGCGGCCCGTGGGATCCACCAGGCGTACTGCGGGTATCCGGCGCGGACCGCCGCGTCGAGGAACGCGAGCAGGTCCCGGCGGTGCCGTTCCAGGCGGGCGCTGGGCTCGGTGATCGCCGCGACCAGGTCGGGCCGCAGCAGCGGCAGGCCTTTCAGGTCGCGTTCCACCATCGACCGCAGCGCGGAGGACACGCTGGCGACCAGGGCGTGGGTCTCCAGGTTGAGCACGCCGAGCACGGCGGTGGACCGGTCCACCTCGGGGGTCGGGAGCGCGGTCGCGTACTCGCGGAGCAGGTCGTGCAGCCGGTAGACGCCGAACTCGGGTTCCTCGATCAGGCGCGCGTCGACGAGTTCGTCGAGCAGGCCGACGACGTCGTCGAGCGGCAGTCCGGTGAGGGCGGCCGCGGCCGGGGCGTCCGGGGTGGCGCCGGGGTGGACGCCGAGGAGCCGGAACAGCCGTTGCGCCGGGACGCTGAGATGGCTGTAGGAAAGGGCGAAAGCACTGACGACGGTACGGTTCTCGACAGCCAGTTCGGGAAGGGCGTCGGCGCCGAGCCGGCGGACCAGGTCGGCGACCCGCCAGTGCGGCCGCTGGGCGAGCCGCGCCCCGGCCAGGCGCACGGCCAGCGGCAGGCCGCCGCAGCGCCGGACCACTTCGGCGGCGGCTTCCGGTTCGGCCCGCACCCGGTCGCCGGCGATGCGCTCCAGCAAGGTGACCGCTTCTTCGGCGTCGAGCAGCGGCATCGACTCGGGGCGTACCCCGTCCAGTCCGGACAGCCGGCGCCGGCCGGTGACCAGGGCGAGGCTGTTGCCGGAGGCGGGCAGCAGGTCGGCGACCTGGGCGCTGGACGCGGCGTTGTCGAGGACGACCAGCAGCCGGCGGCGGGCCACTTCGGTGCGCCACAGGCCGACCCGGCCGACCAGGTCGCCGGGGATCGCCTCGGCGGCCAGGCCGAGCTGGCGCAGCAGCACGAACAGGGCCGCCGCCGGGTCGACCGGATCCTGTTCGCTGTGGCCGTGCAGGTCGACGAAGAGGTGCGCGTCGGGGTAGCGGTCGCCGGCCAGGGCGGCCACGTGCAGGGCCAGGGTGGTCTTGCCGGCGCCGGCCATGCCGTCGACGACGAGGACCGCCGGTTCGGCCGGGTCGGCCTCGGTGATCCGTTTGAGCAGCCGGCGGACCAGGTCGTCGCGGCCGGTGAAGTCGCGGACCGTCCGGGGCAGGCAGCGGACCAGGCCCGGGTCGCCGGCCGGGACGCCGCTGAGGATCTCCCGGTGCACCGCCTGCAAGGCCGCGCCGGGGTCGATGCCGAGTTCGTCGCGCAGGGTGTCGCGGGCGCGCCGGTATTCGGCGAGCGCGTCGGCCTGCCGCCCGGCCCGGTGCAGCGCCAGCATCAGCTGCCCGCGCAGCCGCTCCCGCAGCGGGAACCGCTCGGCCATCGGGGTCAGGTCGGCGAGCAGCTGCCGGGACCGGCCGGCGGCGAGTTCCAGGTCGGCCCAGTCCTCGACCGCCAGCAGGTGCTGCTCCTCCAGGGCGGCGGCGGCCTGGCGCACCCCGGGCGCGTCGATCTCGGCGCAGGCCGCGCCGTGCCACAGGTCCAGGGCGCGGCGGTATGTGCCGGCGTCCTGGGTGGCGCGGGCGGTCTCGACGAGCCGGGCGAAGACCAGGGTGTCCAGGTCGTCGGGGCCGACGCGGATGCCGTACCCCGCCCGGTCCGTCAGGATGACGTCGGCGGGGAGCAGCCGCCGTAGCCGGGACACGCACGTGTGCAGCTGTCCCCGGGCGGTGGCCGGTGGCGTCTCGCCCCACACGGCCTCGACCAGCTCGCTGAAACCGACGATCCGGTTGGGGTGGAGCAGCATCATCGCGAGCACGACGCGGTCGCGCCCGGCCGTCACCGCCACCTGCCGCCCGTCGCCGACGACGGTCAGGGGCCCGAGTATCCGGTAGCGCACAGTGCTCGCCCCCTTCGCCGGGCCGCGACTCCCGGTTACTTCGTCGAGCAGGCCTTCTTCAGGTCGGCGACCGCCGCGTCGAAGGCGGTCCTGCCGGGCACCTTGTCCGGCGTCTTCTGCCAGGCCTCGTCGAGCGCCAGCATCTCGTCGTGGACCTTGTCGGCCGCGGCCTGGACGTCGGGGCCGGCACCGACGGCCTTAGCGCTGATCTCCGACGCGGCGGCGTTGTACGCGGCGCCGGCGGCGGAGTGGCCGGCGGGCGGACCGATCTTCTCGGCTTCGTCGATGATCTTCTGGTTGGCCTTGAGGGAGGCCGCCAGTTCGCCACAGATCTTGACGTCGGCCAGGGGGTCGGCGCCGGGAATGCCCGCCCCTGCCGACGGCGGCGCCGGCGCCTCGGCTCCCGCCTCGGCGTTCCCGGACGCAGCGGCGGTGGTGGCGGCCGGAGCGGGCTCGTCCTTGGCCGAGTCGCATCCGGTCAGCGCCGCGACCACGACGACGGAGGAGAGCAGGAGCCCGAGACTTCTGATGCGCACTGTCGTTCCTTACATGTTCGTCCCCGTTGGAGATCGAAAGCTAGCAGAGTGCCGATCTCCCGGACTGCCGGGTTTCCGCGGCCGCCCAGGGTGATATGTGATCGTGACTTGACGGGAAGACACGACGGTACAGTTGATCAACTGTGTGGCGGACGAAGGATGGTGTAGTGGTCAACGGCCCGGGTAACAACCAGGGGATCGGGATTCTTCGGGGGGACGTCACGTGCTGATCGCGATCGGCATCCTGGCGATCGTGCTGCTCACGGCCGCCACCGGTTACTTCGTGGCACAGGAGTTCGCCTACGTGGCGGTGGACCGGGAGCGGCTGCGCGTGCTCGCCGACTCCGGTGACGCCGCCGCCGGCCGGGCGCTGAAGGTCACCCAGAAACTCTCGTTCGTGCTCTCCGGCTCCCAGGTCGGCATCACCGTGACGGCCCTGCTCGCCGGTTACGTCGCCGAGCCGTTCCTCGGTGAGGGCACCGCCGAGCTGCTCGGCCTGGCCGGTGTGCCGGAGGCGGTCAGCGCCACCATCTCGATGGTGATCGCGCTGCTGTTCGCGACAGTGGTGCAGATGGTCCTGGGCGAGCTGGCGCCGAAGAACCTGGCGATCGCGAAACCGGAGGCGGTGGCCCGGGCGCTGTCCCGCTCCACGATGATCTACCTGGCCGTGGCGGGCCCGCTGATCCGGCTGTTCGACGCCACCGCCAACCGGCTGCTGCGGGCCGTCGGCATCGAGCCGATCGAGGAGCTGCCGCAGGGCGCCACCTCCGAGGACCTGGACCGGATCATCGAGGCGTCCAGCGCGCACGGGGTCCTGGACGCCCGGGCGGCCCGGCTGCTGGATCACGGGCTGGACTTCCGGACCCGTACCGCCGCCGAGGTGATGCGGCCCCGGGTGGACGTGACCGCGGTCGGCGCGGCCGAGCCGGCGTCCCGGGTGGTGGACCTGCTGGACACCGGCCACTCCCGGTTCCCGGTGATCGGCGACGGCCTGGACGACGTGATCGGCATCGTCTCGATCGCCGACGTGGTCACCCTGGAGCCGTCGGCCCGCTCCACCACCCCGGTCAGCACGCTCACCACTCCCCCGGTGGTGCTGCCCGAGTCGTGCACGCTCCCGCAGGTGCTGGACCGGCTGAAGAGCACCCACCGGCAGATGGCCGTGGTCGTCGACGAGTTCGGCGGTTTCGCCGGCATCGTCACCCTCGAGGACGTCGCCGAGGAGCTGGTCGGTGAGATCCGCGACGAGGACGACCTGCCGGAGCCGGGCATCGAGCAGGAGCACGACGGCACCTGGACGGTTCCCGGCCGCGCCCGGATCGACGAGGTCGCCGAGGGCACCGGCATCAGCCTGCCCGAGGACGAGCTGTACGACACGGTCTCCGGCCTGATCTCGGCACGGCTCGGCCGGCTGCCCGCCGTGAAGGAGAGCGTCGACGTGGAACTGCCGCCGCTGATCGACGACGACGGCGAACCGGTGCCGCAGGGCACGGTCCGGCTGACGATCCTGGAGGTCCACCGGCACGTGCCCGCGCGCGTGGCGATCAGTGAAGTGACGACCGGCGAGGTGGACGAGTGAACGCGACCTGGTCCCTGGTGATCTCACTGTTCCTGCTGGTGTTCAACGCCTTCTTCGTGGCCGCCGAGTTCGCGCTGGTCGCGGCGAAACGGCACCGGCTGGAGACGGCTGCCGCCGAGGGCTCCCGGGGCGCCCGTGCCGCGATGGCCGGCACCCGGCGGCTGTCGCTGATGCTGGCCGGCGCGCAGCTCGGCATCACGCTGTGCACGCTGGGGCTGGGCGCGCTGGCCAAGCCGGCGGTCGCGCACCTGCTCGAACCGGTCTTCACCGCCACCGGGCTGCCGGAGAACGTGGCGTACGTGGTGGCGTTCCTGCTCTCGGTGATCCTGGTCAGCTTCCTGCACGTGGTGGTCGGCGAGATGGCCCCGAAGTCGTGGGCGATCAGTCACCCGGAGACGTCGGCGACGCTGCTCGCGATTCCGTTCGTCGGGTTCACCACCGTGCTGAAGCCGGTGCTGACCGCGCTGAACGGGCTGGCCAACGGGGTGCTGCGGCTGGCCCGGGTGGAGCCGCAGGACGAGCTGGCCCAGGTGCACAGCGCCGAGCAGCTGCGGATGCTGCTGGAGACCTCCAAGGAGCACGGCACCATCCCGGCGGCGGAGCACGAGCTGCTGACGGCGATGCTCGGGGTGGAGTCGCGGACGGTACGCGAGGTGATGGTCCCGACCGCGTCCATCGTCACGGTGGCGGCGAGCGACGACGCCCGTACCGTCGAGCTGCGCAGCACCGAGGCCGGCCGGTCCCGGCTGGCGGTGACCGACGCCGGCGGCGGCATCGCCGGGATCGTGCACGTGCGGGAGGCCGCCAAGGCGGTGGGCAGCGGCAGCGGCGCCACCGCCGGGACGCTGATGGCCGAGGCGCTGCGGCTGCCCGCGGCCACCACCGTCCTGGACGCGGTCGCCTCGATGCGGCACGGCCGCAACCAGGTCGCCCTGGTCGTCGAGGACGACACGGTGATCGGCCTGGTCGCCCTGGAGGACCTCCTCGAACAGGTGATCGGCCAGTTCGACGACGAGACCGACCCGGTCATCGACGCGGCCCGGCGGGCCGGCCGGAAGTCACGCTCCCACGCGTAACCAGTCGCCCTCCGGCAGCCGCACCTCGAACCCGTCGTCGAAGCGGACGCCGGGACAGCCGTCGACGGGCGCCTGCCAGCCGCGCACCGGGTCGTTGACCGCGTGCCGGCTGCAGTGCGTCTCGTCGACGTAGCCCCAGGCCAGCAGCACCGGCCGGCCGCGGTAGGAGTAGCGGCCGACGGAGGCGACCCGGTCCCCGTCGGCCCGGCGGTAGAAATCAGCCCGCAGGCCGGGCACGACGGTGCCCTCGAAGTCCGCGTCCGCCACCGAGCGATGCGGAACGTATGCCGTTAAATCCGGAATTGTCACGGTGGTTGGTCGTCACGAGCCGGCGATCGGTTCCCGCTCTTTCAGGTGACTGCGCACCCGGGCCCGCAGCGCCCGCCGGGCCAGCGGACCGAGGTCGTCGACCACCTCGATCAGCACCGCGAGCTGATCCAGGGCCCCGAGCGCCCGCTGCGCGCCGTCCCGGTCCACCCCCTCGTACAGCTCGATCCCGACGAACGCCGCCGACACCGCCCGCGCCAGCCCGGGGATGTCCGCCACCTCGGCCACCGGCGAGCCCGCCAGCAGCCGGTTCAGCACCGCCTCGATCTCGTCGGCCCACAGTGTCAGCGCCGTCGCGGTCGGCCCGGCCAGCCGCTCCCCGCTCTGCGCCGCCGCGAGCAGCTGGGCCAGCACCGACACGTTGCCCTCGGCCAGCTCAGCGGTGTGCAGGTCCCGGCCCACCTGCAGCAACTCTCGCAGCGAACCGACGGCAGCGAACCGGTCCGCGTACGCCGCAACCCGCTCTTTCGTCGTGGCCACACACGCCGCGCCGAGCAACTCGTCGACCGACCCGTAGTGGTAGAAGACCAGCGCCTGATTCACCCCGGCCGCGGCGGCGATGGTCCGCGCCGACACCCCGGTGACACCGTGCTCCCGCAACGCGAGGAGGGCGCCGTCCAGCAGTCGCTGCTTGGTGTCGCTCATGGCCGCCCATTCTGCCCCACCGGGTGCGGCGCCGCGATCAACGCGTCCGTCACCAGCTGCGCCAGGGCTTTCAACCCCGGCAGGAGCAGGAGCCAGCTGAGGTACGCCCCCAGCAGTCCCGTGTGCTCCATCCCCCGCGCGACCGCACCCACGCCGTCGGCCACGTGACCGTCAGATCGCGCCCTCGTGCAACGCCACGGCCGCCAGCAACAGGCCGATGGTGGTGATCCGGAACACCGCGCCGTGCGCCGAGCCGCTCGGTCGCAGCGCCAGCGCGGCCGCCACGACGGTCGGCAGCACGACGAACAGCAGGGCGCTGTCCGCCCGCCCGGACCGGACGGTGAGCACGAAGAACACCACCCCGAACAGGGCGATCACCCCGGCCAGCACTTGTTCGCCGATCCCGTCCGGATCCGTTCCACCTTCGGCCTCCCCCGTTTTGAGCGATCGCTCAATCCCTGATTCCGGGAGAACATAGCGCGGTTTGAGCGGTCGCTCAAGTCGGCGGGTCCTAGAGTGGGGGCATGTGGCGCTTGCGCGGGGACGCGGCCCTGATCGCCGGGGTGCTCGCGGTCACCGTGGGCACCGCGCTGACCACGGCGGACGACGCCGCCCGGCCGCTGCTGCCGTTCGGCCTGGCGCTGATCGTGACGTCGGCCGTGGCGCTGTGGTTCCGGCGCCCGCAGCCGTACGCCGTCCTGGCCCTGACCGCAAGCACCGCCCTCGTCTACTACCCGCTGGGTTTTCCGGACGCGCCCGTCGCGCTGACCCTGGTGATCGCGCTGTACACGGTGGCCCGGGACCGCGGGCCACGTCCGGCGATCGGCGCGGCTGCCGTGCTCGTGCTGGCGTTCGCGCTGCTCAACGGCGGTGACGAACTGGCCGCGCTGGCCGGGATCGTGCCGTTGCTGCTGCTGCCGGTGGTGCTCGGCGAGATCGCGCGCGGGCAGGCCCGGCAGACCGCGCAGGCCCGGGAGCGGGCGGCGCTGGCCGAGGCCGTCCAGGAGGCCGAGGCGCAGCGCCGGGCCACCGAGGAGCGGCTGCGGATCGCCCGTGAGCTGCACGACGCCCTCGGTCACCAGTTGTCGCTGATCAGCGTGCAGTCCGGCGCGGCCCTGCACACCGGCGAGCCGGACGCGGCGTTCGCGGCGCTGCGGGCGGTCCGGGAGGCGAGCCGGGACGCGCTGCGGGAGATGCGGTCGGTGCTGGGCATGTTGCGGGAGCCGGAGCAGCCGGGACTCGGCGCCCTGCCGGAGCTGTTCGCGCGCACCGAAACGGCCGGGGTGACCGTGCACGCCACGATCGAACCGGGGTTGTCGCCGCCTGACGAGGTGCAGCTCACGGCGTACCGAATAGTGCAGGAAGCCCTGACCAACGCGGTCCGTCACTCGACCGCCTCCCGCGCCGAGGTGGAGATCCGCCGCTCCGGCGCCGCCCTGTCGCTGACCGTCACCGATCCAGGCAAACCGCGTGTTGATTTCGGGCGCGATGGACGGCCGAACTCAACACGCGAGATGTTGGGCAATGGATTACGCGGAATGGCGGAACGGGCCGATTCGCTCGGTGGAACATTTCAGGCCGGGCCCATCAGCGGCGGCGGCTTCCAGGTGGCGGCGCGGCTGCCACTCGACAGGAACGGAGCGGAATGATCTCGCTGGCGCTCGCCGACGATCAGACTCTGGTACGGGCGGGCTTCCGCACCATCCTGTCCGGTGAGCCGGACATGACCGTCGCCGGGGAGGCCACCGACGGCGCGCAGGCCATCGACCTGGCCCGGCGGCTGCGACCGGACGTGATCCTGATGGACATCCGGATGCCGGGGACCGACGGGCTCGCCGCGGCCCGGGAGATCTGCGCCGACGAGGACCTTTGCGGCGTACGGGTGGTCATGCTGACCACGTTCGAGTCCGACGAGTACGTGTACGGCGCGATCCGTGCCGGGGCCAGCGGTTTCCTGCTCAAGGACATCGAACCGGCGGAACTGATCCACGCGGTCCGGGTGGTGGCCCGCGGCGACGCCCTGCTCGCCCCGTCGGTGACCCGCCGGCTGATCGGCGAGATGGCCGGCCGCCTGAAACCGCCGCCCGTGCCCGAACCCGGCACGCTGACCGCCCGGGAGCTGGAGATCCTCGACCTGGTCGCGGCCGGGCTGTCCAACGAGGAGATCGCCGCCCGGCTGATGATCAGCTACGCGACGGCCAAGACGCACGTGAGCCGGATCCTCACCAAGCTGGCGCTGCGGGACCGCGCCCAGCTGGTCGTCTGGGCGTACGAGACCGGCCGCGCCCGGCCCGGCTGGCATACCTCCCGGGATGTACCCGCCATCCCGCGAATACCTCCCGGGAATCAATTTCCGGTCCGGGGGACAACCGATTCCTGAACCACCACGGCAAATGCCACGATTCTTTTCGTGAAACGCAGATCGCTGTTCTCCCTGGCATTTCTGACCGGTGCGGGCGCCGTTCTCGGCGGCTGTTCCGAACCGGCCCCCACCTTCACCAACCGATTGCGCATTCCGCCGCTCGCGCAGCCGGTGACCGACCCCGACGGGGCGAAGAGGTTCACCCTCACGCTGCAGAGCGGCAGCACCGAGTTCCGGCCCGGCCAGGTGACCGGCGGCACGTGGGGCATCAACGGCGCCTACCTCGGCCCGGTCGTGCGCGCCGCCCGGGGCGACCGCGTCCGGATGGTCGTCGAGAACCGGCTGCCCGAGACCACCACGCTGCACTGGCACGGCATGCGCCTGCCCGCGCGGATGGACGGCGGCCCGCACCAGATGATCGAACCGGGCGCCACCTGGACCCCGGAGTGGACCGTCGACCAGCCCGCGGCGACGTCCTGGTTCCACCCACACCTGCACGAGAGGACCGCGCAGCACGTCTACCGTGGCCTGGCCGGCCTCTTCCTGATCGACGACCCGGACGGACCGCAACTGCCTGCGGCGTACGGGGTCGACGACATCCCCCTGATCGTCCAGGACAAGGAGATCGACAGCGACGGGGCCCTGGAGATCCGCGGAGTGGACCGGGGCACCTTCGGGATGCTCGGCTCGACCATCCTGATCAACGGCACGTCCGGCCCGGTCCTTGCGGTGCGCACCACCCTGGTCCGGTTCCGCCTGCTCAACGCCTCCAACGCCCGCGTCTACCGGATCGGTTTCGCCGACAACCGCCGCTTCGACGTCGTCGCCGGCGACGCGGGCCTGCTGGACCGCCCCGCCGCCGTGGACCGCGTCAAGATCAGCCCCGGCGAGCGGGTGGAGATCGTGGTCCGCTTCTCCCCCGGTGAGACCGTCCTGCTGGACAGCCGCGGCGAGCCCAGCGACACCGCCAACGACATCGAGGAGGACGACTTCGACCTGCTCGGTATCGTCGCCGCGGCGACGCTCACGCCGTCGCCCGCGTTACCCGCCGTGCTCGGCGGGCCGGGTGCCGCGACGCCGCCGCCGGGAGCGCGGATCCGCCGGTTCGCCCTGTCCGGCTCCGAGATCAACGGCAGGGACATGGACATGTCGCGGATCGACGAGGTGGTCCCGGCGGGTGCGGTGGAGATCTGGGAGATCGACAACACGACGTACGCCCACAACTTCCACATCCACGAGGTGTCCTTCCGGATCCTCGACGTCAACGGCAACCCACCACCGCCCTACCAGGCCGGGCCGAAGGACACCGTGTTCCTGCCGAAGAACGCCGGCGCCCGACTGCTCGTCAGCTTCGGGCGGCACACCGACCCGTCGACCCCGTACATGTACCACTGTCATCTGCTGCGTCACGAGGACAAGGGCATGATGGGCCAGTTCGTGATCGTCGAACCCGGCACCGTCGTCACCGGCCACCACCAGCACCACGGCTGAACCCCGCTCAGGCGGCCGCCGTGTGGCTGCGCAGGATCGGCGGGTTCAAATTCTTCTGGCCGCCGTGCCGGTAGAGCACGGCGGGCCGGCCCAGATGCGGGATCCGTTTCTGCCCGGTCGGCTCCACGAATCCGGCCGTGTTGATCACCTTGCGGTTGAAGTTGCGGGGATCCAGCGGCCGGCCCCAGACCACCTCGTACACGTTACGGATGTCGCCGATCGTGAACTCCGGCCCGCAGAAGGCCGTGGCCAGGGTGGTGAACTCGAGCCGGCTGCGCACCCGCTCGACGGCGTCGTCGAGGATCTCGTCGTGGTCGAACGCCAGCCGCCCGCGCACCTTCGCGACCGGCATCCAGGCGGCCGACGCGGCATCCGAGCCGGGCCGCGGGTCGGGCGGGTCCGGGACGATCGCGAGATAGGCGACGCTGACGACCCGGCCGCGGGGGTCGCGCTCCGGGGCCCCGTACGCCGAAAGCTGTTCCAGATGCATCGGCTCACCGTCGAGGGACGTCTCCTCCCGCAGCTCGCGCACCGCGGCGGTGAACAGATCCTCCCCGTCGCGCAGGAAGCCGCCCGGCAGAGCCGACCGCCCCTGGAACGGCGTGTTCCCCCTCGTGATGATCAAGACCTGCAGGGCGTTGTCCCGCACGGTCAGGATGGCCAGGTCCAGGGCGAGTCTCAGCACGGCATGCTCCCGGGAGGTCATCTCACCAGCCTACTTTTAGCGTCTGAATGACACAAACTCTGCCAAGTGTCGGAATCCCCGCAGGGCAGGAAGGCTCGTCCACATACTTCATGTGCATCTGACGTTAAGTTAGCTTGCCCGCATGACCGAACGCCTCTGCAAGCCGTCGCCCGTCCTCTTCCTCACCGCGCTCGACCTCGAGTACGA
Source organism: Actinoplanes sp. NPDC019969 (assembly GCF_055562375.1). Taxonomy (NCBI): domain Bacteria; kingdom Bacillati; phylum Actinomycetota; class Actinomycetes; order Micromonosporales; family Micromonosporaceae; genus Actinoplanes; species Actinoplanes sp. NPDC019969. Next base: position 474,242 of record NZ_JBVHFK010000003.1, on the reverse strand, counting down.
GGCCGTCATCGACACCCTCACCGACCTGCGCCGCTCCCCGTCGGTCGCCGGCACCCGCTTCAAGATCGGCACCCTGCCCGGCGGGACCGGGGACGCCGTCATCGTCATCACCGGCAAGGGGAACGCCGCCTCGGCCGTCATCGCCGAACGCGCCATCCGCGAGTTCGAGCCCGCTGCGGTCCTGTTCGTCGGCGTCGCCGGGGCCCTCCGCCCCGAGGTCGCGCTGGGCGACGTCATCGTCGCCTCGCACGTGTACGCCTACCACGGCGCCGCGGAACGCACCGGCGGCCCCCGTTCCCGGCCCCGGGTCTGGGACATCGACCACGGCATCGACCAGGCCGCCCACGAGATCGGACGGCGGTACGAGAAAGAACGCCGCGCCAACCCGTCCGGGCAGATCCCGAAGATCCGCTTCGGGCCGATCGCCTCCGGCGAGGTGCTGCACGACGCGCAGGAGTCCGCGACGCTGCGATGGATCCGCGAGCACTACGAGGACGCGCTCGCGATCGAGATGGAGGCCGCCGGGCTCGCCAAGGCGGGCCAGCTCAACAACGCCCCGGTCGCCGTCGTCCGCGCCATCAGCGACCGCGCCGACGGCACCAAGACCGTGACCGACCGGGACGCCTGGCAGGACCGGGCCATCCGGAACGCCGCGGTCTTCGCGACCGGGCTGGCCACCGAGATCGCCCTCGACCGGCAGTCACCCGGGGACGCCGGCCGGGCGACCGGGCCGGCGGGCAGCGTCACCACCTATGGAGGCAGCCACGGCGCGGTCGCCCACACCATCCAGGGTGGAGTGCACAACACCTGGCGACCGTCATGAGCGAGAAGGGCAAGACGCCCGAGAAACCGGCGGTCCACACCGAGGGCGGCAGCCACGGCGCGGTCGCCCACACCATCCATGACGGCGTTCACAACAACTACTACCAGGTCGCGCCGGACGCTACGCCCGAGGAGAAGTTCAAGACCGCTCGCCGGTTCCTCTTTTCCAACAACGCCACTACCGCCCGCCGGCTGCTCGATGATGTCGTCGCCGCGGATCCCGACAATCCGGAGTTCTGCTTCCACTGGCTGCTGGCGTTCTTCAGCCGGCGCACCTATGCGGAGCTGACCCATGAGGAGCGGGACCGGGCGGCGGCCGAACTCAAACGCATCGGCGACCTGCCGGCGAGCCGGTTCACCGGCGGCGTCGACGTCATCTGGCGCCTCTTCCAGTCCCACCACTCCGACACCGAGGAACAGTCCACGACCACCAGCATCCGGGCCGATCTCGACCGGCTGACACCGATCATCCGCAACATGATCTCGCACTTCCTGGAACGCATGCTGGAGGGCAACCTCAAGGACGAACTGTGGCAACGCGACGTCGAACGGGCGAAGGCGGCGCGCGAAGCCAACGGCCGCAGGCAGCGCGCGTGGAAATTCTTCCAGGCCGAGCCCCGGGCGCCACGAATCACCGAGGTTCCGGGGTCGGACGCCGGCCCGGTGCAGTACACCGTGGCCGGAGCGGGCGTCGTGGCCCTGACCGGCTCGGCTGCCGTCCTGGGCCGGCTCTGCGCGCAACGCCACGACACCGTCGCGCTCGGGGTGCTGGTGTTCGCGCTGGCCGTCGGCGGTGTCGCGCTTTACCTGGGTGCGGAGTGGCTGTTCCGGGCCGGGCGGCAATCCTCGGCCACCAGGGAGGATCTGTCACTGCGGGCCAACCCGCCGGGCACACGGTCCGAAGGCTTCGCCGCCGAGGTGAGCCTGATGTACCTGGAGTACGCCCGGCGCGTCGCGCCGAAGGACGCCAAGGACCGCGCGAAGTGGTACGACGAGTGCCTTGGCCCGATGCGGCGGCTCCGCAACGACCTGGCCGAGGCGTACCGGGAACCGGAGGCCAAAGCCGAGGAGATCCGGTGGCTCATCCGGTTCCAGGTGGGGGAACTGCACCGCCGGTGGCGCAGCGGCGCATCGCTCCGGGCCCGGCCCGAGATCCTGACCTCGACGAGGCTGCTCACCCTGGCCGCGGCCCTGACCACGGTGGCCGGGCTGGGGTGGGCCGCCCAATCCGCCCTGCGGCAGGATCCGGCCCGAGGGCTGGGCGCGTTCTTCCTGGCCCTGGTCGCCGGAGCGGCGGCGGGACGGATCGGCGCCCACATCCTCGCGGAGCACAAACGGATCGTCACCGACACCCTCGACCGGCAGCGGCGACTGAAGGCCTACCAGGCCGAGCATGCACGGTGGAAGGAACGGCTGAGGGACCAGCCGACGGACATGGAGATGGCCAGGTGGCTCGACTGCGACCGGCGGATCGCTCTCGACGAGACCCTCCGGGAGTATCAGTTGAAGTGGAGCGACATCAAGGCGTACGCCTCGCTGGAGGCCAGCGGCGAACGGGGACGCCAGGCGCGGGTCCTGAACGGTCCGTGGCGTTACACCCACTACGAGGTGCTGGTCTTCCTGCTCACCTCGGACGGGGTCCGGCAGCTCAGCGTCGGGCTGAACTTCCGCAAAGCGCGCTTCTACCAGTGGGAACGCATCAACTACTGCTACGAGGCGGTGGCCGCCATGTGGGTGATCCTGCACGACGACAAGGCGCGGACCTTCAAGTTGTCCCTGGTGAACGGTACGGACATCACCGTCGCGGTGACCACGAGCGGCAAGGCGCGACAGGGTGAGGACCCGCAGATCCTGGAGGACGCGGCCCAGGACGCCACCGGCCTGCGGCACACGATGTTCGTCCTGGAGGGCGTCGCCGCCGAGGGCCGCCGCTGGTGGGACGGTGGCGCGTACCGGCGGACGAAACGCCCCGCTCCGGAGGAGTGACGCCCGGCCGCCGGGCCTCCGAAGGCCCGGCGTTCCTTTGCGGGCGGCCCGGCGGCTACCGCGTCAGGCCTCCAGCAGGCGGGCGGCGACCGCCTCGCCCATCCGGATCGCGCCGTCGACGTGCTGGAAACCGAGGCCCGCGATGTCGCTGCTGGCGAACTGCAGCGGGCCGACCGCGGCACGCAGGTGCGGGCCGTACCGGGTGAGCGAACCGATGTCGAAACTCGTGCCGAACGCGCCGACGGTCCACTCGTCGGCCATCCACGGGCTCTCGTAGTAATGGACCGGGTGCAGCGCCTGCTCACCGTAATAGCCGGCGAGGCACTCCAGCACCCTCTGCTTCCGCGTCTCGGCGTCCAGGCCCAGGATGCTGTCGGCTTTCACGTCGGAGCAGAAACCGACGAGCGTGCCACGGGTCTCGCCGTCGATGTCCTCGTTGGTGTTGTCGTAGGCCTCGTGCACCAGCGCGTACGGGCTGAACGCGGTGCCGGACAGGCCCATGTCCCGCCAGAACGGGGTCTCGTAGGAGATGTGCAGCTTCACCACCAGGCCGAACGAGATGTGCTGGCGCATCTGGGCCTGCACCGGCGGGAGCGCCGGAATATATTGCACCCGGTTCACCAGCGTGGGCGGGACGGCCATCACCACGTCACGGCCGCGGTAGCTGCCCCGGCCGGTGAAGACGGTCGCGCCCTCCTCCGACCACTCCACCTTCGTGACCGCCTCACCCAGGTGCACGGCCCCGGCGGGCAGTCGTCCGGCAAGCGAGAGCGGCACCCGCTGCAGGCCGCCGACAACCCGCCGGTCCAGGATGAAGTCGGCGTCGACCAGGTGGCTGAAACCGCCCGCGCTGGCCGCCATCAGCACCGCGGACAGCGCCGAGAACGAATGCGCCGGCTTGGTGAGCATGGCCGGGCCGATGTAGAGGCCGATGTTGTCGCGGGCCTCCGCGTCGCCGGTCTGCTCGGCCAGCCAGGCGGCGAAGGAGATCCGGTCGAGCTGCTCGGCGTCCGGGTGCTCCCACGGGACCAGCGGGTCCATCTGGGCGGCGAGACGGTCGAGCTCCTTGGTCAGGCGCTCCATCTCAGCGGCGGTGGTGTCGGAGACCGGGAACTGCTCGCCCTCGAAGGTGCGGCGTACGCCGTCGGCGCCGATGTAGATCGACCGGCCGGCCCGGTAGCGCGAGTACATCTCCAGGCCCAGCTCGTCGATCAGCGCCAGCAGGGCGGTCTGGTCCGGGGAGACCCACTGGCCGCCGACCTCGAGGCGGACTCCCTCCACGTCCTCGGTCAGCAGCCGGCCGCCGACACGGTCCCGTGCCTCCACGACGAGCACGCTGCGCCCGGCGGCGTGCACGCGGTTGGCGATGGTCAGCCCGGTGACACCGGCCCCGACCACCACGACGTCGAAGTCGGTCACGGCTTTCCTCCAGGTATAGCGGGTTGTTGCTGGGTGATGCAGTGGACGCCGCCACCCCGCGCGAAGATCGCCCGGGCGTCCACACCGACGACCCGGCGGCCGGGGTAGGCGGCGGCCAGGATGTCCAACGCGGCGGCGTCGCGGGGATCGTCGAACGTGCAGGCGACGACACCGGAGTTGCACACTAAGTGATTGACGTAAGAATGATCAACTGGCCCGCGCTCGTCCTCGAGCCCCTCCGGAGCGGGCAGGTCGACGACCGTCCAGCCGGCCGGCAGCGCCGCCCTCCAGCGCGGCGCCAGCTCGTGGTCAGGATGCCGCGGATCCGGCTGGACGTGCAGCAACACGGCGCCCGGGGCGGTCAGGGCGGCCACGATGTCGACGTGCCCGCGGGTGCCGAACTCGTCGTAGTCCCGGGTCAGCCCGCGCGGCAACCACACCACCTCGTCGACGCCGAGGGTGCGGCGCAGCTCACCCTCGACCCGCTCGCGCGACCACCCAGGGTTACGGCCTGGATCCAGCTGCACGGTCTCGGTGACCAGCACCGTCCCGTGCCCGTCGACGTGGATGCCGCCGCCCTCGTTGACCATCTCCGAGCTGACGACCGTGGCCCCGGCCCACTCGGCGACCCGCCGGGCGATCCTCGCGTCGTGTTCCCACGTCGCCCAGCTCTGGCCACCCCAGCCGTTGAACACCCAGTCGACAGCGCCCAGACCGTCCGGGCCGACGACGAAGGTGGGGCCGATGTCGCGCATCCACGCGTCGTCCAGGGGCGCCTCGAAATACTCGACGGCGCTGCCCAGCCAGTCGCGGGCGGTCTTGCGCCCGGCCGGGTCGACGACCATCCGGACCGGCTCGAACTCGGCGACGGCCAGGGCGACGGCGGCCCACGCCCGATAGGCGTCCTCGCCGTCGGCGTAACCCGACGACGGCCAGGCCATCCAGGTGCAGGAGTGCGGCTCGGTCTCGGCCGGCATGCGCCAGGTCATAGCAGGCCGCCGTACGTGTCGGGCCGCCGCGTGCGCAGGAACGGGAACAGCGTCAGCCAGTCCCGCCGCTGGTCCAGGTCGAGGTCGGCGACCAGGACGGCCTCGGCGTCGCGGGGCGCCTGGGCGAGGATCCGGCCGTACGGGTCGACGATGAACGACGAACCGTAGAAGGTGATCAGGCCTTCGTTCCCGGTCCGGTTCGGCACCACGATGAACAGGCCGTTGGCGATGGCGTGACCGACGATCACCTGCTGCCACAGCGGCCGGGTGTCGAAGTCGGGGTGATCGGGCTCGGACCCGATCGCGGTCGGGTAGGCCAGGATGTCGGCGCCGGCCAGCGCGTACGACCGGGCGACCTCGGGGAACCACTCGTCCCAGCAGGTCGGCAGGCCGAACTTGTGGCCCACCACCTCGTGCACGCGGTAGGCGTCGTCGGCCGGACCGGGCCGGAAGTACTTGTCCTCGACGTAGCCCTCGGTGACCGGGATATGAGTCTTGCGGGTCCGGGCGACGACCTCTCCCGACCTGTCGACGAGAACCGCGGTGTTGTAGCCGAGGCCGTCGCCGAGGTCGGTCTTCTCGTAGAGCGACGCCTGCACGACGATCCCGTGCCGTTTGGCCGCCTCCGCCGCGAAGGCCACCGTCGGCCCGTTCTCCAGATCCTCCGCCGTCTCCACCGGCTTGCCGGCGGGCGCCTCGAACGCGGGGTACCTCGACAGGGTCAGCTCCGGCAGGAAGACGACCTCCGCGCCCGCCTCCGCGGCCCGGGCGATCCCGGTGGACAGGACGTCGCGGAGCTCGGCCGCATCCGCACGCCACCGGTGCTGAACCAGGCCAACACGCAGCGGTGGACGGGTCGGCTCCTCGACACGAGCCGGCGAGTCGTACGCCGTACCCCGGATCAGTTCCATGGCCGTCCTCGCTCTTCTGCTGCGCGCCCTACACCGAACCCTAACGAACGGCATTCGGTTCAGAATGGTGGTCTTACTCACCAAACGCAAGGGATTCCGTTGCCGTAGCCATCAAAACCTAGGCTTTCCGTGGATCACATCGCCGGGGCGGATGGTGCCCTTGCGTCGGCCCGCCCCTCGCTTCGCCTGCTTCTCCACGCGGATGCAGATCAGGGGACTCACCAGCGGGTCACACATCGCGGCGCCGATGGACCAGGATCGCGCCGCCGAGCACGGTCAGCGGCCAGAGCAGATAAGAGAGCCACGCCGCGACCGGTGTGGTGTAGATGTCGCCGACCGCCTCCGGCGAGCCGTAGGCCAGGGTGAGCCGCTGCCAGCCCGGGACGATCATGGCGTGGTGGACGGCCCTGGTCACCGGGTGGTCGCCGGTGAGCAACTGTGGGGCCGCCACCAGGAGCAGAATGCCGGTCACGTAGGCCACGCCCGGATGACGCAGCAGCACCGCGAGGCCGAGACCGACGAGGGCGCACACCGGCCCGACCAGGACGGCCCCGAGCGTCTCGGCGGCGCCCACCGGGCGGGCGGGGGTCGCGACGGCATAGGCCCCGGCCGCGATCGCCGCGCCCGCCACCGTCCACAGGCCGGCGGCCACGACGGCCTTGGCCAGCACCACCTCGGTGCGTGCCGGGACGGCGACGGCTGTCGCCCGGATGAGGCCGCTGGTGTACTCCCCGACCATCGTCGAGGCCCCGAACGCGGCCGCCGCCACGATCAACACCAGGTATCCGGCGAGCGGGAATGCCTCGTCACCGTCGATGGCCGACGCGGCGATCACGGCCGCGGCGGTGAGGCCCAGCGCCCACCACGACGACCGCAGCGAGCGCACCTTGAGCCATTCCGCAGCGATCACCCCTGTCATCAGCCACCTCCGTTGCGGCAGTGGTCGTTCACCGGGCGCCCTCGGCGCTGTGGTCGGGTGGGTGGGGTCGGTCAGGTCGCTCACCGGGAACCTCCCGCGCGGTAGTCGACGCTGCCCGCGGTCAGCGCGAAGAAGGCCTCCTCCAGCGAGCCGCCGGGGCCGGCCAGATCGGCGACCGGGCCGGCGGCGAGCAGACGGCCCTGCCCGATGACGACGATCTCGTCCGCCGTCGCCGCCATCTCACTGATGAGGTGGCTGGAGAGGAACACGGTGCGGCCCTCGGCGGCCAAGCGACGGAACAGCCCGCGCGCCCACCGGACCCCCTCGGGGTCCATCCCGTTGACCGGCTCGTCGAAGATCAGCACCGGTGGGTCGCCGAGCAGGGCGGTCGCCACCCCGAGCCGCTGCCGCATGCCCAGCGAGAACGTGCCGACGCGACGCCCGGCCACCCCGGACAGCCCGGTCTCGCCGAGGACCTCGTCGACCCGTCGCCGGGGCAGGCCGTTGCTGAGCGCCAGCGCGGTGAGGTGCACCGCCGCGCTGCGCCCCGGATGCGCCTGCTGGGAGTCGAGCAAGGCGCCGGCATGCCGCAGGCCGCGCCGGTGAGCGCCGAACCGGGCACCGCTGATGGTGGCGCTGCCGCTGGTCGGCGCATCCAGCCCGAGCAGCACACGGAGGGTGGTCGTCTTTCCGGCGCCGTTGGGCCCGAGGAAACCGGTGACCCGGCCCGGCCGGGCGCTGAAGGACAGCCCCGCCACCGCGGTGGTGGAGCCGTATCGTTTGACCAGATCGTCGACGTGAATCATGCCGACAAGCCTGGCCCGGGCGGCCCGGCGGCGTCATCGGACCGCGGTACCCCTGCGTCATAGACCCTGGTAGTCATACCGTGGTCCGATGCCGCCGTCGGCCCACGTCGATACGATCGGCCGTATGCCTGCCAAGCCCCGCCTCCGACTGCTGCCGCTCCCCGGCTGGGTGGCGCTGCTGTGGGGCATCGCCGCCTTCACCGCCCTCCGGGGCTACACCGGCCTGCCCTTCATGCCGGGCGGTCTCCCGGAGCGTCCGATGTGGCGCTGGGCGCTGGTCGCGCTGGCGCTCGCCGGCGCCGCCGTGGCCTGCCGGCTGGTCCGGTCCCGTCCGCTCCTCGCGGTCCATCTGCTGGCCGTCGCTCCGGCCGTTCTCCTTCTGGCCGTCGGCAGGGAGGGCCTGGTCAACGAGGAGGACGAGTTGCTCGCCCAGTTCCTCGTGGCGGCCGCCGTCGTGCTCGGCTATCTGGTCGTCACGCGGCCACCGTGGACGTGGGCGGTCGCCCTCGTCCCGATCGTCGCCGTGATCCCGGCGATCGCGCTGCCCGCCGGCCTGCCGATGCGCTGGCTCCTCTGGATCGCCTACGTCCTGCTGCCGATCGTGGTGGCGGTCCTTCTGGGCTATTCGATCCGCCAGGCCCGCGACTACGCCCGGCGGCTCAGCGAGCAGACCGCCGCGCAGGCCGTCGTGGCCGAGCGGCTGCGGATCTCCCGCGAGCTGCACGACCAGGTCGCGCACAGCATGGGGGTCATCGCCTTGCAGGCCGGGGCGGCGTCCCGGGTCATCGGCGTCCGCCCGGACAAGGCCCATGAGGCGTTACAGGTCATCGAGGCCACCAGCCGCGAGACGCTCACCGGCTTGCGGCGGATGCTCGACGGTCTCCGCCTGCCACAGGAGGCGACCGCGCCCCTGCGGCCATCCCCCACGCTCGCCGACATCGGCGATCTGGTCACGACAGCCGAGGACTCCGGTCTCCAGATCGACGTCCGGTGGGAGGGCGATCGCCGCCCCCTTCCCGCCGATGTCGAGTTGTCCGCCTTCCGCATCGTTCAGGAGTCCCTCACCAACGTGGTTCGTCATGCCGGCGCGCGCACCTGTGACATCACCTTCTCCTACCTTCCGGACAGCATGCGGATCGAGATCGTCGACGACGGCCACGGCGGCCGCTGGCCACACCACGCCGATGCGGGCGGCAGCGGATACGGTCTGCTCGGTCTCCACGAGCGCGTCTCGCTCCTGCAAGGGACGATGCAGGCCGGCAGCCGCGACGAAGGAGGCTTCCGGGTGTTCGCCCGGCTGCCCGTCGAGCCCGGCGAGGCGAGCGGATGACGATCCGTGTCCTGCTCGCCGACGATCATGCGCTGGTCCGCACCGCCCTGCAGACCGTGCTCACCGTGACCGACGACATCGTGGTGGCGGGCGAGGCCACGACCGGTTCGGAGGCCGTGCGACTCACCCGGGAACTCCAGCCGGATGTCGTCCTGATGGACATCCGGATGCCCGAGATGGACGGCATCGAGGCGACCCGGCTCATCACCGCCCGGAGCGGAGCGCCCCGGATCATCGTGCTGACGACGTTCCCCGAGGACGAGTATGTCTACGGCGCTCTGCAGGCCGGTGCTTCCGGGTTCCTCGTCAAGGACATGTCCCTGGACGACATCGTGGCCGGGATCCGGGTCGTCGCCGCCGGGGACGCGCTCATCGCACCCAGCGTCACCGCCCGACTGATCCGGATGGTCGTGAACCGGCCGGAGCCGTCCGGCCCCTCCCCCGACCTGGACGGCCTCACCGAGCGGGAGCGGGAGGTGCTGACCATGGTCGGGCTCGGCGCGACCAACACCGAGATCTCCGACCGGATGCACATCACCATGCCGACGGTGAAGAGCTACATCGGCCGGCTGATGACCAAACTGGCCGCGCGCGACCGCGTCCAGCTGGTGATCGTCGCCTACCGCACCGGCCTGGTCCTTCCACCGGTTCTCACCCATGAGAAGTAACAGCCCCATGCTGCGGGCGGATCTGAGTGTTCAGGAGGTGGTGTCGAGGTAGATGGCCACGTCGTAGAGCAGGCGGACCGGGTCGCCATTGGTGACGCCTATGAAGACGGGCTCGCCGGCGGGGGTGCGGCCTCGGCGCCAGACGGCCTCGCGGGCGGCGTCCACCGACTCGCGGTGGGGATGGCCGGACAGGTGAAGTTCGGTGACTCGGCGGGCGGTCTTGCGATCACTCTCCAGTTGGATGCGCATGAGGGGCATCGCGGCCTCCTTGAACGTCGGTAAGTCAACTTACCGACGTTAACCTTAGGATGTGGAGGTGGATTCGATATGGCTTCGTGAAGAGGAGAATCGGGCGCGGCGTACGCCTCAGCTCACCCGGCAGCTCATCGTCGGGGCGGCCGTGACGGTGCTCGACGACGAAGGGTCCGAGGCGCTCACCATGCGGCGGATCGCGCAGGCACTCGGGGTTACGTCGACGGCGCTGTATTGGCACGTACGCACCAAGGAAGATGTTCTTGATCTTGCCGTGGACGAGGTCTTCGGGGAGGTGCAGGTACCCGAGCCGGGGCCGGACTGGGCGGCTGACGTACGTGAACTGATCATGGGGTGGCGAGCGGCGATGCTGGCTCATCCGTGGGCGGCGGGTTTGATCGGCCGGCCGATGCTGGGACCTCAGGTGCTTGCGCGCACCGAGTTCCTGCAGGCGGCGCTGGTTCGAGGTGGGCTCGGCGACGAGAGTCTGGCGGTTGCGACCCGGCTGCTGGCGAACTATGTGATCGGCGCGGCGGTCACCGAGGCCGCGTGGCGACGTAGTGGCGACTCGCCGGACCGGGCTACGGCGCGGCGGCACATCACCGCCGCAACGGAGGCGTATCCGACGCTTGCCGGATCGGGCCATCTCGACGACGCTCGCTGGCCCGACGACATCCTGTTCGAGCGAGGGCTCGACGCGCTGCTGACCTCGATCGCCGGAGTTCTGTTGCGGGACCCGCACTTCGAGCGCGGCAGTTCCGATCGCGGCGATTCCGAGCCTGACGATCTTGAGCAGGAGAGCTTCGGACGCGGGGACTCCGGCTCCGGGGATTCCGAGCGTGAGAGTTCCGGACGTGAGGCATCCGGGCGCGAAGCTTCCGGACGCGGGGAGAGGGAGTAGCGACGGATGGGTGGAACCGCGAGTGAGCGTGCTGCGGCGGCCCTGTTCAGGCATGAACCGGGACTTGCCGGGTCTCCGATCGAGCCGCTCGGCAGAGGGCTCGACAACACCGCCTTCGTGGTCGGGGATCTGGTGCTGCGGGTCGCTGACGGGCACGACGTCGAGCGGGAGACGCGCCTGCTCGCTGTGGTGGCGGGGCGGGTGTCGCTGCCGGTGCCGGCGGTTCGGTTCGTGGATGGCGAGTCGGGGGTGATGGGGTACCGCCGGCTGCCCGGCGAGCCGTTGCTCGGGCGGGAGGCGGACCACGGGCTGGCGGAGCCGATCGGACGGTTTCTGCGGGAACTGCACGGCATCGGCGTTGCCGAGGTGGCGGGCCTGGCGCCGTACGATCCGGCAGATCCCGCCGACTGGCTGGAAGATCTTCGTGGACCGGCCGGAGCGCTGCGCCTACTGCGCGCGGCAGTGCCGGACGCCGGGACCCGGCGGGTGCTCGCACACGCGGACCTCGGGGCCGAGCACATTCTGACGGACGGCGGCACGATCACCGGGATCATCGACTGGACCGATGCGGCGGTCACCGATCCGGCGCTCGACTTCGCGCGGCTGCTCCGGGACTTCGGCGCGGGATTCGTGGACCGGGCGCTGGAAGCGTACGGCGGGCCGCCGGACAACGGATTCGGCGAGCGGATGCTGTTCTTCGCCCGGTGTGCGGCGCTCGAGGATCTTGCTTACGGGCAGGCGTACGGGCTGAGGTCGTACGCCGAAACGGCACAGCGCAGCATCGCCCGGCTGTTCGGCTGAGTCAGTTCCACGCCTCGGCGCGCGGGTCCTCGCCGAGCAGCAGCGCGCTCTCCCGGCACAGGTCCTCGCCGAAGAGCTGGTTGCCGCCGGTTCCCGTACCCCACAGCTCGTCGGCAGACGTGGCGACAACCCGCCATGACGACTCCTCGTCGACCCGCCAGTGTCTGATCTGGCGCGCCATCTCGACCGTCAGAGTCAGGCCCCAGACTTCCACCATCCGGCCATCCTGCCATTCGAGCGGCTGCTCACCAGGCCGCGAACCGGCACGAGCGGGGCGGCCAAGAAGAAGGTGGCTAGGCAGGCCTCGGCCCGGCGAACGATGGCGATCAGGGAACGGAAGCGATCAGGGAACGGTAGCCCCTCGCGAGAGGGGACCATCAGGGAGCGGGAGGTGGCGATCAAGAGTGGGAGGCCCGGCAGGCAGCGACCTCACGGGCGGTGGTGATCGGCAGAGGCAGCGACTCCACCGGAGGGTTCCGCTTTGTTCTTGCCGGCGCGCGGAAGGGTGGCGCCGGACGGGCGGCTGACGGCGACGGCCGTGAGGATCAGTGCAGCGCCGGTGAGCTGGGGCGCCGTCAGGGATTCGCCGAGCAGCAGGGTGGCGAGGGCCGTGGTGACGACGGGCTCGAAGGTGGACAGGATCGCGGCGGTGGATGGACCGGTGCGGCGCAGGCCGGCGAAGAACGTGAGGATCGCCAGGATCGTCGAGACGGCGACGATGCAGGTCAGCCACAGCCAGCCGGACGCAGCGAAGTCCAGGTCGGGGCCGCCGGTGGCCAGGGACCGGCCGGCGAGGGCGACGGCGGCGCCGGTCATCACCAGAGTGGACAGCCGGAGTGGTGGGAGGCGGTGTACGACACGGTCGGACACCAGGATGTAGGCGGTGTAAGTGAGCGCCGAACCGGCGGCCAGGAGCGCGCCGAGCAGGTTGAACGGGGCGCCGCCGCTGCCGAGCAAGATCAGCAGGGTGCCGGTGGAGGCGGTGGCCAGGGCCGCTGCCCGGGCCGGGGTGAGGCGGTCACGGCCGAGGAGGACGGCGGCGACGGTGACCATCAGCGGGTACGTGTAGAAGATCAGCGCGAGCAGCGACGCGTCCATCACCCGGAGCGCCTCGAAGTAGAGGGTGGCCTGCGTGGCATAGCCGAGAGCGCCGAGCCCCAAGGCCACCAGCGCGGGCCTGGAGAACCGGCGCCGCTGAAGGAAGGCCACGAGGACGGGCCATGACAAGCGGGGGCGGTGGAGGAAAGCGGCGAGAACGACGGCGGACAGACCGAATCGGATCAGGAGGAGGGTGGAGGGGGTGACGCCGGCCTCGTACGCGAACTTGCCGAAGATCGCCATCGCGCCGAAGCAGGTGGCGGAGAGGAGACAGAGCAGCGGACCCATGAATCGAGCATCGGCGGCCGGACGATGAAGGTCCAGTGATGATTCCTGGAGATGAATCGTTAGGATTTGTGCATGGACCTGCGGCGGTTGCGATTCCTGCGGGAGTTCGAGGAGCGGGGCACGCTCGGGGCGGTCGCGGCGGCACTCGGTTACAGTCCGTCGGCGGTGTCGCAGCAGCTGACCGTTCTGGAGAAAGAGGCCGGCGCGATCCTGCTGGAGAAGGCCGGCCGGGGTGTGCGGCTCACCGACGCGGGGCGCCTGCTGGCCCAGCACGCCCGGGTTCTGCTGGCCGCCGCCGAAGCCGCGCAGGCGGATCTGGCGGCGCTGAGCGGCGAGGTCCGGGGCACGGTCCGGGCCGGTGGTCTGCAATCGGCCGCCCGCAGGCTGCTGGTGCCGGCGGTCGGGCGGCTGATGGCCCAGCACCCGCTGGTCCGGGTGGAGATCTCCGAGCTGGAGCTGGAGCAGGCGCTGCCGGGCCTGCGGCTCGGGGCGGTCGACGTGATCATCGGTGACGAGTACGACGGACATCCCCGGCCCCGGCCCGCCGGGCTGCGGTTCGCGCCGCTGCTGGCCGAGCCGCTGCGGCTGGTGCTGCCGGCGGGGCATCCGCTGGCCGTGCCGGGTGGCCCGGTCGAGCTGGCCCGGCTGCGGGACGCGGTGTGGGTGTCGTCGCACGAGGGCACCGGCCATCACGCGATGATCGTCGGGACGTGCCGGGCGCTCGGTGGTTACGAGCCCGACCTGCGGCATCACTCCAACGACGTGGATGTGCAGCTGGAGCTGGTCCGGGTCGCGGGCGCCGTCGCGCTGCTGCCGCCGCTGACGTTGCCGTCGCCGGAGCCCGCTCTCGCCTACCGCGACGTCGCCGAGGCAAGGCTGGGCCGCCGCCTGTTCACGGTCACCCGCGACGGCCCGTCATCTCCGGCCCTGACGGCGTATCTGGCCGCCGTGACCGGCCAAGCCGACAGCCAGCGGCCACAAAAGGGGCCGGCTGACGAAAAAGCGAACGGCCACCAAGAGAACCAGCCGACGAAGAGGCGGGCGACCGGGAACGGGGAACGGCTGCCAAGGGGCGCAGCGAGCGAAAGCCGAGCGAACTGATGAAGCGCTGAGCGCCCCTCAGGGCATCCACAGCCACCGATGAACAGAATTCGGGCATGACTCGATGGACCTGGGCATGTGGGGTGTTCGTCGTCGGCGAGGTGGTTCTTCGCCTGTACTGGATCGCCGGTGGCAGATGGGGCTACACCGCCTGCGACAGGGCCGACCCCACCGATCCGATCAGTGGGTGCGGCGGTGCGCAGGTCGCCGATCTGCCGTTCTGGACCGGGTGGGGCGCCCTCCTCGCCGCCGTGATCCTGGGCCTCGTCATCGCCCGCGGCACCCCGATCGCCGCCTGGATATCCGCCGCGTTCCTGCTGGTCGCCGCGTTCCCACTGCACCTGCTGTTCGAGATCCCGGCAGCCCTCACCGGCCGCCCGACGGACTGGCGGGACATCGGCGCCCGGCTGGCGCTGACGGCGGGTGGGATCGCCTTCGCCGGTCTCGCGAACGCCCGCACCCCACAGCGCGGCCCGGCGGCGCACGCCTATCAGCCGGTGCCGGGGTGGGCGCGGCGGTGGGCGTACGCCGCGGTCGCTCTCTCGGTTTTCGGCTGGGCGGTGCCGCACGCCCTGTGGGTGCTCGGTGTCCCGTTCGGCGTGTCCGCGGAATTCCTGGCCGAGGCGGGCGACGACCTGGCGACTCTCGGCGGGGTGGCGATCACCGTGGTGCCGCCGCTCGCCGGCTTGCTGGTGCTGGGTCTGGTGCAGCGCTGGGGCCAGCAGTTCCCGCGCTGGGTTCCGCTGCTCGGCGGCCGCCCGGTTCCGCGGATGCTGGCGGTCGTTCCGGCGGGGACGGTGGCGCTCACCCTGTTCGCCTACGGTGTGCTGAGTTTCGGCGTTTTCCTCAAGGAGGAGGGCTGGGCTGATGCCGGGGACGACTGGGCGACGATCGCCACCCTGCCGGTCTTCGCCGCCTGGGGCCTGGCCGTGGGTGTGACGACCGCCGGGTACGTCATGGCGACACGTCGATGAGGCGCGACCGGCTGGACGATCTGGTGGCGTACGCGCGGGCCCGCTCCCCGTTCTACCGCGACCGCCCGCCACTGTCGGTGATCACCAAGGCGGAGCTGATGGACCGGTTCGACGACTGGGTCACCGATCGTGCGGTGACCTGGGCGGGCGTGTCCGAGTTCATCGCCGACCAGGACCGGGCCGGCACGCTCTACCAGGGGAAGTACCAGATCGTCACGACGTCGGGCACCAGTGGTCTGCGGGGTGTCTTCGTCCAGGACAAGCGCATGAACCGGGTGCTCTCGAGGATCACCGTCACGCGGGCGAGCGGCTCGTGGCTCACCGCCGGTGACTATCTGCGGATGCTGCGGCGCGGCAACCGGGTGGCCGCGATCTGGGCGACCGGCGGCCACTTCGCCGGCTATGCGACCGCCCGCCGGCTGATCCTGGCCCGCCCGATCCGGCAGCGCAGCATCCGGCTGCTCTCCGTGCACGAGCCCCTGGACGATCTCGTCGACCAGCTCAACGCCTTCGATCCCACGATCCTCAACGGGTACGCCAGTGTCATCGCGTTGCTGGCCAGGGAGCAGCAGGCCGGCCGCCTGCGCATCCGCCCGCTGCTGGTGATCACGTCGGCCGAGGGCCTGCCGCCGGGCGAACGCGCCCGGATCCGGAGGGTGTTCCGGACCACGGTGCGTGACCAGTACGCCTGCTCGGAGTTCATGGGCCTGGCGCACGGCTGCGACCAGGACTGGCTGCACGTCAACGACGACTGGGCGATCCTGGAGCCGGTCGACGAGAACCTGGCGCCGGTCCCGCCGGGACACCCGTCACACAGCGTGCTGCTGACGAACCTCGCCAACCGGGTGCAGCCGATCATCCGCTACGACCTGGGCGACAGCATCACGGTACGTCCGGACCCGTGCCCGTGCGGCAGCAGGCGTCCCGCGATCCGCGCGGGTGGCCGTACCTCCGAGGTGTTGTCCCTCCCCGGCCCGGAGGGACGCGCCGTGAGCCTGCCGCCGCTCGCGCTCGGCACCCTGGTCGACCGCACGCCCGGCGTCCGGATGTTCCAGATCGTGCAGACCGATGCCGATCGTCTCGCGGTCCGCCTGGTCGCCGGCGACGACGCCTGGCCGCGGGTGCACCGGGAGCTACGCGGCCTGCTCGACGGGCACGGGCTGACCGGTGTCCGTGTCGACCTCGACCCGCTGCCGCCGCAGCGTACGCCCGGCGGCAAGCTGCGCACTGTCTACAGCGACCTGGGTAGCGGGGAGCAGCGGTAGCCGTACCGCCGCCGAAGGGATCCGGCCCTGCGCGTGCAGCACCCCCTTGACCACCGCGGGGTTGGGTTCGGCGAACAGCGCCCGGGACAGCCCGGCGAGCCGGTCGCCGAGCCGCCGTGCCGTCGCCCGGTCACCGCTGTGCCAGGCCGTGACCAGGTCCACGAAGGCTCGCGTGTCGACGTTCGCCGAGGTCAGGATGCCGCCATGGGCGCCGATCGCGAGCAGCGGGGAGATCAGCGCGTCGTCGCCGCCGAGCAGCGCGAACCCGTCCGGCAGCGCGGCGGCGACCTCGACGGCGGTGGCGTCGATGAGCCCGGTTGCGTACTTCATGCCGATCACGCCGGGGATCGCCGCCAGCCGCAGGATCGCCGCGGCGGAGAGGTCCTGGCCGGTCCGGTACGGCACGTGGTAGACGACCACCGGCATGGTCGCGGCCAGCGCCGCGACGTGGGCGATCACCCCGGCCTCGCCCGGCCGCACGAACGGCGGCACCACCGCGAGCGCGGCTGTCACCCCCGGCCGGGCCGCCAGGTCCATCCGGGTGCCGACCAGCAGTTTCGCCTGCCTCGACACGGCCACGCGGAAGATGACTCCGACGACGGCGTCCTGCTCGGCGGCGGTCAGCGACGCCGGTTCCGCGGTGGTCCCGAGTGCCACCAGGCCCGCCGCTCCGGCGTCGAGGGCGTCGTGCGCGAGCCGTTCCAGAGCGTCCAGGGCCACGTCACCGGACACCTCGAAGGGCGTGACGAGGGGTACGAAGATCCCGTGCAGAGTCATGCCGACCAGCCTCGGCCGTGACGAGCATCAGGTCCAGTTCACATTCGTACGGTGATCCGTAAGCTGAACTGATGCTCGACGTGCGCCGCCTCCGCCTGCTCTGCGACCTGGCCCGGCTCGGCACGATCGCCGCCGTCGCCGACGTGCGGGCCTACACTCCGTCCGCCGTCTCGCAGCAACTGTCCGCCCTGGAACGTGAGGCCGGCACTCCCCTGCTGGAACGCACCGGCCGCCGCGTCGCCCTCACGCCCGCCGGCCGGATCCTGGTCCGGCACGCCGCGACCGTCCTGGCCGCGCTCGAACGTGCCGAGTCCGCCCTCGCCGCCGCCTCCTCCGGATTGACCGGGGAGCTGCGGATCGGCGCCTTCCCCACCGCGATCCGCACCCTGCTCACCCCCGCGCTGGTCACCCTCAGTGAACGGCATGCCGCGCTGGAGTTGATGATGTCCGAGGTCGATCCGGCCGAGGTTCCGGCCGCCCTGCTGGACCGGCGGCTGGACGTGGGCCTGATCCAGGACTACGACGTGATCCCGCAGCAGGTCGACACCGGCCTGGACAGCGTCCCGCTGCTCGACGAGGCCGTGCACCTCGCGGTGGCCACTCCCGGCGACGGACTCGGGGACTTCGCCGAAGCCGGCTGGATCCTCGCCACCCCCGGCACGCTCTGTCACACCGCGACGATGCAGATCTGCCGGGCCGCCGGGTTCACCCCGCGGGCCCGGCACCGGATCGACGACTTCGGGACCGTACTGGCCCTGGTCTCCGCGGGCCAGGGCGTCGCCGTGGTCCCGCACCTGGCCACCGGCCGGCTGCCGGCGGGGGTCCGGCTGCTCCCGCTGCCCACCCGGCGGCGCACCCGGGTCGCCTTCCGGCACGGCGCCGCGGCGCATCCGGCCGTCGCCGCCTTCCTGTCCGCCCTCCCCCAAGCGTGTTGAGTTCAGCCGCGTATGACGCCTCAACTCAGCACACTGAGCGGTTCCCGAGCGTGTTGAGTTCGGCCGTGCGGGACGCCCCAACTCAGCACGCTGAGCGGTTCCCAAGCGTGTTGAGTTCAGCCGTGCGGGACGCCCGAACTCAACACGCTGCGGAACTGGACCGGGTGGGGCCGGTCAGATGTGGGCGGCCAGGGTGCGGCCGGCCTCGGCGGCGGCGACGTACGCTGCCTGCCGCATCGCCTCGGCGGTGTCCTTGAACGCGTCCAGCGCCGGGTTGACGCCGACCAGGGTGAACTCCCGCTCGATCAGGGTCAGGTCGGCGCCCCAGATCTCGCCGACGACGCGGCTGATGTACGCGGTGTTGTAGTCCCAGCCCTCACGCGGGGTGCCGGCGCCGTACGCCCCGCCACGGGTGGTGAGGACGACGGCGGGCTTGCCGTCGAGCAGCTTCTCGCCCTGCTCGCCACCGGCGATGGCCAGGTCGAACCAGGTCTTGACGTGCTGCGAGACGCCGTAGTTGTAGAACGGCAGCGCCAGGATCACCGCGTCGGCGGCGCGCAGCTCGGCGGCCAGCTCGCCGGCCAGGGCGACCGCGCTGTTCTGGGCGTCGCTGCGCTGGTCGGCGGGCACGTAACCGGCGGAGACGGCGGTGGCCCAGGCGTCGGCGGGCAGCGGGTTCTGGCCGAGGTGACGGCGGACGATCGAGGCGCCGGACAGCTCCTTCTCGACCAGGTCGGCGAGCTCGCTGCTCGCGGAGTTCGGGCCGAGGATGCTGGCGTCGATACGCAGGATCGTCATGAGGTTCTCCCCATCAGGAAATATCACGTTTGAGGGCGACTTGAATGTTCAAGGAGAAGCATGACACCGCAAGTATTGAACATTCAAGTGGGAGGTCGCGTATTCTTCCAGTCGTGAGCGATCCCACAGCCGTCCCCTGGCTCTCCGACGACGAGACGCGCGCCTGGATGGCCCTCACCGCGGTGCTGACCGCCCTGCCCCCGGCGATCGACGCCCAGCTCAAACGGGACGCCGGGCTCAACTTCTTCGAGTACACGATCCTGTCCTCGCTGTCGCAGGCGCCCGGTCACGCCGTACGCATGGGAAATCTCGCCCACCTCGCCGCCGGCTCCCCGTCCCGGCTGTCGCATGCCGTGTCCCGCCTGGAGAAGCACGGCTGGGTGACCCGCCGCTCCACGGACTCCGCCGAGTCCCGCTGCGTCGAGGCGGTCCTCACCGAGGCGGGCCTGGCGGTGGTGGTGGCCGCCGCGCCGGATCATGTGCGGGAGGCCCGCCGCCTGGTCTTCGACGCGCTCACCCCGGAGCAGGTGGCCCAGCTGGCGCAGATCGGCCGGTTGCTGCTGACCGCCGCCGCCCCGCACCTGACCTCCTGCCTCGGCGAGCCCTGACCCCGGCCGTCAGCCGGCGCGGAGGCGGGCGTGCAACTGGGCCGTCTCCGGGGCGGGGGTGGCGCCGAGACGGTCGTCGAGCAGGCGGGTCAGTTCCTCGTACTGGTGCAGGGCGCGGCCACGTTCGCCGAGGGCGGCGTAGCAGCGCATCAGGCCGCGGTGACCGGCCTCGATCAGCGGGTCGTGCGCGATCAGGCGGGTGAAGACGGCGGCGGCCTCGGTGAAACGGCGCTCCCGGGCGAGCAGGCCGCCGAGGGTCCGCAGCACCCGCTCGTACTCCCGGCGCAAGTCCTCGCGATGTTCCTCCGCCCACTCCCCCACCGGTGGGTCGGCCAGGAAGTCGCCGGTGTAGCGGTCGGCCGCCGCGCGCAAGGCGGGAATGTCCCGGGCGGCCGCGGCCGCGTCCCGGAACTCCGCGACGTCGTAGCGCAGCGGCAGCGCGGCCGTCACGTGGTAGGCGCCGCCGGAGTACCGCACGGTCAGCGCGCCATCGACGGCCCGGCGCAGGAACTTCAGGCAGGTGTGGAAACTGTTGCGCAGCTCGGTACGGGAGGCGTCCGGCCACAGCGCCAGCCCGATCTCCGCCTTCGTCGCGCCCGGCCGGGTCAGCAGGAGGTACAGCAGCTCCCGCGGTTTGGCGTAGGTCCAGTCCTCCGGGCCGAGCAGCCGCCCGGACAGGACGACGGCGCCGCGGCCGAACCCGCGGACGACCACCTCGGGGGCTGACGGCGCGACGTCGGTGAGCGCCTCCCGTACCGCGTCGTCCACCGGGAGCGGCTCGGCGTCCGGCCGGGCCCGCCGCTCGTGGGCGGCCCGGTCGACCGGCGGCACCGGGGTGCCGAGCGTCTCCCGCAGCCGGGCGGCCGCGGCCAGCAGACCGTCGTCGGCACCGAGGTCACCGAGGGCGGCGAGGACCGCGGCGGTACGCCACCGGTCGCCGAGTTCGTGATGGACGGCCAGGCTCCGGCGCAGCAGTGTCACGGCTTCCGCCCGGTCGCCGGCGTCCGCGGCGATCATCCCGAGGCGTTCCTCGGCCCACGCGGTCACCTCCCGCAGCCCGAGCCGCTGGGCCAGGTCCAGGCTGTCGCGCAGCAGTGACCGGGCCGTACCCGGATCGCCCCGGGCGTGGCGGGCGCAGGCCAGGTAGACCATCGACGTGGCGATCCCCTCGTCGTCGCCGAGTTCGCGGAAACGCCGCAGGGCCTCCCCGGACAGCTCCTCGGCGCGGGCCTGATCGTCCTCCAGCCAGGCGGTCAGCCCCAGCGACCGCACCGCCCGCGCCACCCCGGCCGGGTCGCCGGCCCGCCGCCAGATCTCCAGCACCTCGGCGTGATGACGCCGGGCCTCCGGATAGCGGCCCTGCTCGCGGTCGATGCTGCCGAGGATCTGCAGCGGGACGGCCCGGCCCCGCTCGTCGCCGGCGTCCGCGTACAGGTCGCGGGCCCGGGCCAGCCGGCCGGCGGCCGCGGTGTACTCGCACTGCAGGAACTCCAGCATGCCGAGCGCGGTGAGGGCCTTGGCGCGGACCTCCGGCGCGATGCCGTCATGACCCGCTGCCACGGCGCCTTCCAGCCACTGCCGGCCTTCGGCGTACTGGCCGCTGAGCCGCCAGTAGCGGCCGAGCATCCCGGCGAGCCGGACGAACAGCAGCGGATCGTGGCGCCGGGACCAGCCCAGGGCCGCGCGCAGGTTGCTCCGGTCGCTGTGCAGCCGGGCCAGCCAGCGGGGCTGCTCGCCGCCGTCGAGACCCCGTTCGGCGCGCCCGGCCAGCGCCAGCATGTACGCCGCGTGCCGGGCCGCGGTGGGGCCGCTCCCGTCACCGAGGCGTCCCGCGGCGTACTGCCGGACCACCTCGAGCAGCCGGTAGCGTTCCTCGGCGCCGTCGGTACGGGCCTGGACCAGCGACTTGTCGACCAGGCGGGCGAGCAGCCGCAGCGTGTCCAGGTCGGCGTCCCCGTCGCCGGCCACCGCGGAGGCGGCGGCCAGGGTGAACCCGCCCCGGAACACCGACAGCCGCGCGAACATCGCCCGTTCCGGCCCGGACAGCAGGTCGTGGCTCCAGTCCAGGGTGGCGCGCAGTGTGGCCTGCCGGGCCGGGACGTCCCGGTTCGTCGTCGCCAGCAGGGACACCGCGTCGTCGAGCCATTCGACGATCCGCGGCAGCGGCAGCACCCGCAGCCGGGCCGCGGCCAGCTCCAGGGCGAGCGGCAGGCCGTCGAGGCGGCGGCAGAGCCGGGCCACGTCGGCGGCGTTGGCGTCGGTGACGGCGAACCCGGCGAGGGCCTGCCGCGCCCGGTCGGTGAACAGCCGTACCGCCGGGCTGTCCGCCAGGTCGGCGGCGGACGGCGCGGGCAGGTCGGCGGGCAGCGACAGGCCGCCCACCCACCAGGTGGTCTCCCCGCCGAGCCCGAGCGGCTCCCGGGTCGTGGTGATCACCCGCAGTCCGGGGCAGGCGCGCAGCAGGTCGGCGACGAGACCGGCGCAGCCGTCCACCAGGTGCTCGCAGTTGTCCAGCACCAGCAGGCCCGCGGTCCCGCCGAGCCGCGCGGTCACCGCCTCCCGCGCGGACCGGCCGGGCGCCTCGGCCACGCCCAGCGCCTCGGCCACGGCGGTGTCCACCAGCGACGGCCGGTCGAGCGGGGCGAGCGACACCCACCACGTCTGTTCGCCGCGGGCGGCGAGACGGTCGCGGACGGCGTACGCCAACCGGGTCTTTCCGCTGCCTCCCGGGCCGACCAGGCTGATCAGGCGGGTGTGACCGATCGCCCGGAGCAGCTCGGTGATGTCGGCGTCGCGGCCGACGAGCCCGCTCAGCGATGCGGGAACTGCTGTGTGCGCCGTCGGGACGGCGAGCATGGTGGACGCTCCGGTGCCGGGGACGGGAAAGCTTCAGCGTCGAACCGCGCGCCGCGCCGGTCAAGGCGTGTGTCGACTACCTGCCCCACCCCGCACCGCACCCCGCGCCACCCCGCGTGGCACCCCGCACCCCCGGCGCAGCCTGATGTCATCGCCCCGGCGCCGTGCCGGGACATCACCGAAGGGGAAAGACAAGTGGCAGCGCCGATCTTCCTGGACACGCCGAACGGCTTCGTCCGGCACATCCGGTTGCGGAACCTGTTCAACCAGACCCACCAGACGGGGATGAGAATCACCGACGACGGGTTCTTCATGATCACCAACAGGATCGACGGTGGGACGGAGGCCCGGCTGGACAGCGGCGGCAACTGGACCAAGGCCAGTGACCGGCGGCTGAAGCGGGATATCGAGGCCGTCTCCGGGCTGCTGGACAAGGTTCTCGCGCTGGAGCCGGTCGAGTACTACTACACCAGCCAGGACGTGTCGGACCAGCCGCCCAAGTCGCTGGGCCTGATCGCCCAGGACGTCGAGCCGGTCCTGCCGCAGCTCGTCGTCGAGTCCGAGGAGAGCAAGTACCTGGACTACGTGGGCCTGGTGCCGGTCCTCGTCGGAGCCGTGAAGGAGCTGGCGGCCCAGGTCGCGGAACTACGGGGTCAGCGCTCCTGAGACCGAGCGCAACGTCTCCAGCACGGTCCGGGCCGAGGCGCGATGCAGCGTCTCGGGCCGGGCCAGCACGTCGATGTGCCGCACCGCCGGCAGGTCGTCGAGCGGTCGCAGCGCCAGCCGCCGGTCCGGCCCGGTGGTCAGGCCCGGGAGCAGGGCGAGCACCTCACCGGCTGCCACCACCGAGGCCGCGACGGTGAACTCGTTGATCCGGTGCCGGATCTCCAGCGGGCGTCCGGCGGCCGCCGCGATCGCCGTGAGCACCCCGGTCAGCGGGAAGCCCTCGTGCACGCTGATCCACGGCCAGGCGCCCACGTCGGCAGCGGTCAGCCGGTCCTGGGCGGCGAGCGGATGGTCCGCCGACATCGCCACGTTCAGCGGCTCCCGGATCAGCGGGATCACCGCGAGCCGGTCGGCGGGCCAGGCCGGGCTGTACGCCAGCCGGTGCGCCACCACCAGGTCGTAGTCACCGACCAGGGCGGGGAACTCGGCGTGCGCCACGTCCCGGTCCGCGCAGCGCACCGGCGGCCCGCCGATCTCCGCCAGCCGCCGGGTCAGCGGCCCGAACCAGGTCACCCCGGCACTGTGGAACGCGGCCACGCTCACCGGCGTGCCCGGCTCGTCCAGGTAGTCGCCGACCGCCCGGGACGCCCGGTCCAGCGCGGTCATCACCTCGACCGCGGCCGCCGCCAGGGCCCGGCCCGCCTCGGTCAGCACCAGCCGCCGCCCGCTGCGCTCGGTCAGCGGCACCCGCGCCGACCGCTGCAGCACGCCGAGCTGCTGGGACACCGCGGACGGGGTGATGTGCAGGGCCCGCGCGACGGCGGCGACGCTGCCCCGCTCGCCGAGTTCACGCAGCAGTCTCAGGTGGTGCGGATCCATTAGCGCTCACTACATCGTCGTTTCACAGGTTGCCGTCTTGTCTACCGTATCGGCGGGCCGCAGGCTTCACCCTGTGACGGGAGACCTTCTGCTGCTGACCGTGGCCGTGATCTGGGGCAGCAGCTATCTGGCGGCGAAGACCCTGGTGGTGGCCGGGGGCGTACTGGTGGTGCTGGCGCTGCGCTACCTGGTGTCGATGGCGGCGATGCTGCCCTTGATGATCAGGCGGCGGCCCGGGCGCGGCGAGCTGCGCGTGGGGTTGCTGCTCGGGTGCACACAGGCGTCGGTGCTGGTGCTGGAGACGTACGGGGTGTCGCTGACCAGCGCCACCAACGCCGGCGTGCTGATCAGCCTGACGATCCTGCTCACCCCGCTGATGCAGGGCGGGCTGCCGCCACGGTTCTTCCTGGCCGCCGCAGCCGCCACCGGTGGGGTGGTGCTCCTGGTCGCCGGACCCGGCCTGCGTACGCCGTCGGCCGGTGACGCGCTGATGCTGGCGGCCGCCGTGATCCGGGCCGTGCACGTGAACCTGTCCGCCCGGCTCAGCCGGCCCGCGTACGACACGATCACCCTCACCACCTTGCAGACCGTGGTCGGGGCGCTGGTGTTCACCGTCGCGGCCGGGCCGGCGCTGCTGCCGGCCGCCACCGCGTTCGGGACCGGCGAGTGGCTGGGGGTGCTCTATCTGGCGCTGGGCTGCAGTGTCTTCGCGTTCGTGGTGCAGTTGTGGGCCGTACGCCGCACCTCTGCCGCCCGGGCCAGCCTGCTCCTCGGCACCGAGCCGGTGTGGGCCGTCCTGATCGGGGTCGGTCTCGGCGGCGAGCACCTGACCGTCCCGGCCGGCATCGGCATCCTGCTGGTCCTGGCCGGCACCTGGTGGGGCCAGCGGATCGAACGCGCCCACCGGTCACGGGCAGAAGTCGACATACCGGTCCGGGCGCCCGGTGCGGTCGAACCGGACCGGCTCGGCGACACCCTCGATGCGCACCTCGCGAGGGCCGGTGAACTCCACGCGGGTATCCGGCCGATCGCCGCAGACCGTCTCCACCAGCACCCATCGGGACTGCCGGCTGAGCAGGCCGGCCCGGGTCCGCACCCGTAACTCGCTCCGAACCGTATGTATCCAGTCCTCGGTGGTGACTCGGACGACGTCGTGCCCACCGTCCACCGACACCGCGACGACCTCACTGGCCAGCACCCTCGGCGCGAAACCGGAGTAGAGGAAGCCCGCCACGCCACTGATCCCGGCCACCACCAGGACCAGGACGGTCAGGATCACCCGGGCGGCGATCGCCCGGAGGCCGATCCAGACGGCGGCGATCAGCGCGATGCCGGCGAGGATCGGCGCCACGATCGGGAAGACCTTGCCCTCGGTGAAGGCGAGCACGAGATAGCCGGTCTGCGGGATCGAGCCGAACCAGAACAGCGCCAGCAGGAACACCGCGGGCACCAGGAGAATCAGCGCGGTCCGGGTCCTGGCGCGTGGCGGCATCGGCACAGGGTAGCCATCGCGATCAATCCGTGAAGGCCCTGATCACGGCCGCCATGTCGGCGCCTCCGTGGCCGTCCGCGTCGGCCCGCGCGTACAGGTCCCGGCACGCCTCCAGCAGCGGCGCCGGGAAACCTGCCTGCCGGGCGGCGTCCACGATCAGCTCGTTGTTGTAGAGCACGTCACGGAGCGCGGCCTGCACGGTGAAATCCTCGTCGGCCAACTTGCGGCCCTTGACCCGGGAGACCGCGCTGGCCATCGGCCCGGCGTCCAGGGCGGCGA
Source organism: Actinoplanes sp. NPDC019969 (assembly GCF_055562375.1). NCBI lineage: Bacteria > Bacillati > Actinomycetota > Actinomycetes > Micromonosporales > Micromonosporaceae > Actinoplanes > Actinoplanes sp. NPDC019969. Next base: position 448,422 of record NZ_JBVHFK010000003.1, on the reverse strand, counting down.
GCAGGGTCCGCTGGTCGAGCCCGTGCCGCCCGGCGAAGTGGAACGCCTCGGCCAGCCCGGTCACCATGCTGATCAGGAACGTGTTGACGGCCAGTTTCATCAGCAGCGCGCCCGGCACGTCCCCGCACCGCACGATCTCCCGGCACATCGGCCGCAGCACGTCCTCGACCCCGGCATCGCCTCCGGCGATCATCACCACCAGGTCCCCGGCCTCCGCCGGTCCGCGCGATCCCGAGACCGGAGCTTCGGCGTACGCACCACCGGCGGCCCGCACGTCAGCGCCGAGACCGGCCGAGTACGCGGGCGCCGTCGTCCCCATGTGGACGACGGTCCGGCCACCGACCAGGCCGGCGAACCGGCCGGTCCCCCGCCCCAGCACCTCGTCGATCACCCGGTCGTTCGCCAGCATCAGGATCACCGTCTCCGCCTCGGCGAACACGTCCGCCGGGCCGGCCGCCACCCGCGCGCCGGCGGCCCGTAACGGCTCGGCACGCTCCGGCGTGCGGTTCCAGACGATCAGTTCGGTCCCGGCTCGCGCCAGGTTGAGAGCCATCGGCTGCCCCATCACACCGAGCCCGACGAATCCGACTGTCATTCCTGCGACGTTACGGCGGCTGGGGCCCGGCTTTCAGGAGCCAATTCGGGGCCGCTGGCCTCGTCCTCGAGCGAAGCAGCCGTTGATCTTCCCGGCCTCGCGGGACCAGGATGCTGCTGCGGCCCGGCGGTGTTCGTGACGAGTTCCTGGAACGCCGGAAGAACCCGCCCGCTCCGGAAACGCACGTGGTCGACCCGCGCGTCGCCGGTAAACCGTGGACCGAGGAATTCCGTACCGCCGAAGTTTACGGCGGGACAAACCCTCGGCGGACGACTCCGGAGCCGCCGAACAATAGCCTTTCATCAATAGCCCGATAAACGGAAGGAGAACCATGTCATCGACGCGTAAGTTGGTCACCACCTGCATCGCCGCCCTCCTGGCCGTCTTCGCCCTGGCCTTCGTCGCGCCCAGCCCGGCCCAGGCCGCCACCTGCAAGCACCCCACCTTCAAGTTCTTCCCGGGCTCGCCGACCAGTAAATTGCGATACGCCGAGGTCAATTTCTCCTTCGACGTGTGCAGCAATACCGCACCGATGTCCTGGGGCGCCTCGGTCTCGAAGAACCGCACCAATTCGACCGGCAAGAATCTGGGATTCTTCCTGGACGGGACCACGATACGAACCACGAGCAGCAACGGTTCGTATCGTTACATGCAGGGCGTGATCAGCGCGAGTTCCTGCCTGGCCCGGGTCGGCTGGCCCTGCTACCGCTCGTACACGTTCCACGTGACCTTCCAACTGAGCCGCACCGGGGTGAAGGCCTACAACATCCGGGTGCCGGGCGGAATGGCGCTGTTCCGCACCCCGTAGCCCCGGTTGGCATTCATCGATAACATGCGCCCATGACGGACACGTTGACCAGGCCCGCGCCCCCGCCGCGACTCACCCGATGGCTGTTCGTGTACGCCGGGTGGTTCACGGTTGTCGCGGCGGCGGCGCTGGGGCGGGCCGCCTACCTGCACGGTGAGCCGTACATCCCGTCGTTCCGCGACGAGTCCCCGGGCTCGGTCGAGATCTGGCCCGGCGCGCTGGGATGGGTCGGGCTGGCGGTTTTGTACACGGCGATCTTCGGGCGCCTGATCGCGGTATGCCTGCTCGTCGCCGGCATCGCGCGGCTGACAAGTCCGGTGGTGCGCGCGGACCGGCGGGCCTGGCGGTGGCTGCTGGCCGGGACGCTGCTGGTCGGCGTGACGGTGCTGCTGGGCTTCTCGGGCCCAGGCGAATCCGTCGTGAACTGGATCATCGACTGAACACCCCCGGCCGGCTCTCATGGCTGCCTCGGGTCGCGGGAGACAGCCAGGAGCACCAGCCGGGGGGTGGGCCGTCAGGCGGTGGTGACCGGGTACGGGGTGCGGGAGGCGGCCTGGCGCCGGCGGAAGTAGCGGACCGCCAGGACGATCAGGATGACGGTCATGATCGGGGCGCCGGGGAACTTCACGAAACGGGTCAGGCCGCTGCCGTCGGGCAGCACGATGAACGCCGACACGATGGCGACCACCATCATGGCCTGGTTGCGCACGGTGGTGGCGGCGAGGAACGTCAGCGGCCACAGCGCGTACCACGGGTGGAAGACCGGCGACAGCACCACGAACGCGGTCAGCGCGAGAGCCGCGCCCTTCAGGGCGGCCCGAGGGCGATACTGCTGCGGGGTACGGAGGGCGCGCACCCACAGCCACACCAGCGTGACGGCGAGCAGCACCAGCGCCACGTTGCGGACGAACGGAACGGCGTTGAAGTCGGCGCTGAACGGCCGGCCCAGGTAGGTGATCGTCATGCCGACGGCGGTCGGCGGCGACGAGAACTGGATCAGCGAGACGCTGCCCTGCATGGCCGGCACCCAGCCGAAACCGAGGCCGCTGGTGACCGTCACGACGCCGAACGAGGCGAGCGCGCCGCCGCCGACCAGCGCCGTGGAGGCGACGAACGAGCGGGCGGCGACCAGCACGGCGAACGGGATCAGCACGACGGTGGTCGCCTTCACCGAGAACGCCAGGCCGAGCAGCGCGCCCCCGGCGAGCAGGGCGACCGGGTGCGACGGGGCTCGTACGATCACGAAGAAGCCGAGCACCGCGAACCCGAGCATGACCGCATCGTTGTGCGGCGCGCCCAGCAGATGCGCCCCGATCAGGGGCCCCGCCAGCGCGACCCAGACGGCACGCTGCGGGTCGACGCCGCAGCGGCGGGCCAGCGCCGGCAGACCGGCCGCGATCGCGGCCATGCCGGCCAGGGTGACCAGGCGGAACAGCACGAGCGCGGTGGTCAGGTTGCTGCCCAGCCACACCGCGAACGCGGCGACCAGGATGAACATCGGCCCGTACGGCGTGACGCTCTCCCGCCAGATCGGCGACACGGTCTCCAGGTAGGTGCAGGGCAGGGCGTCGACACCGAACTTGTACGGGTCGATGCCGTTGAGGAACATCTCACCCTGGCACCAGTACGAGTAGAAGTCGCGGCTGCCGACCGGCGGGGTCAGCAGGAACGGCAGCGACCAGAGCAGCGCCGTGATCAGGCCCCAGCGGACCGAGGGCACCCGGTCCCGGGCGGACCACCACGCATAGGCCTGGATCGCCGTGCCGAACAGCCACAGACCGAGGATGGCCGGACCGTAAGGACCCTGCGCGATGCTGACCGGGGTGGACCTGAGGTCGGCGTCGGGATGCGCGCCGCCGAGCCAGCCGGCCACGGCGAGCATGACCGAGCCGGACAGGCCGAACCATCGGATGAACGTCAATGACACGGGCAACAATATTTGGTCCATCCGGTCTCCACCAACTTCTGACCGGCGAACGATAACCCAAGGTAGCAACCCGGGACGACCGGCGAAGGCGGTCGATAGTGGCGGTTTGTGACGAACCGCACGGCCAGGCGGCCCGTGCGGCGACGCCGTGAACACCGCGGGTGACGACCGTGAGCTGACCCGTCAGGGCCATGGAACCCGGCCGAACGGTGGTGCCCGACCTGGGGAACTCCACCGGCGCAGGGGTGATCCCGGCCCGCGGGCACCGCCTGATGGTCCAGAATCGGTAGCGCCCGGCCGCCGAAGGGAAGGACTCTGATGACCGGCCCGTTCGCGGTGAGCAAGCATGACGAGGGCGACGGCGTCGTCCGGATCGTGGTGACCGGTGACATCGACCAGGACGTCAGCGAGGCGCTGACGCACATCCTGCTCAACGCCGTCGAACAGCCCGGGGTCCGGATGCTCGTGGTGGACCTCGGCCGGGTTCCCAGCCTCGCGGCAGCCGGCATCCGCAGCCTGATGACCGGGCGGCAGGAGGCGCTGCGGCGCCACTGCGGGTACCGCGTCGCCAAGGCCCAGTGGCTGGTCGGTGACGTGCTGCGGGCCGCCGGGGTGGCCGGCTTCCTGTCGCTCGACACCGGCTCCGACCTCCGCGCCCGCAACGACGAGCCCGCGGCCTACCGGATCCGCCGGCCGGTCGAGCCGGTGCACGAGGAGGCGCGGGGCTGACCGGCGGCGCCCGTGCCGGGCCATGCCGTGGATCGGCTTTTGCCCGGCTGGTTGTCAGGGCTGCCTCAGCTGCGCTGAGGCAGCCCTGACAACCAGCCGGGGGGTGACCGGGACGTGCATGCATGACCCGCACCCGCCGGACGGCCGGGAGGGCACGCCTACCGTGGCCGCCGCGAGACACGGGACTGAGGTGGCCCGTACCAGAGCAAGGGGTGGGAGAAGGCCCGCGGACCGTGCGCCGGAAGCCTCACGCGGGGGCGGTGAGGGCGTCGTGCAGGTAGCTGGAGAGGGCGAGGACCGCGGGAGAACGGTCGGTGTTGCGGCTGGTGGCGTAGATCTGACGGGCCAGGCCGGCGGGGCGGGCGATCGGCAGGTAGGTGACGCCGGGCTCGGGGACGGCGGCGAGCTGTGGCACCAGGGACACGCCGAAACCGGCGGCGACCATCGCGAGCACCATCGGGTAGCTGTGGACCCGGATGTCGACGCGGGGTACGAAACCGGCGGCCCGGCACGCCATCTCGGTGGCGGCCTGGAAACCGGTGCTGGTCAGGGCGGCGACCCAGGGGGTGGCGGCGAAGGCGGCGAGGTTCACCGGCCGGGTCGCGGAGGTGTCCGGCACGGCGAGGAGCATCGGCTCGCGGTACAACGGGCGCTGGTCGAGGCCGTGCAGGTCGGGGCGGGACAGCGGAGCGTACTCGTGGGTGACCGCCAGATCGATCGCCCCGGAGCGGACCCCGGGGAGCGCCTGATCCGATTCCAGTTCGCTGAATCGCAGCTCGATCTCCGGATGCCGCCGCCGGAACACGGTCAGCGCCGGGATCACGAAGCTGGTCCCGGCGGTGGCGAACGCCGCGACCCGGATCGTGCCGCCACGCAGCCCGGCCACGTCGCGGGCGGCGCGTTCCGCCTCGTCGAGCGCGGTGAGGAGCCGTCCCGCGTGCTCGGCGAGGACCCGGCCGGCCTCGGTGAGCCGCACACTGCGGGCCGAGCGTTCCAGCAGGGCGGCGCCGACGTCGCGTTCCAGGGCGGACAACTGCTGGGACGCGGCCGCGGCGGTGCATCCGGCCCGCTCGGCGGCGGCCGCGATGGTGCCGGCCTCCGCGACGTCGCGCAGCAGGGCGAGCCTCCGGGGATCGAGCATCAGCGGATCTTATGCTCAGGTGGCGGCGTACGGTATGGATCTTATGCTCGTCCGGCGGCAGGCTGACCGCATGCCGTGGGATCCGCATCTGCTCGCCGCGTTCACCGCCGCCACCGTGGTCGCCATGATCGCGCCGGGGCCGGACATGCTGTTCGTGCTCGGCTGCGGGATGCGCAGCGGCCCGCGGGCCGGTCTGCTCGCCACGGCCGGGCTGGCCACCAGCGAGGCGGTGCACGTGGCCGTCGCGGCGGCCGGGCTGACCGCGCTGTTCACGGCGGTGCCGGAGACGTTCACGGCGTTGCGGGTGGCCGGCGCCGTCTACCTGGGCTGCCTGGGCGTGCAGATGATCCGGCAGCGCGGCTCGTCGCTGGAGCCGTCCGGGCCGGTGATGTCCGGGCGCCGGGCGTACCTCACCGGGTTCCTCACCAACCTGTCGAACCCGAAGATGATCGCCTTCTCGGTGGCGTTCCTGCCGCAGTTCGTCGATCCCGCGGCGGGGGCGGTGTGGGCGCAGTTCGCGGTGCTCGGGGTGATCCTGATCGTTCTGGAGTTCCTGATCGACGGGGCGGTCGGGGTGTTCGCCGGCCGGATCGGCGCCTGGCTGCGCCCGCGCCGCACGCTGAGCCGCCGCCTCGACACCGTCACCGGCGGGGTTCTGATCGTGCTGGGACTGCGCCTCGCCGTCGACCACTGACCCCAGGCGTGTGGAGTTCGGCCGCCATACGCGCCCGAAGTCAACACACCGGACAGCGACCGCCGCGCGTGTGGAGTTCGGCCGGTATGCGCGCCCGAACTCCACACGCCCCGCGGTGGCCGGAAATGAGCGGAACGCGTACGGGGAATCTGAATTTTTGTTGCAATTGGGGCATGAGAGACCGTGCGGAAGTGCGGGCGGCGCTGCACGCCTGGCGAGACAGCCTCGTCGACCTGGGTGACACCAACCGGCTGATCAACTTTCCGGTCGACCACCCGGACCTGGTGGAGATCGTCGGGCCGGAGCCGGAGGCGGTGGTGGCCGCGCTGCAACGGGACGACGACTGCGGCATGGCCGGGACCGGCGCCGACCCGGAACGGCTCGCCACCACCGGGTCGGCCTGCGGTGAGGTGTTCCGCAGCGAGATGCCGGACACCGCCCTGGACGCGGTGCTGCGGCGGCTGGCGAAGAAGGCCCGCCAGGAGTACCTGGACCGGGGCGTCTCGGTGCTGCACCTGGTGCTCGGCATGCTGCACTGGCGCGACGAGGAGGACGAGCCGTTCACCGCGCCGGTGCTGCTGCTGCCGGTGGAGCTGGTGACGCCCGGCCCCGGTGACCCGCCGCGGCTGCGGCTGCGCGACGACGACCCGGTGTTCAACCCGGCGCTCGCGATCCGGCTGCGCCGCCTGGGCATCGAACCGCCCGCCGTGCACGCGGACAGCGGCCTGGACGTGGCCGCCGTCTGGTCGGCGCTGCAGGGGCTGGTCGCGCGCCGCCGCGGCTGGTACGTCGAGCGCACCATGCTGCTGTGCAACCTGACCTTCCACAAGGAGGCGATCTACCGGGACCTGCTGGTCAACGAGGACCGGATCGTCGCCCACCCGGTGGTACGGGCGCTGGCCGGCACCGACGGGCAGAAGTCGGAGTTCCGGTTCGCGCCGATCCACGCCGGTGACATCGACCGGCTCGCCCCGCCCGAGCACATCCCGCTGGTCCTGGACGCCGACGCCTCGCAGCGGGCCTGCGTCGCCGCCGCGGTGGCCGGGCACAGCTTCGTGATGGACGGCCCGCCCGGCACCGGCAAGTCGCAGACCATCGCCAACATGATCGGCTGCCTGCTGCACGCCGGGAAGCGGGTGCTGTTCGTCTCGGAGAAGGCGGCCGCGCTCGACGTCGTCCATCACCGGCTGGTCGAGGCCGGGCTCAACCGGCACGTCCTGGAACTGCACGGCAACAAGGCCGGGCGCAAGGAGGTGGCGACCGCGCTGGCCGCCGCGCTCGACGAGGACCCGGCGCCGGCCGGGCGGGCCGCCGCGCTCGACCGGCGCGCGCCGCGGGAGTTGCGGGAACAGCTCAGCGCGTACGCGTACGCCATGAACGAGGTCCGCAAACCGCTCGGCCGCAGCCTGCACGACGTGCTCGGGATCTGCGCCGGGCTGGTCGACGCCCCGGCCGCCCCGGTGCCGGTGATCCCGATCGAGACGGTCACCTCCGACTCGCTGCGCCGGATCCGCGACGCCGCCGACCGGCTGGCCGCCGCCTGGCGCACCGTCGTCGACCGGGACACCCTGCCGTGGCGGGACGTGCTGCGCCGGGAACCCCTCGACGAGCTGCTGTCGCGTGCCGAACGGGCGCTGGCCGGGCTGGCCCGGTCCCGGCACGGCGACACGTCCCCGTTCGGGCTGGACGGCCCGGACGACGCGGGCGTGCTGGCCCGGCTGGCCGGGCACGCCGGGAAACGGCCGCCGCACGTGCCCGACGCGTGGGTGAGCACTCCCGACCTCGGGCCGATCCGCGCCGCCGCCGAAGCGCTGAGCCGGGACCTGACCACGGTCCGGGCCGCCCGGGACGCCGCCACCCAGCGCGCCGGGACCACCTGGTCGGCGCTGCCGCTGCCGGCCGAGCTGCCGCCGGTGCCGAGCCTCGCCGGGCTCACCCCGGAACCGGTCGACCTGGACCCGCTGACCGCGGCCGAGGCGGACCGGCAGGCGCAGGCGTGCACCGAGGCCGCCGACACCCTGGAACGGCACCGCGCCGCCGTCGACCGGATCACCGCGAAGCTGGGGCTGCCGAACGCGGTCCGGGTCGCCGACATCGGCCGGGTCGCCGACATCGCCGAACTCGGCGCGAAACCGCACCGGCCGGAGCCGTTCTGGTTCGGCCCGGGCACCGCGGCGACCGTCAAGAGCGGCGCCCAGGTGCTGCGCCGGGCGATGGAGAATCTGGTCGCCGCCGAGGTACGGGCCCGGCCGTTCTTCGCCGAGGGCATCCTCACCCAGCCGCTCGACGAGCTGGCCGACCGGTTCGCGCGGGTGCACCGGGGCTGGCGGCGGATGTTCGGGCCGTACCGCAAGGACCGGCAGATCGTGGCGGCGTTCGTGCTGCCCGGCGTCGCGGTCCGGGACGCGCTGCCCCGGCTGGACACCGCCGTCGCCTGGCAGCGGGCCCGGCAGGACCTGGCGGCGGCCGAGCAGGCGTACGGGCCGGTGCTGGGCCACTACTGGCAGGGCGCGGGCACGGACTTCGCCGCGGTCGAGGAGGCCCTGGAGGTGGTCGAGGCGGCGGTACGGTCGGCGCCGTCGACGGCAATGGGGACCGTGGCCGCGTACATCTGCACCGCCAAGCCGGACCCGGAGCTGATCCGCCAGGCGACCGCCGCCCGGGAGGCGATCCTCGGGCAGAAGCCCGGCCCGTTCACCGCGGACCGGCCGGAGCTGGTGGCCGGCCCGATCGACGCGGCGCTCGGCTGGCTGCGGGCGCACGGGGTGGCGCTGGCCGCGGCGGCGGCGGTGGTGCACGCGTACGACGTGGCGACCGGCCGCACCCTCAACTTCGCCGAGGTGTCGCACCTGGGACGGCTGCGGCAGGAGGTGGCCGCCGCCGAGGCCGCGCTCGCCGAACGGGCCGGTGACTACGCGGCGGTGCTCGGCGACTCCTACCGGGGCGCCGACACCGACGACGCCGCCCTGTCCGCGGCGATCGAGTGGACGGCGACCGCCCGTACCCTGCTCACCGGGCAGGAGCAGCCGATGTCGGCCGCGCAGGCCGACGCGCTGCGCAACCTGCGGCCGGTGGCCGGGCTGTCCCGGCTCGCCGAGCAGTGGGCCGAGGCCCGGCAGGAGATGCTGGAGGCGTTCGCGCCGGCCCGGCACCCCGACCTGACCGCCCGGCTCGCCGACCACGAGCGGGCCCAGCGGTTCCTGCAGGAGATCCGGGCCGACGCCGGCGGGCAGGAGGAGTGGTTCGCCGCGCAGGACGCCCGGGCGGTGCTCAGCGGGTACGGCCTGGACGGCGTGATCGAGTTCTGCGCCGACCGGCGGGCTGCCACCGACGAGGTGCGCCCCGCCGTGGAACGGGCGGTGTTCCGGTCCTGGGCGGACGCGGTGATCCGGGCCGACCAGCGGCTGCGGCCGTGGCGAGCCGCCGACCGGGACCGCCTGGTCGCCGACTTCCAGGCCCTGGACGCCCGGCTCGGCACCACCGCCGCCCGGGACATCGCCGAGGCGGTGGCGACCCGCCGCCCCACCACCGAGGGCCCGTCCGCCGACCTGATCCGCCGGGAGGCGATGAAGGCCAGCCGGCACCTGCCGGTCCGTGACCTGATCGGGCAGGCCCGCGAACTGATCCTCGGGCTGCGGCCGTGCTTCCTGATGTCGCCGCTGACCGTCAGTCACTCGCTGCCCGCGGACATCCGGTTCGACGTGGTGATCTTCGACGAGGCGTCGCAGGTCACCCCGGCCGACGCGATCAACTGCATCTACCGGGGCGCCGCGCTGATCACCGCCGGAGACGACCGGCAGTTGCCGCCGACGTCGTTCTTCGAGCGGTCGCTGGGGTCGGCCGAGGAGTCCGAGGCGGAGCTGCCGGTGCTCGACTTCGAGTCGGTGCTGGAGCTGGCGAAGGGCTGCGGCGCGTTCCCCAGCCTGGGCCTGAACTGGCATTACCGCAGCCGGCACGAGGCGCTGATCGCCTTCTCCAACCACGAGTTCTACCAGAACCGGCTCAGTGTCTTCCCGAGCGCGGCGGCGGCCGGCCCGGACACCGGGGTGGCGCTGATCGCGGCGGGCGGCGTGTACCGGCGCAGCACCGGCCGGGACAACCCCCGGGAGGCCGAGCGGGTGGCCGAGCGGATCCTGCACCACTTCACCACCCGGCCCGGGCTGTCGCTGGGGGTGGTGACGTTCTCGGTGGCGCAGGCCGAGGCGATCGAACGGGCGGTCGGCGCGCTCGCGGCCGGCCGGCCCGGCCTGGAGCGGATCCTCGACGACGACCGGCTGCACGGGTTCTTCATCAAGAGCCTGGAGACCGTGCAGGGCGACGAACGCGACGTGATGATCTTCTCGATCGGGTACGGGTACGACGAGTCCGGCAAGATCAGCGCGAACTTCGGGGCGCTGAACCGGCCCAACGGCTGGCGCCGGCTCAACGTGGCGATCACCCGCGCCCGCTACCGGGTGGAGATCGTCACCTCGATCAGCGCCCGCGACGTGCCGGACACCGACAACGAGGGGGTACGGCTGCTCGCCGCTTACCTCGACTACGCCGAACGCGGGCCGGCCGCCCTGGAGATCACCGAACGGGACACCGCGAACGGCAGTGTCTTCCCGGAGTCGGTGCTGGCCACCGTACGGTCCTGGGGCTATCCGGCAGTCGCGTCGCTGGGGTCGTCGGGCGGGCGGGTGGACATCGGCGTGCAGGTGCCGGGACGGGCCGACGGCGGGTACGCGCTCGGCATCCGCTGTGACGGGACCGCGTACGCCGGCTGCTCCGCGGCCCGCGACCGGGACCGGCTCAGCGAGCAGGTGCTGACGAACCTGGGCTGGAAGCTGCACCGGATCTGGGCGGTCGCCTGGTACCGCGACCGGGATCTCGAGGAGGCCCGGCTGCGGGCGGCCCTCGAATCGGCGATCGGATCACCCCGCCTGACGCTGTCCGACCGCCCGGTCCGCGCCCTGGAACCCGCCGCCAACCCCGCGTGTTGATTTCGGCCGCCCATGACGCCCCAACTCAACACACCGTTCCGCGTGTTGAGTTGGGGCGCACATGACGGCCGAACTCAACACACCGTTCCGCGTGTTGAGTTGGGGCGCACATGACGGCCGAACTCAACACACCGTTCCGCGTGTTGAGTTGGGGCGCGCATGACGGCCGAACTCAACACACCGTTCTGGGTGTTGAGTTGGGGCGCGCGGGACGGCCGAACTCAACACACTCCAGGGGTGGGGTGCAGAGGTAGGACAGAGCGGCGATCACGTCGTCCGGAGCGGCGTCGGGATCGAGTCCCGCCAGGTCGGCGGCGCTCAGCGGGGGCACCGCGACGTGCGAGATCAGCGGATGGAACGGGCGCCGGTCCACCTCACCGGCGCCGAACAGCGCCTCGGCCAGCTTCTCCCCCGGGCGCAACCCGGTGTACCGGATCTCCACCGGGGACGGCCGCAATGCCACCATCTGCCGGGCCACCTCGGCGATCCGCACCGGCTCGCCCATCTCCAGCACGAGGGCCTCACCGTCCCGGCCGATCGCGGCGGCCTGGATCACCAGGTGCACCGCCTCCTGGACGGTCATGAAATAGCGGGTGACGTCAGGGTGGGTGACGGTGACCGGGCCGCCGTCGGCGATCTGCGCGGTGAACGTGGTGAACACCGAGCCGCGGCTGCCGAGCACGTTGCCGAACCGGACGCTGAGGAAGGTCCCGGGATTGACCGAGGCGGTCCAGGCGGTGAGCCGTTCGGTGACCCGCTTGCTGTAGCCGAGGACGCTGCTCGGGTCGGCGGCCTTGTCGGTGGAGATGTTGACGAACCGTTCCACCCCGGCGGCGGCGTCCAGCACGTTGAGCGTACCCAGGACGTTGGTCTTGACAGCCTCCCCGGGAAACCGCTGCAGCAGCGCCAGATGCTTGAGGGCGGCGGCGTGGAACACCACGTCCGGCCGCCGGGTCCGGAAGATCTGCCGCAGGTGCGCGGCGTCGCGCAGGTCGGCGAGGATCACCGACGGGTCGTCGATGCCGGCCCGGGCGTCGATGGACAACTGGGTGGCCTGCAGCGCCGACTCGTCGCGGTCGAGCATCATCAGCTCGGCCGGGTGGAAGCGGTGGATCTGCCGGCACAGCTCGGAGCCGATCGAGCCGCCCGCGCCGGTGACCAGCACCCGCTTGCCGGCCAGGTAACCGGCGATGGCGTCCAGGTCGGTCTCGATCTGGTGCCGGCCGAGCAGGTCGGCGACCGAGACGTCGCGGATGTCGCCGACCTCGACCGGATGGTCCATCAGCTCGGTCACCGACGGCACCACCTGGAACGTCGCCCCGGCCGCCACGGTCCGGTCCCGCACGTCGCGCAGCAGGTCCGCCTCGGCGTTCGCGACGGCGAAGACGACCATGGTGGCGCCGGTCCGGGCGAGCACGGGCGCGATGTCGCTCCGGTTGCCCAGCACCGGCACCCCGGACAGCCGCAGCCGGCGCTTGCGTGGATCGTCGTCGAGCAGCCCGACCGGCAGGTAGCGCCCGTCCGGGTCGTCGAGCATCGACCTGAGCAGCAGGTCGGTGGTGCGTCCGGCGCCGAACAGCACGACCGGGGCGGCGACCCGCTCGTCCGGCCGCCGCCGGCGCTGGTGACGCAGGGTGTGCGCGTACCGGAGGCTCAGCATCAGCATCAGCGCGAACGCGCCTCCCTCGAGCGGGGCGCTGAACGGCACCGGATGCCGGGACAGGGTCGTTCCGGCGGCCAGGACGGCGGTCGCGGTCAGCGCGACGGTCACGGCGAGCGCGCGGACCTCTTCCAGGCTGGCGTACGGGTACCGCCCGCGATACAGATGCACGGCGTGCCCGATCGCGCCCTGCAACGCGACGGCGAGCAGGACGGCGACCGCCGTGCCGGCCAGCCGTCCCGGATCGGCGCCGGGCCGGATGAGCACCGCCGCCGCCAGGCCGATCGCCCAGGCCGCGCCGTCGAGGAGTGGTGCGAACAGGTCGTCTCGCGAGCGCAACTGTCCTCCCGCGGGTTCGGTTCGCCGCAAGATTATCAGCCTTTTCCACCTTAAAGAGGTATTGCTCGATACTGCCCAGAGACGTCGTGTATGCCCCTAATCTGGCTGGTAGCCACGGAACGGGGAGGTCTGCATGGGCCTACGCGATTACCTCCGTGTTGCCAAGAGACATTGGTGGCTGCTGGTGGGTTCGATCCTGATCGCGCTGGGCGTCGCCCTGGTGGTGAACGTCCGGACCACTCCGGTGTACGCCGCCCGGGTCACGTTCTTCTTCACCGCGCCGATGGCCGAGGCCGCCGAGCTCTACCCGGCCAGCATGTTCTCCTCGGGACGGCTCGCCACGTACGCCGAACTGCTGGCCAGCGACGAGATCGCGGCGCCGCTCGCGGCGGGCGCCGGGATCGCCCTGACCCCCGAGGAGATCGGCGAACGGCTCACCGCCGAGACCATCGCCGACACGGTACTGATGGAGGTCACCGTGGAGGACACCGACCGGCCCCGGGCGCTGCTGCTCGCGCAGCGTCTCGCCGTGCTGTTCAAGACCACCGTCGAGCAGCTGGAGGCGGAACCCGGCAAGGGCTCCGCGGTCCGGGTGGAGATCGTCGACGGGCCGCGCCTGGAGGTGGATCCGGTCGCCCCGCGCCAGCTGGACAACTACGCCCTCGCCGTGATGGCCGGGCTGATCGTCGGCGGCGGCTCGGCGGTGCTCCGCGAGGTCTCCGACACCACGGTCCGGTCCGCGGAGTCGCTGCGGACGCTGACCGCCACCCAGGTGCTGGCACGGGTGCCGGAGGACGACACCGCGCCGACGTCGGCCGGTCCGTTCGTGTCGGCCAGCGCGTCGGCGCGGACCGAGGCGCTGCGCCAGGTCCGCACCCTGCTGCAGACCGTCGCGGCCGGGACCTCGCTGAAGACCCTGGCGGTGACCAGCGCGGTGCCGCGGGAGGGCCGGTCGGCGACGGTGTGCAGCCTGGCCCTGCTGTTCGCCGAGACCGGCCAGCGGGTGCTGGTCGTCGAGGCGGAGCTGCGCAGGCCCCGGCTGGCCCGGTTCCTCGGCCTGGACGGCGAGGCCGGGCTGAGCGCCGTGCTCGGCGGTTCGGCCGCCCTGGATCAGGCGGTGCAGCCGTGGGGTGTCGGGCTGTGGCTGCTGGCCGGCGGGCACCCGCCGCACAACCCGAGCGAGCTGCTCAGCTCGCCGCGGATGACCGAGGTGGTGGACGAGGTGCGCCGCCGCTTCGACGTGGTGATCTTCGACTGCCCGCCGCTGCTGCCGGTCACCGACGGTGAGGTGGTGGCGGCCCGCGCCGACGGCACGCTGCTGGTGGTGCGCTCCCGGCGGACCACGAACGCCCAGGTGGAGGGCGCGGTGCGGGCGCTGCACGCGGTGAACGCCACACTGCTCGGCTGCGTGCTGAACATGGTGCCGCGCCGCGACCCGGACGCGTCGCCGAGTTTCGACGAGTACACCGCACCGCGCCAGGAACGACGGCGCTGGTGGGGACGGATGTCGCTGGAGGTGGCCTCATGACCCGGCCCGGTGGCCTGCAGACCCCGGCCGAGCAGCAGGTGCCGGGCGCGATCGCCGAGGTGTTCAGCAACAGCGGCGACGACCTGCCGACCCGGCTGGCGAACATGGCCCGGTACGCCCGGCGGGCCCAGGTCACCCGGTTCGCGGCCCTGTACGAGCTGTTCAAGCTGGTCCTGCCGGTGAAGGGCTCGATCGTCGAGTGCGGTGTCTTCCGCGGTTCCAGCTTCATGACGTTCGCGCAGCTCAGCGCGGCCCTGGAGCCGACCAATCTGACCCGGCGGCTGTACGGGTTCGACTCGTTCGGCGGGTTCCCGGCGGTGTCCGGGCAGGACCGGCCGGAGAGCACCGGGGTCCGCGCCGGTGACCTGGCCGCGGACAGCTTCGACGAGCTGAACCGGCTGCTGGAGATCTACGACACCGACCGGTTCCTCGGCCACCTGCCGAAGGCGCGGCTGATCCGCGGCGATGTCACCGAGACGGTCCCGGCGTTCGTGGCCGAGCACCCGCACCTGGTGATCAGCCTGCTCTTCCTGGACATGGACCTGTACGAGCCGACCGCCGTCGCGCTGCGGCACCTGCTGCCGAGGATGCCGAAGGGGGCCGTGCTGGCCTTCGACGAGCTGGACAACCCGCTGTGGCCCGGGGAGACGGCGGCGGTGCTGGACGAGGTCGGGATCAACACGCTCGAGCTGCGGCGGTTCGAGTTCGACCCGTACATCGGCTATGCGGTCCTCTGAGATGACCGGCTCCCCCGAGGTGGCCCGGGCCGTGCGCGCGCACGTGCTGCGGATGACCAGCACCGGCCGCAGCTCGCACGTCGGGTCCGCGCTGTCCTGCGCGGACCTGCTGGCCGTGCTCTACACCGACGTGCTGCGGGTGGACCCGGCGCACCCGGAATGGCCGGACCGGGACCGTTTCATCATGAGCAAGGGCCACGCCGGGGCGGCGCTCTACGCGGTCCTCGCGGAAACCGGCTTCTTCGACGAGGCGGTGCTGCACCGGCACTACCAGAACGGCTCCTACCTGTCCGGGCACGTCAGCCACGTCGGCATCCCGGGTGTCGAGCTCTCCACCGGCTCGCTCGGGCACGGCCTGCCGGTCGGCGCCGGGCTGGCCTGGCGGGCCCGGCAGACGGGCCGGCCGTGGCGCACGTACGTGCTGCTCGGCGACGGCGAATGCGACGAGGGCAGCGTCTGGGAGGCGGCCATGTTCGCCGGCCACCACGAGCTGGGGACCCTGGTCGCGGTGGTGGACTACAACGGCCTGCAGTCGCTGGGCACCACCGAGGAGACGCTGCGGCTGGAGCCGTTCGCCGCCAAGTGGGAGTCGTTCGGCTGGGAGGTGGTCGAGGCCGACGGCCACGACCACTCCGGACTGGCGCAGGCGATGCGGGTGCCGCGGGACCCGGCGCCGGCCCGGCCGCGGTGCGTGCTCGCGCACACCGTGAAGGGCAAGGGCGTGTCGTTCATGGAGAACCAGGTGCTCTGGCACTACCGGCCGCCGTCGCCGGAGGAGCTGGAGCTGGCGCTCGCCGAGGTGGGGGCCGGATGAGGAACAACTTCTTCGCCGGGCTGCTCGCCGCCGCGCTGATCGATCCCGACCTGGTGCTGATCACCGCCGACCTCGGCTACGGGGCGGTGGACGAGTTCGCCGCGGCCCGGCCCGGCCAGTTCATCAACGCCGGGGTGGCCGAGCAGAACATGGCCGGGCTGGCGGCCGGGATCGCGCTGGGCGGCGGGCGGGTGTTCACGTACTCGATCGCGAACTTCCCGACGCTGCGGTGCCTGGAGCAGATCCGCAACGACATCTGCTACCACCACGCCGACGTCACCGTGGTGGCGGTGGGCGGTGGGATGGCGTACGGCGCCCTCGGCATGTCCCACCACGCCACCGAGGACCTGGCGATCATGCGGGCGCTGCCGGGGATGGCGGTGGCCGCGCCCGGCGACGAGGCCGAGGTCGGGGCGGTGCTGACCGACCTGCTGGCCGGCGGCGGACCGGCTTACCTGCGCTTGGGCAAGACCGGCGAGGGTACGGTCCACACCCGCCCGATCGAGGCCCCGCGTGGCGCGTCGATCGCGTTGTCCCGCGGCGGTGAGGTGCTGTTGTGCAGCACCGGCGCGATCCTCGAGGTGACCTGCCGGGCCGCCGAGCTGCTGGACGGCGACGGGATC
This sequence comes from Actinoplanes sp. NPDC019969, assembly GCF_055562375.1. NCBI lineage: Bacteria > Bacillati > Actinomycetota > Actinomycetes > Micromonosporales > Micromonosporaceae > Actinoplanes > Actinoplanes sp. NPDC019969. Next base: position 431,845 of record NZ_JBVHFK010000003.1, on the reverse strand, counting down.
CGCGCGGACGTGACCTCGTTCCCGTGGCTGGCCCCGTTCGACACCGCCGCGATCAAGGAGGCGGCCCGTTCCTACGCGGCCGTCGTCACGGTCGAGGAGCACTCCGTCGTCGGCGGGCTGGGCAGCGCGGTCGCCGAGGTGCTGGCCGAGTCGGCGAGCCCGGCGCCGCTGATCCGGATCGCGCTGCCGGCCCGGTCGCTGTCGGTCGTCGGCGACCAGGAGTACCTGCGTACCGCGTACGAGCTGGACCCGGAGTCGATCCGGCGGCGGGTCCGTGACCATCTGGAGGCGCACCGTGGACTGGCGAGTCAGGTTCGTTGACTACCCCGAGCAGTGGCGGCGGCAGCGCGACGAGCTGCTGCCGATCATCGAGGGCACCATCGCCGCCGGTGACCTCATGCTGCGGCAGCAGTTGCACGACTTCGAGGACCATCTGGCCGCGTTCAACTCCTCGCGCCGGGCGGTCGGGGTGAGCAACTGCACCGATGGACTGCGGCTGCTCGCGCACGCCCTGGACGTCGGGCCGGGCGACGAGGTGGTGACGGTGGCGCACACCTTCATCGCGACGATCTCGCCGTTCGTGCTGCGCGGCGCCACCCCGGTGTTCGTGGACATCGGCCCGGACCATCTGATGGACACCGCCGACCTGGCCCGCAAGGTCACCGACCGGACCAAGGTGATCATCGGAGTGCACCTGAACGGCAGGACCGCCGACATGGCCGAGGTCATGCGGATCGCCGCGACGGTGGGCGCGACGGTCCTGGAGGACGCGGCGCAGGCGCTCGGCGCCACCCTGGACGGGCGGACCGCCGGGACGTTCGGGCTGGCCAGCACGTACTCCTTCTATCCGGCGAAGCTGCTCGGCGCGCTCGGCGACGGCGGCGCGGTGCTCACCGACGACGAGGAGCTGGCCGGGCACCTGCTGCGGCTGCGCGACCACGGGCGGGTGGCGAAGGCGGAGATCGACGGCTGGGGCTACAACTGCCGCCTGGACAACCTGCAGGCGGCGATCCTGGACTACCGGCTGGCGAAGCTGCCCGGCTGGATCGAGCGCCGCCGGGAACTGGCCCGGCTCTACGACGAGCGGCTGCGGGACCTGCCGGACCTCGGCATCCCGGTCGGGCCGGACGCCGACAGCCGCCGCCGCGACGTGTTCCAGAACTATCCGGTCACCACCGACGCCCGGGACCGCCTGGCCGAGCACCTGCGCGCCGACGGCGTGGAGACGCTGATCTCCTGGCCCATCCCGATGCATCAGCAGAAAGGGCTCGGCCTGGAGCACTGGAGCCTGCCGCACACCGAGGAGCTGTGCCGGCGGGTGCTGTCGCTGCCGCTGCACCCGGAGCTGGAGGACCGGCAGATCGACCACGTGGCGGACAGCGTCCGCCGGTTCTTCGGCGCCGGCTAGGAGACGACGATGCAGCTGCCCTTCCTCAGTGTGGTGGTGCCGTGCTGGAACGAGGCCCGGTTCATCGCCGGGTTCCTGGACGCGGTGCTGGCCGGGACCTACCCGCGGGACCGGATGGAAGTGCTGGTCGCCGACGGGATGAGCGACGACGGGACCCGGGACGTGCTGCGCCGGTACGCCCGGCGCGACCCGCGGGTGCAGCTGATCGACAACCCGGGCCGCAGCAAACCGGCCGGGCTGAACCGGGCCGTGCGGCAGGCCCGCGGCGAGATCGTGCTGCGCCTGGACGTGCACGCCGACTATCCGCCGGACTATCTGGAACGCTGCGTGCGCGGGCTCCTCGACCATCCGGAGGCCGACAACGTCGGCGGGATCCGGATCTCCCGGGCCCGCGACGACACCCTGCTGGGGCGGGCCATCGCCGCGTCCACGACCAGCGTGTTCGGGGCCGGGAACTCGAAGTACCGGACCGGCGCCGACCGGCCGCAGTGGGTCGACACCGTGTTCGGCGGCTGCTACCGGCGCAGTGTGTTCGACCGGATCGGGCTGTTCGACGAGAAGCTCACCCGCGCCCAGGACCGCGAGTTCAACCAGCGGCTGCGGGCCGCCGGCGGGTCGATCCTGCTGCTGCCGGACATCACCTGCGTCTACTACGCGCGCAGCGACCTGCGGGAGTTCTGCTCGTGGACGTTCGAGGCCGGGTACTGGCCGGTCAAGGCGAGCCGCCTGGTCGGCCGGTGGATCGGGTCGTGGCGCAACCTGGTGCCGATGGGGTTCGTGCTGACCGTGGCCACCGGGGCCGCGCTGTCGCCGGTCAGCCGTTCCGCCCGCCGGGTCACCGGCACGGTTCTCGGCGTGTACGCCGCCGCGGCGTGCGGGTTCGCTGCCCGGCTGGCCCGCGAGCACCGGGACCCGGGGCTGGCCGCCGCCCTGCCCGCGGTCTTCCTGGCCACCCATGTCATCTACGGCACGGCGTCGATCAAGGCCGTCCTGGAACCCGGCGGAGGACGCCGATGAGCACCGTCCTGCACTACTACCGGGGCCGGGTCGCGCTGCACGCGATCCTGGACGGGCTGCACGCCCGGCCGGGTGACGAGGTCGTGGTCCAGGCGTACACCTGCGCGGCGGTGGTCGAGCCGCTGCTGCGGAGGGGACTGCGGCCGGTGTACGCCGACATCGACCCGGCCACGTTCGGCCCGGACCCGGCCGCCGTCCGGGCCGCGATCGGCCCGCGCACCCGGGCCGTCATCGTGCAGCACACCTTCGGCATCCCGGCGCCGGCCGCCGCGCTCGGCGTGGACGTGCCGGTGATCGAGGACTGCGCGCACACCGTCCCCGGCATGATCGACAGTTCCGGCAGCGCCGCCGCGTTCTACTCGTTCGAGTGGGGCAAGCCGGTGGTGGCCGGGCTCGGCGGGACCGCGGTGGTGCACGATCCGGGGCTGGCCGCGGCGATGAGCGACGGCTACGGCGGCTACACCGCTCCCCCGGCGCGGCGGGAGCTGATGGCCGAGGCCGAGTACGCGGCGTTCCGGGTGGCGTCCGGCGCCGGGGTGCTGTGGCGGCTGCGGTCGCTGTACCGGCGGCTGGCCGGGATGGGCGTGGTCGTCGGCAGCTACGCGCCGGACCCGTGGGGCAGCCCCGAGTACGGCTGGCGGATGAGCCGTGGCACCCGGCTGCGGCTGCCGTCGGTGATCGCCGGTGGGCGGAACGCGCTGGGGCAGCGGCGGCGGGTCGCGGACGCGTACCGGCAAGCTCTCGATCTTGATCTTCCCGGCGTCCCGCACCGCTTCCCCGTCGCCGTCGCCGACAAGCCCCGCGCCCTGCACGACGCCGCGGTGGCCGGGCTGGAGCTGGGCGACTGGTTCGCCACCCCGGTCCACCCGCTGTCCGGCGCCGATCTGGCCGCCGCCGGCTACCGCGCCGGCTCCTGCCCGCGGGCCGAGTGGGCGGCCGCGCACGTGGTCACGCTGCCCGTCCGTGCCTCCACCCGCCCGGAGGCGGTGGCCCGCGCCGCCGCCGTCCTGGCCCGTCTCGAACCGGCGGTCTCCCATGCCTGAACAGTTCCGGATCACCGGTGGCCCGTTCACCCCGGCGCAGCTCGCCGCGGTCGCCCGGCTGCACGTCACCGAGGTGCCCGGCGGCTTCCTGTCGTCGCTGGGCGAACCGGTGCTGCGGCTGCTCTACCGGCATCTGGCGTCCAGCCCGCACGCCGCGCTGTTCCTGGCCGAGTCGGTGGCCACCGGGGAGCCGCTCGGCTACATCTGCGGCGCCCTGGACACCTCGGCGCTGTTCCAGGACTTCGTGCTGCGCCGCTGGCCGGTCGCGGTGCCCCTGGTCGCGTCCCGGCTGCTGCGCCCGCAGCGGGTGCGCCGGCTGCTGGAGACGTTCGCCTACGCCGGGGCGGCGGAGATCGCGCTCCCCCGCGCCGAGGTGATCAACTTCGTGGTGGTGCCGTCGCGGCGCGGGCAGGGTGTCGCCACCCGGCTGTTCGAGCATCTGACCGCCTGGTTCGAGCAGCAGGGCCAGGCCTGCGTGAAGGTGGTGACCGGGGAGAACCAGGGCCGCGCGCACGGCTTCTACGAGAAGGCCGGCGCCGTCCTGCAGGGCACCACCGAGGTGCACCGGGGCGCCACCTCGCGGGTGTACGTCCACCGGATCCATGAGGGCGAGAACGTGGTCCGGGTGAGCCGGCCCGGCTACGAGGCGGCGAAACGGGCCCTCGACATCGGGGTCGCCGCCGCCGCGCTGCTGGCCACCGCCCCGATCGCGGCGGCCGCCGCCTACGCGGTGAAACGGGAGGACGGTGGCCCGGTGCTGTACCGCGGCACCCGGATCGGCCGGTACGGGCGCCCGTTCGGCATGCTGAAGTTCCGCAGCATGGTGGTGGACGCGGCCCGGCTCGGCGGCCCGTCCACCGCCGACGACGACCCGCGGCTGACCCGGACCGGGGCGTTCCTGCGCCGGTGGAAACTCGACGAGCTGCCGCAGCTGGTGAACGTGCTGACCGGCGACATGAGCCTGGTCGGGCCGCGCCCGCAGGTCGCCTCGGACGTGCGGCGCTACACCGAGCCGGAGATGCGGCTGCTGGACGTGCGGCCGGGGGTGACCGACTGGGCGTCGATCGTGTTCCACGACGAGGGGCGGATCCTGGCCGGGCACGAGGACGTGGACGCGGCGTACGACGAGCTGATCCGGCCCGGCAAGATCGCGCTCGGGCTGGCCTACGTCGACCACCGCGGGTTCGGCGTCGATCTGCGGATCCTGCTGATCACCGCGCTGACCGTGGCCGGCTACCGGCGTACCGGCGCGCTGCTGCAGAAGTCGGTGCCGCTCGATCTGGCGCATGTCCGGCGGTGACCGGAGCCTGTTCCGGTCGCTGGTCCGGGACTATCTGGCCACCGTCGCGGTGCAGTGGTTCGTCCTGGCCGCCGGCCTGTACCTGTTCCACCTGGTCGCCGCCCGGGGCGGACCGGCCGCGTTCGCCTACTACCAGATCGCCCGTGGGGTGGTCAGCACCCTGCAGCCGGTGGTGACCGCCGGGCTCGCCCAGGCGCTGCACCGGTACCTGCCACGCACCTGGGAGACGACGGTGAGCCTGGCCCGCCGCGCGTTCGCCGTTCAGGTGCTGCTGGCGGCGTTCGTGGTGACCGCCGGGATCGTCTCGGCCCCGTGGACCGGCCGGGTGCTGGGCCTGCCCGGGGTCGAGGGCGTGACCGCGACGCTGATCATGCTGGCCGGGGTGTGCCTGTGCACGGTCGCGGTGGCCGCACTGCGCGGCGCCCACCAGGTCGTCCACGCCAACGTGGTGTCCGGGACCGCGCTCGGCCTGGTCCCGCTGGCCGCCTTCGCCCTCTCCGGCGACACCGGCGGCTTCCTGGTGCTGCAGGGCGCGGGCGCGGCGGTGGTCGCGGCTTGCGGCCTGCTCACGGTCCGCCGTCGCCGCTCCGCGGCCCCCGCGCCACGGGGGCGCGAGGAGCCACCGATCAGGAGCCTTCTGCGGTACGGGTTGAGCAGGCTCCCCACCGACCTGGCCCTGCCGCTGCTGTTCACCTACCCCACCCTGCTCGTGGCGGCCGCGCTGCCCGGCGCCCCGGAGGCCGGCTACGTCGGTTTCGTCACCTCCGCGGTGATCATGGTGTGTTCGCTGTTCGGCACCCTGTCACCGGTCCTGCTCCCCCGCCTGAGCCGCATGTTCCACTGGCAGACCGAGCCGGGGACGGCCCGCCGGGTGCTCACCTGGCTGCCGGTCGCCGCCGGCGCCGTGGCGGCCCTCGCCGCCGGCCTGATCACCGCGCTCGGCCCGCTCCTGGTCCGCGTCTACCTGGGCCCGCAGTTCCACGAGGCCGCCGCCGTGCTGGCCTCGGGCATCTTCGCCGCCGTCCCCCTGGCCATGTTCTACGCCGCCCGGCCCACCCTGGACGCGCTCCCCCGGCCCCCGCGCATCAACCGGCTGCTGCTGGGCTGCCTCGCCCTGGAGGTGGTGCTCGGCACCGCCGCGACAACGATCATGCCGGCCGCGCAGGCCTCGCTCGCCGCGCTGACCGCCGCCGCGACAGTGCTGGGCCTGGCCACGACACGCCTGGTCAAGCGCTCCCTGGGCCCCGCATGACAGTGCCGGCCCTGGACGCGGCCCGCCGCCCGGGCGTCGTCATCTACCTGGCGTTCGTCGCCGCGCTGGCGGGCCGGTTCGTGCTGACCCGGGTGGGCCTGCAGGTGCCGATCCTCAACGACGTCCGCGTCCCGCTCTACCTCGGCCTGGTGCTGTGCATCCTGCTGGAGTCACACCGGCTCGGTCCCGGCGCCGCGTCCGGCGGCTACTGCCTGCTGCCGATCATGGGCCTGTTCGGATACCAGCTGCTGTCCGCGGTCTGGGCCCCGTCACACGCGGTGACCGGCCCGATGTCCGCCGACATCCTCGCCGTCGCGTTCCTCGTCTTCGTCTTCTACGTGCTGGCCCGCTGGGACAGCGAACACGTCACCCGGGTGACCCTGCAGTGCTGCTACATCGCCGCCTGGGTGTACTTCCTGGCCGCCTCGACCGGCCGCGGCCACGCCCCCGGCGGCCGGTGGGCGGCCCTCGGCGGCGGCCCCAACGTCTTCGTCCGCGTCATGATCCTCGGCGTCATCACCTCGCTGTACCTGTACGTGCGCAGCGGCGACCAACTGCGCTGGCTGGTCGGCATCCCGGCGTTCATGTTCGGCGCGATCGCGTCCGGCTCCCGCGGCGGCATGGCGGCGCTGGCCATCACCGGCGCCATCGCCCTGATCGCCATCCGGCCACGCCCCCGCTGGGACCGGCTCGCCAAACCCGCCGGCCTCCTGATCCTGCTGTCACTGATGGTGATCGTGACCGCCGGCCGGACCATCGCCGGGTTCGTGCAGTCCCGGTTCGTCGAGGCCACCGTCGGCCAGGGCTACACCTCCGACCGGGACGTATTGTTCGCCTGGGCGCTGCGGCTATTCTGGCAGCACCCCCTGCTCGGCACCGGCATCAACGGCTTCCACGCCATCGCCGACCTGGGCGAGGGAGAACGTTACGTCCACAACCTGCCGCTGTCGGTCGCCGCCGAGGGCGGCTTCGTCGGCCTGTTCTTCCTCGGGCTGGCCTGGTTCACCCTGTGGCACGCCTACCTGCGGGCACACCGCCGGAAGCCCCGGCCGGAGGCCCGCACCGCCGCCTACTGCGGCATCTTCATCGGCGCGACGTGCCTGTTCTCCGGCGACTACTTCGACGCCCGCCTCATGTGGATCCTCCTGGTGCTGGCCGCGATCCGCTCCACACCCCGACAGCGGGCCGGCCCTCTCCCGCCCGGTTAGCACCGCGCCCCCATCCGGCGACAGGCCGCAATGCCGCTACCGGCCAGCGCGGATCAGCCTCGTCCGCGCCATGGGGCGAAATGCGCCGGCCATGCAGTTCGGAGCGGAGCCCGCTCGCGATCTTATGGATGCGGCATCGGCTCGAGGCGCACAAGATCGGCATCGCGCCCGTTTTCGTGCGCCCGGATCCGGAAACCCGGTGCTCCGAAACCAAGATCGCCGCACTTGCCGATCTTGGGTCGGAAAGGCCGGCGCACACCGCACAGGATCGCGGGCGGCGGCCGACCTCGGCGGCCTTCTGCTCAAGATCACCCGGGGAATCCGATCTTGTGCGGCGCGCACCGGCGATCCGGACGAAGGTGACCGCAGATCTTGGGCATTCGGGGCCGCTCGACCAGGTCTTGAGCAGCCGGACTGGCCACGGACACTCGATCACGGCGCGACAGAAGCGCCACCGGCCCGCCTCAGGCGCTACGGACCTGGAGTGCCGCCCACACCGCCCGGACAGCCCACAGCACCCCCGCCCCACCGCATCAGGCGCCACCAACCTCAATCGCCGCCCACACCGCCTGGCCAGCCCACAGCACCCCAACGGCCGCATCAGATGCCACGAACCTCAACACCGCCTTGCCAGCCCATGGCACCGCAGCACATGGAATCGCTCGGTCCAGCCGTCAACCGGCAGGCTCGAAACCGCGCCGGGCACGCATGACCCGCACCCGCGGGACGGCCGGAAGGAGACGCCTACCCTGGCCGCCGCGAGTCACGGGACTTCGCGTGGCCCGTACCCAAGCATGGTTTGAATGTGAGGTTTTGCGCTGATACCCACCCGCTGAGCGTTTCCGATATCCTTCGAGGTCAGAGTTCCTCCTGCGCTCGGAGATGAGTAGCCGTGTCGGACTTGGCCTTTTCCCGGGAGAGACTCCTGGAGGCGTTGCTGCTGGTGCAGGGCCTCACCGAGCGACCAGCGCGGGACGCGCGGCTCGAGGAGGTCAACGGCACCCTCCCGACCCCGGTCCCTGTCACCCGGTCCGACGACACCGTCGAGGATCTCGCCGCCATTCTGGACGCGGTCACCGCCGTTCCGGGTGGGCTGCGGCTGTTCGCCGAGACCGTCATCCGGTGGCATCCCGGCGAGGCGTCGACGCGGTTCGCGGCGCTGGCCGCCGGCACGCGGCCGCACCGGCCGAGGACGTACCGGCCGGAGGAGCGGATCGTCGGTGACATCCCGATCCGTAACCGCAACTTCACCGGCCGGGTCGAGCTGCTGGAACGGCTGGGCGCGACCCTGTCGAAGGAGACCAGCACGTCGGTGCTGCCGCCGACGCTGAAGGGTCTCGGCGGGGTCGGCAAGACGCAGCTCGTCATCGAGTACGTGCACCGCAACCTGGACAGGTACGACCTGATCTGGTGGATCCCGGCGGAGCAGACCACCACCGTGCTGGCCGCGCTGACGCAGCTGGCGCAGCGGGTGGACCTGCCGATCGCCGACGACCAGCAGGAGACCGCCCGGACCGTGCTGCGCTGGCTGCGTTCCGGTGGCGACGACCGGGACTGGCTGCTGGTCTACGACAACGCCGACGAACCGGACGCGCTGCGGCCGCTGCTGCCGTCCACCGGCGGGCACGTCATCGTCACCACCCGGATCGAGGACTGGAGCACCATCGGCGTGCCGATCGAGGTGGACGTGTTCCGCCGCGACGAGAGCGTGCAGATGCTCACCAACCGCACCAGTGACGCGGTCACCGTGTCGCCGATCGCCGTGGACGAGGCGGACGAGCTGGCCGACAAGCTCGGTGACCTGCCGCTGGCCCTGGAGCAGGCCGCCGCGTGGTACCTGGCGACCGGCATGCCCGTCCGGGAGTACGTCGACCTGCTCGACGAGCGGATCGAGCTGCTCAACGAGGGCAAACCCGCCGACTACCCGCTCACCGTGGCCGCGTTCGTGGCGGTCGCGGTGGAGAAGCTGCGCGCCGTCGATCAGGCGACCGCCCAGTTCTTCGCGCTCTTCGCGTTCCTCGGTGGCGAGCCGATCCGGCAGTCGCTGCTGCGCAAGGGCGCCAACGCGGACATCACCAACCCGCTGCGGGAGGCGCTCGGCGACCAGATCCGCACCGGCCGGATCGTCCGCGAGCTCCGGCGGTACGGCCTGGCCAAGACCGTCGGGCGGCCCTCGTCGTCCGCGCCCGGCGGCGGCACCGGCGACCGGACCCCGCGGCTGCAGGTGCACCGTCTGGTCCAGCGGGTGCTGCGCGACACCCTGGAGCCGGCGCAGCGCGACGAGACCCGGCGCAACGTGCAGCGGCTGCTCGCGGTGGCGAAACCCGGCGACCCGGACGACGAGGGCGAGCTGGAGCTGCAGAGCGAGATGGGCCCGCACCTCAAGCCCGCCGACATGGTGCACTCGGGCACCGCCGACGGCCGGCAGACGGTGCTCGACCACGCCCGCTACCTCTACATCGTCGGCGACTACGAGAACAGCCGGATCCTCGCCGACCAGGCCGCCACCGAGTGGGCCAAGGACGAGTCCGATCCGGTGCTGCTCGGGCCGGACGGGCAGTCCACCCTGCTGGCCTGGGGGCAGGTCGCCAACGCGATGCGGGCGCTGGGTGACAGCAACGGCGCGGCCGAGCTGCTGGAGGACACGTACCGGCGTTTCCGGGAGAGCCCGCATCTGGGCCCGTCCAACGAGTACACGCTGATCACCGGCAATCAGCGGGGCCACGACATGCGCATCCAGGGCCAGTACCGGGAGGCGCTGCGCTTCGACGAGGAGAGCCTGCGCCTGCACCGGGAGGTCTTCGGCGACGACGACACCTACACGCTGCGGGTGAAGAGCAATCTCGCCGTCGACTACCGGCTGATCGGTGACTTCGCCCAGGCGCTGCGGCTGGACGAGGAGATCGTCTCCTACTACGACGATCAGGGCACCGTCGACTCCAACGTGATCCGCTGCTGGATCAACATCGCCCGCGACTACTACGGCGTCGGCAACTACCACGCCGCGCTGGAACGGCTGCGCACCTGGCTGCCCGAGCAGGAGCGCCGGCTCGGCGCCCGGCACGGGTTCGTGCTGCTGTCCGAGCGGACCCACGCCATCACGCTGCGCAAACTCGGCCGGGTCACCGAGTCCCTCGAGGTGATGCGGGTCAACCACGAACGCACCGAGGCCCGGTTCAACCAGCAGTTCAACCGCAGCCACGAGTACTCGGTCGCGGCGACCGTCAGCCTGGCCAACGTGCTGCGCCAGGCCGGCGCGCTGGAGGAGGCGTCCGCGATGGCCGACGACGCCCTGTCCCGTTACCGGGAGAACTTCAACGACAACGACGACCACCCGCTGACCCTGGCCGCCGAGGTGAACCGGGCCATCCTGCTGCGCGCCACCGGCGAGCTGGACCGGGCGTTCGTGCTCGGCGAGCACGCGTTCGGGCGGCTGCGGGAGAAACTCGGCGACGAGCACCCGTACACCATCTGTGCCGGGGTGTCGCTCGCCACCGATCACGCCCTGGCCGGCCGCACCCAGCAGGCGCTGCAGCTCTCCTTGCGGATGTACGAGCTGAGCCGCTCGGTGGACGTGACCGGCGCCGAGGCGCGCGGCGGCCGCGAGCACCCGTACCACCTGATGCGGGGCGTCAACCTGGCGCACGACCTGATCGCCGCGGGCCAGGCGGAGCGGGGCCGGTCCCTGCTGGACAAGTCGGTGGAGCGCCTGACGAAGGTGCTCGGCCCCGAACATCCCGAGGTGGTGGCGGCCGCCGCCGGACACCGCCTGGACGGCGACATCGAGCCGCCGCCGACCTAGGCGCTGTTGCGTTCCCGCCAGGCGGCGTGGATGCGGGCCAGGGTGTCCTCCGCGGCGCGGGCGGCGGCCGCCGGCACCGGTTCGGCCAGGAGCCGGTCGGCGGTGCGCCGCAGCGCCGCGACGAACGCCGTGCCGTCGGCGGTCAGCGCCCCGGACTCCTCGATCGCGGTGAGGCCGCGGTCGACCTGCAGGCGGGTCTCGGCGAACCGGGCGGTGGCCACCGGCACCGTGTCGCGCAGCGCCCGCCACGTGTCGGCGACGCCGGCGAACGCGTAGACGCCCTGCAGCAGCCCCGGCAGCGGCCGCGGGTCGGTGCGCCACGGCGCGAAGAAGCGCCGGTCGCCGGCGGGTTCGGTGAGCCGGGCCAGGTCCAGCACCGCGCTGAGCTTGGAGTGCTGGAACTCGTGCACCAGGGTGACCGCGAAGTCGGCGGGGCCGGGCGGCAGGGTCAGGCCGAAGACACCGAACGCGTGCCGGATGGTGGCGCTGCGCGCCGACCGCGGGTCGGTCTGCACCAGCGGCACCAGGGTCTCCAGCCCGGCCCGCAGTTCCTCGGCGCGTTCCGGCAGGCAGCCGGCCAGCATGGTCCACGCCTGCGCGAACGGCTCGCGCCACCGGTCCGCCTCGGCCGCCGTCAGCCGGTTGGCCGGCGGCACGTGGTGCCCGTGCCGGTACGGGTGCAGGTCGTCGAGCCCCACGTCGATCCGCTGGCCGGCGGCGTCGCCGGTGAGCCGCCACACCGGGTGCCAGCCGCGGCCGGCCCCGGCTTCGAGGACACCGTCGGCGGCGAGCGCGTACAGCCGCCCGCCGGTGGTGTGCACCCGCGTCGTGGGGTCCGGGCCGGCCTCGAACGCGCCGATGCCGGGCAGCACCGCCAGCCCGTGGTGCACCGGCACCGCCGCCGCGCCGTCGATGCCGGCCCGGGCCGCGGCGACCAGTGCCAGCGCCGACAGGTGCGCCAGGTCGGCCGGGGCCACCTCGCCCTGCTGCGCGGCCCGGCCGGCGATCGCGGTCCAGCCGCCGACCAGCGGCGCCCCGATCACCTCCCGGAACCCGTCCGGGTCCGCGGCCCGGGCCTGTTCCAGCAGCTCACCGGCGGCCGTGCCGGACGGGCCGGCCTGTTCCAGCAGGTAGCCGAGGAGCAGCAGGTGCTTGCTCTGCTGGGCGCGGCGCAGCCCGTCGATCGCGGCGGCGCCGCCGAGCCCGGTGCCGAGCCGGCCGAACAGGTCGGCGGAGAGTTCGTGGACGACGGTCATGCCGGCCTCCCGGTGTACGGCCGCAGGTCGGCGGCGACGCGGTCGTAGATGTGACGGATGAGGGCCCGCAGGTCGGCGCAGTACACCGAGGGGGCGCGGAAGCCGACGTCGCGGCGGTAGCGGTGCGCGTAGTGGCCGCCGCCGCAGTAGGCGACGGCCGGGCAGGCCTGGCACTCGGCGGACAGGGCGGCGCGGCCGATCTGCCGGGCCACGATGCCGGGATGGTCGAGGGCCTGGTCGAAGTCGTTGCGGAACACGTCCAGGCCGGTGGCGCAGGCGCCCGGGTAGGCGCTCTTCAGCGCGTCCACCTGCTCGATCGAGCCGTCGGACTCGACCACCAGCATGCCGGACGGGCTGAGGCCGAGCTGTTCGCCGCGGCTCGCCCCGCCGAGGACCAGGTTCAGCGCGTCCTCGAAGATCCGCACGTGGGGTGGGTCGGGTTCGGCGTACCAGCGGTCGAAGACGGCGATCAGCCAGTCCGCGTACGGCGTCGCGCCGTCCCGCACCGGCGGGCGGGTCTCCCAGTTGGCGTGCGGCAGCAGCAGGTCGATGGCCGGCGGTTCGAACGCGCGCAGCTGCTCGTAGCAGGCGATCGGATCGGTGCCGGCGGCGACGGTGCAGAGCAGCCCGGCGTACGCGGTCCGGTTCTCCGGGCGGCGCAGCAGCTCCAGGGCCCGTTCGACGGCGGCGAAGCTGCCTTTCCCGCCCGGGGTGCGGCGGTGCCGGTCGTGGTCGGCGGCCACCCCGTCGACGCTGACGCCGACCTGGACCCGGTGTTCGACGAGCACGGCGGCGGTACGTTCGTCGAGCAGCACCCCGTTGGTCTGCATGCCGATGTCGACCCGGCATCCGGACGGGAACCGCTCACGGGCCGTGGTGGCCAGCTCGGCGATCCGGTCCCTGCCGTAGAGCAACGGCTCGCCGCCGTGCAGGACGATCCGGACCCGGTCGAGGCCGTGCCGCCGGGCGTGATCGGCGAACCCGGCCAGCGCGGCGTCCCGCACCTCGTCGGACATGGTGCGGGGCCGCTCGCGCCAGCTCTGGTCGGCCATCTCGTACATGTAGCAGTAGTCGCAGGCCAGATTGCATCGCTGATGGATCTTGAGGATCAGCTCGCGGAACGGAACGGGCCGGTGGCCGGCCGCCCGCAGCGCGGGAACATCGAGTTCGGTGTACGGCCACGGCGCGGGATGCCGCAGCGCCGGCACGCCGAGCGTGACCGTCGAGGTCATGTCCTGCTCAGTCCTCGGAGACGAAGGAGCCGAACGCGCTGATCACGCCGTCGCGGTCGGCGAGGGCGCCGAGCACCTGGCGCAGCGACCGGCCGAGGACGCCGGGCGCCGTGTCGGAGAGCGCCGTGATCGGGAGGTCCGACATGTCGGGCATCGGGATCCAATGATCCTCGCTGGGTGCCTCCACCGATACCGCCGTCATGATGCCTCCTTGAGCACTTTGTACGTTTTACACAAAGCGCTGTTGCTATTTTACGAAATTTGGTGTTCTGTCCCGGAAACGAGCTCAGAGGAATTCAGGCTACGTGCCAGGTTCGTCAGAGCACTGCTCTCGGACGGCCTCTGACAACACTTGACAGCCGCTGCCATGCGGGATCAGGCGCTCGGAGGTTCAATGCAGACCGGCGCCCGGGCTCCCTCGGCGATCCGCAGGACGGCGGGGTGCCGGGCGCCCAGCGCCCACCGCAACCCGGCCAGGACGGCGTCCCGCGACGGGTGGCCGCCGTCCGGCTCGCGCCGCCAGTCCCGGTCGGCGGCGAAGTCGGCCGCGACCAGCAGGGTCTCCGGGTGCTCCGGGCCGTACCGCTCACAGGCCGCCCGGTGGGCCTGCTCGGAGACGCCCCGCGCGGACCCCGGATCGGTCAGCGCCAGCGCGGACGCGTAGGTCGCGGCGGCGGCGACGCTGAACGGGTGCGCGGCCCCGAGCCGGTCCCGGAGCCCGTCGTACCCCGCCCGCGCCACCTCCTCGGCCCGGGGGCCCCGCCGCATCGCGACCAGGGTCGCGGCCAGGTTCACCCGGGCCGCGTGGAACAGCGGGTTCGCCTGCCCCAGCGCCTGCTGGTAGTGCAGCACCGCCTGTTCGCCGGCCCACAGCGCGGCCGGCAGCTGCCCGCTGTCCCGCAAGGCGTTGCCGAAGCTCAGGGCGGTCGCGAGGGTGAGTTCCCGGGCCGCGCCGACCTGCGCGACGCAGGCCTGGTGGCAGGCGCCCAGATGCTCGGCGGCCGCGCCGGGCTCCCCCCGCCGGCGCAGCGCGACCCCGGCCATCCGCCGGGCCCGGAGCAGGTCACGGCCGCTGCCGTGGTGCAGCACGGGCTGCAGCCGCTCGACGATCTCGTGATAACGGCCGAGACCGTCGAGATCCTCGGCGATCGCGTTGAGCAGCCGGTGCAGGGCGCGGCTGTCGTCGCCGAACGCGTTGCTGAGCCGGGTGTGCTCGGCCTCGTCGTCGGCGAACGCCTCCGGGTAGCGGCCGAGCAGGCGCAGGCTCACCGACCGGTGATAGCGGCTCGCGGCCCGCCGGTAGTCGTCCTCCGGGAAGACCCGGCGATGCCGGCGGAACGTGTCGTCGTCCAGCTCGAAGGCGCCCTGGTAGTCGCCGGCGAGCCGCAGGTCGTGGGCGCGGCTGCGGGCGATGTCGAGCGCCAGCGGATGATCGGCGGGGTACGACGGGTCACCGTCCAGCCGGCGCATCGCCTCCGCGGTCAGCGCCTCCGCCTCCCGGTAGTGGCCGGCGGCCCGCAGCACGTTGGCGTGGTCCCGCCGGATCTGCAGGACCAGGGCGTCGGTCCGGGACAGCACCGGATGCCCGTCCAGCTCCGCCTCGGCCTGCTCACCCAGGCGGTGCGCGCCGGCCAGGTCGCCGCTGCGGAACAGGAAGCGGAGCTGGTGGTGCACCGTGCGGTAGCCGGCCGGCCGGTCCCGGCGCAGCAGGTCCGCGGCGTGCACGTGCGGCGCGATGGCCCGGTGCATCCGCCAGGTCCGCGGGTCGTCGGGATGCCCGGGGTCGGCGGCGACCAGGATCTCCCGTACGTCGTCGCGGTTGGTCTCCGCGGTCACCGCCGGCACCAGCTCGCGCAGCACCAGCCGCAGCAGGGGCGGCACCTCGATGCTGTCGTCCGGGACGAGCCGGGCCAGGCCCGCCCGGACCAGCACCGGGATCCGCAGGCGCAGGCTCACCTGGTCGCCGAGCAGGGCCCGCGGGCCGGCCGAGACCTCACCGCCGGCGCCCTCGGCGAGCATCGGCACCCAGACCGGGTTCGGCCCGAACCCGGCGAGCAGCGTCAGCAACTGCCCGGCCGCCGGGTCCGCGCTCACCTGCCGGACCGCGGCGGCCACCTCGGTCGCGGCGCGGCTCGGGCGGTTCCCGCCGGTCAGGGTCGCGGCCGCCGGATCGGACAGCCGGGTGGGCAGGTCGTCCCAGGAGACCGGCCGTTGCCGGTAGACGTCGCAGGCCTCGGCCAGCGCCAGCGGCGACCGGCCGACCACCTCGATCAGCCGCCGGGTCTGCAGCGGGGTCAGGTGCGGGTCGCGTTTGCGCAGGTACTGCGTCGCCTCGCTGAGGTCGAGGTCGGGGACCTCGATGTCGGTGTGGGTGCTGTCGCGGGCCCACCCGGCGTTGCGGGTCGTCACGATCACGCTGCCGCCGACGGTCCGGATCAGGGCCCGGATGTCGCCGTCCCGGACCCCGTCGAAGACGAGCAGGAATCGGCGGGATCCGCCGAGAACGCTGAACAGCCGGTCGAGGGTCTGCCGCCGGTCCGGAAAGGAATCGATCAACAATCGTTTCGCCAGGGTCAGCAGGGACGCGGTGGCGCGTTCGGTGTCGCGGGCGTCGACCCACCAGATGATCGCGTATTCCGCGGCGTGCGCGGCGGCGTATTCCCGGACCAACTGGGATTTGCCGGCGCCGATCGGCCCGTACACCACCAGGGGGGCGTGCGGGTCCCGGGCGAGCCGTTTCCCGAGCTCGTCGAGAAGCGTTTCACGGCCGCTGAAATACCGATCACGATCGGGCAACGGACCGTGCAGGACCGCCGGTGCGAGCACCTGCCCGGCGGCCGGGACCGGCTCCGGCAGCACCGCGGCCGGGGCCGGCGGGGGCGGCACGGCAGGGAGCGCCGGCGGCGCCGGGGCGGGCGCCACGGCGGGCCTGCCGGCGGCCCGCTGCGAGGCGCTGCACAGGTCGACACAGATCCGCAGTTCGTCGTGGAGGTTGACGTCGTGATCGGACAGCTCGCAGAGCACGATGATGATCAACCGGACCTTCGACCAGGCCGGCAGCGGCCGGCCGCGCAGCAGGGCGCTCACGGTCTCGTGCGAGACCGTCTCCCCGCCCGGCGGCGACCGCCTGTCGACCAGGCGGCTGATCGTCCTGGTCGAGGGATGCCCCGCCGCGTCGTAGAGCGCGTGCACCCGGACGAGAAGCTCGCGGTGACTGCCCTCCGGCACCCGCTGGGACCCTGGCATCGCGATGGGCACTTCGCACGCTCCGAGCCGCGTCGCACGTCGATGGAGATGTCAGGTCACCAAGGATGGCACGCCGTCAGAAACCGAACAACTGAACGCGCCCCGCACGGCAGATTCTGTCAGCCGGTGTTGCGCGCTGGAAACTGTCGTCAGCGCGTACCGGCGGGCGGTCAGATCAGATGCGACGGGCCGCTTCTCCCGGGGACTCTGGGATCAGTCCCGGACGGGGACCATGAAACCGAGGAGAAAGATGATCGAGCAATTCCACCCCGCCCTGTTCGCCGTCGCATTCCTGCTGTGGACCGCCACCAAATCAATCGTCTTCCTCGCCGCCGCGGTGATGACCCTGTGGTCACGCCGGGAGGAGCGAAAGAAGACCGCGGAGCGGATCATGCGGCTCATTCAGCCCGGCCAGGATCAGGACGGGCCCAACGGTTGACTACCGGCACCGGGGCGGCGGCACACCGCCCCGGTGCCGTCAGCTATGCCGCCCGGCGCAGCCAGAACGTCAGGTCCAGGCCGGCGTCGTGGTGCGCCTCGGCGGCCCACTCCGGCTCGCCTGGCCCGAACGCGGTCGCCAGGACCTCGTCGGCGACCAGGTCACCGTGGTCGGCCAGGGCGGCGGCGAGATCGCCGGACGCCCGGTAGCGCAACTCGATCCGGTCCGAGACCTCCAGCCCGCTGGACTTGCGGGCCTCCTGGATCAGCCGGATCGCCTCCCGGGCCAGGCCGGCCCGGACCAGCTCCGGCGTCAGGTGCAGGTCCAGCGCCAGGCTCGCGCCCGCCTCGGAGGCGACCGCCCAGCCCTCCCGCGGCGTCTCCGTGATGATCACCTCGTCGTCGGTCAGGCTCACCGGCTCGCCGTCGACGGTCACCATGGCCGTGCCGGCGGCCAGGTCCCGTTTCAGGGCGGCGGCGTCCGCGGCGGCGATCGCCTTCGCCACGGCCTGCACCTGCTTGCCGAAGCGCTTGCCGAGCGTACGGAAATTCGCCTTCGCCGTGGTGTCGACCAGCGACTCCTCCGACGCGCTGACCGGCAGCACCGCCGCCACGTTCAGCTCGGCGGCGATCTCGGCGATCAGCTCCGGGTCCAGCGACGCGAAACCGGGCGCCGACGCCAGCGACCGCGACAACGGCTGACGGATCTTGACACCGGACTCGGCGCGGGCGGTCCGGCCCAGCTCCACCAGCCGGCGGGTCAGCTCGACCTGTCCGCCGAGGCGGGCGTCGATCAGGTTCTCGTCCGGGACCGGGTAGTCGGTGAGGTGCACCGACGGGGCGGCCTGCGGGTCCACGGCGACGACCAGGTCCTGCCACACCTTCTCGGTGATGAACGGGACGATCGGGGCGAGCAGCAGGGTCACCGTGCGCAACGCCTCGTGCAGGGTGGCCAGGGCGGCCGGGTCGCCGCGCCAGAACCGGCGGCGGCTACGGCGCACGTACCAGTTGGAGAGGTCGTCGACGAACGCGGCGAGGAGCTTGCCGGCCTCCTGGGTGTCGAACGCCGCCATCGCCGCGTCGACCCGGCCGATCAGGATGTTGGCCTCGGACAGCACCCAGCGGTCCAGGATCGGGCGGTCCGCCGGCTGCGGGTCGGCCTCCGACGGCGCCCATCCGGCGGTACGCCCGTACAGCGCCTGGAACGCCACGGTGTTCCAGTACGTCAGCAGGGTCTTGCGGACGACCTCCTGCAGGGTGGCATGCCCGACCCGACGCGCCGACCAGGGCGACCCGGCCGCCGCCATGTACCAGCGGACCGCGTCGGCGCCGTGCTGCTCCAGCAGCGGGATCGGCTCCAGGATGTTGCCGAGGTGCTTGGACATCTTGCGGCCGTCCTCGGCCAGGATGTGCCCCAGGCAGACCACGTTCTCGTACGCCGACCTCCCGAACACCAGCGTGCCGACGGTCATCAGGGTGTAGAACCAGCCGCGGGTCTGGTCGATCGCCTCGCAGATGAACTGGGCGGGGTAGCTGCGCTCGAACAGCTCCCTGTTGCGGTGCGGGTACCCGAACTGGGCGAACGGCATCGCCCCGGAGTCGTACCAGGCGTCGATCACCTCCGGCACCCGGTTCGCCGTCGCCCCGCACTCACACGTGATGGTGACGTCGTCGACGAACGGGCGGTGCGGGTCCAGCGCGGACAGGTCCCGCCCGGCCAGCTCCCCCAGCTCCGCCAGGGACCCGACGCAGGTCAGGTGACCCTCCGGGCAGCGCCAGATCGGCAGCGGGGTGCCCCAGTACCGCGACCGCGACAGCGCCCAGTCGACGTTGTTGGTCAGCCAGTCGCCGTACCGGCCGTGTTTGATCGTGGCGGGCTGCCAGTTGGTGTTCTCGTTCTCGCGCAGCAGCTCGTCGCGGATCTCGGTGGTCCGCACGTACCAGGACGGCTGCGCGTAGTAGATCAGCGGGGTGTGGCAGCGCCAGCAGTGCGGGTAGCTGTGCTCGTACTGCCGGGCCTTGAACAGCAGGCCGCGTTCCCGCAGGTCCTCGACGAGGGCGGCGTCGGCGTCCTTGAAGAACGTCCCGCCGACCAGGCCCACCTCGGGCGCGAACGTGCCGTCCGGGCGGACCGGGTTGACCATCGGCAGCCCGTACGCCCGGCAGCTGGCCAGGTCGTCGGCGCCGAACGCGGGCGCCTGGTGCACCAGACCGGTGCCGCTGTCGGTGGTGACATAGGTCGCCAGGATGACGATGTGCGCATCCGGGACCTCGACCAGATCAAAAGGCCTGCGGTACGCCCACCGCTCCAGTTCCTTGCCGGTGAAGCTCACCCCGGTGGGCGCCCAGCCCTCCCCGAGCGCCTGCTCCACCAGCGCCTCCGCGACCACCAGCTGCTCGGAACCGTCGGTGGCCACCACATAGGTGACCTCGGGATGCACCGCCACCGCCGTGTTCGACACCAGCGTCCACGGGGTGGTCGTCCACACCAGCAGCGACGCCTGGCCGGCGAGCGGGCCCGAGGTCAGCGGCAGGCGCACGTACACCGACGGGTCGGCGACGTCCTCGTACCCCTGCGCGAGCTCGTGATCGGACAGCGCGGTCTGGTCCCGCGGGCACCACGGCGCGACCCGGAAGTCCTCGACCAGCAGGCCCTTGTCGAAGATCTGCTTCAGTGACCACCACACCGACTCGACGTACTCGGCGTCCATCGTGCGGTAGGCGCCGGCCATGTCGACCCAGTAGCCCATCCGCTCGGTGAGCTGCGCGAACGCGTCGGTGTGCCGGGTCACCGAGGCGCGGCAGCGCTCGTTGAACGCGGCGATGCCGTACGCCTCGATGTCCTGCTTGCCGGCGAAGCCGAGCTCCTTCTCCACGGCCAGCTCCACCGGCAGGCCGTGGCAGTCCCAGCCGGCCTTGCGGGGGACGTGGTAGCCCTTCATCGTCCGGTAGCGCGGGAAGACGTCCTTGAAGACCCGGGCCTCGATGTGGTGGGTGCCGGGCATGCCGTTGGCGGTCGGCGGGCCCTCGTAGAAGATCCAGTCGGGCCGGCCGGCGGTCCGTTCGAGGCTGCGGGCGAAGACGTTCTCGTCCTGCCAGAAACGCAGCACCTCATGATCGAGGGCCGGCAGGTCGACCTGCGCGGGCACGGTTCGGTACGACCGGGACGGTGTGGCGTGCATCGGCCCATTGTCGGCGAAGCCACCGCGGTCAGGACGGGCGGGTTCCCCGATCCCGCCGGTACGCCAGCAGCCACGCCCCGATCCCCCGTCTCCCCAGCGCTGGGTCGCGGCCCGCATCGAAGAGTTGACGGGGGGTGCTTGCCTGGACCGGTGATGCGATCCGGGTGCAAGGCCGCGGCGTTCCTGGCGATGTCCGCGGCGGCGGTGACGGTCGCGGCGGTGCTCACCGGGATGTTCGCCGTCGTGCCGGACGGGCAGCCGTGGCCGGTGGTGGCGCTCGCCGCGCTGCTGATCCTCGGTGTCCAGGCGGTGTTCCTGCGGCTGGAGGGCCGCCGCTGGGCCGGCGAGGGCCTGCAGCCGGACCTGCGGCGGCTGCGTCAGCTCGGCGCGGGCTTCGCCGGTGGAGTCGCGCTCGTCGGCGGCCTGGCATGGCTGCTGATGCTGGCCGGCGTCCTGCGCTGGGAGCCCAGCACGTCCTTCACGGCCGCGCTGATGCTGTCCGGCACGGCCTACTTCGTGGGCGCGGTGCTGGTCGAGGAGCTGGTCTTCCGGGGGTACGCTCTCCGCCGTCTCGCCGAGGGCATCGGCGGGACCGCGGCGGTGCTCGTCCTCGCCGCCGTCTTCGGCGGATATCACCTTCTCAGCCTCGGTGCGAGTCCGGCCGTCAAGGACGGTGGCGCGGAGCTGGTGTGGACGGCGGCCGGGCCGCTGATCGGCGCGATCGTCTTCGGGGTCGCCGCGCTGCGCACCGGGAGCATCGCCCTGCCGCTGGGGCTGCACCTGGGCTGGAACTGGACGCAGTGGCACTTCTTCACCCTGCCCGGCGACGACAACCCGGTCGGCTTGTGGACCCCGCTGGTCACCGCGCAGCATGCGGGCAGCCCGGCCGCGTTCCGGATCGGCTACCTGGTGACGATGACCGTGGCGCTCCTGGCGATCGTCGTGATGACCCGCCGCGCGTGGGGCGTCAGGCCGGCGTGACCGGGCGGCGGTCCCCGCAGACCGGGCAGGACGGGTCACGGCCCGCCGACGGCCACAGGTAGACGACCGGCATCCCGGACGCGGCGGCCAGCCGGTCCGCCAGAATGCGGCCCTGTTCGAACCACGCCCACCGCTCGGCCTCGGCCGGGTCGGGACGGTCGTCGTGCAACGAGGCGTAGTCGGGGCCGCGCTGATGCCGATCGTGCCAGTCGGCCCAGTCCTGCAACGCGTTGCCGAGGTCCGGGCTCAGGCCGAGCGATGCCGCCGGCAGATTGCCGTGCACCTCGCGCGCCGGCCGGCCGGCGCGGGCCGGCAGCGTGAACCAGCCCCAGACCGGGAACGCGCCGTAGTCCGGCGCGACGTCGAGCCGGCGCCGGTCCTCGGGACGTCCGTATGGGCAGCCGGACGCGTGCAGCAGCGGATCATTCATAATCGTCGGCCAGTGTAGAGCGTGGGCAGGGGGCGAGCCGGCGGATGATCTCCACCGTGATCCGGGCGGTGCTGCTGCCGGCGATGATGGCGACACCGCTGGCCCTCGCGCCCGCCGACGGGAGCCGGCCGGAGTGGATCACCGGGTTGAGCCTGGTGGTGGTCGTGGTGGCGGCGTGGCTGAACCGGGCGTGGCCGGTGGCCACGGCGCTCGGGGCGCTGGCGTTCAGCGCCGTCGACTGGCGGCTGTTCGTGGCCGTGCTGACGCTGTCCTACCTGGCCGGGCGGCGGCGGCCGCTCGGCACGGCGACGTGGTGCGGGTTCTCCGGCGTGCTCGCGGTGGGTGTTCTGCAGACCTCCGAGGTGTACGCGTCCCTCGTCTGGGCCGGCGGCGCCATCGCGTTCGGGCTGTTCCCGGCACTGGTCGGAGCGTTCCGCCGGTTGCAGGCCGAACTCGTGCGCGCCGGCTGGGACCAGGCCGCCCACCTGGAACGCGAACAGCGGATCGTCGCCGACCAGGCCCGGCTGCGCGAACGTGCCCGGATCGCCCGGGACATGCACGACTCGCTGGGGCACGAACTGAGCCTGATCGCGTTGCGGGCCGGCGCCCTGGAACTCAGCTCCGATCTGGCGCCCCGCCATCAGGCCGCCGCGTCGGAACTGCGGGCCGGGGTGACGACGGCGGCCGATCGGCTCAGCGAGATCGTCGGCGTCTTGCGCGACGACGCCGACGAGGCGCCCCTGCGACCGGCCGGCGAGCACATCGAGGACCTGGTGGCGCGGGCGGCGGCTTCCGGCGTGCCGGTGACGCTGGACGTTTCGGGTGCGGTGGCGGAGGTGGCGGTCATGCAGTACCGCACCGCCTACCGCGTGGTCCAGGAGGCCCTGACGAACGCGACGAAACATGCCGCGGGCGCTGCGGTACGGGTCCGCCTGCACCGCACCACCGACGAGCTGACCGTGACCGTCCGCAACGAGCCCCCGGCGGTCCGTGCCGTGTCGGTGAGCGGCGGCCGGGGCCTCACCGGATTGCGGGAACGGGCCGGACCGGCCGGTGGGGTGCTGTCGGCCGGCCCGCTGCCGGACGGCGGTTTCGAGGTCACGGCTCACCTGCCCACCCACCCCGTCACCCCGCCCCGCCCACCGTCCGCCGGCCCCGGACGTTCGGCCGCCGGCGACCGGCCCGATCCGGTCACGGTCCGATCCGGCCGGCTGGGTGGGGTGGGCCGTTACGCCGTACCGCCGCAGGGGTTGTCGGGGGACGCGCCGGGCGCGGCCACCGGGTTCCGGCGGGCTCGCGGGCGGGTCCGGCGTGGGCTGGCGACGGCGATGATCGTGCCGCCGGTGCTGGTGGTGGCGCTGGTGGGGACGTTGATGGCGGTGTACGCGCGGGACAGTCACACGTCGCGGCTGTCGCCGGAGCGGTACGCCGGGCTGCGGGTCGGGGCGAGCCGGGCGGAGGTGGCCGGGTCGTTGCCGCGGCGTCAGGTGCCGGAACGCCGGGACGAGGCCGGTCCGGTACGGCCGCCGGGGAGTGACTGTGAGTACTACCGGTCGGCGGCGGGGTTCGTGCCGAGGCCGTTCGACGTGTACCGGCTGTGTTTCCGGGACGGTGTGCTGGTCGCCAAGGACGCGCTGCCGCCGGCCGGCTGAGGAGGAGATTCGATCATGATCAGGGTGATGCTGGCCGACGACGAGACGATGATCCGGGCCGGGGTGGCCGCGATCCTCGCCGGCGATCCGTCGATCGAGGTGGTGGCGGAGGCGGCGGACGGGCGGGCCGCGGTCGAGCAGGCGCGGCTGCACCGGCCGGACGTGGCGCTGCTGGACATCCGGATGCCGGTCATGGACGGTCTGCAGGCGGTCGCGGAGATCCGGCGGGCCGTGCCGTCGGTCGCGGTGATCATGTTGACGACGTTCTCCGAGGACGAGTACATCGCGCGGGCCCTCGACGGGGGCGCCAGCGGGTTCGTGCTGAAGACCGGCGATCCGCGGGAGCTGATCGCCGGGGTGCAGGCGGTGGCCGACGGCGGGGCCTACCTGTCACCGCAGGTGGCGCGGCGGGTCATCAGTCAGTTCAGCGGTACGGCGGCGGGCCGGCACACCGCCCGGGAACAGCTGGCCGCGCTCACCGGCCGGGAGCGGGACGTGCTGCGGCTGGTCGGGTCGGGGCTGTCCAACGCGGAGATCGCCAAGGAGCTGCACCTGGTCGAGGGCACCGTGAAGGCCCACGTCAGCGCGATCCTGGCCCGGCTCGGCCTGCGCAACCGGGTGCAGGCGGCCCTGCTGGCCCATCAGGCGGGGCTCAGCGGCTGAACCGGCTCTTCTTCGACGCGGCGGGACAGCAGCCGGGCGGTCATCGTCGTCGCCGGCCGGATCAGCAGGGCGGTCCCGAGCGCCGTGGCCGTCAGGCCGATCGAGAAGCCGGCCGCCACGTCGTGCGGGTAGTGGACGCCGACGAACACCCGGGAGAACGCGGCCAGCACCGCGATCGGCAGCGCCACCAGCCCCCACCGCCGGGACGCCGGCAGGATCGCCACGAACAGGCCGGCGGCGATAGTGCTGTGGTTGCTGGGGAACGACCAGTCGCCGGCCGGCGGGCACTCACCGGCGATGATCCGCAGATCGGGGAAGGTACGGCAGGGCCGCTCCGCGTCCAGGTAGGTCTTCGCCCATTCGCTGAGCCCGTACGCGACGACCACCCCCGCGGCCCCGGCCAGCAGTGTCGCGATCCGCCGGGCGGGTCCACGGCGCGCGCGCCACAGCAGCCACGCCCACATCCCCGACAGCAGGATCAGCGACAGTTCGGTGAAGTGCCCCATGAAGGTTTGCACCACCGCCGGGGTGGTGGCCGCCCAGCCGACGACTGCCCGGTACCACTCACCGGCGACGTCCGGCACGTTCACGATCTCCATCTCAGCACCCCTGTTCCGCAGTGTCCGCCCTGTTCAGGACGTATGCGGAAACCGTAGGCGCACCACCGCGGGGAGACATCGGGCCTTCGTCAGGACCCGGCCCCCACCAAAGTAAGGGTTAGGCTGAACGGCAACTGTCCACTACCACCAACGGGGCTGGAACGCCGAGGAGCACATTCGCGGCGCGTACGCGGCCCTGTTCCCGCCGGGCGCCTGGACGGGGTACGGGCACGCGCTGCGCACCCCGATCGGCCGGATCCACCGGGCCGGCAGCGAGACGGCGACCCGCTGGTACGGCTACAGGGACGGAGCCGTCCGCTCCGGCGAGCGGGCGGCGGCCGAGGTCCGGTCGGCGGGCCTGACCTGAGATCGCCCACCGCGACGACACCGCCGGTGGTGACGTTCAATCGGTGACGGCGCGGACGGTGAAGACGTGGCCGCGGTCGGCCAGGTCGATCACCGAGGCGGTGCCGTCGTTGTGCTCGTCGGCGGCGTAGACGTGCCGTCCGTCCCGGCCGGCCACCAGCTGCGTCACTGTCGTTCCGATGTCGATCGGGTCGCCGTCCGCGGTGTTGCGCGCCGCGTCGATCACCCACAGGCGGCTGGGCTCGGTGGCGCCGACGCTCACGTACGCCCGCTTGCCGTCCGGGCTCGCCGCCAGCCCGACCGGGTCGCCGGGCAGGGTCAGCGGCGCGGTCGTCTCCCGGTCCTGGGCGGTGTCGACGGCGTGCACGCAGTCGCAGCCGACGGTGGTCGCCGCGGTCGCGGCGAAGAGACGCCGGTTGTCCGGGGTCACGGCGAGCGCGGTGACCCGGCCGTCGACCCCGGTGATCCGGCCGACGTGCTCACCGGTCCTGGTGTCGTACTCGATCAGGCCGGACGACACGTCGTTGCCGCTGCGGTAGGCCAGATGCAGCCGCCCGCAGTCGTCGTTCATCGCGCTGCCCGTGATCGACACGTCGGCGTCGATGGTCCGGGTGACCTTGTGAGCGGCGGTGTCGATCACGGAGACCGTGCCGTCCCCGACGTTGACGGTGACGAGCCGGTCGCCGGGACACGGGTGCAGGTACGCCGGATGGCCGCCCACCTTGACCGGTCCGCCGGCCACCGCCCCGGTCGCGGTGTCGAACGCCGTCACCGCGCCGGTTCCGGAGTCGGCGACGTACAACTGCCGCCCGTCCCGGCTGACCGCCACCGCGGCCGACCATTCGCCGGTCCCGTACAGCCTGCCGGCGTCGGCGCCGTCGGGCACCCGCACCGACCCGACCGCCCGGTACAGCATCATCGACATGTACAGCCGGTCGCCGTTCGGGGTCAGCGCGAGGCCACTGACCCAGCGCGGCACGTAGTCGTCGGGTCCGGTCGTGGCGCGCCAGTAGACGAAGCCCGCCGAACCGCTCGCCACCAGCGCCATCACCGTCGTCCAGACCAGCAGCGCCGCCCAGCCGATCGGCTGTGCCGGGCCCGGCGTGCCGCGGCGCAACATCGCGAGGCCGGCCACCCCGGCCAGCACCACGAGCGACGCGGCGAAGAGCGGTATCCCGACCGGGTCGGCCTCCCGGGCGCCGGGCACCCAGCTTCGGGTGCCCAGGCAGACGGCGACGCCACCGGCCGCCCATCCGCCGAGAACGGCGAGGCGCAGGCCGGGCGGGCGGGTCTGCGCCGCCAGGTACGGCACGACGACGGCCAGGGGGTGGAGCAGGAGATAGCCGGGGGCCTGTACGTCGTACCAGTCCTTCCAGCCCGCGAAGTGCAGTCGCGCCGTGCCGAGCGAGGTCACCTCCCCGCCGAGCGCATAGCCGCCGGCGACGATGGCCGCGCCGGCGGCTGCCGCCAGCGCCCACCGGGAGCGGTCGAGGGGCCACGGCCAGCCGAACCGGGCGCCCTCCTGGTACGCCGCCCGCCACGCGCACGCGCCCGCCGCCAGGAGCACGACGTGGCCGGGCAGCTCGGAGGGGAACGGCGACGGCGACGAGAACAGCTCCCGGGTGAGGAACACCAGTCCGAACAGGGACGCGGCGACCAGGCCCAGCAGCAGGCCCGGCCCGAGCAGCGCGCGGGTGCGTGAGGTCAGGGTCACGATGCCGAAGATCAGGGCGGCGGTGGCGATGCCGGCCGCGTACCACGAATGAGCGGTGGCCGGCCCCGACGTGGGCACCGGTGCGGCGAGGGTCGCGCGGGCCACCGCTCCGGCGCCGATCAGGACGGCCCCGGCGATCGCGGTGAGGCCGGCGGCCCTGATGTTCCGGGCCCGGCCCGAACGGTATGTCGCGGGTTCCGGGCGCCGCGGGGCGGCGGGCGGCGCGGGCAGCCGGACGGTGGTTCCGGGCGGCGGGGCGGGCTCGGCGGCGGGTGGCGGTTCCACGACCGGCGGCCGGACTTCGGCGGCCGGCACCGGCGCGGGCTCGGCGGCGGGTGGGAGCCGGGGTTCGGCGGCCGGCGGCGGGCTTGACGGGACGGCCGGGTGGAGGGTGGCGAGCAGGCGGGCGGCAGCGGCGGAGACGGTCCGGCTGTCGTCGTCGATGAGGCGTTCCACCTGGCCGAGGACGGTGTCCCGGACGTGATCGTTGCCGACCCGGTGCAGGTGGGCCAGGCCGTCCAGGGCGGCGAGCCGGTCGGCGGCGATCGGGCTGAGGACGGCGTTGGCCAGGTATCCGGGCAGCGCCCAGTTGATGTTGCGGGCGATGACCGTACGCCCCTCGACGTCGTCCTGCCGTTTGGGCCGCTGCTGCGGCACCTCCGCCACCACCCGGTCGTGGGCGTACGAGTAGAGCTCGTCGATCGTGATGTCCCCGTCGCCGTCCAGGTCGGCGCTGCCGTCACGCAGCCCGGCGACCAGGTGCCGGGTGAAGACCGACCGGACGCCCTGGCCGGTGACGGTGGCGCCCTCGAACGAGTACTGGGTGGCGTCCGACGCGGTGAGCACCGTACGCCCCCGGCCCTGGAAACGTTCCAGCGTGTGCACCTCGGTGTCGCCCTTCGCGATCCGCCCGGCCGGGTACGCCCCGCTGTAGCAGCAGTCCAGGATGAGGATCTTGCGCCGGGACGGGCACGCCTCCATCGCCTGGTCGATGTGTTCCGCGGGCACGGCGGTGAACAGCGGCTGGTCCCGGCGGGTGTCGCTCATCGCCAGGTACAGGCGGCCGCCGTCGTCCTTGAGCCCGTGGCCGGTGAAGTACAGCAGGGTCAGGTCGTCGCGCCGCCGGTCGCGGTAGAACTCGCCGATCGCCGCACCGACCCGGTAGTGCGGCTCGTTGATCAGCGACTGGACGGTGAAACCGGCGATCGCCGGGTCGCTGAGCACGTCGGCGAGGTCCTCCGCGTCGTGGGCCGGCGCCTGGAGCCGGCTCAGCGCCGGATCCTCGTAGTCGTAGCTCGCCACGATGAGAGCCAGCCGCCGGTGGGTGCCCATACCGAAGACCTATACGCCTCGCGGGTTCACGAGTCAGCTCACTGTCGGTGATCCAGCGCGTCCTCCCGTACCGCCGCAAGCGTGGTCTTCCTGGCCTGGAGATGGCGGGCCAGCAGGGCGACGGGCCAGAGCAGCAGGGTGAGGACGGCCAGGACCAGGTATTCGGCCATCGGGACGCGCAGGATCTCGTGCAGGTTGGCCAGGCCGCGGCTGGTGTAGACGGCGGCGGCGCCGGCCAGCCAGGCGGCGAACATCAGCCAGCGGGTCCGGGTGGACAGGCCCAGCCCGTGCATCTGGGTGATCACGAAGACGGCGAGGAAGCCGAACAGGAACCGTGGCCAGGCGCCGTCGGGGCCGGAGTTCATCACGGCGACGAGGGTGCCGTGGACGGCGACCATGAGTTCCAGGCCGACGGTCCACCAGCGGTTGGTGTGCGCGGTGGTGAAGATCAGGCAGCTCTGCAGGAGCAGCAGGAACATGTAGAAGAAGCCGATCAGATGGCCGCTGGTGGTGACCATCGGGTGGTACCAGAAGGTGTAGATGATCGCCCAGGAGAACAGGTAGCCGTGGTAACGCCGGGCGAAGTCGATCACGACCGACGGGATCGGGGCGGGCCTGCCGGCGACCAGACCCCGCCTGCGGTTCTCCATGATGAGGACGACGACCAGCAGCAGCACGACGGAGCCCTGCGAACTGAAGATCGACACGTCCTGGGCGAGACCGTCGTAGAACAGCTGCGACTGGAGCGCGTGCAGGGCGACGAAGCCGAGGTTGGCGGCGATGGCGACCACGTTGCCGCGTTTCAGGCCGCGGCTCCAGCGGTGCGCCCGGGTCTGCGCGTAGTAGATCAGGCCCCAGGACACGATCTGGTGGGCGGCGTAGCCGAACCACGCCGACAGCCGGGTCCAGGCGGTGGGTTCCGGGAGCTTCCACTCGTACCAGGCGGCGCCCTGGTCGGGCAGCAGATCGACGTCGCTCAGCGACTGCCCGGCCAGCCACACCAGGCCGGTGAGCAGCGCGACGGCCGGCACCGACCAGAGCAGGATCCGCTCGCTACTGCCCTTCGTGTCATTGACCACGGGGGCAGTATGGCGGATATTCAGCAGACTGAACAATGGGTGTACGTCGATGGCTGGAGGTCAGCGTGGGCCGGTACCGTTTGCGGGTCAACGGACGGCGGCAGGTCGTCGACGTGCCCGGTGACACCCCGCTGCTGTGGGTGCTGCGGGAGGAGCTGGGGCTGACCGGGCCGCGGTACGGGTGCGGCGTCGGCGCCTGCGGGGCGTGCGTGTCCCTGATCGACGGGGCGGCCGGGCGGCCCTGTGTGCGGACGGTCGCCGACACCGACGGGGCACGGGTCACCACGATCGAGGGGCTGTCCGAACGCGGTGACCATCCGGTGCAGCGGGCGTGGCTGGACCTCGATGTGGCGCAGTGCGGGTACTGCCAGCCGGGCCAGATCATGACGGTGGTGGCGCTGCTCGCGCGGGTGCCGGATCCCAGCGACGCCCAGATCGACGAGGCCCTGCGCGACAACGTCTGCCGCTGCGGGACATACCCGCGCATCCGGTCGGCGGTGCGCAGGGCGGCTTCTCTGGTACGGGGTGACCGGTGACCACGCACCTCTCGCGCCGGGCGCTGCTGGGGGCGGCGCTGGTCGTGGCCGTTCCGGTGCGGGCCGTCGTGGACCCGGGCAGGACCACCGCCGCCACGCCGAGCGGTGGCGGCGGCGCGGACCTGGCCCCGAACGTCTTCGTCCGGGTCGACCGGCGGGGGCGCGTGGTGGCGACGGTGCCGCGTCCGGACACCGGCCAGGGGGTACGCACGATGGCCGCCGTCCTGGTCGCCGAGGAACTCGCCGTCGAGGTCGAGGACGTCGCCCTCGAGCAGGCGCCCGGTGACACTGCCGCCTACGGGTCGCAGGCGGTGGCGAACTCGACGTCCAGCCGGCAACTGGCCACTCCCCTGCGCACGGCCGCCGCCACCGCCCGCTGCCTGCTGATCGCCGCGGCCGCCGCCCGCTGGAACGTGCCGGCCGCCGAATGCGCGGCCCGCAGCGGCCGGGTCGTGCACCCGCGGCGCCGGCCGCTGGCCTACCGTGACCTGGTCGCCGACGCCGCCGCGCTCGATCCGGCCACCGTGCCGGTGACGCTCACCCCGCCGGAGCGGTGGCGGCTGATCGGGCGGACCCGGGCGGGCCGCTCCGACGCACGCGACATCGTGACCGGGCGGGCCCGGTACGGCGCGGAGTCCGCGCCCCCGGGCAGCCTGATCGCCGTGGTCGCCCGGCCGCCGTGGATCGGCGCGCAGCCGGCGACCGTGGACGAGAGCACCGCTCTCGCCGTGGACGGGGTGGTCGCGGTGGTGCGGCTGGCCGCTCCGGGCGCCGGGCAGGGCGGGGTGGCGGTGGTCGCCTCGTCGACGGCGGCGGCGCTGCGCGGGCGGGAGGCGCTGACGGTCACCTGGACCGGCGGCACCCCGGCCGCGGACAGCCGGGTCTGGCTCGCCGAACTGGAAGCGGCGCTTCCCCCGGTCGACGGGACGCCCGGCGTGCAGCGGGTCTACCGCCTGCCGCTGCTGGCGCACGCGCCGATGGAACCGATGAACGCGACAGCGCACGTCACCGCCGCCGGGGTGAAGGTGTGGGCGCCGGTGCAGGACCCGGGTGGGCTGCGCACCCAGCTGGCGCGGAGCCTGGCGCTGCCGGAGGCGCAGGTCGCGGTGACGGCGACGCTGGCCGGCGGCGGGTTCGGGCGGCGCATCGAGCCGGACGCCGTCCTCGAGGCGGTCGCCTGCTCGCGGGCGACCGGGAAGCCGGTGAGTGTCCGGTGGACCCGCGACGACGACACCCGGCACGACTCGTACCGGCCGATGTCGGTGCACCGGCTCACCGCCGCCCTGGACGCGTCGGGGCTGCCGGTGTCCCGTACCCACGAGGTGGTGACCTGGCCGTTGACCGTCCTGCCGCCGTTCGGCAATCCGGCCGTGGTCCGCGCGAGCGGCGATCACTTCCCGTACAGCGTGCCCGGCAGCGTGTCGGTGACGCTGCGCCCGGCGCCGCTGCGGACCGGGTTCTGGCGGGCCGTGTACGCCGGGCAGTTCGGGTACGCCGAGGAATGCTTCCTCAGCGAGATCGCCCGGCGCGGCGGCCACGGCCAGGTGGAGTTCCGGCGGCGGCTGCTGCCGGCGGACTCCCGGCTGCGGACCGTCCTGGACGCGGCCGCGGCGAAGGCCGGTCCGGCGCCGGCCGGCGTGGCGTGCCACCTGGACTACGGCTCGGCGATCGCGGTGATCGCCGACGCGGACCCGGCGACCCGGCGGGTACGGCGGGTGACCGCCGCCGTGGACGTCGGCGTCCCGGTCCACCCGTCCGGGGTGATCGCGCAGGTGGAAGGGGCGATCCTGGACGCGGTGTCGACAGTGCTCGGCGCGCAGATCACCGTGCGGGACGGCGCGGTGGTGCAGTCGTCGTTCCGGGACTACGCGTGGGCGCGGATCGGCGACTGCCCCGACATCGAGGTGATCATCGTGGATTCACAGGCGCCGATCGGCGGGCTCGGCGAACTCGCGTACCCGCCCGCGGCCGCCGCGATCGCCTCGGCGCTGGCGGTGTCCGATCCGGTCACCGGGATGCCGTACGGGGTGCCGGTAGGGTGATCGGGTGCGCGGTGACGAACGGGCGATCACGGCGGAACCGGACCGGGTCCGCGCCGACGTGGACTCCTGGCCGACCGGCCGGCTGCTGGCGATGGCCGCCCGGGTGGTGGAGGGCCGGTTCGAGGGGTTCCTGGCCGGTCTCGGGCTCACCCACGCCGGCCTGATCGCGCTGCACCACCTGGCCGCCGGCCCGTTGTCGCAGCGGGAACTGGCCCGGTTGTGCCGGGTCACCGATCAGACGATGAGCCGTACCCTCGACCGTCTCACCCGCACCGGTCACGCCGGGCGCACCGAGGATCCGCACGACCGCCGCCGCGTGGTGGTCACCGCCACCGCCGCGGGCGCCGCCGCGCTGGCCGCCGCCCGTGCCGAGGAGCAGCGCTCGGAGCACCTGCTCGGCGCGGTCGACGACTACCACCATTTCCGCCACCAGTTGATCACCCTGATCACGCACGCCGGCGGCTGACCGCTCATCCGGCCGGGATGAGCCGCATCGTGGGGCCGTGCCGCGAGCATGACCGCATCGATTGTCTCGTGACGGGAGAGGTCATGAACGGCTGGCTGCTGTGGGGTCTCATCCTTCCGGTGCTCCTGGTCGTCGCAGGCGTCATCACCATCCGCCGCCGCAACCGCCGCTGACCGGCGACCCTCGGTGCGGCTGTCGAAGGGTGAGGCGTGAGAATCGGTCCTCCGTGAGGATGTTCGGGGGATTCGATGCAGGGGCGGCCGGGCGCGGCGAGCAGGATCGGCTGGGTGGTCGCGGCGGTGGTGACCGTCGTGGTGCTGGCCGGGGCGGGGACCGGGTTCTGGCTGGTCCGGGCCAGGACCGACGACGGCCTGACGGTCGGCTGGAGCAAGTCGACCGGGCAGGAGCTGCTGCCGGACGTCAGTTTCGGGCCGGCGCTCGCGCACGCGACCTGGCCGTACGGTGATCTGATCGTCCGGGCCACCACCGGCGGGGTCGCGGCCTACCGGCTCGGCGACGGGTCGCGGGTGTGGGCCGCCCCGGTGCCGTCCGGCACGGCGGTGTGCACGGCGGCGTCGGCGGCGGCGGGCGAGTTCGGGGTGGTCGCGTTCGGGACGAGACTGTGTGACCGGCTCGGTGTCGTCGATCTGCGGTCCGGCACGCTGGTGCGCACGGTGAAGCTGACGCTGCCGCGCCACCACGACGGGGTCTCGCGCAGCACCCGCCTCGTCGCGGCCGGCGGGGTGGCGGTGATCACACACGAGGGCTACGTGACGGCGGTCGGCGCCGCCGACGGGCGGGTGCGGTGGCGGCTGGCCGACGACGACTGTGCCGACAAGGTGTTCGCGATGACCGGGACCCGGGTCGTGCTGCACCGCCGCTGCGATTACGGCAACACGCAGTCGCTGGTGGCCTTGCAGCCGGCGTCCGGCAGGAGACTGTTCGAGGTGGCGTTGCACCCGCACGCCGACGTGCAGAGCCTGCCGTCGGCGGAACCGCTGACCGCCGTGGTCTACGGCCCGGGCGACCCCTACGTCCTCACCTGGGACGAGAAGCGCCGCCTGCGCAGCGAGATCCCGTGGCGGACCGCGGCCTGGCACCTGGACCTGCACGGGATCTCCGCCGCGGAGTGGACGGCGGGGATCGGCGGCGCCGGGATGACGGTGCACGACGGCGTGCTCTACGCCGTGGACAAGTCCGAGCGCCGGCGTCGGCTGGTGGCGATCGACCTCGCCACCGGGCAGCTGCGGTGGAAGGAGACCGGCGGCGAGGGCGGCGCGGTGATCCTCCGCGCCGACGCGGGCGGCGTATGGGCGATCGAGAACAGCGACGGGGCCGGGCATCTGGTTCTCGTGGACGCGAAGTCCGGCCGTGCCGAGGTGCGCCGCAGCGGCGCGCTGACCGCCGGTTGGAAGGAACCCGGCCAGTGCCGCTTTCTGGAGTACCGAGGCTCTCTCATCGTCACTCCGCGCCAGTGGGAGGGCGACGACGAATTGCCGTCGTTGACAGTCCTGCGATGATGCCGCAACACCTGTGACGGGCGGGGAAGCTGTGAATTCTTTCAGCTTCCGCACGCCCGTCACGCATCGGCCCCATAATCGTTCTCGCTGGTAGGACCGTTGTACGGGTTCCGGGGAGAGGGCCGAATCCAAGCCTTTTCACAGCCTGGAACCACTCCACAAGACGCGACATAGTCGTAACGGTGTCAATGGTCTTGTAAAGTGCGTCAACGCACGACGGCGTGTGCGCCGACCTGCGCGCCGTCACGCCAGGTAAGGAATTGGGGCTTTGACGATGTTCAATCGCGCGATGATGTACGCCAAGCAGCACTCCCCCGATTCCGTGCGCGTGGTCGCCCGCCGTGCCCTGCTCGAGACACACAACGCGCGGCTGCGGGCGACCGTCACGGTCGCCGAGCGCAGCGAGTTCACCAACATCTACCACTGCGCGGTCCGCAAGACGGCCAGCCAGTGGATCAAGTCGGTGTTCAGCGACCCGATCGTCTACCGGCACACCGGGCTGGTCACCTACGACCCGCGCTACTACGGCTGGCGCGATCCGCGGGTGGTGCCGGAGAACCGGATCGGGCTGTCGCTGTATTTCCCGTACGCCCGCTATCTGAAGATGCCCAAGCCCGCGGCTCACCGCACCTTCTTCATCTACCGCGATCCGCGTGACCTGCTGGTCTCCAGCTATTTCTCGACCCGTGACTCGCACACCCCGATGGGCGACGTCCTGGAGGTCCGCGCGGTGCTGCGCGACAAGTCGCCGAAGGAGGGGATGCTGTTCCTCATCGACGACCTGAACCGCAAGGGCATGTTCACCGCGGTCCGGTCCTGGGTGCAGGCGCCGCCGTCGGAGCAGGTGCGCCTGGTGCGTTACGAGGACCTGTTCGGCGAGAACCAGGTGCGCGAGATGGACGCGCTGCTGCGGCACTGCGGCATCGCCCTGTCGCCGGACGAGCTGAGCACCCTGCTCGACCGGTACAGCTTCGCGAGGATGAACGATCGCAAACGCGCCGGCACGGTGTCGCACTACCGCAAGGGCAAGTCCGGCGACTGGCAGAACCATTTCGACGACGACATCGCCGAGGCGTTCACCCGGGCCACCGGCGACCTGCTCGACCGGCTCGGCTACCGCGCCTCGTTGTAGCGCGTCGGCGATCGCCCGCAGTTCGGCCCGGACGGCGGGTGAGCCGCGGGTCCGGCACTGACGTGTCTGCGCCCTTCCCGACGCCGCCCACCAGTCGACGAGTTCGGCGCGGCGGCGGTCGAGCCGGCGTACACCGGGAGCAGATCGATGTCGGACAGCGGCCACGGCTCGCCCCGGCCGGCACTGCCGCCGCCAGCGTGCGGTCGGGCGCATCGGTCACGCTCCTCTCTCCGGTACGGGCCACCGACAGTAACCGTGACTGCCACGCACGCACAGTGAGCCCATCCGTCACGCCAAGTGGCCAAGGCGGCCCTTCGGCCTGGTCACCGCCCTAGGATCGAGGTCCGGAGACGGCGATCCGGGAGGAGCCGAGCGTGGGCAAGAAGTCCAAGAAGGACAAGGGTTCGAAGAAGAGCGACAAGGTCAAGAAGGGCGACAAGGCCAAGGCCGAGAAGAAGGCCAAGAAGAAGAAAAAGGACAAAAAGAAGAAGAAGTAGCGCGCGCCGGGCGCCGGGTGTTCCCCGTCGCCCGGTTTCGGGCCGCCCTCCACCGTCTGACGGCGATCCGGTAGGACGGTGGCATGTCCATGCCCCCCGACCATCCTCCGCCTGCCGTGCCCGGTGAGGTGCGGTTCGCGCGCCGGGCCGCCCGGGTCTCGCTGGTCGCGGCGCCGGCGCAGTGGCTGTTCCTGACCGGCGCCATGGCGATGCTCACGATCGTCGACCAGGACAGCGGCGAGGACTTCCCGCCGTTCCTGATCATGTTGACGATCGGTCTGCTCCTGACGCTGCCGGCCGCCGCCGGGGCGTCGCGGGCGGCCACCGGCGCCGCCCGGGGCCGCCGGACGCTGGCCGTGGCCGTGGTGCTGCTGGCCGTGCCGGCGGCGCTGACCCTGGCCGTCGCCGTCCATCTGGCCGGTTTCCCCCGTCGGCTGGATTCCTTCGGTGAGCTGGCCAACGTCAACACCGCCCTGACGTCCGGGACGGTGGTCGCCGGAATCAGCACGGTGCTGCAGATCGTCGTGCTCGGGCTCACGGTGCTGACCCGGGTGGCCGGCCGCCGGGGCGCGCGGGCGGTCGCGTTCGGCAGCGCGTACCTGACGTTGCTCCTGCTGTTCGTGGCCCTCGCCGTGCTCGCCAACCTGTTCGACGATCTCGACTTCGAGCTGGTGCAGGACGCGGTCGAGGAGCTGTACGCGGTGACCTTCACGCTGTACGGCGCCGCGATGCTCGTCCAGCTGATCGCCCTGCACGTGCTGGCCATGCCGTCGATCTCCACCTGGATCGACAGCCGCCGCCCTCCAACGGTCTAGGTTCCGGCGCCGACCAGGTGGGTGACGGCGGGCGGGCCGGCGGCCAGGGCGTGCGCGCGCTGTTCGGTGGCCTCGTCGTCGCCGGTGAGCCGGCCCTCGTGCTGGCGCAGGTGTTCCTCCCAGGTCGGCACGAGGTAGGTCTCGACGAACACGTCCGGGTCGGCGGCGTCGCGGAACAGGCCCCAGCGGCTGGCGCCGGTCCGCAGCCGGGAGTCGCGCAGCTCGTACATCGCCGCGGTGAACGCCTCGGTGTTGGCGGCCGGCACCCGGTAGGTCGCCTGCACCAGCACCGGCCCCTGGTCGAGTCCGGGCCGCAGCGTCAGGTCCGGTTCGGGCCAGAACACGGCCGGGTCGTTGTCGCGGTCCTCGCGGGGGCGCACGGGCCACACCCGTACCGTCGCCAGGCCGGCGACCATCAGCGACGCCGCGGCCAGGAACGCGGTGGCCAGGCCGAAGGCCGCGGCGATCTGGCCCCAGAACAGCGCGCCGACCGCCTGACTGCCGGCGAAGACGACCTGGTGGACGGCGAGGGGCCGACCCCGCGGTGGATGCGCGCGCCCGGGGAGGCGCCCGGCATGGCCGCCCTGGAATGCGCCCTCGACGAACTCGCCGAGAAGGCCGGGGTGGACCCGGTCGAGCTGCGCATCCGCAACGAGCCGCGGGCCGAACCGGAGACCGGGACACCGTTCACCAGCCGCCACTACGTGGAGTGCCTGCGCGAGGGCGCGGACCGGTTCGGCTGGTGGGACCGCGATCCCCGGCCGGGCGTGCGCCGCGACGGCGACTGGTGGGTCGGCACCGGGATGGCCGGGGCCACCTATCCGGCGATGGCGCAGCCGTCCACCGCCCGGGTCCGGGACCTCGGCGGCGACGGGTTCGAGGTGGCGATCGGCGCCACCGACCTGGGCACCGGCGCCCGTACGATCCTCGTCCAGATCGCCGCCGACGCCCTCGGCGTGCCGCCCGAACGGATCCGGATCCGGATCGGCGACAGCACCCTGCCGCAGGCGTCGGTGGCCGGCGGCTCGTCGGGCAGCGCCTCCTGGGGCTGGGCGGTCACCGAGGCCTGCCGGGAGCTGCGGCGCACCGGCGGCGCCGAGGCCGTCTTCGACACCACCGAACTCATCGAGAAGCAGGAGAAGGAGGGGCGGCACGCCTTCGGCGCCCACTTCGCGGAGGTACGGGTGGACGCCGTCACCGGCGAGATCCGGGTGTCACGGCTGTTCGGGATGTACGCCGCCGGCCGCATCCTGAACGCCCGCACCGCCCGCAGCCAGTTCCTCGGCGGCATGATCATGGGCATGGGCATGGCCCTGCACGAGGAGGGTGTCCTCGACCCGGCCATGGGCGACTGGATCAACCACGACCTGGCCGAGTACCACATCCCCGCGCACGCCGACGTGGAGTCGATCGACGCGGCCTGGCTCGACGAACACGACGACCAGCTCAACCCGATGGGCAGCAAGGGCATCGGCGAGATCGGCATCGTCGGCTCCCCCGCCGCCATCCTCAACGCCGTCTGGCACGCCACCGGCGTCCGGGTCCGCGACCTGCCCGCCCGCCTCGACAAGCTCCTCCCGCACCTGCCCCGCTGACGCGGACGTTCCACCACACCGGACGGTGACGTCCGTGACGCCGCGGTTTGCCCTACCCGCGGCCGCGGGTAGGGCCACGCCCGATGCTGACGATCAAGCACTTTCGGGAAGCGGGACACCGGCTGCGGCGGGCGGCGCTGCCGGCGCTCGGAGCGGCGACGGCGGCCACCGGGGCGTGGCTGATCGCGGCGGACCTCATCGGCCACCCGGACCCGGTGTTCGCCCCGTCGGCGGCGCTGATCGTGCTCGGCGAGTCCCGGGGACGGCGGCTGCGGCAGACCACCGAACTGGTGTTCGGGGTGGCCGCCGGGGTGCTCGTCGCCGAACTCGTGGTGCAGGCCCTCGGCACCGGCGCGATCAGCCTGTTCACCGTGCTGCTGCTGACGATCGCGCCGATGCTGGCGGCCGGGGCCAGCAGCACCCTGATCACCCAGGCCGCGGTGTCCGCGCTGTACCTGGTCGTGGTCGCGGCGCCGCAGGGCAACCTGATCCCGTACCGGTTCGCCGACGCCCTCATCGGCGGCGCCGTCGCGATCGTGGCCAGCCAGCTCGCCGCCGCCCGCAAACCCCTGGCCCCGCTGGTCGCCGAGGCCCGGCAGACGTACGCCGACCTCGCCGACCTCCTCGACGACCTCCACGTCGCGCTGCGCGACTGCGACGAGAGCGCCGCTCACGCGGTGCTGGACCGCGCGCACCGCCTCGACGACCAGGTGGAACGCCTCAACGCCGCCGTCCTGGCCGCCGGCGAGACCCTGCAACTGCACGTCCGCCGGCGCCGCCGACTGCAGCAGGTCCGCAACGTGGAAGCCACCACCCACCAGCTGGACCACGTGGCCGGCAACGTCGAGGTCCTGGCCCGGCACGCGGCCACCCTGACCCGCCTGCACACCTGCACCCCCGACGAGCTGGGCCGGGCGATCGAGGCGCTGGCCGGCGCGGTCCGGTCCGCCGGCGACTGTCTCGCCACCGACCTGACCGGCGGCGACGACGCCGGCCGGCACGCCTCGCAGGCCGACGCCGACGCCCTGGAGGCGGTCCGGATCGCGGCGAAACTCCTGGAGACCGAGACGCCCCCGCCGGTCACGATGATCGTCGGCCAGATCCGCACGACAGCGGTCGACCTGCTGCGCGGCGTCGGCGGCGACGATCCCCTGACCCGCGTCGACGAGGCCATCGGCTGGTCCTGACCCGGCGTGTTGATTTCGGCCGCGCATAGCGCCCGAAATCAACACGCTTGCTCTGCCGCCGGGTTTCACGTGCGGCGGGCGCGGAAGGCGGCGACACGGGTCCGGTTCTGGCAGGTGACGGAGCAGAAGCGGCGGTGGCCGGCGGGTGAGGCGTCCACGTAGACGTCGGCGCAGCGGCGGTCGGCGCAGACCCCGATCCGGCCGGGGTGGGCGGCGAGCTGCTCCCGTAACGCGAGTGCCGCCGCGGCGAGCACCGTGTCTTCGGCGCGCGGCACGGACCACCCGGCGGTCAGGGTCTCCCCCGCGGCGGTCAGCTCCGGGCGCACGCCGGTGTCCCGCAGGATCGCGGTCACCGCGGCGGCCCGTGTACGCGCTGACCACCGAACTCGTCGTCACCGGCGCCCACCCGGAACGCGCCGCCACCGCCGGAGCCGTCGCCGAAACCGGCGGCGCCTGGACACCCGGCGGCACCGGCTCCACGCAGGCGTTCACCGCCATCACCGCGACGGCCGCCCTGATCAGCCTCGCCGCCGCTGTCCTCGCGCTGACCGCCGCCCGGCGCCGCGAGGCCCCGGTCCGCCCCGCATCCGAGCGGTGAGCGCCGGGATGCGGCAAGATTCCTGCCATGGCGATCACCTTCTACTTCGATCCGATCTGCCCCTTCACGTGGAAGACCTCCCGCTGGCTCAAGGACGCCGCCTCCCGGACCGGCGAACCGATCACCTGGAGATTCCTCAGCCTGGCCGTGCTCAACGAGAACAACGACATCCCCGAGCAGTACCGGGCGTTCCACGCCTTCGGCCTGCGCGCCCACCGGGTCCTCGCCGCCACCGACCACAAACACGGGCAGGACGCCGTCGACAAGCTCTACACGGCCCTCGGCGAACGCCTGCACGAACAGGACGGCGCACCCGACGCCGGCACCCTCACCTCCGCCATCGCCGACGCGGACCTGCCCGCCGACCTGATCGACGCGGCCGGCGACGAATCCCTGGACAGCGTGGTCCGCGCCAGCCACGACGAGGCCCAGAACCGGGTCGGCACCGAATCCGGCAGCCCGGTCACCGCCCTCGACGACGGCCCCGCCTTCTTCGGCCCCGTCGTCACCCCCGCACCGTCGGGCGCCGACGCGGACCGGCTCCTCGAAGCACTGCGCCTGCTGTCCACGGTGCCGCAGTTCAGCGAGCTGAAGCGGGGCCGCAACGCCTCCTGATCACCGGATTGCGTAGGGTCGCCCGGTGAGCACCACGAACCTGCCGGGCTGCACCCTCACCGTCTGCCGCGACTGCTGCTGCGGCAGCCTGCGCAAACACCCCGGCGTCGACCACGACGGACAGCTCGACGGCCTGCGCGCCGCCCTGGAACCGGCCCACCGGGTCCGCACCAGCCTCTGCCTGGACGCCTGCTCGCAGTCCAACGTGATCGTGGTGCACCCGGCGCCGTCCGCGCGCCGGGCCGGCGCCCGCCCCGTCTGGTTCGGCCTGATGCTCGACGACGTGGTCGTCGACGACCTGGTCGCCTGGGTCACCGCCGGTGGCCCCGGCGTCCAGCCCCTCCCCGCCGTCCTCGAACTCTCCGTCATCCAGCCGCCCAGCACCTGAGCGCTGGCGGCCGGTTCCTAGGCTGCGCCCCATGAGCGACGCGGAACTGATCGACCGGCTGATCGAGGAGTGCGCCCGGGCCGACGACTGGCGGCGCGGCGACGTCCTGCCGGGGCACCTGCCCGTGTTCAACAACATGGGTCTGGTCATGTATCTGACCTCGGCCGGCGACATCGTCCAGAACGACGAGGAGGACGGGCCGCTCCGGCCGGCCGAGCCCGGCTTGCACGAATTCGGGCTGATCCGGGCCGCGGCGCTGTACCCGGAACTCGCCCACCTCAGGCCGCCACGACCACCGGCAGCGGTCACCTGCCACGTGTGCGGTGGTCACGGCAAGCTGGCGAACGTACGGGGAAGGCTCGTCCCGTGGCCGGACCGCGAGGACTCGCCGTCGTTCCTCTACTGCCCGGAGTGCAACAGCGGCGGCTGGACCGTCCCCGGCTGACCGGTCACGGCACTCCGGGCCCGCCGGGACCCGGCCAGGCGGCCTCGGCGTCACTCAACGGGACCGTCACCTCGGGCAGGACGCCGTAGGGCCGGCGCGGGTTCGCGCACCCGACGACCGTGCCGTCCGGCAGCGCGCCGGCACCGACGAGCCCCGGGACGAACGGCGACCGCGTGAGGTGCGGCCCGCTCACATGGTGGGTCCCGGCGGCGATCACCTCGCCGTCACCGGGCACCGGCTCCGGGAAGTCCGCACAGCGCGGCACGCCCCCGTGATCGTCCTGACCGTCGAGCGCTTCACCCGCCGGTCACGTCCTCGAGGAACAGGCCCCGCGCCCGGACGCCGAGGCGCTGCAGACGTTCGACATGGACGCGTTCACGAAGCGGCATCCCACCGCGATCGCCGCCATCACCGAGTACTTCGGGCCCGGCCGCACCGTCGACGACCTGTTCCGCGACTGCCTGTCGGTGGTCATCGCAGGCGCCTCGGTCACCACCGAAAACCCCTGATCGGTACGGGCCACCCAGCGTCCCGTGCCTCGCGGCAGCCACGGCAGGCGTCCCCTCACGACCGACCCGCGGGTGCGGGTCATGCATGCCGTTCCGGTCACCCCCGGCTGGCTGTCAGTGCTGTCTCGGCGGGGTTGAGACAGCCACCACGACCAGCCGGACGGAACCGCAACCGGCCGGGGACCGCTACGAGGAGAGCAGGCCGGCCTCGCGGAGCAGGGACTCGCGCTCGGCGGCGGTGAGCCGGTCGACGTAGAGGATGCCGTTGAGGTGATCGGTCTCGTGCTGGAGACAGCGGGCGAAGTAGCCGCTCCCGGACACCGTGATCGGTGAACCCTCGACGTCGCACCCGGTGACCGTGGCCTGCGCGGCCCGCGGCAGCTCGAACCGCGGCCCCGGCACGGACAGGCAGCCCTCG
Source organism: Actinoplanes sp. NPDC019969 (assembly GCF_055562375.1). Lineage (NCBI taxonomy): Bacteria > Bacillati > Actinomycetota > Actinomycetes > Micromonosporales > Micromonosporaceae > Actinoplanes > Actinoplanes sp. NPDC019969. The sequence goes on along the minus strand of NZ_JBVHFK010000003.1, from coordinate 389,882 downwards.
GAGACCGTCAGCTCCCCGGCGGGCGGCGCCTGAAGGACCGGGTTGACGATGTGCCCCTTGTGCCGCACGCCCTTGTCGTCGGGACAGTCGTAGACGAACACCTGCAGGTCGACGCCGATCTGGTTGGCGGCGAGGCCGACGCCCCGCGCCTCGTACATCGAGTCGAACATGTCGGCGACGAGGTCGGCGAGAGCCTGGTCGAAGACGGTGACGTCGGCGCAGCGGCGGTGCAGGACCGGGTTGCCGTAGTACGTGATCGGGCGCGCGGGCATGCGACGCACGATACAAGCCGTAGGCCGTCCTAGGAGGCTGGGTTGCAGTCGATGGATCATCCCGATCGACGCGGCACGATCCCTTGCTGTGCCACGACGCCTGCAACGGATCCCGTTCGCCGCACAGGTGCTCGCCGGGCTGATCCTCGGCATCGTCCTCGGGCTCGTCGCCCGCGAGAGGAGCGAATTCCGGCTCAGGTACGGCGTACCCCCGCAAGCAGTTGATTCCGGATGCCGGCGGCCGGCAGGTCGCCGGCGGACCGGTCACCGGGATCGGCGTTGTGGCGCATCGCCCGGACCGTCAGCTCGCGCATGCCGGTCCGGGCCGCCAGCCGCCGCAGCGCGTCCACCCAGTCCGCGGCACGCGGATGGTCGGCCCGGTCCGCAGGCGTGATTGACCATCACGAGCGACCTGCGGCCGGCGTTCTTGTGCGATGCGGCCCGGCACCTCCTGCCCAAGATCGACAAGGCTCTCGACCTTGGGCAGGAGGTGCCGGATTTCCGCAGCCCAGTGCACAAGAAGGAGCAAGAATCAGATCTTGTGCGCTCGGCTTCGGCGTCAGGTCCGCAAGATCGGGAACTGACCCGGGGAGCCTCGGCCGTAGTCGTGACCGCCCCCGGACAAGGGCTTGACTACTCGCCGTTCAGCACCCCCGGAGAAGACCCCAAGATCGCCAGCCTTACCGCGATCTTGGGCGGCAGACGCCGGAACGAATCGCACCAGAATGCCGACGCCGGTCGACCCCGACGGTTCGACGGCGATGCGGACGTGAGCGTCGACATGAAGGTCGCCGGCCGCGGGACGGGTCTACTCGTACGCCGGCCCCGCATGATCAAGGACCGTGCGGCGGTCACCGGGGAGGCGGCGGGTCGCGCCGGTGCGGTCCAGGAGTTCCAGCAGGGGTACGGCCACCCGCCGCGTCGTGTCCAGGGCCTGGCGTGCGTCGCTGACGGTGAACGGCTGCGGCAGGGCGGCAAGCACGCTGACCGCACGCTCCGGGGCGCCCGGGACGAGCAGCACGTTGCCGTCGAGGCGCAGCACCAGACCGGCCCGGGCGGCGGCGGCGATCTCGCGCGGGCCCAGGCCCAGAGCGGTCAGCCGGCCGGCTTCCGGGGCCCGGAACGGCAGGCCGGTCAGTTCCTCGAAAGCCTGCCGCACCGACCGGACCAGACCGTCGGGCACCACGCTGCCGGCCGTGACCCGGCCGTCCCGGATCGAGAGCGGCGCTCGTACCAGGGCCTCGGCCAGTGACCGGTCCGGCAGGCCGAGGATGTGCCGCACCGCTTCCAGGGGGACGCCCGGTTCGAGGGGGTGTTCGGCGGCGTACCGGGCGACGGCCTCGGTGAGCCGGTCGCCGAGCGTGGCCCAGTGCGCGGGGTCGGCGTACCAGTCCCCGGCCACCGGCTCCCCGGCCACGGCCACGCCCATCCGCAGCAGGTCGTCGCGGCGGATCAGCAGGCGGCGGCGCAGTTCCGCGGCCAGTTCGGGGCGGCCGTCCATGGCCGCCAGGTCGGTGGCCCGGCGGGCGGCGGCGCCGCGCTTGGCCAGGGCGGGTGGGGCGACGTCGAGGACGGTGACGCCGCCCGGGATGTGCCGGCGGCCGGGGTCGCGCAGCAGGGCCCGGTCGCCGATCCGCAGCGGCAGCGGTTCGGCGAGGCGCAGCCGGGCGGTGTCGGCGCCGAGGGGCCGGACCCGGACCGGCACGGCCGCCGAACCGGCGTGCAGGGTGAGCCTGGCGGGCAGGGCGGCCACCGGGTCGCCGTGCACGCGTACGTCGATCAGCCCTGCCGCCCGGAACCGGCCCGGGGTGAGCAGGGCCGCGCCGCGGGTGACGGTGTCCCGGTCGACGCCGCGCAGGTTGACCGCGACCCGGGCGACGGCGGTGACCTCGGCAGCCGGTTCGCCGAGACGTTGCAGGCCGCGGATCCGGACGGGGCTGCCGCGGAGTTCCAGTTCGTCGCCGGTACGCAGGGTGCCCGCCCCGAGCGTGCCGGTGACCACGGTGCCCGCGCCCCGGATGGAGAACGAACGGTCTATCCACAGTCGCACCGGCGTATCCGGGTCGGCGGCCGGGAGCCCGGCGGCGAGCCGGTCCAGGGCCGCCCGCAGGTCGTCCAGGCCCGCCCCGGTACGCCCGCTGACCGCCACCGCCTCCACCGCGCCCAGCGACGTCGCGGCGATCCGCTCCCCGGCGGCGGCCATCGCGGGACCGGGTTCGGCCAGGTCGGCGCGGGTGACCACGAGCAGGCCGTGTCGTACGCCGAGAGCGTCCAGCGCGGCCAGATGCTCCGCCGACTGCGGCATCCAGCCCTCGTCGGCGGCCACCACGATCATCACGGCCGGAACCGGGCCGACCCCGGCGAGCATGTTCGGCACGAACCGTTCGTGGCCGGGCACGTCCACGAACGCGATCGTGCGCCCGGACGCCAGGGTGGTCCAGGCGAACCCGAGATCGATGGTCATGCCACGGCGGCGTTCCTCGGCCCACCGGTCCGGTTCCATGCCGGTCAGCGCCCGCACCAGCGTGGACTTCCCATGATCGACATGCCCGGCGGTGGCGACGACGTGCACGTCAGAGCCCTGTGCCGGCCGGCGTGTCACGGACGGCGCCGATCGCACGGGCCAGGTCGTCGTCGGCGGTGACGGGGACGGTGCGGAGGTCGAGCAGCAGCCGCCCGTGGTCGATCCGGCCGGCGACCGCGGGCGTGCCGGTGCGCAGCGGCCGGGCGTACCGTTCCGGCAGCGCCAGCGCCCAGGACGGGATCTCCCGCTCCGGCGCGCCGCCGCCGCCGACCACCGCGACCGACGCGACCACCTCGCCGCCGGCCCGGTCCCTCAGCCGTTCGGTGCGCTCGCGCAGCTCGCCGGCGTCGGCGTGCAGCGCCTGCCAGGTCGGTGTGGGCGGGCCGTCCACGGTGGCCTGCAACGCGGCCAGCGTCAGCTTGTCGACCCGCAGCGCACGGGCCAGCGGATGCCGCCGGAGCCGTTCGATCAGCGTCACGTCGCCGAGCAGCAGCCCCGCCTGCGGACCGCCGAGCAGCTTGTCGCCGCTGGCCACGACCAGGTCCGCGCCCTGGCGCAGGGCGCCGGCGGCGTCCGGCTCGCCGGGCAGCAGCGCATCCGGCGCGAGCAGCCCCGAACCGATGTCGGCGACCACCGGCACACCGAGCCCGGTGAGTTCCCCGAGCCCCGGAGTGCCGGTGAACCCCGTGATCACGAAGTTGGACGGATGCACCCGCAGGATGAACCCGGTGTCCGCCCCGACCGCCGCGGCATAGTCGGCGGCCGACGTCCGGTTGGTCGTGCCCACCTCCCGCAGCCGCGCGCCCGTGGATTCCAGCAGGTCCGGCAGCCGGAACCCGTCCCCGATCTCCACCATCTCACCGCGGCTCACCACGATCTCCCGGCCCGCGGCGAGCACGGTCGCGGCCAGCACCAGCGCGGCGGCGCCGTTGTTGACCACGTGCACTCCCCCGGCGCCCGGCACCGCGGCGGCGAGCGCGGCCAGAGCGGTCCGCCCCCGCCGGGCCCGGCGGCCGGTGACCAGGTCGAACTCGACGTCGGTGGGACCACTCGCGGCCACCACGGCGTCGACCGCCGCCGGTGACAGCGCGGCTCGCCCCAGGTTGGTGTGCAGGACGACACCGGTCGCGTTGAGCACCCGCCGCAGCCCACCCGCGGTCTGCGGCAGCGCGGCGACGGCGGCGTCCGCGACCGCCGCCGGATCCAGCGCACCGTCCCGCGCCCGCTGCTGCGCCGCGACCACGGCGGCTTTCACGGGGTTGCGGCCGATCCGCTCACCGGCGGCTCGCAACCGGGGATCTCTCAGGACCTCATCGGTACGGGGTACGCGTCGCCGCGGATCGGCAGCCGCCTGCTCCACCCGTACCTCCGCACGCTCTGTCCTCTGCTGGCGGAGGCGGACGGGAATCGAACCCGCCCGGCCCGGATACCGGACCACAACGGTGTTGAAGACCGCGAGGAGCACCAGCCACCTGAACGCCTCCGCCGCCCACGCTATCCGCTCCGCCCCGCCGCCGCTCGGTGGGCGGTGGTTCGTCCGACGAGCCGATCAGGCCGCGGTGTGCGAGAGTGCGACGGTGGAACGGCTGACGCAGTACGCGCACGGCGGTGGCTGTGCCTGCAAGATCCCGCCCGGGGAGCTGGAGGCCGTGGTGGCCGGGCTGCTCGGCGGGGAGGTCCCGCGCGGGCCGGGTGAGCTGCTGGTCGGGCTGGACGACGGGGACGACGCGGCGGTCGTGCGGATCGCCAATGGCGCCGCGGTCGTGGCGACGGCGGACTTCTTCACGCCGGTGGTCGACGACGCGTACGACTGGGGACGGATCGCCGCGGCCAACGCGCTGTCCGACGTGTACGCGATGGGCGGCGCCCCGGTCGTCGCCGTGAACCTGCTGTGCTGGCCCCGCGACGTGCTGCCGATGGAACTGGCGGCGGAGGTGCTGCGCGGCGGCCTGACCGTGGCCCGGGAGGCGGGCTGTCACGTCGCGGGCGGGCACAGTGTGGACGATCCGGAGCCGAAGTACGGCATGGCGGTCACCGGGATCGCCGACCCGGCCCGCTTGATGCGCAACGACGCGGGGAGGCCGGGCCTGCCGCTCACGTTGACGAAACCCCTGGGCATCGGGGTGCTGAACAGCCGGCACAAGGCGACCGGCGAGGTGTTCGCGCAGGCCGTCGACGCCATGACGACCCTGAACCGGGAGGCGTCCGAGGCGGCCCTCGCGGCGGGGGCGGCGTGCGCGACGGACGTCACCGGGTTCGGGCTGCTCGGGCACCTGCACAAGCTGGCCCGGGCGAGCGGCGTGACGGCCCGCCTGGATCCGGCGGCGGTGCCCTACCTGGAGGGCGCGAGAGAAGCCTTGCGGGCGGGGTACGTCAGTGGCGGCACCCGCCGCAACCTGGACTGGGTCCGCCCGCACCTGGACGCCGGGACCACCGCCGAGGACGACCTGCTGCTGCTGGCCGACGCGCAGACGTCCGGCGGCCTGCTGGTGGCCGGCGAGGTCCCCGGCCACCCGGTCATCGGCGAGCTGATCCCCGCTCAGGGTCGTTTCACCGTGTTGATTTAGGGCGCACCGTCCCACCCCGAATCAACACGCTGCTGTGCTGCTGCGGCGAGGCGTTCGCGCTGGGGGACGACGGTGTACTTCGGGTCCTTCGCGGACGCCACTCCCCCGTCGAAGATCCCGAACCGGGTGGCGAGGGAGGCGGCCAGCAGCGCCCCACCGGACAGCGCCGACACCACACGGCTGCGGCGGCCCAGCACGGCCCCGGCCACCCCGAGCGCCGTCAGCGCCCGCCCCGCCCGCAGCAGCCGCCCGGCACGCCCCTGTGTGTACGGTTCGCTGAGAATGCCCTTGCTGGTCTCGACCCGGTGCGCGCCGTACAGCTCGAGCGCCGCGCCGAACACCGCCATCCGCCGTGCCGGGCCCGCCTGCGCGACCGGGGCGCCGATCAGCCCGGCCCCGGCGCCGCTGGCCAGGGCGCTGCCCGCGAAGATCAACGGCAGTTCGGGGTACGCGGCATGCCAGCTCGGCGTCGCGGTGTCGGCCAGCAGCACCGCCGTGTACGTGGCCAGCGCCGGGGCGAGGACCGCCGCGCCGTACTGACCGGCCGTCCCGAGCGGCGGCAGCAGCCGGTCCAGCGGCCGGGGCAGCAGCGGCGCGGCCTCGGCGACCGCGGACACCCCGGCCGCCGCGCCGAACCCGCTGAGGATCCAGGTGCCGACCGACATCGGCGACGTCGGCTTGGCCACCCGCAGCATGTGATGGAACCGGGCCGGCCGCCCCAGGTCGTTGATCAGGAAGTAGGTGCTGGCGATCAGCGCCCCGAGCGCCGTCGTCCGGCCCGCCCGGCGCAGCGCGGGCCGCCCGGTCGCGTCGGCGCCGGCCGCCAGCAGCGCGCTTCCGGCCGCGAGACCGCCGGTGAACAGGTACGCGGCGATGTCGTGACGCCACACCGGCGGCCGTACGATCGGCCGCCCGTAGTAGGAGCGGAAGTCCGCCGGCGGCACCATCGATCGATCCTTCACGGGCGGCCGCCCAGGAACGACACGACCACGGCGGCGGCCATCGCGAGGCCGGCCAGCCCGGCCCGTTTCCACATGGCCGGGAGATCGCGGGTGGGCACGACCGGGTCGGGTGGCAGCCCGTACACCTCGGGCTCGTCGAGCAGCAGGAAGAACGCCCCGTCCCCGCCGACGCCGTCCGCCGGGTCGTGGCCGTACAACCGCGCCTCGCTGACGCCCTGATCGTGCAGCCGGGCGACCCGTTCGGCGGCGCGCCCGCGCAGCTCGTCGAGTTCCCCGTACTGGATGGACTGGGTCGGGCAGGCCTTCGCGCAGGCGGGCGTCAGGCCGTCACCGATCCGGTCGTAGCAGAGCGTGCACTTCCACGCCCGCCCGTCGTCCTGCCGCTGGTCGATGACGCCGTACGGGCAGGCCGGGATGCAGTACCCGCAGCCGTTGCAGATGTCCTCCTGCACCACGACGGTGCCGAACTCGGTGCGGAACAGCGCCCCCGTCGGGCACACGTCCAGGCAACCGGCGTGGGTGCAGTGCTTGCACACGTTCGACATCATCAGCCAGCGGAAGTCGGTGCGCGGCGCGCCCGGGTCGCGGCCCGGCAGGTCCCGGGCGGGCATGCCGAGGAACTGCGGCCCGCCGGTCCCGGCGGCGGCGAGCGCGTCGACGGTGGCCGGCTGCTCGACGAACGCGACGTGCCGCCACGAGTGGGAGCTGAGGCCGCCGGTGTTGTCGTACGAGGTGCCGAGCAGGTTGAACCCGTCGTCCGGGACCAGGTTCCACTCCTTGCACGCGACCTCGCACGCCTTGCAGCCGATGCAGACGCTGGTGTCGGTGAAGAACCCCATCCGCGGTTGGTCACCGGTCCAGCCGTGGCTGTCATCCATCACGGTTCTCCGCTCGCCGGCGGTACTCGGAGACGTACCGGAGGAGGTCCCCGCCGGCCGGGCGGCGCCCGGGCCGGATGTCGCAGGTGCCGACCTTGCTCTCCTGGATGAGAACGTTCGGGTCGAGCACGATGCCGATCAGGTCGTTCGCCGAATCGCCGGTGACCAAACCTTGGCTGCCCCAGTGGTACGGCAGCCAGATCTGGTGCACGATCCGCCCGCCGATGCGCAGCGGGGTGAGCCGTTCGGTGACCATGACCCGGGCCTCGATGGCCGCGCGCGACGTGACGATGTGCGCCCAGCCGAGGTGTTCCAGGCCGCGTTCGGCGGCGAGCGCGGGCGAGACCTCGACGAACATCTCCGGCTGCAGTTCGGAGAGGTACGCCAGCTGCCGGCTCATGCCGCCCGCGGTGTGGTGCTCGGTGAGGCGGCTGGTGCTGAACACGTACGGATAGACCTCGGACCTGGGGTTGATCGGGTTGTCCTCCCGGGCGTACACCTTGCGGGTCGGGTTGGCCTGCTGGCGATAGAGCGGATTGGCGACCGCCGACTCGGCCGGCTCGTAGTGGGTGGGCAGCGGCCCGTCGATCAGGCCGCTCGGCGCGTACAGCCAGCCCTTCCCGTCGCCCTGCATGATGAACGCGTCGTCGCCGGAGATCGCCGCGACACCGGTGGCCCCCTCGGGTGGGCGGTACGACGGCGGTTTGGTCTTCTCGAAGTCGGGCACGTCGTACCCGGTCCACTCGCCCGCGTCCGGATCCCACCAGACGTACTTCTTCCGCTCCGACCAGGGGCGGCCGTCGGGGTCGGCGGACGCCCGGTTGTAGAGGGTGCGCCGGTCGGCGGGCCAGGCCCAGCCCCACTCGCGGGCCACCCAGTCCTGCTCACTGCCCGGCTTGCGCCGTGCCGCCTGGTTGACCCCGTTCTTGTATACGCCGGAGTAGATCCAGCAACCACAAGAAGTCGATCCGTCCGCTTTTAGCTCGGTAAATCCGGACAAGAGGTCGCCATGATCGTTGAATCCGTTGATCTCCTTGAGCACGTCTTCGCCACTGGGTTCCGACGAGGACCAGGTCAGGTCGAGAACCGCCCGGTCACGTTCGAGCGAGGAGGTGGCCAGCCGGGAACGGATCAACTCACCGAGACGGTGGAAGAACCACAACTCGGAACGGCAGTCACCCGGCGGGTCGACAGCCTTCTCGCGCCACTGCAACAACCGCTGCGTCTGCGTGAACGTCCCCTCCTTCTCCGCGTGCGACGCCGCCGGCATCAGGAACACCTCGGTCCGGCACTCCGACGGCACGATCTCCCCCGTCGCGACCTCCGGCCCGTCCTTCCAGAACGTCGCGCTCTCGATCTCGAACAGGTCCCGCACCACCAGCCAGTCCAGGTTCGCCATGCCGAGCCGCTGGGCCCGCCCGTGCGCGGATCCGACCGCCGGGTTCTGCCCGAGCAGGAAGTACCCCTTGATCTTCCCGTCGATCATGTCGAGGACCTGCTGGTACGTGCCGTGGTCGCCGGTCAGCCGGGGCAGCCGGCCGTACCCCCAGTCGTTCTCGGCGGTTGCGGCGTCCCCCCAGTAGGCCTTCAGGAGGCTCACCGCGTACGCCTCCGCCTCCGCCCAGAAACCCTGCTGCTCGGGGTGGCGGATCGCGTCGACCCACTGCCGGAACGTCTCGTGCTGCCGGTGGTGCGGCATCGGCAGGTAGCCGGGCAGCAGGTTGAACAGGGTCGGGATGTCGGTGGAGCCCTGGATGCTGGCGTGCCCGCGCAACGCCATCACCCCGCCGCCGGGCCGGCCCATGTTGCCGAGCAGCAACTGGATGATCGCGCCGGTGCGGATGTACTGCACGCCGACGCTGTGCTGCGTCCAGCCGACCGAGTACACCAGCGCGGTGGTCCGTTCCCGGCCGGAGTTGGCGGTCCACGCCTCGCAAACTTCGCGGAACTTCGCTTTGGGTACGCCGCAGACCTCCTCGACGACCTCCGGGGTGTACCGGGCGTAGTGCCGTTTCAGGATCTGGTAGACGCACCGCGGATGCTGGAGCGTCGGGTCGCGGGGCACGTCGGCGGGCACCGGCGGGCCGTGCGACTCCTGCTCCAGGCCGGACGCGGTCTCCCGGTCGGCGTGCGCCTCGCCCTCCTCCTGGCCGATGTGGCCCTGGCCCTCGTACTGCCAGCTCGACTGGTCGTACACGTTCAGCTCGGTGTCGTATCCGGAGAACAGGCCGTCGAGGTCCTCGGTGTCCCGGAAGTCCTCGCTGACGATCATGGACGCGTTGGTGTACGCGACCACGTACTCCCGGAAGTCCTTCTCCTCACGGAGGATGTAGTTGACGATCCCGCCCAGGAACGCGATGTCCGCCCCCGCCCGTATCGGCACGTAGGTGTGCGCGAGCGCGCTGGTCCGGGTGAACCGCGGATCGATGTGGAGCACCGTGGCGCCGCGGTTCTTCGCCTCCACCACGTACTGGAAACCCACCGGGTGGGCCTCCGCCATGTTGGAGCCCTGGATGACGATGCAATCCGCGTTGACCAGATCCTGCAGGAATCCGGTGGCCCCGCCACGGCCGAAGCTGGTCCCCAGACCGGGAACCGTGGCGGAGTGTCAAATACGCGCCTGGTTCTCGATCTGGATCGCGCCGAGCGCCGTGAACAACTTCTTGATCAGGTAGTTCTCTTCGTTGTCCAGGGTCGCGCCGCCGAGGCTGGCGATGCCGAGCGTCCGGTTCAGCGGCCGCCCGTCCTCGTCATGATCCTCCCAGGTGTCGGCGCGGGCCTTCAGCACCCGGTCGGCGATCATCTCCATCGCCGTGTCCAGGTCGAGGTCCTCCCAGTCGGTCGCGTACGGCCGCCGGTAACGCACCGTCGTCACCCGCCGGTCGCTGGTGACCAGGCTCTTGCTGGCCGAACCCTTCGGGCACAGCCGGCCCCGGGAGATCGGGCTGTCCGGGTCGCCCTCGATCTGGACGACCTTCCCGTCCTTCACGAAGATCCGCTGGCCGCAGCCGACAGCGCAGTACGGGCACACGGACCGGGCCATCGAGTCGGCGGTCTCGGTGCGGGCGGTGAGCTGCCGGGAGCGCGCGGACTGCGCGGCGGCGCCCCGGCCCAGCGGGTCGGTGCCGGTGAGCTGCCGGTAGACCGGCCAGCCCTCGATCCAGGCGCGCACCCCCATGACCCGACCTTAACCCCGCCCGGCCGGTCCCGCATCCGATGCGATCACCAGGTGCGGATGCCCGGCAGCGCCGCGTTCAGCAGGTGCCGCAGCTCGGCCAGGCGCAGCAGCCGTCCCGCCGCGAGATAGCCCAGCGCCCCGGCAAGCGTCGCGATCAAGCCTGTGACCAGGGCGTCCGTCCACGCGGACAGGTCGGTGGCGGACCGGGCCGCCCACAGCGCCAGCCCCGCGCAGACGGCTCCGCTCACCGCGGCGATCAACACCCTTGCGTGCGTACGCATCAAGCGCCGCCCGTCGATGTGACCGAGGCGCCGGCGCAACACGATCGCGGTCAGGCTCAGCCCGGTGGTGTAGGCGGCGGCGTACGCGATCGGGATGCCCAGCACGATGTCGGCCGGTTCCAGCAGCGACCCGGCCGCCGCACAGCCGGCCACCCCCACCGTGGCGACCGCGACCGTGATCAGCGCGGCGGTCTTCGTCTCCTGCATGGCGTACAGGCCGCGCTGCAGAATCATGTAGCTGGTGAACGGCACCAGCGTCAGCCCGAACGCGGCCAGCACCAGGCCCAGCACCCGGACGGTCGCGGGACTGCTGTTGCCGTGCGCGAACAGCACCGTGGCGATCTGCGGCCCGAGCAGCAGGAACGCGGTAGCGATCGGGGCCGTCACGACGAGCGAGGTGCGGACCGCCCGGGACAGCCCGGTCACGACACGGTTGTGTTCGCCCCGGGCCGCGTGCTGACTGAGCCGGGGCAGCATCGCGGTCATGATGGAGACGGCGAAGACGGCGTACGGCACATAGAAGATCATGTTGGCGTTCTGGTACGCGGTGATGCCGCCCGGCCCGCCCCACGACGCCGCCCGGGTCGCCGCCGCGAACAGGATCTGCGACGTGACGACGGCGAGGAGCACCCACGCGCCGAGCTTCCCGATGCGCCGGATGCCGATGCCACGCGGGTCCAGGCGCAGCCGCAGCGGGAACCCGGTCCGCCGCAGCGCCACCACGATCAGGACCATCTGGGCGAGCACCCCGGCCGTCGTGCCGACGGCCAGCAGCAGCAGATGGCCGGTCTCCAGGCTGGTCGTCGTCGTGCCGCCGACCGCCGCGTAGGTCAGCCCGACCGCGATCACGATCAGGCTGTTGGCCAGCGGCGCCCACGCCGGCGTCCCGAACCGGCCCCGGATCTGCAGGATCGCGGCGGCGGTCGCGCTGATCCCGTAGAACAGGATCTGCGGCAGGAAGTAGCGGCTGAACACGACAGCGAGGCCCCGCTGCTCCGCGGTGAACCCGGGCGCGTACACGTCGATCAGCAGCGGCGCGCCGGCGATCGCCAGCAGGGTGACGGCGCTGAGCACGTAGATGATCAGCGACAGCAGGCGTTGCGCGTACAGCACCCCGCCGTCGGACTCGCTCAGCGTGGCCCGGGTCAGCAGCGGAACCACGACACTGGCCATGGTGCCGCCGACGATCAGCTCGTACACCTGGTTCGGCAGGGTGTTCGCGACGTTGTAGGTGTCCAGCAGCCGGGTGCCCAGCCCCAGCGCGGCCGCCAGCACCAGAATCCGCACGAACCCCGCAACCCGCGACGCGAGCGTGGCGATGGCCAGGCTGCGCCCCGCCTGCCTGATCGAAGATCCTTCTGTCACGGCAGTCTGTCTACTACATCTCTCCCACGAATCCGCCTCCACCGAGTGTGGCGAGAAACTCGCCCACCCACCCACCACCCAGGATCTTGTGCCACCCGCACCGGCCTCCCGCGCCCAAGATCGGCAAGGTGGGCGATGTTGGGCTCGAGGCACCGGATTTCCGAAGCCGAGGGCACACCATCGGGCCGATCTTCGATCTTGCGCGAGGGGACCCGGCGACGACACCACAAGATCTATCGCGAACGACATGCGTGCCCCACGGCTGGGCCACAGCGGGCAGCGGCCATGAGAACCAGCCAGACGAAACAACCGAACTGCCTCGGGGCGCCGTCAAAGCCATGAAGCGGCTTGCCGGTGGGGCCGAACGCGAGGGTGGGACGGTGAGCAGGTGCGGCGAACCGGCGGACCGTCAGGGGAGGATCTCGATGTAGCCGGCGGCGCCGTGCAGGCGGAGCCGCTGGCCGTCCTGGATCAGCCGGGTGGCGCCGGGGACGCTGACGACGGCGGGCAGGCCGTATTCGCGGGCGATCACCGCGCCGTGGCTCATCTGGCCGCCGACCTCGGTGATCAGGCCGGCGACGGTGAGGAACAGGGGCGTCCAGCTCGGGTCGGTGTACGCGGTGACCAGGATGTCGCCGGGTTCCAGGTTGGCGTCGGCGAGGTCGAGGACGATCCGGGCGCGGCCTTCGACGGTTCCGGCGGAGACGGGCACGCCGGGCAGCGCGCCGTCCGGCAGGCCGTCGCGGCGGAACTCGCCCATGATCGCCTCGCCGTCGGAGGTGAGCAGGCGGGGCAGGGTGAGTCCCTGGTACACCCGGAATTCGTCGCGGCGGGTACGGATCAGTTCCCGGTCGGCGGTGTGCGTGCGGACGGCGTCGTGGAACTCGTCGAACGTCAGGTAGTAGACGTCGTCCCGGCCGGCGATCACCCCGGCGGACACGAGGCGGGCGGCTTCGGCCAGCAGCGCCTGCTTGTAGATCCAGTACCGGCTGACGATGTCGTACTTCGGGTATTCGCGGTAGCCGGTGAAGACCCGTACCCGCTCGATCATCGCCGCGGTCTCGGCCGCGTCGACCGGCAGGGCCCGCAGCCGCTCCAGGATCTCCCGCGCCTTCTCCTCGGCCCGCCGCCGCCCCTCCTCGAAGCGTCGTTTCGCCTCCCCCGGCGCGAAGTTGCGAACATTGTCCAGGATCGCCGGAATCAGAACGGACGGATCCTCGCTCCACCGCGGCCGGGTGATGTCGATCTCCCCGGTGCAGCGCATCCCGTACCGGTCCAGGAAGGCGTGGAGAGCGCCGCCCTCGAGCGCCGACGGATCCGCGCGCACCGTGTCGGCGACGTCGAGCAGGTCCAGGCCCATCTGGGCGGTGATGTTGCCGGGCGCGGACAGGGTGAGTTGCCCGGCCACGTTCGTCTCGCCGAGCCACTCCGCGAGGTGCTCGTCGAGCCACCAGGTCGCGGTCATCCCGGCCATGATCGCCTGAATGCTGAGCGGGTCGCTGAGGACCCGTTTGTGCTCGTCGAAGGCCTCCCGCAGGAAGTCGAACAGCTCCGGCCCGGTCTTCCCGGCGATGTCGCGGCGCAGCGCGGCGAGGGACGCCTCGCTGCGCTCGATCAGGCCGGCGACGATGGCCGGATCGTTGTCGAGTCGCGGCGGCGTCCCGCCTGCCGGTGGCTTCTCCGGCCCTGCGGCGTACGGGGTGACGAAGTCCCCGCGTTCCAGCAGCTCCTCCAGGGCGTTCCGGAACAGCGGATCGGTCCTGCCCATCATGTCGAGCAGCGCCGCCCTGCCGTGCGGCACGGCCAGCCGCCGGGTCGCGTCGACCCAGAGCCGCCCGCCCGCCTCGACCATCGGCGCCATCGCGGTGAGCGCCCACATGGACCATCCGAGGGGCCGCATCGCGTCGGTCATCATCTGCTGGTGCCCGACCGACAGGTAGACCCGGTTCTCGCCGTCCGGCGCGGCCGGGACCGGGAACAGTGTGGTGATCGGCCGGCTCTGCACGATCGCGAACCCGTCGCCGGCCAGGCACCATTCGATGTCCTGGGGGCGGCCGAAGTGCGTCTCGATCCGGCGGCCCAGCGCGGCGAGACGTAGCGCCTGCGCGTCGGTCAGAAGCCCCGCGACGCCCCGGCTGGTGACCACACCGTCACGGATCCGGAGCGCGTCCGGGGTGGCCAGGCCGGAGACCAGGTCCTCGCCGAGCCCGCGGACCGCGTCGACGGACGTGACCCGGCGGTTGCCGGTGACCGGGTCGGCGGTGAACAGGACGCCGCTCACCTCGGCCGCGACCATCCGCTGCACGACGACGGCCATCGCGACGTGCCGATGGTCGATGCCCTGGCGCTGCCGGTAGCGCACGGCCCGTTCGGTGAACAGTGACGCCCAGCAGCGGCTGACGTGCCGCAGGATCTCCGCCGGGCCGGTCACGTTCAGGTAGGAGTCCTGCTGGCCGGCGAACGAGGCGCTCGGCAGGTCCTCGGCGGTGGCGCTGGACCGGACCGCGTACGCGCCGTCCTCCAGCAGGCCGGTGATCTGCGCGGCGATCTCGGCGGGCACCGGGACGGCCGCGATGGCGCGGCGGATCTCCGCGGCGACCGTGGGGACGTCGGCGTCCAGCCGTACCAGCAAGTCGTTGATCTCGGTCTCGTCCAGGACCCGCCGGAAGGCGGCGGTGGTGACGCAGAAGCCCGCCGGCACCGGGACGTCGCCGAGCCGCGTCAGCGCGCCCAGGTTGGCGCCCTTGCCGCCGACGTCCGCCACCTGGGTCCCGTCGATCTCCGGGAATTCCCGCACATATCGCTCGATCACCGGTCGATTCTGCGCCCGGCCCGGGGTCTTGCCACAAGCCCCCCGCTCTGGCATACGGTGAGGGTGGCGGAAATATCCGCCGCGCCGGCGAGGTTCCCCGACGCGTGAACGCGGCGACAGTGGTGGTCATCGGCGGCGGCCAGTCCGGCCTCTCCGCGGGGTTCCACCTGCGACGGCGTGGCTTCGCCAGCGCCCTGGAAGACCTTTCCGGCGGGCGTACGTTCGTCGTGCTGGACTCCTCCCCCGCACCCGGCGGGGCGTGGCGGGAGCGCTGGGAGTCGCTGCGGATGGCGACCGTGAACGGCATCTTCGACCTGCCCGGTTTCCCCCGCCCGCCGCTGGATCCGGCCGAGCCGAGCCGGACGGCGGTGCCGCGCTACTTCTCGTCGTTCGAGGACGCGACCGGCCTGCCGATCCTGCGCCCGGTCCGGGTCGGCGCGGTCCGGGAGGGTCGCGGCGGCGGCCTGCTCGTCGAGTCCGACCGGGGTTCCTGGGCCACCTCGGCGATCATCAACGCGACCGGGACGTGGACGAACCCGGTGCGGCCGGTCTACCCCGGGCAGGAGACGTTCACCGGCCCGCAGGTGCACACCCGGGACTACGTGTCGGCGCAGCGGTTCGCCGGGATGCGGGTGGCGGTGGTCGGCGGCGGCATCTCGGCGGTGCAGCTGCTCGAGGAGATCTCCCGGGTGGCGCGGACGTACTGGTACACCCGCCGGGAGCCGGTGTTCCGGACCGACGGGTTCACCCCGGAGGGCGCCGGGCGGGAGACGATCGCGAAGGTGACGGCGGATGTCGCGGCGGGCCGGCCGACCGGCAGCGTCGTCTCGTACACCGGGCTGATCTGGACGCCGTACGCCCTCGCGGCCAAGGAGCGCGGCGCCCTGGAGCGGCGGCCGATGTTCACCGCGATCGAGCCGTACGGGGTCCGCGAGGCCGACGGCTCCTACACCACCGTCGACGCCATCGTCTGGGCCACCGGCTTCAAGGCCGCCCTGGACCACCTGGCGCCCTTGCGCCTGCGCAATGAGCAGGGCGGGATCCGGCTGATCGGCACCCAGGTGGCCGGCGAGCCGCGGGTCCACCTGGTCGGGTTCGGCCCGTCCCAGTCCACCGTCGGCGCGAACCGGGCCGGCCGCGACGCCGTCAACGCCGTTGTCGCCCATCTCGCCGCGGCCGGCGGTTCCGGATCGGTCAGAGCGGCGGCGGACGCGACGGCCTCGATGCCGGACAGGCACACCGCGTTCAGTGTGGTCGCGGGCGTGTGCCGGGGGATGCCCGCGGCGACCGCCGCCTGCCGGGCCGGGTTCTGCCCGGCGAGGGCCTGCAGCACCTGACCGGCGAACACCCGCTGCACCGCGCCGGCGAAACGGGTGAAGGGGGTACGGGCGTAACCCGCGATCACGGCGCTCATGCCGCGAAGTCCGCGCCGGTCAGGTCGCGCAGCTCACCGAGGGTCGTGCCGTCGGCCAGCCGCCGCAGCACCAGGCCCCCGTCGGTCACGTCGAACACCGCCCGGTCGGAGATGATCCGGTCCACCACGCCCGCGCCGGTCAGCGGCAGCGTGCACCGCTCGACGATCTTGCGGCTGCCGTCCTTGGCCACGTGCTCGGTCACCACCACGACCCGCGGGGTGCCGGCGACCAGATCCATCGCGCCGCCCATGCCCTTGACCAGCTTGCCGGGGATGGTCCAGTTGGCCAGGTCACCGTTCGCCGCGACCTGCAGCGCGCCGAGGATCGCCGTCTGCACGTGGCCGCCGCGGATCATGCCGAACGAGGTCGCCGAGTCGAACACCGACGCGCCGGGCAGCAGCGTCACGGTCTGCTTGCCCGCGTTGATCAGGTCGGCGTCCTCGTCTCCCTCATACGGGAACGGGCCCATCCCGAGGATCCCGTTCTCGCTCTGCAGGGTGACCCGCACGCCGGCCGGCAGGTGGTTGGCGACCAGGGTGGGGATGCCGATGCCCAGGTTCACGTACTGGCCGTCGGTCAGCTCGGACGCGGCGATCCGCGCCATCTCGTCACGCGTCCACACGGGGCCGCACCGTCCTCTGCTCGATGTCCTTCTCGCGGATCTCGGAACGGACCAGGTGGTGCACGTAGATGCCGGGGGTGTGCACGTCGTCCGGGTGCAGGAAGCCGTCCTCGACCGTGCCGGCCTCGGCGATGGTGACCCGGCCGGCGGTGGCGACGAGCGGGTTGAAGTTGCGGGCGGTCAGCCGGTACCGCAGGTTGCCCGCGCGGTCGGCGCGATCGGCCCGGACCAGGGCGAGGTCGGCGACGATGCCGTGCTCGAGGATCGTACGGACGCCGTCGAAGACCCTCTCGGGTTTGCCGTCACCGACCGGGGTCCCGGCGCCGGCCGGGGTGTAGAAGGCCGGGATGCCGGCGCCGCCGGCGCGCAGGCGCTCGGCGAGGGTGCCCTGCGGGACGAACTCGACGTCCAGGTCGCCGTCCAGGTACTGCCGGGCGAACAGCCTGTTCTCCCCGACGTAGGACGCGAGGACCTTGCGGACCTGCTTGTTCTCCAGCAGCAGGCCGAGGCCCTTGCCGTCGGCGCCCATGTTGTTGCTGACGATCGTGAGATCCCGGGCGCCGGTGTCCCGCAGCGCCGTGATCAGTGACATCGGGATGCCGGACAGGCCGAAGCCTCCGACCGCCACGGTCATGCCGTCCCGGGCGACGGCCGCGACGGCTCGCGCCGCGCTGTCCACGAGTTTGCTCATGGCCGGGCACGCTAACCACACCGCGGCGGCGGACGGTGGCGCTGATCATCCCGTGACCGCGATGGGCGCTGTCTGCTCATAATGTGAGCATGCAGGGGTCCCAGTTGGTCAGCCGGGTCGCCGCGGTGCTGCGCCGGGTCTCCTCGAGCGCCTCCGAGGGCGTCACCACCGCCGACGTCGCGGCGGCGACCGGGCTGCCCCGCTCGACCGCGCAGCGGGTCCTCGCCGCGCTGGCCGAGGAGGGCTTCGTCGACCGGGACGCGCGCCGCGGCCGCTGGTTCCTGGGCCCGGAGATGTTCCTGCTCGGCTCGGTCGCGGCGGAGCGTTACGACGTGACCTCGATCGCCCGGGACACCCTGCGGGCGCTGTCCGAGAAGAGCGGGGAGAGCGCCTTCTTCTCGGCCCGGCGCGGCGCGGAGACGGTGTGCCTGGCCGGCGAGGAGGGCAGCTTCCCGCTCCGGTCACACGTGCTGTACGAGGGCATCCGGCTGCCGCTCGGCGTCGCGTCGGCGGGCCTGGCGATCCTGGCGCTGCTGCCGCCGGACGACGCCACCGCCTACGCCCGGCGGCGCGGCGGCGATCTGGCGGCGGCCTACGGGGAGCAGCACGACACGGCGGCGTTGTTGCGGCGGGTGGCCTCGACCCGGCGGCGGGGGTACGCGGTGAACCCCGGCATGCTCGTCCCCGGCAGCTGGGGCATCGGGGCGGTGGTGTTCGACCGGGCCGGCTCCCCCGCCTGGGCGCTCAGCCTGACCGGCGTGGAGTCCCGGTTCAACGGCGACCGGACGGCCCGGCTCGGCGCCCTGCTCCTGGAGGCCGCGCACACCCTGTCCCAGCGGATCGCCCGCCGTTAGACGACCGGGTGGGCGGCGAGGACGCCGGCGATGGCGTGGGCGCCGCGGTGCAGCACCACGAGCTGGCCGTCGGTGAACGGCTGCGGGGTCAGGCCGACCAGGCAGTGCGCCCCGACGATCTCGCCGTGCAGGACCACCGGGACACCGGCGTAGCTGCCGATGCCGGCCAGCAGGACGGCCGGGCTGCCCGCGGTCCGGGGGTCGGTGGCCGCGTCGGCGACGACGAACGGGTCGCCGCCGGTCACGATCCGGGCGCAGAACGACCACTCGACCGGGGTGCCCTCCAGCGGGACGCACTGCCGGAACGTGCGGCTGGCCCCGGCGACCAGTTGCGCGGAGTTCAGCACCAGCGTGGCCAGGCTGTACGGCACCCCGGTGCGCCGGGCGGTGTCCTCGGCGATGGCGTCCAGGGCGCGGACGAGCGCCGGGTGGTCGAAGTCGATCTCGCCGATCACGGCGAGCCGGTTCCAGTCGGTGAGTGAGGGCACGGGTCGCTCCTCAGCCCGGTAGGGCGCCCTTGAGCGCCCGGTAGGTGATCAGGCGGACCTTCGCCGAACGCCCGGTGACCCGCAGCACGTCACCGAGCTCCATCAGCGTCTCGGTCGCCTTGATCAGGTCCGGGCCGGTCACCGGCCGGGAGATCTTCAGCCGGCGGCAGACGACCACCCACAGCATCTCGGCGTTCTCCGCCCCGATGGTGCCGGCCAGCTCGGCGATCACCGACGCCTCGGTCGGCTCGTCCAGTCCCGGTACGCCCGCCACGTCCCCTCCCACGGTCCCTCTCCTACCAGTTCGGCACGGACCACCCGGAACCTGAAGCCCGATCCGCACATTGATCAGCACCACTGATCGTGTGACGGGCCTTGCCCCTGCCGCCGCGGCTCCGGCACAGTCGACCGGTGCTTGCCGTACAGCCCGGGGACCACATCGGCGCCGTCTTCGCGTCGCTGGCGGAGTTCGCCCGGGCCTCGGCCGCCTTCGCCGAACAGGGGCTCGACGCCGGCGCCCTGGTGATGATCTTCCCGGGTGACCCGTACCGGGACGGTCTTCCCGCCTTCCGCCGTGAACTCGCGGCCCGGAGCCCGGCGGTCGCCGCGGGCTTGGCGGGCGGGCGGGTCACGCTGGGCGACAGCCGGCTGGTCCAGTGGGCGCCCGGCCGTTTCGATCCCGGCCACCTGCGCGCGGCCTACACGGCGGCGACCCGGCAGGCGGTCACCGCGGGTTTCACCGGGCTGTGGGTCAGCGTCGACATGAGCTGGGCCCGGACCGCCGGCCCGGAGGCGCTGGCCCGGTTCGAGGCGGAGGCGTCCGGCCTGTTCACCGGCCGGGAGCTGACGGCGCTGTGCCACTACGACACCCGGGTCTTCCCGGCGGACCGGGTGCGGGCCGCCTGTCAGGCGCATCCGGCCGGGCCGGACAGCACGTCACCGCTGCGCCACCGCCGCGGGCCGGACGGCCGGACGCTGTACGTGTCCGGCGAGGCCGACATGGCGAACACCACCGCCTTCGCGGCGCTGACCCGCGAGCTGCGGCCCGGCGACGTCCTGGACATCACCGCCATGACGTTCCTGGACGTCAGCGCCCTCGCGACGGTCGCGCACGCGCAACGCGCCGGCCGGACCGTCCGCGCCGGCCCCGCCCAGGAACAGCTGCTGCGCCTGCTCGCCGGGCATTTCAGCGTGTTGATTCCGGGTGGGCCGGTCCGCCCGTAATCAACACGCTGAGCTGAGGGGTCAGGTGGCGGCGTAGCGGCCGGGGCGGTGGTTCATCGCCAGGACCATGTTGAGCACCACCGCTCCCCCGGCCGACAGCAGCGCCGCGGCCGGCGGCAGGACCAGCAGCGACAGCAGGATGACGACAGCGTCCAGGGCCATCTGGACGTAGCCGGCGCGCCAGCCCCACCGGTCCTGGCAGATCAGCGCGACGACGCCGAACCCGCCGAGGCTGGCCCCGTGCCGGAAGATGATCAGGACGCCGATCCCGGCGGCCAGGTTGCCGGCCACGGTGGCGTAGACCGGGGTGAGCGTGCCCACCGACATCATCGCCGGGTGCAGCAGCGAGAACACCGACACCAGCCCGATCGCCACCGCGGAGCGCAGCGTGAAGGCCCAGCCGCGCCGGCTGATCGCGAGCGCCACGAACGGTACGTTGACCAGCGCGAACACCAGCGGCAGCGGCCAGCCCACGGCCCGTTCGACGACCAGGCCGAGGCCCGCGGTGCCGCCGGTGGCGATCCCGGCGGAGGACAGCAGGTACAGCCCGAGCGACGCCAGGAACGCGCCGGTGACGATGCTGACGGCGTCCTCCACGCGACTGTGCCGGATCACCGGCGGCGCGGGTTGCTCCAGGACGGCGTTGTTGATCATGGGGCGAGCCTCCCAAAGGCTGGACGGCGGGCGCAACACGCGCTCCCGCGGCTGGGCAGTTTGCACAGTCGCGGCCCGGCCGGGAACCTTCTGTTCGGTACCGGTGTCCCCTTCCTGAACACTTGGCGTGTTGATTCGGGGCGGACCGGTCCACCCGAAATCAGCACGCCGAATTTTCCGAAGGAGAACGATGCGCTTTCCGTCACTGCGGGCCGCCCTGGCCGTCCTGCTCACGGCCGGGCTGACCGCCTGCGACAGCCCCGCCAGCCCGACCGCCCAGGCGAGCGGGCCCGACCCGGACGTCCAGGAGATGGCCCGCGGGCTGGACGTGCCGTGGGGCCTGGCCTTCCTGCCCGGCGGCGACGCGCTGGTCGCCGAACGCGGCACCGGCCGGGTGCTGCGGCTCACCCCGGGCGGGCAGCCGGCGGAGGTCCGCCGGATCGACGGCGTCGACGCGGGCGGTGAGGGAGGTCTGCTGGGCCTCGCGGTCTCGCCGGGCTTCTCCTCCGACAATCTGGTGTACGCCTACCTGACCGCCGCCTCCGACAATCGCATCGTCCGGTTCCGGCTCGACGGCGGAAGTCAGGAGACCGTGTTCACCGGCATCGCGAAGGCCCGCAACCACAACGGCGGCCGGATCGCGTTCGGCCCGGACGGCATGCTCTACGCGGGCACCGGCGACGCCGGGGAGACCGCCAGCTCGCAGGACCCGGCCAGCCCCAACGGCAAGATCCTGCGGCTCACCCCGGACGGCAAGCCGGCGCCCGGCAACCCCATCGCGGGTTCGCCGGTGTTCAGTCTCGGTCACCGCAACGTGCAGGGGCTGGCCTGGGACTCGGCCGGCCGGCTGTTCGCCACCGAGTTCGGCCAGAACGACCTCGACGAGGTCAACCTGATCAAGGGCGGCGCCAACTACGGCTGGCCCGAGGTGGAGGGCGAGGGCGACACCGGCGGCGGACGGTACGTGAACCCGCTGCTCACCTGGGCGGTCCGGGACGCGTCACCGTCCGGCATGGCGATCGCCGGGGACACCGTCTACGTGGCGGCGCTGCGCGGCGAGCGCCTGTGGACCGCGCCGCTGGACGGCGACCGGCTCGGCGCGCCCGCGGCCCGGTTCACCGGCACGTACGGCAGGCTGCGCACGGTCGAGAGGGCGCCGGACGGCAGCCTCTGGTTCACCACCTCCAACACCGACGGCCGCGGCGACGTCCGCGACGGCGACGACCGGATCCTGCGAATCGCTGCGTCGAGCCGCTGACCTGCCCATAGTGGGGGTGGCCGGTTGTGGCCGTGTTCGCTGGGGAGGTGTGCCGTGCGCTGGTTCGACGACCTGTCGGTCCGCCTGAAGATCTACGCCGTGGTCGCGCTCGCCGGGGCGGCGGCGGCCGCCGTCGGCGTGGTCGGTCTGAACAAGATGGCGCAGATGGCCGACGCGGCGGAGTACCTGTACCGCGACAACCTGGTCCCGGTGGCGCAGCTCGGCACGGTCCAGGAGGAGCTGCAGCGGTCCTGGGTGGCGGCCCTGGACACGCTGATCACCCGGCAGCCGGCCGGCAAGTCCGCCGACAGCGCCGCCGCCGCGGACTCCGACGAGCAGCTGGACCGGGTGTTCGCCGAGTACACCGCCACCGACATGACCGGCCGCGAGGACGCGGTGGCGGACTTCCGGGCCGCGCTCCAGCAGTTGCGCACGGTCCGCGACGATCGCCTCATCCCCCGGGCCAGGGCCGACGACCTGGCCGGTTTCGCGGCGGCGCGCGACGACGCCGGACGGCCCGCGCTGTCCGCGGCGGTGAACGCCCTCGACGAGCTCGTCACGATCGAGACGCGGGTCGCCGAGGAGAAACGGGCGGAGACGGCGGAGGCGTACGCGTCCGCCCGTACCCTCATGATCGTTCTGCTGGTGGCCGGTCTGGCGGTGGCCCTCGGCATGGCGGCGCTGGTGGTCCGCGGCATCATGCGCACCCTGGCGTCGGTGGGGCGGGTCACCCGGGCCCTGGCCGCCCGCGACCTGACCGTCCGGGCCGGTGTGTCCGGCCGCGACGAGCTGGGCCGGATGGCGGGCGAACTCGACGCCGGCACCGCCGAGATCGCCGCCAGCGTCGACCGGATGGCGCAGGTCGCGATCACCCTGTCCGCGGCCGCCGAGCAGCTGTCCGGGGTCAGCGGGCAGTTGCAGGCCAGCGCCGCCGAGGCGTCCCACCGGGTCGGGGCGGCGTCGCACGCCGGCGAGGAGGTCAGCGCCGGGGTGCAGAGCGTCGCCGCCGGCGCCGAGGAGATGAGCGCGTCGATCACCGAGATCGCCGCCAACGCCGGCCAGGCCGCCGAGGTCGCCCAGCAGGGCATGGCGGTGGCGCAGCAGACCACCGCCCGGGTCGCCGAACTCGGCGTGGTCAGCGCGGAGATCGGCGAGGTGGTCCGGCTGATCACCAGCATCGCCGAGCAGACCAACCTGCTCGCCCTGAACGCCACCATCGAGGCGGCCCGCGCCGGGGAACTCGGCAAGGGTTTCGCGGTGGTGGCCGGCGAGGTGAAGGAGCTGGCCCAGCAGACCGCCCGGGCCACCGAGGACATCACCGCCCGGATCTCCGCCATCCAGAGTTCCAGCGACGCGGCGGCCACGGCGATCAGCGAGATCACCGAGGTGATCGCCCGGATCGGCGACTACACCACCACGATCGCCTCGGCGGTGGAGGAGCAGACCGCGACGACCGCCGAGATGAGCCGCTCGGTCGCCGAGGCCGCCACCAACAGCGGCGACGTGGCCCGTACCGTCTCCTCGGTCGCCGGCATCGCCTCGGCCACCGCCGACAGCGCCGAGGCCACCCAGCGCGCCGCCGCCGGCCTGACCGCGATGGCCGGCGACCTGTCCCAGCTGGTCAGCGGCTTCCGCCACTGACCGCCGGAACGGCCGGACCGGTGGCCCGCGCGTGACGGCGACGGGTGGCGGCGGCGATGCCGTGCACCATCCGGGCCAGGCCGGCGAGCCACTCGTGCCATTCGAGCACGGCCGCCGCGATCACGGCCGCGGTCGCCTCCGGTGTCGTCGCCGAGTGCGGGTAGCAGCACCACGTCCGGCAGGGTCGCCACCTCGGTCTCCCCGCCGGCCGGATCGGGAAGTCCCGGTAGTCCTCCATCGTCACGGTGTGATGCCACGCCGCGGCCCACGGGCCCAGGTGCTCGACGAGCCCCTCGGCCATCCGGTCGTACCAGAAGTCGGTGAGCCGCCGGTCGGATCCCGCCGGTGGCATCTCGGCGACCTGGGGCAGGCCCCGCACCAGGGCGGCGACGGCGGCCGGGTCGACGGGCGGCCGGCGCGCGGGGTCGACGTCGCGCCAGGTGAGGCTGGTGAACTGGGGAAGCGAGACCCGGTCAGGTGTCACGGACGCCCTTTCGGTGGACAGCCGCACAGATTATCGGAATCGATCACCGCGCGGTAGCCCGGCCGGGGTGGCGCCGGGGTGACCACAATGACGGCATGAAGCGCGTGAACGGACTGATCCGCGCGACCGGCCTGACGGCTGTGGTCGCGCTCGCACTGGCCGGATGCGGCGACACGGCGGGGACCGCCACGCCGGCGGCCACCACCGCCGTTCCTGCCGCGACCACGACCGCCCCCGCCACGGCGGAGACCACCGGCGCGCCCACGCCGGAGGCGACCACCGCGAAGCCGGTGCTGGCCGACGGGCGGCACCCGGTCTACCTGAGCAAGCTGGCGGGCACGTCGGTCACGTTCGACCTGATCGAGTTCCTGACCGGGAAGGAGGCCGAGGCCCGGTGGAAGAAGGAGCACCCGAACGGGCCGGACGGGCCGGACAACGACTACATGATCATCAACGAGAACAAGAGACTGCGTACGTTGCCGGTCGCACCCGGCACCAAGGGCAAGGTGCTCGCGACTCTCGGCGGCGTCGATCTCACCACCGTGGGGTACGCCGAACTGCCGGCCTTCCTGAAGAAACAGAACGCGGGTCTCGAGGTCGCGCCGGGCGAGGTCGCGTTGCTGCCGTTCTGGCTGACGGTCGAGGGCGGCGCGGTGACCGGGTTCGAGGAGCAGTTCCTGCCCTGACCGTGTCACCGGCCGTGAAACGTCCGGTGACAGCATGCGACGTCACGGAGGCGGCCGCGTGATCGACCGGCCGGACATCCACGCTCTGGCCGGCGCCGCCCTGGACGGCCAGGCCGGGGCCATGGCTCTGCTGCCGGAACGGGCCCGCCAGGTGGGCCGGGCCCTGATCGGCCGCCTCCGGGAACCCGCGCCGGTCAGCCGACGAACCCCGGAGCCGCCGGCGGGCAGTGCGCCGACGGCTCCGCCGTCGTGGTCAGGCCCAGGTCGCCGAGGGCCGCCGCCGACGCCCGCGTGATCGCCCGCAGATCCGGCGCCGGCTGGAAACTCAGCACCGCGCTGGTGTAGCCGCCGCCCGCCTGCGGCAGGACGACGAGCCGTCTCCCGTCGATGTACGCGCAGGCCCGTTCGCCGCTGCCCCAGCCCGTGATCCGGTGCCCGTGATGGGTCTCGTCGAAATCCGGCTCCGGCGGCCCACCGGCGGCCGCGCCGCTCAGCGGGAGCGTCCCCATCACCGCCACCGCCGCCAGGGTCCCCGCAATTCTCCGCCGTTTCGCATTCATCGCGTACCACCCCTGACCCGATCCTACCGCCGTCCGGCGGGCCGGTAATCCTTTCGGGGACATGCGCATGCCGTTTCCCCGGGCCCGCCCGATCCGGTTGTACCCGGTACAAGCCGAAAGGGACATCAGCCGAAAAGGAATTCTCATGACCGATGTGAGACGCCGCGATGTTCTGCGGTACAGCGCGGCCGGCGCGGTCACCACCGCCACCGCGCTCTACGGGGTGCAGGCGCTGGCCGGATCGGAGCCGGCCGAGGGCAAGCCGCGCCGCGACCCGCGCGACTTCGACGAGGACTACCGGGGCAAGCGGATCCGCGGGCGGCACCTCGGCCGGGGCCGTGACGAACTCCAGGTCAACGACCGGCCGCTCGCGCTCACCGAGGTCAGCACGCTGTTCGTGCCGGAGGACGGCTCCGAGCCGTACGTGGCGGTGGGTTACATCAGCGCGATCAACCACTACGACCCGGTGGAGATCGACGACGCACGGACCTCCGACGGGCTGCGCCGGCTGGGCCGCCGGATCGTCGACCGGCTGGGCGGCCTCGAACTCAGCGACGAGGCCGGAAAAGGCCACTTCCATTGATTCGCATTCGGAAAGGCGAGTGACCGGTGGCCGTACGTAAAAGCATCGCGGACATGACCAGCGCGGAGAAGACCGCATTCGCGAATGCGCTGCGCCAGTTCAAGTCGACCCCGGTGAACGGGCGCAGCTACAACTCCTACATCGATCAGCACATCACCTATTTCGCGCGTACCTCCGACAACATCAGTCACGCCCACCAGTCGCCGTCGTTCTTCCCGTGGCACCGCGAATATCTGCGGCTGCTGGAGTTCGATCTGCAGACCGTCACCGGCAACCCGGACATGTTCCTTCCCTACTGGGACTGGACCGGCCCGGTGTCGCCGTTCACCGCCGACTTCTGCGGGGCGATCACCAGCGGCAGCGTGTCCAGCGGCAACTTCAGCCCGTCGTGGGGCTGGTCGGTGTACCGCAGCAGCATCGCCACGAACTTCCTGCAGCGGCGGGTGGGCCAGAACGCGTCCCGGCCCACCGCCAGCACGGTCACCAGCGTGCAGGGCTTCACCACGTACGACAGGTCGCCGTGGAACTCGACGGTGTCCAACAGCTACCGCAACCGGGCCGAGATCGAGCTGCACAACCGGGTGCACAACTACGTCGGCGGGCACATGGGCACCCGGGAGGCGCCCAACGACCCGGTGTTCTGGCTGCACCACTGCAACGTCGACCGGCTGTGGTGGCTGTGGCAGCAGGAACGCGGCATCGACACGTACCAGCCGCGCACCGGCGCCACGTCCGGCGTGATCGACAACAACGAACGGATGCGCCCGTTCGCCACCGGCAAGACGCCGTCGGCGCTGCGCGACATCACCACCCTGGGTTACAGCTACGCCTGACCGCGCCGGCGGGCCAGCGCCGCCGGGGGCAGGCCCGCCAGCTGAACCGACTCCCGGGTGAGGTGCGCCTGGTCGGCGTAACCGGCCCGCAGCGCCAGCTCACCGAGGCCGCCCGGCGGCCGCTCCCGCTCCCGCTCCAGCAGGTCCAGGAACCGGCGGAACCGCAGCACCCGGTGCAGGGTCTTCGGGCCGTAGCCGGCGGCGGCGGTGAACCGCCGCCGCAGCTGCCGCTCGCCGAGCCCGAGCCGGTCGCCGATCTCGTGCACCCGCACGTCCCGGTCGTGCAGGAGCCGGGCGGCGGCCAGCATCGCCGGGTCGGGCGGGCGCCGCACGGTGTAGCCGCCGGCCAGATCGACCAGCCGGCGCAGCGCCTCGGCCGGCGGCAGATCGGCGGGCAGGCCACGGGCGGCGGCCGGATCGAGGTCCGCCAGGTCGACGCGGAGGTCTCGCAGCTCGTCCAGCGGCAGGCCGAGCAGCGCTCCCCCGGCGGCGGGCCGCAGCCGGACCCCGACCACGCTCTGCCGGGCGGCCGTCGTGCCCGGCATCGGCCCGGTGTCCGGGCCGGCGACGAACGCGCCCCGGACGTTGTCCCAGATCAGGTCGGCGCACCCGTCGGGCAGGACGAGGGCCTGCCGGTCGCGCTCGCCCGGGACCCGGCGCCACAGGCACACCACGGCGCCGCGCAGCGCCGCCGGTGGCGCCGACTCGGCGTAGCTCCCCATGCCGCCCAGTATCCCGCGTGACCGTTTCGTTCAAGACGCCCCCGGCGCGGGCGGCCTACTGTCGGCGGCATGACTTCTTTCTCGGCCGCCGCCGGATTCCTGGAGCGGGAGGGACGCCTGCTGGAGCGCCGCCTGTTCGCCGTCCACTTCCAGGGCGCGTCCCCGGAGAGCGTGGCGGACGTGCTGCGCGGCTACCGCAACGACGACGGCGGGTTCGGGCACGGCCTGGAACCGGACAAGCGCTGCCCGGCCAGCCTGCCGATCGACGTCGAGGTGGCCGTGCAGTCGCTCACCGCCGCGGACCCGGGCCTGCTCGGGCCGGCCTGCGACTTCCTGCAGCGGGTCGCCGCCGGTTCGGGCGCCGTGCCGCTGGCCTTCCCGGTGATCGAGGGGTTCCCGCGGGCCGCGCACTGGACCGGCTGGACCTACGAGCCGGGCCTCAACCCGACCGCCGGGCTGGCCGGGCACCTGTACCGGCTCGGTTTCGAGCACCCGTGGCGGGAGGTCGCCGCCGGGTACTGCTGGGACGCGATCGAGACCGGCGCGCTGCCGGACGAGGTGCACGCGCTGTCCGAGGTGTTCGTGTTCCTCGCGCACGTCCCGGACCGGGTCCGCGCGGAGAAGAACGTCCCCGCCGTCCTGGAGCGGCTCACCGCCGATGCGATGTTCCAGGCCACCCCCACCCCCGGCGCGTACGGCCTGACCCCGCTGCACATCGCCACCACCGCCGGGTCGCCCTGGCGGAGTCTCTTCGACGACGCGGGGATCGAGGCCCACCTGGACGCCCTCGCCGCGGCACAGCAGCCGGACGGCGGATGGCCGATCACGTGGGAGCCGCCGAGCGAGGCGGCCCGCCTGGAGTGGCGCGGCGTCGTCACCCTGCAGGCACTGCGGACGCTGCGGTCCTACGGCCGGATCTAGGATCGGCGGTGTGCGGCTGGAGCAGCTCGAATATCTGACCGCGGTGATCCGGCACGGGTCGCTGCGGCGGGCCGGTGAGCAGTTGCACGTGTCCCCGTCGGCGCTCAGCGAGGCCATCAGCTCGCTGGAGCGGGAGCTGGGCGTGCCCCTGCTGGAACGCCGTCGGCCCGGAGCCCGGATCAGCCGTGCGGGCCGGAATCTCCTGCCGCTGATCGCCGAGATCCTGGCCGGGGTGGCGCAGCTCCGGGCGGCCGCGCGGGATCAGGCCCTGGCCGGGCGCACCCTCCGGATCGGCACGGTGCACGCCGGCACGTCGGCGCTGCTGGTCCCGGCGGTCCGGGAGTTCGGGGCCGTTCATGGCGATGCGACCGGGGTACATCATGCATCGGCTGGCGCAACGGCTGTTCGGGGACGCGCCGCCGCCGGACACGTTCGCCACCGACGGCGCGGAGATGGGCAAGAGCCTGGTGGCGAGCGGGATGGGCCCGGCGATCCTGCCGGACTACAGCATTCACGGCGATCCCCTGGAGACGGCCGGGGTGATCACCGCACGGCCGCTCGCGGAGGAGGCGCCACCGGTGATGATCGTTCTGTTGCGGCGGCGGTACGACAGGGTCCCGGCGACGATCCGGGACTTCGCGGAGATAATCGGGCGGCTGGCGGGTTCGGCGGGGCCGATGGGGCGTTCGGCACACCCGTACACCTGACTCTTGCCCTTCTCCTGAATTCCGGTAAACCTATGGGTGTTGAAGGTTTAGTGAAAGGCCGTCGCATGTCCCTCACGTTCCACTGGTTCCTGCCGACCAACGGCGGCGACGGACGGCATGTCGTCGGCGGCGGGCACGGCGTCCCCGCCGGCGGCTCCGGCCGCCCCGCCGACGTCGCCTACCTGACCCAGGTCGCCCGGGCCGCCGAGGACAACGGTTTCGCGGCCGCCCTCACCCCCACCGGCGCCTGGTGCGAGGACGCCTGGCTCAGCACCGCGATGCTCAGCCAGACCACCGACCGGCTCAAGTTCCTCGTCGCGTTCCGGCCCGGCGTCGTCTCGCCGTTCCTGGCCGCGCAGATGGCCGGCACCTTCCAGAACATGTCCGAGGGCCGCCTGCTGCTCAACGTCGTCACCGGCGGGGAGAGCCACGAGCAGCGGATGTACGGCGACTTCCTCGACAAGGACGCCCGCTACCAGCGCTGCGACGAGTTCCTCGAGATCGTCCGCCGGCTGTGGGCCGGGGAGACCGTCGACTTCCAGGGCGAGCACCTGTCGGTCGCCGCGGCCGAGCTGGGCCAGATCCCCGACCCGCTCCCGGAGATCTACTTCGGCGGGTCGTCGCCGGCCGCCGGAACCGTCGCCGCCAAGCACGCCGACGTCTACCTGACCTGGGGCGAGCCGCCGGACGCGGTGGCCGCGAAGATAGCCTGGATCCGGTCGCTGGCCGCCGCCGAGGGCCGCGGCCCGGAGAACCGGCCGATCCGCTTCGGCATCCGGATGCACACGATCACCCGGGACACCGCCGAGGAGGCCTGGGCCGAGGCCGGCCGGCTGCTCGCCGGCATCTCCCCCGAGACGATCGAGAAGGTGCAGGCCGGGCTCCGGCTGTCCGAGTCCGAGGGCCAGCGGCGGATGCTCGACCTGCACGGCGGCCGCACCGGCAAGCTGGAGATCCACCCCAACGTGTGGGCCGGGGTCGGGCTGGTCCGCGGCGGCGCCGGAACCGCCCTGGTCGGCAGCCACGAGCAGGTCGCCGACCGGATCGCCGAATACGCGGCGCTCGGCATCGAGGAGTTCGTGCTCTCGGCGTACCCCCACCTGGAAGGCGCCTACTGGTTCGGCGAGGGCGTCCTGCCGATCCTGGCCGAGCGCGGCCTGTGGAAGGACGAGCGACCCCGCCGCCGCAACCGCGCGGTCGTCCCGTTCGCCGCTGTCGGGAGACCGGTCCGATGACCGTCTTCACCACCAATCAGGACCTTGACGCCGTACGCCTCCGTCAAGCTTTCGGGGTCTTCCCCAGCGGGGTCGTCGCCATCGCCGCCCAGGTCGACGGGAACCTGGTCGGCCTGGCCGCCAGCTCGTTCACCTCGGTCAGCCTGGACCCGCCGCTGGTGTCGATCTCCATCGCGAACACCTCGAAGACGTGGCCCGACCTGCGCCGCTCCGCGCACGTCGGGGTGACCATCCTGGCCGCCCACCACGGCCAGGTGTGCCGGCAGCTGGCCGGTCCGGTCGAGCACCGCTTCGACGGGGTGCCCACGTCGGTCACCGAGACCGGCGCGGTCACCCTGGACGACGGGCTGGCCATGTTCGACTGCTCGATCTACCGCGAGGTGGAGGCCGGCGACCACACGATCGTCCTGCTCCGCCTGCACGCCGTCGAACACAGCCCGGACCAGGACGGCGGCCCGCTCGTCTTCCACCGCTCCACCTTCGGCCGCCTCTCCCCCTGACACCCTCTAGTCTGGTCGCTGTGCGCGCGTTGACTTTCGGGGCGGTGGCGGAAGCCTACGAACGGTTCCGGCCCGGCTATCCCGCCGAACTTGCCGGAGCCGTTCTGGAGCACGCCGACCGGCCGGTGCGGACCGCGGTGGAGATCGGCGCGGGAACCGGCAAGGCGACCCGCCTGTTCGCCGCCGCCGGCCTGACCGTCACCGCCACCGAACCCGACCCCGCCATGCTCACCGAGCTGCGCAGACACGTCCCCTCGACGGTCCGCACGATCCGTTCGTCCTTCGAGGACCTGGACCTCGGCGAGAGATTCGACCTGGTGTACGCGGCCGCCGCGCTGCACTGGACCGCCCCGGCGGGCCGCTGGCCCCGGATCGCCCGCATGCTCGAGCCGGGCGGCGTGTTCGCCTCGTTCGGCGGCCCGGTCCAGCTCGCCGACCCCGCCGTCGAGGAGGC
Source organism: Actinoplanes sp. NPDC019969 (assembly GCF_055562375.1). NCBI lineage: Bacteria > Bacillati > Actinomycetota > Actinomycetes > Micromonosporales > Micromonosporaceae > Actinoplanes > Actinoplanes sp. NPDC019969. The sequence continues at coordinate 358,511 of NZ_JBVHFK010000003.1, read as the reverse complement.
CGTCCGCGCGGCCCGCGCCCCGTTCCTGGACAGTGACGACGTCCCGTCCCCCGACGGCACTCCCCCGGAGAACCCCATGCAGTGGCCGGGCACCGAACTCGAGGCCTCCGAGTGGTTCACCGACGTCCGGCAGCTGGTGTTCCCGCAGCCGCTGACGTTGAGCGCCGCCGCCTACACCGGCCACCTCGGCACCCTGTCCGCCTACCTGCAGCTCCCACCGGCGACCCGCACCGAGGCCCTGACCCGGATCGCGCAGGTCCTGCCCCCGACCGTCGAGATCAACGCCGACGTCATCGCTCACCTGGCCCGCCGCCGCCCGGCCCGCTGACACACCGCGCGCCGGGGTCCGGCTGCTGAGCCCCACGTCACCGAGCCATCACGCCGGAGGCGTATCCGGTGGCGACGTGCCGGGGATCAGGGCGCGGGCGGCCTCGACGGCGCGGGCCGCGATGTCGTCTGCCGTGCTGGCGTTGCGGGCGAAGAAGCCGTCGGTGAACAGCGAGGTGTAACCGTGGGCGACCGCGATCGTCGCCTCGACCAGCAGGACCGTCTCCTGGTAGGTGCGGGCGCCGGTGGCCGTGCCCAGGTCCAGCATGGTGGTCATCAGGGCGCGGGTGTGTTCGCGGCGGGCGTCGTCCTCGATCCGGTACAGCTCGGGGGCGTAGATGACGGGCAGGCCGGCGCCGGTGCGGGCGACGAACCGCACATAGGCGCCGGCGGCGGCGGGCAACCGGTCGGCGGGGCCGGGTCCGGCGGCGTCGGCGGCGGCCACGATCGCGGCGTGGAGATCGCGGGCGGCGGCGGCCGACACGGCGCTGAGCAGGTGGCCCCGGTCGGCGAAGTGCCGGTACGGCGCGGCGGAGCTGACGTGCAGCCGCCGGGCCACGGCCGCGACCGAGAACCGCTGCAGCCCGGCCTCGGCGAGCAGGTCGAAGCTGGCGGCGATCAGCGCGGCACGCAGGTCGCCGTGGTGATACGCCCGTTGCGCCGACACCCTTGCCTCCATGTGAGTAGGCTCTTACATTAGCAAGTGTCGGCCTTCTCACCACATCTTCGTCAACAGCCGAAGACGTACGCGCCGTAGCCAGCCAAGACGAAGCCTGGCTTCCTCCCCCCGGCACGGTCACCGCCAGTCCGCCACGTGGTCATCGATCCTATTGAAGACGCCGGCCGCTCGCCCGGAATGACCACTCCTGGGCAGAGCATCGCGAACGTGTCGACCCGCGGCGGCCAGCGCACGCGCCCGAAGTCACCGCGGCGCCCGAACGGGCGCGAGAGTTCTGCCGGCCGACGACGCCCGACAACGCAGCACCGGTGGTCTTGCCGGAACCAGGTTCCGGCAAGACCACCCCCCCCCCGGAGGCAGAACGGGCTTACGGATTCGCCCGGTGGATCACATGCCAGTAGCTCGTGCAGCGGTACACCTCGCCACCCTCGGTAAGGCATTCCCTGGCGTCGATGTAATTGAGGTCCGGGGCGAAGTTCCACCTGAAGGTTTTCGTCACCTGGTTACCCGTGGCGTTCAGGTTCTCGTAGCGGCTGCTCCAACCGTCGTTGTAATAGGCCACGACCTCGAGCCGGGCCCCGTGGCCATCCGCAGCGGTGTCTTTGATGTTCGCGGTCATGTAGTAGCGGCCATCGCCGCCCAGAGTGAAGGTTCCCCAGGCGTGAGCGCCGACGAGATCCCCCACGGTGTGCTGAAGGTTCCAGGACCCGAGGGCCGCATGAGCCTGACCAGGCATCGCGAAGACCGCCGTCGACACCACCAGCCCGGCAAGCGCGCTCCGGAACCACCGCCGTACGCGTACGTTCATCTTGGTGACCTTTCCGTTTGATTCGATGAAGCAGGGATCACGGCGGCATACCGCCGCGGCGCCGGGCGCACCACCCGCACGTCGCCCTCGGCCGGCACCGCACGCACCCTTCCGCCGGATCACGAGATGGCGCGAAGCGGGCGTTCACCCGCGCCTGACGATGCCGACGGCCGCCACGCCAACGGCAGCCGGCGAAGGCGGTCCAGGCAGGAGCCGCGATGCCGGCCGCCATCCCGAGCCGTGCCCGGCGCCGAAGCCAGGATGCGAAACGGCCGATGTCGGCGCAAGGATTTCGAGCCCGTCCCGATCAGTCCCGAACAGCCACTGCGGCACCCCTCGATCCCCCGGAGAACACGGGCACCGCCGGTAAGGTCATGATGTCCACATTGGTCGGTCCACTGGGGGGAATGTGCCCGAAATCGACACCGGAGACGCACCCGATGCCTCGATCGGCATCGATGGATTCATGGCGGAACTGCGCCGGCTCCGATTGGGTAGCGGCCTGACGTATCGCCAGTTGGCTGCTCGGGCACAGCGGCGGGGTGATGTGCTGCCGGTGAGCACTCTGGCATCCGCTCTCAATCGCGGTACCCTGCCACGCCGTGAGGTCGTGGAAGCGTTTCTTCGTGCTAGCGACATCGACGACGTAACGGTCAGCCGGTGGCTGGCCACACATCGCAAGTTGGCGACCCGTGCCGATGAAGCGCCCCCGGCGGATCCCGTCCCCGCCGTCGACCAGCCCGTACGCGTACCCAACATGCTGCCGCCGGACGTGGCGGACTTCACTGGGCGCGACGACGACCTTCGCGCCCTCGAGGAACACCTGAGCGGACGTATCGCCAGACAGCAGGCGCCCACCGCTCCCGCGGTCGCCGTCATCACCGGCATGGGCGGGGTCGGCAAGAGCACGCTGGCCGTCCATGTCGCCAACCGGATCGCCGCAGCGTTCCCGGACGGCTTGCTTTACGCCGATCTCAGAGGAGCAGACGACAGTCCGGCACGGTCCACGGACGTGCTCGCCATGTTCCTACGGGCCTCGGGAGTGCCGAGCCGAGCCGTCCCGGCGGAGACCGCCGAGTGCGCGGCCATGTACCGGACGCTGCTCGCCGGCCGCCGGTTGCTCGTCATCCTCGACAACGCCGCCTCCGAACAGCAGGTTCGGCCGTTGCTCCCCGGCTCTGCGGGCTGCGCGGTACTGGTGACGGCACGTGACCGGCTGACCGGCCTGGCCGGAGTACACCGCACTCAGTTGGAAGCGTTCGCACCCGGAACAGCGGTTCGCATGCTGTCACTTGTCGCCGGTGCCGAACGGGTCGCGGCAGAGCCCGATCAGGCGGCCCGGATCGTCGAATTGTGCGGCGGGCTGCCGCTGGCCGTACGTATCGCCGGCGCGCGTCTGAACGCGCGTCCCGCCTGGCGCCTCGCCGATCTGACGTGGGTCTTGCGGGACGAACGGCAGCGTCTCGACCATCTCGCCACCGGGGACCTCGGCGTTCGGACGACCCTGAGCTTGAGTTATCAGAGCTTGGACAAGGAGCCGCGCCGGTTGCTGCGGCTGCTGTCGAGCTTCGCGGTGCCCGACTTCCCGGACTGGATAGCCGCCGCCGCGCTGGACTGCTCGCTCGACGAAGCGACGATGTACTTGGAAGAACTCGTCGACACGCAGTTGCTGGGCACCACCGGCGCCGATGCGACCGGGCAGTTTCGCTACCGGTTCCACGATCTGGTACGCCTCTTCGCGCAGGAACGACTGGCCGACGAGGAGACCATTGCAGCGGCCACCGGCGCGCGCGACCGCGTCTTCGGGGCCTGGCTGGCTCTCGCCGGCGCGATGGCGGACCAGGTTCCGGGGCCACTGTTCGCTGCCGTCTCGGGAGCCACGCCACGGTACCGTCCGCACGGGGTTCGGCTGCCGGCTGGCCCGATGGGGGCGGCATCCTGGTTCGACGTGGAGTATCCCGCGTTGGCGGCCACCATCCGGCAGGCGTGCGGGCTCGGCCTCGACGAGATGGCGTTCGACCTGGCGGGCTGCCTGGAGAAGTATTTCGACGTGCGGGGAAGGTATCAGGAATGGGCGCGCGTCAACACCGAGGTGATGGAGCTCTGCCGGCGCACCGGCAACCTACTCGGCGAGGCGGTGATGCTCCGCGGCCTCATTGACGTCACCACCTGGATCACCGATGACCCGCGCGACGTCGCGATGCCCCGCCTGTACGCGGATGCTCATCGACTCTTGGGCATGTTCACCACCCTGGGTCATCGAGCCGGCATGTCGGACGCGGCGGTGATGTGCTCGTGGGCGGCGACGGCCGTAGGTAACGACGGCGAAGCGATCGATCTGGCGACTCGCGGTCTGGAACTCGCACGGAGCGGCGAACATCCCGGCGGCGAGGTCCGGGCCCATCTGGCTCTTGCCGTGGCCCATCACCAGTACAGCCGTTACCACTTGGCAGCGCAGCATGTGGGTAGCGCCCTGGAACGGGTCACGGTTCTCGACAACCCTCGTGGCGAAGCGACCGTGCTGCAATTCGCCGGCATCGCCCAGCGGGAACTCGGCAACGCCGACGCCAGCAGCGCGCTCCTGGCACGTTCCCTGACCATCGCACGCGCCTGCGGCGACACTTACACGGAGGTTTTCAGCCTGCTCGCTTGGGCCAGACTGTACCTGCCGTCGGATCACGCCGAAGCACATGACGCGGCTGCCGCCGCCATGCGGCTCAGCCGCGCGAACGCAATGCCGCACCACCTCGCCGAGGCATTGGAGATCCTGGGCGAGCTGGAACTGCTCGCCGGCCGGCCGCAATCGGCGAGTGTCTGGCTGGAAGAGTCGGTCGCACTGTGGCGCACCCGCGGGTGGCCCTCGCTCCAGGCCGCCGCCCTGATCCGGCTCGGCCGGGCGCACATGCAACTCGATCCGAGACGCGCACAGCACGCATTCGAGGAGGCCCGGCAGATTCTGCTCCGGCTCGGCGACCTGGAAGGGGCGGCACAGATCCCGGCGCCCTCCGCGGATCGGGGGCGCACGGGCACAGATGATGATGCAAGCGGGGGGAACTGATCATGGCGATGCTCGTCCGGGACATACCTCAGCCGGGCCGCCGCAAGCGCCGCAAGGGCCGCCGTCGACACAACCGTACGGAACAGTTCGGGACGGACCGGAATCATTGACCGGCGCCACGACCGATCACAAAACTGTTGCAACTGTCGATGCCTTGCGATGGCCACGAGCCGCCACGGCATGCGTGGATCCGGGCGACGTCATGGGAGGAACGTTGTGATCAATGTGACGAAACCAATTCTCGGTCTCGGAGTGGGTGCGGCACTCGTTCTTGGTGGCGCGGCACCGGCCTCGGCCGACGCCACCGGACGGGTGGGCTCGGCAGTCGAGGCCACCGCTGCGGAATGGACCTGGACGACGTCGCGTGGCGGCCCCATCCGGGAATGCTACGCGCAGTCCTGCAGCACCGTGATGAACGCGGACGCCGGGGTTCGGGTGCAATGGAGCCATTACGCCTACAACAGCGCAGGTAATCGCTGGTACTACATTCGGTATCCGGCCTTTTCCCGGTGGATTTACGGTTGGACGTACTGCGGCAACGTGAGCGCGGGCTGCTGATCGCCCCGGACCGCCCTGGTGGAGGGCCGATGTCGCCGGGGCGGCGACATCGGCCCTCCACCTACTGTGGAACGGACCTCACCCCGCGATCCGCTCGCACGCATGCCTTCATGTGAGTAGGCTCTTACTTCGGCAAGTGATAGCCCTCTTACATGCGGGCCCGGCGCCGCCTGCTCGGGCGAGCCGGCACCGGCCACCCAGAGGAACACCAGCTCATCGGAGGCATCGTGACGATCCGGCTCGGTTACCAGATCCCGAACTTCACCTACCCCGGCCCGGTCGAGCAGACGTTCGACACCGTCGTCGCGCAGGCCCGCGAGGCCGAGGCGTCCGGCTTCGACACCGTCCTGGTGATGGACCACTTCTACCAACTGCCCGGCATCGGCGCGCCCGAGAACGCGATGCTCGAGGCGTACACCACGCTCGGCGCGCTGGCCACGGCGACCTCGACGATCCAGCTGTCGACGCTGGTCACCGGCAACACGTACCGTAACCCCGCTCTTCTCGCCAAGACCGTGACCACGCTCGACGTCGTGTCGCACGGGCGGGCGGTCCTCGGCATCGGGGCCGGCTGGTTCGAGCGTGAGCACCACGACCTGGGCTTCGAGTTCGGCACGTTCACCGAGCGGTTCGAGCGGCTCGAGGAGGCGCTCACCATCATCGCGCCGATGCTCAAGGGTGAGCCGTCCGCCTTCGAGGGCAAGTGGTACACGACCCGCGGCGCGATGAACAACCCGCGGTTCCGCGACGGCCTGCCGATCATGCTGGGCGGATCCGGCGAGCAGAAGACGTTCCGGCTGGCGGCCCGGTTCGCCGACCACATGAACATCATCTGCGACGTCGACGACCTGGCCCGCAAGGTCGCCGTGCTGCGGCAGCGCTGCGAGGAGATCGGCCGTGACCCGGCCACCCTGGCCACCAGCTACCTGGTGATGGGCATGGTCGGCGAGACCGAGCAGGAGGCCAAGGAGCTGGGCGAGACGATCCCCGAGGACCGCCGCAACCGGGCCTTCCTCGGCACCGCCGACCAGGTGGCCGAGCAGTTGCGGGAGAAGGTGCTGGCCGCCGGCATCGACGGCATCACCATCAACCTGATCCGCAACGGTCACCGCCCCGGCGTCGTGTCGGCCGTCGGCGCCGCCCTGAAGCCGCTGATCACCGCCTGATCGCGAGCGCCTTCACGGCCGGAGCAACGGTGGGTGGAGGTGGGTGGCGGGGCCGCGCCGGTACAGCTGTGCCGGGCGGCCCCGTTCGCGTATGACGGTGCCGCCGGTGGGCTCGATGAAGCCGTCGGCGCCGGTCACCTTGCGGTGGAAGTTGCGGGGGTCGAGCCGGGTCCGCCAGACGGTCTCGTAGACGGCGCGCAGGTCGGCGACCGTGAACTCCGGCGCGCAGAAGCTGGCGGCCAAAGGTGTGTACTCCAGTTTGGCCCGGGCCCGTTCCCAACCGTCGGCGAGGATCCGGTCGTGGTCGAAGGCCAGCCCGCCGGCCTCGGCGACCGGCCGCCAGGCCGCCACGGCGGCGTCACTGCCGGGCACCGGGGCCGGCAGGTCGGGCAGTAACGCCAGGTAGGCGACGGTGACGACGCGGCCGCGGGGGTCACGGCCGGGGCTGCCGTACGTGGCGAGCTGCTCGAGATGGCCGTGCTCCGGATCGAGGCCGGTCTCCTCGCGCAGTTCCCGGGCGGCGGCGTCGTCCAGATCCTCCTCGGGCAGCACGAAGCCCCCGGGCAGGGCCCAGGCTTCCCGGTACGGCGGGATGCCCCGGCGGATCAGCAGCACCTGCAGCGTGCCCTGCCGGATGGTCAGCAGCACCAGGTCGACGGTGAGCGCCACCACATTAAGCGTCATGTTGACGATAATAGCGGCCACCCTTTATCGTCACTGTGACGACAAACGAAGGGATCCCCCGACATGGCTGACGTGACGCGACGCCTCCACCTGCGGCACCTGCGTGGCGCCCCGACGAGCTGGGTCAGCCACACCGTCAAGGGCAAGGTGCGGCGTTCCGGCACCGGGCTCTCGTTCTGGTACCGGCCGCTGACCGCCGTGCTCAGCGAGGTCCCGGTGGACGACCGGGAGCTGCCGCTGCTGTTCCACGCCCGCACCGGGGACTTCGCCGACGTGACGGTGCAGGCCACCGTGACGTACCGGTTCAGCGACCCGGCCGCCGCCGCGAGCCGGCTGGACTTCTCCATCGATCCGTACCGGGGAAGGTGGCGCGGCCAGCCACTGGACCAGGTGGCCACGCTGCTCGCCGAGCTGGCCCAGCAGCCGGCTCTCGACGTGCTCGCCCGGCTGCCCCTGGCCGAGGCGCTGACCAGCGGGATCGCGCCGGTCCGGCAGGCGGTCGCGGACGCGCTCGCCACCGATCCGCGGCTCACCGAGACCGGTGTCGCGGTGGTCAGCGCCCGGGTCGTCGCGATCCGGCCGGAGCCCGACCTGGAGCGGGCCCTGCAGACGCCGACCCGGGAGCAGGTGCAGCAGGACGCGGACAAGGCGACGTACGCCCGCCGCGCCCACGCCGTCCAGCAGGAACGGCAGATCGCCGAGAACGAGCTGCAGAGCAAGATCGAGCTGGCCCGCCGCCAGCAGCAACTGGTCGAGCAGCACGGCGCGAACACCCGCCGCGAGGCCGAGCTGAACGCCGAGACGAAGCTGGTCACCGCGAAGGCCGACGCCGAGGGCGCCCAGATCCGCGACGAGGCCCGTGCGGCCGGCGCCCGCCTGGTCGGCCTGGCCGAGGCGGAGGCCGAGGCCGCGCGGATGGCCGCCTACCGTGACCTGCCGCCGGAGGTGCTGCAGGCCCTCGCCCTGCGCGAGGTGGCCGGCCAGCTGCCGCAGATCAACGAGCTGACCATCACCCCCGACGTGCTGACCAGCCTGGCCGGGCGGCTCGGCAAGTGAGCGTCCTGACCCCGCGGATCGTCGTCGTGTCGCGGCGCAGCGAGCTCGACGAGCTGCTCGCCCGGCACGGCACGCTCGGCGCCGCCGCCTACTTCCTGCGCCAGCGCGGCCGGGACCTGACCGAGGTGACCGCCCGGCACGAGGCGTTGCGGGCCGCGCTGACCGAGGTCGGCGCGGCCGTCCCGGCCGACTGGCGGCGCGGCCGGGTGGAGCGGGCCGACCTGCCCCGGTTCCTGTTCGCGCCGGAGGACGTGGTGGTCGCGGTCGGTCAGGACGGCCTGGTCGCGAACGTGGCGAAGTACCTGGACGGCCAGCCGGTGATCGGCGTCGACCCGGAGCCGGGCCGCAACCCGGGCGTGCTGGCCCGGCACCGGGCCGCCGCCCTGCCCGGCCTGCTGCGGGCGGTCACCGGCGGTGATCCCGGCGAGCTGCGGACCATGGTGGTGGCGCGGCTCGACGACGGCCAGGAGCTGTACGGGCTCAACGAGGTCTACCTGGGTCACGCCGGCCACCAGTCCGCCCGGTACGTGCTGACCACTCCGGACGGCGCCCGGGAACGGCAGTCGTCGTCCGGGCTGATCGCCGGCACCGGCACCGGCGCGACCGGCTGGTGCGCCTCGATCGCCCGGGAACGGGCCGGGGCCCCGCCGCTGCCGGGCCCGGGCGAGCCGGCGCTGTGCTGGTTCGTGCGGGAGGCGTGGCCCTCCCCGGCGACCGGTGTCACCCGTACCTCCGGGTTGCTCGCCGCCGGCGCCGAACTGGAGGTGACGTGCGAGTCGGAGCGCCTGGTCGTCTTCGCCGACGGCCTGGAGTCCGACGCCCTGGAGCTGTCGTGGGGCCAGCGCGTCCGGATCACGGTCGCCGGCCGCAAACTCCGCTGTGTGTAGTTCGGGCGCGCATAGCGGCCGAACTCAACACACCGGGAACTAGGCCAGGAAGGACTCGCGCATCGAGCGGCCGGGGTTGAAGCCGCCGGCGACCCGGTTGGTGGTCGGGTCCCAGACGTCCACGGTGTTGTTGCGGCGCATCTGCTCGCGGATCGGGGACGGCAGCGGCGGCTCCTCCGGCATCGCGGCGCGCAGGTCGCGGACCGCCGCGATCAGGCCGCCGGCCAGGGTGGCGGTGTCGACGTCGGCCGGCACCCCGCCGTACTCCCAGCCGGCGGTGATCACGTCGAGGATCTCCAGCATGTGCGTCAGGACCGGGTCCGGGTCGACCAGTCTGACGAGCTGCTTGGCGCGGGTGGCGACGACGGTCACGGCCGCGGCCACCTGAACGTAGGGGTGGAACGGGCCGGCGAGCAGCGGTGACCGCAGCCGCGGCCCCGCGTTCCGCCAGGCCCACCGGTAGTCGCGGCGTTCGGCCTGGAACCCCTGCGCCCGCATCGCCCCGGCGATCGCGTCGGCGTAGTCGCGCAGGATCGCGGCGGCCACGACGATCCCGTCGTCGCCGTCGAGCAGCGCGAGCGTCCCGGCCGCCTGGTCGGCGAACCGGCCCGGCACGTGCGCGCCGAACCCGTCCCGCACCTGCCGGTAGATCTCCTGCTGCCGCCCGGGATCCTGCTCGGCCCGCCGTTTACCCGACCCGAACCGGAACCACCGCATGTCGCCTCGCCCCAAGAATGCCGCTACAGAGATCGCGGCATATGTTAGTGGCCCTGCGCGGATCCGGCAGGAACGGGGCCGAGTTGGACGGTCACGTCGCCGTGCGCGGCCCGCACCCAGCCCTTCCCGGCCAGGCGCAGGTGGAGCGTACGCAGCAGATCCCGCCGGTGGTCCGCGGACGGTGACCGGTTCGCCGCGTGTTCGGCGATCCGCGCCAGCGCGGACACGTCGTCGAGATCCCCGGGTCGCGGTGGCGCGCCCGCCTGACGGGCCCGCCGCAGACCGGCTTGCAGGCCCAGGACCGCCATCGGGGGTACGCCCAGAGCGGTCTCCAGATAGTCCCGGTCCACCCGGTCGGCCACCTTGTTCCCGACGATCACCACCGCGTCCGCGACCCCGGCCGCCCCGGCGAGCTCCCGGTACCGGCGGGCGACCGACACCGACTCCGGCGTGGGTTCGGCCACCACCACGATCACGTCGAACTGGGCGTGCAGCGTGTTGGCGAACGCGTCGGTCCCGGCGACCATGTCGCACACCACCCAGCCGTCGTCTGCGGGGTCGAGATGGGACAGCAGGTTCTCCAGGATCGCCAGGTGCCCGTGGTAGCAGCCGGACCCGATGTCCTTCGCCTCGTACGTGCCGACGTGCATGACGTGGGTGCGCTCGTCCAGCGCCGTCGCGTGCCGGGCCAGCACCGGGTCGGCGGCGTCGATGCGGACCAGCCGGGAGCCGGGCCCGGGCGGGGTGGTCGCGACGAAGTGCTCCACCCCGGCGATCCGGGTGTTGCCGCCGAGCAGGTGCGCGCGTACGTCCCGCGCGTTGTCCGGGTGCGACAGCGCCCCGGTGGCCCCGGCGTCGACCCCGAGCAGCGGCGCGAGGTGCACGTTGACGTCGGCGTCGACGGCGAGGACACGATGGCCGGCGGCGCGCAGGTACTGCACGAACAGCGCGGCCATCGTGCTCTTCCCACTGCCGCCCTTGCCAGTGAAAGCGATTTTCATTTGCACGAAGTTAAGGATGGCACAGGCCCTGCGCAAGCACCGCCACTCCGGGAATCCGCTGTTTCACCCGTCCTGGAGACCCAGCCCGCCGTCGGTGAACCGCACCGGCCGGCCGGTGCGGGCGGAACGGTCGGCGGCGACACCGGTCAGGACGCTGCGGATGCCGTCGCGCCAGCCGGCCTGCCGGGCCAGGGGATCGTGCGAGGGGCCGCGGAAGACGTCGTCGAGCAGCAGCGCGTCACCGCCGCCGTGGCCGCCCGTACCCCGCTCGATCTCGATCTCCTCGACCGGTTTCCAGTGCTCCTGGACGGTCAGGCGCTCGTACGTCTCCTCCTCGGACTTGCCCGCCGTCGGGTCGAGGGCGGCGTCCGGGGACGCCCACGCCCGCTCGGAGACCTCCAGCTCGATGCGCCCGCGCGTGCCGGTGAACGCGACCCGGTAGCCCTCCCGCGGCGAGTACGCGTTCAGCGCGTACGTCAGCACCGCCCGGTTCGCGTAGGAGACCAGCACCGACATGGTGTCGTCGATGGTCACACCGGCGCCGAAGACGTCCTGGTCACGCACGTAGCCGTCCTCGTGCGCGGCATCCGCGTAGAGCGCCTTCAACCGCGGGTCGGCGAACAGGTCCGGCCGGAACAGGTCGCCGTCGGCACGCCCGGCCCCGGCGCCGTCCGGGCCGTAGAACCGCAGCCCGGCCTGCGCGAACACGGTCGCCGGCGTGCTGTCCAGCCACCAGTTGACCAGGTCGAAGTGGTGGGTGGACTTGTGCACCAGCAGCCCGCCGGACCGGTCGCGCTCGCGGTGCCAGCGGCGGAAGTAGTCGGCGCCGTGGATGGTGTCCAGCAGCCACTCGAAGTGGACCGCGGTGATCTCGCCGATCCGGCCGGAGGCGAGCAGTTCCCGGACCGCGGAGTTGCGCGGCGAGTACCGGTAGTTGAACGTGACGATCAACCGGGCGCTGCTCCGGGCGGCCGCCTCGGCGATCCGGGCGCAGCCCTCCTCGTCGATGGTCAGCGGCTTCTCCACGACCACGTCGACGCCGGCGTCCAGGGCCGCGCAGACGTACGCCGCGTGGGTCGCGTCGACGGTGGTGACGATCAGGGCGTCGATCCTGGCCAGGAACTCCGCGAACCGGTCCGGCCGGAAGACCGGAAGACCGTTCGTGTTGTAGTACGCCATCCGCGTCGCGTTGGTGTCGCACAGCGCCACGAGCCGTCCCGCGTCACTCCACTCCCCCGCCAGCGCGTCGATGTAGAGCTGGGCCCGGTGACCGGTGCCGATCAGGCCGTAACGACGAGTCATCAGTGTCCTTCCAGTCTTCGGAGGTGACCGCACATGCCCCAGGCCGTCGCCGGCGAGGGCGCCGACGACTGCAGGGCGGCGTCGTGCAGGTGCTGAAAGTCGCCGCTGCCGAGGGCGTCGAGCATGGCGGCGGTACGGCGGGTCTGCGCCTCGGCGGTGTGCGACCAGATCCGGCGCCACTCCTCGACCCGGGGCCGGACCAGGGCGGCGGCGTGGCGGTAGAACCCGGCGAGCGCGCCCGGGGAGCCGATGAGCCGCTGGAAGCCTTCGACGGCCAGGTCACGGCGTACCCGTACGCCGTGCTCGGGGTCCGTCCCGACGTCTGCCGCCGCGCGGTACCGCGCCGGGTCGGCGACGATCTCGGGCGGGAACGTCATGACGGCGTCGCCGGCCTCCGGCAGCCCGGCGTTCGACATCACCACGACGACCTGCAGGTCGCCGTCGTTGATCGCGCGGTGGATGACGCCGGGGGTGAACCAGACCGTGCTGCCCACCTCGAGGGGCGTCTGCCGGTATCCGGACATGTCGAGCGTCTGCAGCGTGCCCCTGCCGCCGATCACCACGTAGGCCTCGGACGAGACGGTGTGCAGGTGCGGGGTGCCGCCGCCGTCGCCGTACACCCGCAGTCCGGTGACCGCCGTGCCACCCGGGAAGCCGGTCATGCCAGCGCGGCCCGGGCGTGGGCGGCCAGGGCCGCCGTTCCGGCGTCCCCGTGGTCACCGGTGGCGATCACGACCGCGTAGCGGAACGTCACGGTCTCGCCGTCCGGGAGATCGAGTTCCTGGCTGAAGAACGGCGCCGGGTTGAGGCACGCGAACTGCTCGGTACGGGCGAACCACTGCGGCGGGTGGTGCGGGTTCGCGGTGTGATCGGCGATCAGCACCGTCGACGAGCGGTCCACGCCGTCGTGCCGGCCGCGGAACGCGAACCACTCGGCACGCGTGCCCCGCAGGTCGTCCCCGCCGGTCCGGCCGGGCGACTGCAGCACCCCGCCGGTGAACGCGCGCGGCCCGCGCCAGAACAGCCCGCCGTACCCCGCGTTCTCCCGCCCCTTCGTGGTGGGCGACCCGAACGCGAGGGTCTCCCCCGACACGTTGGTCATCGCCGTCGTGAACGTCAGCACCCAGCTCACCTCGTCGACCAGGGCGAAACCCAGCGCGCGCCGCTCGCTGAGGACGGCTTCGCCGCCCTGCGAGGTCCAGTCCAGGCGATGGCTCAGCGATGCGGTGCTCGCGGTGACGTCGAGGGCGTCGATCGTACGGTGGGAAGCCGTTCCGTTGTTGGGTCTCTGCACGTAGGAGCTGCCGTGCACGTAGGTCGGGCCGCCCCAGAAGTTGTGGTCGCCGACGTACGGCAGCGACCAGGCGATGCCCTTGTGCCAGACGTGGTCGTGCGGCCGGAACAGCGACACCTCGTCGCCGGCCAGGGTGCGCAGCGGATGCAGGTACGGCTTCGGTGACTCCAGCTGGACGGTGTCCGGCCGGTAGACGTACGTCGCCAGGGCCGTCGCCCCCGCGCTGACGGTGACCGAGCAGCCGACCCGGTGGTCTACCCGAAGTTCCATACGGTTCCGTTCATGGCTTCTCCGTTCATGGCTTCATGGAAGGGATGGCCGGCGCCGATCTCACCGCGCCGCACCGGGCGCCCCTCGGCCGCCGAGGCGTAGATCGCGGCGATGAACTCCATCGTCCGGCGGGTCTCCGCGACCGTGACCGGCGGTTCCGTCCCCGCGTCGAGCGCGTCCAGGACGTCGGCGAGCTGGTCGGCGTGCCCGCTGCGGGCCTTCTCGTGGGCCGCCGCCTGCCAGGCGTCCCCCAGCTCCTCGTGCCCGGGCGCGGCGGTGACGGTCCAGTCGTCGTCGTTGTAGCCGTACAGATGGTCCAGCTCGACGGTCGCGTGCTCGAAGTCGAACCGCAACGACGACGTCTGCCGCGGCGACACCACCGAGTTGACCACCGACGCCACGGTCCCGTCGGCGAACTCGGCCAGGGCCATCGACACGTCCTCGGTCTCCACCGGGCGGCTGCGGCGGGCGGCGAGGGCGCTGACCCGCTCCCACGGCCCGAGGATCGACAGCAGCAGGTCGAACTGGTGGATGCCGTGCCCCATGGTCGGCCCGCCGCCCTCGGTCGCCCACTTCCCGCGCCACGGCACGCGGTAGTACTCGTCGTCGCGGAACCACAGCGTGTGGCAGGTGGCCAGCAGCGGCCGGCCGAGCGTGCCGCCGGCGATCAGCGCGCGCAGCCGTTTCGCCCCGGCGCCGAACCGGTGCTGGAAGACCGTCGCCAGGTGCGCCCCGGAGGCGGCGGACGCCCCGGCGAGCACGTCGAGTTCGGCCAGCGACAGCGCCGGCGGCTTCTCCACCAGCACGTGCACGCCGGCGGCCAGCAGCCGCCGGGCGATCGGGACGTGGGTGCCGGGCGGGGTGCACAGGTGGACGATGTCGACGCCGCCGCCGATCAGGTCCTCGACGTCGTCCCGAACGGCCGGGATGTTCCACCTGCCGGCGAAGTCGCGGGCCCGCCCGGGGTCGAGGTCGTGCACGGCGACGGTCTCGACCCGGCTGTCGTGGGCGCGGAGGGCCTCGGCGTGGGCGCCCGCGACGGCCCCGGTTCCGACGATCGCGGCGCGGTAGCGGTCAACCATTCTTGGATCGTTTCACGGGATCCTCCAAAAATCGCGCTAGCTGGGGGAAAGCGCATTCCCATCCTTGCCGTGCCGCACCGCCCAGGTCAAGAGCCGCGACCCCTCGACCGTCATCGGCGGACGTGTCAGGATGGGACCGCAAACGTTCCCGCAACACGTCAAGGATTGCCCATGCCGCACTTGGACCTGCGCGAAGTGGCGCTGCTGCTGCGCGAACACGACGACGTCGCCGTGGCCACCCGGGAACTGCCCGCCGGCGACGTCCTGCGCCACGCCGGCCACGAGATCCCGGTGCTCGCCACCGTCCCGCGCGGGCACAAGATCGCGCTGCGGGATCTGGCCGCCGGCACCCCGGTCCACAAGTACGGGCAGGTCATCGGCAGCACCACCACCGACGTGCGGGCCGGCGACCACGTGCACGCCCACAACCTGGGCATGGCGGCGGTCGACCACGAGTACGAGTTCGGCACCGGCGTCACCGCGATCGCCCCCGCCCTCGAGACCCGCACCTTCCAGGGCTACCGGCGCGCCGACGGCCGCGTCGGCACCCGCAACTTCGTCGGCATCGTCACCTCCGTCAACTGCTCCGCGTCCACCGCCCGCATGATCGCCGACCAGTTCCGCGGCCCGATCATGGACGCCTACGAGAACGTCGACGGCGTCGTCGCCCTCGCCCACGACTCCGGCTGCGGCATGGTCCCCGCCAGCGAGGGCGGCCAGATCCTGCTGCGTACGCTCCGCGGCTACGCCAACCATCCCAACATCGGCGGCATCCTGGTCCTCGGCCTCGGCTGCGAGATGATCGGCGTCGACACCCTCCTCGCCGGCCTCCCCGACGACTCGGACACGATCGTCGAGAAACTGACCATCCAGGACACCGGCGGCGTACGGGCCACCGTCCGCGCCGGAACCACCGCCGTCCGCACCCTCCTCGACCGCCTCGACGACCGCCGCCGCGAGACCGTCCCCGCCTCCGCCCTGGTCGTCGGCCTCAACTGCGGCGGCTCCGACGGCTACTCCGGCATCACCGCCAACCCCGCGCTCGGCCACGCGTCGGATCTGCTCGTCGCCCAGGGCGCCACCACCGTGCTCGCCGAAACCCCCGAGGTGTTCGGCGCCGAGCACCTGCTCACCCGCCGCGCCGTCAGCGAGAAGGTCGGCCGGCGCCTCCTCGACCGCATCGCGTGGTGGCACCGGTACGTCGAAGCCGGCGGCGGAACCCTCGACAACAACCCGTCCCCCGGCAACAAGGCCGGCGGCCTCACCACCATCCTGGAGAAATCCCTCGGCGCCGTCGCCAAGGGCGGATCCGCCCCACTGACCGCCGTCTACGAGTACGCCGAACCGATCACCGACGCCGGCTTCACCTTCATGGACACCCCCGGCTACGACCCGGTGTCCGTGACCGGCCTGGTCGCCGGCGGCGCCACCGTCGTCGTGTTCACCACCGGCCGCGGCTCCGTCCTCGGCGGCAAACCGGCCCCGGTGCTGAAGGTCGCCACCAACTCGGAGACGTACCAGCGCATGCGCGAGGACATGGACCTCGACACCGGCGGCATCGTCACCGGGTCCACCACCATCACCGCATCGGGCGAGCAGATCTTCGAGGCCATCCTGGCCGTCGCCTCCGGCCGGCCCACCGTCAGCGAAGACCTGGACCTGGGACGCGACGAGTTCATCCCATGGCAGTTGGGCGCGGTCACGTAGCCGGGTTCCGGTCCTCGACGACGCGGGGCGCATCTGCGGGTGGCCTTCTCACCCGCGGGCCGGGGTGTCCGGCTGGGGTCAGGTGTGCCGGCTCGCCCACCCGCAGGTCGGAGTATCCAGCCGTCTCGCCCGGAGTTCAGACGTGCTGACTTTCTTACCCACGGGACGAGGTATCCGACTATCTCACCCGAGGGAACAGGCGTGTTGAGTTTCTTCCCCACGGGACGAGGCATCCGGATATCTCGCCCCTCTGTGCTGACTTGCTTCGCTTCGCTCCGCGTGCAAAATGCCTCTGAGTTGGTGTCGAGCCAGGCTATTTTTCGCCGCCCAGCAAAAACCACTGGACGTCGAAAAATAGACTGTCTCGACACCAACGGCATTTTGCGGGACTGTTCTGTGGCCACGCCCGCACTGAAGACTGCGGGGCTTCACAGTTGCGTTACTACGCGCACCGCAGACTACAGGGCATCACCGTTACGTGGCCACGCGCACCGCAGACCACGGAGCTTTGCCCAGGTGCCCGGGTTTTCGATGCGGCCGTCAAATCACCCCCGTAGTCTACGCGAGGTCGTATTCACAGAACTGCCCGCAAAATGCCCGTTGGTGTCGAGACAGTCTATTTTCCGACGCCCAGTGGTTTTTGCTGGGCGGCGGAAAATAGCCTGGCTCGACACCAACTCCAAGGGGGCATTTTGCACGCGGAGCGAAGCGCAGCAAAGCCAGCACAGAGGAGCGAGAAAAACGGATCCCGCGCCCCGCGGGTAAGAAACTCAACACGCCTGTTGCCCCGGGTGAGCAAGCTGGACACCTCGCCCCACGGGTAAGAAACTCAACACGCCCGAACCCCAGACGAGAAAGCCGGACACCCGACCCCTGACGGCTTTCAGTCGAGGAGTGCGGACAGCCAGAGGGCGGCATGGCGTTCGGTGTAGTCCGCGTCGTTGCGCCATGCGTCCCCGTGACCGGTGCGCCAGTGCGTCACCCACGGTTCGGCCTCGAGAGCCGCCTGCTCGCGCAGGAAGTCGTGGGTGGCCCGGCTGCGGGCGGCCAGCAGCGGCACCAGTTGACGCCGTTGTTCCTCGTCGAGCCCGTACGCGTCGGCCAGCACCCGCAGCCGCTTGCCCGCGTCATCGGTCCGCTGCCAGTCCGGGTGGGCGGACAGTGGCACGAACCCGTGCGCCGCGTACGCGAGGTCCCACAGCCGGGACCCGGGCCCGGCGTTGTCCCAGTCGATGAGCACCATCCGGGGGCCGATCACCAGGTTCCACGGCGCGATGTCGTAGTGCACGATCAGGTCGTCGCGGCCGTCGGGGAGCAGGTTGTTCCAGCGGGCGCCGGCGGGCGGCACGAACTCCGCGCAGGCGTCGTGCAGGTCCCGGATCAGCCTGCCGACCTCGGCGAGCCGTTCGTGTGGTTCGAGCAGTGCGAAGTGGGACGGCCACGGCACGTCGCCGGCGGCGTACGTCAGGATTTCGCGTCCTTGCTCGTCGAGGCCGAGTGGCCGCGGCGCGTTCCGGAATCCGGCGGACCACAGGTGTTCGAGCAGCGCGTGCACCGACGGTGTCCAGAACCCGGCAGGACGCCGCACGGTGTCGCCGACGCGTACCACGCCGGCCGCCACGTTACCGCCGGTGAGCGGGATCTCGTCGGTCATGACGGCGCCGATCGGGACGGGGCGACGCCGGTCGACGCGCGGACGACCAGGGTGGTGGGAAGGATGACCTCGGCGCCGTGTTCGGCGGTGACGGTTCCGGCGCGGCCGAGCAGCAGGTCGAGGCCGATCGCGCCGGCCCGGTCCTTGGGGACGGCGACGCTGGTCAGCGGGGGATGGCTCATGCCGGCGAGACTGACGTCGTCGTACCCCACCACGCTCATCCGGTCCGGGACCACCGCGCCGCGCGCGGCGAGCCGGTGCAGCAGCCCCGTCGCGACCAGGTCGTTGTAGGCGAGCACCGCGGTCGCCGGGCTCGCCAGGACCAGGTCTCCGGCGAGGACGCCGCCGTCGAACGTGGGGGCGACCGACCCGACCGGCAGGATCTCGAGGTCGTGGTCGCGGGTGAACTCGTCGAGGCCGCTGATCCGCTGCCGGGACGCCCAGGAGCCGTCGGGGCCGGAGACGAACGCGATCCGCCGGTGCCCGAGCGCCAGCAGGTGCCGGACGGCCTGCCGGATCCCGTCGACGATGTCGGCGACGACGGAGGTCATGCCGGGCACCCGCCGGTGCAGCAGGACGGTGGTGCGCGGGTCGGCGGCGGCGAGGATCTGCGCGTCGGTGGACCGTGGGGAGCAGAGCAGGATGCCGTCGGTGTTGTGCCGCAGGGTGGCGACGGCTTCGAGTTCGGCGACGGGGTCCTCGTCGGTGTCGCTGATGAACACCCCGCAGTCGACGGCGCGGGCCCGGGCCGTGACGCCTTTGGCCACGTCGGCGAAGAACGGGTTGCGCAGGTCGGGGACGATCAACCCCAGGTTTCCGGTACGGCCGGTGATGAGTCCCCGGGCCGCCCGGTTGGGTTGGTAGCCGAGCCGGTGCGCGACGGCGACGACCGCTTCCCGGGTGGCCGGGCTGACCGCGCCGCCGGTCAGCGCCCGGGACACCGTCGACACCGACACACCGGCCGCACGCGCGACGTCCTGCACGGTCGTGCGCACCAAGCCACTCCTCGGGGATCTCCGCCGCCACTCTGCTGCCGCGCCAGCATAACGAGCGGTGCCGCGGCGGCCCGCGGAGTGTGATCTCATTCCGCGATGACGTCTGACACCCCGGGCTGGGACGCCATCACCGCCCGCCTCGACGAGTTCTATCCCGATGTCGAGCCGCAGCACTTCGGCACGCTGATCAAGTACGCCCTGGGTGGGCCGGATCCGCTCGACGGGATGAGTTTCTACCCGCGGGGCGATCATTGGCACATCGTCACGTACGGGATGAGCGAGCTGTACGAGCGGGACGCGGACGCGCCGGAGACCGAGGAGTCGGGCTGGGGTTTCGAGTTCACCATGCGGGTGGCGCGGGCGGCAGGCGAGACGGAGGTGCCGTTCTGGGCGGCGCACCTGCTGAACAATCTGGCCCGGTACGTGTTCGGCAGTGGCAACTGGTTCGAGCCGTTCCACCACATGAACGCCAACGGCCCGCTCCGGCAGGATTACGACACGCTGATGACGGCGATCACGTTCGCCGAGGACCCGGAGCTCGGCACGATCGCCACCCCGCACGGGCGGCTGCAGTTCCTGCAGGTGGTGGGCTTGACCACGGACGAGTACGACGCGGCCCGCCAGTGGCACGCCTCGGGTGTGCTGGAGCTGCTCGCCCAGCGGAACCCGCTGCTGGTCACCGACCTGGACCGACCGTCGGCCCTGGACGACCCGGCGCTGCGGGCCGCCGCCGACGCCGGCCGGGAACGGGACGGCTCGTCCACCGGCGTGCTGATGATCGCCGGTTTCCACTGGTCGGCCGACGAGGACGGCACGATCCGGCTGAGCTTCAAGCAGATCAACGCGGATCTGGTGGCGGCGGGCGTGCGGGATCGTCTTCCGTACGGCAGGCAGCTCGTGCTGGAGGGCGACGGCAACGCCCGGGTCGCGCTGTTCCCCGCCGCGGCGTACGCCGTCCGGCAGCCCGGCGACGGTTGGCTGGAGCTGGATCTGCCCGAGGCCGTCTGGTCCGCTCTGCCCGACCTGTCCGTGTCCGGTCTTCACCCGGTCCCCGGCGCCGACGACCTGGTGATCGAGGTCCGCTGACGGCCCGCGGTCTGCTCGGTGTGTTGAGTTCGGGCGCGTATGACGGCCGAACTCAACACACCGGGGGTGGCTCGGGTCAGCAGAAGGTGTGGTCGAGCAGGGCTTCGAAGGCGGCGCCCGGGTCGCCGACGTACGGGGTGGCCGACACGCTGAGCTGCCGGCTCGTGTCCCGGGTGTGCAGCGTGCTGGTGGCGTAGCCGAAGATGCTGCCGCCGTGCCCGTACAGGAGCGTGCCGCAGGGCAGCTCGGTGGTCTCCAGCCCGAGGCCGTAGCCGTGGCCCGGCTCCACGGTCCGCATCGTGGTCATCGCGCCGAGCTGGGCGGGCGGCAGCAGCCGGCCGCCCAGCAGGGCCCGGAAGAACGTGTTGAGGTCGGCCGTGCTGGAGATCATGTCGCCGGCCGCGTCGGCGATGCTCGGGTTGAACGTGGTGACGTCGACCGGTTTCTCGTTGCCGGCCGGGCCGAACGGCACGTAGCCGTGCGCGTGCGGGCCGCTGATCCGGATCCGCTCGCCCGGCGACTCGGTGTGCCGCAGACCGAGCGGCCCGATGATGCGGCGCTGGATCTGTGCCGCGTAGTGCTGGCCGGTCGCGGCCTTCACCACCATGCCGAGCAGCACATAGTTGGTGTTCGAGTACGACCAGTCGGCGCCGGGCGCGAACAGCGGCGGTTTCGCGGTGGACAGCGCGACGAGTTCGGCGGGTTCCCACGAGCGGTACCGCTGGGGCAGCCAGCCGGCCGGGGAGACGTCCAGCACGGCGGTGTAGTCGTACAGCCCGCTGGTGTGGCCGAGCAGCTGCCGCAGAGTGATCCCGTCCCCGTTCGGCACGGTGCCGGGCAGCCACCGCTCGACCGTGTCGTCCAGGCTCAGCCGCCGCTCGGCGGCCAGTTGCAGCACCACGGTGGCCACGAACGTCTTGGTGACGCTGCCGATCCGGAACCGCCCGTCGGCCGGCGCGGGTGTCCGCCGGCCCAGTTCGGTGACGCCGGCGGCGGCCCGCCGGGTGCCGGACGGGCCGACGGACTCGGCGATCGCGGAGGTGGCCCCGGCGGCGACCACCGCCTGGAGATCCCTGCGCAGCTGATCGCGGGGTGGCGCGGCACCGGCGGGGGCGGCCACGACCAAGGACAGCAGGGTCAGGGCGAGAACGGCGGAGATCGTTCGGATGCGCACGCGGGATCCCTTCTCGACGCCGCACTCATCGCGCGGCCTGCCCTCGATCGTCAGCGACCGATCCGGCGGCCGAACCATCCGCCAGGACGAGAAACCCCCGAGCCGGCTCAGGGTCGGCCGCGGAGGCCGTCTCGGGGGTGCGGCGCCGGGAAGACCGGGGTGACCGGTGGCTCACCTGCCCGCGCCGGTTCAGGGCAGACCCGGAGGGCCTTCGCCGCGTACATGTCGAGGTCGGCCTCGTGCAGCAGCGCGTCGCCGGTCTGCCCGGCCCGGCCGGAGGCGACGCCGATGCTCGCGCCGACCCGTACCTGCTGGCCGAGAACGGTCATCGGCACGGCGATCGCCGCCGCGATGGCGTCCGCCCGGTCACGCCCTTCGGCCTCGGTCAGCGGGCCCGCGCTGAGCAGCGCGAACTCGTCGCCGCCGAGACGGGCGACCAGGTCGCCGGGGCCGGCGTGGGCGCGCAGCCGCAGCGCCACGGCGGTCAGCACGGCGTCCCCGGCGGCGTGGCCGTAGGTGTCGTTGACGGGTTTGAACCCGTCCAGGTCGAGCAGCAGCACGACCCGGCCCTCTCCGGCGGCGGAATCCAGGCTCTGCTGGAACAGGGCCCGGTTGGCGAGCCCGGTCAGCGGGTCGTGGAACGCCCGGTGCTCCAGCTCGGCGGCGAGCCGGTCCCGTTCGGCGAGGAGGCTGTGCAGCTCGGCGACCTTCGCGTCGAGCATGGTCACCAGGCGCGCGTTGTCGGCGAAGGCGGCGAGCTGCCGCACCACGACCAGCGCTGAGGAGCCGGCCGCGCCGCCGACCGCGATCCAGGTGGCGGGCTGCCAGCCGTCCACCGCCAGCACGCCGATGAGCAGGGCGAACGTTCCGGCGACGGCGGCGTACGGCAGGAGGCTGTACGGGCGGCGGCGGGCGCGTGGCGTACCGGCCGCGCCGGCCCGCATCTGCAGGAACTGGACCCGGGTCCCGGCGGCCAGCGCCGCCACGGCGACCACCGTGGCGCCCTGCTGCCAGGGGATGTGACCGTGCTGGATCAGCAGCGGCCGGAATCCGGTGGCGGCGCCCTCCAGCAGCGCGGCCGCCGACAGCAGCGCCCCGGCCAGCGGCGCGAACGGTTTCACCGGCATCAGCAGCAGCTTGATCAGGGCGAACACCGCCACCATGTAGATCGCCGGCCCGAACAGCAGGGAGATCCAGCGGCCCGCCCCGGCCACCCCGGCGGCGCCCGCGGTCACGGTGAAGTAGCCGCCCAGGGTGGCCGCGAACACCAGCACGGTGGCCGCGTCGAGCAGGAACCGGGCCCGTTCCCGCCGGGTGCCGTAGTCCAGTGGCGTCACCAGCAGCGCCCCGACCAGGCAGACGGTGCCGGCGAAGATGCCCGCGCTGTACACCGGACCACCGATCGATCCGGCCATGCTGTCCGGCGCGCGCAGGAACACCCCGAACTGCCAGACGTCGCTGACCAGGAAGATCGTCGCGGCGAGCTGGACCGAACCCCACATCCGCCGTTCGATGCCGGTGGCGTGCGGGTCGCGCCGGATCCGGAGACCGTTCCCGGCCGTGACCGCGCACAGCGCCACCAGCGCCGGCCAGATCACCGCCCGCATCAGCTGCCCGCCGGTGTCCGCGACGGCGATCACCGACGACACCAGCGCCACCGACCCCAGCACGAGCAGCACGGGGTCACGGCGCAACGACGGCACGACGGTCACGGTGAGGTAATCGGCCTCACCGGCCGTCGCGTGAGCGTTGAGGTATCAGCGAGGGACCCACGATTTCGAGGGGCACGAGTTCGAGGATCGGTCCCGGGGTCGGGCCGGACGAACTGCTCGCGCTCGGCGCGGACACCTTCCTCGTCGACGCGGCCTGGGACCGGCTGCGGCCGCACTTCGACGGGCTCCACCTCAGCTTCGAGACCGCGACCGACCGGGTCGAGGAGGCGTTCCCGCCGGCGACCCTGGCCCGGCTGCGCGCGTTGAAGGAGCGTTACGACCCGGACAGCCTGTTCCGTGACGACTTCGACGTCTGCGACGTCAAGGCGGCGACCCGATGACCGACTACGGACAGGATCTTCTCTTCGGTACGTTCGTCACGCCCGCTGCCGCACCGGTGCACCAGGCGGTCGAGCTGGCCGTCGCCGCCGAACGCTCCGGTTTGCGGTAGGTCCGCTTCCGGTCGCCGTCACGGGTACGCGAGAAACCCCACCGCGACCACCAGCGCCACCACGACGACCAGCGCGAGGAGCCGCGCCCGCGTCCTCGGCGGCCTCACCCCGGAGGCGTCGGGCAGCTCTTGCGTGGGCCCGGGCGCGACGGGCGCGGCCGGTCCTCCGGCGGGCGCCGCCGGCGGCGTCCCCAAGGCGTCGACCGGGGTGACGGGGCGGGGCGCTACCTGTTTCGGGGTGGCGAAGGTGGGTTCCGGGTAGATCGGCGCGTTCGGTGGCGGCGGGGAACCGGGCACGCTCGCGGCCAGCAGCAGACGGCGGGCGGTTTCGGCGTCGGCACGGTCGGCGGGGTCGCGTTGCAGCAGCGCGGTCAGGGCGTGGCGCAGGACGCCGGCGCGTTCCGGCGGGTCCGGGAGCTCGGTGGCCAGGGCGGCGAGCGTGGCCATCGGGGACGAGCGGACGTACGGTGGGCGCCCCTCGACCGCGGTGTACAGGGTCGCGCCCAGGGACCACAGGTCGGCTGCCGGGCCGACGTCGCCGTCGAGGGCGCGTTCCGGCGCGAGGTACTGCGGGGAGCCGAGCACCACCCCGGTGCTGGTCATGCTGGCGTCGCCGGCGGCGGTGGCCAGGCCGAAGTCGGTGAGCACCACCCGGCCGTCGTGCGCGAGCAGGACGTTGCCCGGCTTCACGTCCCGGTGCAGCAGGCCGGCGCGGTGGGCGGCGTTCAGCGCGGCGAGGACCCCGAGCCCGACCCCGGCGGCCCGGCCGGGCGCCATCGGCCCGTCGTCACGGACGGTGTCGAACAGCGACCGGGACGGAACCAGCTCCATGATGATCCACGGCTCGCCGCCCTCGAAGACCACGTCGAAGATCCGGACCACGTTGGGCTGGTCCAGCATGGCGATCGCCCGGGCCTCACGGATCGCGCGTTCCCGCAGCGTACGCAGCTCGTCCCCGGTGAGCCCGGCCGGCGGCACGATCTCCTTGACCGCGACGTCACGGTCGAGCAGCTCGTCCCGGGCCGCCCACACACGGCCCATGCCGCCCTGGCCGAGCTGGCCTACCAGGCGGTAACGTTCGGCGATCATTTTCGGGCGGTCGTCGGGCACTGCGGAACGGTACCGGTAACCGTCTTTCCGGTGCACCCACCCCTCTCCCCCCGATACGCCGCAAATCCGACCTCGATCGGCCGGCTTCCAGGGCGTCCCCGCAGATCAGGCCGGATGACCATCGGCCGCGGCCGCTGCCGGGCGCTGCAGCACGACCACCATGCGGGCGATATGAGATCCGTCTCCCCCTCCCTCACGGGCGAATCCGGCAGGCTGCCCGCCGCGGGCCCGCTGGTGTGCCGTGGCGAGGTTCGCCAGCCGTCGTCCACGCCGGTTACGGCGGGCCGGTGACCAGCCTGGCGTACGGCTGACCGTGCCTGCCGTAGCCGGGACACCCGGCGGACGCCGCTCGGCAGGCGTGAGCGACGGCTGGCTCTCACGGGTCGGCGGGCTCACCACGAGGTGATCGAGGGCTGGACGGCGACGAGGCGGGTCCCGGGGCCGACGATCACGGCGCCCGGGCTGGCGGCGGTGGTCAGGACGCCGCGGTCGGCGGGCCGGTCGGCGGGCCGGTCGGCGGCGGGTCCGAGGGTGACGGCGAGCGCCGTGGCGAACTCGGCGCCGAGGAGACGCCACCGGGCCGGCGAAGCGGGGACGGCCTCGGCGCGGCGGGCGGGCGAGTAGGCGATCGGGAACGTCATCTGCGTCATGCCCAGAAGCGTGACCTGGGACTTTTGGGCTCTCCCAGGAGCGCCCTGTGGGCTTGCTGTGCGGCCGCGACGACGCTGGCGCGCTCATGGCAAGGTGGGACGCGGGCCGGCCGGCCGCCACGAGCGCGAGGAGTGAGATGACACTGCTGTCCGCCGGAGCGGCCCTGATCGTCTCGCTGGCCCCCGTTCCCCTGGCCGCTGTTCCCCGGGCCGCTGTTCCCCGGGCCGCTGTTCCGGCGACGGCCTGCCGGATCAGTGACAAGCGGCTCGTGGAGATCTCCGGGCTGGTCGCGGACGGCGACGGGTACGTGGTGGTCAACGACGGGGCGGACGAGGCGGCCGGGCGGCGGATCTTCCATCTGAACCGGAACTGCAAGGTGACCCGTACGATCGCGTATCCCTCGCGGCCCCGGGACACCGAGGACCTGGCCCGCGGCGCGGACGGCACGCTCTGGGTCGGCGACATCGGCGACAACGGGCAGAACCGGGACACCGTCGGGGTGTGGCGGCTCGCGCCGGGGGCCTCGGCGCCGGAGCTGTTCCGGCTGTCCTACCCGGACGGCGCCCACGACGCGGAGGCACTGCTGACCGGCGGTGACGGGATCCCGATCGTGGTGACCAAGGACCCGTTCACGGCGGGCGTCTACGTGCCGGACGGGCCGTTGCGGGCCGGGGCGACGACGCCGTTGCGCCGGGCCGGTGACTTCGCGATTCCGGTGACCGGGACGAACAACCCGTTCGGATTCAAGGGCCGGCTGGTGGTCACCGGTGGAGCGGTGAGCCCGGACGGGCAGCGGGCAGCGTTGCGGACGTACGCCGACGCGTTCGAGTTCGACGTTCCCGGCGGGGACGGCACCGCCGCGGGCACGACAGCGGACGCCCTGGTCCGGGCGATCACCGGCGGCGCGGCCCGGACGATCGCGCTGCCGGACGAGCCGCAGGGCGAATCGCTGGCCTACACGTCGGACGGCGCCGCCCTGCTCACCGTGTCCGAGATGACCGACGGGGCGAAGAGCGCCGACCTGCTCCGCTATCCGCGCCCGGACTCCGCCCCACAGCCGGCCACGACGACTCCGGCTGCCTCCTCCGGCACACCGCAGGCCCCGGCCGCCGTCTCCGCCGCCACCGCGCCGGAGAGCCGCCTGCCGATCGGCGCGATGATCGCCGGGCTGGGCCTGGCGGTGGCCGCCGGCGCCATCGGCCTGCTGATCGCCCGCCGCCGCAACCGGCCGGGCTGACCCGCTCGCCGCCGCGGTCAGGGGGCGCGGTCGACGAAGGCGGGATGGTCGAGGAGGAACCGGGCGGCGCGGTCGTCGCGGACGGCTGCGAAGAACGAGCCGGCCTCCGGGCTCAGCTTCTCGCCCAGGTAGCGGCCGTTCTCGAACAGCGGCCCGCCCGGCAGGGTGATCGAGGTGAGCTCGGCGAGGTTCAGGTTCTTCAGGGCCACGGCCCAGGCGAGAGGGCTGAACCCGGCGCCGGTGAAGGTCAGCGAGCTGCCGAGGGCGCCGAAGACGCGGGGCAGCCTGGCGGGGTCGGTGGTCACGTCGCGGGTCACCTGGCGGGCCAGCGCGCGGATCATCTGCCGCTGGTGACGCTGCCTGTCGTAGTCGACACGGGGCAGGCCGTACCGCTGGCGGGCGTAGTCGAGGGCTTCCCAGCCGGACAGGCGTACCGGAACGTCGCTCTTGGGGTAGGTCTTCTGCGGTCCGGTGTAGGGGCGCAGGCACTTGTTGTCGCCCTGGCACCGAGGCAGCCGGTCGCGGGGGCTGCCGTCGGGTTTGCGGTGCTCGGAGACGACGGTCTGGTCGATCGTCATGGTCACGCCGCCCATCGCGGTGACCAGCTTGGTGAGGCCGGGGAAGTCGAGGACCGCGCCGGCGTCGAACCGGGGGATCCCGGTGACCTGGCGGACGGTCCGTTCGAGCAGCTCGTAGCCGCGGGCGGGGTCGAACCGCAGGCCGCCGGGGAGACGGCTGCCGAGGCCCATCGCAGCGTTGATCTTCGCGCGCTGGGCGGTGCTGCCGGACTTCGGGAAGGCGGGGATCCGTACGACCAGGTCGCGGGGCAGTGAGAAGAGGTAGACGCCTCGCCGGTCGGCGGGGATGTGCGCGACGACGATCGTGTCGGCGAGCGGTTTCGTGTGTGCGCCGCGCGGGTCGATGCCGACGAGCAGCACGTTCAGTGGGCCGCTGCGGAGGGTGAGCACGCGGTCGCCGCCGAGGTGCGACGCGACGGCGGGGACGGCGGCCGGAACCAGGAGAAGACTCCCGACGGCGATTCCGAGCCGCGCCCACCACGGCGCCCGGCCCGATCGTGCTGATCCGCGCATTTCGACCCCCGTATCCGGTTGGTGGCAACCTGCGGATGGTTGCAGATCGACCGCGGCGTTCGTGCTGTTTGGCCTGATTTCTGGCGGAACGGCCGACGTCATGTGGAGATGCGGGGCGCGAACGGCGTACCCGGGAATGCCCTTTCGGATGATATTCGGGAAAGGATTGAACCGACGGGCGTCTTGAAACGTATTCTGCCCGGCTAGTGTTCATTCTCCAGGGGAAGGAGAATCGCCATTCCCACCGCGAGGCGAGTCATGGCACCGGAGGTTCTGCTGCGGGGCGCGGCGAACCATTATCTGCAGCATTCGACGATAGACATGGATGCGCTCGCGGCGGAGCTGGCGATCAGCCGGGCGACGCTGTACCGGGCGGTCGGCAGCCGGGACGCGCTGCTGGGCGAGGTGTTCTGGGCGATCGCGAAGATCCTGATCGCGGAGGCGACCAGCGAGGCGGGTGGCGAGACAGGCAAGGGTGGCCCGGACCGGGTGATCGCGATCTCGCGGATCTTCGCGGAGCTGCTCGGCTCGGCGGAGCAGATGCGCCGGTTCGCCGAGGCGGAGCCGCAGGTCGCGGCGCGGGTGCTGTTCACCGCGGCGACCGATGTGAAGAGCCGGGCCATCGAGGCGCAGCTGGCGATCTTCCGGGAGTGCGGGATCGAGGGCGACCCCGACGAGCTGCGCCGCAAGGCCGCGCTCTACGTCCGTACGCTGGAAGGGGTGCTGTACGGCCCGCTGCTGGGCAGCGGGCCGATCGCGTTCGAGCAGGCCGAGCCGGCGCTGAGGGCCTTGATTACACAGTGAAGTTGGCGCAGGTGTTGCGGTACTCCTGAACGGCCGAGCCGGCGCCCGGCCCGGGGCAGACGAACTGCTGGTAGCGGGTGTCGTTGTCGACGAACAGCTTCAGCCACGCGATGCTGAACTTCGCGATCGTGGTGTTCGGCGTGTTCGGGGCGAAGTGCGAGGCGCTGTTGAGTTCCAGGTACGCCTTGCCGGGCGCGGCCGGCAGGCTGGCGAAGAACGGCTCGGAGTGCGACCGCACCGGGGCGATGGTGTCCGACTCCGCGCCGACGACCAGCGTGGGCACGGTGACCCGGCTGAACGACTTGGTCAGGTTCCACGGCGTCAACGGGATCGCGGCCTGCAACGACGGCCTGCTCAGCGCCGCCTCCAGGGTGCCGCCGCCGCCCATCGAGTGCCCGACGACGGCCACCCGGGACGCGTCGACGCGGGTCCGCACGCTGCTCTGGCCGGTCAGGAAGTCGGCGGCGGCCAGCAGCTGGCGGCCGCGGCTGGCGGGCTGGTCGGAGGTGGTCAGCGTGTCGATGTTGAACACCACGAAGCCCTGCGAGGCGATCCGCGGGGCCAGCCAGGCCATGCTGGACTTGCGGGCGGTGAACCCGGGCGCGATCACGACCGCGCCGAACGTGCCGGCGCTGGTGTCGGCCGGGACGTAGATGTCGCCGCCGCCGAAGCCGGACACCGCGGCCCGGGAGACGGTGGTCTGCGTGATCGCGAACGGCCCGCGGGTCGCCTCGATGCCGGCGTTGCTCGGCGCGGGGCCCTTCGCGAACGACGCGGTGGCCGGCTCGGTGGCGGCGTCGGCATCCGGGATCAGCGTGATCCCCGCGGCACCGAGAGCAACGGCGGCGACGATTCCGAATAGTTTCGGGACTGCACTGCGCATTTCCTTCTCCCCACTGGATGAAACGTTTACCTCCCATCGATTTTTGGAGTACGGACAACGCGCCGACAATAGTTACGGAGACAATTGAGACGGCCGTCCGGGCACCCGGCTACAAATCCGTCCAATCGGGCATACCACACCCGAGATTGATGGACAGCGATTAGTTGCGAACTGTTCAGACGGCGTCCTCATTGGATCATTACGGTCCGCTGTCATGGATCGGCGAACCCTTCTGCGTACCACCGTGGCCGGCGCTGGCGGCCTGGCCCTGCCCTTCACCGCCTGGTCGGCCGCCTATGCGGCACCGGCCCAGAACGCCACCGGCCCGTACGGCGCGCTCCAGCCCGCCGACGCCAACGGCATCCAGCTGCCCGCCGGATTCACGAGCACCGTGATCGCCCGCTCCCGGCAGACCGTTCCGGGCACCACCTACGTCTGGCACGACGCGCCCGACGGCGGGGCGGTCATCCCGAACGGCAACGGCTGGATCTACGTGTCGAACTCCGAGGTCAGCTCGTCGGCCGGGGGCGGCGCGTCGCGGATCCTGTTCGACGCGTCCGGCGCGATCGTCGGCGCGTCGCGGATCCTGTCCGGCACCAACCAGAACTGCGCCGGCGGCAAGACCCCGTGGAACACCTGGCTGAGCTGCGAGGAGGTCACCCGCGGCCGGGTCTTCGAGACCTACCCGCTGGGCGGCACGGCGGTGAACCGTCCCGCGATGGGCCGGTTCAAGCACGAGGCGGCCGCTGCCGACCCGGTCCGGAAGGTGATCTACCTGACCGAGGACGAGACGGACGGCAGGTTCTACCGGTTCGTGCCGAACACCTGGGGTGATCTGTCCGCGGGCACGCTGCAGGTCTTCATCGCCGGGACAGGCACGTCCGGCTCGTTCAGCTGGAAGAACGTGCCCGACCCGGACGGCTCCCCGACGCAGACCCGGTACCAGGTGTCCGGCTCGAAGTCGTTCAACGGCGGCGAGGGCTGCCACTACGCCAACGACACCGCCTGGTTCACCACCAAGGGCGACAACCGGGTGTGGCAGGTCAATCTGCGGAGCAACACCTACGAGCTGGCGTACGACGACAACCTCGTCACCGCCGGGACCGCGCCGCTCACCGGTGTCGACAACGTGACCGGTTCCTCGTACGGCGACCTCTATGTGGCCGAGGACGGCGGCACCATGGAGATCTGCATGATCACGCCGGACGACAAGATCTCGGTGTTCCTGCGGGTCACGGGCCAGGGCTCGTCCGAGCTGACCGGCCCGGCGTTCACCCCGGCCGGCAACCGCCTGTACTTCTCGTCGCAGCGCGGCGCCAGCGGCTCGTCCTCGGGCGGCATCACCTACTGCGTCACCGGCCCGTTCCGCACCTGAACGAGGCCCCACGGCGTACCCGGGCCGGATAGCCTGTGTCCATGTCCGGGTACGCCGCTGACCTCGCGCTCGCCCAGAGCCTGGCCGACACCGCCGACGCCATCTCGATGAACCGGTTCCTGGCGCTCGACCTGCAGGTCAGCTCCAAACCCGACCTCACGCCGGTGTCCGACGCCGACACCGCGGTGGAGCTGGCACTGCGGACCGTCCTGTCCCGGGTCCGCCCCGGCGACCTGGTCCTCGGCGAGGAGGGCGGGATGGTCGGCGGGGCGCCGGGCGGCAGCAACCGCCGGTGGGTGATCGACCCGATCGACGGCACGAAGAACTATGTGCGCGGTGTGCCGCTGTGGGCCACCCTCATCGCCCTCGTCGAGGACGGCACACCGGTGGTCGGTGTGGTCTCGGCGCCGGCGCTGGGCCGGCGGTGGTGGGCCTCCCGGGGCGCCGGGGCCTACGCCGACCGGCGGACCGGCGAGCCCGCCCGGATCCGGGTGTCCGGGGTGGAGCGGCTCGAGGACGCCTCGTTCTGTTACGCGTCGCTGCCGGAGTGGGAGCAGATCGGCAAGCTGGAGCCGATGCTCCAGCTGATGCGCGACACCTGGCGGAGCCGCGGGTTCGGCGACTTCTACGGCTACATGATGCTGGCCGAGGGCGCTGTCGACATCATGGTCGAACTGCAGCTGGCGGTGTGGGACCTGGCCGCCCTGGTGCCGATCGTGGTGGAGGCCGGCGGGACCCTCACCGACGTGGCGGGGCGGCCCGGCCCGGACGGCGGCAACGCGGTCGCCACCAACGGCAGGCTTCAGGACGAGGTGCTGCGGCGGCTCGCCGGCTGAGTCCCGTCGTCCAGCAGGGTCGTCTCGATGCCGACACGGGTCACGGCCGGCAGGTAGGGGTCGATCTCCCCGGGCTCGAACCGGCACAGCCCGGCGCCGAACCAGAACTCGCCGGTGGTCACCCCCTCGATCTTGTAGCGCAGGTCGGCGGCGATCGCCGCCCAGCCGCGGCCGGTGAGCGGCACCAGTATCACCTCGCACCGGAGGCGCGGGACGTTCCACAGGCGGATCGTGCCGTCCTCGCCCGCGACGGCGACCCAGTCCCCGTCCGCCAGGAACGTCACCGCCGACGACCAGCCGCCGTGGCCGTCGAGGGTGGCGACCGGAGCGGCGGTACGCGCGTCCCACACCCGGACCGCCGCGTCGGCTCCGGCACTGGCCAGGCGCCGGCCGTCGGCCGAGTACGCGAGGGTGTGCACCGCCGGGCCGTGGCCCGGGACCTCGGCGGCGGGACGGCCGGTGGCCAGGTCCCACAGGCGGATCCGGTCGCCGCCGGTGGCGAGCATGTCACCGTCGGGGGCGAACGCGACCGCGCGTACCGAGCCGCCCCGGTGGTCGAGGTCGAGGTGATGCTCGCCGGTTGCCGCGTCCCACAGCCGTACGGTCTCGTCGTCGCCGCTGCTGGCGATCCGTTTGCCGTCCGCCGACCAGGCCAGGGCACGGACCGAGCCGGTGTGCGCGCCGAGTCCGGTGACGTGGCCGGTGGCGAGATCGGTCATCCGGACCTGGCTGCTGCCGCTGACCAGCCGCCCGCCGTCCGGAGAGAACGCCAATGCCCGCACCGGGCCGACGTAGTCGGAGTACTCGCCGGCGACCTGACCGGTGACCGTGTCCAGGATGGTGACCTTGCCACCGGCCACCGCCAGCGACTGCCCGTCGGCGGAGAGGGCGAGGGCCCGGACCGGGCCGGTGTGGCCGTGCACGTACTGGATCTGGCGGGCGCACGGCAGCGTCCACAGCCGGATCACCCCCAGGTCGTCGCCGCTGGCCAGGAGGCCGTCGCCGGCGCACCCGAGAGCGCGCACCGGGATGTTGCCGCCGGTGAGGTGGCGCAGCAGGCGCCCGTCGCCGGGATGCCATTTCCGTAGCGTGCCGTCGTCGGTCACCAGCCATCTGCCGTCCGGCCCGAACGCCAGCGACCACACCGGCCCGTTGTGCCCGGCGAGCACGCGACCGGACGGCCACAGGGTGACAGTGCCGTCGGCCGCGCCGGTGGCCAGGTCGCCCGTGCCGGCGAAGGCGGCGGACCAGATCGCCGCGCCACCCGTCCGCAGCGGCGGAACCTCGATGCCGTCGGCGGTGTGCCAGCGGCGTACGGCGCCGTCCGCGCCCCCGGCGACCACGGTGGCGCCGTCCGGCGCGAACGCGACCGCCCACACCGCCCCGGCGCCGCCGCGCAGCACGTGGGACGGTGTGCCGTCACGCTCCCAGAGGCGGACGGTCCCGTCCTCGCAGGCCGCCGCCAGCCGGCCGGTGACGGACAGCGCCACCGCCCAGACCGGGCCGGATCCGGATGGCAGCGCGAGTGACGGGACGCCGGTGTCCGCGTCCCAGACCCGGATGACGCCGTCCCGGCCCGCCGCGGCGACCGTGCGCCCGTCCGGGGCGACCGTCACCGAGTGCACCGCGCCGGAGCCGGCTTCCAGGTCACCGCCGGGTTCGCCGGTGGCGGTGTCCCACAGGCGGACCCGCCCGTCGCCGCCGGCGCTGACCAGCCGGCGGCCGTCGCCGAGGAACGCCACCGCGTGAACCGTCGCGGAGTGCGCGGCCAGGACCTGGAGCAGCTGGCCGGCTTCGGCGTCCCACAGCCGTACCGTACCGTCGGATCCGGCTTCCGCCATCAGTCCGCCCGCGACGACGACCGCCGTGGACCGGGCCACCGACGACGGCCGGAACCGGGGCCGCGGCAGGTCGGCCGGCCCGGCCGCGCCGTGCGTGTCGACGCCCTCCCACTGGGCCGGTTCGACCACGGCGCCGGTGAGGGCGGCCCGGCGGGCACGGGCCGCCGACAGGTCGGCGCCGGTCAGGTCGGCGCCCAGCAGGCGGGCTCCGGTCAGGTCGGCGTTCCGCAGGATGGCGTCGCGCAGGATCGTCCGGTCCAGCCGGGCCCGCGTCAGATGTGCCCCGGTCAGGTTGGCGCCGGTCAGGTCGGAGCCGCCCAGGTTGGCCTCGGCGAGGTTGGCCCGGGCCGCGTCCGCGCCACGCCACACCTGCCCGGAGAGGTCCTCGCCGGGCAGCTGTTTACCGGCGATCTGTGCCGCGTCCGTGGCCCGCAGCCCGAGTGCCTTCAGCATCTCGACGGCGTTCATCACCGCGCCCGCCGGCGCCGCCCGGTCCCGCAGCACCCGCTCGGCCCAGTCACGGGCCGGAGCCGCGCCGGCCAGCCCGCAGACGAATCCGATCAGCAGGCGCGGCACCTCCTCGCGCAGGGCGCCGGGCATGGGGTCGCCGGCGGTCAGCAGGCGGGCCGCCCGGTCGGCGACGAGCCACTCCAGAACGGACTGGTGGACGAAACGGTGCCGGCCGTCGTGGCCGCGGATCAGCAGGCTGCCGGCGCCCGTCTCGTCGTCGCCGAGGGCATGGTCCGGCGACGACCACACCCGCTCGGCCATCTCACCCACCTGTTCCCAGAGCTGTTCCACCGTCGGCGGCACGGCGCTCGACCGGGTCAGGCGGCGGTGCTCGCCGTCGAGCCATTGGCGCAGCACCTCGCGGTAGAGGCCGGCGCCGGACGAGCCGCCGGCCGCGCGCAGCCGGGTCTCCTCCACGGCGGCGAGGAAGTCGAGCATCCGGGGATTGGCGGCGAGCGCGGGCAGGTCCTCGACCTCGCCGAGCAGGGCGAGCCGGCGGCCGGCCGCCTGGTCGCTGCCGAGCCGCTGGGCGAGGAAGGTGTGGATCTGGTCGCTGTCGAAACCGGCGAGCCGGACCACCCGCCGGTCGGGGATGGCGTTGAGGCGTTCCCCGAGCCCCGTCATGCCGCGCCGGTCGGTGAGGAAGTACTCGTCCCGGCCGGCGACGACGATCTTCGCCCGGCCCTGTGCCACTTCGGCGAGTGCCTGCAGATGGTCGGCGGCCTCGACGTAACCGACCCGGGTCACCAGTTCGTCGAACCCGTCGGCCAGCAGGGCGATTCTGCCGTACATCAGCAGCTTGCCGGCCGCGGCGGTGGTGATGCGGGGCTCCGCGTACCGGTTGATCTGCTGGGTCACCAGCTCGTCGACGGCACGGATCCGGGTCAGGTCACGGAACCGCACCAGGACCGGCACCACACCGTCGTCGTGGGTGTGCATCCGGCGGGCCAGCTCGCGCAGCAGGAAACTCTTGCCGAACCCGAACGGGGCGAGCACCACCACGAACGGGCCGTCGAGTTCGTCCAGCCAGCTCAGCAGCTGGCCGAGGAGATCCTCACGGGAGGGGCCCGGCGCCGTGTCGATCTCCTGGTACCGCTGCGGCACATAGAACCGGGACTGGTAGCGCGGATCGTGTTCCAGCTCCCGGTGCTGACCCGCGGCGAACCGCCGCAGATCGAATCCGATCTTGTACTCGATGAAACTGATCAGATGTACGCCTTCCCGCGCGGCCTGGCGGCGCAGGCGCTCACTCGCCGGTTCCCCGCCGTAGAGCAGCGTCACCGGTATCCCGTCCCCCGGGTAGTCGCGGCGTTTGACGGCCAGCACCCGGTCGAGGTCGGTCTCGGTGGCGGTGTGCTCGCACACCCCGATCAGGGTCTCCTCGACGATGTCCGCCGAACCGGCCCGCGCGGTCGAGGTCACCAGCAGGAACGCCAGGTCGTCGCCGGGGTCGCCGGGCAGCCGGCGTACCGTGCCGCCCGGCTGCCGCAGCGCGATCGTCTCGGCGACCCTGGGCACCAGCCGGTCCACCGGTGGCGCGGTGACCGGCTCGCTCCCCCTCCACCGGCGCAGCAACGGGATCAGCGCGATACCCAGGGCCAGGAACAGCGCGAGCACGCTGGCCACCTTGTCGGCGAGATCGGGGCCGAGCGCCCACCAGGCCACGACGAGGCCGCCGGCCACCGGCACCAGGCCGGTGACCAGCAGAACGCGACGGCGCGTCGACACAGGACCAGCATGACCGCGTACGGCGCCCGGTTGCGCTCCCGGCGGTGTCAGATCATGGCGGTGTCAGATCATGGCGCCCGCCGGAGGTTCACGCTTGCGGGCGGGTCGCGTCGGCGATCGCCTTGTGGGAGACGTGGGCGGTGAGACCGCCGTCCACGACGATCTCGGCCCCGTTGACGTACGCGGACTCGTCCGACACCAGATAGACGATCAGGGGCGCGACGTCGGCCGGGACACCGACCCGGCCCAGCGGGATCTCCGGGAGCGCCGCGTCGAAGAACGCCTGCGGCGCGGACTCCATCAGCGGCGTGTCGATCAGCCCGCGCAAGGCCCATTTGCTGGCGGTGTACGGGGCCGCGGCGTGCCCGGAGACCGCGGCGACCGAGCAGATGTTCACGATCGACGAACCCGGCCGCATCAGCGGGACCAGCGTCTTCATCGACAGCATCGGCCCGGTCAGGTTGATCGCGAGAGTGTTCTCCCAGGCGGCCAGGTCGATGTCGGGCAGCCGGTCCCGGCCGGTGATCCCGGCGTTGTTCACGATCGCGTCGACGTGCCCGTACGTCTCCCGCAGCTCCTCGGCCAGCCGGGTCCACTGGCCGAGCGAGCGCACGTCGAGCGGCCGTACCCCGTCGGCTTCCAGGACGTCGGTGGCGATGACGATCGCGCCCTCGTCCCGCAGCGCGGCGGCCTCGGCGGCGCCCTGGCCCCGGGCCGCCCCGGTGATCACGACAACCTTGTCCTTGCACCTCATCGCGCGCTCCCCGGTTCGCCGTCCCCCGGCTACAGCTCAGCAGAGGCGGGCGTTTCCCGGAAATCATTCGTGGACATGCCAGGGATCAGCGCCGGTGATGGGGTGACCGGCGGTATTAGGCTGCGGATCATGGCAGCGCTGGTCGAGGTCGTGTCCGTCGTCGATGCCGTGCCGGCCCGGGTGTTCGATCTGAAGCTCGACGTGGGGGTGCACACCGACGCGCTGCGTGACAGCGGGGAGACCGCGACGACGAGCACCGGCCGTGATCGGCTGACGCTGGGTGACGAGGTGACGTTCCGTGGGCGGCACTTCGGCGTGCGCTGGCGGATGACCAGCCGGATCAGCGCCTACCAGCGCCCGCATCGGTTCGTCGACGAGCAGGTGCGCGGGCCGTTCCGGTCGATGCGGCACGAGCACCGGTTCGAGGATCTCGGGGACGGGCGGACCCGCATGATCGACCGGATGACCGTCGCCGCGCCGTTCGGGCCGGTGGGCGCGGTGGTGACCAGGGTGGTGCTGGCGCCGTACCTCCGCCGGCTGCTGACCCGGCGTGCCGCCCACCTCCAGCAGATCGCGGCCGGCTGAGACGGTCGCTGGACCGCCGCCCCTACGGTGGTGGTGTGATGACCGTCGCGACCGTGACGTTCTGTATCGGTGGCCTGCTCCTGGCCGCTTCCGGCATCTTCCTGCTGCTCATGCTCAGTGATGTCCGTGCGCTGTGGACGCTGCGCCGCGTCCGTCCCCGCTCGGGCGGCGGCCGGGTGTCCGTCGAAGGCGTTACCGATCACGGCCGGGCCGGCCGCCAGATCGGCCCGGTCACCGGCGAGGAGTGCGTGTGGTTCCGGGTCACGCTGCTGCGCGAACCGGCCCGCCACGGCACGGGCGACGTCGGCCCCGATCACGACGTGCTGCTGGAGATCGAGACGCCCGCCTGGCCGGCGATCGCCGACCGGACCGGCCGGATCCCGGTCGACCCGCGTCTGCTCACCGGACCGCGCGCCCTGTTCGACCCGATCCAGGACGAACCCCGCGTCGCGACCGTGACCAGCCTCGAACATCGCCGGTCCGCGCCGGTCCCGCTTCCCCCGATCGTCGCCACGGAGGTCCTCGGCGATCTGCGCAAGGGCGAGAAGCTGAGACTGATCGAGGTACGGGTACCGCGCGGCCTGCCCGTCTTCGCCCTGGGCCGGGTCACCGGCAGCGGCCTGGTCCCACTCCGGACCGGCCCGACGATCGTCACTCCCGGCACCCGCGCCGAGGTGATCGCCGCCCGCCGCGACGCGCTGCGCACCGGCCGCGCGACGATGCTGACCCTGTTCCTTGCCGGGCTCGTGCTGGCGTCGGCTTCCGCCACGTACCTCACTGCTTGATCGAGCCTGTTTGATCGGGCCTGTCTGATCGAGGCTGTTTGATCGAGCATCGCCTTGATCGGTCGTCGTAAATTCGAGGCCGGACCGCCGGGGTGGGGGGCCGACTGGCCGCCAAGCTCGTCGACGACGCCGCGGCCCTGTCCGGGAGCGGCCGTCATGCCGACGCCGTCGAGGCCGGCCAGGACGCGGTCCGCCTGCTGCGCCTCGCCGCACGTCCCAAGAGCCGTTCGCTGCTGATCCAGGCCTTGATCCGGCTCTCCACCGGCCTCGCGGCGACCGGCGACCACGCCGGCGCGGTGCGGCACGCGACGGAGGTCCTCACTCTGCTGGAACAGGTGCCCGGCCTGGACCGCGCCCGTCCCGAGGCGTTGCCGCTGGCCCGCTCGGACCTCGCCGGCCGCCTGCTGGAGGCCGGCCGTGACGCGGAGGCACTGCCGTACGCCCGGGCCGCCGCCCGCCACACCGCCGGTCATGATCGCTGCCGGATCCGGGTGGTCACTGGCGCTGTCACGCACGCTGCGGATGACGGCTGGTTCGCCTCGCTCGGGCAGAGGCAGCGCCTACGACGGAATGCCTCTGCCCGTTCGGGCGCTCCGTGTGGTCTCACGTTCGCCGGTGGTACTGATTGCGGCGGGGTAGCCGGTTCGGGTCCAGCCAGGCCGGTGGGACGAACTCGGGCAGGCCGTCGTCGGCGATGCGGATCTTCCAGCCGGCGTCGGCGTGGACAACGCGATGGTGGTGTTCGCACAGCAGCACCAGGTTTCCGAGATCCGTCGGGCCGTTGTCGGCCCAGCTGATCACGTGATGGGCGTCGCACCAGCGGGCCGGCCGGTCGCAGCCGGGGAAGGCGCAGCCTTTGTCGCGGACGGTGAGGGCGCGGCGCAGGGGTCCGGTGGCGGTGCGGCGGGTGCGTCCGGCGTCGAGGATCTGCCCGGCGCCGTCGAGGATGATCGGCAGGATCCGGGCGTCACAGCCCAGTCGCCGTACGGTCTCCGCGGACACCGGCTCCCCGGAATCCAGCACGCCGGTGCCGAGCGCCGCCAGAAGTGGATCAAAGCTCACCGTGACGGCGATCTGCGGCCGGTCGCCGCCGTTGTCCGGCAGCGGTCCGCCGGTCATCACCAGGCGGCACACCTCCACCACGGCGTCGGCGCGCCGCTGACCGGGCGTACGTGCCTCGCCGGTCGCGGCCAGCTCGGCGGCGACCGTATCGGGTTTGCACAGCGGGTCCAGGGCGGCGCTGACGATCGCGGCGGCTTCGCTGTCGAGGATTCCGGACACCCGTACCCGGCCGTCGCCGACCGCGGTCAGGGTGAAATGGCGTTGCTCGTGGGCGTCACGTTCGCTGTCACGCAGGCGGCGTTCCTCGATGGCCTCGGCGATCTCGGGGGCGACGTGGTCGAGAATGCGCCGGCCCGCCGTACGCAGACCTGCCGGATCCAGCTGGGCCGCCAACCCGGCCAGTGCCGCCGCAGCGTCGTCGCGGACGGTGGAGTCGACGGTTTTCGGGATCCCGGCCAGGGCCGTGGTGATCGTGGCGAGTTGCTCGGCGTTGACCTTTCCGGTGGCCAGGGCCGTGTCCAGGCCGGGATGCAGATCGAGGGTGGTGGCTTGTTGGAGCAGCTGGGAGGCGGTACGAAGGCTGACCCGCAACCGGTCGCGCAGCCAGATCCTCGGGGAGGGAGCGCGCTGGCCCGCGGGTATCCTCCGGGCCCGGGTCTCGTGGACGGCGTGCAGCAGGGCGGCTTGGAGCATCTGCTGCGCGTGGTGCACGCCGTCGAGGAAGTCGAGCAGCTCGGCGTCAGGCAATGGGCTCATCCGCCACGTGGCGCACTGCGCCGCTAGACCATTGAGCTGCCGCATCGTCTCCCGCATGCCAGCATCCTCGAACATGCGTACGACAAAAACCGGGGGGCGACGGCCGCCTTCCGCCTCAATCGGCCCGCTCCTCACAAACGGACAAACCGGCTGGCAGCATCACCGGTGCCGGGCTAGTGGTGGACCGACCGCTCTCAGTGTCTCGATCGTGAGCCGGAGTGGTGGCCAAGCGGCGGCGTTCTTCGTGAGATCGCTGTTCATCGCACTGTCTGGTTCGTGCGCGACGATCAGGGGCTTCGCGCGAGGGCCGCGGATGACGATGGCGACGGTACCCAGGATGAGACCGAGCAGCTGCCAGACAGCCGGCGGGGCAGCGCGGGAACCGTCGGCGCCGGTGGCGGAGTTGATCGCGGCGCCGCCGGGGAAGACGCCCAGGACGGCGCCGGCCGGCGCGGGCGGCGGTCACTCGCGGG
This sequence comes from Actinoplanes sp. NPDC019969, assembly GCF_055562375.1. NCBI lineage: Bacteria > Bacillati > Actinomycetota > Actinomycetes > Micromonosporales > Micromonosporaceae > Actinoplanes > Actinoplanes sp. NPDC019969. Next base: position 318,362 of record NZ_JBVHFK010000003.1, on the reverse strand, counting down.
GACAACAGCAGGGGTACGGGCATACGCCGCCTTGAGCAGGCCGACGCGCCGGGCCTGGTCCGTCATCCGGCCGACGAGCGGGCCGAGCGCCTCCCGCAGCCGGGTCCGCAGCTCATCGCCATGGGACGGCTCCTTGGCGAGCATCGCGGGAACGACCTCCTGCTGCACCGGCGCCGGGCGTCAGCGCAGCACGGGATAGAGCAGGCCGGTGGCGCAGGCGCCGACCACGGCGCCCGCGACGACCTGGGCGGTGGTGTGGTCGCGGAGACGTACCCGGGACCAGCCGACGGCGGCGGCCAGCGGCCACGTGGGCAGCAGCGCCCAGCCGAAGACGACGGTGAACGTGACGGCGACGCCGGCGGCGACCAGTGAGTGGATGGAGATCTTCCAGCGGGCCAGCAGGGTGATCGGCGTGGCCACGACCAGGGCGGCGGCCATGCAGGCGATCAGGGCGAGCAGGTCGCGCGGGGCGCCGACGGCGGCGAGCGCTGCCGTGCCGGAGGCGGTCGAGCCGAGGCAGACCAGCAGCGGCAGGGTGCGCTGGGCCCGGTCGCCGACGTGCCGGTCGGTCCACGAGCCGCGCCGTACGCCGCGCAGGATGTAGGCGATCGGAAGGAAACTGGCGGCGGCCGCGGCGATCACGCCCATGATCAGGGCGGAGAGCGCGGACTCGGCGGAGGCCCCGGCGACCGCGAGCAGCACCACGGCCACCAGCACCGCCGGCGACAGGACCTCGGTGAGCAGCCTGGCCACCCGGTCAGCGGTCGTGACCTTCCGGTTCTGCGTCACGTGACCGGTGCCCGGGGTCGCCATACGTCGATCATCGCAAATCGCTGCGGTCGCCGCCGGCAGTGGCCCCGAGGCGCCGGCCGGTGGATTCCGCGAGGGGACGTGGGCGGGCAGGTGGGAGCGGCGCGCTTGGGTGGGCGTACCGGGAAGGGATCTTGATTTCGGGTTGGGGGCGTAAGAGGCTCGCCTGCATGAAGCGCCTACTGCCGGCCGCGACGATCTTTCTCGTGGCGCTGTGTCTGCGGCCCGCGATCACGGCGGTCGGGCCGCTGCTGCCGCAGATCAGCGTGGAGGAAGGGCTCGGGGAGGCGGCGCAGGGGCTGCTCGGGGCGCTGCCGCTGCTGGCGTTCGCGCTGGTGTCGCCCCAGGTGCATCGGATGTCGGGACGGCTCGGGATGGAACGGGCGGTGCTGGCGGCGCTGCTGGTGCTGGCGGCCGGGACGGTGGTGCGGTCCTACACCGGGGACGCGGGGCTGTGGGCCGGGACCGTGGTGATCGGGTGTGCGATCGCGGTCGGGAACGTGCTGGTTCCGGCGATCGTGAAGCGGGACTACGCGGGGAACGTGTCGCGGGCGACCGGGGTGTACACGGCGTTCATCACGATCGCGGCGTCGCTGGCGTCGGCGGTGGCGGTTCCGGTGGCGGACGCGGTCGGCTGGCGGCTGTCGCTGGCGATGTGGGCGGTGCTCGCGGTGGTGGTCGCGATGGCGTGGGCGCCGCGGGCGGCGAAGGCACCGGAACCCGAGCCGGTGCGGGGCGGGAGCGACCAGGCGGTCTGGCGGCAGCGGCGGGCCTGGCTGATCACGGCGTTCATGGGGTTGCAGTCGACGTGTTTCTACGTGCTGGTGACGTGGCTGCCGACGATCGAGGTGGCCGGCGGGGTGTCCGAGCGGACGGCGGGGCTGCACCTGTTCCTGTTCCAGGGGATGGGGATCGCCGGCGGTCTGGCGATCCCGGTGCTGCTGCGGGATCCGCGGCGGCGGGCCGTGGGCGCGGTGACGGCCAGCCTGCCGGTGGTGATCGCGGTGTCGGGTCTGCTTGCGGCGCCGGCGCTGACCGTGCTGTGGGCGGCGATCGCCGGGCTCGGGCAGGGGGCGGCGCTGGTCACGGCGCTGACGCTGATCAGTCTCGGCGGGCGGACGGCGGCGGAGACGACCCGGTTGTCGGGGATGGCGCAGTCGCTGGGGTACCTGCTCGCGGCGGCGGGGCCGGTGGCGGCCGGGATCCTCGCCGAACGGACCGGCGCCTGGCAGGCCACCCTCGTGATGATCATCGGGTTGGGGCTGCTGCAGACGGCGGCCGGCGCGGCCGCGGGCCGCCCGGCGGTAATAGCATCGCGATCATGATGCGTGCGCTGGTGCTGACCGGTCCGGGGCAGGCGGGGGTACGGGAGGTGCCGGAGCCGGTGGCCGCGGCCGGACAGGTCGTCGTGGACGTCGCCCGGGCCGGGGTCTGCGGGACCGACGTGGAGCTGTTCACCGGGGAGATGAGCTACCTGCACACCGGGGCGGCGTCCTATCCGCTGCGGCCGGGGCACGAGTGGTCCGGCACGGTGACGGCGACCGGGCCGGGGGTCGACGAGGCCTGGCTGGGGCGGCGGGTCACCGGGGACACGATGATCGGATGCGGTCGCTGCCGCCGGTGTCGCGGTGGCCGGCACCATGTCTGCCCGGACCGGCACGAGCTGGGGATCCGGGACGGGCTGCCGGGGGCGCTCGCGGAGCGGCTGGCGTTTCCGGCCGCGTACCTGCACGCGCTGCCGGACGAGGTGGACGCGGTCGCGGGAGCGCTGGTCGAACCGGCCGGGAACGCGCAGCGCTGCGTGGAGGCGGCCGCGCTCAACCCCGGGGAACGGCTGCTGGTCCTCGGGACCGGGACGATCGGGCTGCTCACGGCGATGCTCGCCCGGGGCCGCGGGTACGAGGTGCACCTGCTCGCGCAGGAGCCGGGGTTCGCCCGGTCGCTCGGGTTCGACCGGACCTGGACCCGCGGTGAGCTGCCGGACCTGCCGTGGGACGCGGTGGTCGACGCGTCGAACGCGCCGGCGCTGCCCGGGCTCGCGGTGGACCTGGTGGAGCCGGGGCGGCGGGTGGTCTACATCGGTCTCGCCGGTTCGCCCAGCACTGTCGACACCCGGGACGTGGTGCTCAAGGACGTGACGGCGGTCGGGATCCTCGGGGCGTCGGCGGGCCTGGCGCCGGCCATCGCGGCGTTCGCGGCGGGGTCGGTGGATCCGCGGCCGCTGGTGGCGGCCACGGTCGGGCTCGGCGAGGCGGCCGGTGTGCTGGCCGGCGAACGGCCGGCGGGCGCCCCGAAGATTCTGATCGACCCCACCCGCTGACCGTCACGGGTTGCCGAGGTGGGCGCCCACCTCGGTACGCGACGACACCCCGAGTTTCCGCAGGATGCTGGAGACGTGCACGGCAGCCGTCTTCGGGGAGATGTAGAGCCGCCGGGCCAGGTCGCTGTTGGTCAGGCCGTCGCTGATCAGCAGCGCCACCTCCCGTTCCCGGGGTGTCAGCGCCCCCGGCCCGGTGACCCCGCCGGCCGGCGCCATGCCGAGCTGCGCCCGCACCCGTTCCAGCTGGGCGGCCCGCCAGCCGCCCCACTGCGCGAGCAGCGTCCCGGCCGCCTCGGCGTGCTCCGCGGCGGCATCGGCCCGGCCGGTGGCGATCAGGCAGCGGGCGGCGCCCACCCGGACCGTGCCCCGCGCCGCCGGCCCGAGGATGTGCGCCTCGGTGATCGACAGATAGCCGGTGAGGGCGTCGGCGTGCCTGCCGTGCGCCTCGGCGAGCTGCGCGTCGACCAGGGTGCGGTAGGCGTCCCACACCTCGGCGTCGAGCAGGTCCGCGGCGAGCCGGTCCAGCCGGGTCGCAGGCAGGCCGGCCTCCAGGGCGGCGGAGATCAGGTCGTGGGCCTGTTCGCCGCTGCGCCACGGCTGCCCGGCGAGAGCGGTGTGCAGATCGTCCAGGACGGCTTCGGCCGCCGGCAGGTCGCCCTGCCGGCAGGCCAGATGGAAGGTGAGGCCGGGGATGGTGATCGGCGGGTTGTTCGGCAGCGCGGCCAGGTCGGTGATCAGCTGCCCGACCCGGTCCAGCCGGCCCGCCTCCAGGTAGAGCCCGGCCAGGAACACCGCGTGGTAGTCGGCCCAGCGGCCCCGGCGCTCGAACCCGCGGTCCTGCTCCCGGCCCTCCTCGAGGGCGGCGATGGCGGCCGGCAGGTCGCCGGCGCGGACGGCGAGCCGGGCCCGGCCCTGGAAGTAGGTGGCGACGGCGAGCGATTCCAGGCCGGCCCGCTCGGCGGCGGCCCGCATCCGCTCCAGGGTCTCGGCGTGCTCGGCCGGGGAGGTCGGCGGCTCCCCCTGGACCAGGGCGTTGAGGGCGCGGGCGGCCAGCACCCACTCCCCCGCCTTCTCCGCCTCGTCGACGAGACCGGACAGGATCCGGCGGCCCTCGACCGCGCCCTGCGGGGTCTCGATCAGCGTGGAGCCCTTCTCCACCAGGGCGGCCAGGCGGACGGCGGGCAGGTCGAACTCGGCGGCCAGCGCCAGCGCGTCGTCGGCCCAGCACAGCGCCAGGTCCAATTCGTCGCGCAGGTAGGCGGACTGGGCGATCGCGGTCATCGCGCGGGCCCGGTCGGCGCCGGGCGGCAACTGCGCGATCAGCGTCCTGATGTCCTCGGTGAGCGCGCGCATCTCGCCGGTCTCGCGGGACTCCCAGGCGACCCGGACCAGCAGGTACAGCGACTCGGCCCGGTCGGTGCTGGTGGCGGCCAGGTCCCGCCAGCGCCGGCCGTGGCGCAGCGCGTCGTCGAGGAGACCGGCCAGCCAGGCGGCGCGGGCCGCGTACGACAGCAGCTCCGGGTCGTCGGGGATCTCGTCCAGGCCCATCTCGGCCAGTTGCAGCGCCTGGTAGGCGGAGCCGATCGACAGGTACAGGGCGGCGCCGCGGCGGGCGGCGGCGACCATGTCGTCGTACCGGCCGGCGCCGCACGCGTGGTGGGCCACCAGGGCCGGGTCCGAGGAGCCGCCGCGCAGCAGCACGTCCAGGGCGGTCTCGTGCAGGCGGCGGCGCTGCCGGCCGAGCATCTGAGCCGCGATCGCCTCCCGGACCAGCGCGTGCCGGAACGCGAACTCGTCCACCCCCGACTCCACCAGCACACCCCGGGTGACCAGGTCACGCAGCACCGCGATCAGCTCGTCCTCGCCGGTGCCGGTGACGTCGGCGAGCAGGTCGAACATGATCCGGTGGCCGAGGACGGTGGCGGCCTCGACGATGCGGTGGCTGACCGGGTCCAGGTCGTCGACCTGGCGGCGCAGCACCTCGGCGAGGCTCCACGGGAGGGGCTGTTCGACGAGGGCCGCCACGTCGTACCCCGGCAGGGCCCGGAGCAGCTCCTCCAGGAAGAAGGGGTTGCCGCCGGTCCGGTGGTGCAGCGCGGTCGCGGCGCGCAGCGGGGCGGGCGCGCCGGTCGCGGCGGCCAGCAGGGTCGCGGTCTGCGCGGGGGTGAGACGATCGAGGCGTACGTGGGTGACGGCGTGCCGGCGTTCCATCCGGGCCAGCAGACCGGCGACGGGTTGCCGCCGGGTCACCTCGTCCGGCCGGTACGTCCCGATGACGAGGCGGGGCCCACGCTGGTCGGCGATCCGCTCGAACAGGGCGGCGCTCTCCGAGTCCGCCCAGTGCAGATCCTCGAAGACGATCACGGCGGGCGCGTCGCCGATCAGGTCGGTCAGCACGGCGAGGCCGGTGTGCAGGCGTTCCACCGGGCTGCGGGCCGGGTCGGCGAGACCGGCGAGCTGCTCCTCGTCGACGCCGGGGTGCCCGTCGATGGCGTCGAGGAGGACCTCGTACGGCCGGGCCAGGGACCCCGGCTCGGCCTGCCCGACCAGCACCGCCGTCTCCGGCGGCAGGGTGGCCAGCAACTCCTGGACCAGGCGGGTCTTGCCGATGCCGGGCTCCCCCGCGATGATCGCGACGGCCGGCTCCGGTGCGGTGGCGAGCCGCGTCAGGCGGCGCAGCTCGCCGTCCCGGCCGATCATCACGGGGCTGGCACCGCCACGGACACTTCGCACGACGCCAATGTATCGGTGGCGCGCTCCGCACCGGTGATCTTTCTCCCGGGGCGGCGCACGCGGGCGAGCAGGCGCCGCCGGTCGGCTTCGGCGATCCGTTCGTGGCTGCGGTCGTGGGCCAGTTCCATCAACATGCTCGGGTGCATCAACATGACTCCATTCAAGGCGCGCGGCGGAGTCGTCACATCGGGATCGCTTACCTATCTTCGCTGGTCAGGCATATGTAGGTGGGGTACCGAGAGGTGTCTAGGCATACCTATCCGGGGCGGGTGTGATCCTCACTGCTGTGACGTGTCCGATAGGGATCGGCACCGCCGCCGGGTTGTGTGGCAGGCTCGCCCGGTGCCTCAGTCACACCCCGACGTACGCATCCTCCATCTGACCCCGCCGGCGTTCCACGCCCTGGCCGACGGCGACGCCACAGCGGCCGCCGAGGTCATCCCGGTGCCGGTCAGCCCGTACCTTCTCGGTCCCGAATGCCGGTCCGTCTGGCGCATGCGCGCCGCGCAGTGCGACGCCGACCCGGCGTCCGCCGCCTGGGTCACCGGCCTGGTCTGGGCCGGTTCGCTCAACGAGGCGGTCGGCGCCGCCGGTTTCCACGGCCCGCCGTGCCGCGGCACGGTCGAGATCGGCTACCGGATCGACCCGGCGCACCGCCGCCGCGGTTATGCCCGGGCCGCGCTGGAGTGCCTGCTCACCCGGGCCGCCCGGGCCACCGCCACGGTGCACACGGTCCGGCTCAGCATCGGCCCGGACAACGCCGCCTCGCTCGCGCTGGCCGCCTGTTCCGGGTTCCAGCAGGTCGGCGAGCAGTGGGACGACGAGGACGGCCTCGAGCACGTCTTCGAGCGCCCGGCCCGCTGGCCGGCTCCCACCGACGGCCTGTCGCGCCGCCGGTTCGCCCTGTCCCGCTGATCCTGCCCCGCTGATCCTGCCCCACTGATCCTCAGGGCAGAGGGCGGCGCCCGGCGAACCCCAGGTCGGCGCGGTGGTACCAGGTGATGTCGGTGTCGCCTTCGAGCCAGCAGAGCAGGACGGGCACGCCGTCCAGGTCGGCGGGGAAGTCGATCAGGAGCGGGGCGACGCCCTTCAGCTCGGCGCCGGTCTCCTGGATCGTGGTCATCAGCTCGTTGAGGCGGGCCTCGGCGGCCTTGCGTTCCGGCAGGCCGCCCAGCGGCGTCGGCTCACCGCCGGGGACCAGCGCGGCGGACAGCTCGACCATGTCGGCGCGCAACGTGATGATCTCGGCGATGATCGGGTGGAGACGGGTCAGCTCGGCGCGAGCTTCGGGGAGCGTGAACAGGCCCATGGGAAGAGAGTGTGTCACCCGCGGGTTTCCGCTCGACCGGGTGATCGACTAGGTTGTGCGGCCGTGCTGTCGAAAGTGCGGGGCGTGGTTCTCTCCCCATGTACATGGATCGTCGGAATCGCGATCGTGCTGTTCTCCGGGTGGGCGCGCGCCCAGTACGAGGCGCTCACCACCGGGGCCTGTGACCTGGGGATCTTCTACCAGGCGGTGCAGGGGTGGGCGTACGGCGGCTGGCCGTACGTGCCGATCAAGGGGTACGCCCAGCTCGGCGACCACTTCTCCCCCGCGTTCGCGCTGCTCGCCCCGATGGTCTGGGTGTACGACTCGGCGATCACCCTGGTGTACGCGCAGATCGTGCTGATCTGCCTGTCCGGCGTGCCGATCTACCACATCTTCCGCCGGCAGCACGGCGTCCTGGTCGGCAGCGGGATGCTGATCGCGTACCTGGGCAGCCACGCCGTGTTCGGGACCGTGCAGTTCCCGGTGCACGAGGTGATGTTCGGGGCGGTCCTGCTGGCCTGGGGCATGGAACGGATGCTCGCCGACCGGTGGACGCACGCGACGATCCTGTTCGCGGCGCTGATCACCGTCAAGGAGGACGGTGGGCTGATGTGCGTGCTGATCGGCCTCTACGCGCTGCTCAACAAGAAGTGGAAGCACGGGGCGTTCCTGATCGGCTGGGGCGCGACCTGGTTCATCGTGACGCTCAAGTTCATCATCCCGAACCTCAACCCGGGCGGGTTCACCTACGCCAAGGACTACCAGGCCAGCCTGCACGCGGACTCGATCTTCGCGGGGCTGCCCTACATGATCACGCACCCGCTGGAGATCCTCGGGCTGATGACCGACCAGCCGGCGAAGGTGGAGACCTGGCAGCAGCTGCTCATCCCGCTCGGGTTCGCGGCGCTCGCGTCGCCGCTGGCGCTGCTGATCGTGCCGGTGATGCTCAGCCGGATGCTGTCGTCGCGGGACACCCAGTGGTCGTCGGGGCTGTACTACGACATGCCGCTGATGCCGATCCTGTTCGCGGCGGTCGCCGACGGGTTCCGCCGGATCGGCGGCTGGGCCGACCGGTTCCGCAAGCTGCCCGCGGAGCGGTCCCGCTGGCAGATACCCACGGCGACGATCATGGCGGCGATCGCGGCGCCGGTGTTCATCGGGTTCGCGGTGCACGACGCCCGCGACAGCCAGGTCGTCAAGTGGTACCAGGGCACCGCCTACCCGTTCACCAACGCGTCGATCGTCGGCGAGGCCGAGGACGCGCTGTCCAGGATCCCGCCGGGCGTTCCGGTACGGGCCACCAACAACATGCTGATCCCGCTGCTGCCGACCAACGAGGTCACCCTGATCGGCTCGAACGTCGACAAGGGCGACTGGGCGATCCTCGACGCGTACAACCCGAGCTGCCCGATCGGCCCCAAGGAGATCCCGCAGATCATGCGGCAGCTCGACGAGATGGGCTTCCGCCGGGTGTACGAGACCGCCAAGGGCCGGATCGTCGTCATGCAGCGGACCGCCCCGGCGACCGGCCCGATCCGCGGCACCGGAACCGCCAGCTGAGGGACGGTCTGTGCCACGATGGCCGGCATGGGTGTGACCGGCATGGATGTGATCGACCGGCTGGTGGCGGACGCGACCGGTGACCCGGACGTGCACGGGGTGGTGCTCACCGGGTCGTGGGCGCGCGGCCTGGCCACCGAACACTCCGACTACGACGTGACGGTGGTGGTCGCGTCCGGCGGCCTGGAACGCTGGCGGCGGATCCGGACGGCACGGCTGGACCAGGCGGCGGTCACGGCGGAGGAGTTCGCCGACACGTCGGTGCATTGGCAGCGGTACGCCTACCGGGGCGCGCGGATCCTCCTGGACCGGCTCGGCGGCGGGGTGGCGGAACTGGTCGCGAAGCAGTCCACGCCGACCGAGCGGGAGGCCGCGGGATGGTCACGGGACTTTCTGGACGCGTACGTCAATCAGCTCTACCGGGCGGTGAAGAGCCGCCGCGACGGCTCCCCGGCGGCCGCCCGGCTCGACGAGATCGAGAGCGTGCAGTGGCTGCTCGCCACGGTGTTCGCGCTGCACGGGCGGCTCCGGCCGTACAACCGGTACCTGGCGTGGGAGCTGGCGACGTACCCGCTGCCGGGCGAGTGGGCGGCCGCTGTCGCCCCGGAGCACGTCGCCGACCGGGTCCTCACCGTGTTCCCGGCGGTCGTGGACCTGGCCCGCCGGCGCGGCCACGGCGACGTCCTGGACGGCTGGGGCGCCGACATCGGCCTGATCCTGGACGCCGCCCGCTGATCACGACTCGCTGACCACCCAGGCGGGTAAGGGCTCGCAGGCGGTCAGCCAGTCGGTGGGGACGCTCGACAGGCCGGTGCGGGCGGCGACGATGCCGCCCACGATGGCGCAGGTGGTGTCGACGTCGCCGCCGGCCAGGGCGGTCGCCCACAGGGCCTCGGTGAGGTCGCCGAGGTGGGTGGCGGCGGACCAGATCGCGTACGGCACGGTGTCGACCGCGGAGATCCGCTCGCCGCAGCCGACGGTGGCGGCGACGTGCCGGGGGTCGGCGGACGGGGCGAACCGGGCGGCCCGGCGCAGACGGGAGGCGACCTCGCTGTCCGGGACCCGGGCGGTGACGGCCGCCAGGAACTCCGCGGCGGGGACGCCGGTGACGCTCAGCGCGGCCGCGACGGCGACCGCCACGGCGCCGGCGACGGCCTCCGGGTGGGCGTGGGTGACCTCGGCGGACAGGGTGGCCTCGGCGACCACGGTGTCCAGGTCGGCGGCGAACCAGGCGCCGAGCGGGGCCACCCGCATCGCCGCGCCGTTGCCCCACGAGCCCATCCCGTCGAACTGGTCGCGGGTGACCTGCCGCCACGGCCTGCCGTCGCCGATGGCGCGCAGCACCTTGTGCATGGAGCCGCCGTAGGAGCGGTACGGGTCGGCGGCGTACGAGGCGGCGAACGCGTCCGCGAGGGCGTCCTGGTCGACGTGGCCGTACCGGTCCAGGACGCTCAGCAGCGACAGGGCCATCGCGGTGTCGTCGGTCCACGGCCACGGGCCGGTCGGCAGCCAGCGCTCCGCCAGCGCCACCTCCAGGACCTCGGCGGGCCGCAGCAGCCACGTCTCGCCGAACGCGTCGCCCAGCGCCAGTCCCCGCATCGCCGACATCGCGGCAGCTCGATTCCCCACCCGCCGATCCTGGACCACCAGGGCGCACGGTGCCAGCGAGAATCTACGGTGCCAGCGAGAATCTCCGGTGCCAGCGAGAATCTAACGCTCGGCGAGGACGGCGACCATCGCGGCGCGGGTGGAGACGTCGAGCTTGGCGAAGATACGGCGCAGGTGGGTGGAGACGGTCCACGGGCTGACGTCGAGTTTGCCGGCGATCGCGCTGGTGGTGAGGCCCATCGCGACCATGTGCGCGACCTCCCGTTCGCGGGTGGTGAGCCGGGAGACACCCTTGTTGGCGTCCGCGGCGCGGCGGGTGAGCAGGCAGCGGACGCCGTCGACGTCCAGGTCGAGCAGGACCTGCGGGGCGGTGGCGGCGTTCTCGGCGGGGGTGTGGCACTGCCGCAGCAGGCGGGCGCCCTCCACCAGGCGGCGGATCAGGTGGCGCAGCTCGAACTGGATCTCGGCCTGGGCCAGCAGCACGAGCTCGGTATCGGCCTGTTCGCCGAGGGGCGGTTCGCCGATCGTGGAGTCAACGGCGTTCATGATGATTCCCCCTAGCCGTGCTCGAACCCGATGGAGCCCTTGCCCGCAGGCTATTCCCGGCGGGCACCGGTGATGTCGCACGATCGAGCGACCCTTGTCGGCGCTCCCCTGTGGAGGCTCCCCCCGACGAACGTCCCCGGACGGGGCAGCGCGGGCGCGGACGCGGCTACGGGTGACTGTCCGTGTCCGGGATGCACCACGAGACTGCCGGTGCATGACTACCCTGACGACCACGCTGACCCGGTCCGTGACGACCGAGCATCGCGTCACCCATGCCCTCGTCGAATACTGTGACCTGCTGTCCTGCCCGCTGGACGAGATCGACCAGCGGGTGGCGCGGGAGCTGGAACGCAATCCGGCCCTGGACGTCGTGGAGGCCGGCGTACGCCCGTACGGCGCGCGCGGCCCACTGGCCGGTCCGGGCGGCATTCCGGCGGAGCCGCCGGAAAGTGACCGATATCCGTCAATGGACGGCGGCGCCGCGGCGGTGCTGTCGGACGCCGCCGCGCATCTGGGCGCGGCGGATCGGGCGCTCGCCGCGTGGATCCTCGGCGATCTGGACTCGCGGGGGTTCCTGGAGGGCGGTCCCGCCGGGGTGGCCCGGGCGCTCGGCGTCGACCACGACCGGGTGGTACGGGTGATCGAGGCGCTGCGATCGGCCGGCCCGCCCGGGCTCTGCGCCGCCGGCGCCGCCGAATGCCTGCTGCTGCAACTGGCCGTCTTCGAGGCCGCCGGCACGGCGCCGCCGCTGGCCCGCCGGCTGATCCGGGAGCACCTGGCCGAGCTGGGTGGTGAGCGGATCCGGCCGGTCGCCGCCGCGCTGGGCGCCTCGGTGGCGGAGACGGCGGCGGCCCGGGACTTCATCCGGGCCCGGCTGCGGCCGTGGGCGGCCCTCGACGACCCGGCCCCGGCGGTCACCGCCGCCGGCACCGATCTGGTGCTGCGATTCGCCGCGAACGGCGGCGTCGAGGTGGAGATCGTCGGCGACCCGGCGCCCCGGCTGCGGGTCGATCCGCTCTGGGCGGACCTCACCGACGGCCCGCTGCGTGACCACGCCCGGCAGGCCCGCGCGTTCCTGGCGGCGCTGCGGGAGCGGGCCGGCACGCTGCGCCGGATCGCCTCGTACGCGGCCCGCCGCCAGCTGCGCTATCTGCGCGAGGGGCCGGCCGCCCACCTGCCGCTGACCCGAGCCGAGGTGGCCGCGGCGTTGCGCCTGCACGAGTCGACGGTGAGCCGGGCGGTCAGCGGCAAGCGGCTGCTGCTGCCGGACGGGCGGGTGGTGGCGTTCAGCGCGCTGTTCGGCGCCAGCGGTTCGGTGCACACCGCGCTGCGGGCCGTGGTGGCGGGCGAGCAGCGGCCGCTGTCGGACGCCGACCTGGCCGCGGAACTGCTGCGGCGCGGTTTCCCGGTGTCGCGCCGGACGGTGGCGAAGTACCGGGGGCAGCTCGGCATCCCGGCGTGCAGCCGGCGCGGCCCGGCATGAAGCCCGCTTCGCCCGCGGCGGCCGGAACACGAAGACGGGTTCGCCACGGGACGGCCCGGCCGCCAGGTCGCGACGGCTGGCACGGAACTTGCCATCACCGAAGTGGAGGCACATTCATCGGCACTGGCGAGGAGAACGCCATGCACAACCTGGACCGCACACTCTTCGAGACCGGCGAGTACGGGAGCGAGCAGGAGGACTTCCTGGGTGTCCTGGGCTCGATGCTCAAGGGCGCGATCGGCGGCGAGACCGAGATGGAGACCGAGTACGAGGACGAGGGCGAGCTCGAGTCGGCCGCCCGGCTGCTCGAGGTCCGCGACGAGGCCGAGCTGGACCGTTTCATCGGTGACCTGTTCGGCAAGGCGGTCGGCGCGGCGAAGAGCTTCGCCGGCTCGCCGACCGGCAAGGCCCTCGGCGGCATCGTCAAGAACGCCACCAAGGAGGCGCTGCCGGTGGTCGGCCGGGGCATCGGCGGCTGGCTGTCGCCGTCGTACGCCGAATCCGGCGCGCGCGCCGGGAAGGCCGTCGGGGACCTGCTGGGCCTGGAGCTGGAGGGCCTGTCGAACGAGGACCGCGAGTTCGAGACCGCCCGCGCCCTGGTCCGGTTCGCGCAGACCGCCTGCAAGAACGCGGTGAAGGCCCCGCCCGGCGCGCCGCCGAAGGAGATCGCCCAGAAGGCGGCGGTGGCGGCGGCCCGCCAGCACGCGCCGGGTCTGCTGGCCGCGGCCACGAAGACCGCACCGGCCTCGCCGGCCGCGCCGGCCAACGGCTCACGTACCCCGAAGAAGCAGGCGTCCCGGTCCGGCCGCTGGGTCCGGCAGGGCAACTCGATCCTGATCCTCGAGATCTGAAGACGGAGACCATCATGACCACGTACGACATGACGCGCGAGTTCGAGACGCCGGAGTTCGAGTACGGCGAGACCGAGACCGGGCAGGAGTCCGAGCAGTTCCTCGGCGGCCTGCTCAGCTCGGTGCTGGGTGGCGAGGTCGGCGAGTCGGAGAGCCCGCTGTCCGAGGTCCAGGAGATGGAGGCGGCGAACGCGCTGCTGGAGACGCAGAGCGAGGAGGAGCTCGAGGAGTTCCTCGGCAGCCTGGTGAAGAAGGTCGCCTCCGGCGTCGGCGGGTTCCTGCGCTCGGGCACCGGCAAGGCGCTGACCGGCGTGCTGTCGAACGTCGCGAAGAAGGCGCTGCCGATGGTCGGCGGGGCCCTCGGGTCGTTCGTCGCGCCCGGTGTCGGCACCGCGATCGGGTCGAAGCTCGGCTCGATGGCCTCGAACCTGTTCGAGATGGAGTTCGAGAACATGAGCGAGCAGGAGGCCGAGTTCGAGGCCGCCCGCCGCTACGTGCGGTTCGCCGGCAGCGCCGCCGCGAACGCCGCGAAGGCGCCGCGCAACGCGCCCCCGCAGGCCGTGGCCCGGGCGGCGGTGGTCACCGCGGCCCGTAAGCACGCGCCCGGGCTGGTGCGGGGCACGCCGTACGACAAGAAGTCCCGGCCCGGCACGGGACGGCCCGGCCGTGGCCGCTCCTACTCACAGTCCCGGTCCTACTCGTCCTACGACAACGGCTACGAGCCGGACGACGGGTACGAGGACCAGGACCAGGGCTACCCGGACGAGCCGCGCCGTTCCCGCCGGGCGCAGAGCGGCCGCTGGGTCCGCCGCGGCCACAAGATCATGATTCTCGGGTCCTGATCATGAGCGGCGCGGCCATCGCCTCGGCTCTGATCGAACAGGAGGCCCGTGCGCTGCTCACGCGGCTCGCCCGGGTGCGCCCGTTCGCCCTGCACGAGACGATGGTGCCGGCAGCCGCCCTGGCGCCCGCCGCCCAGATCCGGATCGAACGGTTCCTCATCGACGGCCGGTCGGACCTCGGATGCCACGTCGTGGACTTCCTGCGGTGGATGCGCGGGCCGGGACGACAGGCGCCGGTGCCCGAACAACAGCGGCGCCTGACCCTGATCCGGCTGCGGTTCAACGACGTGCTGTCCCAGTTCGACCTGTTCACCGAGGTCGTCACGCAGCGCAGCGAACACGAGACCGGGGTGTGGCTGTCCGGTCTGGACGTGGCGGCGGCCGACGCGCTCGGCCTGCCCGGCGGCTACTTCGAACCGCCGCCGGTGATCTGCTACCTGGCCCGCGGGCCGGGCGCGGCGATCCGGCGGGCCCGGACCCGCCTGCCCGGTGGCGACGAGAACCCGGTCGCGATCATCCGGGTGCCCCGGGAGCGCATGGTGGGCCACGGCATCGCGTCCTCGCTGGTCCACGAGGTGGGGCATCAGGGCGCGGCGCTGCTGGACCTGGTGGCGTCGTTACGTCCCGAGGTGGCCCGGGTGCGCGGCTGGTCCTGGTTCGGGCGCTGGGTCTCCGAGGTGGTCGCCGACCTGTGGTCGGTGGCGCAGCTCGGGATCAGCGCGCCGCTGGGGCTGATCGGCGTGGTGAGCCTGCCCCGCTGGTTCGTCTTCCGGTTCGGCGGGGAGGACCCGCACCCGGTGCCGTGGCTGCGCGTGCTGCTCAGCTGCGCGATGGGCGACGCGCTCTACCCGGATCCGCAGTGGCGCGCGCTGGCCGACGGCTGGCGGGCCATGTATCCGCTGGACGACGTGGGCGCCGGGTCCCGGCCGGTGCTGGAACGGCTGGCCGCCGACCTGCCCACGTTCACCGAGGCGCTGCTCGGGCACCGGCCGCCGGCGCTGCACGGGGCCCGGCTCGGCGACGTGCTGCGCCGCCCGGACCGGTCCGCCGCCGCGCTGCTGCGCACCTACGGCACGTGGCGCCACGACCCGGGGGCGATGTACGCGACCCCGCCGACAGTGGCGTTCGCCGTGCTCGGCCAGGCCCGTGCCGCCGGCCGGCTGTCCCCGGAACGGGAGAGCCGGGTGGTCGGCGACCTGCTCACCCAGTGGGCGCTGCGCAGCACCCTCGACACGTCGGCGATCTGCGCCGATGTGCGTTCCACGCCCGCCGTACCCGCGCGGGCGCTCCTGACCGTCACCTAAACCGCCGGAGGCTCGGACGCCATGGCGTACCAAGGAACGTACGAATATCACACCATCTGCGAACACAAGCGCCCGGTCGTGGCCGGCACGGTGGTGAACTTCGCCATCGACCCCGACCCGGATCAGCGGCGGTTCACCTTCGAGTGGCAGGTCGAGGGACCGTTCACCGGCATGGTGCAGCGGTTCCCCGGACGGGCGGCGTACGACTGGGACACCGAGGGATGGCGGGCCGGCTCGTACCGGATCTCCGCCCGCCTCTCCCCCGTCGACGACACCGTCCCGCCGGACGGCAAGACCGACGGCAGACAGGACGGCGCCGACGGCGTCACCGGCACGTTCGGGCTCGGCCCGGGCGGTAACCGCGGCTTCTCGTCCGTGCAGGTGTCCGCCCCGCCGTCCGGTGGCGCCCCGCCGCCCGGCGACGTGGAGACCGAGCCGTGGAGCATCCAGCTGACCCCGGCATCCGGCGGCCAGGACGGGCCGCTCCCGGTGAGCCTGCAGCGCACGGCCAACGTGGAGACCATCGACCAGGCGCTCTGGGTGATCATCCGGGACCGGACGAACGCGATCGGGTTCCGGCCGTACAAGCAGTTCATCGACGACGTCATGGGTGCCGACAAGGTGGGCGACGTCGGGCCGCTGCCGTTCCGCGGCGGGGACTCGTACGCGCTGCTCAAGTTCGCCACCGACGCGTTCCTGATGCAGGAGGTCGGTGTCCTCGACCCGCTCGGCGTGGTCCGGGCCGGCCTGGTCCAGCCGTCGGCGCTGGCCCGGCTCAACTCGGAGATCGCCCTGCAGAGCATCTCCGACCAGCTCGACGACCCGACCCAGGCGGAGGCGCTGCGGCTGCAGGAGGAACGGCGGCTGGGCCGGCCGTTCAACCTGGCCGAGCTGCGGCGGCTGCGGGACAACTACTTCGTGGCGCTCAAGGACGAGATCCCCGACCCGCGGGTGCTGCCGTACCTGCGGATCATCCGGGAACGGCTGGCGGACATCCCGCTCAAGCCGCCCGGATCGGTGCCGGACCGGTCGTACGGGATCCTGCGCTCGCACCTGACCGCGCCGCTGGCCCTCGAGCTGTTCTGGTCGTACTGGCTGGAGGAGGGCATGCTGGCGCAGACCATGAACACGGTGCTGGCCCGGTTCGAGAACCGCCGGATCCGCCCGGACGGGCAGCCGGACCCGCTGGCCCGGTTCGACGTCGACCCGCTGCGGCCGCTCGGCAACATCTTCTGGGGCTTCGCCCAGGACGAGGGGCACCGGCTCACCGTCCGGCGGCGGCACCTGGAGTACGAGCACGAGTACGGCCTGCCGCTGCACGGGCGGGCGCTGCGTGACGTGCCGGCGCCGGTCGATCGCCGGTCCCGGTTCCTGGAGGCGCTGCACAACCTGCTCTACCTGTGCCACGACTACTTCCGCCAGGACGACGACACCACGATCATCGCGGACGGTTTCCCGATCCTGAACGCGCTGCGCGAGACGCACCTGCTGCTCGCCGAAGGGGCGCACAACCAGTTCGGCGACCTGCCGTCCACGGCCCGCGCCGAGATGATGGTGACGCAGTGGCTGCTGGCGCGGCCGGAGATGCGCGACTTCCTCGGCGGCCGGATCATGGTGCCGTACGAGGAGGCGTGGATGGACCGCGTCGACTCGATGAAGAACCTGCAGGGCTGGACCGACGTGAGCATCACCCACTTCCGGGACATGGCGGTCTTCGGCGAGCAGCTGCTGGTGTCGATCCGGTACGGCAACTGGAGCGTCGAGAACGACCCGCAGACCGCCGCGAACTGGGCGCGCTACTGGCGTGCGGAGATTCAGCGGTACGTGCACGCGTACCGGGCGGCCACCGGGGTGGACCTGACCGAGGACATCGACGCGACGCCGCCCGCCGTGCTGCTGCGCCGGCGGCTGGCCGACTCCGGCCGGTCCCGGCTCGACGGCAGGCCCCGGCGGCCCGCGCTGGACGGCAGCCGCCGGCCGGCGCTCACCGGGCAGCGCGAGTCCGGGTTCGGCCAGCCCGGGTTCGGCCAGCGGAGCCGGACCGCGTCCGCCGAGCTGGAGCAGGGTTGACCGTCGTCGACTTCACGTCGGCGCGGTACCTGGCTCTCCGGCATCCGAGCCGCTGCCTGGCGCCCTGGCAGCGGCTCACCACCGGCCGGCCGGCCGCGCTGGCCGAGGACCCGGCGGCGGTGACCGTGGCGGCGGGGCTGGCGACGCTGCTCGGCCGCCCGGCGGCGCTGCCGGCCCGGTCCAGCCTGCACGCCCTGCTCGACGTGGTCAGCGTGCTCGGGGACGGCGCCCGGATCTGGCGGGACGCCGGCGCCTACCCGGTCGCCGGGTGGGCGGCGGCGGCCGCGGGACACCCGGCCCGCTCGTTCGGCCATCACGATCCGGCCGACCTGCGACGGAGGGTGGCGGCGGACCGGCGGCGGCCGCTGGTGCTGTGCGACGGGTACTGCCCCGGCTGCGGGACGTTCGCGCCGCTGGCCGCGTACCTGGCCGTGGCGGAACGGGCCGGCGGCCTGGTGGCCGTCGACGACACCCAGGCCGCCGGGGTGCTGGGGCCCGGCGGTGGCGGCACACCCGCCGGGCTGGGCGCGGGCGGACCCGCGCTGGTGACGGTGGCGTCGCTGGCCAAAGGGCTGGGCGTGCCGATGGCGGTGATCGCCGGGGATCCGGCCGTCGTCGCACGGGTCCGGGACCGGGGACCGGCCCGGACGCACGGCAGCGCGCCGTCCGCTGCCGATCTGGCCGCCGCCGCCCACGCGCTGCGATGCAACGACACCGACGGCGACCGGAGACGGCGCCGTCTCACCGCGTCCGTGCGGCGGCTGCGCGCCGCCGTGGACGGTCTCACCGGCGGACTGTTCCCGATGCAGTCGATCCCGGTCCCGCCTGCGCAGGCGGAGAAGATCGCCGAGGCGCTGCTGGACCGCGGGGTCCGGGCGGTCGCGCACCTGCCGCCATGCCGGCCCGGCGCCGCGGTCAGCCTGCTGATCACCGCGGCGCACACGGACGCCGCGATCGACCGGGCGGCCACTGCTCTCACGGAGGTACGGCCATGATCGCCGCCGCGGTGGACGGGCACGCCCGTGACCTGATCGCCTTCTCGCACGAGCTGCACCGGCACCCGGAACTCGCCCACCGGGAGCACCGGGCCGCCGCGGGACTCGCGGACCGGCTGCGCCGGGGCGGGTTCCGGGTGACAGCGCCCGCGTACGGGCTGCCCACCGCCGTGGAGGCGCACGCCGGGGAACGCGGGCCGCGGGTGGTGATCTGCTGCGAGTACGACGCGCTGCCCGGCATGGGCCACGGCTGCGGGCACAACGTCGTCGCCGCGGCCGGTCTCGGGGCGGGCCTGGCGCTGGCCCCGCTCGCGGCGCGGCTCGGTGGCCGGGTGACGGTGCTCGGCACCCCGGCCGAGGAGGGCGGCGGCGGCAAGATCCTGCTGGCCGAGCGGGGCGCGTTCACCGGGGCGAGCGCGGCGATGCTGGTGCACCCGTCCCCGTACGAGACGGTCCTGCCGCACATCACCGCGATGACCCGGCTGCACGCCGTGCTGGTGGGCCGCGCCGCGCACACCGGCATGTACCCGGAGCTGGGGATCAGCGCCCTCGACGCGCTGGTGCTCGGCTACCTCGGGGTGTCGGCGCTGCGGGCCCGGCTGCGTCCGGGCGAACGGGTCGACGGCGTCATCCGCGACGGCGGCCGGGCGCCGAGCATCGTGCCGGCCCGCGCCTCCGCCGAGTTCCTGATCCGGGCCGGTGACACCACTGCCGTACGGGCGCTGCGCGGCCGGGTGGAGGCGTGCCTGGCCGGCGGCGCGCAGGCCACCGGCGCGCGGCTGACCGTACGGGCGCTGTGGCCGGCGTACCGGGAGATGCGGCACGACCTGCCGCTGGCCCGGGCGTTCGCGGCCAACCTGGCCGAACTCGGCAGGCGCCCGATCCCGCCGTCCGCGATCCCGCCGGGCCGGGCCGGGTCGACCGACCTCGGCGACGTGAGCCACCTGGTCCCGGCGATCCATCCGAAACTGGCCGTCTGCCCGCCGGACGTCGCGCCGCACACCCCCGAGTTCGCCCGCTGGGCCGTCCTGCCGGCCGCCGACCGGGCCGTGCTCGACGGCGCGAAAGCCCTGGCCATGACCGCGGCCCAGGTGTGGTCCGGCGCGGTCACCCCGGGTCGGGCACAGCGGCCAGGGTCGCCCGCCAGCCGGCCCGGCGCAGCTGCAGCGCCCGTTCCGTGACGCCGAGGCGGGCCGCTGCCTGCCGGACATTGCCGCCGGTCTCGTCCAGCGCCACCCGTACCGCCGCCTCCGCCGTCGCCTCCCGCAACTCCCGCAGACCCATCCCGGCTCGCATCGCCTGATGCACCGCCGCGTCCAGACCGGTCCCGTCGCGGTCGGTCCCGTCGGCCGCGGCCGGCCGCTCCTCCTCCGGCACGTCACCCACGGTGATCGGCCCCGGCCCGACGTGCCGGCTGCTCAGGCGGTGCACCAGTTGACGCAGATCGCGCACGTTGCCGGGATAGTCCCGGTTCACCAGCAGGTCCCGGACCAGCGGATCCAGACCCGGCGGCGTACGGCCGGGATTGAGCTCCGCCAGGAAGTGCTCGGCCAGGGGCAGCGTGTCGCCCGGCCGGTCCCGCAACGGCGGCAGGCTCAGCGTCGTCGCCGCGATCCGGTAGTAGAAGTCCCGCCGGAACCGGCCGGCCACCTGCTCGGCGGCGAGATCCCGGTTGGTGGCGCAGACCAGCCGGAACCGGGTCGGCTGCCAGCGGTTGCTGCCGACCCGTTTGAACGTGCCCTCCTGCACCACCCGCAGCAGCTCCGACTGCAGCTCCAAGGGCAGCTCCCCGACCTCGTCCAGGAACAGGGTCCCGCCGTTGGCCAGCGCGAACGCGCCGTCCCGGGCCACCGAGGCCCCGGTGAACGCGCCCCGCTCGTGGCCGAAGAACTCGCTGCCGGACAGCGTCGGCACGACGGTCGTGCAGTCCACGATCACCAGCGCGCCCCGGTCCGGCCGCGGATCCAGGTCGTGCACGAGGCGGGCCAGCAACTCCTTGCCGGTCCCGCTCTCCCCGGTCAGCAGCACCGGCGCGGTCGTGTACCGGGCCACCTCCACCACCCGGCGCAGCACCGCCCGCCACGCCCGGCTCCGCCCGATCAGCCGGCCGGCCACCGGCGGGCCGTCCAGCAGCGCGTCCACCTCGGCCCAGCGGGTGATCCGGGCGGCGACGTCGGCGGCCCGGCCGGGATGCCAGGCGAGCACGTCCGCCGCGCCGGCCCGCAACAGCCGCCAGGCGTCACCGGCGGTCAGCTCCTGTCCGGGACTCGACAGCGCCAGCACCCGGGTACGGCCGCCGTCACTCGAAACAGCCACCGCGTCCACCAGGGACGCCGGCGGGCCGAACAGGATCCCGGGCCGGCCCGGCTCCTGCGCGGCCACCGTCAGACCCGCCGCGACCAGGGCGTTCTCCACGTCGGTGGTAACCGTGGCGCCGGCGTCGGCGAGACCGGCGAACCACGCGCTGACCGTACCCACCGGACCAGTCTCGCCACCGGGGCAGGCGTGCGGAAGCAGCGTCTTCGCGCGGCCGCATACATGCGTCGCACATTCCGACGACTGGTGTACGTGACTCGTTCGCGCTACACCGGAGGAGAGACCGGTGGCACGAGCCGCCGGGCGGCGGCGCCGGGGCGGTGACTCCCGGGCCGGCGCCCACCCGCGGCCCGGGCCACCGGACCCGATCCCGGCGAGGGGAAGCCCTCGTGACCGGCCCTGGTGGAGGGCGGTCGGCCGGACTTTCCGACGACCAACCAGTACCGGAGCGACAATCATGACAATCCATGTGACAGCACCCACCGGCGTCACCAAAGCGGAGGTGACCGCCGCCCAGAAGATCGAGAACGAACGGTTCGCGGCCGGCCCGACGCCCGACGACCTGGTCAAGAACAGCGTGCTTACCGAAGCCGAGACGCGCGACATCGTGACCCGGCTGGAGAAGCCGGTGCTACGGCCACGCGCCCGGCTGCTGCTGAGCCGGGACCACATCCTCGGGACGTACCTCCAACGGTTCGCCGACACCCACCCGGACGCCGGCCGGCGCACCGCCGCCCAGGGCTCGGACTTCGTCGTGGCCCGGCTCCAGGAGGACCGGCTCTTCACGGTCTTCACGCGGTACGCGCCGGCGCCGGCGATCCCCGGCTCGCCCTGCGACGTCGGGAACGTCGTGCTCGGCGACCTCCCCATCCCACCGGTCAGCACCGGCATCGACACGAACCTGATCGACGCGGCGGCCGACCTGGCCGACGTCACCGCGGTCGGCGACGGCATGCGCGTCTTCGCCGCCCGGGACGCCCTGGTCGAACGCTGGTCCGCCGGGGCGTACCGGTTCACCGACGAGCAGGTCAACCGGTTCCTGTACTGCACGCTGCGCGACGACGCCAACCTGAGCGGCGCGGAACGGCGGGGCGTGCAGTCCCGCGTGTTCGGGCTGCCCGGACCGGCCGCGAACACCGCCTTCCCGGCGGCGTTCCAGCGGCTGCTCGCGGCCCTGGCCGGTTTCGACCGGGACCGGTGCTCCTGCCGGGCCGGCACCGACCCCAGCCGGGTGCAGGCCGACCTGGCCGCCAACGAGGTCCGGTACGACCTGGACCGGGCCGTCAGCGGCGTCACCGAGTTCCAGATCCGCAGCCTGCGGGCCGAACTCGACCGGGCGCTGCTGGTCCTCACCAACCCCGACGTCCGCAGGCAGATCTCCGGCGACGACCCGGACGGCGTCTGGGCCGTGGTCAGCCGGCTGCTCGACGCCGACGGGTCCCACCCCGGTGATCTGATGGCCCAGTTCGCGGCCGCGCAGGCCCGGCGGGACATCTTCGCCTGGCTCCGCTACGAGCCGGGCAGCGGCGACCCGGGCGAACAGGCCGCCTTCGGCAACGCCGTCGAGGCCGCCGTGACCCTGCAGACGATCGAGTCGGGCCCACAACGCCAGCCGATCACCACGAACGGCCACCAGGCCACCCCGGTGCAACGCTTCGCGACGACGGCCCGCTGATCAGAACCGGCCCGGCCCTCGGGCCGGGCCGGCGCCCTCCCGGGTGGCTCCCGCCGCCTGGCGCAGAGGTGGCCGGACGGAACCTGTTCCCGGCAGCCAACGCCACCGGCGAGCCACCATCAGCGGCTCGCGGCCGCATGGGGGCGACGTCTCGAGCGGCTGCCCAAGATCCGCGGCCGACATCCCCGATCTTGAGCAGCGCAGCACCGCAACCAGCCGCCGCCCGCAACCTTGAGCAGCAGAGACCGCCGGGACCGGTTGCCGAACCTGATCTTGTGCGGTGCGCACCGGCCACCCCGGCCCACGATCGGCGAGACCCGCGATCTTGGATTCGGAGCACCGGCTTTCCGGAGTCGAGCGCACAAGTTCGGGCACGATGCCGATCTTGTGCGCCTCGGCCCGATGCCGCTTCCCCAAGATCAGGCATGGGACGGTTCGGGCCGCCGGCACGGGGCTTGACGGACCGGCCCTCGGCAACCGCAATGACGAGCCGGCTCTTAGGAACCGCGAAGACTGACCGGCCACGCCGCCCGCGGAAGGCTTGTTCTCGACGCCGGGCATACCAGTTCGGGCCGAATACGGATCTCGTGCGCTCGACTACCGGAGTCAATGTCCGGAATGGAAGAAGCCGGCCCAGTCGGCGGTCTCCACGGGGGTGAGCGACTTCAACCGCTGCTGAAGCGTCTCCGGCATGCCGTCGAGATGGGAGCGGCGCTCGTCGAGGAGCCAGAGCTGGGCGGCGCGCAGGGCATCGCCGGGCCGGCTGCCGGGGCCGGCGTTCAGGAAGTGGTGGAAGGCGAACATCAGCACCGAGGTCGCCTCGTCCGGGACGGACCATTGGGAGCTGACCACCGACCGTACGCCGCTGGCCAGAAAAGCGGTGGCCAGGCTGAACGCCTCGTCGTAGCCGCGCGAGGAGACGCCGGTGTCGCAGGCGGCGAGCGCGGCGAGGGCGATGCCGCGGCCGGTGCCGGCGGTGAGGGCGGCCACGAGTTCCTCGGCGGACAGGTGGTCGCCGCCGGCCAGGAGCAGGTGGCTGTCCGACGGGCGGGCGATCGCGTGCGAGGCCAGGTGCAGGATGTGGCCGCCGTCCGGGTCGGCGAGCCAGGCGAGCAGGTCGCGGCGGGTTCCGGGGCCGTCGGGGCCGGGGGCGCCGTCGGCGAGGCGGCCGACGTACCGGGCCGACGGGTAGAACGCGTCCCGGACGGCGAGGGCCTCGATCCGGGCGGCGGGCAGGTCGGGGGCGGCGCCGCGGGTGTCGGGGTCGCCGACGATCAGGCCGGTCGCGGCCGGCGGGACCGGCGGTGACCAGGCGGCGTCGCAGATCAGGCGGGCGGAGGCGGCGTACGAGAAACCGGCCCGCGCGATCGCGTGTCCCCGCCGGTTGTCGCGGGCGGCGTGCCACGGGATCCGGACGAGTTCCCGCATCGGGATCAGGATGATCCGGCCGGACCCGTCGGCGGGCAGGTCGAGCAGGCCGAGGACGGGCCCGATCGCGGCCTGCCACGCCCAGTCGCAGACTTCGTCGAGGGTGCGCGGCGCGGTGTCCTCGGTCTCGTCGGATCCGGCGTCCCGCAGGCGCCGCGGCCGGATGTCGAATGCGGTCATGGCGGTGCCGGTGAGCAGCGGCAGACGGATCCCGGTGGCCGGGCCGTGGGCGGGGACGGCGACGGCGGCGCCGGTGCCCTCGTCGCCGGGCACCAGGTAGACCAGCGCGTCGGCGCCGAGCGCGGTCAGCGCCGCCCGGATCTCGTGGGTGGACGGCGGATCGAGCAGGCGTTCGGTTCCGGCGGTCAGCGCCTCCAGGACCTCACGGCGCAGTTCGACGTCGACCTCGCCGGGCGGCCGGCCGGCGGTGGCGGCCCGCCAGCGGCCGGCCAGGTCCGGGTGGCCGTCCTGAAGCTGGCCGGCGACGCCGCGGATCCGGGTGGCGGCGTAGACAATCAGGCCGCGGCCGGCGTCGAGGGCGGTGACCGCGTCGTCGGCGGCGTCGTCCTGCAGGCACCAGCGGGCGACGTCGACGGCGTCCCCGGCGGCGTCCCGGGCGGCGGCGGCCGCGGCGTCGGTGTGGGCCTGCAGCAGCACGCTCCACGCGTGGCCGCGCAACCCGGCGAGGGCGGTCCGGCGGCCGCGGCCGAAGTGCCCGGCCAGCCGGTACGCGTGGCCGAGCATCTGGCTGACCAGCGACCACTGGGCGGCGGCCGGCCCGGCGCAGAGGTCGAGGGCCCGTTCCAGCTGCCGGGTCCCGTCGTCGAGGTCGGCGCGGCGGCGGTGCGTCTCGTACCGCTGGATCAGCGCGTACCCGTGGGTGAGCAGATAGTAGGGCAGCCGGGCGTCGTGTTCGGGGGCGATCGCGACGGCTTCGGCGAGGTGGCGCACCCCGTCGTCGGCGGTCCGCGGCACGGTGATCTCGGCGACCCCCAGCTGGGACAGCCGCAACGCTTGCTCGGCGGCGGTCAGACCGGACTCCGGTGGGCCCGCGGGCGGCCCTTTCCCGAGCAGCGGCGCCACCGACGCCAGCAGTTGTTCGGCGGCGCGGCGGCCCGGGTCCCCTGGCGGGTACGCGTCCAGGGCGGCCCGCATCCGGTCCACGGCGGCCGCGGCGCCCGCCAGATCGCCGCGGGCCACCGCCGCCCGGGCCGCGGAGGCGGCGGCCAGCATCTCCCCGCGGTAGCCGCCGATCCGCCCGGCCTCGGCGGTGGCCCGGTCGAGACCGTCGTGGTCCTGGTTCTGTTCGGCGCGCAGCCCGGTGAGCGCGAGCCGGGCCAGGTCCAGCATCCGCCCGTGCGGCTGCCGGTCGCCGATCACCGCGCGCAGGCCGTCGAGTTCGGTGAGGGCGGTCCGGGGTGTGACCGTGGCGTCGCCCTCCTGGCAGAGCCGGACCAGTACCAGCGCGCGGATGAGGGCCCGGTTGGCGGGCCATTCCGGCAGCGGCGTGGGGTCGGTGTCGGCGACGGCGGCGAGTCGCCCGGCCCGGTGGATGGCCGGGCCCTCGCGCAGCCGGCCGGCGCGGATCTGCTCGGTGGCCAGGTACGCCGCCAGTCTCGCCCGCCCCGGGATCCGGTCCGGGATGGCGTCGAAGTCGTCGAGGGCGCCGTCCAGGTCGGCGGGCTGCCCGGCGGCCCGCAGCCAGCACCGGGTGAAGTGCCAGGCGCCCGGGTCGGCGTCGGTGGTCAGCATCAGGGTGGTCTGCGCGATCAGGTCCATCAGAAGCCTCCGACGTGTACGAACGGAGCCCATCCGGGCATCGGGCCGGGGTCCGTGTCCCGGCTCCCGTCGGCGTCACGGATCCCGGCGGCGTCGGCGGGGACCTCGAACCCGGCGGCCAGGTCGGCGTATTCGCCGGTCAGCGCGCTCTCCGGCAGGGACCGGACCCGGCGCTGGGCCCGGGCGAGGGCGGCGCCCGGCCGTACCCCGTCTCGCACGTGGGTGTAGAAGTCACGCATCAGCACCGCGGCGACGGCGTCGTGCACCGGCCACAGCGACACGACGGCGTGGTCGGCGCCGGCGAGCAGCACGGCCCGGGTCAGCCCGATCAGGTCACCGCCGTGGGTGGCCGTTCCGGTGCCGGTCTGACACGCCGACAGCACCACCATCGCCCCGGTGAGGTCGAGGCCGAGCAGGTCGGCGACGGTCAGGCGGCTGCCGCCGGCGAGGACGACGTGGGCCCGGTTCGGGGCGCCGGGCGGGACGATCGCGTGGGAGGCGAGGTGCACGATCCCGGCGCCGGGCGCGCGGTCGAGGACGGCGGCGGCGGTGGCGGCGGCGCCGAGCAGGGGCGGGCCGGCGCCGAGGAGCGCGGCGACGGCGAGGGCCTCGCAGCGGGTTCCCGGCAGCGGGGGCGGGCCGGTCCGCTCGTCGAACGCGGGATCGCCGGCGATCAGGGCGCCGCCGAGCCGCAGCGGGCCGCCCGGCCGGCGGGTCAGCAACGACACGGCGGGCAGGTACGACACGTCGTGCCGGTCGCCGAGCAGCCCGCCGCCCCACGGCAGGGCGTGGAACGGCACCAGCGCCAGGTCGCGGTGCGGGACGACGAGCACCCGGCGGCGGCCGGCGAGCCGGTCGGCGAACGGTTCCAGCAGCCGTTCCGCCAGGGCCGCGGCGGAGCCGGGGTCGGTCTCGCCGGCACGCAGGGCGTCCTGCCAGCGGGCGGTGTGCGCGAGCACCTCCGGGTCCCGGACCGGGCCGGCACGGGTGATCTCCCCGTCCCCGGTGGCCGCCCAGCCGACCAGTTCCTGCTCGTACAGGTGGTAGGCGAGCAGCACCGCGTCGGCGGGCAGCGCGGCGACGGCGGCGGCCACGTCCGGCGGCGGCGCGATCCGGCGGCGCAGCAGGCGTTCCTCGACGCGTTCCTCGGCCTCGTCGACGGCTTCCTCGGCCCGGTCCAGCCGCTCCGGGTCCAGCGTCGGGGCCTCGTGGGCGGCGGCCCAGCGGGACTCCTCGGCGAGCCAGGCGCGGACCGCGCGGCGGACCCGGCCGGGTTCCGTGGACAGGTCGGCGAGCAGCGTGAACGGCAGGCCGCGGGCCCGGTCGGAGACGGCGAGGGCGGCGGCGGTGTCCCCGGCGGCGAGCAGGCCGGTGAGCAGGTCGTGGTAGGCGCCGGCGACGGCCGGGTCGTCGCTGGCGGCGCTGCGCAGCAGATCCCGGGCCAGCCGGTTGCGGCGTTCCTCGAAGAGGTCGACGGCGGCGCTCGCGCGGCGGATCTGCCCTGCCGTGTCGCCGGTCATCCGGTGCAGCCGGGCCCACAGGGCGTCCACCAGCCACGGCGGGTCGGCCGGCCGGTCCACGCCGGACAGGGCGAGCGCGGCGAACTCGGCCTCGCCCAGCCGCAGGAACAGATTCGCGGCCTGCACCGGCGGCATCGTGGTGGACAGGTCGTACGCGATGCTCAGGGCCTCGTCGCGCCGGCCCAGCACGGTCAGCACCACGCAGCGCGGGAAGGCGTCGTCACCGGCCGCTTCCAGGGCCTGCTCGAGCGCGAGCCGGGCGGCTTCCGGGCGGCCCTGGTCACGCAGGCGCATCCCCTCGTAGCACCCGCGCAGCGCGGTGGACCGGCCCCAGGCGAGCGCCACCTCGGACCGGGCGGCGCCGACGGCGGCCATGTCGTCGGGGTCCGGGCGGACCGGCAGCACCAGCACCTGACCGAGCCGGGCCGCGGCGGTGTCCAGGGCCTCCGGGTCGGCCAGGGCGTTGGCCTCCGCGTACAGCTCCATCGCCCGGACCGCGCAGGTGATCCAGTCGAGGGCGGTCCGGGCCCGGGGCGTGGTGTCGAGTTCGGCCTCGGCGCGGCGCATCCGGGCCCGCCGGTACCCGGCGCCGCCGTAGTCGGCGGCCAGCGCCACCGAGATCGACGCGCCGTCGAGGCGGTGCCCGTCCGGGCCACCGAGCCGCCGGGCCAGCCGTACCGTCCGGTGCGCGCGGGTGAAGTCGCCGTCGTCGCGCCAGGCCCGTGCCCGCATCAGCAGCAGCCGCACCAGCCCGGCCCCGTACGAGCGGCTGCCGTCGCCGCGGATCCAGTCGCCGACCTGGTCGACCGCTTCCGGGGGCGGCCGCCGCCCGTCGCCGATCGAGTCGAGGGCCCGGTGCACGGTGATCAGCGCGGTGAGGGCGCCGTGCCCGGCCGCGCCGGCCAGTCGCGCGGCGTGGTCGAGGTGTTCGTCGCGGTCGGCGTCCCGCCCGGCGACCCGGGCCAGGTGGGCCCGGCGCAACGCGATCGCGGCCTGCCCGGAGCGGCTGCCGATCGCCGCCCAGCGCTGCTCTGCCCGGGCGTACAGTTCCCGGGCGGCTTCGAGCGCGTGCGGGCCGGGCCCGCCGAGCGTCTCGACGTGGCCGGCCGGTTCGGCGAGCCAGTCGCCGCGGACCAGGTCGAGGTGGGCCTGGGCGGCGGCGTCGCCGTCGGCGAGGACGGCCGCCTGCCGCAGGGCGGCCTCCGCGGCGATCCGGTCGGCGTCGCGGTGCGCGAGGTCGGCGCAGGCCAGGGCGAGGTACGACCGGGCCGCCGGGCCCAGTCCCGGCCAGGTTCCGGCGGCCGTGGCGAGCCGGCGCCGCCGCCGGGCCGCCGGCAGCGACAGCCCGGCCCGGTGCTGGTCCTCGCTCATCGCCCGGACGGCGTACAGGTCCGGCAGCAGGATGGCGGCGAGGATCCCGAGCGGGCTGTGCCGGGCCGTCTCCGGCAGCGTCTCGTCGGCGGCCCGCAACGCGGCGACCGCACCGTCGGTGAGCATGGAACCGGTGCCCGGGACCGGCCACTGCCGGTCGACGACGACCACCGCGTGTTCCAGGACGGCCCGGATGCCGTCCGGCCCGCCGGTGACCGCCTGCAGGCAGTGCCGGGCCCGGCCGGGTTCCCCGGCGGCCAGCGCGGCGGCGGCCGCGGTCAGCGCGTCCGACGGCGGCCAGTACCGGCCCGGACCGGCCGCCGGGTCGATCCGGTGCTGCCCGGCGAGCAGCAGCGCGGCGACCAGGTCCCCGCGGGTCGCCGGGGTCATGACGGGACCGTCGTGACGAACTCGATCGACCGGGTCGCCCAGTCGGTGGCGGTCGGCTCGTCCATGTCGGCGTCCCGGTGCGTCACGTCCAGGCCGATCCGGTCGAGGATCCCGCGGAGCCCGGCGGCGGTCCGGCTCGTGGCCGGTTCCGGGTCGCGCAGCCGGGGCAGCAGGAACGGCTCGGCGCTGAACGGCTCCTCGGCGACCAGCAGCACCAGCCGGTCGGTGACCCGGGCGCCCGGCTCGACCGGCCGGCCGGCGGGGAGCGACATCCTGATCGGGCGGCCCGCGGACGCGGCGGTGGTCCACTTGGCGGCGACGTGCTCGCCGGGGAACAGTTTCGCGTGGATCCGGTACGTGTCGGTGAGGTTCAGCAGCACGCAGTACAGCCGCCGGTCGCTGGTGTTGACCAGCCGCACGGTCACGGCGGGCGGCGTCCAGCCGCGCGGTCCCCACGTGTACTCCAGGTGGACCGGGCCGGGCGCCAGATCGGTGTCGTCACCGGCTGCCAGCACCTCCAGGTGCACCGCGTCGCGCAGGGAGCTGCCCGGGTTGAGCAGGTCGCGGACCCGCGTCCAGCGGGCGATGTGGTCGAGTTCGGCGGCGGTGCGGGCCGCCCAGTCGCCGGTCGCCGGGAGCGGGCCGGCCAGCGGCTCCCCGTCGGCCCCGGCGATGGTGACCAGGCCCTCGCCGACGGTGACCCGCAGGCCGGCGGCGGGCGCGATCCGCACGTGCGGCGCGTGCCGGCTCCCCGCGATCTCCCGGGTGAGCTGCGCGGCGGCGTCCGGGTCGCCGTCCACCGTCACGGTCGCCGGTGGTTGCGGCAGGCGGGTCAGGACCATGGGGTACGGGCGGAGCCGCTCCGGAACCCACCCCACCGGCTCGACGACAGAACGTTGGGTCCGCGCGTCCGCCACCCGGGCCACCAGCGGCGGATCGCTGCCGTGCACCGCGAACTCGGCGCCGCCGCCGGCCAGCCCGTGCAGCACGCCGACGTCGACGGTCCAGTCCTCGCCGTCGTGCGTCATGGTGACCGCCGCCCCGGCCGGGCGCAGCAGCCGGCCCAGGAACTCCCGGTCGGCGGCCCCGCCCGGCTCGCCCGGCTCCAGCGCCGGATGCTGCCACCCGGCCCGGGCCCGGGCCAGCGCCATGACCTCCCGGTACGTGGCGGTGCCACCGAGAACGGCGACGGATCGGGTCAGCTCGCGGGTGAACCAGCCGTACGGGACGCCGGCGTCGCGGGTCTCGTACGCCACCTCGAAGGTCTGGCACGCGGCAAGCGCGACATGCCGCGGATCATGGACCCCCGCATCGTCGCCGAGCTGCGCCAGCAGCGCCTCCCGGGGCGGCGCGGCAGCGACCGCCGGCGCGGTCCGGGCCCGCGGGCCGTCGGCCGGGCCACGGTGCCCGCTCTGCGAATGGCACGAGTCGAGCACGGTGACCAGGTGCGCGCCCCGGTCGAGCACCGCCCGCGCCAGCACCGCGATCTCCTTGTCGTAGAGATCCGGCACCCCGTCGTGGCGGCTGTCGAAACACACCAGGGTCTGGCAGCGGCCGTCGGCCTCGGTGAACCGCAGCTCGCCGGGCAGCGGGCCGGTCGAACCGTGCCCGCTGTACCAGAACAGGGCCGTGTCGCCGGGCCCGGCCGCCGCCAGATGCCGCCGCCACCCGTCGATCACCGCGGCCCGGGTGGCCTGCTCGTCGAGGAGCACCCGCAGGTGCAGGTCGGGTTCGGCGACCCGGCCGCGCAGCAGTTCGACGACCAGGGCCGCGTCGTTGCGGCTGCCGGCCAGGGTGCGCAGCGGCGGCCGGTAGGCGTCGATCCCGGCCACCAGCGCGTAGAGACCGGCCATGTCAGCGGCCCCCTTCCTCGGGTGTCTCGTGCAGGAACGTGAGGCCGCCGACCAGCAGCGGCTCACGGGGTCTCAGGACGGTCCGGGTGCGGCGGCCGTCGCTGCCGTCCGGGCTGTAGGTGACCTCGACCGCGCCCCGCGCACGGGACCGCCGGTCGCCGCGGACCATCCCGCTGCCGGGCACCGCCGGGGACCGCAGCGCGACCGGGCGGCGCCGCTGCAACGGGAACCGGGCCAGCTCCGCGCCGCTGTCCGGGGTGCGCACCGAGATCGCGCCGGTCATGAACGGGTTCCGCCGGCGGTACACGGCCAGCCACACGATCAGCAGGAACAACGCGACAGCGGGGAGGGCCGCGGGCAGCAACCAGGGCAGGCCGGTGCGGGCGGTCGCGGTGGTCCGGGCGGCGGTGTCCGGCAGCGGCGGGGTGGCCAGGTCGACGGCGGGCCGCAGCGCCGCCGCCCACGGCGAGGTGACCTGCCCGGTCAGCGTCAGGTCGACGGCCTCCGTGCGGATCCGTTTCACCGGCAGCGGGTCGGCGGCGGGATCCCAGGACAGGTCGACGTCGACGGTGACCGAGCCGCCGGGCGGCAGCCGCACCTCGCCCACCCCGGCCCGGGCGGTGATCCCGCCGGTGGCACGGGCGGTCAGGCCGGTCACGGTCAGTGGCAGTCTCGTGGTGCCGGAGGTGAGGGTGGCGCGGACGGTCCGGGCGCCGACGGTCAGGTCCATGTCCGGCGGGACGTCCCAGCGCACCGTGACACCCCGGCCCCGGTCGGCCTGGAGGGCGGCGGCGGCCTTGCCGAGACGGGTCTGCGCCTTCGCCCGGTCGAGGAATCCGGCCAGGTCACGGACCGATCTGGCGTCGAGGATGGTGGTCTTGACCACCTGGCCGAGCAGTTCCGCGCCGTCGCGGGCGCCGATCGGCAGCGCGTAGGCGTGCACGGTCCCGGTCAGCGCTCCGGCCCGCGTGCCGAGGTCCTTCCAGGCGGCGTTGTTCCGGGCCGCGTACACCGATCCGGCCGGCGCGTCATGGTCACCGTCAGTGATCATGACGATGGTCGCCACCCCGGCGGCGCCGTTGCGTTCCAGCACGCCCAGCCCGGCGTCGACGGCGGCGCCGATGTCGGTCTGCCCGCCCGGCGTCGGCCCGCCCGGCAGCGTCCCGGCGATCGCCGCCGGGTTGCCCGCGCCACCCTGGTAGCGCAGCGCCGGCCGGGAGTCGAAGGTGTACAGCGCGACCTGATCGGTTCCGGACAGCCCGCGAAGGAACGGGACCAGGACGGAACGGACCTGGCCGTACCGGTTCTGCGCCGCCATCGACGCCGACGTGTCGACCAGGATCACGTAGTCGGCGGGCACCCGGTCCACCCCGAGCGCCGCGAACACCTGCTCCCGGCTGACGGCGGGTTCCGCCGCGGCCGGCGCGGGCACCCCCAACCCCAGGATCAGAATCCCTGCGACGGTACGCCGCCAAGCTCCCGTTCTCACCACCCCACCCCTCCCCTTCGTGCTGTCATGAGGCGCGCCCGCCCGGGCGGATCTGATGCGGTGACAGCGGGTCCCGCCGGCCGGCGTCGAGGAGGCTGTCCCGCAGCACCCGGTCGATCTCGGTGAGCTGCTCCTCGATCCCGGCGAGCCGGGTCCGCGCCTCGGCCATGTTCGGTACCGCGCCCTCCTCGGCGCCCCCGCCGTTGAGGGCCTCGGCCAGTTCCCGGTCCGCTTCGGCGTGCCGCCGGTGCCGTTCGGCGAGCTGGTTCATCTCCCCGGCGAGCTGCCGCTGCCGTTCCGCCGCCGCGGTGATCTCGGTCTGCAGCAGCTCGATCTGCCGGGCGCTGTGCGCGGCCGCCTCGTTGGACTGATCGAGTTCGGTCCGGGCGGCGACCACCTGCCCGGCCAGCTCGGCGGCCCGGCGGCCCCGTTCGGTGGTCGCCTCCCGCAGGCCGGCGGCGTTGCGGGCGAGCACGTCGATCGCCCGGTCCAGGGGCGGCCAGAAGGCGCGCTCCGCCGCGTCGAGCCGTTCCCGCAGCGCACCGTGCTCGGCGTCGAGCCGTTCCCGGGCGTCCCGCAGCTCGTCGAGGCGCCCGGCCATCCGTTCCGCCCGGCGCAGATCGTCGATCCGCTGCTGCTCCCGCTCGGCCTCGGCGGCCGCCTCCCGAACCCGTTCCTCGGTGGCGGCGGCCCGGCTGAGCTCGTCCCGCAGCCCCGCCAGCCGCGCCGACAGCCCGGCCAGCTCACCCGACCAGCGCCGCATGTCGGCGGCGACCGCCTGCCCGGGATCGGCGTGATCGAGGAGCCCCTGCACCGCCGCCGCCACCTTGGGCGTACGCCCCAGCGCCTCATCCAACTCCGCGATCACCGTCAGATTGACCTGCCCGTTCGCCACCGCCGCATCCACGGCGTCCCCGGCCGCCGCCAGCGCGTCCCGCAACGTCCGCAACACCCTGATCGGATCCGCACCCTCACTCATCGCCCACCTCCCCAGCCACCATGTCCCGCACCACCCCGACCGGAACCGCACCCCCGCTCATCACGCCCCTCCGCCACACTCGACCGGCCCACCCGCCGCTCACCCACCCTCCGAACACCACAAACCCGGCGTGACGCACGCATGAGCAGCTGAGCCGTCGCTCAGACACCCCTCCGGGCACCGCAGAACACCCCTGGCGTACGCGTGAGCGGCTCAGCCGTCGCTCAGACACCTCTCGGGGCGCCACAAACCATGCGTGGCGTACGGCTGAGCGGCCCAGCCGTACGCCACGCCGGTCACCCCGCGCCCGAACCCCCTCTGAGCGACGGCTCACGAACCCGCGAGGGCGTGTCCAGCCGGCGGCGGATCTTGCGTGGCTGGTTGTCATGGCTGTCTCCGGGCGGGCGAGACAGCCATGAGAACCAGCCGGAGAAGATCCACCGGGGAACGGGCGGGCTCGGCTCAGGGCTCCGGACGATGCGGGAGCGGAGGGGCCGTCTGATGTGGCCAGGGAGCGTCGGCAGGGGGCCGGGACGATGCCGGTCGGGAGTTCGTTCATCGGGCCTGTCCTTCCCAGGGTGGGACGGCGCTGTGTGCGGTGAGGGAGTGGGTGGTCGGTGGGCCGCCGCCGAGTGGGGCGAGGACCAGTTCGGGGCGGCCGGCGTGCAGGCGGACCCCGACCCGGTAGGCGGCGCCGGCACCGGGCAGCCGGGCCGGGTCGGTGATCGACCAGCAGGTGCCGTCGGCGGGCATGTCCAGGACGGGCGCGCCGGGTGGCAGGCCGTCGAGGTGGACACCGGGCGTGCCGGCGCCGGTGTAGGAGGCGTCCTCGCCTGCCACGATGGGGCCGGGCACCGGGATGTCGGTGGTGACGAGACGGCCGCCGGTGATCTGCCTGGCGCGTACCGTCACCGGGTGCGCCAGCCGGTCACCGGCTGTCGCCCGGCCCGCGGCGATGAGGGCCGCGCCGTGCGCCGCGGCGAAGGGCCGATCGCCGTGCGCCGCGGCTGGAGGCCGACCGCCGTGCGCCGCGGCGAAAAGCCGGTCGCCGGGCGCGCCATCGCCGGATCCGATGGCGTCGCCAGCTCTGGGGACGTCGTCGGGGCCGGGGACGTCGAGCAACGGCAGGCCGGGTACGGCGGCTGCCAGGTCGGGCACGGCGGGCGGGAAGTCGGCCGGCCCGCCGACCAGCAGCAACCAGGCCCGTTCTCCCGCTGCCGGCGAGGGGAGCACGACCGTGTGAGGCGGGCCGGCCAGGGGTGCGGCGAGGCGGTGGAGCAGCCGGCGGGCGCGGGTGGCGAGTGGCTGCCAGGCGGCGAGGGTTCCGGCGACCGGGAACGGGCCCGTGCCGTAGAGCGGGGCGCCGGCGTAGCGGGGCCGGGCCGCCGCCACGGCCAGGGTGTCCCGGACCTGCCGGGGATCGGCGGCGGCGCGGGTCTTCCAGAGGAGGCCGGCGTCGGCCCCGCTGCCGTCGAGGACCGCCTGGTCGAACACCGCGCCGAAGCCGGTCTCGTCGGCCGCGCTGTGTTCGGCGACGACGCCGATCAGGCCGTTCTCCATCCGGCAGGTGGTGACCCGGCAGCCGGCCGCGCCGAGGTCGGCGACGACGAGCAGGCCGTCGCCGACGCCGGCCCGGTGGCGGGCCCAGACGGTCGCCGCGACCGCCGGCGCGACGGTTCCGGCGGGGTCGTCCACCGGCACGCCCGGGGGGACGGCCAGCACGACCCGGCTGGTGCGCAGCGGCCTCAGCGCGTCGGCCAGCGCGGCGCGCGGGTCGGCGGACGAGCGGGGGACGCCGTGCCCGGGCACGAGGCCGGGGTGCTCGACGGGGACGGGGACGCCGTCCGCCCGTACCGTGGAGATCTTGATGAAGGCCGACCCGAGGTCGACGCCCACCCTCATGACGGCCTGAACCCGAAGAGGCTCGCCACCTTGGCCAGCCGTCCGGTCTTCGGCGGCGGCCCGTACTGCGGCGACGTCATCGGCCCGGGGCGCCGGCGCGGGCCGGGTGGCGCCTGCGCTGCCGCGCCGGAGTGTTCCTGGCTGGTCAGGAGCAGGTGCGCGGCGCCACCCACGGCGACCGCCCGGTGCAGGGCGCCCTCCAGGTCATGGGTCAGTTCCGGCGCGGCCATCCCGCCGCGGATGGCCGCGGCCAGTCCGACGGCGAGCGGCGACAGCCTCCCGTCGGCCAGGCCGATCTCGACGAGCAGGCGCCAGGACCGGCCCGGCACATGCCGGCGCTCGTTCTGTTTCCCGACCCAGGTGGCGATCATCGGGACGAGTTCGTCCGCGTGGGCGCCGTGCCCACCGGCGGCCCGGATCGCGCCCGCGATCCGGTCGGCCGGGGCCGGTTCCCGGCTGAGGGCGCCGACGTCGAGCAGCGGGCCGTAGTAGGCGAGCTGCCCGCTCTCCCGGATGCGCCGGCCCCAGTCCCCGGTCAGCGGCAGGAGGTGGGGCCGCGCCTGTTGCACCTCGCGGACCAGTTCGGCCGTGATCGCCGCGATGACCGCCGGGTTGCCCGGCACGCCGTCGGTCAGGGCGTCACCGACCGCGCAGAGGTTGCGCCAGCGCCGGCCGTCGCCGGCGGCGGGGATGTCCCGGACGAGTTCACCGGCCCAGGCGATCCGTGCCGCCTCGTCGAACTCCGCGCCGTTCCAGCCCGCCGCCAGCGCGGTGAGATATCCCGGCGAGATCTCCGCCGGGTAGCCGGCCAGGTACGTCATGCGGTGGCCGGCCGCCAGCCGGGCCAGATCGGCGCGGGCGGCGTCGCCGTTGCGGTTGACCGAGAAGCGGGGCAGAGCCACCTGCCGGCCGGCGTTCAGGCAGCTCTTGACGTGCTGGATCAGCGCGGGCCACAACGGCTCCGACACCATGACCGCCGGCACGTCGCGGCGCAGCGCCAGTTCGAAGAGAGTGCTGCCCGCGTCCGTCCACCGCTGCGCGAGGTCGGCGAGGTCCCGGGGGTCGGCGCGGCCCGGGTCGCCCTCGGTCACCGCCAGGAACGGGCGGAACCAGGCCGGCGCCCGGCCGTCCACTGCCGCGTCCAGGTGCCGGATCCAGCCGATCGCCCGGTCGGCGTCGACCCGCAGCAGGTGCTCGACGAGCTGCCGGACCACGGCGTCGTCGCGCAGCACGCCGGCGGCCACCGCGGGCGACCGCACGTCGGCGCCCGCGGGCGGGTCGAGCAGGAGTTCCACGACCATGGCGGGCGGTGTCCGGCCGGTCTGGAGCAGGCGCTGGAAGAGCCGGTCCGCCGTACCGGATCCGGCCGGCGCGGCCTCGGCGACCCGGCTCAGGAGGCCACGCGCGGCGCCGGCGTCGCGCGCTTCCAGGTCCTGCCGGACGCGGGCGAACAGGAGGTCGGCCATGTCGTCGTGCCAGTGCTGGCGCAGCACCTCGAACGCCCGCCGGCCCGGGTCGCCGCCCCGGCCCGCGCAGTCGGCCAGCCAGCACGTGAAGATCCGCTGCTTCTCGCCGTCGAGCAGGTCCCAGCCCCGGGCGAGCACCTGGCCGACGCGCTGCGGGTCGCCCTTGTCCTGCCGGATCTCGCTGAGGACGAGTTCGGCGAACCGGGCCTCGCGGAGTTCCTCGAGCGCCCGGGCCGGCACGTCCCGGGACGGTCGGCGGCAGCGCCCGGCGAGATGCCGGATCAGCCCGGTCAGACCCACCGTCTCGTCGTTCACCGCGACGAACAGTTCCTTCAGGTACTGGCGTCCGTCCTCGGTGGCCGGCTGGTGCCCGGGCGCCGGGACGTCCCAGCGGATCTCGGTCTGCCCGGCCCCGGCCCGGGTGGTGAAGCCGAGCCGGATGCCGTGCCGGGCGCGCGGGCTGGTCCACGTCGCCACGGCCAGTTCGGCCCGGTACCAGTACGGCAGCAGCGCGAGCACCGCGTCCAGGGCGTCCAGCCGGTCCTCCAGGCCGGGGAACCGGGCGGCGTCGGCGACGACGGCGACCGACCCGCCGTCGACGAGCACGGCGGCCGCCGTGGCGGCCCACTGGAAGCCGCGCCGCTGCACCACGTCGGCCAGGCCGCGCACGTCCAGCGGGGGCAGCGCGAGCGGCAGCCGGTGATCGGCGGTCAGCCCGGCCGGCGGCGCGTCGACACCGGGCCACGGGGCCCGCAGGAACGCGGCGGCGAACGAGCGGCAGGTCGGCGGGGCGGCCATCGCGTCGGCGTACGGCAGGTAGACCACCCGTGCGGGCGCGATCGGCTGGCCCGTCCCGTCGACCTGTTCGGTCCAGGTGGTCTGCACGCAGGCCAGCACCGCTTCGGTACGGCCGGGCACGAACGCGAGCCACGGGTAGTCGTCGGGCCGCCCCGGTTCGGACCGTTCCGGGTTGCCGACGACACCGGCCCGGATCAGCTCCTCGGCCAGCCGCTCGTCCCCGTCGCCGGCGAGGATCTCGTAGCTCATCAGCACGCCGGGACGTTTGCTGCGCAGCGCCCAGTGCGCGGCCAGGGCCGGCGGCGCCTCCCGGCTGATCGGGACCTCGGACACGGCGCTCACACCCTCCGGCCGTTGATCCGGCGTTCCAGGTCGATCAGCGGCTCCAGCACGTTCACCGGCGTGGGGGTGGTCCGCAGCCCCAGCCTGCCGTTGCGCTGCTCGGTGTTGTGGTAGTCCGAGTAGTCGAAGACGCGGTTGCCGTTGAGCCGGAAGCCGATGGCCGAGGAGGCGTAGTAGGCGACCCGCTTGCGGTGGAAGAAGGTCTGCAGGGCGTCCCGGATCGTTCCGGCGGTGCCGCCCCGGTAGCCGCGGCACACCCAGTCGAAGAAGGCCTCGCCCTGCCCGTCGGCGATGTGCGGCAGCCGGGACCCGTCCGGGTGCTGGTTGACCCAGCGGGCCTGCAGCGCGGCCTCGAAGAAGGTCGGCTCGTCGAACTTCGTGACGCAGACGCTGACGTGGTGGGGCAGCCGCCCGCCGCTGAGCTGCCCGGCCTCACGGACCCGGGTGTAGACGGCCTGCAGCATCTCGTAGAAGAAGTTGAAGCTGCGCAGGTCGTCGGCGGCGTCACCGAGCGGGTCGAACAGGTAGATGAGTCCCTGTGAGGTGGCGAAGCTCTCGACGATCTCCGGGTCCAGGTTCCCGGTGCGGAAGAACTCGCCCGGCACGTCCTGGAGCTGCAGGGTGAACTCCGGCGGGCGGCCGAACAGCCGGCGCACCCCCTCCGGCGGCGGCGCGCTGAAGACCCAGCTCAACAGCTCGTTGACCTGGCCCGGCGGCGGGAACTCGCGCTTGTTGACCAGACGATCGACGCCCTGCACGAGGTATTCGACGGCGGAGGGGTCGGCGCCGCCCACCACCCACCGCCGGGACGACTGCATCGCCGCGAGCGGTAACGCGGCGAGATAGGTGCTCTTGCCGCCGCGGGCCGCGCCCCACAGGCCGATCCGCAGGCCCGGTACGTGGGTGGCCTGCGCCACGCCGGGAACCGGCAGGGGCACCGGGTCCGGTTCGGGGCCCGGCCGGCGTTGCGGCACGTCGACCGGGATCGCGCTGACCGGCTCCGCCGGGGAGGCGTGCGACGGCTGCGCCGGGACCAGGGGCGTGGCGTTGCCGTTGGCGATCGGTGGGCTGTCCGGGAGGCCGGGTCCCGGGAACATCGGCCGGGTCGGCGCCGACGGCCCGTCGCCCACCGACGGCCATGCCGACCGCGGATATCCGTCCTGCTCGTCGTCAGTCATCGGAGGTCTCCCTTCGCTGTTTCGTCATCGGAGGTCACGGTGTGGTCCCGGCCGGCGCGAGGAAGGGGAACGGGAAGATCCGTCTTCCGGGCTCCTCCGGGGCGAGGCGGAGCAGTGCGAGCGCCTCCGGCCCGCCCGCGCCGCGCAGCAGCCCGTCGGCGGCGAGGGTCCGCCAGGCGCGTTCGGCGTAGTCGGCGGCCCGCCGGTCGTCCGGGCCGTCGCCCGGCCACCCGGCCGGCACGTCGGTGCGGGCGACCATCCGCACGCCGGACTGCCGCAGCCGCCGGGCCTCGAGCTGCCAGTCGATCCGGTTCGGGCAGGGCGGCACCAGGGTGAACGTCCCGGCGGGCGGCTCCGGCGGGCGGCGTCCGATCACCAGGACCGTGCGCCGCGCCGCCGGGTCGTCGCGGCGCCAGCGCAGCCGCCGCACCCGCGCCAGCGCGTCGCCGAGGGCGGTGACGTAGTCCCGTTCCTTGCGGGCCGGCCGCCACGCCGACACCGCCGCGCGGACCACCGGCGGGGCGCCGAACTCGACGGGCCGCACCAGCTCCCGGCGCGGGTCTCCCCCGGCCTCGCTGTAGACGTGGTCGAAGTAGCCGAGGGCGGCGACCCGCAGGCCGCCGCGCCGGGCGTAGCGCTCGGTGACCAGGTCCAGGGTGTGCAGCAGCAGGTCGAGGCGGGCGCGGACCTCGGCCGGGTCCGCTCCGCCGCACAGTTCGATCAGGCAGGCCAGGTCGAGCGGCGGGGGCGTGGGCAGCCGGACGGTGCGGGTGCGCAGGCCGGTGTGCAGGCTGCCGGGGTCGCCGTCGCGCAGCGGCCCGCTGCCGTTGTGGCAGGTCACCGTGCCGGGGCCGGTGAGGTGGACCTCGACGGTGGCGGTGGCCTGCGCGGGGATCGCGGTGCGCGGCAGGGTCAGCGGTGGCCAGTCGCGGGGCTGGTCGCCGCGGCGGGCCAGCAGCGGCACGGTGATCGTGGGGTTCTCCGGCGCGAGCGGCGGGCCGTGCAGGGTGACGGTGCGGGTCAGCGTCCGGCCGGCGGGCACGACCGTGCCCGCGGGGAAGAGCGTGAGGGGTACGAGGTCCACGCGTCCCGATCCGGCGTCCAGCACCGATCCGAGCAGCACGTAGTCGTACGCGAGCGGGGCCTGCCGCAGCAACCGGGCGACCAGCGCGGGCAGTGGCTCGGCGGGGTCGTCACCGGTCAGTTCGGCCGCCGGGCGGTGGTCGCGGGCCCGGTCGAGGGCGTGGTCGAGCAGCACCCAGCCGGGGTGGCGGGCGACCAGGACGGTGTCACCGGCGTCCGGGAGCAGGTGGTGCAGAGCCTTCCGGACCAGGTCGTCGAAGGCGCCCGGCGACAGCGGATCGTGGCCGACCCCGCCGGCCAGCCGGAACCGGCGCAGCACCGGGCCGGCGCCGAGGACGGCGGTGCTCCACGGCAGCGGGACCGGCGGGTTCACCACCGGCACGCCGGCCCGGTCGGTGGTGACCGCGACGTGGACGGCGGCGTCCGGGGTGAACTCCAGGAAGTGCAGGGCCGGCAGGGCGCCGGTGACCAGCCTGGTCAGGAGCGGGGACAGGTCGGCCGGTGGGGTGGCGGGGGCTGGTGGCACGTGTTCGGGGGCGGTTGCCGAGCCGGATCCGCGCAGCAGTGGCCCGTACGGCGAAAGGTCGTGATCCCCGGACGCGCGGTGCGCCGCGGCAGTGTCCCAGCGACCGCACGCCTCGCGCAGCTCGTGGTCGAAGGCCGCCGTGGCCGCCGCGTCGGCGCCACCCAGCAGCAGTGGGCCCCGCAGCGTCCAGCCGCAGCGGGCGCAGACCGCGGTGTCGGCGGGGCACAGGCAGACCGGGCAGCCGGTCATGACAGGTATCCGTGCAGGCGGGCGGGCAGGTCGCCGGGTTCGAGGGGGATCCGGACGTCGTCGCCGATCCGGGAGGCCCAGGCGTAACCGGCTTCGGCGACCAGTTCCCGCATCGCGCGGGCGTTGCCGAAGCCCTCGTCGCGGTCGCGGTACATCCCCTCGACGATCTGGGTGAGCGCCTTCTCGAAGTCGCCGGACCAGGTCAGGCCCTTCTCGCGGAGCATGCCGGTGGCGATGGTGAGCAGCTCGCCGGGCAGGTAGTCGGCGAACCCGATCACGTTGCCGTCCGGGAACCGGCTGTTCAGGCCGGGGTTGGCGAGCCGGAACCGGACCATCTCGCGCGGGTAGCCGGCGGCGATGACCAGGAACGCGTCCCGGTCGTTCTCCATCCGGTCGACCAGGGCGTCGATCGCCTCCATCCCGAAACCCCCGCGGTCCGGTTCCACCAGCCGGTACGCCTCGTCGATGAACAGCACCCCGCCGAGCGCCTCGTCGACGGCGTCGTTGACGCGGGGCGCGGTCTGGCCCACGTACTGGCCGACCAGTTTCGGCGCGTCGGCGACCACCACGTGCCCGCGCCGCAGCACGCCGATGTCGGCGTAGATCTCGCCGACCAGCCGGGCCACCGTGGTCTTGCCGGTGCCCGGGTTGCCGGTGAAGATCAGATGCGGGGAGGCCAGGCCGTCCCGGGCGGCGGGCAGCTTCCGCTGCACCCGCTCCCAGTCGGCGCGCCGCCCGATGTGCTGTTTCACCCCGGCCAGCCCGGTCAGCGCGGCGAGCCGCT
The DNA here is from genome assembly GCF_055562375.1 of Actinoplanes sp. NPDC019969. Classification (NCBI taxonomy): domain Bacteria; kingdom Bacillati; phylum Actinomycetota; class Actinomycetes; order Micromonosporales; family Micromonosporaceae; genus Actinoplanes; species Actinoplanes sp. NPDC019969. Next base: position 276,803 of record NZ_JBVHFK010000003.1, on the reverse strand, counting down.
CCACGGCCGGGCGGTCGTCGGCGCCGGCGCGTTCGATCCAGCCGCGCTGCCGCGCCTCCTCCGCCGACAGCGCCACCCCGTCCCGGGCCAGGCCGCGCAGCCGGGCCAGCCACACCCCGGCCGGCTGGTTCATCGCCGTCATCGCGGTGATCAGGCGGGCCAGCCGGGACCAGTCGCCGATCCGCAGCCCGTCGTGGACCCGGATCCGGTGCACGAGCCGGGTCAGCTCCGCCTCGCCCGGCTCACCGATCCGGCTGATGCCGCTGCCGGACCGCCGATGGTCGCTGAGGAACGCCTGAAGGGTGCCCATCCCGGCGTTGTTCTGGATCGCCTCCTGCACCTCCTGCAGGCCGTTGTTGCTGAACGTGAGCACGCAGATGTTGCCGGCCGACGGGCCGGCCGCGATCCAGCTGCCGATCCGGTCCACGAACGGGCGGGGCGCCTGGTTGTACTGCAGGAAATCCTCGGTGCGCAGCAGCACCACGGCGGTCCGCACGGTCCGGCCGGTCATGCAGGCGTCCAGCTTCTGGATGATCTGCGGGTCGGCCATCGTCGGCCCGGCAGGCGCCGGCTCCCCCGCCGGCATCGTCGTGCCACGCCCGCGCGGGCCGCTGAAATGGCCCATCCGGCCGGGTCCGGCGGCCGCCGCCGGCGCCGGACCGCCCCGGTCGAGCAGCGCCGAGTGCTCGTCGCGGAAGTACAGCCCGTTGAGCGCGCAGAACACGATCCGCTCGTAGCCGGCGTCCTTCAGCAGCGCCCACAGCGCCTCCTCGAACCCGCGCTCCTGGTAGTCGCGGCAGCAGAACCGGTCCTTGGTGCCGGCGCCGTAGAGCACCACCACCGCGTCGCCGGTGTCGACCGGCCAGCCGGCCGACAGGCGCTCGGCCGAACCCGGCGCGGTCACCGGCGGCCCTCGGGCGCCGGCACCACCGACCCGGGCGGCATCTTCTTGATCCGGGCGATGTCGCGCAGCTCGCCGACCTCCCCGGCGGGCGGGGCCTCGCCCGGATCGGACACGTGCAGGCCGCCCCGGCGCAGCTCGCCGACCAGGGCGGCGGCCCGGGCCCGCCGGTCCTCCTCGGCGCCGAGCCCGATGTCGATCGAGTGGATGGCCAGTTCGGCGGTGCCGCGCTCGTCGACCGGCAGCACGGTGATCACCACCTCGCTGCCGTCCTCGTGCCGGGTCCGGGCCACGAAACCGCTGCGGAAGTCCTCGCCCTCGTAGCCGCCGTCGATGTCGCGGTCGTACCCGGCGGCGGCGAGGGTCTGCACCACCCGGTCGGCGATGTTGGCCCGCAGCTGGGAGTTGCCGACCGCCTCCGCCGCGATCTCGACCAGCTGCTCGTGCTCGGCCTGCAGGCGCGGCGCCTCGGTCTCCAGCAGCCGGCGCAACTCCTCCGGGCCGTCGTCGTCGAGCGCCTCGAGAATCCGGTCCACCTGCTGTTCCACGGCCCGGTAGCGCCCGTGGGTCCAGTAGTCGACGTCGACCTCCGCACCGTCCACGCCGCCCGGCTCACTGATCGCGTGGATCACCCCGCGCAGCAGCAGGAACCGCTCGCGGGCCTGGTCGCGCAGCTCGGTCCACTCCTGCTGGCGCAGCTCCACGGTGGCGCGCAGCTCGCTGAGACCGGCGTAGGCCGCCTGCGCCTGCGCGACGGCCGCCTGCGACAGCCCGTTCGCGGCGTTGCCGGCGGCGATCGCCAGATCCTGGTCGAGCCGGTGCAGGCGGCCGGGCGCGAGCCGGTCGTGCGCCAGCTCCGCGGCGATGTAGTCGCGCAGCACGCCCGCGTCGGCCAGCCACTGCCGGGCCGCGGCCAGCTCCCGCTCCCGCTGGGCGGCGACGTCCTGGCCGATCTGCTCGATGCCGCGGGCCAGCTGCTCGGTGACCTGCCGCCGGGCGGTGGACTCGGCGTCCAGCGCGGACTGCAGCCGCTCCTCGCCGCGGCGGACCGTGTCACGGATCCGGCGGTCGTGTTCGGCCAGGTCAGCGGCATGCCGCTGATCCGCGGCGGCGAGCTGGGCGGTCATCTCACGCTGCAACCTGCGGGCGTTCTCCTCGGTACGCCGTTGCGCGTGCGCCTCGACCTGACGGATCTCCGTGCTCAGCCGGCCGACCGCCTCCGCGTACCTGCGCTGCCGTTTCTCCGCCTCCCGCACCTGCCGGTCCGCCGCCCGCCGGGTGTCCTCCCGCACCTTGTCCAGCAGGCGCGGCAGGTCCGCGCGCAGCGTGGTGAGACGGGCCTGCGCCTCCCGCATCCGGCGGGCCTCCCCGGCCTCGACGCTGACATAGCTGACCTTGCGCCCGCTCATGAGTCACTCCCGGGTCGGTGGGTGGATCGGGGGCCGAACACGGCGGCGGTCAGCGGGTCGGGCACGCCGACCAGCAGCAGATCGTCGCCGGCGAACTGCAGCTCGGTGGTGCGCTGCCGGTGCTCGAAGTCGTGGCCGCTGTCGCGCAGCCGGCCGGTCAGGTGGTGGATCCGCTGGTTGGAGCTGCCGCGCATGCCGAGACCGTCGTCGCGGGCGGCCACGTAGAGCCCGTCGACCAGCACGTCGACGGCGGCCAGCAGCGCGCCGACGCCCCGGGCCGGCGGGCGCTGGCGCAGCACCTCCAGGCGGTAGCCGGTGAAACAGATGAGACTGACGTCCCGCTCGCGCCGGACGATCGCGATGGTCTCGGCGAGCGCGGCGGCCTGCAGCATCGGCTCCCCGCCGGAGAAGGTGACACCGTCCACCTCGGGGTCGGCGAGGAGCCTGGCGGCGGCCTCGGCCGGGGTCATCAGCTCGGCCTCGATCTTCGGGATCCACTCCTCGGCGATGCAGCCCGCACAGCGGAACGGGCAGCCCTGCACCCACAGCACCGAGCGCAGACCCGGACCGAGAGCCCGGGTACGGGCCGTCATGGCGGCGACGTTCAGCATTTCCCCTCCACCGTTCACCCATTGCCCGATGGCTTCGCTGGTCCGGAAGTCTGGCACGCCAATGTGGTCGCACCAATGCGGGAAAGCGCTTGCCCGTACGATTCCGCGACTATTTCAAGATCCGCGGAATCACCTGTCATTCCACAGTCCCCACTGATTCTTCGGAATGATTCCGTCCCCTGTGACCGTCGGTATCGGCCGGTCACACCGGACGGGCACCGGCCTCGGACCGAACGGCCGAGGGGTGCTGCCGACTGCCCAGGTCGGACTCCGCCACTTTCCATATTTTTAAGGAATCGGCGATCCCCTACCGTGCCAAAGTGTCGGCATCGCCGTCGCCTGGCTAATGTGTGCCCGGCTCACATCACAACGAGGTGCTCATTGGCGTTCGTCGTTCACACGCTCCGTGACACCGTCGCCGGCCGCTGGCGCCGGGAACTCGCCGGGCCCGAACCCTCGGTCCGCAAACACTGGCTCACCAAGGTCGCCTACTACTGGGCGGCCGAACGCATCCTCACCGGCGACGGCACCGACCGGAGCACCTGGGGCGAGGTCGTCGCCGAGGTCCAGCCGCAGGGCACCCGCACCACGTTCTTCGCCGTCGCCGGGCGGCACGCCAAACACCCGCTGCTGCGCGCCTACCAGAACGCGCCGGCCGGCCCCGTCCGCGACGTCGCCGGCTGCCTCGACCACGAGTCGGTCACGCAGATGCTGATCGCCGAGGCGAAAGTCTGGAGCTACTGGCCGCACCGGGTCGGCTGGGTCCAGGAACTGCTGAACACCGACGGGCTCAGCCGCACCGCCGTCGCCGACTGCCTGATCCGGGTGCTGCTCGACTGGGCCGGCCGGCACACCGCCCTGTCCGCCGCCCTCGACCACGCGCCACCCGCCTGCGCCGTCGAGGACCTGCTGATGATCCGCGAACACGGCATCCCCGCGCCGGCCGCCGCCCGGATCCTGCGCGAGGCGCTGCTGCGGTTCGCGGCCGGATGCAGCATCGACGGGGTGGTCCACGCGATGCGGGCACACTTCCGGCCGGCGCCCGCCCCGGCCGCCGGGAACCAGCGGCTCGCCCAGGTCATCGACCAGCTGACCCGCAACCAGCGCACCTCGTACGAGCAACGCCAGCACGCGGTCGCCCTGATGCGCGACGCGATCCGGCAGCTCGAGGCGGGGCAGCCGCTGCCGGTCTTCGACCACCTCAACGCGGGCCTGAACCCGCCGGCCGAACCGCGCGGCCCCAACCTCCCGCCGGCAGCCGGCAACACGCGGCCGAGCTCCCCGCCGACGGCCGGCAATGGGCGGCCCGACTTCCCACAGGCAGCGGGCAACGGGCGGCCCGGTTTTCCGCCGGCGGCCGGCAATGGGCGGCCCGAGGCTGCCGGGTCGTCGGCGCACACCAACGTTCCCCGTCCGCGGCCCGGTGGTTCCGTGCCCCACAACGGCACGCCCTCGGGCGGTCCCGCCAACTCCCGGAACGGCCCGCCACCGGGCCCGCTCCCGGCCGACGACCAGCCGGGAACGGGTGCGGGATGAGTGGGGAGATGCAGCCGGCGGCGGACCGGGAGCACGCGATCGTCGGGCGGATCAGCGCCCGCCTGCAGACCCTGATCGGAGCCGGGCGGGCGACCGCAGACTTCGAGGCGCTCTGTGCCGAGGCGGGGCGGCGGCTGGGGACCGAACACGAGACGACGCTGCTCACCGAGTACCACCTGGAGTTACGGCGGGATCGGGACCGCAGCCCGGCGGCCTCGGTGCCGGTCTGGGCGGGCCTGCGGGAACGGGCCGCCAAGGCGGTTCCGGCGGGTACGCCCGCTGAGCTGGCGATCCGTCTCCGGCACCTGCGGCGGCTCCGGTGCCGGGGGCGGCACGACGATCTGGATCTGCTCGTCGAGCTGTGCCGGGAGGAGATCGACCATCGCTCGGTGATCCCGGATCGGCAGGGGGCGGGCGAGGCCCGTACCGATCTGGCTCTGGCCCTGCGGGACCGCGCCTGCCTGGGCGTCTTCACCGAACCGGCATCCGTGAACGACAACGCGGCCGGTGAGCGGCTCGGCGGGACTGCGGGGCGGGGGGATCTGCGGGAGGCGGTGGGGTTGATCGAAGGGGAGGTACGGCGGCACCGGGACGACCCGGTCTCGGATCAGCCGGCGGCGGTGGCGGCGCGGCGGGTGCAGGCGGAAGTGCTGCTGGCGGCCGGCCGCACCGAACCGGCGGCGGCAGCGGGCGCGCTGGCGATCGCCGAGGACCTGGTGCTGGCCGAGGAGGACGTCACCGATCTGCGGGATCCCGCCTACGATCACCTGACGCCCGCCCACGTGCTGCTCGCCGAAGCGCTGCTGCTCGCCGGGCGCACCGAGGAGGCTGCCCGGGTGGCCCGGCTGGCGTACGCGCTGCACGCCGGGAACCGCGTCTTCGACCCGGCCCGGCCGCTGCTCGCGCTGGCCCGCAGCGAGGCACGCACCGATCGGGCCGGGGCCGTACGGACCGCCCGGGCGGCGCTCGACCAGCGGATGGCCACGTTCGGCGGCGGTGGCCCGTACGTCGCAGAAGCCCGTGACCTGATCGGGAGCCTCACGTCGTGACCGCCGCACGCCGCGCCCGCTGGATGCCGGGCAGCCTGCTCAGCGGCCTGTCCGAGGAGACCGTCGACAGCCTGCTCACGATCGCCCGCCTGCACACCGCCGAACCGGGCAAGCAGATCTTCGGCGAAGGGGAGCCGGGGTCGCATGTCGAGGTGATCCTGTACGGGTACTGCAAGGTCTCCGTCACCACCGCCGAGGGCTACCGGGCTCTGCTGGCGATCCGTGGCCCGGGCGACCTGATCGGGGAGATGGCCGAGTTCAACGGGCAGGTACGGTCCGCCACCGTGACCGCCAGTGGAACCGTGGAACTGGCCGCCGTCCCGCATCCCGCCTTCCAGTCCTTCCTGCGCCGGCACGCGGACGCCGCGCAGCAGCTGAGTCGCATGGCCGGGTACCGGCTGTCGTGGGCCAACCGCCGGCGCGTCGACGGGGGCGCGTACTCCGCGGAGGCTCGGCTGGCCCGGCTGCTCCTGGATCTGACGGTGGTGTGCGGTCGTCCGGTGGCGCTGGGGATTCGTCTCGACGTACCGCTCAGCCAGCAGGAACTCGCCAGCCTGATCGGGGCGGCGGTGCCGACGGTGCATCGCGCGCTGGCGGCTTTCCGCCGGCAGTCCCTGGTGAAGACCGGTTACCGGACGATCACTCTTCTCGATCCGGAGGCGCTGAGCCGGGTCCGCTGAGCCCGGCAACCCTCCTCGGGTTCCCAGCGGGCGCTCGTGGGGCGAGCACGGCGCGCGTAGCGAGTCCGGCGCACGTGGAGCAAGAGCGGCACACGCCGCAAGTCCGGCACACGCGTAGCGATCTTGAGCAGTTGCGCGCCGCTGCCGGCCGCGCCAGCTGCGATCTTGAGCGATTCCCACCGGCGCTTCCGACCCAAGATCGACGAGGGCCGCGATCCTGGGCTTGCAGCATCGGGTTGCCGGAGTCGCGCGCACAAGAAGTGGCGGCTTTCCGATCTTGTGCACCCAGCCCCGGATCCAGGTGCTCAAGATCGGGCATGACGCCCGGCCCGCGCCCCGATCAGCGTGATCTTGGCGGGATCGCCCGGATGACGGTTCGGCAGGTGTCGCGATCGTGAACGCCAGCGGCCGGCCACCGGGAGGAGGGATCTGGTGGCCGGCCGTTCGGGGGGGGGGACGGGGTCTGTCGGGGAGCCGAGGGACGGAGTCGACCGGTAGGCGGAGGGCTGCCGGGCAGGCGGAGGGACCGGGCGGTGAAGGGCTGTCAGGCGGTGACCGCGCGGCGGCGGCCGACCGAGAGCACATCCAGCAGCAGAGCCGCCAGCGCGACCACCCCGAGCAACGCGAGCCCGAGCGCATACGACTGGAACTGCCCGTAGATCGCCCCCATCACCAGCGGCGGCACGAACCCGCCGAGACCTCCCGCCGCGCCGACGACGCCGGTGACCGCACCCACCTGGCCGGCCGGGGCGACCTGGGCGACCAGCGCGAACGTGGCGCCGCTGCCGGCACCGAGCGCCGCCGCCATGGCGAGGAAGGCGATGGTGCCGACCGGGGCGAGGCCCGGGGTGAAGGCCTGCACGATCGCGCCGAGGACGACGATCCCGAGGGAGACGGCGAGGACCCGGCTGGCGGCGAACCGGTCGGACAGCCAGCCGCCGACCGGCCGCATGATCACGGCGAGGAGGACGAAACCGGCCATCCGGTTGGCGGCGTCGGCCTGGGTGAGCCCGTACGCCGTCTTCAGGTAGGCCGGCAGGTAGACGGAGAAGGCGACGTATCCCCCGAAAGCGACCGCGTACAGGGCCGAGGCCTGCCAGGTGATGCGGAGCCGGAGGACGGCGGCGAGGCGCTGCGCGAGCGGGGCGGTCGGCACCGGGCGGCCGGGCGCGTCGCGGAGGAGGAGCCAGGCGATGCCGGCGTACGCGGCCAGCACCACCGCGGTCAGCAGGAACGGGGTGGCGGTGCGGCCGGCGTCGGCGAGCCGGACCGTGGTGAGGGCGCTGATCGCCGTACCGCCCATGCCGACGCCGAAGACGCCGACCGCGAGGCCGCGGCGTTCCGGCGGGAACCAGGCGTTGACGAACGGGACGCCGACCGCGAAGGCGGTGCCGCCGATGCCGAGGAAGAACCCGCCGATCAGCAGCGAGGTGAGCGCGTCGTGACCGAACAGGCCCAGGTAGAGCACCGGCACGATGGTGACGAGGGAGATCAGCGGGAACATGATCCGGCCGCCGTACCGGTCGGCGAGGGCGCCGACCGGGATCCGGCCGACCGATCCGACGACGACCGGCACCGCGACCAGGAGCGCCTGCTGGAACGGGGTGAGGTGCAGCGCCGCCTGGAACTTCGTGGCGAGCGGGCTGAGCAGGGCCCACGCCCAGAAGTTGACGGCGAACCCGATGGTCGCCAGGGCGAGCATCAGTCCTGCCGGTCCGCCGCTGCGGGCGGCCGGGGTCTGCGGTGCGCTCATGTTCCACTCCATCGTCCGGTGGTGGCCCGACTCTCCGGGCCGCCTTCAGAATTCCGGTGCGGGACGCGCGCCGACAGGGACCTTGGACCCGTTCGGCGGGGGACCCCGGTCCCCGCTCGCATTGAGTGATGTCGAACCTCGTGTGACCATGCCGTAAGGGGCCGAGAGGGGGTCTGGTGCCGAGGGTCTACTACCGCAGTTACGACGCGGAGATCACTGACCTGCTGTTCATCCGTGACCCGGGTGGGCAGCCGGAGCGGTTCGCCATCGAGGAGATCGCCGGTTTCTCCCTGACCCGGTTGGATCATCCGTGGTGGCGGTTACCGCACCGGAAGCCGTCGTATCGTCTGTCGGCCGACTATCACGGCCGGACAGTGGTGCTGTTCGAGAGCCACGAGCCGCGCGTCTTCAACATGGTCGTCCGCGCGCTGCGCCGTGCGTTAGAGAACCGTCCCCGCGGATACCACTGACAGGACGGCGACCAGGAAGTCGGCGCCGGGCCGGTAGGGGCGCAGGTCCCAGGTGCTCAGCAGCAGGTCCGGGGTGAGCCCGGCGGTCGTCGCGTCGGCGAGGAACGCGTCGAACTCGTACCCCCGCCCGGCGCCGAAACCGACGACCGCGCGCCCGCCCTCGGCCAGGTGCGCCGCGAACCGGCGCAGGATCTCGGGCCGGGTGGACGGGGCGGCGAAGGTCATCACGTTGCCGGCGCAGACGAGCACGTCGAACCGCTCGCCCAGGTCCAGTTCGCTGAGGTCGCCGACCTCCCATCGGGTGCCGGGGTGCTGTTCCCGGGCTTCGGCGATCAGCCGCGGGTCGAGGTCGACCCCGGTCACCCGGTGCCCGGAGGCGGCCAGGTGGCCGCCGACCCGGCCGGTGCCGCAGCCGGCGTCGAGGATCCGCGACCCGCGGGGCACCATCGCGTCGATCATCCGGGCCTCGCCGGCCAGGTCCTCACCGCGCGCGGCCATCTGCCGGAACCGGTCGATGTACCACTGCGAGTGGCCCGGGTCCGCGGCGATCTTCTGCAGCCAGAGGTTGTCGCTGATCATCGTTTCACGGTAGTCATCGGGCCGGCGTGCTGTCGCGGCGGCCCGCGTTCCGCACGGCGGCCGGGCCGGGCTGCGGGGCGGGGGCGGGGGTGCGGCGGCCGCGGTAGACGACGTACGGGCGCCAGAGGTACGCCAGCGGCGCCGACCAGACGTGCACGAGCCGGGTGAACGGCCACAGCGCCAGGAACAGGAACCCGCCGATCGCGTGCAGCTGGAACACCAGCGGGGCGTCCGCCATCAGGGCCGGGTCGGGCCGGAACCAGAAGATGCCACGGAACCAGACGGCGATCGTCTCCCGGTAGTCGTACCCCTCGCCGAACAGGTTGATCACCACGGTGCCGCTCATGCCGAGCACGACCATCGCGGTCAGCGCCACGTACAGGACCTTGTCCATGGTGGTGGTGACCCGCCGGATCCGGCCGGAGACGAACCGCCGCGCGATCAGCAGCGCCAGGCCGGCGACCAGCATGATCCCGGTGATCGTGCCGCCGGTGACGGACACCAGGTGGTAGGCGTGGTCCGAGATGCCGAGCGCCGCCGTGAGGGAGGCGGGGACGAGCAGGCCCATCGCGTGCCCGCCGATCACCCCGAACGCGCCCAGGTGGAACAGCGGCGACCCGAGCCGCAGCAGCCGGTTCTCCAGGAGCTGGCTGGTGTGGGTGGTCCAGCCGAACTGGTCGTGCCGCCACCGCCAGACGTGCCCGGCGGCGAAGACGGCGAGGCAGGTGTAGGGCAGCACGATCCAGATCAGGGCGTTCATCGGGAGACCTCGGCGTTTCCGCAGATGGGATAGGGGACGGTCGGGTCGGTGCCGTCGACCGGCGGGCCGTCGACGGCGAGGGCGGCGATGGCCTCCCGGTCGGCGCCGGTGAGTTGCGGCAGGGCGTCACAGACGAGATCAAGGACGTGGGCGTACGGGGACCGCGTCTCGTGCAGGGCCGCGCGCAGCAGTTCGATGCCCTGCCGGTGCTGCCGCAGCGGCGCCTCGCCGTCGCCCGGCCCGGCCGCGGCCGCGAACTCCAGGACCACCGGCAGCAGGTCCGGCAGTTCCCCGTCGGCCAGGCGCAGCCCGTGCGCCCGGTACCGCTGCTTGAGCATGAGCAGCGCCATCCCCCGTTTCCGGGTGTCGCCGTGCAGGTAGTAGGTGAGGTACAGCCCGGACCGCCGGCGCAGGTCGAACGTCTGCACGTAGTGCCGCTGCACCTCGATCAGCGGGGTGGTGAGCAGCCAGTCCAGGAAGCCGCCGAGTTCGCCCCGCGCGGCGGCCCGCAGTTCCGCGCCGGCTTCGACGAGTTCCCGGTCGGGGTAGGTGAGCAGCAGGGACGCCAGCTGGAACATCCGGGAGCGGTCCATCAGCGGTTCCTCCGCCCGGTGATCGTGACCGGCACCTGGCCGCCCATGCCGGGGCCGCCCGGGGTGTCGAGGGAGCACCCGCCGAGGTCCTCGAGCGCGGCTGCCGTCGTCGCGTGGGCGGCCGGGATGACGTACCGCTCGTCGTACTTGGCGATGGCGAGCAGCCGGTACATGGCCTCGACCTGCTCGCCGGTCATGCCGATGCCGTCGAGCAGTTCCTGCGCGACCGTACCGTCAAGGGTCCTGGCCCTCATGTAGGAGCGCATGGCCGCGAGTTTCATCAGCACTCCCCCGGCCACCGCGGTGTCCCCGGCGGTGAACAGGGACGCCAGGTACTCGACCGGGATCCGCAGGTCCTGGATGGTGTGGAAGATGTCGTCGGCGTCGGTGTCGTCGCGGCCGGCGGCCCCGGCGGCGTCGAGGACCGGGGACAGCGGGGGCACGTACCAGACCATCGGCAGCGTCCGGTACTCCGGGTGCAGCGGCAGCGCGATCCGGTACTCGCTGATCAGCTTCCAGACCGGCGACGCCTTCGCGGCCTCGATCCACTCCTCCGGGTGGCCGGCGTCGCGGGCAGCCTGCTGCACGCCCGGGTCGTGCGGGTCGAGGAACACGGCCCGCTGCGCGTCCAGCAACTCCTCCTCGGGAACCGATGCGGAGGCGAGCACGGCGTCCTCGTCGTACCAGAGAATGCCCAGGTAGCGGAGGCGGCCGACGCACGTCTCGGAGCAGATGGTCGGCTGCCCCGCCTCGATCCGGGGGAAGCAGAGGGTGCACTTCTCGGCCTTGCCGGTGGCGTGGTTGACGTAGACCTTCTTGTACGGGCACGCCGACACGCACATCCGCCAGCCCCGGCAGCGATCCTGGTCGACCAGGACGATGCCGTCCTCCTCGCGTTTGTACATGGCGCCGGACGGGCAGGCCGACACGCACGCCGGGTTGAGGCAGTGCTCGCAGATCCGCGGCAGGTGGAACATGAAGGTCTTCTCGAACTCGAACCGCACCTTCTCGCTCATGTTGCGCAGGTTCGGGTCCTGGTCAAAGGTGTCGCCGCCGAGCGAGTCCTCCCAGTTGGCGCCCCACTCGATGCTCATCGGCTCGCCGGTCAGCTGCGAGTACGGCTTCTTGACCGGGGTGTCGGCGAGCCCGCCCGGCGCGTTGACCAGGATGTCCTTGTCGAAGGTGGCCGGCTCGTAGTAGTCGTCGATCGTCGGCAGGTCCGGGTTCGCGAAGATCCGGCTCAGCCGCCGGGCCCGGCCGCCGCTGCGCAGCTTCAGCCGCCCCTTGCCGTCGAGGACCCAGCCGCCCTTCCAGCGTTCCTGGTCCTCGTAGTGCTTCGGGTAGCCGATGCCCGGCTTCGTCTCGACGTTGTTGAACCAGACGTACTCGGTGCCCTCCCGGTTGGTCCACGTCTGCTTGCACGTGACCGAGCAGGTGTGGCAGCCGATGCACTTGTCCAGGTTCATCACCATGGCGACCTGCGCGCGGATCCGCATCAGTACTCCACCTCCTGCGTACGGCGGCGGATCACGGTGATCTCGTCGCGCTGGCTGCCGATCGGGCCGTAGTAGTTGAAGGCGTACGTGAGCTGGGCGTGCCCGCCGGCCAGGTGGGTCGGCTTGATCAGCAGCCGGGTCATCGAGTTGTGGTAGCCGCCGCGCTTGCCGGACTTCTCGGCCTTGGGGACGTTCACCGTGCGCTCCGGGGAGTGGTACTGGAAGACGGTTCCCTCCGGCATCCGGTGGCTGACCACGGCCCGGGCCACCACGACGCCGTTGCGGTTGTGCGCCTCGATCCACTCGTTGTCGCGGACGGAGATCTTGGCGGCGTCCTGGACGCTCATCCAGATCACCGGGCCGCCCCGGGACAGCGCCAGCATCAGCTCGTTGTCGTGGTACATCGAGTGGATCGACCACTTGGCGTGCGGGGTCAGGAACCGGACGGTCACCCCGCCGTCGACCGCGTCGCCGGGCTTGCCGAAGTGGCGGGCCATGTTCAGCGGCGGCCGGAAGCCGGGCAGCTGCTCGCCCAGCTCGGCGACCCAGTCGTGCTCGACGAAGAAGTGCTGCCGGCCGGTGATGGTGTGCCACGGCTTGAGCCGCTCCACGTTGATCGTGAACGGGGAGTAGCGGCGGCCGTTCTTCTCCGACCCGGACCACTCCGGGCTGGTGAACACCGGCATCGGTTTCTCCTGCGTCTGCGCGTACGAGATCCGGTCGTTCTCGTGGCCCTCGATGTAGTCGGTGAACTTCCGGCCGGTGCGCTGTTCCAGCTGCTCGAAGCCTTCTCTCGCGAGCCGCCCGTTCGTGGTTCCGGAGAAGGCGAGGATGGCTTCGCACATCCGGTCGGCGGTGGCCAGGGACGGCCGGCCGTCGATCACGCCGTTCTGGTGCTTCAGGTACTCGATCTCCGGGTTCACGTCGACGGTGATGGCCTTGGTCGTCGTGCCGAGCTTGTCCATCAGCGGGCCGACCGTACGCATCTTCGTGCCGATCAGCGTGTAGTCCCGCTCGATGGTGATCAGCTTCGGCATCGTCCTGCCGGGAACGGGCGAGCACTCGCCGAACTTCCAGTCCCGCACCCGTCCGCTCGGCATCGCCAGCTCGTCCGGGGTGTCGTGCTGCAACGGCGCGGCCAGGACGTCGGTGCGGGTGCCGAGGTGCGTCACGGCCAGCTCGCTGACCTTGTCGGCCAGGGCCAGGAACGTGTCGTAGTCGGTGTGCGCGTCCGGCGGCGGCGCGACCGCCGGGCTGAACGCGTGCACGAACGGGTGCATGTCGGTGGTGGAGATGTCGTGCTTCTCGTACCAGGTGGCGGCCGGCAGGACCAGGTCGGCGTGCAGGCCGGTGTTGGTCATCCGGAAGTCGATCGCGGTGAGCAGGTCGAGCTTGCCGACCGGCGCCTCGTCCCGCCACGTCACGTCCCGCGGGCGCCGGCCGGGCTCGCATTCCGACGCGGTCGCGGAGCCCTCGACGCCGAGCAGGTGGCGCATGAAGTACTCGTTGCCCTTGCCGGAGGAGCCGAGGAGGTTGGCGCGCCACAGGGTGAGGCAGCGCGGGAAGTTCGCGGGGTCGTCCGGGTCCTCAGCGACGGGCCGCAGCGTGCCCGCTTCGAGCGCTTTCACCACATGATCCGAGATCTCCTCGCCTGCCACCGCCGCATCCTCGGCAAGATCGAGAGGGTTCCGGTTGAAGAACGGGTGGCCCGGGCTCCAGCCCATCCGCTGCGCGGCCGCGACCGTGTCGGCGAACGCCATGTCCTTGAAACGGCCCGTGCCCAGCGGGGACGACAGCTCGTCGGCCGGGACGCGCTCGTAGCGCCACTGGTCGGTGTGCAGGTACCAGAACGGGGTGGACGCCTGGTGCCGCATCGGCCGCTGCCAGTCGAACGCGAAGCTCATGTGCTGCTGGCCGGTGATCGGGCGGGCCTTCTCCTGGCCGACGTAGTGCGCCCAGCCGCCGCCGTTGACGCCCTGGCAGCCGGTGAGCGTGACCAGCGAGATGAAGGCCCGGTACGTCATGTCGGAGTGGAACCACTGGTTCGCGCCGGCCCCGAGGACGATCATCGAGCGGCCCTTGCTGCGCTCGGCGTTGCGGGCGAACTCGCGGCCGATCCGGGCGGCCAGCGTCGCGTCGACGCCGGTGATCCGCTCCTGCCAGGCCGGGGTGTTGGGGCTGTCGGCGTCGTCGTAGCCGGTGGGCCACTCGCCGGGCAGGTCGCCGCGCTTGACCCCGTACGTCGCCATGACCAGGTCGAACACGGTGGTGACCAGGTGCTCGCCGACGCGCCGGACGGGGACGCCGCGGCGGACCGTCGAGCCGCCCTCGGTGTCGCCGACGTCGAAGCGGGCCAGGTCGATCTCGATCGCCTCGTCGCTGTCGATGCCGAGCGCCGGGACGACGTCGCCGAGGTCGAGGTTCCATTTGCCCGGTTCGCCGTACCGGTGGCCCAGCGATCCGTTGGGCGTCACCAGGTCGCCGTTGCGGGAGTCGATCAGGACCGTCTTGTGCTCGCCGCCCTCCTCGCCGAGGTCGGCGGCGGTGAGGAAACGGTCGGCCTTGCCGTCGACGATCGTGACCAGGAACGGCAGGTCCGTGAATTTACGGACATAGTCCTGGAAGTACGGGATCTCGCGGTCACGGAAGAACTCGGTGAGGATCACGTGACCCATCGCCATCGCGAGCGCGCCGTCGGTGCCCGGGTGCGGGGCCAGCCAGTCGTCGGCGAACTTCACGTTGTCGGCGTAGTCCGGGCTCACCGCGACGACCTTCGTGCCCTTGTAGCGGGCCTCGGCCAGGAAGTGCGCGTCCGGCGTACGGGTCACCGGGATGTTGGAGCCCCACATCATCAGGTACGTGGCGTTCCACCAGTCGCCGGCCTCCGGCACGTCGGTCTGGTCGCCCCAGATCTGCGGCGACGCGATCGGCAGGTCCGCGTACCAGTCGTAGAAACTGAGCAGCGTGCCGCCGAGCAGCGCGTGATAGCGGGTGCCGGCCGCGAACGACGCCATCGACATCGCCGGGATCGGCGAGAAACCGACGACACGGTCCGGCCCGTACACCTTCGTGGTGTAGACGTGCGCGGCCGCCATCAGCTCGATCGCCTCGTCCCAGCTCGCACGGACGAAACCGCCCCGGCCACGCTGCGCCTTGTAGGCCATCGCCTTGAGCGGCGTCTCCACGATCTCGGCCCACGCGGCGACCGGGTCACCGAGACGCTGCCGCGCCTCACGGAACATCTCGGCGAGGACCCCGCGGAGGTACGGGTGGCGTACGCGGCTCGGTGAGTACTCGTACCAGGAGAAGCTCGCCCCACGCGGACAGCCCCGGGGCTCGTAGTCCGGCGCGTCCGGCCCGGTCGTCGGATAGTCGGTGGCCTGATGCTCCCAGGTGATCAGGTCGTCCTTGACGAACACGTTCCACGAGCAGGAGCCGGTGCAGTTGACGCCGTGGGTCGACCGGACCACCTTGTCGTACCGCCAGCGGTCGCGGTAGAACGCGTCCCACTCGCTGTTGTCGACCCGGTGCAGGGTACGGCCGTGGTCGCCGACCGTCTCACGGGTGAGGAAGCGTCGTGCGCCCAGCAGGGGGGCGGTCCCGGGATCCAGTGACACGGTGGTTTCCTTCGCCGTGGAGCAGTCGCCCCGGGCGGTCGCCCGGCGCCCCTTCACCCTCGCCGATCCCGGTCCCGCGCCGCCTGAGCCCCGAGTCCCGCATGTCCCGGGACTTTGGTCCCGCCCGTTTCCCGTCCGGCCCGGTCGAGGCATGCTGAGCGGCATGACGACCAGACCCGATCTCGCCGCGGTGGCCCGCCGGGCCGGGGTCTCCACGGCGACGGCGTCCCGGGTGCTGTCCGGCCGCGGGCCGGCGTCCTCCACCAGCCGGGACGCGGTCCGCCGGGCCGCCGCCGAACTCGGCTACGTCCCGCATCCGGTGGCCCGGCGGCTCGCGCACGGCTCCGGGACCCGGGTGCTGTTCGCGGTACGGGACAGGCGCGCCGACATCCTGCTCGACCCGTTCGTCACCCGGGCCGTCACCGCGATGGCCGCCGCCGTCGAGCCGGACGGCCTCGGTGTCGCGTTGCGCCGGCTGCCGCTGGACGCGGCCGCCGGCCTGGCGGAGATCGCCACCGACCGCAGCGTCGCCGCCGTCGTGCTGGCCGGCCACGACCACGCGCTGCCGGCGAGCGTGCCGGTGGCGTTGCGGGGCAGGTTCGCGACGATCGGCGCCGGCGGGTTCGACGTGGACAGCGCCACCGGCATCAGTGCCCTGCTGCGGCATCTGCACGGGACCGGCCGCCGCCGGATCGCCCTGGTCGGCGGCCCGCGCTGGCTGGCCGCGGCGGATGCCCCACTGCGGGCCTACACGCGCCTGATGACCACGGCCGGCCTGCCGGTCCGGGTGGTTCCCGGCGATTTCACCGCCGCCCGGGGCCGGGCCGCCGCCCGCGGCATCCTGCGCCGCTGGCCGGACACCGACGCGATCGCCGCGGTCAGCGACGCCACCGCTCTCGGGGTCCTGCAGGCGCTCGCCGGCGCGGGTGTCCGGGTGCCGGACGACATCGCCGTGACCGGCTTCGACGACATCCCGTTCGCGGCTTTCCCCGCCCTGTCCACCGCGACCCACCCGGTCGAACAGATCGCGGCCGCCGCCGTCCGGGCCGCTCTCGGCACACCCGCCACGACCGAACTGTTCCCGAGCCGCCCGATCTTCCGGCGGACGGCCTGACCGGGTTGCTACCGGCTGGTTCTCAGGGCTGTCTCAGCGGCGCTGAGACAGCCCTGAGAAAATGCCGAGGGGGTCAGCCGGTGTAGCGGGCGACCAGTTCGGCGCCGATGCGCGCCAGCTCGGCGCGGACCTCCGGCGGGTCGAGGACCTCGGCGGTGGCGCCCCAGCCGGACAGCGTGCGGGCGAGATCGCGGGGCTCCGGCGCGCCGACGCGGACCCGGGACGTGCCCGCGACCAGGTAGAACACCTCGTCCTTACCGACCACGCCCCAGGGATCGGCCTCGCGTTCCGCCGCACGGTAGGTGAACCGGATCCGCCGGCGCCGGACCACCGCGTCCTGGAGGAGGCCGACGATCGCGGGGGGCCGCCGGTCCCGTTCGCCCCAGCCGGACGGGTCGATCAGGGTCGCCTCGGCGGCGGCCTGCGCGTCGGTGCGGAACGGCGCGGGCAGCGCCCGGAGCAGTTTGCGCAGCGCCGTCCGCGCCTCGCCGGACACCGCGGCCGGGCCGGCGAGCAGGAACAACGCCTGCGCCTCGGGCTCGGACAGGCCGGTCAGGTCGGTCCGGGCACCGCCGACCAGGGACCAGCCGCCGTGCCGGCCCGGCTGCGGGTAGACCGCGACGCCCGCAGCCGACAGCGCCTCCAGATCCCGCCGGGCGGTCGCCACCGAGACCTCCAGCTCGGCGGCGACCTCCGCGGCGGTGACCCGGCCGCGGGACTGCAGGAACAGGAGGGTGGCGACGAGCCGGTCCGCGCGCATGACCCGAGAATGGCAGGAAAAGTGCTCAGGAGGTGAGCACTTATGCCGGGAGCATGGGACGCATGATGCTTCGTGGATTCAGCACCGTCACGTTCTACGCCGACGACATGGCCGCGGCCCGGGAGTGGTACACGACAGTGTTCGGCGCCGAGCCGTACTTCGTTCGGGAGGCCGGGGGCGAGTTCGCCTACCTGGAGTGGCGGGCCGGCGACTACCAGCACGAGTTCGGCCTGCTCAACACCCGGTTCGCGCCGCACGAGCCGGCCGGCCGCCCGGCGGGGGCGGTGATCTACTGGGCGGTCGACGACGTCGAGGACGCCTATCGGCGTCTGCTGTCGCTCGGCGCCACCCCGCACGACGAGCCGACCGAACGCGGTCCGGGTTTCGTCACGGCCTCGGTCACCGACCCGTTCGGCAACATCCTCGGCGTGATGTTCAACCAGCACTACCGGGACGTCCTCGCCGCTTGCGGTGCAAGCGGTTCCAGCGCCTAACGTACGGGCGTGCCCGAGATCCGCCAGTACCGGCCTGCCGACCGTGCCGCCCTCTACGACATCTGCGTGCGTACCGCCGACGCCGGCGAGGACGCCCGCGGGCTGTACTCCAGCGACGAGCTGATGGGTGACCTGTTCGCCGGGCCGTACGCGCACCTGGAGCCGCATCTCGCGTTCGTGGTCGACGACGGCGGCGAGGTCGCGGGATACGTCGTCGGCACGGCGGACACCGCCCGGTTCGCCGAGCGGTACCGGGCGGAGTGGATCCCGCTGATCGGCGACCGCTATCCGGTTCCACCGGCCCCGCCGCGCAGTCCCGAGCAGGACATGGTGGCGCTGCACCACAACCCGGAGCGGATGCTGGTGCCGGGGCTGGACGGGTACCCGGCG
This sequence comes from Actinoplanes sp. NPDC019969, assembly GCF_055562375.1. NCBI lineage: Bacteria > Bacillati > Actinomycetota > Actinomycetes > Micromonosporales > Micromonosporaceae > Actinoplanes > Actinoplanes sp. NPDC019969. The sequence continues at coordinate 258,591 of NZ_JBVHFK010000003.1, read as the reverse complement.
CACCTGCACATCGACCTGCTGCCGCCGTGGCAGGGGCGCGGTCTCGGCCGGCGGCTGATCGAGCGTTTCCTCGCCACCGTCGACGCGCCGGGGGTGCACGTCGGCATGGTGACGGCGAACGTGAAGGCGCGTGGCTTCTACGACAGGCTGGGTTTCACCGTGCTGCCGGTCCCGGATCCCGGCCCGCTGACGTACCTCGGCGTGCGGACGTCGCGGGCCTGACGGTCCCCGCCGAACGTGGTCTAGCGTGTCAGCCACGCTATTCCGTTCGGGAGGAACGCCATGTCCGGAGTCGGACTCGCCCGGCTGAGCTCGATCTACCGCCAGGGGTTGCTGGGCCGGCGGCCCGTGGTGCCTGCCGACTTCGCCGAGCTGGAGCGGCGGGCCCGCCGGGCGAGCAGCACCCGGGCCTGGGCGTACGTGGCCGGCGGCGCCGGTGAGGGCCGGACCATGCGGCGCAACCGGGCGGCGTTCGACCGCTGGGCGATCGTGCCGCGGATGGCGTCCGGGGCGGTGGACCGGGATCTGTCGGTCGAGCTGCTGGGCGCCCGGCACGCGACGCCGCTGCTGCTCGCGCCGGTCGGGGCGGGCGCGCTGATGGGCGCCGGCAGTGACGTGAAGATCGCCCGGGCGGCGGCCGCGACCGGCACCACGTACGTCTTCTCCAACCAGGGCTGCAACCCGATGGAGGAGTGCGCGGCCGCGATGGGTGACGCGTCCCGGTGGTTCCAGCTGTACTGGAGCAAGGACGAGGCGCTGGTGGACAGCCTGATCGCGCGGGCCGAGGCGGCGGGCGCGGGCGCGCTGGTCGTCACCCTGGACACCACGGTGCTCGGCTGGCGGCCGCAGGACCTGAACCTGGGCTCGCTGCCGTTCAGCCGCGGTGAGGGGATCGCGCAGTACACGTCGGACCCCCGCTTCCGGGAGATCGCGGCGGGCCGCCCGCCGCAGCCGGCCGCGGAGGTGACGCTGGGCGCGATCCGCACCCTGCTGGCGATGACCAGGAATCATCCCGGCCGGTTCTGGGGCAACCTGCGCTCGCCGGCCCCGCGCGCGTCGGTGGAGACCTTCCTCGACATCTACTCCAACCCGGGCCTGAGCTGGGAACACCTCGCGACGCTGCGGGACCGGACCCGGCTGCCGGTGGTGCTCAAGGGCATCCTGCACCCGGACGACGCCCGCCGCGCCTTCGACCTGGGCGCCGACGCGGTCGTGGTGTCCAACCACGGCGGCCGCCAGATCGACAACGCGATCGCCTCGCTCGACGCGCTGGTCACGATCCGGGAGGCGGTCGGCCCGGATCCGGTGCTCCTGTTCGACAGCGGGGTCCGCACCGGCGCCGACGTCTTCACCGCCCTCGCCCTGGGCGCGAACGCGGTGCTGCTGGGACGCCCATACATGTACGGCCTGGCGCTCGCCGGCGAAACCGGTGTCGCCGACGTGATCCGCAACGTGGTCGCCGAACTGGACCTGACCATGGCGCTGGCCGGCACCCCGGACATCGCCGCGATCACCCGGAGTGCACTGGCCGCCGCCTGATCAGCCGGATCGCGCCCGCGCTGGCCGCGACGAAGACGGCCAGCGCCACCGGGATCCACAGCGCGGCAGGCAGTCCGGCCACGGTCGCCACCGCCCCGATGGCGACCGGCCCGAGCAGGAACCCGGCGTAGCCGATGCTCACCACGGTGGACAGCGCCCGCCCGGCCCGCTGCGGATCGGCGGCGGCCGCGGCGGAGAAGAACTGCGGGGCGACACACGACAGCCCCAACCCGAGCAGCCCGAACCCGATGACACCGGCCACCGGCTCACCGATCAGCAGCGCGACGCCGAGCCCGGCGGCCGCGACCACCCCGCTGACCCGCACCAGCAGGACCGGCCCGAACCGGGCCGCCGCCCGGTCGCCGAACACCCGGCCCACCGTCATCATGATCGCGAAGGCGGCGTAACCCCAGGCCGCGAAGGCCTCCGACGTGCCGAGCCCGTCACGCAGGTAGACGGCGCTCCAGTCGGCCGCCGCGCCCTCGCCGACCAGCGTGCAGAGCACCACCACCCCGAAGAAGACCAGCAGCAGCGACCGGCCGCCCGGCCCGGCCTCCCCCGTCGCGGCCGGCGCGGGCGCCGACGGCAGCACCCACCGGGCCGCCAGGACCGCCGGCAGGAAGGCGGCGAACCCGGCGAAAAGCACCGTCTCGCGGACGCTCAGGCCGGCGTGCGCGGCCAGGCTGCCGAGCATCGCCCCGAGGAAGCCGCCGATGCTGTAGATCGCGTGGAACGACGACATCACCGGCCGCTCCATGGACCGCTCGATCTCGGCGGCGTTCGCGTTCATCGCGATGTTGAGCGTGCCGTGCACGGCGCCGAACACGAACAGCGCCACACACAGCGTGACCAGGTCGACGGCGAACCCCGGCGGGACCAGCAGCAGCCCCTCCAGCACCACGGCCGGAACGAGCACCTGGGAACTGCCGAACCGGTCGGTGAGCCGGCCGATCAGCGCCATCCCGGTGATGCAGCCGGCGGCGAACGCCAGCAGCGCGATGCTGAGCCGCCCGTCGGTGAGCGCAAGGCTCTCCTTCACCGCCGGGATGCGGGCGGTCCACACCCCGAGCACGGTGCCGAACAGCAGGAAGACGAGGGAGGTGGCGATCCGGCCACGGCGCACGGGATCCATACCGGGCACAGTAGACGGACCCTCTGACATTCTCGGCCCAGCCTTTTCCTCGGTGGGCCGAGGCGGCGGTCACGCCCGGCGCGGGCGGCGTGCCACGCACGGCCGCGCTCGGATAACGTCCATGATCACGGGACGGCCGAGGAGGAACGGTGAGCGCGCGGTGAACCTGGACGTGATCATGTGGCCGGACCAGCCGTGGCCGGACATCCGCCGGGAGTGGCAGCACGCCGAACGGCTGGGCCTGGGCCGCGGCTGGCTCTACGACCACCTGAACCTGGGCGGCCGGCCGGTGTGGCACGAGGCGTACACCACGCTCGCCGCGGTCGCCGCCGCCACCACCCGCATCGGCGTGGGCACCATGGTCACCGCGGCGAACTTCCGGCACCCGGTCACCACGGCGAAGGCCGCGCTGTCCCTCGACACCCTCAGCGAGGGCCGGTTCGTGCTGGGGATCGGCGCGGGCGGGCCGGGCGCCGACTCCGACGCGTTCGGCGGCGCCCCGCTGGACCGGGCCGCTCGCACCGCCCGGTTCGCCGAGTTCACCGAGCTCACCGACCTGCTGCTGACCCGGGAGCGGGTCGACTGGGCAGGCCGCTGTTTCACGGCGGTCGAGGTCGCCGTCGGTGGCGGCGTGCCGCGCCGTCCCCCGGTCGCCGTCGCGTCCACCGGCCGCCGCGGCATGGAGCTGGCCGCCCGGTTCGCCGACCTGTGGATCACCCAGGACGTCAGCCAGGACGCGCGGGTCTACGCCGGCAACCCGTACGACGAGGTCCGCCGCCAGACCGCCCTGCTCGACGAGGTCTGCGCCGCCCAGGGCCGCGACCCGGCGACCCTGGCCCGCCTGGCCGTCCTCGGGTACGGCGGGGAACGCCCCCTCGACTCGATCGAGGCGTTCCGCGACTGCGCCGGCCGGTACGCCGCGCTCGGCATCACCACCCTGGCCGTGCTGTGGCCGCGCCGTGAGCACGCCGCCCGGCGGCTCGCCGTCCTGGAGGAGGCCGCCGCCGGTCAGGGCTCGATCAATCCGGCGCGGATGGCGTAACGGGTCAGCTCCAGACGGTCGCGCAGCCCGAGTTTCTGCAGCAGGTTGGAGCGGTGCCGCTCGACCGTCTTCACACTGATCACCAGCAGGTCGGCGATCTCCTTGGACGAGTGGCCCTCGGCGACCAGTTTCAGCACCTCCTCCTCCCGGTCGGTGATGGCCCGGCCGGGATCCTCGCCGTCGGCGACCCGTTCCAGGTAGTTGCGGATCAGCGCGTTGACCGCGCCGGGATAGAGGAACGGCTCGCCACGCACCGCCGCCCGGCACGCCTCGACCAGGTCCCGGTCGGCGACGGACTTCAGCACGTACCCGGAGGCGCCGGCCTTCAGCGCCTCGAAGAAGTACTGCTCGTTGTCGTACATGGTGAGGATCAGGATCCGCAGGTCGGGCAGCTGGCGCGACAGCTCGCGGGCGGCCTGCAGCCCGGTCAGCCGGGGCATCGCGATGTCCAGGATCGCCAGGTCGGGGCGCTCGGCACGGGCCTGGGCGACGGCCTCCGCCCCGTCCGAGGCCTCGGCGACCACGGTCAGGTCCGGTTCGCTGTCCAGGATGAGCCGGACCCCGCGCCGGACCAGCGCGTGGTCGTCGGCCAGCAGGATGCGGGCGGGCTCGCGGTCAAGCATGGTCGGTCTCCTCTCCGATCGGCACGCGCAACAGCACCTCGGTCCCCCGGCCCGGGGCGGGGCCGACGGTCAGGTCGGCCCCGATCAGCAGCGCCCGCTCCCGCATGCCCCGGATGCCGGCGCCCTCCGGGGCGTCACCCACGCCCCGGCCGTCGTCGCGGATGCGCAGCCGGGCGACTCCGGCCTCGTACGCCAGGCAGAGGTTGACCTGCCGCGCCCCCGAGTGCCGCGCCGTGTTGGTCAGCGACTCCTGCGCCACCCGGTAGAGCACCAGCTCGGTGTCCTTGCCCAGGCCGGGCAGGTCGCCGGCGATGTCGCGGCGCACCGTCACCCCGGCCGTGGCGAACTCGCCCGCCAGTGACTTCAGCGCGCTGGCCAGGCCCAGCTCCTCGAGGACGCCGGGACGCAGCCGGCGGGCGATCCGGCGGATCTCGTCGAGACCGTTGCGCACCGTCTCCTGCACCTGGCGCACCTCCCCCGCGACCGGCTCGGGCGCGTGGCCGGCGACCCGTTTCAGCTCCAGCAGCACCGCGGTGAGGGTCTGCCCCACCTCGTCGTGCAGCTCCTGGGCGATCCGCTGCCGTTCGGCCTCCTGCGCCGACAGGGCCCGGCCGGCGCTGGTGGCGCGTTCGGCCTCGAGCCGGTCGAGCATGGTGTTGAAGGTGCGGATCAGGTCGGCGATGCCGCTGTGGCCGGGGACCGCCAGCCGGTGGCCGGGGCGCAGCAGGTCGACGGTGTTCATGGTGCGGGTGAGCCGCTCCAGCGGGGCGAGGCCGAAGCGCAACAGCCCCGCGTTGGCCACCAGCATCACCACCAGCACCCCGCTGAGGATCATCGCCTCGGTCAGCAGCACCGGCGTGGACACGGTGAACGGGCCGACCATGAGCAGCGCGAACGCCGCCGTCACGACCGCCGCGTTGAGCAGGAAGATCCGCCAGAACAGAGACAACCGCCGCATCCTCGCACCTCCTCTGACATCCACCGGCCGCATCGGTTCTCCAGCCTGCCAATCGTGCCCGTCCGGCGTCCATCCGGGCTGCCACCCATGCGAAGTTCGGTTCTCCGCACCCGGAATGGGTGGTGAACCGCCCCGGGAATGGAGAGCTGCCCCGATGGTCGCCGGGCCGCCCGCTGGCTTGGATGGGAGGACGTGCAGGAACGAGTGGGAGGTGCCGCGATGACACTGGAACGGATCGGTCTGCCCGGAGTCGGCGTGTCGCACCTTCTCACCACCCGCGACGGCGAGCGCCTGGGCATCGTCGCCCGCCCCGGCGGGGGCCGTGACCTGGCCTTCTACGACCCGGCGGAGCCCGACCGGGTGGCCGGGTCGGTGGTGCTGTGCGCCGACGAGGCGCACCTGGTGGCCGACGTGCTGCACCCTGCCGTCACCCTCGATCACGTCGACGGCCCGGCCCCCACCGCCGGGCAGGTGCGGGCGGTCCGGATCCGTGTTCCGGCCGGTTCGGCCTGGACCGACCGGCCGCTCGCCACCCCGCACGGCGCCGACGTGGTCGCCGTGATCCGCGGGGTCCGGGTGCTCCCCCACCCGGACCCCGCCGTCCGGCTGCTTCCCGGCGACGTGCTGATCGCCGTCGGCGGCCCGGACGAGCTGGCCCGGCTGCACGAGTTGCTGGCGGCGCCGTGCTGATCCTGCTGCTCGGCGCTCATCTCGTCGCGGCGCTGCTGGCGCCGCCGCTGGTCCGCGTCCTCGGCCCCCGCGCGTTCTACCTGCTGGCCACCGTGCCGGCAGCGACGTTCGGCTGGGCCGTGGCGCACACCGGCGGGCCGGTCCGGACCTGGTCGCGTCCATGGGTGCCCGGCCTCGGGCTGACCCTCGACCTGCGGGTCGACACCCTGTCCTGGCTGCTGGTCGCGCTGGTCGGCGGGGTCGGCGCGCTGGTCCTGGCATACTGCGCCCGCTACTTCTCCGCCGGCTCCCCCGGCCTCGGCCGGTTCGCGGCCGTCCTCACCGGCTTCGCCGGGGCGATGCTCGGCCTGGTGGTCAGCGACGACCTGCTGTTGATGTACGTGTTCTGGGAGCTCACCACCGTCCTGTCGTACCTGCTGATCGGCCACACCGGCACCGCCCGCCCGGGCCGCCGCGCCGCGTTGCAGGCGCTCATCGTCACCACCGCGGGCGGCCTGGCGATGCTGGTCGGCATCGTCATCCTGGGCCGGCACGCGGGCAGTTACCGCTGGTCGGACGTGCTCACCACGCTCCCCGAGGGCGCGCCGCTGATCGTCGCCGTGGTGCTGATCCTGGCCGGCGCGCTGTCCAAGTCGGCGATCTTCCCGGTCAGCTTCTGGCTGCCCGCGGCGATGGCCGCGCCCACCCCCGTCAGCGCCTACCTGCACGCCGCCGCGATGGTCAAGGCGGGCGTGTTCCTGGTGGCCCGGTTCGCGCCGGCGGTCGTGGCAACGGGCGGCACGGCGGCGCTGATCTGGCAGGTCCTGGCCGTCGGGCTGGGGCTGATCACGATGCTCGCGGGCGGCTGGGCGGCCCTGTTCCAGACCGATCTCAAACTGCTCCTGGCGTACGGCACGGTCAGTCAACTGGGTCTGCTGACGGCGGTGCTCGGGTTCGGCAGCCCGGCGACCGCGCTGGCCGGGGTGGCGATGCTGCTCGCGCACGCCCTGTTCAAGGCGTCGCTGTTCCTGGTCGTCGGGGTCGTCGACAAGACCGCGGGCACCCGGGACCTGCGGCAGTTGAACGGGTTCGGCCGGCGGGCGCCACTGCTCGTGGTCATCGCGGCGGCCGCGGCGGCGTCGATGGCGGGCGTGCCACCGGCGATCGGGTTCGTGGGCAAGGAGGCGGTGTTCACCGCGCTGCTCGACGGCGGCACGGCGGGACGGCTCGTGCTCGCGGGTGTGGTCGCCGGCTCGGTGCTGACGATCGCGTACACGGCCCGGTTCCTGTGGGGCGCCTTCGCCCCCAAACCCGGCACGGCTCCTGGTAGCGCGGTTTCCGGTGTGTTGAGTTCCGGCGCGAATAGCGGCCGAACTCCACACACTCGAAGCTCGGGGGGCGGCGCTGCTCTGGACCGAGGGCTGTTGGTGGCGCCGGCGCTGCTGGCTCTGGCCGGGGTGGCCGCGGGGATCGGCGCGGGCGCGGTCGATCGGGTGCTCACGGCGTACCCCCAAGGCTCCCCCGGGTATCACCTCGCGCTGTGGCACGGCCCCGGTGTGCCGCTGCTTCTCTCGGTGCTCGTGCTGGCCGGAGGTCTGGCGCTGTTCCGTTTCGGGGTGCCGGGCGGGATGGCCGGGCCGAAGGCAGACGGCCGGGTCTACGAGCGGGTGATGACCGCGATGGATCGGCTCGCGGTGGAGGTGACCGGTGCGACGCAGCGCGGTTCGCTGCCGTTCTACCTCGCGACGATTCTGCTGGTGCTGATCGCGACGGCCGGTCCGGCGCTGCTGGCCGGGTGGCCGTGGGGCGCCGGGTTCCGGATCTGGGACACGCCGCTGCACCTGCTGCCGGTGACCGTCTCGGTGATCGCCGCGGTGTGCGCGGCGCCGGCGCGGCGACGGCTGACCGCGGTGATCCTCGTCGGCGTCACGGGCTACGCGAACGCCGGGATCTTCCTGCTGCACGGCGCGCCCGACCTGGCGCTGACCCAGTTCCTGGTGGAGACGGTCACGCTGGTCATGGTGATGCTGGTGCTGCGGCGGCTGCCGAGTCACTTCTCGCACCGGCCCGGCGCGTGGCGGCGGCGGGTGCGGATCGGCATCGGGGTGGCCGTCGGCACGGTGATGGCCGGAGCCGGGTTCCTGGCGGTGTCCGCGCGGCAGGCCGCACCGGTGTCGGCCGCCTACCCGGACCTCGCGGTGCCGTTCGGTGGCGGCCACAACATCGTCAACGTGATCCTCGTCGACATCCGGGCGTGGGACACGATGGGCGAGGTCGCCGTGCTGGTCGCGGTCGCGACCGGGGTGGCCAGCCTGACCTTCCGGAACGCCGGGCGGCTGCACCGGCGCGGGCCGGTGGAGACGCCGACCGAGCCGCCACCCGGCGAGCCGGTGTGGCTGATGGCCGGGCACACCGTGGAGGCCGGCCGCCGGTCCACCATGCTCGAGGTCGTCACCCGGCTGCTGTTCCACGTGATCGTGCTGCTCTCGGTGTACCTGCTGCTCACCGGGCACGACACGCCCGGCGGCGGTTTCACCGGCGGGCTGGTCGCCGGCCTGGCGCTGACCGTGCGCTACCTGGCCGGCGGACGCTACGAGCTGGCCACGGCGGCGCCGGTGGACGCGGGCGCGGTGCTCGGCGCGGGGCTCCTGCTCGCGGTCGGCACCGGGGCCGGGGCGCTCGTGCTCGGCGGTGAGGTGCTGCAGAGCGCGGTGCTCGACCTGCATCTGCCGGTGTTCGGGCACCTGCACGTGGTCACGTCGACGCTGTTCGACATCGGGGTCTACCTGATCGTCGTCGGGCTGGTGCTCGACGTGCTGCGCAGCCTCGGGGCCGAGGTGGACCGGCACGCCCGCGAACCCGGCCCGTCCCCGTCCGCGACGTCTCCCCGGGAGGAGCTGGTATGAGGCCGAGTGTCGTGTTGCTGGTCGCCGTCGGCGTGCTCTTCGCCGCCGGGACCACCCTGTTGCTGGAACGCACCCTGACCCGGGTCCTGCTCGGTGTGATGCTGCTCGGCAACGGCGCCAACCTGCTGATCCTGGCCGCCGCCCGGCCCGGCTCGCCGCCGATCGTGGGCACCTCCCCGGCCGCGGAGATGACCGACCCACTGCCCCAGGCGATGATCCTCACCGCCATCGTGATCACCCTCGGGATGACCGCGTTCCTGCTGGCCCTGGCCTACCGCAGCTGGCGGCTGAGCGGGCACGACGAGGTGCAGGACGACGCCGAGGACCGGCGCGTACGGGAACTCGCCGAACGCGACGAGGGCTCGGACACCGAGGACCTCGACGCCGAACCGGCCGGGGCGGTGCGCTCATGACCTGGCTCGTTCCGCTCCCGGTGATGATGCCGCTGCTCGGCGCCGCGGCCACGTTGCTGATGTTCCGCCGCCCACGGGTGCAACGGGTGATCAGTGTGAGCGTGCTGACCGCCACCCTCGGGGTGTCGGCGGTGCTGCTGGTGCTGTCCGCCGACGGGCCGCTGGTCGTGGCGGTCGGTGGCTGGCCGGTGCCCCTCGGCATCGTGCTCGTCGCCGATCAGCTCGCCACCCTCATGCTCGTCGTCTCCGCCGCCGTGACGCTGTGCGTGCTGCTCTACTCGATCGGGCAGGGCGGCGCGGACGGCGACGAGGAGCATCCGCTCTCGGTGTACCACCCGACCTATCTGATCCTGACCGCCGGCGTGACCAACGCGTTCCTCTCCGGCGACCTGTTCAACCTGTACGTGGGCTTCGAGATCCTGCTCGCCGCCAGCTACGTGCTGATCACCCTCGGCGGGACGGAGAACCGGATCCGGGCCGGCACCACGTACGTCGTGGTCAGCCTGCTCTCGTCGGTGATCTTCCTGACCGGGATCGGCCTGGTCTACGCGGCCACCGGCACCCTCAACATGGCGCAGCTGGTGGAACGCCTGGATGCGCTGCCCGACGGGACCCGGATGGTGCTGCAGGGCATGCTGCTGCTGGCCTTCGGGATCAAGGCCGCGATCTTCCCGCTGTCGGCGTGGCTGCCGGACAGCTACCCGACCGCGCCGGCGCCGGTCACCGCCGTGTTCGCGGGGCTGCTCACGAAGGTCGGGGTGTACGCGATCATCCGTACCGAGACACTGTTGTTCCCCGGCGGGCGGGTCGCCGACCTGCTGATGGTCGCCGCGCTGTCCACCATGATCGTCGGCATCCTGGGCGCGGTGGCACAGTCCGACCTGAAACGGCTGCTGTCGTTCACCCTGGTCAGCCACATCGGCTATCTGCTGTTCGGGGTGGGCCTGGCGTCCCGGGCCGGGATCGCGGCGGCGGTGTTCTACACCATGCACCACATCGTCGTGCAGACCACGTTGTTCCTGGTCACGGGACTGATCGAACGGCGCGGCGGCAGCACCTCGCTGGACCGGCTGGGCGGGCTCGCCCGGACCGCCCCGGTGTTGTCGGCGCTGTTCTTCCTGCCCGCGCTCAACCTGGCCGGGATCCCGCCGTTCTCCGGGTTCCTCGGCAAACTCGGCCTGATCCAGGCCGGCGCGGCCGAGGGCGGGACGCTGTCCTGGCTGCTGGTGGCCGGTTCGGCGGTGACCAGCCTGCTCACGCTGTACGCCCTGGCCCGGGTGTGGAACCTGGCGTTCTGGCGAACCCCCACCGCGGAGGCAGCCCCGCTGCCCTCCCCGCGGCTCATGGTCACCCCGACCGCCGCGCTGGTCATCGCCGGGGTCGCGCTGACTCTGGCGGCCGGCCCGCTGTACGACCTGACCGGCACCGTCGCCGAGGACCTGCTGGCCCGCACCCCGTACGTCGAGGCGGTGCTGCCGTGATCGCCCGCGCCCGGGACCGGATCCTCGCGATCGCCGCCCTCACCATGGTGTGGATGCTGCTGTGGGGCGTCTTCTCCTGGCTCACCCTGGCCGGCGGGCTGCTGGTGTCGGTGCTGGTGCTGGCCGTGTTCCCGCTGCCGAGGGTGACGTTCGCCGGGCGGGTGCGGCCGGCCGGGCTGATCCGTTTCACCGTCCGGTTCCTCACCGACCTGGTGATCGCCAGCGCACAGCTGGCCCGCACCGCCGTCACCGGCCGGCGGGTGCCCCGCAGCGCCGTCCTCGCGGTGCGCCTGGCGGTCCGCTCCGACCTCAACCTGACCCTGTGCGCCGAGGCCGTCTCCCTGGTGCCGGGCAGCCTCATCGTCGACACCGACCGGGCCGCCGGCATCCTCTACATCCACGTCTTCGACGTGACCGGGCCGGCCGACGTCACCCGCTTCCGCCAGGACGTCCACGACATCGAGTCCCGCATCGTCCACGCCATCGGTTCCGACGCCGAGATCGCCCTCCTCCCCACCGAGCCGGCCCTTCCCACCGCAGCCGGCCCGCTTACGGGAACGACCGCCGGCTCGCCCGGCAAGGAAGGATCCGAATGACCGTCGTTGCTGTCGTTGCGGCCGTCTTCCTGGCCGCGGCCGCCGGAATGGCCCTGGTCCGGATCGTCCGTGGCACGTCCACGCTGGACCGCATCGTGGCCACCGACGTGCTGCTGGCCATCACCGTGTGCGCGATCGCCACCGAGGCCGCGTACAGCCGGGACACCACCGGCCTGCCGATCCTGCTCGGGCTGTCGCTGCTCGGCGCCACCGGGTCCGTCGCGGTGGCACGGTTCGCCGACCCGGCCGCCCGCCGATCCGCTTTCGCCGGTCAGGCCGCGCCCCCGACCGGAACGCCCGGCGCCACGACGTCCGCTTCCGGCCGTCCAGCGGGCATCCACGACACCGCGACCCCCGCTCACCAGGAACCGGTCGGCGTAATCGACACCAGCGCTTCCCCGCACGGGGACCGGCCGTGACCGCCGCCGGGGTGCTCGACACCGTCGCCGCGGCCTGCCTCCTCGGGGGCGCGCTGCTCAGCCTGGCCGCGGGGGTGGGCCTGCTGCGCTTCCCCGATCTCCTCTCCCGCATGCACGCCGCCACCAAACCGCAGGTCCTCGGCCTGCTGCTGATCCTCGCCGGCACCGCGATCCGGATCGGCACGGTCGTGGACATCACCACCCTGGTGCTGGTCGGCCTGTTCCAGCTGGCCACCGCCCCGGTGGCGGCCCACATGGTCGGCCGGACGGCCTATCGCGCCGGTCTCTTCCGCCGCGACCTCCTGATCACCGACGAACTCGCCGAGGCCCGCTCGTCAGCGCTCCCCACCCCCGATCGGGCCACGCTGACCGAACCGCCCGGCGCCGATCAGGGGAGACGACCGACCGCCTCGGCGTAATAGAGGGAGGACTCCAGGTGGAAGGCGATCTGCCGGACCGACCAGGCGTCACCGTCGCGGTGGTCCAGGTCGGCTTCGGAGACCTGGGCGAGGCGCACCCGGTAGATCTGGGCGACCCGGGTGAGCCGGCTGCGCGCCTCCGCCAGGTCCTCGACGGTGAACGGGGTCAGGTCCGCGGGGGTGGTGATGGCCGAGGCGTGCCAGTGGTCCGGGATGGTGGGGACCCGCGCGAGACGGGCCTCGATCTGGTCTGCCCATCGGTCCGCGTGAGGCTACCGGGACCCCCTGACAATTCCGGCGGCGAGCGGCCGGCGAGGAGAAGGCGGCAGGGCGGCCGGCGAGCGGAAGGCCGCAGGGCGGCGTCGTTCGCATCGAGCGGGCAAGATCTGCGGGATGCAGCTGATATCCATCGTCATCGGGCCGGTGCTGGTGCTCTGGCTGGTGATGTCGCGGGTGCCGCGAGTCCGGTGGGCGGTCGCCGCGGTTCTCGCCGCGATCATCGTCGGCGGTGGTGTGCTGGTCACGCTGATGCCGCGCGGGGTCGCCGAAGTCGTCGTGGTGAGCGTGCCGGCGGCGGCCGCGGCGGTGGTCGCCGGGCGGCGGATCGAACGGCGGGCCGCCGGGCCGGGCGCCGCCCTCCGGGTACGGGCGCCGGCCTGGCTGCTCGGCGTCTGGCTGGTGTTCCTGCTCTGCGCGATCGGCGTGGTGCTGAAACCCGAACCGTTCCACCCGAACGGGGACTCGCTCATGCCGCTGCCGGACGGGCTGAGCGCCACCGTTCAGGGGCCCGGCAGCGCGGAGGCCTGCGGCACCGGGATGTGCACCACCCACATCGTCGTGACCGGCCGGCCGGGACAGCCGGACTCCACACTGATCACCGAACTCCGGCGGCATCTGGAGTCCCGCGGCTGGGCCGAGGGCTGTCAGCCGGTGGGATGGCTGCTGGTCCGGGGCACGGCATGCGCCTCGGTCGTGACACACGACGGCCGGGTGACGATCTCCCTGACCGGCCTGCGGGATTGAGTGGAGCCCGGGTGGGGCCCGGGAGGAACGAATGTCCACTCCCGACTTGAACATCGAACACGTGATCGACTAGCGTCGCTCCCCGTGAATCTCGTGAAGGTTGCTTCCGCCGCACTGATCGGCATCTCGATGATGGGTCTCGCAGCTTGTGGCGGGGACGACAAGTCGTCCTCCACCACCGCCGCCGCCCCGGCCGCCACCACCGCCGCCGCCGCCCCGGCCCCGTCCGACAAGGAACTCTGCACGGCCGCGGAGACGGCGAACGTCGCCTTCAAGAAGGCGGCCATGGACTTCATCCAGAAGACCGGCGGTGAGATCCCGGCCGCCGACGCCAAGAAGATGCTCACCACGCTCGCCACCGGCCTGACCACGGCGGCCGGCAGCTCGACGACGAAGGCGGGCACGACCGCCCAGCTGATCGCGACCCAGATGACCACCGCCGCCGGCGCCGCGGACCCGATCACCGCGGGTGACACCCCGGAGGCGACCAAGACGGGCAAGGAGTTCAACACGGCCTGCAAGGCGGCCGGCGTCACGACCCACTTCTGATCCGTTCGGGCATGTCCCCCGGGCCGCCGGGGGACATGCCCGAAAGTTCAATTGATCATGAACCCCATGATCGACTAGCGTCTCGCGACGTGAAACCTGTGAAGATCGCCTCCGCCGTACTCGTCGGCGTTTCGATGCTGGGCCTCGCCGCGTGCGGCGAGGAGGAGAAGACCACCACGTCGGCTCCGGCAGCCGCCGCCACCACCGCTGCCGCTACTACCGCGGCCGCCGCACCCGCCCCCACCGACAAGAAGATCTGTGAGGACTCCGCCGCGGCCGCCACGGCCCAGGGCAAGGCGATGATGGCCCTCCTGAAGGCCGCCAACGGCGCCGACCCCGCGGTCGCCGACGCCAAGAAGATCGTGGACGACCTGAACGCCGCTCTCACCGCGGCCGCCGGAAGCAGCGAGACCGAGATCGGGAAGGCCGTCAAGGCCTGGTCCGCCAGCCTGATTAAGGCCGCGGCCGACCCGAAGGACCCGCTGGGCGCGATGGACACCCCCGAAGGCGGGAAGGCCACCGACACCCTCACCAAGGCGTGCGCCGCGATCGGCGTCAAGGCCTGACCTGCCAACGTCCCGGCGTGCACCGCACGCCGGGACGTCACCTTCTCAGGGGGCGGCGAACAGCGGGGTGCTCAGGTACCGCTCCCCGGTGTCCGGCAGGACCACCACGATGGTCTTGCCGACGTTCTCGGCACGCCAGGCCAGCTCGCGCGCGGCATGCAGCGCGGCGCCGCTGGACACCCCGGCGAGGATCCCTTCGCTACGGGCCAGCTGCCGCCCTGCCGCCCGCGCCTGCTCCACGGTCACCCGCACGACCTCGTCGTAGATGGTCGGGTCGAGCACCTCCGGCACGAACCCGGCTCCGATGCCCTGGATCCCGTGCGGCCCCGACGCCCCGCCGGACAGCACCGGCGACTCGTCCGGCTCGACCGCGTAGACCCGCAGCTCGGGCCGCTTCTCCTTGAGGATCTGGCCGACCCCGGTGAGGGTGCCGCCGGTGCCGACGCCGCCGACGAACAGGTCGATCTGCCCGTCCGTGTCGTTCCAGATCTCCAGGGCGGTGGTACGCCGGTGCATGTCCGGGTTGGCCGGGTTGTCGAACTGCATCGGCAGCCACGCCCGCTGCTCCTCGGCGATCTCCAGCGCCTTCGCCACGGCGCCCTTCATACCCTCGGCCGCCGGGGTGAGGACCAGCTTCGCGCCGTACGCCAGAAGCAGCGCCCGCCGCTCCGCGCTCATGCTGTCCGGCATCGTGAGGGTCAGGCTGTAGCCGCGCGCCGCCGCCACCAGAGCCAGCCCGATGCCGGTGTTCCCGCTGGTCGCCTCGACGATCGCGGATCCCGGGCGGAGTTCCTCGGTGGCCTCGGCGGCCTCGACCATGGCGAGGGCGATCCGATCCTTGACACTGCCGCCGGGGTTCGCGGACTCGAGCTTGACGATCAGCTTCGCCGGCAGGCCGGGCTCGAACCGGGACAGGCGCACCATCGGGGTCCGGCCGATCAGCTCGGTGACGTCGTTGTAGATCATGTGGTCGCTCCAGGGTTGGCGCCGGCGGTTGCGGTGAACGTCGAGATGTCAGAGGGCGTCACGGAGAAAGCGGCAGGCGCGCGCAGACGGGCGCCGGCGGGCACGTCGGACAGGACGAGAGCGAGCGCGCCGATCTCCGCGTCGTCGCCGATGCGGACCGGGCCGAGGATGGTGGCGCCCACCCCCAGCATGACGCGATCGCCCACCTCGGGGTGACGGCGGCTGCCCTTGGCGTCCCGCTGCCAGCCCCGCCCGCCGAGCGTGACCTGGTGGTACATGGTGACGTCGTCACCGATCCGGGCGGTCTCGCCGATGACGACGCCGGACCCGTGGTCGATGAAGAGCCGCCTGCCGATCACCGCGCCGGGGTGGATCTCGATGCCGGTGAGGAACCGCATCACCTGGGACAGGAGCCGGGGCAGGAACGGGATGCGGGCGCGGTGCAGCAGGTGGGCCACGCGATGGCCCCAGAGCGCCCACAGGCCGGGATAGAGCAGCACTTCGGCCAGCTTCATCCCGTACAGGGCGGGGTCACGCCGGCAATAGGCGCGGATGTCTTCCAGCACGGGTCTTCCTCGGGTGATGAGCGGGGGACGGCGCCGGCCCCGTGACGGGGCCAACCGTGCCACACCGGCGAGCCGGCCGGTGACGGCGGGGCGTCAGCCGCGCGGACAGCGCTCGTCGAAGACCCGGCGCACGTGCGGGCCCGCCATCGGCACGGCGAGCCGGTAACCGGCCATCCGCCGCTGGGCATCCCGCTCGTTCATGACGGCAAGATTAACCGATCCTGTGACGAGTGTTCAGGGGCCGAAGGGCCCTCCTACCCTGTCCGCACCGCCGGACGGCGGCATAGCGTCCGGCTCGTGGAAGGACCACGAACGGATCGAGGTGACCCCGTGACCGCAGTGACAGCCCGCCGCCGTACGGTCCGGCAGTTCGTGCCGCCGCAGCACGGCGCGTGGGCGATGCTGCTCCTGCCGTACCTCACCGGGTTGCTGGTGTCCGGTTTCCGCTGGCCGGACGTGCCGCTGCTGGGCGCCTGGCTGGCCGGATACCTGCTGTCCTACTACGTGCTGCAGGCGATCAAGACCCGGCGGCCGGCCCGCTTTCAACGACAGATCGCCTGGTACGGGCCACCGGCGCTGCTCCTGGCCGCCCTCGTCGTCGTGGCTGTTCCGGAGCTTCTGTGGTTCGCGCCCGCCTACGCCGTCCTGCTGGCTGTCAACGCCTGGTTCGCCTGGCGGCGCCACGAACGGGCCCTGCTCAACGATCTCGCCTCCGTCGTGCAGAGTTGCCTCATGGTGCCGGTCGTGGCGGTGGTCGCCGGCGCCGGGCCGCGCGGGGAGCCGTTTCTGATCGTCCTGCTGTATTTCACCGGGACGGTGCTCTACGTCAAGACGATGATCCGTGAGCGCGGCAGTGTGGCGTACCGTCGCGCTTCGATCCTGTACCACCTGGCCGCCGTCGCCGCCGCGGCCACCACCGGAGTGTTCGCCGCGCTGGTGTTCGCCCTGCTGCTGGCCCGTGCCTGGGCGCTGCCGGGCCGGCCGCTGACGCCGAAACAGGTCGGTTTCGCCGAGATCGGCGCGAGCATCCTGGTCCTGGTGGCCGCCACGCCGGGGTGGTGACAGCGCTCAGGTGATCAGGGCGCGGACGCCGTTCATGTAGAGCTGCCGGTCGACCGTACCCAGCAGGATCCGTTGCAGGATGTAGCCCTGCACCAGGCCGAAGAACGCCGCCCCGATCCCGGCCGGGTCGGCGTCCGGGGGCAGCTGACCCGCGGCCTGGGCCTGTTCCGCCGTGCGCACCGCCCGCTCCCGGACCCTGCCGTAGATCTCCGCGACCAGCGCCCCGACCTCCGGGTCGTGCACCGCCTCGCCCCACACCTGCACGGCGATCCGCACCGGCCCGTCGTCGTCCACCGAGGCGTCCACGATCTCGAGGACCTGTTCGAGCACCGCGACGATCGGCGGCATCGGCTCCAGTTCGAGGAGCCGGTCCAGCACGCCCGTCACCGCCGAGATCTTCTCCGTCGCGATCGCGGTGATCAGCTCGTTCTTGCTCTTGAAGTAGCGGTAGAAGGCGCCGACCGACAGCCCCGCCTCCTTGATCACGTCCTGCATCGACGTCTGATGGAACCCGTTGCGCACGAAACACCGCGCCGCCGCGTCGAGGATCTGCTGGCGGCGGGCGGCGAGGTGGGCTTCGGAGACACGCGGCACGTCAGAACCTTAACCATCGCGTACGGGTTGAACGGCTGGACGCCCCACCCGGCGATCCTCAGACCTGGTTCAGACCGGCGGCGTCGCGGGAGCGCGCGAGGACGTCGTCCACTGACCACTGGTCGTCGGCGTGGGCGCCGATCTTCTGGGCGAGGATCTCTCCGGCCGGGCCGATGAGCAGGTCGGCGGGATGGCCGAGGCGCCCGCCGGTGGGCCGGGCGGCCGGAAGGTGGGCACGGCCCCGAATCACGCCGATGCTGCCGAGGGCGACCGCGCGCACGATTCCCGGCCAGGCCCGCGGGTCGAGCAGCGCCCGCGGGGACGACTCGACACCGAACCGCCGGTACAGCAGGCGGTCCGGGTCGGCGATCGCGGGGAACGGCAGGCCGGTCACGTGCGGGCGCAGCTCGTCGGCCGTGGAGTGGAAGACGACGACCTCGCGGACGCCGGCGCGCTCCAGCTCGGCGTGCCTGCGGACGAACGACCGCAGGTGCAGGTGACAGATCGGGCAGCCGGCGAAGCGGCGCAGTTGCAGGTGGACGAAGCGATCGGGGTCGGGCACGGGCACCGGCGTCCCGTCGATCACCGAGGTGAGGTGCAGGTCGGTCACACGCATGATGGCCTCCTGATTCGTAGGCGTACATCGTACACCTAAAAGGGTGCCGTACGCTGTTGCCGCTATGCCTCGCCCTCGCTCCCTGACGCCCGAGCGGATCGCCGCCGCCGCCCTCACCGTGATCGACGACGACGGTCTGGACGCGCTCACCATGCGGACGGTCGCCGCCGGGCTCGGCATGAGCACGATGGCCCTCTACCGCTACGTCCAGGGCCGGGAGGAGATCGAAGCCCTCGTCGTCGAGCTGGTGCTCGCGCCTGTCGACACGACCATGCCGGACGTGCCGGGATCGTGGCGCGAGCATGCCGCCGTGCTCGCCGGGCGGCTGCGCGCGGCGGTCGGCGAGCATCCGGCCGTGGTGCCGCTGCTGATGATCCACCGGCACCGCTCGCCCGCCCTGCTCACCTGGTCGGAGAGCATGCTCGGCGTGCTGGCGGCGGCCGGGTTCGACGGGACGGCGCGGGTGGTGGCGCTGCGCGCGATCACGAGTTATCTGGCCGGCGCGCTGCAACTGGAACATCTGGGTCCGCTCGACGGCCCGGGCACCGGCGTCATCGCGGGTCAGCGGGACTTCCCGCTGATGGCCGCCACCGCCCGGGCCGCGGCCGAGGTCACCCCGGAGGCCGAGTTCAGCTCCGGGCTCGCCGCGCTGCTGGCCGGTCTCCGCCCCGCCGATCCTCCCGGAGAACGCGGATGAAGGAACGGCTCAGCGCGCGGGCACGGTGATCTGTTCCCGGGCCCGCAGAGCGGTGATGTCGGCCGGTGGGACGGGCCGGGAGTAGAGGTAGCCCTGCCCGTACTGGTACCCCAGCGACCGCAGCACCTCCTCCTGCTCCTCCGTCTCGATGCCCTCGGCCACCGACGAGAACTCCAGCGCCGCCGCCATCTGGCTGACCGCCGTGGCCACCGCCGCCTGCCGGCCCACCGTGGTGATCGACTCGACGAACGAGCGGTCCAGTTTCAGGGTGTTGACCGGGCAGGTCAGCAGCAGGCCGAGCGACGACGCGGCGGTGCCGAAGTCGTCGAGCGCCAGCTTCACGCCCAGCCCGCGCAGCGCCAGCATGGTGGCGTGCGACTCCTCGTCGTCGAGGACCGCGGTCTCGGTGACCTCGATGGTGAGGCTGGCGGCGGGCAGGCCGGAGGCGGCGAGCGCCGCGGCCACGTCACCGACCAGGCCGGGGTCGCGCAGCTGACGGCCGGCCACGTTGACGCCGACCGACAGCGGGACGGCGCCCGGGAACTCCCGCATCCAGGCGGCGCCCTGCCGGCACGCCTCCTGCAGCGCCCAGCGGCCGATCGCGACGATCTGCCCGGTCCGTTCGGCGACCGGGATGAACTCGACCGGCGGCACCGTGCCGCGGGTCGGGTGGTCCCACCGGATCAGCGCTTCCACGCTGGTCAGGACGCCGTCGGAGAGCCGCACGATGGGCTGGTAGAGGAGCCGGAACTGACTTTCCTCGATGGCCTGGCCCATCTCCCGGATGAGGACCGCCTCGGCGCTGATCCGGGCGCCCATCTCGTCGGTGTACGCGACCCACATCCCCTTGCCGCGCCGTTTCGCCTCGTACATGGCGATGTCGGCGTTGCTGAGCAGGACGGACGGGTCGTCGCCGGACCGGGCCGCGGTGAGCCCGGCGCTGGCCCGGCTGACGACGGTGTGCTGCAGCAGTTCGAGGGGTTCGGCGAGGCTGCGCAGGATGTTCTCGGCGACGGTGCCGGCGCCCTCGGGGCCGGTGCGCGGCAGCAGCACGGCGAACTCGTCGCCGCCGAGCCGGCACACCAGGTCGTCGGCGCGGACCGCGGCCCGCAACCGGTTCGCGACGATGACCAGCAGCGCGTCGCCGGCCGCGTGACCCATCGTGTCGTTGATCGTCTTGAAGTCGTCCAGGTCGATCAGCAGCAGGGACGCGTCACAGTCCAGCTCGCAGGCGTCGGCGAGCCGCATCGAGGCGCTGCCGTCCGCGCCCCTGCCCAGGGAGAGCAGCCGGATCATCTCGGCGCTGAAGTGCGTGCGGTTGGCCAGCCCGGTCAGCCCGTCGGTGCTGGCCTGCTCCCGCAGCAGGATCTCCTGGTCGCGCAGTTCGCCGAGGGCGACGTCGAGGCGGCCGATCAGGTTCATGTTGTCGTGGAAGGCGACCAGCTGCCGGCCGGCGACCAGGCAGACGATCACCACGACGCCGATGGTCGCGCCGACGAGCTGGGACGACGCGTGCACCGGCAGCATCAGGAAAAACACCACGAAGGTGATCGCGATCATGCCGTACGGCAGCAGGCTGTACGGGCGGCGCTTGGCGGTGTAACGCGGGTCACCCACCCGCAGCACGATCACCTGGATCCACGGGCCGAGCGCGATCAGCACCGACGGGAGCAGGCGGATCGCGTACACGTACCCGTGGTCGAGGGTTTGAAAAGGTCCCGGCAGGAACGTGCTGACCCCCTGGACCACCGGCGCGGCGACCATCGGCCAGGCCGCGATCCGGGCCATCGGCGGCTTCTTGATCAGGGCGACCTTGGTCGCGGAGAACGTCGCGACCAGCACGAGCGCCGCGGTGATGCTGGCGGTGATCCGGTCGATGTGCGCGCCGCCGACCGGGTTGACCGCGAAGCACCAGGCCACCACGCTGCCGCCGACCAGCACGGTGGTGGCGTCGAGCCAGAAGATGAAGCGCTCGCGGGAGGTCCGCAGGCCCTGCGGGAAGATCAGGCAGGCGATGACGTTGCTGCACATCCCGATGGTGAAGAACACCGACTGGACCAGGCCGCCGTTCAGTGACGGCTCGACCGGGGAGATCAGGATCGAGAGGCAGTGGTACGTGTCACCGACGGTGAACGAACTCCCCGCGAAGGCGATCATCGTCCAGAACCGGCGGTACCGCTCGTGGGCGAGCCCGCGCAGCCGCCACGCGCCGAACGCGAGCGCCGCGTCGAGCGGCACCTGGAACGCCCAGTAGATCTGCACCTGCCGGGCCGGCTGCCCGGAGAAGAGGAAGAACAGCGCGCACCCGAGCAGCGTGAGCCCGACCAGGCCACGCAGCATCGGGTCCCGGCGCAGGTGATCGACCGGCCGCCCGGCCGTTCCCGTGCTGGTCAACTGTCGTCCTCTCCGCTGGTCCTCCCCCGATAGATCGGACGGAACCCGGAGAACTCAAGGCTTAGCGGCCGTCCTCCCGCAGGGAAGGACGGCCGCGGCCCTGTCAGTCGCGCATCTCGTAGGCGCCGGCCAGGGCCAGGACCTGCTGCCAGACGGCGTCGTCGCGGGTGGCGTCGGCGACCGGGCGGCGCACGTGCGCGAGCGCCCACGCCGCCTGCTCCTCGGTGGTCGCGGTCTTGCCGTGCAGCTCGGTGGCGTACGCGGAGAAGTCCCGCACCAGGATCGCGAAGATCTCGTCGAGCAGATGGTCGTCGACGCCGCCCTTCTCGAGGATCAGCTGTCCGTAGACGATCAGCGCGAACAGGTGCCCGATGGCCAGCAGGAAGTCGAGGTCCTTCTGCTGTTCGCCGCTCGGGGCGTGCTCCCTCAGGAGGGCGCAGAAGCCGTCGGCCTGCTCCCGGAAACGGGCGACGTTCGGGAGATCGGCACGGGAGTCGTACGCCGTACGCCAGTCATGGAACCGAATCGCCCCGAGCCCGCGCGCCGGACCCTGCCGGAACAGGAACTCGTCGTCGGCCGGGTCGTGGCGGGTCGGCACGGGCTCGTACACCGCCGGGTTGAAGAGGTAGTTGGGCATGAACTTCAAGATCAGAGCCAGGTTGACGTGCACGGTGCCCTCGAGCTTCGGCAGCCCGCGGATGTCCATCGCCGCCTTGTCGAAATAGGTGTCCGCCTCGAAGCCCTTGGCCGCGATCACGTCCCACATCAGGTCGACGACCTTCTCGCCCTCGGTGGTGACCTTCATCTTCGTCATCGGGTTGAACAGCAGGTACCGGCGGTCGTCCGGGCCGGCGCTGCGGAAGTAGTCCACGGCCCGGTCGCTGAACAGCTTCATGGCCACGAGCCGGGCGTACGCGTCGGTCAGCTCCCGCCGCACGTGCGGGAACGCGGTGACCGGCCGCCCGTACAGGATCCGCTGGTGGGCGTGGGTGACCGCCTCGTACATGGCGTGCTCGCAGATGCCGATCGCCGCCGTGCACAGGTTGAACTTGCCGACGTTGACGGTGTTGAGCGCGGCGTCGAAGGCGGCCTTGCCGGTGTGCAGCACGTCCTCCTCGCGCACCGGGTAGTCCGTCAGCTCGAAGGTGCTCACGTACATCTGCTTGTTCACGACGTTCTTGATCAGGTGGTAGTTCTCGTGCCGGCTGTCGGCGGCGAAGAACACGTACCCGTCCGGGCCCTCGACGTCCGCGCGACGGCCGAAGACGGACACCAGGCCGGCGACGTTGCCGTTGCCGATGTAGTACTTGGTGCCGCTCGCCGTGAACCCGCCGTCGCCGGCCGGCGTGAGGATCATGTCGGTGGCGTAGATGTCCGCGCCGTGACTGCGCTCGGACAGCGCGAACGCCATCACGTGCCCCTCGCCGAGCAGCTCGGCCGCCCGCTTGCGCTGGAGCTGGTTGGCGCTCTGCCAGACCGGTCCGAGACCGAGAACGGTCACCTGCCACGTGTACCAGTAGTCGAGGCCGTAGAAGCCGAGGATCTCGCTGAGCGCGGCGTTGCGGGCGGTGTCCCAGCGCTGGTCCCCGTGACCGTCCGCCGACGGCGTCAGGAACGTCGCGAACAGCCCCTCCTTGGCCGAGAACTCCAGGAAGTCGCTGTACCAGGCGCGGTCGATATAGCTCTTGACCAGGGCTTTCTTGCCGCGCTGCTCGAAGAAGTCAACGAGCGCCCGCAGCAGCCGCCGGCTCTCCGGGTCGAGGTGCGCCGGGTCGTAGGTGGTGGGGTTGAAGAGCACAGAACTTCCTTTCACAGTGCCCGAAGCGTGCGGAGGACGTCGTCGAGCCAGTCGATCAGCATCCGCTCGTAGGCGATGCCGCCTTGCAGCACCACATGCTGGAGTTTCTCGCCGACACTCGCCGGCTCAGGAAAATCCCTTTTTTCACCTTTTAGGTACGTGAGAAGCAGCGTCTCATGATCAGCCCGGTACCGCTCCACCTCACCGATCAGCTCCGCGCGCCCGGCGGCGTCGGTGAAGGCCGCCCCGCGGATCTTGACGGCCAGCTCGTGCCGCACCGCCTCCGGCTGGACCGGCGCGCGCAGCCACCCGGCCAGCAGCTCCCGGCCCCGCGTCGTGACCGTGAAGCGGCGTTTGTCCGGCCGCCCGTCCTGGCCGATCTCCTCCGCGGTCACCCAGCCGTCCGCTTCCATCCGCTTGAGCACGCGGTAGATCTGCTGGTGGGTGGCGGTCCAGAACCGGCCGATCGATCGCTCGAACCGGCGCGCCAGCTCATATCCGGACCCGGGCTGCTCCAGCAGGGAGACCAGGATCGCGTGTTCGAGGGCCATGCCCGCATCTTGCTATGCAACGAGTTGCATAGCAAGCGTCTCCTGCCGGGGATCGTCCTGACCGCCCTCCCTATCGCCCGTCGGCGGTCAGCGGATGGCGCCGGCGCGACAGCCGGCGGCGCAGGTCGGCGAGGTAGTAGTCCTTCACCGCGTCACGCAGCCTCCCGGGCAGGCGGGGGTAGATCACCGCGGTCGTGCCGAAGAACGCGTCGAAGAGCCGCTGCCGCCCCGGCGACCAGGTGTAGCCGAACCCGGCCCGGATCGGCTCCGGCAGCAGGCCGATCGTGACCAGGCGGTGGAGGGGTTTCGCCGGGCGCATCACGAGCGGGATGTTCTCCGGCTCCATCAGCGCGGCCGCGATCTCCCGCGCCTCGTCGCCGACCCGGAGCGTGGCGACGGCGTGGTCCCAGTACGCGGTGAACATGGCACGGTCGGCCGGCCACGCCTCCTCGGGGCAGCCGATCGAGGTGGCGAGCACGCTGTACTGCCGGTAACACTCGTCCAGCTCGGCCGCACTGAGCGGGCCGAACACGCGCTGGTAGATCAGGACCGCCGTGTCATAGAGGGTGGCGTTGACCCAGACCTGCAGGTCCGGGTCGTCGGCGTAGTAGCCGGGGCCGGTCACCTTGCGGTGCATCGCGACGACGGCCCGGCTGATCGCCCGGCCCTCCTCGACGGTGCCGAAGAGCACGCCGAAGACGTAACTCATCGTGGTCCGCAGCCGGTCGAGAGGGCGTGCCGCGAAGTCGCTGTGCTCGTGGACGCCCTGTGCGACGCCCGGGTGCGCGATCTGAAGCAGGGTTGCGCGGCCACCACCGGCGAGCAGGAGCCCTTCCCGGGCCACCCGCCGGATGACCGCGGCATCGTCGAAGAGACCGTCATCCATGCCGTGACGGTAACCGGATCGCCCGGCTGCCGATACCGCGTCCACCTAGGCCCCCGGACTCTTCGCCGGGCCGGCCGTCCCAGCGCTCTGCTACCTCCCGGCCGCCTCGCCCAGGGGGATGTTGATCGACTCGATCCAGGACGGTGGCTCGGGCGCGTTGTCGCCGATCAGCCCGGCGATGACGCGGGCGCTGCCAGGACTGCTTGCCGGCCAGGGGGTGTAACCGTCGGTGAGGACGATGATGATGTGCGGGCGTTCCGGGCCGCGTAACGCCTGGTCGATACCGACCCGCATGTCGGTGCCGCCGCCACCCTCGAGGACGACCTCACCGACGGTGTTGACCTTGCGGACGGTGTGCACGTCGGCGTCACAGGACAGCACGGCGACCCGGTTGCGGCCGATACCGACCGCCCGCAGCACCCCGGCCACCTCGCCGAGGACCGCGCCCAACTCGTCGGGCCCCATCGAACCGGACGTGTCGACGACCACGGCGACCCGCGGCATCGGCCGGCGCAGACTGGGAAAGACCACGCGGGGTACGGCGGCGCCCCGGCGCGACGGGCGCTGATAGGTGTAGTCGACAGCCCCGGACGCCCACGACGCGGCCTCCCGCACGGCGCCGGTGAGGGCGCGCCGCCAGTCGACGGTGGGTTCCAGGATCTCGTCGGCCCAGCGTTTCCAGCTTCCCGGAAGCCGCCCCCGGCTCTTGGCGTGGTTCCGCATCTCCTGAGCGATCTGCCGGCGGATCGCCGCGGCCTCGACCGCGCTGACCTTCGCGCCGCCGGACTTCTCCCACGGCATCGCCCGGCCGTGCGCACCCGACCCGCACTCGGCCGCGCCCAGCGCCTCTCCGGCCCCGCCGCAGTCGCACTCGCCCGCGCTCCCCGCCGAGCCGCAACAGGTCGGCGTCGCCGGGATGCCCGGCAGGTACTGCTCGAACAGCTGCCCGGCGGGCAACCCGAACCGTTCCGGCCGCATCGCACCGGACGGCAGCGACGACAGATCGTCGTTGATCTCGCAGTCCTGGGCGATGTTGACCCGGCGATGGTCCGCACGGACACCCGGCGGCAGCAGCTCCGCCCGCACATGGTGGTCCCGCAGCAGGTGCGCGACCTCGTGCACCCAGACCGCCGCCAGCTCCCGCACCGGCGTCGCGTCGACGAACCCCGGGTTGACGTAGACCCGCCAGTGCCGGTCCACCCCCATCGTCGGCACACCGTCGCTGGGCACCACGGTCAGGCTGTACAGCGCCGACGCCAGGTAGGGCTGTGCCCCGGCCGCTTTCAACCGCGCCGCGAGAAGCTTCGTCCGATCCAGCCGGACCGCCGCGCCCGGCCCGCCCGGCCCGGCCGGTGCAGTCGGCCCGGCCGGTGCGGCCGGGGGCAGGTCAGGCGCCACCGGTCAGCAGCCCCGATGCGGTGAGGACGTCGAGGAAGGCGTCGATCGAGGCCGGCACCGGCCACTCCGGATCGCGCATGCGGGCCAGGTCGAACGCCGCCCGGGCCGCCACGTCCGGCACCCCCGCGTCGACGGCCTTGGCCAGGACCGTCCAGCCGGCCTCCCAGCGCTCCCGGGTGACGGACGCCTCGATCGCGGCGACCACCGCGGTCAGGAAGGCGAGCTGGCGGTCGCCGCGGTCGGGCAGGGCGAAGGCGGCCGGGTTGGCCAGCACCCGCTCCGGGTCCGGCAGGTCCAGCTCGTCCAGGTAGGTGACCAGCTCCAGCCCGGCGCCGTCCCCGACCGCCCCGACGACAGCGGTCGCGAGAGCCTCCCGGCTGGTGCCCGCGCAGAAGTGGAACACCAGCAGCCGCAGCGTCATGTCCCAGGTGCGCGGGGACGGCCACGCGCCACCGCGGGCCTCGGCGTCCGACGGCAGGCTGTGGGTCAGGCCGGGCCGGGCGGTGAGGAACCCGGCGATCACACCGCGGGCCCGGGCCAGCGCGCTCGCCGCCCGGTCGGCATGCACGGCCGGGACGTCGATCTGTGGCCACACCCCGGCGAGACCGCGGGCGACCACCCGCGGGTCGTGCGTCCAGTGCAGGTGCACGAACCGGTTGGCCAGCGGCGGGCTCAGATGCCAGCCGTCGGCGGCGCTGGCCGGCGGGTTCGCGGCGGCGACGATCCGCACCTCGTCGGGCAGGATGAGGCTGCCGACCCGGCGTTCCAGGACGACCCGCAGCAGGGCGGCCTGCACGGCCGGCGGCGCGGACGACAGCTCGTCGAGGAACAGCAGGCCACGGCCACGGCGGGCGAGGCGGACCGCCCAGTCGGGCGGGGCCATCGGCACCCCCTGCACGGCCGGGTCGTCGCCGACGATCGGCAGTCCGGCGAAGTCGGACGGCTCGTGCACGCTGGCGATCACCGTCTCCAACGGCACGTCCAGGCCGTCGGCGAGCTGGGCGAGCGTCGCCGACTTGCCGATCCCGGGCTCACCCCAGAGCAGCACCGGCAGGTTCGCGGCCACACACAGCGCGAGCGCGGCGGCCCGATGGTCGGTGACCGGTTCGGTCCGGGTGACCCGGATCTGGCGCAACAGCGTGTCGGCGGCGTCGAGCCCGGTGGTCATGTCGTCTTCCCCCGCAGGTAGGTGATCAGTTCGGAGACGTCGGGTCCGGAGTGGGACTCCTGCGACCGCAGATAGCCGAGCACCGACATCTCGCCGGCCGGCATGACGGGATCGGCGCCGGCGTCGGCCAGCGCCATGATCAGATCGCTGGGCCAGCGCCGGCTCAGCGGAAACACCGCCTCGTACAGCGGGGTGATGCCCTGCTTGTCGCGGGCGTTCACGTCGAGACCCGCGGTCAGCAGCCGGTTCAGCAGCCCGGCGTCACCGAACTCGCCGGTCATGTGCAGCAGCGTGCGGCCCTGGCCGTCCCGCACGAAAGGGTCGAGCCCCTCGTCGAGCAGCAGGTGCAGGAACCGGGCACCGCCGTGGCGGATCCGGTGGAACATGTCGGTGCGGTGGTGGCGCAGGGACTTGGGCAGGTGGCCGCCGCCGCCGGTCCAGGCGGAGTGAGCCTGGAAACAGCCGCCCACGCGACCGCCGAACGCGCCCAGGCTCTGCTCCCGGCGCTGCTCCTCCGCCGAGTGCTCGGGCATGTTCAGCCGGCCGGCCCGATAGTGGACCATGTGCCACACCCCGCGGCACCGAACCCGGACCTGCCGCTCCGCGAGCAGCCCAGCGGCAACCGCGGAGACGGAACGTTCTCCCGACCCAGCGCCGCCCACAGCGACCGAACGTTCCCCCGACCCCGCACCGCCCACAGCGACCGAACGTTCCCCCGACCCCGCACCGCCCACAGCGACCGAACGTTCCCCCGACCCAACACCCACCACAGCGACCGAACGTTCCCCCGACCCAACACCCACCACAGCGACCGAACGTTCTCCCAACCCAACACCCACCACAGCGACCGAACGTTCCCCCAACCCCGCACCGCCCACAGCGACCGAACGTTCCCCCGACCCAACACCCACCACAGCGACCGAACGTTCTCTCGACCCTGCCGTGACCTGCTCCGGGCGGCCCGGCGACCGAGGAAAGAGCGCCGCACGGACCAGCGGATGCAGATCCGCCTGACGGATCTCCCCGTCGTGGACGAGTTTCAGGTCGACGGGCGCCGCCACGAAGTGCGGATGCAGCCGGAACGATGCCCGGAAGGGCCCGGCCAGCTCGGCGTCGGCGGAGAACCGGGCGATCTGCGGACGGTCACCGGTGGTCACCAGGTGGATCGCCGGCACCGCGTCGGCGGCCGCGACCGCCCACACCCGGCGGCGGAACTGGACGGCGAGCCGCCGCACCTCGCGCGCCAGCAGCAGCGGATCGACGCCGCCCGGGATCGGATAGCCGCCCAGGTCGCCGTGATGGACCGGGGTCCACCCGGCCATCGCCCACGCCTCGGCCGGACCGGACGCCCGGGAGATCCGCTCCGCCAGTGCGGGCAGGTCGTCGCCCATGCCGAACAGAGCCTCCGGCAGCCGCTCGCCCTCCGCGGTGAGACGGGGCAGCCTGGTGGCTGAACCGTTCGCCGCGAGCCGCACGTCGCCGGCGCGGCGGGCATCCCACAGGTACGGCGGGACCGGATGGACCGGGCCCTCCGCCAGGTCGCCGGCCCGCGCGGTGGCCAGGGTGAGACGGTCCGACGGGGTCGGCCCGTGAGTGTGGGCGACCAGCACCGTGGTGTCCGGCCCGATCGGCCCGTCCGGCGTCAGCACGTATCGCGCGTCCCGGGTCAGGGTCGTCACCCCGGAAGCGCGGGGCAGGTGCCATCGCAGCAGGTCGGGGGCGAACCCGGCGAGCAACTCGGCCACCGGGCCGTCGATCTCGCCGAACGTGACCTCGACGTTCGCCGCCACGCAGGCGGCCCGCCAGTCACCGCGCTCGCGGGCCGCGGTGGCCTCGTCGATCATCCACACGGGGACCGCGAACCGCCGGATCAGCGGCCAGTCCGGAACGGAATACTGCTGCCAGCGGCGGCTCACCGGCCCGCCGCCGAACCATTGCCATGGCCGGATCTGATCATCCCGGCACCTCCCCGTGTCGCTCCACAGCGCAGCCGGGACACGCCGATCCGCACGCTTCCGACCCTCGCCGCGCCGCAGCATACGGGAGCCCTACGACATTTCTCGCCGCCGTTTCGGCTCCGGGCAGGCGGCAGACTCCGGGCCTGTCGGCAGGCCCCGGGTAGGCGACAGGCCCCGGGCGGCCAGCAGCGGAAGGGCGATCACGAGCGCTACAGCTCTCAGGCGTACCGTTCGAAGAACTTGATCACTGCGAGGGTCTCCGGGCCGGCGCCTGCCCAGCGCATCCGGCGGCGGATGTGGTCGCACCGGTGGATCGGCACGTCCGGGTCGTCGGCCGACGGGGCGTACGGGTCGGCGCCGGCCTCGATCAGCCCCTCGATGAGTTCGAGGGGCCAGGGGTACGACGCCGCCCGCCCCAGTGGTGTGCACCCTTCCCGGTCGCGGGCGTCCACCTCGACGCCGGCCGCCAGGAACACCGGCAGGACCCGCCGGTGGTCGAACCAGCCGAGCGCGTGCATCAGGTTGCGGCCGCGGCTGTCGCGCAGGTTCGGGTCCATTCCGGCGTCGAGCGCGTCCAGGGCGGCCCGGGTGCCGCCGTGCTGGATGCGCAGCCACAGGGCGTCACGGTCGGCGCGGAGCCGGCGTGGCAGCCGGCCGACAGGGCTGGTCCAGGCCTGTTCGGCGGCGAAGCAGCCGGTGGCCGGGCCGCCGAGAGCGAGCAGGGCGCGTTCGCGGCGGCGTTCGGCGGTGGAGTGGGCGGGCAGGGCGAGTTGACCGGACCGGTTCAGTACCTCGTGCCAGCCGGAACCACAGCGGACCCGCACCGGTTCGCTCACCGGAGGGGTCGCCGGGACGGCGGCTGGTGCGGTCGGGAACAGCGACGACCGTACCAATGGGTGAAGATCTTGGGGTTGAAGTAATCCGTGCCGGACCAGGTCCAGGTCGACCGACGGGTCCGGGAGGCCGCGCCGGTCCGGCCCGAAACCGTCCCGGCGGTCGATGTGCCGGCGTTCCGCGCGTGCCGGGGCGTCGCCGCCGATCCCGAGCGCGGAGGCCGGCAGCGGCACGCCGGCGGCGTCGAAGTAGGGCACCCGCTGGGCGGAGCCACCGACCATGATCCGCAGCCGGTCCGCCTCGCGGGCGTCCCACAGCGGGCGGGGCAGGCGGACATATCTCCCGTCGGCGAGGGCGGCGCGGTCGACCAGGTCGAGGGTCAGCCGCTGGGAGCCGAGGAACGAGACGGGTGACCGCAGGACCAGGGCGGTGGACCACTCGGTCAGCACGTAGGTCGCCTGTTTGAGCAGCGTGGTGTGCCCGCCGGAGTGCCGGGGAAGGTGCCAGCGGAGCAGGTCGGGCGCCAACCCGGCGAGGTCCTCCAGGGGCGCGTCCCGCTCGTCGAAGGCGATCTCGATCTCGCCGATCGCGCAGGCCCGGCGCCAGTCGCCGCGTTCCCGGGCGGCGGTGCACTCCTCGATCATCCACGCCGGAACGGTGTGGCGCCGGATCCGCAGCCACTCGCTGAGGGCGAGCGGATCGGCGCCGCTCACGCCCGCCGGCGCAGGAAGTCGAGGGCGGGCTCGAACTCCGGGTCCACGTCGGTGTCCTCACGGTAGGCGAGGACGTCGTCGAGGTAGTCGATGACGGACATGTCGTCCTGGTTGGGGGCGTGCGGGTCGGCGCCCGCCTCGACCAGCGCGATGATCAGATCCGCCGGGGCCTGGTAGACGACGGCGAGGTAGAGCGGGGTGCTGCCCTCCAGGTCGCGGGCGTTCACGTCGGCCCCGTCCTCGAGGAGCCGGGGCAGCAGCACCCGATGATCGAAGGACCGGGCCCGGTGCACGAGGGTACGCCCGCGGCTGTCGCGCAGGTTCGGATCCATCCCGGCGTCGAGCAGTTCCAGGACGGCGCGGGTACCGCCGTGCAGCATCCGCCGCCACAGGTCGTCGCGGTGGGCGCGCAGACGTCTCGGCAGCCGGCCGGGGGCGCCGTGCCACATCTGCTCGACGGCGAAACAGCCGGTGACCGTCCCGCCGAAGGCGCGCATGGCGCGTTCCCGCTGCTGTTCGGCGGCGCTGTGCGCGGTCAGCGTGAGCCGGCCGAGGCGCGCCTCGATGCCGTGCCACCCGTCCCCGCACCGGATCCGGACATGACCGGGCGGCCCGGGGACCGGCCCGGGCTGTGCCGGCGCCGACGGGAACAACGCGTCGCGGACCAGCGGATGCAGGTCGCCGGGGGTGAGCCGGCCGGCCCGGACCAGGTCGAGGTCCACGTTGTAGCGCAGCAGCTGATGGTGCAGTCTCGGCAGACCGGCCAGTTTCCGGTCATAGTCGGTGAGCTGGACGATGTGCACCGCGTCGCCGTCCACATCGATGCGCAGGAAGTCGAACCTGTCGTGCCAGAGGGTCAAGGTCGGCTCGCCGGACCAGCGTGCCACCTGCCGGACCTCACCGGCCAGCAGAGCCGGGTCGATATGCCACGCCCGATGTGAATAGTCCTCGAACCAGCGCGCGCCTTCGGTCGTCACGGTGAGGCCGGCGTCCGCCCAGGACCTGATCGACCGGCTGGCCGCGGTCCTCAGGTCACCGGCCCGCCGGGCATCCCACAGATGCGGCGGCACCGGGTGGTAGCGCCGCAGCTGCTCGAAGTCCACCGCCGGGACGGCCCGCAGGGTGAGCCGCTGCGAGCCGTGGATCGAGGCCGGCGCCTCCACGACCAGCACCACCGAGTCCCTGGTGAGCGGCTCGGGGGTACGCAGCGCGTAGTCGGCGTCGATGGCGAGGGTGGTGTTGCCGCCCAGCGCCCGGGGCAGGTGCCAGCGCAGCAGGTCGGGCGCGAACCCGGCGAGCGCGTCCGCAGACGCTGCCACCTGCGCTGCGGTGAGGTCGACGTCCACCTCGGCGGCGGCACACGCGGCCCGCCAGTCGCCGCGTTCCCGGGCGGCGGTGGCCTCGGTGATCATCCGGTCCGGGACGGCGTAGCGGCGGATGCGCTGCCACTCGGCGAGCGCGAGACGGTCGTGGCCACTCACCGGTACACACTCACGATCGCGTTGATGTCCTCATGCGGCAGGGTGGCCGCGCGCGGGGCGAGCCGCCGCATCCGGCGTGGCACGCCCCCGTTGATGCCCAGGTGGTCGAGGTCGGTGCCCGCTTCCAGCAACAGCCGGGCGCCACGGCCGCGGACACCGGTGAACCGCACGTCGAGCCGTTTCAGCGCACTGCCCGGCAGGGCCGCGGCGAGCACTGCCGCACCGGTGTCGCCGACGACGTTGCCGACACCGCCCAGGGCCCGTTCGGACGGTGGGCGGGACAGGTCGAGCGCCACCCAGGACCGCAGGTGCGCGGCGAGCGGGGCGACGTCGGTGATGCCGTTGCCACCCAGGCCGAGGGTCATCGCGAACCCCCGGAGGTTTTCCGCGAGAGCGGCGGCGCCCTCGTCGCCGAGATGGTTGACCGCGAGGAACAGCTCCCGCACGCCACCGTCGCGGACCAGACGGGCGAGCACCGGCACGGCGTCGGGGCGCAGGCCGTTGCCGCCGAGGAACAGGCGCTCCATGACCGGCGGGCGGGCGGCGAGGGCGTCGGCGAGCGGTTCCAGCCCGGCTGCGGTGAGGCCGGTGTTGACCAGATCGAGGGTACGCAGGGTGGTGTTGCCGGCGAGTGCCCCGGCGATCCGGCGGACCCCGGCGTCACCGATCGGGTTCCGTTTCAGCCAGAGGGCGCGGATCTCGCCGTCGGTGGCGAGCCGGTCGGCCAGGGCCCCGGCGCCGTCCGCGTCGATCCGGTTGCAGCCCAGGTAGACGGTGCTGATCCGGTGGCCCGGGGTCAGCTCGCCGGCGACCGCGCGGGCCCCGTCGGCGCCGAGCCCGTTGGTGCCGAGCAGCAGGTGCGCGACGTGCGGCGAACCGGCCGCGACCCGGACCACGCGGGCCGCCACGTCCGGCCCGACGCCCTGCTTGCACAGGTCGACCCGGCCGTCGGGGCGCAACAGGCCACGCGCGAACTCCTGTGGCGCGGTGACCGGATCGGGGGCGGCGAGCCGGCCGAGGATGCCGTCGAAGTCGGCGGGATCGGCGAGACCGCGGTCGGGGTCGCTGATCGCGGGGCAGCGCACGACGATCTCGTCAGCCACCGCCGCCACCTCCCCCGAACGCTACAGAAAGGGGCGAAGCCGACCGGATTCGAACCGGCGTCCTCCTGCTCGATGCCAAGGCGCGACGACCTCTGCGCTACGACTCCGCCGCGCCGGAGCTTACGGGACCCCACCGACGACTTTCTCACCGCGCCCGGTCGAGCCCGTCGAGCAGCAGGTCGAGAGTGAACTCGAACTCGGCCCGGCTGTCGCACCAGCCGAGCTCGGCGTCGTGCGCCTCGCCGGCGACCATGGCCACCAGGTGTGGCAGCTGCTCGGCCATGCCGGCGAGGTCGTCGCCGTCCTCCTGCCCCGCCGCCGGGGTGAAGATCTCCTGCACGAAGCCGAGCGGCATGCTGCCGAAGGCGTGCAGGGCCCGGTGCGCGAGGCGCTGGGAGAATCCGGCCCCGGTCATGACGCCGACGATCCGGTCGTAGTAGGAGTAGACCCCGAACGGCACGGTGTGCCGGGAGGCCAGCAGGCCGGGGGCCCACCGGTGGCGTTCCATGACGTCGCGGGCGGCCAGGAACCACTGCCGCAGGCGGGCTTTCCAGTGCTCCTCGCCGACCTGCCCGACCGCCTCGAGGATCTCCTCGGTCAGGGTCTCCACCAGCCCGTCGAGCAGGGCGTCCTTGCCACGCAGATGGTAGTAGAGCGACATCGCCTCGACACCCAGCTCGGCGCCGAGGCGGCGCATCGTGAGCGCGACGAGGCCGTCGGCGTCGGCGATCGTCACGGCGGCGGCGAGCACCCGCTCCCGGCTCAGCGGTTCCCTGTCTGCCTTGCGCACGCCGCTTACCTTACAGAGTAAGGTAGCCACGTCGCAGGAGGACACATGATCCGCACCGCCCGCATCACCGGGCTCCTCTATCTGGGGCTCGCCGTCTCCGGCATGCTGGGGTTCCTCGTCACCCGGCCGCGGCTGTTCGCCGACGGTGACCCCGCCGCCACCCTCGCCAACCTCACCGGCCAGCCCCGGCTGGCCACCGCGCTGGTCGTCTTCGAGCTGCTCATCGTGGTCACGCAGGCGCTCACGGCCGCCTGGTTCTACCGGCTGTTCCGCGCCGGCGATCCGGTCGGCGCCGCCGGGATCGGCGCGGGTGGCCTGATCAACGCGGCGCTGATCCTGGCCAGCGCCGCGATGCTGGCCACCGCGGTCGCCGTCGCCGGCGACCCCTTCGGGGACGCGGCCTCGACCGTACAGCTGCTGTTCTTGATCAGTGGCAAGCTGTGGGCGGTGGGCGCGGTCTTCTTCGGCCTCTGGCTCGTTCCGATGGGCACGGCGATCCTGCGCACCCGCCTCATGCCCCCGGTCCTCGGCTGGATCCTGGTGGCGAGCGGCGCCGGTTACGTGCTGAACGCGTTCACCGGTTTCGCGCCGTTCACCTACCTCGCGACCGTCGGCGAGTTCTGGATCATCGGCTACCTGCTGACCGTCGGGGTCCGCCGCGCCCCACGGCCTGCCACGCCGGTGTCAGCCGGTCTCGACGGAGACGACGTGCAGCTCCCGGCCGGTGGTGACGGTGACGTCGGCGCTCCCGCAGGGGCAGAGCGGAATCCGGTCCGGTAACCGCTGGTCGGCCTTGCAGACCCGGCAGAACACCATGGCCGGGCGCAGGTCCAGGTCGAGGGCGGCGCCGTGTGCCGCCGTCCCCATGGCCGCCAGGTCGAAGCAGAAGCGCATGTCGTCGGGCACCACCGCGGTGAGCGCCCCGATCCGGACGGTGACCCGCCGGACCGGGCGGCCGGCGGCCCGGGTGCACACGGTGTCGACGAGGTTCTCGGCTATCGCCAGCTCATGCATCAGCGACTCTCCCGCATCGAGTGACACTGAAGTCTCACACGCGCGGGAGGCCGCTGTTACCGCCGTCACACCATGGGGCACATTCAGGCACGTGCCACGATCGCGGCCAGCGGCAGCCCCGGGTCGAGCGCGCCGTACTCCAGGCCGCGGCCGGCGCCCAGCCGCGCGGCCACGAAACCGTCGGCCACGGCGGACGGCGCCTCCTTGATCAGGACGGCGGCCTGCAGGGCCAGCGCGAGCGCCTCGACCACCCGGCGGGCCGAACCGGCGGTCGCCGACCCGATCAGCCCACGGGTGGCGGCGACGTGCGCGTCGAACGCGGGGTACACCCCGAGCGCGGACGCGATCTCGGCGTCGACGGCCTGGACCGAGTCGGGCTCGCGGGACATGGCGCGGAGCACGTCCAGGGCGATCACGTTGCCGGAGCCCTCCCACACCGCCATCACCGGTTGTTCCCGGTAACGGCGGGCGAGCGGGAAACTCTCCGTGTACCCGTTGCCGCCGAGACATTCCAGGGCCTCGTACGCGTGGTTCGGGCCGCGTTTGCACACCCAGTACTTGCCGACGGCGGTGGCCAGCCGGCGGAAGGCGACCGACTCGGCGCCGTCGTCGTCGTACGCCGCGGCCAGCCGCAACCCCAGCCAGGTCGCCGCCTCCGCCTCCAGTTGCAGGTCGGCGATCACCGCTGTCATCGCCGGCTGGTCGATCAGCGTCGCCCCGAACGCGCTGCGGTGCCGGACGTGCCACGCCGCCTCGGCCACCGACTGGCGCATCCCGGCCGCGCTGCCGAGCACGCAGTCGAGACGGGTCTGCGCGACCATCTCGATGATCGTCCGAACGCCACGGCCCTCCTCGCCGAGCAGCCAGCCTGCCGTACCGTCGAGTTCGATCTCGGAGGAGGCGTTGGACCTGTTGCCGAGCTTGTCCTTGAGCCGCTGGATCCGGAACACGTTGCGCGCACCGTCCGGCAGCACCCGCGGCACCAGGAAACAGGACAGCCCGCCCGGAGCCTGCGCGAGCACCAGGAACGCGTCCGACTGCGGGGCCGAGCAGAACCACTTGTGCCCGGTCAGCCGCCACGTCCCGTCGCCGGCATCGATTGCGCGGGTGGTGTTGGCCCGTACGTCCGAACCGCCCTGTTTCTCGGTCATCGCCATGCCGACGAGGGCGGATGCCTTGGGCGCCGCAAGCGCCGGGTCGTAGACCCGCGAATACACCCGCGGCAGCCACTCGCCGGCCAGCTCGGGCGTGAACCGCAGCGATGGCACCACCGCGTGGGTCATGCTCACCGGGCAGGCGTGACCGGCCTCCACCTGCGCGAACAACATGAACGTGGCGGCCCGTGCGACGTGCGCGCCGGGCTCGGGAGAGGACCAGCAGCTGGTGTGTGCGCCGTGCTCGATCGCCGCCCCGATGACCCGGTGGTACGCCGGATGGAACTCGACCTCGTCGACCCGGTCGCCCCAGCGATCATGCGAGGCGAAGACCGGCGGATGCGTGTCGGCGAGTTCCGCGTCCCGCTGGAAATCCGCCCGGCCCACCAGCTCACCGACGTCGGCCAGGTGCGGCCGGGCGCCGCCGTACCGCATGACCGCCTCGACCAGCGCCGGGTTGATCAGGTACTCGTTGAGGTCCACCCGGGGCGGCGCCTGGTTGACCACCTCGTGGGTCATCGCAGCTCCCGCAGCAGAGAACGCGCGACGTCACCGGCGGCCCGCCGGGCGGCCCGCAACGCGACCTGATCCCGTTCCAGCCGCGACGGCAGCGGATCGCGCAGGCCGGGGGTCAGCGCGACGGTGCTCATGCCGTGCGACCACCCGTCCCGGACCTGCTGCAACGTCTCCCGGTAGCGGTGCGGGCGGCCCCGGTACGCCGCCGCCAGCTCCGGGTTCAGCCGGCGCAGATACCGCTCGACCACCACATCGGCCGCCCCGTACGCCGGTTGCGTCCCCGCCGGCCGCGTCGCCAGCACGATCGCGTGCGTCGCGCCGCGCGCCGCCGCCGTGACCACCGGCACCGCCTCGACGATCCCGCCGTCCAGCCAGCGCCGGTCGCGCCACACCACCGGGTCGCCGGCCAGCAGCGGCAGCAGCCCGGACGCGTGCAGGCAGTTGATCAGGTCGTCGCGGTCACGGAAGTCGGTGAGCGCCTCGGCCCGCCCGGTCGCCACGTCGGTCGCCACCATGGCCAGGCGCCCGGCCCAGTCGGTGCCGGCCGCTGAGCCGATGTCGAGCAGGTGGTCGACATGGCCGACGATCCGCTCGCCGTCGATCACCGGCCGGCCCCGGGCGAGCCGCCGCACGTCGATGAACTCGGGCGAGGCGAACACCTCGGCGTACGACTCGGCCATCGCGCCGGCCGCCCCGACGGCCAGGGCGGCGGCGTTGACCGCGCCCGCCGACGTGCCGACGATCATGTCGACCGAGTCGAGCAGCCCCTCCTCCTCGAGGACGGCGGCCATCGCCGCGCTCACGATGCCGCGCATGCCGCCACCCTCGATGACCAGGGCGACGGTGGCGCCGTCGTCGTTGTCGCCGGTGCGCCGCCGCGCGGTGAGCACCTGCTGCACGGTCGGCGTGCCGATGCGCCCGAGCCGGACCGCCGCCGTGCGGGTCGCGCGTTCCTCCTTGCGCTCCTGCGCCGGGGTCTGCTCGCCCGTCGTCTCCGGCGCCACGATGGTGCCCTGCGCCACCGCGACCAGCGTCTCGGTCCCGTCCTCGGTGATCGCGTGCAGCTCACAGCGGCAGGCCGCACGCCGCCCCGACGCCCGCATCACCACACCGCTGGCCCGTAGCGTGCGCCCGACGGCGGGCGCGATGTAGTCGATGGTCAGCCCGGAGGTCACCACGTCCGGCCCGAGCGCCGCGCCGGCGGCGAACTCCAGGGCGGTGTCCGCCGCGTACGCCATGATCCCGCCGTGCACGGCCCCGTGCTGATCGGCGATCTCCGCCCGGATGTCCAGCTCGACCACGGCGCTGTCCGCGCCGAACGCGACGAGCCGGGTGCCGAACATCCGGCTCACATTCTGATCGGCCAGAAACCGCTGTGCGGTGGCCAAGGTGGGCGTCACGCTCACGGCTCTCCTCCGAAGTTTTCTCGTACGCTCGTCGCGCCCCCACCCGGGACAGAGGCGGCGAGGTCGCGCACGCCCAATGCGCGGAAGCAGAAACCCTGAATGCCGTCCACGACGCGTCGCTGCTCCTCCGGCGACGGCTCCGGGCTGTCCGGCCGGATCCACCCGACCAGCGCCTCGGACACCGCCCCCATCACCGCCGACGACGCGAGCCGGGCATCCTGCGGCACGAACGTCCCGGCCGCCAGCCCGTCCGCGATGATCAGCTCGCCGACGTCGGTGTAGAACCGCCGGTATTCCAGCCGCTCCGCCTCCACCACCGGGCTGACCGGCTCGAACAGCAGCGCCCACGCCATCCGCCGCCCGTGCAGCGCCCGCCCGGTGAAGATCCGGATCAGCTCGCCGAGCCGCTGCGACGCCTGCAGCCGCGCGTCGACCACCGCCGCCCGGACCAGGTCGATCTCGTGGCTCGCCGCGCTGCGGAACACCTCGGCCAGCAGCAGGTCCCGGCTGTCGAAATACGAATACACCGAGCCGACGCTGGCCTGGCAGCGCGCCGCGATCGCCGCGACGGTCGCCGCCCGGAACCCGTCCGCGGCCACCAGCGCCCGCGCGGCACGCAGGAAACGGTCCCGCTTGTCCTCCGCGTTCTTCCTGGTCAACGCGGTTGGCCGATATGGCATCCGGGACCCCAAACTCTGAATCCGAGTTCAACTCAAGGGAAGAAGTGAACCACGGTTCAATCCCCCGCCACAACCGGGTTCGCCGTCACATCGGTTGATCTCGCTCCGGACCGGGCATGAAGAAGATCCATGACTCCGGCGAAGAAGCGCACCAGGCTGATCACCGTTGACGGCGTCGTCTACCGCTGGCGGGTCCGCCGCCGCCCCGCCCACCAGGGTCCACTCTCCTTCGCGATCGAACGCGCCGACCGCCGCGGCACCATCCTGATCGCCACCACCCCGGGCACCCGCCCCACCGAGTGGATGGGCACCGCCACCCCACCCGCGGTTCCGGCCCTGGTCGCCACCCTGATCCGCCAGGCCCGCACCCGCGGCTGGCGCCCCGACACCCCCGGCCCCACCTTCCCGCTGAACCTGGACCCGGAGAGCTGCGACCACTGACACGTGTGAAGTTCGGCCGCCCCACGCACCCCAACTCCACACACCGAACCGCCGCAACCCAGCGTGTGAACTTCGGCCGCCCCACGCACCCCAACTCCACACACCGAACCGCCGCAACCCAGCGTGTGGAGTTCGGCCGTCATCCGCACCCCAACTCCACACACCGAACCGCTGCCTCAGGTGCGGTAGGCGAGGACGAGCTGCAGCTCGAAGCGGGCGCGCGGGTCGTCGAGGTCGTCGCCGAGGAGTTCGCGGAGGCGGTTGAGGCGGTAACTGACGGTTTGCGGGTGGACGAACAACTCGGCGGCCACGGACGTACGCGAACCCCAGTGCCGCAACCAGCTGGAAAGGGTGACCAGAAAGGCCTCCCGCCGGCTCGCCCGCAGGCCCGCCAGGGGCGCGAGGCGGCGGGCCGTGAGCACCGCGAGCGCGCCCGGTTCGCCGCGTAACGCCAGCGCCGCGAAATGGTCCTCGACGAAGACCGGGGACGCGCCGGGAGTGACCAGTTCGGCGGTGCGCTCGGCCAGGCGGACGCCCTGCGGCACCTCGGTCCAGTGTGACGCCGGGCCGACCACCGCGCCCCGGTCCCGCAGCGCCTCCTCGAGGGCCGGCCGGGCGCCCGCGCGCAGCAGCAGCACCGCGTCCCGGCCGCGTTCGGCGACGATGCCGTCCGCGGAGAACCGGAACCGGGCGTCGCGTGCCTGGTCGGCCGGCAGCAGCACCGGCACGATCTGGTCCATCGCCGGCCAGCCGATCCCGGCCGCGACCTCGCGGATCACCTCGGCCGAGCTGCCGCCGCGCAGCAGCAGGTCGGCGAGCCGGCCCCGGCGCCGGTCGCCTTCGCCGGCCTGTTCGCGCAGCTGCTGGGCGAGCCCGTCGGTGCAGGCGGCGGCCAGTTCGTCGATGAACGCGCTGGTCGCGTCGGACAGCTCCACCACCTCGGCGACACCGACCGGCCGCCGTTCCTCCAGGGCCAGGGTGGCGGTGCGCAGCAGCAGACGGCCGGCGATGCGCAACGACGCGAGCAGGGTCTCCGGCCCGCGGTTCTCCCGGGCCTCGGCGGCGCCGAGAGCCACGAAGACCTCGCGGATGCGCGGGGGCAGGGCCGGCTCGTCGGTGCCGGCGAGTTCGAGGAAGCGTTCGAGAGCCACCTGCACGGCGGTACGCACGTCGCGCTCGAACTTCTCGCCGGCGCCGGTGGACACGGCGGCGACCGCCCCGGCGATGGCGGGCACCGCGTCGGGCAGCCGGGGCCGCATGGCGTCGGCGAGATCGGCGGGGACGTGCAGCCACGGCACCTTTGTCACGCGGGGATAAGTCACGGGCCAATTCTTACTGTTTCCCGGACGATGCTTCGTCCGCGCCCCGGGACGACGATGGTGCGGGTAAGACCTCTCGCTCACGGACGGATCCGCCTGATGAAACACCGCCTCTCCCGCCAGCACGTCGTCGACATGTGCCGGACGATGCTCGAACGCGGCTATTTGAAGGCGACCGAGGGCAACGTCTCGGTCCGCGTTCCCGGCCACCGGCTCTACGCGGTGACGCCGAGCAACTACGACTACGACAAGATGCGGGTCGAGGACATCTGCATCGTCGACTTCGACGGCAAGCACGTGCCCGATCCGGACGGCGCCGGTGGCCTGGTCCCGTCGATCGAGTGCGGGATGCACGCCAACGTCTACCGCGAGCGACCGGACGTCAACGCGATCGTGCACACCCACCAGCCGTACGCGTCCGCTCTCGCCTTCCT
Source organism: Actinoplanes sp. NPDC019969 (assembly GCF_055562375.1). NCBI lineage: Bacteria > Bacillati > Actinomycetota > Actinomycetes > Micromonosporales > Micromonosporaceae > Actinoplanes > Actinoplanes sp. NPDC019969. The sequence continues at coordinate 217,717 of NZ_JBVHFK010000003.1, read as the reverse complement.
GCGCAAGCCGATTCCGGCGCTCACCGACGAGCAGGTCCGGTTCCTCGGCAAGCAGGTCGCGATCATCGCCTACGCGCCGTCCGGTACCGGCTTCCTCGCGAAGAACGTGCAGAAGAAGGTGGCGAGCGGCGACAACGCGTTCATCATCGCCAACCACGGCGTGGTGGCACTGGGTACCGACCCGGACCGGGCGGTGTTCAACATGGCGCTGCTGGAGAAGGTGTCGATCGCCTACCTGATGGCCCTGGCGACCGAGGCCGGCAAGGTCTACAAGATTCCGGACACGATCCGCGAGATCGCGTTCAGCAAGCTGCGCAAGGACGAGAAGCGGATCGCCGCGCAGATCACCTCGGCCGTCGAGCCGATCCGTGTGCCGGAGGAGGAAGAGCTTCCCAGCGTCCCGACGGTTTCCGACATTCCCGAAAAGGAAGACCTGGGCTACTCGATCAGCGAGTATCTCGACGTGGACGACACCATGCGCCGGCTCAAGGCCCTGGTCGCCCAGCCGTTGCGCGGGCTGCGTCACGACGCCCTGCTGGACACGCTGAACTACTTCGACACGAAGTGCCGCGCGTCCAAGGAGATCACCGACCGGGCGAAACTGCGGATTCCGGGCGGCGTCCAGCACAACCTGGCCTTCAACTACCCGTTCCCGCTCGCGATCGACAAGGCCGAGGGCGCCTACCTGACCGACCGCGACGGCAACGTCTACATCGACTTCCTGCAGGCCGGCGGCCCGACGATCCTGGGCAGCAACTACGCCCCGGTCAACGAGAAGGTCGCGGCGGTGATCAGGGAGTCCGGCCCGGTCACCGGCCTCTTCCACGAGTACGAGCTGAAGCTCGCCGAGATCATCAACAAGTACATGCCGCACATCGAGATGTACCGGTCGCTCGGCTCCGGCACCGAGGCGGTCATGGCGGCGGTGCGCGCGGCCCGCGCCCACACCGGCAAGAAGATGGTGATCAAGGTCGGCGGCGCCTATCACGGCTGGTCCGACACCGTGGTGTACGGGCTCCGCGTCCCCGGCAGCTTCCGGATGAACGCGAAGGGCATCCCGTTCGGCGCCACCGGCCGGACCCGCGAGTCGTTCCCGCACGACTTGGGCACCCTCAAGCGCAAGCTCATCGAGAACCGCGCCCGCGGCGGCACCGCCGCCGTCATCGTCGAGCCGCTCGGCCCGGAGTCCGGCACTCGCCCGGTGCCGAAGGACTTCAACGCCGGCGTCCGCAAGCTGTGCGACGAGTTCGGCGCGCTGCTGATCTTCGACGAGGTGGTGACCGGTTTCCGGATCGGCCTGGGCGGCGCCGCCGGCTACTTCGGCGTCACCCCCGACCTGACCGTCTTCGGCAAGGCCGTCTCCGGCGGCTACCCGATGGCCGGCGGGGTCGGTGGCAGCGCGGAGATCATGGCGGTGTTCGGCTCCGGGCTGGACGGCAAGCACGGCGCGCACATCCAGGTCGGCGGCACCCTGTCGGCGAACCCGCTGTCCTGCGCCGCCGGTTACTACGCGATCCAGGAGATGGCCCGTACGAACGCCCCGGTGATCGCCGGCCGGGCCGGTGACCGGCTGACCCGCGGCCTGCAGCGCCTGATCGACAAGTACGGGCTGCCCTACGTCGCGTACAACCAGGGCTCGATCGTGCACCTGCAGTCCAGCGGCGTGCTGATGCTCGACATGCGCAACCCGGTCAAGCTGTTCAAGGAGAACAAGGGCCGCAAGAAGCTGATGGAGCAGATGGGCGCCGCGTACGCCGCGCACGGCATCATCACGCTCGCCGGCTCCCGGATGTACACGTCGATGGCCGACACCGACGAGGTCATCGACGACGCGCTGGCCCGTTTCGACCAGGTCTTCGCGCAGGTCGAGGGGGTCTGATGGCGATACCGCCGCAGGTGCTGGCGATCGACCTCGGCACGTCGGGCATGAAGGCCGCGCTGGTGGCGGCCGACGGCACGGTGACCGGCTGGGCCGAACGCCCGGTCCCGCTGGTCGTGCTGCCCGGCGGCGGCGCCGAGCAGGACCCGGTCGCCTGGTGGGACGCGCTCGCCGAGGTCGTCGCCGACCTCGGCCGGCTCTTCCCCGATCACCTGCGCGCGGTGACCACGATCTGCTCGTCCACGCAGGGCGAGGGCACGATCGCGGTGGACGCGGCGGGTGCGCCGTTGACCCGGTGCATCAGCTGGCTGGACATGCGCGGGGCGGTCCACCTCCGGCGGCAGTTCGGGGGTTTCCCGGCCTACCAGGGCATGTCCGTTACGAAGATCGCGCGCTGGCTACGGCTCACCGGCGGCATGCCGTCGGTGACCGGCAAGGATCCGGCCGCGCACATGCTGCTGATCCGCGACGAAATGCCGGAAATTTACGATAAAACTCGAACATTTCTGAACGTCCTCGACTGGATCAACCTCAAACTGACCGGCCGCACGGTGGCGACCGTCGACTCGATCCTCACCTCGTGGGTCACCGACAACCGCCGCGCCGGCGCGATCCGGTACGCGCCGTCGCTGGTCGCGGCCAGCGGGATCGAGCGGGACAAGTTCCCGCCGATCGTGAGATGTACCGAGGTGATCGGCACCCTAGCCCCCCAGGCAGCCGATCACCTCGGTCTTCCCCCGTCGGTCCAGGTGGTCGCGGGCGCCATCGACAACACCGCCGCCGCGATCGGCGCCGGCACCATCGCCGACAACGAGGCCCACCTCTACCTCGGCACCTCGTCGTGGATCGCCGCGCACGTGCCGAAGAAGAAGACCGACGTGCTGACCGGCATCGCGTCCATCCCGTGCGCGATCCCCGACCGGTACCTGATGACCGCGCTGCAGGCCACCGCCGGGGCGAACCTGACGTGGCTGCGCGACAAGATCGTGGAGTACGACGACCCCATCGTCAGCGCCGGCCACGTCAGCCGGGACGAGGGCACCATCTTCGACGCCTTCGACAAGATCATCCCTTCGGTCCCGGCGGGCGCCAACGGCGTCCTCTACACCCCTTGGCTGTACGGGGAACGCGCCCCCGTGGACGACCCCCACCTGCGGGCCGCCTTCCTCAACATCTCCCTCGACACCACCCGGTCCGACCTGCTCCGGGCCGTCTTCGAGGGCGTCGCGCTGAACACCCGGTGGCTGACCAAGGCCGTCGACAGATTCCTCGGCGCGCCGGTCCCGTCGATGGTGATCACCGGCGGCGCGGCCCGCTCGGCGTCGTGGTGCCAGATCTTCGCCGACGTCCTCGGCATCGAGATCCGCCGCGACGCCAACCCGGTCACCGTCAACGCCCGCGGCGCCGGCTGGATCGGCGCGGTCGGCGCGGGGATGATCTCGTTCGCCGACATCCCGGCGCTGGCCCGCAACGATCACGTCTACACCCCGGGCGCCGACCACGACCGTTACCTGGAGATCTACGACATCTACCAGGACCTGCACAAACGCCTGGCTCCGGTCTACCGCCGCCTGAACCGCCCCACCCCCTGAGCCCCTTCTGGTGTGTGGAGTTCGGCCGCCATGTGCGCCCGAACTCCACACACCGGAAGTCGCCTCATCCGAAAGGGCGGGGAGGATCGGCCGGTTGCCGCTGTCCGGCGGCGGGCGGGCAGTGCGGGATGGCTTGGTTACCGATCGGTAATCCGTACGAAAGCGCCTAGCTTTGAAGATCATGATCGACCGGATCCTCCCCCGCCCCGCCACCGACCCGTCCCTGCTCCGCGGGCTCTCGCAGCGCCGTCTCGGCCGCCGCGACGCCCTCCGGATCGGTGGCCTGTCCGCGCTCGGGGCGACGCTGGCCGCGTGCGGCGTCGAGGGGACGGGTGGGCCGGACGCGCCCGCGGCCTCCACGATCGCCACCTTCTGGGACGGCAAGGTCAAGAACGGCCGGGCCGACTTCGCGAACTGGCCGCTGTACATGGACCCGTCCAAGCCCGAGCTGGCGAAGTTCACCAAGCGGACCGGCATCCAGGTGAACTACCAGGAGGTCATCCAGGAGATGGGCCCCTGGTTCGCCAAGGTGCAGCCGCAGCTGTCGGCGAAGCAGCCGATCGGCTTCGACCTCATGGTGATCACCAACGGGATCCAGTTCGGCCAGTTCCGGGCGGCCGGCTTCCTCGCCCCGCTGGACCACACCCGCCTGCCGAACTTCGCCAAGAACGCGGCCCCGAAGTACGCCCAGGAGTCCTTCGACCCGGCGAACGTGTTCAGCGTCCCGTGGGCGTCCGGCATCACCGGCATCGCCTACGACCCCGCCAAGATCAAGCGCTCGATCACCAGCCTCGACGACCTGTGGGACCCGGCGTTCAAGGGCAAGGTCGGCATGATGTCCGACCCGACCGAGCTGGCGAACTTCGGCCTGCTCGCCGAAGGCATCGTCCCCGGCGCCTCCGGCGAGGCCGACTGGAAGAAGGCCGCCGCCCGGCTCCGGCGGCAGAAGGACGCCGGCATCGTCCGCAACTACTACGAACAGGACTACCTGGACGCCCTCGGCAAGGGCGAGATCTGGATCTCCCAGGCCTGGTCCGGCGACATCTTCCAGAAAAACCTTTCCGAGGGTACGAACCTCAAGTTCGTGATCCCGAAAGAGGGCGGAACGATCTGGACCGACAACTTCGCCATCCCGGTCACCGCCGCGAACCCGGTCGACGCCCTGATGCTCATCGACTTCTTCTACGAGGTCGAGAACGCCGCGTCGCTCGCCGAGTACATCAACTACGTCTGCCCGGTCCCCGCCGCCCGGGCCCAGATCCGCAAGGACGCCGCCCACCTCTCCGCCGACATGCGCGACGAGATGCTGGCCGTCGCCGCCAGCCCGCTGGTCTTCCCCAGCGACGACGACTACAGGAGACTGCACTACTACGTCGGGTTCGACACCGCCGAGGAGCAGCGCGACTTCAACCGTCTCTTCGAACCGATCGTGCTGAGCTGATCCGATGGGCGCCTGCCGCCGGGAAACAGCGGGCGGGGTGGTGGACACGTACCGGATGTGAGGACAATCAAGCCGGACCGAGAGACGCGCTTCCGGGCGCTCTTCACCGACACCTACCCCGACGTGCTGCGGTTCGCGCAGCGCCGGGTGCATCCCAGCCACGCCGAGGACGTCGCCGCCGACGCGTTCCTGGTCGCCTGGCGCCGCCTCGACACCGCCCCGGCCGACCTCGGCGACGCCCGGGCCTGGCTGTTCGGAATCGCCCGCAACTGCCTGCTCAACACCCGCCGCGGCATCGGCCGGCAGGACGCGCTCGCGGTCCGGATCACCGAGCTGGCGCCACCGGCCGCGGCCGGGCATCCCGAGGACGACGCGGCGGTCTCCCGGATCGACCTGGCCGCCGCGTGGCGCCGGCTGACCGCCGCCGAGCAGGAGACCCTGGCCCTCACGGTCTTCGAGGAACTGACCTCGGCGCAGGCGGCGCGGGTGCTGGGCGTGACCGCAACCTCGTACCGTCTGCGTCTTCTCCGGGCCCGCCGCGCCCTGCGCCGCGCCCTGCAACCGGCAGCCGAGGCCATCGGCCTGGCCGGCCTGGGACTCGACAAGACCGACCGTTCCCCCGACCCGGCGCCCGGGACCACCGGGCTCGGACTCGACCCCGCCAACCGGATGGAGACCCGGTCGTGACCACCGACTTCGCCGCGGTTCTGCGGACCATGGACGCCGCCCCGCCGCTCACCGCCGACCAGCACCGTACCGCCACCGTCACCCTGGACTGGATTCTCGAGTCCGATCCCGCCGTCACCGGCCCGGCGCCGGTCCCGCGCCGCCCGAGGCGGCGGATGCCGCTGATCGCCGCGGCCGCCGCGGTGGCTGCCGCCGGTGGCGCGTTCGCCGTCCTCCCCGGCGACGGAGGAGGCCGGGCGTACGCCTCGTGGACTCCCGCGCCCACCCCGCTGACCGCGGCCGAGATCGCCCTGATCGGCCCGGAATGCCGCGACGACCTGGGCAGTTCCCTCTTCCGCGATACCACCGTGGCTCTCGCCGAACGGCGTGGCGACTACGTCATGATGCTGCTCCGCAGCACGAACCCGGACATGGCCGGAAGCTGCCTGGTCCACAACGTCCCCGGCAGCGACGAGGTCGACGACATCCGGGCCGCGGCGGCCAGCAGCTCCAGCGCGGCACGGACGGTCACCGGCGGCCGTTTCACCCAGGGCGCCATCGCGGACTTCATCGACGCCTCGGTGACCGAGGGCGCGGTCGGCGACGAGGTGGCCGGGGTGACCGTCCGGGCCGGGAACTTCACCGCGCAGGCGACGGTCGAGGACGGCCAGTACGTCGTCTGGTGGCCGGGCCCGGCGTTCACCCCGAACCGGAAGGGCAGCTCGGAGCCTCGCGTGATCCTCGAATACGACATCATCCTGCGCAACGGCACCATCATCGCCGACGCCCGGCCGACCCGTCCGCGCTGACTTCTCCACAGCCACCCGGCCGATCGACTTATTCACCGGCAGGATTCCTGAAGTCGCCGCCCGCGGTGCCGACCTATGCCGCCATGCCTCGCTTCGAACCCCTCACCTTCCCTGCCGCACGCCCGCAGGAGCGGATCGTGAAGACCGTCCGGGCACACGGCCGCATCATGTACCCACCGGTGAAACGAGAAGAGGATGTGAAGCAGATCTCAGCGGCGTGACGTCACAGGGCCGAGGGTTGTCCTGTCAAAGAGGGCGAGCAACGTACAACGGCAAAGGAGTCGGACATGCAAGCTCGCCTCGACCTACTCGGCAACCCGAACGCTTCCCGGATCCTCCAGCATTTCACCGCGGCCGGGAAAGCCGCCCAGGACGCGGGCCTGCCGGATGCGACCCGTGAGCTGGTGCTGCTGCGGGTCAGCCAGATCAACGGCTGCGGGTTCTGCGTCGACATGCACGCCAGGGACGCCGCGGCCGCCGGCGAGACCGCGCAGCGCCTGCACCTGGTCGCGGCCTGGCGGGAGGCGACGGTCTTCACCGACGCCGAGCGGGCCGCGCTCGCCCTGGCCGAGCACGGCACCCGGATCGCGGACGGCGCCGGCGGCGTCCCCGACGACGTGTGGGCGGCCGCCGCGAAGCACTACGACGAGAATCAGCTGTTCGGCCTGGTGGCGACGATCGCGACGATCAACGCCTTCAACCGGCTGAACGTGATCACCCAGCAGCCCGCCGGGCGGTACCAGCCGGGTCAATTCGCGTGACCTCGACCGACGACGAGACGGCGGCGGGCGACTTCCGGCCGCTGCTGTTCTCCATCACGTACGGCATGCCCGGTTCCGTCGGCGACGCCGAGGACATCGTGCAGGACGCGATGCCGGGCCTGGTCCGGGCGCGACGGGCGGGCACCGAGGTGACCAACGTCAAGGCCTACCTGACGAGAGGAAGGCCGGGATGTCGGCACGTGCCGGATAGTCCGGCAGCGGCGCCGGGCGGTCCTCGAGAAAGGCGGTGATCACGGCACCGGCCCGCTCGTCGTTGTCGTCGAGGCCGTTCCACAGGCGGTGCCCGACCCCGCGGAGAAACTGGGTCCGGGTGATCGCGGAGTCGGCGTCCAGCACAGCGGTCGCCCATTGACGCAGTTGGGCGGAGCATTCGGCGATCAGCAGCATCGCCGGGGTGGCCGAGAGCCGCAATCGCGGCGCCAGCGACGGTGAGTCCTGGATGGTCTGCCGGACCTGGAGGCTGGCGGCGGCGCTGAAGGAGAAGTTCTCCGGGCTGTCCTCGTCGGCGATCCGGCCCGCGTCCTCCGCACAGTACGCGGAGGCGACGTCGCCACCGAGGTCCGCGGCGGTGAAGGCGTTCACGCCCTCGGCCTGGCCGATCAGGCCGTTGTCGGCGCTGAGCCACCCGAGTCGCATGAAGCCGAAGGCGACGCCGTAACGAGGCTGGTGGGTGGACCGGGCGCCGGACGGGCCGGGAGCGAGACCACGGGCGGTGGGCCGGCCCGCGCGCCCGGTGATCCGGGCGGTCGGGCCGTCCATCGGGCCGGGTTCCGCGATGACCGCACGGCGTACCCGCGCGGCGATCGCCGGATCGGCCAGGCTCCTGGTGAGCACGACCGCACCGGACGAGAATCCGAGCACGTCGGCCTGCCGGTTGCCGCCACCGAGCCGATCGAGGAACGCTCCGAGGTCGGTGACCAGCCGGTCCACGGTGTACTGCGCCATCGGCAGCAGGTCGCTCCGCCCTCCGCCGGCCTGTTCGTAGGCGTAGACGTCGTACCCCTGGCTCGCCAGCTGCCGCAGGAACCGGTGATCGATCAGGGAGATGCTCCGGATCGGGCCGCCGTGCAGGTGGACCAGGGGAACCGGGCGCCGGGGAGTTCCGGGGGCGGGCGGGTGGTGGTAGACGGCGACCCGGCTGCCCGTGGCGAGCCGCCAGTGCTGGGTCGCAACGAACGGCAGGTCGGCGGGGTGGCGCCGCTGGGTGGGAACGGTCGGGACGCACACCGAGGCGGTGAGCACCACGGCCGCCGCCACCGGGAGAACCAGCCAGGGTCCCGGCCTCTGGCCCTCCCGCCGGCGGCGGAGCCGGGCTGCGACCGCGACGCCGGTGAGAACGGTCAGCAGCCAGGCGGGAACGCCACCGGCGGCCCCGTCCGTGGCGGCGATCGCCATGAGGAAGAGCAGCACCAACGCCAGGAAGAGGCCGGTCGTGGCCACCCGGCCCTCCGGGTCGATGAGTGTTCGCGTCCTCGCCGAGGCCGCCGGCGCGGCGACGGCGGCGGTCTACACCCTGTTCGGCAGCAAGGAAGCCCTGATCGGCGAGGTGCGGGCGCGGGCGATCGGCGGTCTGGCCGCGGAGCTGACCGGAGTGCCGGCCACGGCCGACCCCTTGGCCGACCTGTTCGCGCTGGCGGTGGCGTACCGGCGCTGGGCCCTCGGCCATCGCCACCTGTACGCGGTCCTGTTCGGTGGCATCCAGGCGTTCGACCCGTTCGGCCCGGTCGGCGCCGGCGATCCGGTCCGGCCGCTCATCGGCGCGATCGATCGTGGTCGGGCGGCGGGAGTTCTGGCCGGCGACCCGGCCACCATCGCGGTGTCCCTCTGGGTGTCCCTGCACGGGCTGGTCGATCTCGAACTCGCCGGCGCGTTCGACAGCGCCACCGCGGACGTGCATTTCGACTCGACGGTCCAGGCTGTGCTCCGCGGGTGGGTCGCGACGGTGTGACACCGGCCGCGGGTCACACTCCGGATCGACGAGCCGATGCCACCGACGCGCCGCGGAACGACGGGCCGGTCCACCCGATGCGCCGCGAAGCGACGGGAAGGTACCGGCGCCCGGGTCAGCTGCCGGACAGGTCGTGCAGGCGCCGGGCCATCTGGGATTGCAACCGCTCCCGCTGGCTTCGGACCAGCCCGGTGAGGCGGTCGATCTCGGCGAGGGCCGCGGCGCGCGCGTCCGCCAGGCCGCTGATCGCCTCGGCGTGCCGGTGGCGGGCGTCGCTGTCGATGGTGGAGGCTCGCAGGGCGGCGTCGCTGGTCAGGTGGTCGGCCTTGGTACGCGCGGCGGCCAGCAGGGCACGCCCGGTCTCCGCGGCCTCCCGCAGGTATTCGTCGGCTGTCCGCTGCGCGAGGCTCACCACACGGTCGGCGGCCGGGGGCAGGGCGAGATTCCCCGCACGGTCGGCGGCCGGTGGAGAGGCGAGGCTCCCCACGCGGTCGGCGGCCGGCGGCGGGTCGGCGGCGCGGGCATGTTCCAGGGCGGCTCGCACCTCGCGGGCCTCCTGTTCCGCGCGGGAGCACTCCGCCGTCAGGCGTTCCAGACGCGCGGTGAGTGCGACGGCAGCGGCCGCCGGCCGCCCTTCCGGGGTGGCGGAGCGGCGCAGGCGTTCCCGCAGGGTGCGGTTCTCGGTGGTGAGGCGGGCGAACTCCTGGGCGGCGGCGTCGAGGAACGCGTCGACAGCGGCGTCGTCGTAGCCGCGTTTTCCCAGCGCTGGTCTGCGGAACTCCACGGTGTGGATGTCCGCCGGGGTGAGGGGCATGGGTTTCCTGTCGGTCAGATCGGGGGCAGCGCGCGGAACACGGTCGCCTGTCCGGGCTCCGAGGGGATGAGGCGCAGCAGGCCGCCGTCCTGGATCAGGTGATGGTTCGGGTAGTTCGTCGAGCGCAGCACGAAACCGGCGCCGGAGGGGACGGCGCAGAAGGTCGCGTCGTGCTGGAACAGCGTGGTCGGCTCGGCGTGTTCCAGGCGCAGGACGAAGCCACGGTGCCGCAGGTAGAAGCCGGGGTACTCGGCCGAGGAGAAGGAGAAGCAGCGCCGGTCGGCACGGCCGGTCTCCACCACGAACCGGGCGGCGCGACGGTCGGCCGGGCCGCTCGCGGCCGTGACCTGCTCGACGCGGGCGATCTGGTCGCGGTGCCGGACCAGGTAACCGGGCCATGCGGGGAACCCGAGGCCGACGGTGTTCCCGACGGCGAAGACGGGCCGGGCCGCGGCGGAAGCGCTCGGGACGGCGGTCTTGCGCCCGGCGGACGGGGCGCTGCGGGACGGGCGGGCGGGGATCCCGTCACTGATGGCGCGGATGCCGGTCCGCGGCGGCCCGAAGGACGGCACCGGCGACGGAAGGATCGAGACGGGCGGCGAGGCGGGCGGGGCGGCGGGCATCGAGCCGGGCGGCAGTACGAACACGGGCGGGGCCGGTCGGGCCGGCGCAGGGGGCGCTCCCCGGTCCAGCAGCATCACGGCCACGGCGGAGTATCCGAGGATGGCGACCGTCGTCGCCATGGCGAGCGCCACGATCGGCGAGTGCTGCCCGGCCGGGTTCGGCTTGCCGGCCGAGGAGAACGGGGTCGAGCCGCCAGGGCGCGGCGGTTCGGGGGCAGCCGTCATGGGTGTCGCAGCTCCTGTCATCACGCGGGGACGTCACAACGCCGCTCGTGACAACGTTGTCAGGGGAGTGAACGCGAGGCTCTCGATCTTGTCAACAACACATTTCAATAGGTTTCTTTACGAATAAATAGTCGCAGGTCATTCCGGCTGAGCAGGCACGATTCGCTAAGCTCTGCCGGACGCATCACAGAGGTACGCGAGGAGCACCTTGTCCCCCGACCGGACGCCCGGCCGCCGCAGCCGGCCCACCATGAACGACGTCGCCCGCGCCGCCCGCGTCAGCCTCAAGACGGTGTCCCGCGTCGTCAACGGCGAGGAGAACGTCTCCCCGGTCCTGGTCGCCCAGGTCCGGAGCGCGATCAAGCTGCTCAACTACAGTCCCGACGTCGGCGCCGGGGCGCTGCGGCGCAGCGACCGCCGGACCGAGATGATCGCCCTGCTGCTGGAGGACGTCGGGAACCCGTTCTCGGCGGCGCTGCACCGTGCTGTGGAGGACGAGGCCCGCAACCGGGGTGTCCAGGTGCTCACCGGCAGCCTCGACGAGTGCCCGGCCCGCGAACGCGAACTCGCCCGCGCGTTCACCATGCGCCGCACCGACGGCCTGATCATGGCTCCGGTCGGCCCGGATCAGGGTTATCTGACGACGGAACTACGGGTCGACACCCCGGTGGTGTTCGTCGACCGGCCGGGCGTGGGGTTCCCCGGCGACACGGTCCTGGCCACGAACGTTCTCGGCGCCGGCGAGGCGACCCGGCACCTGATCGCGCACGGGCACCGCCGGATCGCCTGCCTCGGCGACTACAGCCGGATCTCCACGGCCCGGCACCGCCAGGACGGTTATCTCGCGGCGCTACGGGACGCCGGCATCGAACCCGACCCGCGCCTGATCGGCACCGAACTGCACACCGAACGCCTGGCCGAATGCAAGGTCACCGAGCTGTTCCACCGCCCGGATCCACCGACCGCCCTGTTCACCAGCCAGAACCTGGTGACCGTCGGGGCGGTCCGGGCCCTGCGCCGGCTCGGCCTGCACCGTACCGTCGCCCTCGTCGGTTTCGACGACTTCCCCTTGGCCGACCTGCTCGAACCGGCGATCACCGTGGTCGCCCAGGACCCGGTCGCGATGGGCCGCACCGCCGCGCAGGCCCTGTTCCGCCGCATCGACGGCGACAGCACCCCACCCACCGAACACTGGATCCCCACCACCCTGATCCGCCGCGGCTCCGGCGAGATCCACCCCGGCAGCCACACCCCGGACAACCGGCTGGCCGGCTCTTTCTGAGTGCGCCGGACGGTGCCGCGACGTTCGTACGCGAGCACCATCTCGGCCTGCAGGGCTGCGTCCGGGCCGAGGAAGCGCTCGGCGATCCACAGGCCGAGGCCGAGCCCGGAGGTCACGCCGCCCGACGTGATGAGGTCGCCGTCGTCGACCACGCGGCCGGAGACGATCTGCGCAGTTCATCGACCACCGCCCCCGGGCCGGCGATCCGGGCGATCTCGGTCCGACACTCGACTGGATCCAGGAGCGTCTGGAGGCGCCGTTGACCGTCGCCGGCATCGCCGCCCGCGCGGCGATGAGCCCCCCGGAACCTGGCCCGGCGTTTCCGGGCCACACCGGGGCCACACCCATGCCATGGCTGCTCGGCCGCCGCCTCCCACGGGTCAGGGAGCTGCCCGAGACCATCGATCTCACGGTGGACCGGATCGCCCGGACCGCCGGCTTCGGCTCGGCCGAGACCCCGCGGCACCACTTCGGGCGGCAGGTCGGCTGCACGCCGAGCCTCTACCGCGCGACGTTCCGCGGGCCGGCGGCCTCCTCGCTGGAGTGACGCGCCGGCGCGGCTATCGGGGGGCCACCTTCGGCATGATCCGTTGTTCGCCGGTGGTGGCCATCGAGTTCATCATGCCGCTGGCGAGCGGGATCAATCGGGCCATACCGGCTTGACCGTTGCGGCGGGCCAGTTCCGGCCCGAGCCGGCTCATCAGGAGCGTGAGGGCCGGCAGCGGCCGGACGTAGAGGGTGATCTCGCTGATCAAGCCGTCGTCGGCCAGGCGCAGCCGCTGGGCCTCGTGCAGACGCGTCGTGCCGATGCGCGCCTCGTAGAACAACGCGACGGTACGGCCCTCGGCGACCTGGTCGGTGTAGGTGAGGTCGTCGATGGCGGCCAGGGCGACCTCGAGCAGCGTGTGCACCTGCCGGTGGCCCCGGAAGGTGAACTGTTCGGTGATCGGCGAGATCAGGGTGACGTCGGGGCGGAGCGCGGCGACCGCACCGGCGGCGTCACCGGCCTCACCGGCGGCCCGCCAGGCGGAGACGGCGTCGAAGGACTGAACCATGGGAACTCCCGTGTGTGTCATGGCGCGATGGAGGGGCGGCGACAGCGGCGGCGAGCAGGAGGCCGAGGGAGAGCGCGGCCATCACCCGTACGCCCGAGGTGTGAAGAAGGCCGGCGGCCGGGAGGAAAGGGGTGACCGCAAGCCCCGGCAGGGCGATCGCCACCACGACGGACCAGAACAGAACCGGGCGCCGCTCCCGGTGCGGCGGCGCGCCGTGCCAGCGGCGCAGCAGCCCGCGCCGGCCGATGACCAGCAGCAGGCCGGCCATCACTATCGTGCCGGCGGCGTGGGCCGGGTATTCGATCGCGGGCATCCACTCCTCCAGGCCGTCGAGCAGCAGATGGCTGGCGGCGCCGAGCAGAGCCGACCCGGCGGTGATCCACCACGGATGGCCGGAGCGGTGCAGGGCGCCGTAGTCGTGGAGGAACGACGGCAGGTGGGCGGCGATCACCGGGATCGCGCGGCGCACCAGGTGGCAGGCGATCAGGGTGACCGGCAGGCACCACAGGATCAGGCCGTGCGGCTGGTGCGACAGGGGCCAGACGGGGAGGCCGCTGCCGTCCAGCGCGTACGCCGCGTCGGGCGCCCCCGAGCCGAGGACCAGGGCGACGCCGTCGAACCAGCGGGGCCGCCACAGTTTGAGCGGGAGGACGGCGGCGGGATGCGTCGGGAAGGTCATCGGCACCGCCCGCAGCCTAGTCGGTGGTTCCCAACTGGACGGTGAGGATGGTGAGGCGGTCACGGCCGGGCAGGTCGACGAGGGCGGTGGCGCGGAAGCCGCAGTGGGCGTAGAAGCCGACGGGCAGGCCGCCGGTGGACACCCACAGCCGTTCGATGCCGCTGCTGGTGGCCCACAGTTTGAGGCCGGTGAGCAGGGTGCCGCCGACGCCGAGGCCGCGCCGGTCGGGGCGGACGACGGCGCCGACGACCCAGGGGCCGCGGTCGGCGAGTTCGGGGTGTTCGACGGGGACGAGGCCGATGCCGCCGGCGACGTTGCCGGTCTCGTCGATGGCGACGAAGGTGACCGGGGGCAGGGTACGGCCGGTCTCCCGGCGGGTGGTGTCGATCCACCACTGCGGGTCCTCCCTGCCGGGGTGGCGGCTCCACTCGTGCCAGCGGAGCCGGGCCAGCTCGGCGATGAGGTCCGGGCGGTCGGCGAGCAACTCGACAGCGATCGTTGGCTGTGTCGGTCGGTTCACTCCTTCGACGCTACGGCTGCCGGGCCGGTGGGAACATATCCGGAATTGCCGCCGGTAGGGTTTCGATCATGAAGGTACGCGAAGAAGAGGTTCGGATCGGTGCCATCCGGACAGTGGTGCTGCGGCCGGCCGGTGACGGGACGTGGCCGGGCCTGCTGCTCTACACGGACATCTTCCAGCTGACCGAGTCGACGTTGCGGACGGCGCGGCGGCTGGCCGGGGCCGGGTTCGTGGTGGTGGCGCCGGAGATATACCCGCACGGGGAACTGGCCGGGGTGGCCCTCGCGTTCGACGACGAGGGCAAGCAGCGCGGGCTGGCGGGCGCGGCGGCCACCACGGCCGCCGCGTTCGACGCGGACCGGGTGGCGGTGCTCGACTGGATGCAGGGCCGGGACGACATCACCCGGCTGTTCGTGACCGGCTTCTGCATCGGCGGGCATCTGGCGTTCCGGGCCGCGTTCGATCCGCGGGTGGAGGCGACGGTCTGCTTCTATCCGACCGGGCTGCACAACGGGGCGCTCGGCAAGGACGCCGACGCCGGTTCGATCGCGCGGGCCGCGGAGATCCGGGGCCGCCTGCTGATCGTCTTCGGCAGTCAGGATCCGCACGTGCCGGCGGACGCGCGGCTGTTCATCCTGGACAGGCTGTACGCCGCCGGGCTGGCCGACCTGGAGCTGCACGTCTACGCCGGCGGGGAGCACGCGTTCATGCGGGACGTCGGCCCCCGGCACGACCCGGCGCTGACCGACCGGGCCCTGACCGAGGCGATCGAGTTCTGGCGATCGCCGTCCTCGACGTCGTGACGTCGCCGGGCGAGGCGGTGACCGCGAGCACCGCCCGCTACGCCCGGCTGACATACCGCTACGAGGACATCACCGAGATGCAGAACGGGTGGCCGGCCGGGTCGAGCAGGACCCGCCAGCGATCCGGCATCGGCTGGAACTCCGGCTTGGTGGCGCCGATCGCCAGGATCGCCGCCTCGCCGGAGTCCAGGTCGGTGACGCCGAGTTCGGGGTGGGCCTGCTTCGGCACGTCCGCGGACGGCCAGGTCGGCGGGACGTACTTGTCGACCTTGACGAAGCCGAGGCCGCTGCCCATCTCCCCCAGGTAGACGAACTCGTCGCTGGAGTAACTGACCTCCCATCCGAGCAACTGGTGGTAGAAGGCGGCGAGGGCGGCCGGGTCGTCGCAGTCCAGGGAGAAGCCGGCGAGGGTGGCGAGTGCCATGGTGGTGCTCCTTTCGTCACGTGTCACTCTGCCCGGGGGTGACTGACATCCTGTGTCAGTCACCTGTGGCAGTCTTCGGAACATGCGTGCGAGCCGGTTGCTGTCGGTGGTCCTGTTGCTGCAGGACCGTGGGCGGCTCACCGCCCAGCAGATCGCGGCCGAGCTGGACGTCTCGGTGCGGACCGTCTATCGGGACATGGAAGCACTCGACGCGGCGGGTGTGCCGGTCTATGCCGAACTCGGCGCGGGCGGCGGCTATCAGCTCGTCGACGGCTACCGGACCCGGCTGACCGGGCTCACCCCGCAGGAGGCCGGGACGATCTTCCTGGCCGGGGTGCCGGACGCGGCTGCCGAACTCGGTCTGGGCGCGGTCCTGACGACCGCCGAGCTGAAATTGCGGGCGGCGCTGCCGGCCCGGCTCAGCCGGCACGTCGACGAGATCCGCGACCGGTTCCACCTCGATCCGGCCGGCTGGTTCCGCGAGACCGAGACCCATCCCCACCTGGCCGACCTGGCCGCGGCGGTGTGGAACCGGCGCCGCGCCCGGATGCGCTACCGCCGCTGGCGCGAGCCGCGCGAGGTGGACCGGGACATCGAGCCGCTCGGCATCGTCCTGAAAGCCGGCGTCTGGTATTTCGTCGCCCACGTCTCCGGCACTCCGCGGACCTACCGGGTCGCGACGATCATCGATCTGACCGTGCTGGACGAGACGTTCGAACGGCCGGAGGGGTTCGACCTGGCGGCGACCTGGGCGGAGTGGGCCGCTGATTTCGAGCGGCGCCTGCACCGGGACGAGGCCACGGTCCGCCTGGCCCCGGCGGCGCTGGACCGCATCCCGCACCTGATGACCCGCGCCATGGCCCGCAACGTCCGGGACGGCATCGGGCCACCCGATCCGGACGGCTGGACCACCGTCACCCTCCCGATCGAGTCGATCAAGCACGCCCACGCCGAGTTCCTGCGTCTCGGGGCGGACATCGAGGTGGTCTCCCCACCCGCTCTGCGGGAGATGATGCGGTCCAGCGCCGTCGCCATGACTTCGCTGTACGGGTGAGCACCCGTCTCCCCTGGTCAGAGGGTTTTGTCGGACCCTGCTGTTAGCGTCCCCGCCATGCCGATCGATGCCGGACGGGGCAGGGACCCGCTGCCCGTGGAGACACCCGACGACGTCGCGGTGCTCGTCGAGCACCTGCAGCGGGGTGACCTGGAGAAAAACCTGCTGGGCGACCACTTCTCCTATCTGGCCGGCACCCGGCCGGAGCTGTTCCGGCCCTTCCAGGAGCTGGTGATCGACGGCCTGCTCGACCGGTTCGAGGTCATGTTCGACGACCTGTGCGTGCTCTTCGCCGGCGCTTCCGACCGGTGCGTGGATGTTCTGGCCGGCCGGCTGCGAGCCGACCGGTCCTTCCAGGACGCCTGGGTGCTCGCCTCGATCGGCACCGGCGTGGCCCTGGCCGCCGTCGCCGAGGACGTCCGGGACGGCGCGGACCGCTCCGACTACGAGGACTCCGGCATCTGGATCCCCCCGACCGGCCCCGCGGAGTATCGCTTCACTCCCCACCGGCAGGCCGTCCACCTGGAGACCGGCGACTTCCCGGACGCGGCGCACCCGGTGGGCCTGCCGGTCGAGCGCGTGGTTCGCGAGCCCGCGACCAGCCCCGTCGTCTGGCACTACCTGTCGCTGCGCCTGGCCGACGTGCCCGGCCTGCCATCGTGGCCGGCGCCGCACGCGCACCTGGTCGCCCCGGCCGCCACCGGCCTGTGGACGGTGTTCGCGGGCATCGCTCCCGACGGCCGTTACCAGGGCGAGCAGGTGATCCTCGAGGACGAGGACCCCGTCCCGGACCACCCGGAGTTCGGCCGGGGCCAGGCGGTCCTGCGGCCCTATGGTCCCGACCTGATCTACAGCAACGGCAACACCCACCGGACGCCGGGCGTGGTCGGCACAGCGGGCGGCCCACCCATCGGGCTGTATCCGAACCCGCTCTGCCCGTCCTGCGAACGCCTGATGTTCCACGCCGCCACGGTGACCTCCTCCATCCGCGAGCACGGTTCCGGATTCCGCAGCCTGTTCCTCTGCGAGGACTGCCACCGGGCCGCCAGCACCGCGAGCCACTGGAACTGAGTGTCTCCCCCTCTCCTGTCAGATGATCAGCGCGAGTTCGGCTGCTGGTTCGGCACGCTGCGCGGGTGGCGGATGTGGCGGAGACTGGCGGGATGGCTATCCAGGTGCGGCCGTTCCGGGTCGAGGTGGCGGAGGCGGAGCTGACGGAGCTGCGGGAGCGGCTCGCCCGGACGCGCTGGCCGGAGGCGGCGCCGGTGGACGGCTGGGAGCAGGGCGTTCCGCTCGACGTGGTGCGCGGCCTCGCTGAGTACTGGGCGGACGGCTACGACTGGCGGGCGGCGGAGGCGCGGCTGAACGCGGTCCCGCAGTCGATGGTGACCGTGCAGGGGGTCGATGTTCATGTGCTGCATGCCCGGTCGCCGCATCCCGGGGCGATGCCGCTGGTGATCACGCACGGGTGGCCGGGTTCGGTGCTCGAGCTGGTGGATCTCGCCGGGCCGCTGACCGATCCCGATGACCCGGCGGACGCCTTCGACGTGGTGATTCCGTCGCTGCCGGGCTATGGGTTCAGTGGGAAGCCCACGACCACCGGCTGGGGTGTGGAACGGATCGCGGACGCCTGGGCGGAGTTGATGGCGGGGCTCGGCTATGACCGGTACGGCGCGGCGGGCAGCGACTGGGGCACCAGCGTGTCCAGTTGTCTCGCCGCGCGGCACCGGGACCACGTGGCCGGGATCCACCTGATCCCCCCGCTGGCCGGCCCGGATCCGGCGAGACCCGGCGATCTCACCGAGGCCGAGCGGACGGCGCTGCAGCGGATCCAGGAACGGGGGCGGTCCGCGTCGGCGTACTCGGAGATCCACCGGACGGCGCCGCAGACCGTGGGGTACGGGCTCGTCGACTCACCGGCGGGACTCTGCGCGTGGCTCGGGGAGAAGCTCCTGACCTGGGGTGACGGCCTGACCCGGGATCAGATCCTGGATCAGGTGACGTTGTACTGGCTGACCGGGACGGCCGCGTCGTCGGCCCGGCTGTACGCGGAGAGCATCGAACGGATCGCCGGCTGGATCACCGGGGTGGACGCCGAGCCGGTCGACGTTCCGGTCGGCGCGTCGCTCTTCCACGCCGAGGTGCCGTGGCCGTCGCGGCGCTGGGCGGCCCGGCGGTACCCCGACATCCGGCTCTGGTCCGAACACGGCAGCGGCGGGCATTTCCCCGCGCTGGAGGTCCCCGGCCTGCTGGTGAACGACCTGCGCGCGTTTTTCCGTCAGGTGCGCTGACCGCCGGCGAGGTCCCGTGGGCGCCGGCCGAGATCGCCCTGGAATCCACCGAGCCTCAGCGCACCGCCCTGGCCCGGAAGCCCTCGCCCTGGCCCGGAAGCCCTCGCCCTGGCCCGGAAGCCCTCGCCCTGGCCCGGGAGCTGGAGGACAAGGGCACCATGGCCTTGACCGTCTTTCCGCAGCGGTCGACATCGTCCGCGGCGCGGGCGGGCCGCGAGCGGTCGCCCGGGTGCACGAGGCAGTCGAGGCGGTCCGGCGCTGGTGGCCCCGCCTGGCCGGAGAAAACCGGGCGACATGACGCGGCCGAACGCTGAGAATGGCGTCCCGTGGACAAGAACGTGACCTCACCGGACCGGCTCGGCACGACCCCGCTTCCCGGCGGCAGGCGACTGGGCTGGGCCGAGTGGGGACCCACGGACGGTCTCCCGGTGCTGTTCAGCCCCGGCGCCGCCACCAGCCGGTCGCTCGGGTTCGGCGCCCATCTGCTCGCCGGGTTGGGTGACCGGGGTGTCCGGCTGGTGTCGGTGGACCGTCCCGGGCTCGGCGCGTCGGACCCGGCCCCCGGCCGGACCCTGCCCGGATTCGCCGCTGACATGGCGCGGCTGTTCGCGGCGCGGGGGCTCACCGGCGTCCGCGGCGTGGGTTTCTCGCAGGGCGCCCCGTTCCTGCTGGCCTGTGCCGCCGCCGGCATCCTGGACGCCGCGGCCGTGGTGGCCGGCACCGACGAGCTGGCCCATCCGGCGTTCGCGGGGTCGCTGATCCCGGACGTCGCCGCGATGGTCGAGGCGGTGCGGGCCGATCCGGCGGGCGCCGAGGAGCTCTTCGCCGGCTGGGGTGACGCCGACGGGTTCTGGCAGCGAATCCTGTCGATGGCCGGGGCGGCCGACCGGGCCGTCTACACCGATCCGGTGTTCGAGGTCGCGTACCGCCGGGCCCTGAGCGAGGCTTTCACGCAGGGGCCCGGCGGGTACGCCCGGGACACGGTGCTGGCGTCGGCGCGCTGGCCGTTCGATCCGGCGGACGTGCGGATCCCGGTCGACCTCTGGTACGGCGACGCCGACACCAGCCCGGTGCACTCACCGGACCTGGGCGCCACGTGCGCGTCACGTCTGCCGCACGCCCGCCGGCACGTGGTGGCGGGCGCGGGCGGCGCTCTGCTCTGGACGCACGCGGATCAGATCCTGCAGGCGCTGATCCGGTAGGTCACAGCCGGATGCGCTGGCCCGGGTAGATCCGGTTCGGGCTGGACAGGCGGTCCTTGTTGTGCGCGTACAACGTACGCCACCCGCCCTTGATCGTGAACTTCTTCGCGATCGAGGCGAGGGTGTCGCCGGAGCGGACCACGTAGGTCTTGCCGCTCGGTTTGGCAGCGGGCTTCGGCTTCGTGGCGGAGCCGGACCTGTAGACGCCCGGCTTCTTGCCGCAGACCGGCCACGGCTTGAGGCCACGCTTCTTGTAGAGCCTCTCCGCGATGGCGATCTGCTGGGCCTTGCTGGCCCGGTCGGCGGTCGGGGCGTACTTCGTTCCGCCGTTCGACTTCCACGTGCTGCGGCTGAACTGCAGGCCGCCGTAGTACCCGTTACCGGTGTTGATGTGCCAGCGCCCGCCGGACTCGCATTTCGCGACGACGTCCCAGTTGACCTGCCGGGCGGCGGCCTGGGCTCCGCCGACCGGGCCGAACAGCACGCCCGCTCCGGCGACACCGGCGGTGACCAGGGTGGTCAGGGCGAGGCGCACTCGTCTACCAACGATCCGAGACATGGATGATCCTCCACGCCTGCGAGGTGAGCTGTCGGGTTCGGGATAGGCGTCCCGGCCGTGCTGGGCACGGCTTCACCCCAAGGCGCTGTGGGAAGCGCCGCGAAGATTGGGTCCCCCGCTCCTGCCGTCGGAATCGAGTCTGTGGGCGGCGGCAGGACTCGGCGGTCCGTCCACAGTGCCCGCGTCGCGGGACGGCCCGACGGTAACCACGTCGATGGGCCGGAAGCCAAGCTTTCGGCCCGGGATAGTGACGTTCTTCTCAGTATTTGCCCGGTTTGATCTTAGTTGCGCCCGGAAATTGCGGGACTATTCCTTTTTAGACCTCATTTCCCGCATCGTGCCGACAACAGGGCTGGTCGTGGTGGCTGTCTCCGGCCGCTCGAGACAGCCACCACAACCAGCCGGGCTCATCGCGCGGCGGCCATGAGGCGCGAACCGCCCGCGACGCCGGGGGCCACGATCGGGGTGGCGGTGGCGAGCCGCCGGCGGCGGGCCAGCCACACGATCACCAGGGCGAAGCCGATCAGCACCGGCAGATCGACGAGCGCCGCCTGCCACGGCATGTCCGCCGCCGTCTCGTCGATGGCCAGCTGCCCGAAGGCGGCCGCGACCAGGCAGCTCAGCACGTTGTTCAGCACGTGCAGCGCGATCGCCGCCTCCAGGCCGCCGGTGCGCACCGTCACCCAGCCGGCGACCACCCCGAAGACCATGAGATCCGCGAAGCCGTACGGCGTACCCCAGCCGTGGAGCGCCGCGAACACCGCCGCCTGCACCAGGATCGGCGCCCACGGGTTGCGGATCCACGCGCCGAGCCCCTGCAGCAGCCAGCCCCGGCACAGGTACTCCTCGGCGGCCGCCTGCACCGGCACCACCAGCAGGATCACGACGCCGGACAGCAGGAACGGGCCCCAGCCGGCGAGCGGATCGCCCAGTCCGGCGTCCTCCCCGGTGACCGCCAGCAACGCCGTGCCGAGGGTCAGGAACAGCACGATCGTCACCGCCGCGACCGGCAGGCAGAGCATCAGCCAGCGCCACCGGATCCGCCCGGCCACCGAGGACAGCGTGCCGGCCGGACGCTCCTGGATCAGCCGCGCGGCCAGCAGGATGAACGGCAGGAACACCGCGATCGACAGGAACCCCACCGCCAGATCGGGCAGCGGGCCGAAACCGGCCAGGCCGTCCGGCCCGTCCGGGCGGCCGGTGAGTTCGGCTGCCCCGGTGTAGGCGAACCAGCCGGCGAACATCACCACGAACCCGCAGATCACGATGAAGAGCGACCCCAGGACGGTACGCCACCAGCGGTGGGCGGGGGTGCGGGCGAGGCGGTGGTACGGGCTGCCGGACGGCGCTGGCATCAACATGGGGAGAAGTCTGTCGTCCCGGCGGCCCCGGCGGATCTGGCTGCGGCGGGATCCCCATCCCTAACCTGCGATATAGACCGGCACAATGAGGATCATGGAACCGCCCGAAATGATCAATGCCGGTGAACTGGTGCTCAAACGGTGGGAACCGGAATGGGCCGCCGAGCTGACCGCCGCCGTCCGCGAGTCGCTGCCCGAGCTCAAGCCGTGGCTGCCGTGGGCGACCGACACCTACGACCTGACCCAGGCCGGCGAGTACATCGGCCGGTCGGTGACCGAGTGGGCCGAGGCCACCCAGTTCAACTACGCGATCTTCACGACCGTCGGGGAGCTGATCGGCTCGATCGGGCTGATGACCCGGATGGGGCCGGACGTGCTGGAGATCGGCTACTGGATCCGGACGCCGTTCACCGGCCGCGGTCACATGACGGCGGCGGTGAACGTGCTGACCCGGGTCGCGCTGACGCTGCCCGGCATCGAGCGGGTCGCGATCCGGCACGACGCGGCGAACGCGGGGTCCGCCCGGGTCGCCGAGAAGGCCGGTTTCGCCGAGACCGCCCGCGACGGCGCCGACGTGATCCGCGAGTACCACCCCTGACCGCGTGTTGAGTTCGGACGCGTATGCCGCCCGAACTCAACACACCAGAAAGCGCGTGTTGAGTTCAGGCGCGCAGGACGGCCGAACCCAACACACCAGAAAGCGTGTCGAGTACGGGCGCGCAGGACGGCCGAACCCAACACACCAGAAAGCGTGTTGGGTTCGGGCGCGCAGGACGGCCGAACTCAACACACGACGACGCCGCGGCCGGGGATCTTGGGCGGGGCGCCGGGGATCGTGGACAGGCCGACCGGGTGCGGCGTGCGGTTGATCAGGAAGCGGACGTCGCCGCGGATCGCCAGCTCCACCGTGCCGCGCAGCTCCGGCGGCAGTTCGCTGGCCACTCCGGCGGGCGTGAGCAGATCGTCCAGGACGGTGGCGAGACCCTGCGGGCCCAGGCGGGTGGAGACGTACGCCGCCGAGCCCGCCCCCACCTCGCGGCGGGTCACGGCCGGCCCGCCGCCCCCGGCGTACCCCGCAAGGATCTTGACCGCCGGGTCGGTGACCTCCAGCCGTTCCGACCAGAGGGTGCCGGTGGCGCCGTTGGTGAGTTCCACGGTCTCGCCGTCGAGCAGCGGCGCGAACTCCTCGGCCCGGATGCCGAGCAGGTCACGCAGCGCGCCCGGGTAGCCGCCGAGCCAGGCGTGGTCGTTCTCGTCGACGATCCCGGAGAAGTAGGTGGTGACCAGGTGGCCGCCGCCCGCCACGTACGCCTCCAGACGCTGCCGCAGCGGATCCGGGACCATGTGCAGGATCGGCGCGACGACCAGGCGGTAGCCGGAAAGGTCGGCGCCGACCGGCACCACGTCGGAGCGGATGCCGGCGTCGAGCAGGGCGGTGTACCAGTCCAGGGCCTCCTGCCGGTAACGCAGCCGGCCGGTCGGGTGCGAGTCCTGCTCGGCGGCCCACCACGATTCGTAGTCGACGACCACGGCGACCTGCGACGGCGTACGCCGCAGACCGGCGATGTGCGACAGCGACCGCAGCCGCGCGCCGAGGTCGGTGACCGCCCGGAAGATCGCGCTGGAGGTCCCGGCATGCGGCAGCATCGCCGAATGGTATTTCTCGGCCCCCGACCGGGACTGCCGCCACTGGAAGAAGCAGACGCCGTCCGCGCCGTGGGCGACGTGGGTGAGCGAGTCGCGGGCCAGTTCGCCGGGGAGTTTCGCCGCGTTGACGGGCTGCCAGTTGACGGCGCTGGTGGAGTGTTCCATCAGGAACCAGGGCCGGCCGCCGGACAGGTTTCCGCACAGGTTGGCCGAGAACGACAGCTCGTCACGGCTCTGCGGACCGGGCCGGGTGTAGTGGTCGTTGGCGAGGAAGTCGACCTCGGCCGCCCAGTCCGGGTAGTTCATGTCGTTGATGTCCCCGGCGACCATGAAATTCGTGGTCACCGGCACGTCCGGGGTGATCTCCCGCAGGATCCGCCGCTCGGCCAGGAAGTGGTCCTTGAGCGCGTCCGAGGAGAACCGCCGGAAGTCCAGCTGCTGGGTCGGGTTGACCGGTCCGTTCGCGTAGCGGGGCGGCAGAATCTGATCACCGTCGGTGTACCGCTGCGACCAGAAGTCGGTGCCCCAGGCGGCGTTCAGATCGTCCAGGGTGGCGTACTTCTCCCGCAGCCACAGCCGGAAGGCACGCGCCGCGTCGTCGGAGTAGTCGTGCGCGTTGTGGCAGCCCAGCTCGTTGTTGACGTGCCAGGCGGCGAGCGCGGGATGGTTCGCGTACCGGTTGGCGATCGCCCGGACCAGCCGCAGCGCATGCTCGCGGAACACCGGCGAGGTGGGCCGCCAGTGCTGCCGGGCGCCCGGCCAGACGGTGCGGCCCTCCCGGTCGACGGGCAGGATCTCCGGGTGCTTCGTGGTCAGCCACGGCGGCGGTGACGCGGTCGGGGTGGCCAGGTCGACCAGGATGCCGGCGGCGTGCAGCAGGTCGATGATCTCGTCGAGCCAGCCGAAGTCGTACCGCCCCTCGGCCGGTTCCAGCCTCGCCCAGGCGAAGATGCCGAGCGACACGATGGTGACCCCGGCCTCCCGCATCGCCCGCACATCGTCGGCCCACACCGCGCGCGGCCACTGCTCCGGGTTGTAGTCGGCGCCGAACTCGATGCGGTTCTCCCCCTCGCGGCGGAGCCATTGAGGAGCTTTGCGGGGTACGCGTAAAACGCCCGCGAAGAACCCCAGCGAGGCGTCGTCCGCCGCCGGGTTGTCGTGCGGCCGGTTCAGATGGCCGTGCGTGGTGCCGCGCGCCAGGAACGACTCGGCCGGCACCCCCACCTCGCGCAGTTGCCGTTCGAGCAGCTCGCCGGAGGGCCGCAGGTCGTCGTTATCGGACAGCAGGATGTGCACCGGGGGCAGGCCGTCGAGGCGGGCCGCGCCGGGCAGCGCGTCCGGCGGCAGATCGCTGATCCGGCCCACGTAGTTGCGGACCATGTCCTCGATGCCGGTCGGGCTCCGGCCCAGTCCCAGCGTCGGTGCCGGGAAATGACTGAACGGGTACGCCAGGAGCAGCAGGTCGGGAGCCCGCTCCCCGGCGTCGCGGACGCGCAGCGCGGTGGACAGGGCGAGGGCCGCGCCCGCGCTCGCGCCGCCGATCGCCCTCCGCTCCGGCAGGTCGGCGCGGCCGGTGACCCAGGTCCAGACGGCGTGCACGTCGTCGATCGGGACCGGGTAGCGGACCCCGCCGACGGCCAGCCGGTAACCCACGGCCACGACCACGGCGTTCGCACGGCGGGCCAGCTCGGCGGCGACGTGATCGGATTCGGGCATGTCGAGGTCGCCGTGCCGGAAACCGCCGCCGTGCGCCCAGACGAGGACGGTCTCGGCGGGCGTGCCCGGCTCGTACACCCGCACCGGGACGGGTCCGTGCGGGCCCTGCACCTCGAGATCAGCCGGCATCGAACTCGCACCTCATCCCGTCGTATGTTCTGAAACGATTTATGCATGTCAGCTGCCGAACGGCAAGCGCTTTCCCAGAATCCTGGCTCCCGCCTTCCGCAGCACCCCTTGAAACGTTCTCATAGCGCGCCTCGCCGCCGAGGCGACATGGCGGCCGGCAGGTCGATGCCGCTACACTCACAACCGCAAACGCCGTTCGCAGTTTTTAGGGGGGCCGACGTGGAACAGCAATGGACCGTCCAGCGGGTGCCGGCAGCAGACGGGGCCGAGATCGTGCTGCACTCGACCGGCATCGGCCCGGGCGTCATCGTCGTGCACGGCGGCGGCGTCACCATCGAGGTCTACCGGCGGCTCGCCCTCCGGCTTGCCGGCCGTTTCACCGTGCACCTCTACAACCGCCGGGGCCGGGCCGACGCCGCCGCACGCGCCGAGCCGTACGACGGCGAGCAGGACATCGACGACCTCGCCACCCTGCTGACGTGGACCGGCGCCCGCAACGTGATCGGCCACAGCGGCGGCGGCTTCATCGCCCTGCGGGCCGCCGCGCGCCGGCTGCCGATCGGGCGGCTCGCCCTCTACGACGCCGCGGTCCAGGTCAACGGCATCGGCCCCACCTCCGGCTGGCTCCCCGCCGCCCGGCAGGCCGCAGCCGCCGGCGACATCGCCCGCGCCATGGCTCTCACCTCCGCCGGCATCAACACCCACTCGCCCGCGTCCCGGCTGCCGCTCGCCGTCCAGGTCGCCATATGCCGTCTCTTCCTGCGCACGTCGATCGGCCGCACCATGGGCGAGCTGCTGCCCACCACCCTGGACGAGTCCCAGCTGATCCACCGCCACGACGGCCCGCCCGAGCAGTGGGCCGGCGCCGGCGCCGAGGTGCTGCTGGCGTGCGGGGCCGCCGGCCCGCCCTACTACCAGCCGGTCAACGAGGCCCTGGCCGCCGCCCTGCCGCACGCCCGAACGCTGGTGGTGCCACGCGCCGGCCACGACGCCCTGAACCGCGCCCCGCAGCACCTGATCGACGCGCTCGCCTCCTTCTTCACCGCCCCGGTCACGTCCGAGCCGGCCGGCCCATGATCGGCGGCTTGCGGCTGCGCCTGGTGGCGGTGGGCTGCCCACCCACCGACCCGCCCCATGCGATGATGCGCCGCGTGACGAACCCGGTCGATCCCAGCAACCCTCCACCCACCGTCCCCCACACCGGTTCGGCACAGACCACCCACGCGGCTACCACCACCGGCTCGCCGTACCTTGCCGAGCCCGTGGACCTCCGTGGGGTGCGGCTCGCCTATGACACGGTCGCCGAGGAGTACGCCGAGCGGATGCCCGACACCCGCATCGAAGCGCCGCTCGACCTCGCGATGGTCGACGCCTTCGCCTCCGCGGTCGTCGCCACGGGTGATCCGCGGGTCCTGGACGCCGGCTGCGGCGCCGGCCGGATGAGCCGCTACCTGACCGCCCGCGCCTGCCACACCGAAGGCGTCGACCTCTCCCCCGTCATGATCGCGATGGCCCGCCGTGATCATCCCGACCTGACGTTCTCGGTCGCGTCCCTGACCGGTCTGCCGTTCCCGGACGCTTCGTTCACCGGCGTGCTGATGTGGTACTCGATGATCCACACCCCGCCCACCGGCCAGCCGCAGATCTTCGCCGAGGCCGCCCGTGTCCTGCGCCCCGGCGGCTACCTGCTCGTCGGCTACCAGCACGGCGAGGGCACCCGGGACGTCGGCGAGCTCTACCGGGCCTTCGGTTACGACATCACCCTCACGCGCTTCGACTACACCGCCGACGAGATAGCCGCGCACGCCCGGGCGGCCGGCCTGCGCGAACTGTGCCGCCTGGTCCGCCAGCCCCCACCCCGGCGAACGCGACGGCCAGGGCTTCTTCCTGGCCCAGGCCACCTGACCACTTCCGGCCGACAAGCAGCCGTACACCCGGCCTGGTTCCCACAGCCCGTCAACGCAACCCCGAGCCGTCGCCCAGACCTGTTTCCGCAGACCCTCAACAGCCCTCAACGACGGCCGGCATCCGACGCAAACCGCGAGCCGTCGCCCAGCCCGGCTTCCGCAGACCCTGAACAGCGCTCAACGACGGCCGCCAGCGCACGACCAGCCGTCGCCCAGGCTCGCCTCCGCCGGCGGACAACCCTCCTGGACGACGGCTCAGCACGAGACCCCACCGTCGCTCGGCCCGGCCGACCGGTGGAACACAGGTCCTGCCAGGGTCGATGGCGGGACCGTGCGGCCGGCGGTGAGTGCCGCCTCCGGCCGGTGGAGACAGCACTGACGACCAGCCGGAGAACCTCGGCCGGCTCTCATGGCTGTCTCGATGGGCGCGAGACAGCCATGAGAGCCAGCCGCACAAGATCCACGGGCGACCGTTCGGGGAACGGTGCTCAGGAGATGTCGGCGGGGGTGAGGGCGCCGTCGGCGATCAGGACGCGGATGTCCCGGACGTAGGGGGCGCCGGGCTTGATCGTCAGGGGGTGGTCGTAGGCCAGGGCGACGCACACCCCGTTGTAGTCGCCGGTGCGGGCGAACCACCGATCGTCCCCTTCGAGACCGCTGAAGACCAGGGTGTACGCCCCACCCACCGTCAGTGCCACCCACGGTTCGGCCGAGCCGTGCGGTTCGGCGCCGGACGGGGTGAAGGCCACCGCGTCGCCGCCGGTGGCGCGCCAGAAGAAGCCGCCGTACCCCGCCCCGCCGCTCCTGCCGTTGGTGGCGGGGCTGCCGATCACGACCGGGGAGTCGGCGGGGGTGCTCAACTCGTACCGGAAGGAGAGCTCCCAACCGCGCGGTGCGGGACCGGCCGTGACCGACCGCTGTTCCCGCAGCAGGGTGCGGCCGGTGGCGTCGCACCAGCGCAGGCTGTCGGTGAGGCCGCCGGGCGCCGGCGTCCGGGCGTCGGACACGACCCGGCCGTGATCGTCGCGCCAGAGGTAACCCTCGTCACGCACGTAGGTGCGCCCGCCCCAGATGTTGATGCCGTCGACGTCCTGCATGGTCACCGAGGCCCCGAGGTGCCAGGGGTGATCGTACGGGAACTCGTCGGTGACCACGATTCCGCCGAGGGTGCGGACGGGGTGGAGATAGGGCCGCGGGGCGAGCCGGATGTCGACGTCGGGGCTGGTCACATAGGTGGCGACAGCGTTCCCGTCGACCAGCAGCTCAGTCATCCCGCCGACCTTTCCTCGACATGGCTCCCCGCCTGCGGGTAAGCGCTTTCCCCGCGGACGCTACCGGCGAAGCCCGCACCCGGCAAGATCGCCACCCCGCCGCCGCAACAATCTATTCATGATCATCTTAATGTGACCGGCAGTTCACTGTGGACTCGCTGCGATTCCTCGGCCCGAATCTTGTAGGCGTAAATGGCCCGTGATAAATTCCCATGGCTCTATGTGCCGTGATCGCACGCGTGAGCTGCTGTTTCCCCCCGACAGAGAGAATGTGACTCCGTGGCGACCATCGGCGTGCGCGGTCGACATTGGCTGCGCAAGGCGCGGGAATGGTGTTCCCGCTACCTGCCCGCCGAGCTGGTGGGAACCATCTGCTCAGTCATCGGCGCCTATGCCGCATTCCAGATGTGGGACAGCCGGGCCGCCGCGGCGCTGGCCGGCACGATCGCGGAGAACGCCGGGTTCTACGGGGTGATGGTGGTCATGGAGTGGCGGCGGCAGGCCGTCGGGCCGCCCGGCCGACGCCGGCGCGCGGCACGGACGGCAGTGATGCTGTCGGCCGAGTTCGGTCCCGCCGAGGCGGTCGACTCCCTCGCCGTACGCCCGCTCATGCTCCTCCTCGGCCCGTTCCTCACCGGCGGCATCGTCACCGGCTCCGCGCTCGGCAAGATCCTCGCCGACGTCGTCTTCTACATCGTCGCGATCGTCTGCTACGAGGCCGCCCAGCGGCGCGCCACGGCCCGCAGGCGCCGGATCGACGCCGCGGTGATCGCGCCGCCCGCTCCCCGCTTCGCCGCCGTGGCCGCCGTCGGCGCGTCACGGCCGCGGCAAGGCAGCACCACCGGCCCGGGCTGAAACGG
Source organism: Actinoplanes sp. NPDC019969 (assembly GCF_055562375.1). NCBI lineage: Bacteria > Bacillati > Actinomycetota > Actinomycetes > Micromonosporales > Micromonosporaceae > Actinoplanes > Actinoplanes sp. NPDC019969. Next base: position 188,178 of record NZ_JBVHFK010000003.1, on the reverse strand, counting down.
AGAGACATCGTGCGCCACGAACAGACGCCCCGACTGTTGATGGACCTGGACGCGGTGGCGGCCGGCTATCGGCGGATGACCGCGGCACTGCCCGGCGTCACCCTGCACTACGCGATGAAGTGCAACGACTTCCCGCCCGTGCTGAGCACCCTGCACGGGCTCGGCTGCCGGTTCGAGATCGCCTCCGCGCGAGAGCTGGACCTGCTCCTGCCGCTGGGCGTCGACCCTGGTCAGGTGCTGTTCAGCAACCCGGTGAAGGCGCCCCGGCAGATCGAGCGCACCTATGCCGCGGGGGTGCGGCGGTTCGCTTTCGACTCGGTCGCCGAGCTGGACAAGCTGGCCGCGCTGGCTCCCGGGGCCGCCGTTTTCATCCGGCTCGCCGCCCCGGACATCGACAGCGAGGTGCCCAGCGAGGGCAAGTTCGGCGTCGATCCGCAGACCGCCGTGGACCTGCTGCTGACGGCCCGCGAGCGCGGCCTGCCGCCGTACGGGATCGCCTTCCACGTCGGCTCGCAGATGATGCGCCCGGCCGCGTGGCGGGCGCCGCTGGCCGTCGCGGGCGAGATCATGGCGAAGCTCGCCGCCGACGGCATCCACCTCGAGATGGTCGACCTGGGCGGCGGTTTCCCCGCCCGGTACGACGTGCCACCACCACCTGCCGCCGAGTACGGCGACGTGATCGCGGCGGGCCTGGCCGCCCTGCCGTACCCGGTGCACGCCGTCGCCGAGCCGGGCCGGGCGCTGGTCGCCGAGGCCGGCACGCTCGTCGCGACGGTGATCGGGGTCGCCGAACGGGCCGGGCGCCGCTGGGTGCACCTGGACGTCGGCGCGTTCAACGGCCTGATGGAGAGCCTGGAGACCGGCAACCGGCTGCACTTCCCGGTGTGGGACTCCCTGGACCGCGATCCGGCGCCGTGTCATCTGACCGGCCCGACCTGCGACAGCCAGGACACGATCCTGTTCGGCGTGCCGCTGTCGCGGGGGCTGTCCACCGGTGACCAGGTGTTCATCGGCAGCGCGGGGGCGTACACCTCGGTTTACGCCTCGTCTTTCAACGGCTTCGACACACCTTTCGTCGAAGCCGTCGGCGGTTCGGCGACGGTGGGGCCACACAGGACACTCACCGTGCACTAAGATCCAGACCGGTCGATTTCGAGGCGTGTTCCCCCTTAATACGCCTATTCGAGTGCCCCCTATTTTTTCGCCTCACCATTACTCGGTCGACCGCTAAGCATATTTTGACGACGGGATCAGAATTGTGACGCACACCCCGGCCCACGTCGACCAAGCGGACCCGGTCGACCGCGACGAGGGCTTCCTCACCAGCAGCTTCTTCCGGCAGGCGCGTGTCGTGGTGGCCGGGCTCGGCTTCGTCTACGCGCTCACCACCCTGGCCCCCCTCGCCACCCGCCCAGCCCTTCTCGACAACGGCTTCTACCCCGTCGTGCTGGTCCTCACGTGCCTGCTGGCGCTGGCCCGGCCGCTGCTGTCGCGGCGCAACCGGACCGCGTGGCTGCTGATCGCCCTCGCGATCACGTCCTGGTCGATCGGCGACATCTACTGGCAGGCGGCGTTCTCCGACGCCGCGGTGATCCCGGTCCCGTCCCTGGCCGACGCGTTCTACGTCGGCATGTACCCGCTCGCCTACCTGGGCCTGATCCTGCTCGCACGGGCCGGCAGCAAGCGGCTGCCCGCCTCGGTGTGGCTCGACGGCCTGGTCTCGTCGCTGGCCGCCGGCGCGGTGTTCTCCGCGCTCGCGCTCGCCGACGTGCTGGCCGAGGCCGACGCCGACAACAGCGCCGCCACGCTGACCAACCTGTCGTACCCGATCGGCGACCTGCTGCTGATGGTCGTCACGGTGGCCGCGCTCGCGATGGTCCGGTGGCGGCGTGACCCGGCCTGGTGGCTGCTCGGCGTGGGCGCCGGGTTCTTCGCCATCGCCGACACCGCGTACCTGTTCAGCCTGGCCAACAACACCTACACCGACGGCAACTGGGTCGACGGCGTGTGGATGGTGGGCCTGACCCTGATGGCCCTCGCCGGGTCGGCCCGCAGCCGGGGCCCGGTCGAGGAGGCGCGCGCGTTCGCGACGCTGATCGTGCCGATCCTGTTCTCGCTGTGCGCGCTCGGGGTGCTGATCGTCGGCACGTTCGTGGAGCTGCACCCGATCTCGATCGTCCTGGCCAGCGGCTGCCTGATCGCGGCGGGTGGGCGGACCGCGCTCACCTTCGAGCAGGCGCGGGAGCTGGCCCGTACCCAGAAGGCGGCGAACACCGACCTTCTCAGCGGCCTCGGCAACCGCCGGGTCCTGGACGCGGAGCTGCCCGCGCTGCTGTCGAAGATCTCCCCCGGGAGCCAGCTGGCGCTCACCATCATCACCGTGGACCACCTGCCGGACATCAACGCCATCCTGGGGTACGGCACCGGCGACACGATCATCGACACGGTCGGCACCCGGCTCCGGGAGAACCTGCCGGAGGACGCGATCCCGGCCCGGCTCGGCGGCGTGGAGATGGCCGTGCTGCGGATGTTCGGGCCCGGCGAACTCAACAACATCGACGGTCAGACCCGGGCCCTGCTGCGCAAACTGGCCGCTCCGGTGCCGGTCGGCGAGGGCGCCGTGCAGATCGAGCTGAGCACCGGCATCGCCCTCGCGCCGATGCACGCGAACCGGCCGGCCGACCTGATCCGGTGCGCGGTCGACGCGCTGCGGGTGGCCAAGGAGAACCGCAGCGAGGTGGAGACGTACGGCAGGAGCGCCGACTTCGGCAACGAGTTCGGCCCGTCGGTGTTCCCGGACCTGCTCCGCGCGGTCGAGAGGTCCGAGTTCGCCACCTACTACCAGCCGAAGATCGACCTGGCGACCGGGCGGCCGATCGCGATGGAGGCTGTGCTGCGCTGGCACCACCCGACACTCGGGGTGATCGACGCGGAGCGGGTGCGGCCGCTGGCCGTACGTCTCGGCCTGGCCCGGCAGCTGACCCGGATCCTGCTCGAATCGGCCCTGTCCACCTGCGCCTACTGGCTGCGGCAGGGCATCGAGATGGGCGTGGCGATCGATGTCACCGCCGCTGACGTGCTCGACGCGCGGCTGCCGTACGAGCTGGGCCCGCTGATCAACAAGCTGGGGCTGCCGGCCGGCGCGGTGACCCTGGAGATCTCCGAGGAGGTGCTGCTGATCGATCCGCGGCGCACCTCGACCGCGCTCGGGCAGCTGCGCCACTTCGGGGTACGGCTGTCGCTGGACCACTACGGCAGGTCGGCGCCGTCGCTGACCCGGCTGCGGTCCACCCCGGTCGAGGAGATCAAGCTCGATCCGGCGTTCGTCACCCCGATCCTGGACAGCCCGCAGGACGCGGCGGTCGTCCGGTCCACCGTCGAGCTGGCGAAATCGCTGAACATCACCACCGTCGTCGAGGGCATCGACTCCCGTGAGCTGTACGACGCGGTGGTTCAGATCGGCTGCGCCGGCGGCCAGGGTTCGGCCCTCGGCCCGATCATGACGGTCGAGGAGCTGCAGGCCTGGGTGGGCCAGCAGGCCCAGCGGCAGGCCACGCCCGCCCGGTACTGATCTTCGCGCCGGCTGTGGGCGGGAGCGCTCCCGCCCACAGCCGCGGCACTCACGGGTGCAGCAGGATCTTCCCGCGCGTGTGCCCGGTGGCCACCTGCTCGTGCGCCTTTCCGGCGTCGGCCAGCGCGAACGTCTGCGCCACCGCGATCCGCAGACCGGCAGAAGCCAACTGCGCCAAGCCCTGCGGGGTACGGGAACCGGCCGAGGAGAACGCGACGCCGTGCTCCTGCGCGGCCACCGCGTCGGCGATCGTGACGATCCGGCCGGTGCCGCCGCGCAGTTCCACCGACACCGGCAGCGCGCTCGGCCCGGCGGTGTCGAAGACCGCGTCGACACCGTGCGGTGCGACGGCACGAACCCGGTCGGCCAGGCCCTCGCCGTACGCCACCGGCACCGCCCCCAGCGAGCGCAGGTACTCGTGGTTGGCAGGCGAGGCCGTCCCGATCACCGTCGCCCCGCGCGCCACCGCGAGCTGCACGGCCAGCCCGCCGACCCCGCCGGACGCCCCGTTCAGCAGCAGCGTGTCGCCCGCGCCCACGGCGAGCAGGTCCAGCACCCGCTGCGCGGTCTCACCGGCCACCGGCAGCGCCGCCGCCTCGTCCCAGCCGAGCCCGGACGGTTTCCGCGCCACCACGGTGGCCAGCGCGTACTCCGCGTAGCCGCCGGTGTCGGTGAACCCGAACACCTCGTCTCCGGCGGCCGGCCCGGTGACGTCCGCGCCGACCGCGTCCACCACCCCGGACGCCTCCCACCCGAGGATCGCCGGGAACGTGGTCGGGAAGACCTGCTCCAGCCACCCGTTCCGGATCTTGTAGTCGACCGGGTTGACCCCGGCCGCCCGCACCCGCAGCCGGATCTGGCCCGGTCCGGGCTCCGGCACCGCGACCTCGGCCACGTGCAGCACCTCGGGCCCGCCGAACCTCTCGAAGACGATCGCCTCCACGCCTGCCACCTCTCATTGTCGTCAGGGCTGCACCCACCCTGCGACGCCCGGGACCCGTTGTGGAGCGGACCGTTCTCCCTAGGACCGGCGGTCCCCCCGGCAGCGTGTGAAGTTGCGGCGCGCACAGCGGCCGAACTCCACACGCCGTCGGGGCTCTGGCTAGGACCGGCGGTCCCTGGATGTGCGACGGCGGCTGCACCAGGATGGACGGCATGGATCGACGTGAGCTGGCCGACTTCGTCCGGCGCAGCCGGGAACGGCTGCGGCCGCAGGAGGTCGGGCTGACGGCCGGGCCGCGGCGGCGCACGCCCGGGCTGCGCCGGGAGGAGGTGGCGCTGCTGGCCGGCATGTCCACCGACTACCTGATGCGCCTGGAACAGGCCCGCGGCCCGCAACCGTCCACCCAGCTGCTGCGGTCGCTGGCCCAGGCGCTGCGGCTCGACGACGACGAACGCGACCACCTGTACCTGCTCGCCGGGCACCGCCCGCCGGCCGGGCGGCCGGCCGGCACGCATGTCCGGCCCGGTCTGCTGTACCTGCTGGACCAGCTCACCGGCGTGCCCGCCCAGATCGTCAGCGACCTCGGCGACCTGCTGGCGCAGAACACCCTGGCGGAGGCCCTGTTCGGTGACATCTGCGTGCCGTTCGACCACGACCACGGCCGGGACCACAACATCGTGTGGCGGTGGTTCAACGACCCGCGGATGCGGGCCGCGTACCCGGTGGAGGAACACGATTACTGGGCGCGGCTGTACGTGGCCGATCTGCGCGCCGCTGTCGCCCGCCGCGGCACGGATCCGGTGGCGGCCGCGCTGGTCACCCGGCTGCGGGCCAGCACCGAGTTCGCCGCGGTGTGGGACCGGCACGAGGTGGCGGTGCGCCGGCACAGCCGGATCCGGTTGCGGCACCCGGCGGTCGGGCTGATCGAGTTCCACTGCGAGACCCTGGCCACCCCGGCGGAGGACCAGCGGCTGGAGCTGCTGACCGCCCCACCGGGCAGCGAGACCGCCGGCCACCTGGCACTGCTGCGGGTGGTGGGCCGGGAATCCTTCGCGGGTTAGCCGATCGGGAACTGGACCTCGGTGCGCAGGTCAGTGGGGGCGACGGTCTCCGGCACGTCGAGGTAGATCTCGCGGGGCGCGCCGTACGGTCCCGCGCCCCGCTCCTCGAACCAGTCCCGCAGCGCCTGGTACGCCGGGGAGATCTCCTGGTACGGGCCACGGTGGAGAGTGGACGCGACACTTCCGGCCGGGATCTCGTAGTAGCGGACCAGCCCTTCCGGGAGGGTGGCGCCGGCCGGGACCGGCACGCAGATCTCCACGTCGCCTTCCGTCTCGGCGTCGAGGACCGCGTGGTAGATCACGAACGGGGGGCCGTCCGGGGTGGCGCCGCCCGCGGTGACGGCGCTGATCACCGTGCCGAACCCGTGCTGGATGGCCTCGCCGATGGTGGCGAGACCCGCCCGCAGGGTCAGGGCGGCCACCGGGCGGGCGGCGACCTCTTTGACGGTGACCTCGTACGTCATGCTGTTCCTCCTCGATCGTCGGCGTCCCCTCCAGGGTCAGCCCTCGGCCACCGGGAGGGCCGCCGGTTCGCGAAGTTGCCCCGCAAGGAGGCACGCCAGGACCGGCAGGGCCAGCAGCGGAACCAGGGCGGTACGCAGCGTGGTCGCGTCAGCGAGGGCGCCGAGCAGCGGGGCGGCCAGGCCGCCGGCGCTGACGGTGAGGCCGAGGGTGACGCCGCTGGCCGTGCCGGCACGGGACGGCAGGTAGTCCTGTCCGAGAGTGATCTGCAGGGAGAACGGGACGTAGAGGCCGGCCGAGGTGAGCGCGACGAAGGCGTACAGCAGCGGGCCGGAGGCCAGCAGGAGGCCGCTGACGGCGGCCGCGGTCAGCAGGTAGGACCAGCGGATCACCAGGACCCGGTTCCAGCGGTCGGCGAGGCGGCCACCGATCACGGTTCCGGCGGCGCCGCCCAGGAACAGCAGGAACAGCGCGATCGTGCCGTCGGCGCCGCGGGCGGCGGCGTAGAGGGCGAGAAACGTGCTCAGCCCGGTGAACACGATCGAACGGCAGATGATCACGGCGGCCAGGACGGCGAACGAGCGGGGCTGCGACGTCCCGGTGCGGTCCGCGCGGGCGGGCGCCGGCGGAGCGGACGAGACGCGCCGGCTGAGGACGGCGCCGGCCAGGGCCGGGACGATCAGCAGCGGGCCGTCCGCGACCACGGCGACCAGCAGCGGTGCGCCCGCGAACCCGAGGTTGCCGCCGAGGGAGAACCAGGCCATCCCGGTGTGGCTGCCACGGCTCGCCAGCCGGGCCTGCCGGGCCGATTCGGGATGGTACGCGGCCACGCCGAGCCCGGCGAGCGCCACCGCCGCGAGGGTCAGCGGATAGGAGCCGGCGGCGCCGCTGAGCGCGATGCCCGTACCGGAGACGATCGTGCCGGCGGGCAGCAGCCACGGCATCGCGAAGCGATCGGTGAGCAGACCGAAGACCGGCTGTGTCACCGACGACATGAGCGCCGCGGCGAGCATCAACCCCGAGACTGCGGCGTACGAGTACCCGCGCTCCGCCACGAACCACGGCACCAGGGCAGCCACCGCCCCCTGGTAGACGTCCACACACGCATGGCCCGCGGCCAGTCTCCTCAGCGACACGCCTCCCATCCTCGGGACCGCCCGGGGTGTCGCGCTTCCGATAACCTGCCGCATGATGCCGGAAATCCGCCACGTCGCCGTCGCCCCGACCCGGGCCCAGCCGTTGCCGCCCGGCGCCGTCATCACCCCGCACCGCCACGACGACCATCAGATCGTGCACGCCGCCCGGGGCGTGCTCACCGTGGAGACCGACGCGGGCACCTGGGTGGCCCCGCCGACCCGGGCGATCTGGATCCCGGCCGGCACGGTGCACGCCCACCGCGCGCACGGCCACGCCGAGTTGCGGCTGGTCGGGATCCCGGGGCCGGCCGTGTTCGCGGACCCGACGGTCCTGAACGTGGGCCCGCTGCTGCGCGAGCTGATCCTGGAGTACACCCGGGAGCCGGCCGCGGACCGGGCGGTCCGGGACCGGATGTTCGCGGTGCTGATCGACCAGCTCCGGGCGGCGCCGCAGCAGCCGCTGCACCTGCCCACGCCGGCCGACCCGAGACTGGTGGCGCTGTGCGCGATCCTGCGCGCGGACCCGTCCGACGAGCGGACGCTGGCGCAGCTGGGCCGTCAGGTCGGGGCCGGGGATCGTACCCTCAGCCGGCTCTTCCGCTCGGACCTGAGGATGAGCTTCCCGCAGTGGCGGACCCAGCTGAGGTTGCACCACGCCCTGCTGTTGCTCGCCGACGGCGAGGCGGTGACCGTGGTGGCGCGCCGGTGCGGGTGGGCGTCCGCGAGCGCGTTCATCGACGTGTTCCGTCGCGCGTTCGGGCACCCACCCGGCCGGGTCTTCAGGAGCGGACGATGAGGCGTGCGCCGTTGGCCCGGGGCGCCGGGATCATGTAGTCGCGGCGGGCCTCGTCGGTGTACGTCGGGCCCTTACCGGCGGTGAAACCGCAGTTCATGATGGTGTGCTGGCGCACCAGCATCGACGTCGGCACCGGTGCGATCTCCCGCCAGGCGAAGCACTCGCGGATGATCTGCGCGTTCGCGCCGCCGGTCAGCTCCCGGTCGGCGTCCAGGATCGCCCGCAGGATGCCGTGGTAGGTCAGGAAGTCCGCCGAGATGGCGCTGTAGGTGACCGCCAGGAGCCGGCCCAGGTAGTCGCGCGCCATTAGCAGCGACTCCTTGAACGCCGCCTCGTTGCCGGTGTACGCGGCGGTGAAGTCCTCCTGGATCTGGCGCAGGTCGGCCTCGTTGCCGGGCAGGTGCGTGGACCGGTTGCGCAGATCCTCGGTGATCAGTTTCCGTTCGACCAGGTCCTGCTGGAACACCTCGACCATGGTGTCGAAGATCGCGCCGGTCAGCGGCAGCGACCGCTCGTGCGGCTCGTCGCCGACGTCGGACATGCGCCGCGAGTTCAGCGCGACCCGGATCTCCCGGCTGTTCGACAGCTCACCCACCCGGTCCAGGCCGTTGACGGTGAGCAGGTTGCCCTTGGTGAAGTCGAGCAGCTGGTCGACGAGCGAATGGAAGTGCAGCGACGCCACGATCGCGACCAGGTCGCCGGCCGACTCGTGCATGCCGCCGTAGTCGATGCCCTCGTCGAACGGGCTGGCCGGCACCCCCACCTCGGCGAAGATGATGCTGTGGCCGAGTTCGTGGGCGAGCACGTCGAAGTTCTCGCAGAACGGCCGCTCGTGGTCGATCGTGCCGTTCTCCTTGCGGCCGAACCCGAATTCCAGGAATCCGTAACCGGATTGCGCGTTGTCCCATTCGATCAACGGGATCAGTTCGAGGCGGGCGAAATCAGACTCGAAATGCCATTGGATGGTACGCCCGAAGTAGTCCTCCCAGATGTCCAGGACCCGGCGCACGGTCGCGTACATCGTGGCCGCGCTGAATTCCCGGCTCGCCGGATCGAGGTGATCGAAATGGCCGTTCTCGGCCGGCCGGACCGGTGGCCGTGCCGAGCCCCGGAACGGTGGCCGGAAGAAGCTGTTGTAGGGCTGCTTGCCGATCGCGTCGACCACGAACATCCGGTCGTCGGCGGGTCCGGGCTGCATGGCGGCCGGTTCGACGGACACCACCACGACCTCGGGCTCGGGGAAGAGCGGTTCGTTGGTGCCTTCCTTGGTCAGGAAGCGGGGTTGCGGGAAGATCCGGAATTTCGTGCCGGACTCCGCGAGTCGACGATCCAGTTCCACGGACATGGTGAGCCTCCGGCCGCCGTTGGATTTGTCAGAACTCCAATGGATGCCTCGTGAATGCCGAAGTCAACGCAGGTGTCCAAGAACCATCCGAAAGACGCCGGGGCACAATGATCGGCACCGATCGGCCGGATGATCGGTGCGCGCAGGACCCGGCGGGGCGGGGCAGTGTCTTCGCCCGCCGGATCCTGCGCCGGCGCCAACCGTACAAAAAGGCCGTCCACCCCTGTGGGTGAAAGAACGGTCGCCTATCCGACGGCGGTCAGGGCGCCGTCCGCCAGATGCAGGCGCCGGGTGACCCCGATCTCGGCGAGGAACCGCTCGTCGTGGCTGACCACCACGAACGCCCCCTGGTAGGCGGTCAGCGCGCTCTCCAGCTGGCCCACGCTCACCAGGTCCAGGTTGTTCGTCGGCTCGTCCAGCAGGAGCAGGTGCGGGGCGGGCTCGGCGAACAGGATGCAGGCCAGGGTGGCGCGCAGCCGCTCGCCGCCGGAGAGCACCGACACCGGCAGGTGCGCGCGGGCGCCCCGGAACAGGAACCGGGCCAGCAGGTTCATCCGCTCCGCGTCGGGCAGGTTCGGGGCGAAGGCGGCCAGGTTCGCAGCGACCGTGCGGTCGCCGTCGAGCAGGTCGAGACGCTGCGAGAGGTACGCCGTACCCGGCGCTTCGCTGACCATCCGGAGCAGGGTGGACTTGCCGGCGCCGTTCGGGCCGGTCAGCGCGATCCGCTCGGGACCGCGGATGATCAGTTCCAGCCCGCCGTCCCGGAACAGGTCCCGGGCCTGCAGGTGCTCGCCGTGGAAGACGGTGCGGCCGGCCGGGACGTGCGTGCCGGGCAGGTCCAGGACGATCCGGTCGTCCTGTTTGGCGGCCCAGCTCGCCTGGTCGTACCGCGCCTGCGCCTGACCGACCCGGTCCCCGTGCACGTCGGCGGACCGGGCCGCGGACACCTCGGCGCCGCGTTTGTGGTTGCCGGCGTGCAGCCGGGACAGGCCGGCGCTGGCCAGGTTGCGTGTCGCGTTCGACGAGCGGCGGGCGGCCCGTTCCTTCGCCTGCTGGGCCTCCCGTTTCTGCCGTTTGAGGTCCTGCTCGGCGTTGCGCAGCTGCCGGTCCAGGGTGCCGCGCTCGGCGGCGACCGCCTCCTCGTAGGCGGTGAAGTTACCGCCGTACCAGGTCACGTCGCCGCCGGGATCGAGGGCGGCGATCCGGTCCATCTCGTCCAGCAGCTCCCGGTCGTGGCTGACCACCAGCAGGGTGCCGGTCCAGGAGCGGACCACCCCGATCAGCCGCTCCCGGGCGTCCCGGTCGAGGTTGTTGGTGGGCTCGTCGAGCAGCAGCACGTCCGGGCGTTTCAGCAGCTCGGCGGCGAGCCCGAGGGAGATCGCCTGACCGCCGCTGAGGGTGCCGAGCCGGCGGTCCAGGGTGACGTCGCCGAGACCGAGCCGGTCCAGTTCGGCGCGGCTGCGCTCCTCCACGTCCCAGTCGTTGCCGACAGCAGCGAAATGCTCCTCGGCGGCGTCGCCGGACTCGATGGCGTGCAGGGCGGCGATCACCGGGGCGATGCCGAGGACCTCGGCGACGGTCAGATCGGCGGTGAGCGGCAGGTGCTGCGGCAGGTAGCCGAGCGTGCCGCGGACGGTGACCGCCCCGCCGGTGGGGGTGAGCTCACCGGCGATCAGTTTCAGCAGGGTGGACTTGCCGGCGCCGTTGACGGCGACCAGCCCGGTGCGGCCCTCCGGCACGGTCAATGACAGGCAGTCGAAGACGGGGGTTTCATCGGGCCACGAGAACGACAGCTCGGAAACGGAAAAGGACATGGAGACCCCACAGCAAGATCGGAGTTTCAGGGCACGACGAAGGCAGCCACCACGCGGGCGGCCGGGGCGGGGTCCTCACCCTGCGATGTCGTCGTCCCCTGCCATGTCTCTCTCCTGATCTCCACGGCTGCGGGCAACGATAACCCACCCGCCACCGATTGATGCACTCGTTTGTCACTGATAGCCAACATCGCCGCCGTAGCCTCCCGCACTGTCGGAAACACCCACGGGAGGTAGTCATGTCCAAACCGGTCGTCGTCCTGGTGCACGGCGCGTTCGCCGAGTCCGCGAGCTGGAACGGTGTCGCCACGCTGCTGGCCGAGGCGGGCGTCAGCACGCTCGCGGTGGCGAACCCGCTGCGCAGCCTCTCCGGCGACGCCGCCTATGTCCGGGATGTGGTCGCCTCGCTGAACGCCCCGGTGATCCTGGCCGGGCACTCCTACGGCGGTCAGGTCATCACCCAGGCGGCCGCCGGGAACGACGCGGTGAAGGCGCTCGTCTACGTCGCCGCGTTCACCCCGGAGGCGGGCGAGAGCGCCCTGCAGCTGTCCGGCAAGTTCGAGGGCAGCACGCTCGGCGGCGCTGTCGTCCCGCGCACCCTGACCGGCGGCGGCGTCGAGCTGTCGATCGACCAGGACAAGTTCGCGCAGCAGTTCGCGGCGGACGTCGACCCGGCCACCGCCGCGCTGATGGCCGTCACCCAGCGCCCGGTCACCGAGGCCGCGCTGACCGAGGGCCTGGCCGAGGGTGAGCCCGCGTGGCGCACCGTGCCGAGCTTCTTCGTCTGGGGCAGCGCCGACCGCAACATCCCGGCCGAGGCGATGGCGTTCATGGCCGACCGGGCCGCCGGCCGGATCCAGCGCGAGATCGAGGGGGCCGGTCACGCCCTGCCGGTCTCCCAGCCCGCCGCGGTCACCGAGACGATCCTGGCGGCCGTCGCGGCCCTCGGCTGACCACCGCCGCCCGTGGGCGGCCCGGACCCGCGCGAACGGTCCCGGGCCGCCCACGGCTCGTCTCCCTGGCACGTCATCGCCGGTCACCGCCCGCGCGGCGGCACCGGTCACGGCCCGCGCGGCGTCGCCGGTCATGGCAGGAAGGCCGCGACGAGGACGGCCACGAGCAGGGTGAGCGGTGGCAGCCAGCGGACCATGAAGACGACCCAGCGCGGCGTGCGGAACGGCTCGGCCCCGGTGCGGGGATCGACGATCCGGTCGGCGGTGACGATCCGCTGCGAGACGACCGGCCACCACGCCGCCGCCAGCAGGAGCAGGCCGCCGAGCAGCAGCGCCCAGGCGGGCGGGTGCGCCAGCGGATCACGCCAGAGCACGCCAGGCACGATGACGCCCAGGATCCCGGCCGCGGCGACGGCTCGCCAGGCCCACACCCTCCGGAACAGCGCCGGAGTGAGCAGGACCGCCGCCAGCAGCGGAATCGTCACGGCAGCGGCGGCGACACAGACGACCTCGCCGGTGGTGATCACGCCCGGGTCGCCGTGCACGACGGCGTCCACCCCGTTCATCACCCCGAACATGCCGGCCAGAGTGGCGGCGCCCCGCACGGCGTGCCACCCCCACCGGCGCGGGACAGGCTCGGCCGGCGCGTGCACGGCGATCAGGGACGCCGCGTAGACCACCGGGTCACCGAACGCCTCCTCCGGCGTCTGCCCGCTGTCGGCGCAGAACGAATCCACCTCGGCGAGCGCCTCGCCGATGCGGCTGCCCGGCACGTCGCGCAACCGCAGCTCGGCGATCAGCGCGTCCCGCCACGGGTCCATCAGGTGCTGAGGAATCATGAACTCTCCCGGGTGGTGAGTAACTGCCGTGTGACTCCCACGAACCGCTCCCACTGCTCGAACCGGCTGACCATCTCGTCGTGCCCGGCGTCGGTGAGAGCGAAGTATTTCCGGCCCGGACCGGCCTCACCGGCCCGCCAGGACGAGGCGACCAGGCCCTCCTGCTCCAGTCGGGCGAGCAGCGGATAGAGGGTGCCGCCCTTGACGACCCCGAGCCCGGCCTCCTGCAGCCGCTGACTGATCGCATAGCCATATGTCGGCCCGTCGGCGAGCACTCCCAGCACACACATGCCGAGTGCCCCCCGGAGCCAGTCGCCCGGCCATCGCGTCTCCTCCATGACTAGATGGTATGCCTACCTAGTTAGGCAGACAATCTAGTTGCCCACGGTTGGCACAATGCGGCGATGAGCTGGTCGATGTACGTGATCGCGCTGCACACCGGCATGCGCGAGTTCACCGACGAGGCGTCGTACACGCGAGGGCTCCCGGCGGGGCCGATACCCGAGCACCCGCTGCCCACCGTCGCCGAGGTGCTGGCCGCGTTCCGGCGGGCGGGCTGTCACGGCACGGCCTGGTTCCGGCTGAGCGACGCCGACCCGGCCGCCCACCTGCCGGAGTGCCCGGCGCCCAGCGAATGCGCCGGAGGTCTCGACCTGGGCGAGGTCACCATCCACGCCGGTGAGCTCGTCGATCTCGGGACGCCGGTGGATCACGTCGCGTTCCGGAAACCGCACCCCGCCGCCGTCCTCGCGGCGGTGCAGGCCCTGGCCGAGACCGCCGGACCGCAACTGGTCCTCGACGACTCGTGCGGCGACCTCTTCGCCGTCCACCCCGGCGAGAGCGCCGACATCCTGCGCGCGGGGTGGCCGTGGTGACCCGTCAGACGCCGAGCACCCGCAGGAACGCGCCGGTCAGATGCTCGGCGGCGTCCTCGACGGTCCAGCCGAGGGTGCCGGTCAGGTCGACGACCACCCGCTCGTCGAAGATCGTCAGCCACATCAGGACCGCGAACCGCACGTCCTGCGCCGGCGCCGCGCCGCTCCCGATCGCCGCCTCGACGAACCGGTCCAGGCGCTGGTAAAGGCCACCGACGAACGGATCACCCCGCCGGGCCAGCACCCCGCGCGGCGAGCGGATGTGCACGGCTGCCGCACCCCAGCGGGACGCCCGCGCCACCCACTCCCGGCACACCGCCCGGATGTCCGCGATCGGATCGCCGCCGGCCGGCAACCGGTCGAAGGCCTCCATCAGCTCGACGGCCAGCTCACCGAAGAACGCGTCGACCGCGCTCGCGGTGTCGGAGAAGTTGCGGTATGCGGTCGCCGTCGAGATCCCGGCCAGCTCCGCCGCCTCCGCCAGCGAGAACCCGGTCCCGCGCTCGGCCAGCAACTCCCCCACCGCGGCCAGCAGCGCCGCCCGCCGCAGCCGCGCGTCCCCGCGCCGCTGTCGCTGTCCCGCCTCCGCCGACATCCTGCGATCCTAGAGACCCGATGAGTTCCGGGCGCCCGGCCGGTCTACCGGGAAAGCCGACCGGCCGAAAGGATCGCCGTGCCCACCGTGCAAGCCATCATCAGCACCCCGCACATCGACCGTCAGATCGCCTTCTACCAGCAGCTTCTCGGCGCTGTCGAGACGAACCGCCACCCCGCCGAGGGGCCGCTCTTCTTCGTCGGCCTGCGGCTGGGCGACTCCGAGTTCGGGATCGTCAGCAACGCCGAGACGGACGTGTCCCGCCCGTCGCGGACGCTGTTGAGCATCGAGGTCGGCGACGTCGACGCGCTGCTGCCACGGGTGGAGGCCGCGGGCGGGCGGCTGCTCGGCCCGCCGAACGACATGCCGTGGGGTCAGCGGGTAGCGCACGTCCACGACCCGGACGGCAACATGGTCAACCTGACCGGCCCCGTCCTGGCGCGTGAGCCGTCCGCTCAGCAGTAACCGGACGGGCACTCGCCGCTGGCGAGCAGCTGGTACTGCCGGCAGGTGGGGCAGATCGCCGGCTCGGGACGCGGCGCGGGCTTGACCTTCGCCGGGGCGGCGGCCTTGCGGGCGGACGGGGTCCGGGTGGCCGTGGCCCGGGCGGCGGCGGGCTGGCGGGGCGCGGCCTGCGTCTCGACCGCTTTCACCGCGGCGTCGAGCAGGGCGTCGTAGTTGACGTCGATCCAGTCGGCGTCGAGGGAGACGAGGCCGGCCGGGTCGTCGGGGTCCTTCAGGTAGGAGCCCTCCACCGACTCGAGGAAGACAGCCGCGCTCTCCCGGTCGAGGGCGACGTCGACGCCGCCGGGGTGGATGTGGACCGCGATCCGGCTGGCGCCCTTGGGACGGACCTGGAGCGTCCGCCCGAAGGGCTTGACGTCCACGTTCGTCCGGCCGCGAAGCTCCAGCAGCAGGCGGGCGACTGCCGGGGCAGCCCCGATCGGATCAGGTTCGTAGGTGTCCATCAAACCTCCGCTCCAACGGCGAACAGGGATACTCCGCACGGATCGGCGTGGATCGCGCCGGCCGGGCGGACGCCGTGCGTCGAGCAAGGCACCCGACGACGATACCGCCCGTGGGGACGGCACCGGACATCACCGCCGTCTCCCGGTGCTCAACGAGGCGGGTGAGCGGTCGGCACGCTGGTGGCGGGGACGGATGCGGCGTACGGCGTACCGGAAATGTGATCGGCGCCGCTTTCTCCGCCGTGTAACGAAGGCGAAAAAGATCTCCCGGAGACTGGGAAGTGAGAAAACATTCTCAGTTACTTCGGGAGGCTGGTTCATGTCCACAAGACGGACCCGCGTCGCGGTGATCGGAGCCGGCGCGGTCGGTACGGTCGTCGCCGCGGCTGCGGTGGATGCCGGGCACGACGTGGTGGTCTGCGCGCGGCGGCGGCTGGAGCGGCTGGTCGTCGAGCGGGCCGGCAGCGTGCGCGAGCTGGACGTCCCGGTGCTGGTCGACCCGGCCGAGGCGACCGAGGCCGACTGGGTGCTGCTGGCCACCAAGGCGCAGGACGCGGGTGGCGCGGCGGCCTGGTTCGGGCCGTTGATCGGGCCGAACACGACGGTCGTGGTGCTGCAGAACGGTGTGGATCACGCCGAGCGGATCGGGCCGCTGGTGCCGCGCGGGACCCGGGTGCTGCCGGCGCTGGTCTATGTGGCGGCGGAGTCGCTGGGGCCGGGGCACACGCTGCACCGGATGGGCGCGCGGATCACGGTGCCGGGCGCGCCGGGGACGGCCTCCGACGGGATGCGGGCGACGTTCGACTCGCCGGTCCCCGGGTCGGCGGTGCGGGCCAACGCGACGGCGACGGATCCGGCGGAGCGTTTCGCGGCGCTGCTGGACGGGTCGTGGCTGCATGTCGAGCGGGTCGCCGACTTCCCGACGGCGGCGTGGCGCAAGCTGCTCACCAACGTGGGCGCCAACCCGGTGACGTCGCTGACCATGAAGCGGATGTCCGTGATTCAGCATGACCCAGCGGTTCGGGAGCTGACGAAGGCGCTGCTGGACGAGGCGATCGCGGTCGGCAAGGCAGCGGGTGCGCGGCTCACCGAGGCCGATGTCGAGCACACGCTGGAGATCTACGACGGGTTCGCCGGAGACGACGGGACGTCGATGCTGTACGACCGGCTCGCCGGGCGGGCCACCGAGCACGAGCTGATCACCGGCGCGGTGGTGCGCCTGGGTGAGCGGCACGGCGTACCGGTGCCGCTCAACCGGGCGATCCTCGCGCTGATGCACGGCGTCAACCACAAGTGACCTCCGCGGCGCCGGCCCGCGTCACCGCACCCGCACGGAGAGGGTCGCGTCGATCGGGCCGGCGGTGATCAGGACGACCTCGCCGGTCTCGATGTTCCAGCTGATCAGGCCCTCCAGGTCGGTCCGGGCGAGGACGGTCCGCTCGTCGATCCAGTCGAGGACCGCGCAGCAGGCCTTGCTCCGGGTACGGGTGGTGTCGCCGAGGTCGAGGATCCGGTCCACCGAGCCGTCCCGGGTGTCCACCACCGCCAGCATCTCGGCGCCCTCCATGCTGCCGCCGTTCGGGCCGTCCAGCGGCCGGTTGCCCCAGCCGAACGCCGCGACACGGCCGGTCCCGTCGGGCGCCGCGGCGCCGTACCACTCGTTGAGCCGGAAACCCGGCGGCAGACCGCTCTCCGCCAGCGGAACCTCTCGCAGCGCCGTCGCCGCACCCGCCCGCCAGACCCGCACTGTGCGCTCGCCGGTCAGTTCCGGCAGCTCACCGGCGGGGACGTCGGTGCCCAGGCCGTTCCAGGCCGAGACGCCGGCCGGCTCCGGCGTGACGGCAGCGCTCCGCCAGTCGACCCGGACCACCCCGGGACCGCCCGCACCCACCAGCACGGTGCCGTCGCCCCACCACATGACCTGCTCGTTCAGGCCGGGAACGGGGATCCGGACCGCCTTCGCCGTGGTCAGGTCGATCACGACGAGGGCCTGTGGCTGCGGAAGGGCGACGCGGCGCCGGTCCGGGGAGAGGGAGGCGGCGCGCAGCGGGTCCGCCGCGTTCCCCCCTCCGTCATGGGTACGGACCAGGTCGCCGACATCGACCCGGATCCACCGTCCCGCCGTGTCGAGCACGTGCAGCGGCCGCATCTCCCCGTCGTAGTTCTTCTCCTGGGCGACCGCGACCGCCTCGGTCACCGGGTTCGCCGAGAGCACCGGCGCGCCGGCCGGGATGTCCCAGGTCCCGGGCAGCCCGGCGACGGTCTGCCGGGCGAGCCGGCCCGGCAGCGGGTGGACGGGGCCCGTGGAGATCGACGGCGTGACGACCGGGATGGTCCGTTCCGGGCGCTGCTGGAGGATCACCACCGGGGTGATCGCTGCCACCAGCACGGCGGCCGCGGCGGCCGTGATCCGCCGGCGACGGCGTACCCTGCCCGCTTTCGCCCAGGCCGACGCGGCGAACTGCGGCGGGGTGACGTCCGCCGAGGTCTGCTCGAGGAGCTCGGTGAGCCGGTTGGTTCCCATCGTCAGCCCTTTCCCGCCATCTCGCCGAGTTCCGGGGCGAGTTCCCGTAGCTTCCGCAGGCCCGCGCTGGCCTGGCTCTTCACCGTCCCGACGGTGACGCCGAGGATCTCCGCGGTGCGCGCCTCGGTGAGGTCGTCGAAGTAGCGCAGCACCAGCACCGCCCGCTGCCGGGGTGGCAGCCGCCGCAGCGCCGCCTCGAACACCAGGCGGTTCGGCACGTCGTCGGCGCCGCCCGGGCGTTCCGGGGGCGCGTCCCGCAGGTCCTCCCGGCGGAACCGGCGCCACCATGAGATCGCGTCCCGGTACACGACGGTGCGCAGGAACGCCTCCGGGTCGCCCTCGCGGACCCGGTCCCACCGGAGGGCGAGTTTGACCAGCGCGCCCTGCAACAGGTCCTCGGCGAGGTGATGGTCGCCGCAGACCAGGTACGCCGACCGCAGCAGCCGATGCTGGCGGGCCTCGACGAAGGCAGCGAACTCGATATCCACATCACTCCAACGCCCGGGACCCCCTGGATGGTTGGGCCGCGCCCCGACAAAGATGACAGCATGAGAATCGTCGATGCCCGGGTGATCGTCACGTGCCCCGACCGCAACTTCGTCACCCTCAAGATCGTCACTGAGGACGGGGTCAGCGGGATCGGGGACGCCACGCTCAACGGGCGGGAGCTCGCCGTCGCCTCCTACCTGACCGATCATGTGGTGCCCGCGCTGATCGGGCGGGACGCGTCCCGGATCGAGGACACCTGGCAGTACCTGTACCGGGGGGCGTACTGGCGGCGCGGGCCGGTGACGATGACGGCGATCGCGGCGGTGGACACCGCGCTGTGGGACATCAAGGGCAAGGTGGCGGGGCTGCCGGTGTATCAGCTGCTCGGCGGGCGGTCCCGGGACGGCGTGACCGTTTACGGCCACGCCAACGCGCCTGACATCGACGCCGTTCTGACCGAGATCGCGGCGTACGTGGAACTGGGGTACCAGGCGGTTCGCGTGCAGACCGGCATTCCGGGGCTGGAGAGCACGTACGGCGTCAGCAAGGACAAGTTGTTCTACGAGCCGGCCGACGCGGCGATCCCGACCGAGAACGTCTGGTCCACCGCCCACTACCTCGACCACGTGCCGCGGGTGTTCGCGCGGGTCCGGGAGGAGTTCGGGCCGACCCTGAAACTGCTGCACGACGTGCACCACCGGCTCACCCCGATCGAGGCGGGGCGGCTCGGCAAGAGCCTGGAGCCGTACCACCTGACCTGGATCGAGGACCCGGTGCCGGCCGAACTGCAGGAGGGTTTCCGGCTGATCCGGCAGCACACGACGACGCCGATCGCGGTCGGTGAGGTGTTCAGCTCGGTCTGGGACTGCCAGCAGCTGATCACCGAGCAGCTCATCGACTACATCAGGACGACCGTCGTGCACGCCGGCGGCATCACCCACCTGCGGCGGATCTTCGACCTGGCCAGTCTCTACCACGTGCGCAGCGGCTCGCACGGCGCGACCGACCTCTCCCCCGTCTGCATGGCGGCGGCGCTGCACGTCGATCTGGCGATCCCGAACTTCGGGCTGCAGGAGTACATGCGCCACACCGAGGCCACCGATGCGGTGTTCCCGCACGGGTACACCTTCGCCGACGGGTATCTGCACCCGTCGGAGGAGCCGGGGCTCGGGGTGGACATCGACGAGGAACTGGCGGCGCGGTACCCGTACCGCGCCGCCTCCCTGCCCGTGAACCGCCTGACGGACGGCTCCATGCACAACTGGTGACTACGTCAGGTTCTTGCTGGTGACGGTCCACTGCCCGGTCGAGCCCAGGCCCAGGATCACCGACCGGGCAGTCGGGTCACCCTTGAGCTGCCACTTCAGCCAGGCGGCGCCGACACGGCCGTACTCGCCCCCGTTGACCTGCGCGAACGTGCCGTAATGACCGACCGGCAGGTGGGCGAGGTAGGCCGGCAGGCCGGCGGGCAGGCGCCCGTAGTCGTCGACCGCGTTCGGGTACGCGATGTCGTCCGGCCCGCCGGTGATGTAGGCGACCGGGGCGTGCAGCCGCGCGAGCCGGACGTTCTCCCGGTCGGTGAGCAGCCCGCTGTTCCAGAACACGGTGGTGTCGACGCGGGCGTCCGCACTCGCTTCCAGGGCTTCCAGGCCGCCGCACGACTGGCCCATCACGGCGACCTTGCCGGTGTCGATGCGCCCGCGGTACTTGCTGCCGGCCCGGGAGTTCTCCGCGACCGCCCAGTCGATGGCGTCGGTCAGCATGCCGGCGTCGGTGCTGCCGGTGCCGCCGGGCCTGCCGTTCGCGACGACCAGGAACCCGTGCGAGGCGAACTCCTTGAGGATGTTCTCGAACCAGGTGCCGTCGGCGCGGCAGGCGCCGTTGCCCCAGACCACGATCGGCAGGGCGAGCCCGGCAGGGAGGATGGAGGGGCGGTAGATCGTGTGGTTGTAGAGGCGGATCGTGGTCTCGTAGTCGGCGGGGTACGGCCCGGAGCCGCCGGGCGCCGCCTGCGCGGCGCCGGGTTGCACACCGATCGCCACCAGGGCGGCGACCAGCGCCGTCATGAGGATTCGGTTCCGCATGGGATTGCTCCCTTCTCGTCGTCTTCCCGTGGGGGACGGGCTTCCGACGATGCCGGACCATCGACCCTCATGGATCGGCGAAATCGCCTGCGCGGCGGTACGGTGTGCGGCTCTCACCCGGCTACTGCCGCTTCCCCCCAACCCGCACCCCGATTCCTACAGCTCCGCCTCCCTGACCTGCACCCCGAGTCGGGCAACCCCGGCTCGCCGGCCTGCACCCCGATTCATGCGGCTCTGGCTCGCCAGCCCGCACCTCGGCTCAAGCAGCCCCGCCCGCCGGCCTGCGCCCCTGATTCATCGCGAACCGAGATGGGTCCCGGTCATCCTCCCGCCTACCAGGCGATTGTCCAGGCCGGCCGGGTCAGGTTCGCCCACCTCGGCCGCCCACGGCTCGGCGTCGTCGAGCGGGTGATAACCGATCTCCCGGCCACCCGCCGCCGACCACCAGCGGCGAGTGTTGGCGGAGACACCCCACACCAGCCGCCAGCCGGTCGCCGTCAGTGACGCCTCCACCAGCCGTGCCGCGTCGTCCGGCGACAGCCACGTCGACAGGTCGCGGGGCGTCGCCGGCTGCTCGGCGCACTTGCCGATCCGAAGACAGATCACGTGCAGGCCGTACCGGTCGTGGTAGAGCCGTCCCAGCGACTCGACGGCCGCCTTGCTCCAGCCGTAGTAGGTGTCCGGCCGCGCCGCGACGTCATCGGGCAGACCGCCCGGCCCGGCCAGATTCCGCGACTGCAGGCCGGCGGCGTGATTACTGGAAGCGATGATCACTCGCGGAACCCCTGCGCGGTACGCCGCTTCGAGAACCCGCTCGGTGCCGCGTACGTTGACCGCCAGCAACTCCTCGAACGCCGCCTCCCCGGCTATCCCGCCGAGATGCAGGATCGCGTCGGCCCCACGGGCGGCCCGCTCGACCGCCGGCCCGTCGGTGACGTCCAGTGCCGCCACCCCGTCATCGCCGTGCAGATCGGTGAGACGCAGCTCGTGATGCTCGAGACGTTTGCGCAGCATCCGCCCGATCCGCCCGGAGGCGCCCGTCATCAAAATCACCGCCATACTTCCCGACCTGCCCATTCACCGCCGAATCACACCTGACAACCCTTCCCGACGCTCACTCTCACCCCCACTCACGCCGCCCGGCTCCGAACGCTCAAGCCTCCCTCGCGCCGTCCGGCTCCGAACGCTCAGACTCGCCCCCTGCTCACGCCACCTGGGCTCCGGACGCTCAAAGCTCGCGCCCTCTCACGCCGCCCAGGCTCCGGACCCTCAGGCTCACGGGCGCTCGTGCAACCCAACCCCGGATGCTCAGCTCACGGGCGCTCGTGCAACCCAACTCCGGGTGCTCAGGCTCGCGGGCGGGAACCGGACCGCTCAGCACCGATGCCGGCAGCGACGACCAGAGCGATCCCGGCGACCGCCACCAGATCCGGGATCTGGTGCAGCATGACGAGGCCGACGAGCACGGCGATCGCGGGTTCGAGACTCATCAGCGTGCCGAAGGCGGCGGTCGTCAGCCGGCGCAGCGCGAGGAACTCGAGGACGAACGGAATCACCGGCAGCAGCACCGCCAGGAACAGCCCTGCCACCAGGATCTCCGGGGTGAGCCGGGCGAAGACCGGCATGCCGGGCACGACGGCGACGGCAAAGGTCGCCACCAGTCCCGCGACCGGCATCGAGACGGCCAGTCCACGGATGCCGCTGCTCTCGTCGCCGACATGCTGGGTGAGCAGGATGTAGGCCGCCCAGCACACCGCGGCGCCGAGCGCGTACGCCACGCCCACCGGATCCGCCCCGCCGTGCCACGGCGCGGTCAGCAGCAGCACACCGGCGGCGGCGATCAACGGCCAGCGCAGGGTGCGACCGCGGACGACCGCCACGGCGAGCGGCCCGAGGAACTCCAGAGCACTCGCGGTCCCCAGCGGCAGCCGCGCGACAGCCGACATGAAGAGCATGGTCATCGTGCCGGTGACCACCCCGAGCGCCACCGCCGGCAGGAGACCTCCCGCGCGGAAGTCGGAGCGGCGTGGCCGTACCACGATGAGCAGGATGATCCCCGCCCACGCCAGCCGGATCCAGGCGGCGCCGGTCGCGCCGATGTGTTCGACGAGCCCGACCGAGACCGCGAGCCCGACCTGCACGCAGGCCATCGCGGCGACCGCGAGGGCGGCTCCGCTGCGGGCGGTCCCACCCGGGGAGTTCAGACGGCGGGGTACGGCGGTGAGCGTCATGCCGCCAGTAGAAGCCGTCGCAACCGCTCGCGTCCACGTAACAATCGTGGACATGTCGTTCGCCGGTGCTTAACAATGAGCCCGTGGACGTACGCCGCCTGGAAACTCTCCTCATGCTGTCTCGACTGGGATCGATGCGTGCCGTCGCGGACGAGACGCACACCACCACGTCGGCGGTGTCCCAGCAGATCGCCGCGCTGGCCCGGGAGGCCGGAACAGCGCTGATCGAGCCGGAGGGCCGGCGGGTCCGGCTCACCCCGGCCGGCCGGCGGCTGGCCGAGCACGCCGTGACGATCCTGGCCGCCCTGGAAGCGGCCCGTCTCGACCTGGACCCGTCCGCGGAGCCCGCTGGAACCCTGCGTGTCGCCGGTTTCGCCACCGCCATCCGCCTCTCCCTCATGCCGGTCCTGTCCCGCCTGGCCGTCGATCACCCGAAGGTCCGCGTCCGTATCCACGAACACGAACCGGCCGAGGCCATGGCCCTGATCGCCACCGACGACGTGGACCTGGCCCTGACCTACGACTACAACCTCGCCCCCGCCACACCGGATCGTTCCGTGGTGTCGCAACCGCTCTGGTCCACCGAGTGGGCCCTCGGCGTCCCCGCCACCGAGCCCTTCTCCGCCGACCACCATGCCGGCGCCCCCTCGGATCCGGAGCTTCCCGCACCTGCCGTCCTCGCCCGCTTTCGCGATCACGACTGGATCGTCAACTCCCGGGGCGCCGCCGACGAGCAGGTGATCCGGACGATCGCCTCGATGGCCGGCTTCGAGCCACTGATCACCCACCGTGCCGACAGCCTGGCCCTGCTCCAGGACCTGGTCGTCGCCGGCCTCGGCATCGGCCTGCTGCCCGCCGACCAGCCGACCCACCCCGGCGTCCGCCTGCTCCCGCTGCGGAACCCGTGCCCGATCCTGCGGACCTTCACGGTGGTCCGCGCCGGCCGGACCGGCTGGCCGCCGCTGGCCCTGCTGCTGAACCTGCTCCACACCGTCCCCACCACCTGACCCCGGCCGTTTCCCGCCAGGTGTACAGCCGGCCGGGTCAGGTGCGCCATGGCAGCAGGCTGCGGTCGCCGGTGTCGAGGATGGCCGGGTCGCGGCCGGTGACGTACTCCTGCTGGAACGGCCA
The DNA here is from genome assembly GCF_055562375.1 of Actinoplanes sp. NPDC019969. Taxonomy (NCBI): domain Bacteria; kingdom Bacillati; phylum Actinomycetota; class Actinomycetes; order Micromonosporales; family Micromonosporaceae; genus Actinoplanes; species Actinoplanes sp. NPDC019969. The sequence goes on along the minus strand of NZ_JBVHFK010000003.1, from coordinate 164,361 downwards.
GCCCCGCTCACCCTCGAGCAGGAACCGTACGAAACGCATCACGTCGCTGCCCGCGATGTAGGTGTAGCCATCGCCCTCCGTGGTGTCGAGGAAATACACGGCGCCTGTCGCCGCGTCGAGGACGTAGTAGTTGCCGGTCCCGTCTCCCGCGACCGGGACCCGCCCGCGTGCGGGCCACTGCGGGAAGCGGTCGAGTGTCCGTCCCGCCTGCTCGGTGCCGAACAGCCCGCCGGGATCGACCGCCGAGCCGTTGCATATCCGCAGCCAGGCCAGATAGAGCCGGGGCAACGGCATCGGGAAGCGGGCCGCGAGTTCGGTGATCTCGCCCTCGGTAGCGCCCCGGATCGGCTCGTCGTCCCCGGACCGCGACGCCCTGGCCAGCAGTTCCAGAATCTCGGCGTCATCGGCGTCGGGGACTGCGAGTTCCCGGTAGACCAGCGCCGCCGTGTGGGCGTGCACGGCCGCCGATCGATGGTCGCGCCGGTGGAGGAAAGCCGCGGCCAGTCCGTGATGCGCCCGCGCCACCTCGGGTTGGTTGTGCACGCGCGCTGCCAGCTCCGCCGCCCGTTCATGCTCGGTGACGGCCAGGTCCGGTTGCCCCGCGCTCAGGTGCGCCTCACCGATCCCGTTGGCCGCGGACGGCTCGTCACTGCGATTGCCCATCGCCCGGTAGAGGTCGCCGGCCTGGCGGTGCCGGACGATCGCGTCGGCGGGCTGTCCCTGATGGCACAGGACGACGCCGATCTGGTGCAGAACCCCTGCCTCGCCGAGCGGGTTGCCGTCCTTGCGATGCATCGCGAGGGCCAGATCGAGGTGGCGTCTCGCCTCGTCGTGCCGGCCCAACTGGTCGAGGACCATGCCGAGGTCGCCGAGGACGAACGCCTCACGCGCCCGGTCACCGGCGATCCGGGCCAGGTCGAGTGCCTCTTTCAGGCAGCGCTCGGCCCGCCCGGTCTCGCGCCGGCGGCCGGCCACGTTACCGAGCGCATGCAGGGCCAGGGCCCGGGGGAACTCATCGGTGGCGATGTCGAGCGCCTGTCCCGCCCAGTCCGAGGCTCGCTCGTATTCGCCGCGCCGCCAGTACGTCCACGCCAGGTCGGCCAGCGCCCGGCCCTGCACGTCGGCGTCACCGTTGCGGCGGCTGCGCTCCAGTGCCGTGAAATGCAGGATGACGGCGTCGTCGTGGTGGGCCTGCCGGTCCAGGTAGGGCCGGAGCGCGTGAGCGAGATGACCGACGCAGACCTGCGGGCCGTAGGTGACCGTGGTGATGATGTTGCCGCGTTCCGCGTCGAGCCATCGGATCGCCTCGCCGGGCCCGTCGACCGGCTCCACCGGGGTGAGCACCGGCGGGAGCCCGGGCCGGTCGCCGACGTTGCCGGGGTAGAGCTGCCGCACCGCCGCCCGGGACCGGTGCAGGTAGTGGACGAGCAGCCGCATCAGCGCATCGTCCTCCGCGCCCAGCGAGCGGGCGTGCTCCCGCAGGAGGTCGTGCATCGTGTAGCGGCCCTGCTCCCGTTGCACCAGCATGTGCGCGTCGAGCAGCGCCTCCAGCAGGTCCTCGGCGTCCGGGACCGGGATGCCGGCGAGCGCGGCGGCGGCATGCGGCTCGATGTCGCGGCCGGGCGCCACGCCCAGCAGCCGGAACATCCGCTGCTCGGCTTCGTCCAGCTGCTCGTAGGAGACGGTGAAGGCGGCCGCGACGCTGCGCTCGGGCGTGGCCAGCTCGGCGAGACGCAGCCGCCCGGCCAGATAGGCGACGGTCCACCGGGGGCGGTGCTGCAGCCGGGCCGCGGCGATCCGGATGGCCAGCGGCAGGTTGCCGCACAGGCCGAGGACCTCCCGGACGGCATCGGGCTCCGCCCCGGCCCGCTCCCCCACGATGCCGGTGAACAGGGCGATCGCGTCCCCGGGCGGCAGCACCTCCACGGACAGGGCGCGGGCGGCGTCGATGTTCACCAGCCGGCGCCGGCTGGTGATCAGCATCAGGCTCTCGGAGACGCCGGGCAGCAACGGCCGCACGTGCGCCTCGTCGGCCACGTTGTCGAGAAGCACGAGCACCCGGCGCCGCCGCAGCTCGGTGCGCCACATCGCGCTGCGCTCGGCTTCCCCGCGAGGAGTGCCGGTGAGCCCCAGTTGCCGCAGCAGGAGCTCCAGCGCCGCGGAGGCCGGCAGCGGCTCCTGGCCGGGGGTGTTCGCCCGCATGTCGAGGAAGAGCTGCCCGTCGGGGAACCGATCGGCGACGCGGTGGGCGGCCCGGACCGCGAGCGTGGTCTTGCCGATGCCCGCCATCCCGTCGACGGTCACGATGGCTCGGGCCGCCCCGGACAGGATCTCGTCGAGCTCGGCGTCACGGCCCGTGAAGTCGGCGATGTCGTAGGGCAGATGATTCCTGCTCTCGGCCGCCGGGGTCCCGGCGAGCACCGTCCTCTCCCGCTCGGTGAAGTCGTGTCCCGGGTCCAGCCCCTGCTCCTCGGCCAGGGCCGTGCGATAGGACCGGGCCACCGCCAGCGCGTCCGCCTGCCGCCCGGCCCGGTGCAGCGCCAGCATCAGCTGTCCGGCCAGCCGCTCCCGCAACGGGTTGGCGGCCACCAGCCCGGCGAGCTCGTCGACGATCCGGGTGTGCTCGCCGGCCTCCAGCGACGTCTCCATGAGCCGCTCGATCGCGGTCAGCCGCCGGTCGGTGAGCAGGGCGCGGGCGCTCGGCACGTAGCTCGCGTGGATGTCGGCCAGGGCCTCGCCGTCCCACAGGCCGAGGGCTTCCCGGAAGCGGCCGCCCGACACCAGCTCGTCGAACTCGTGCACGTCGAGCTGCCCGTCGCCGGGAAGCAGCACGTAACCGCCCGGGCGTGTCTGCAGGATCTCGCGGGCTGCCTCGTCGCCGGCCGTGCGCGCGCCCTTGCCCGCGCCGCGCAGCGCCCGGCGCAGGGCGGTGATCGCGGCGTGGATCTGCGAGCGGGCCGTCTCCGGCCGGTCATATCCCCACATCGCGTCGATCAGCTTCTCCATGCTGATCACCCGGCCGGAATGGAGCAGCAGGTAAGCCAGGACCGCCCGGTGTCGCGGGGCGATGCCGGGCAGCGGCCGGCCGTCATCGACGACCCGAACCGGGCCCAGGAGCCGGAACCGGAACGCCACGATGGGAATCTATCGCCTCGCGGACGGCGGGGACGATCTCCGTGGCCCAGCGGCCCAGCGACACCGGATCGGGTGCTCCGCCACTCGGGGAGAACAGGATGAATCCGGAGGCGCCGAAATCGAGGACGGCCTCGGTGAGTTCCTCGGCCCACTGGCCGGCCGAACCGCCGAGCCACCGGCCGTCGCTGTCGCGCGTGGCGGGCAGCGGGCGGTCGGTGATGCGGCCCGGAAGGTTGAAGATGGTCCTGACCTGTCCCGGCGCCCGGCCGACGGTTGCCGCCGCCTCGTCGATGACCGGGCGCGAGGTGCGATATCGCTCGCTGCGCCAGTCGGCCGCATGCCCGGGGATCCAGCCGTCGGCCACCCTCCCGGTCGCGGCGAGCGACCGCGGGCCCACCGACCCGGTCCACACCGGAGGAGCGGGCACGGGAGCCGGATCGATCCGCTCGACCCGATAGTGCCGGCCCCGGTGGGTGACGGGCGGGCCGCCGCCCGACAGCTTGCGCACCAGGACGATCGCCTCCTCGAAGGCGTCGACGGCCTCGCGAGGGCCGAGTGGCTCGACGCCCATGTCGGCGATGCGGTCCCACAGGCCGCCCGCGCCCATGCCGAGCACCACGCGGCCCTCGGACAGCGCCGCCAGCGACGTCACGGTGCGCGCCAGCACCGGGGCAGGCCGGGTGGGCAGGTTGGTGACGTTGGCGAACGCCGCGAGGCGACTCGTGCGGCCGAGGACGAATCCGATGGCCGCATACGCGTCGAGGCGCCCGCCGAGGTAGGGATGGTCGGACAGCGAGAAGATGTCCAGACCGTCGCGGTCGGCCTGTTGCGTCATGCGCAGCAGCTCCGGCCCGTCGTCGATGTCACTGTGTGCTCCGAAACCGAAGACGATTCTCTCGTTCACGCTTCGAGAGTGCTCCGCTCACCGGCCTTTGTGGAGGCCGTGCTGATGGTGGTAGCAGCAGGGACACCTTCGCGGTCTCCGGCGGCGTTACGGTCGGATGGTGAGCGACAACGAACTCGGACTATTCCTGCGGACCCGCCGGGCGGCGATCACCCCGGCTCAGGTCGGGCTGCCTGCCGGCCCACGCCGCCGCGCCCCAGGGCTGCGTCGTTCCGAGGTCGCCGCTCTCGCCGGCGTCAGCGTGGAATATGTGATCCGGCTCGAGCAGGGCCGTGACCGCCGGCCCTCCCCGCAGGTGCTGTCCGCGCTCGCCGGAGCGTTGCGGTTGTCCGCCGGCGAGCGCGCTTATCTGCTCCGCCTGACCAAGGCTGCCGACCCGGGTTACAACTGTCTCGGCCGCACCCGTCCGGCCCGCACGGTGCGCCCGACCGTGCGCGCCCTCGTCGACCGTCTCGAGCCGTCCTCCGCCGTGCTGCTCAACCGGCTCGGTGACATTCTGGCCCACACCTCCGGCTATGAGCGGCTGATGGGACCGTTCGGTCTGCTGGAGGCAGCCCAGCCCAACCTGCCCCGTTTCGTCCTCGCCGACAAGCGTGCGCGCGACGCCTTCCCCGAGTGGGAGCGGATCGCCGACGACGAGGTCGCCGCGCTCAAACAGGGTCCGTTCCGCGCGGATCCGCATATCGCCGCCCTGGCCGACGAGCTCACCGTGACCGCCGGTGACGCCTTCACCCGCCGGGTCGAGACCGTTCCGGGCCTGCCGCGTTACAGCGGGGTGTTCCCGATCGCTCACCCGGTGGCCGGCCCGCTGCGCCTCGCCTTCGAGGTGCTCGAGCTGCCCGATGACGACGATCAACGGCTGATCGTCCACCTGCCCGCCGATACGGCGACCGAAGCCGCCCTCCACCGGCTCCTCTCGGATTCACTGCGCCTGCTCGTCAGCTGAGACAGCCGCCCGGTCCTTTTGTTCCTTGACAACTCCACAGCGCATTCACCAGGACCGCCGGCGCCCCGATGCGGCCGGGGAGGCGATGCATCGTGAACGCATCGCGGATGTATCAACCGGGTTCGGCAACCTCGTGGGCAGGACAGAAGGACCTACACGAGGAGTGGAAGACGATGGCGCAGCGTATGAAGAATCCGGCGGTTCTGGTGCCCGCGGCGATGGCCCCCATTCAGGAACTGATCAAGGCCGCCCACTCGCAAGGACTGCCGCAGGAGCTGATGGATCTGGTGCATCTGCGGGTCAGCCAGATCAACGGGTGCGGCTTCTGCGTCGACGGCGGGCTCAAGAGCCTGCGCAAACTCGGCGTGAGCGACGAGCGGATCGGGCTGGTCACCGCGTGGCGGGAGACGCCGTACTACTCCGAGGAGGAGCGGGCGGCGTTCGCGCTGGCCGAAGCGGTCACCCGGCTCTCCGACAGCGCCGACGCCGTGCCGGACGACGTATGGGACGCGGCGGCGGACCACTTCACCGAAGAGCAGCTGGCCTCGTTGCTGCTGTGGATGGCGGTGACGAATCTGTTCAACCGCCTGAACGCCCCGATTCGCCAGGCCCCCGGATCGTGGTGACGACGATGACGACGGTCCGTACCCACACCTACACGGTCGAGCCCGCCGATCTCGAGGAGTTCCTGGCCCGGCGGGCCTCGCTGATCGGCACGGTCCGGGGGGCCCATCCCGGGCTCACGGCGACGGTGCTGATCCGGTTCGACGACGAGACGTACACCGACACCTGGCACTGGGCGAGCGGCCCGCAGATGCAGGCCGCGCTCGCCGCGATCGGCACCTTCCCGGAAGCGCCACTGGCCATGGCACTGACGAAGGACAGGACAGCGCGCGACGGCCAGCTCGTCGATCAGCGCTGACGGGCCGCGAGAGCGAAACGAGGAGGAGTCCGGGCGAGGCGCGCCTGGACCCGCACCGGGCCGGCGTGGTAGCCACGTTCCAGGGTTTCGGCAGCCGTACCGAATCGTGGTTTGACCGGTGCGAAATCACCGGCCGCGCGCGTCCCATCCGCGGGCACCGCGGCTCCGAATCTCCTGAGACGGCGCGCTTGTGCTCGCGAGGGGGCCCGGGCGCCTGGGCCGCATCGTGTGCTTTCGAGAGACGGAGTGCCATGGGAGAGCGCGGCATCGGGGACCGGCCGGAGCATCTGACTCCGGTGCCGTCCCCGGAGAGGGTTCCGGACGCGAACGCGCTGATGACGGCGGTGGCCCGTGGGGACGAGAAAGCGTTCGGCCAGCTGTACGACCTGGTGTCACCGCGGGTCTACGGGCTGATCCGGCGGGTGTTGCGGGATCCGGCGCAGGCCGAGGAGGTCGCGCAGGAGGTGCTGGTCGAGGTGTGGCGGTCGGCGGCGCGATTCGATCCGGCACGCGGGTCAGCGACGGCATGGATCCTCATGATTGCGCACCGGCGGGCGGTCGACCGGGTCCGTTCGGAGCAGGCGGCGTCGGACCGGGCGGTCCGGGTGGGCGCGGCGTCCGTGGACACGCCGTACGACGAGGTGGCCGACACGGTGGCGGTCCGGCTGGAGCGGCAGCAGGTGCGGCACTGCCTGGACGTGCTGACGGAATTGCAGCGGCAGGCGGTGACCCTGGCGTTCTATCAGGGCCATTCGTATCCACAGGTGTCAGAATTACTGCACGTTCCGTTACCGACGGTGAAGAGCCGGATGCGGGACGGTCTGGTCCGCTTACGGGATTGCCTGTCGACCGAGGAGGGGGTGCCGGCATGACGCGAGACAGCGGGCACCGATCGGGACGGCGTGGCTCGGGGGCGGCCACGGGAGGCGTGGCGTGAGCGCTGACGTGCATTCCTTGATCGGGGCGTATGTGCTGGACGCCCTCGACGATCTGGAGCGGGCGGCCTTCGACCGCCACCTCCTCGACTGTGCGGCCTGCCGGACGGAAGCCGACGAGTTGTTCGAGGTGACGGCCCGGCTTGCGGACGCGTCGTGGTCGGTGCCCCCACCGCGGCTGCGCGACAACGTCCTCACCGTGATCGCCGACGTCCGCCAGTTGCCGCCGCAGGTCTCCCGGCGTCCCGCCGCGCCGGAACGGGCCCGGACCGGGCGCAGCCTCCGCCTGATCGCGGCGGCTGCGGCGGTCGTGACAGCGATGGGCGCGGCGGCGGCCGTCTACGAGGTGCAGGACCAGCGGGTACGGGACGCGCGACAGCTCGCCGAGGCCGCGCGGGCCGCGGAGGCCAGGGTCCGGTCGGTCCTGGGCTCACCCGACGTGGTGACCCGGCAGGAACCGCTGACCAGCGGGGGCCATGTGACGGTGGCGAGTTCCCGTCTGCAGAACGCCGGAGTGATCATGCTGGCGGCGGACGGCCCGCCGGACGCGGGGCGGGTCTATCAGATGTGGACCGTGCGGACCGGTGGCCCGGTCTCGGAGGGCGCCCTGGACCAGGGTCAGTCCGCGGCGGTGCAGGTCGTCGAGGGCCTGCCGGCGATGGCGGCGGTCGGCATCACGGTGGAACCGGCGGGCGGCTCGGCCACCCCTACTCAGCCACTGGACGCGCTGGTGGAAATCACCTGACCCCGGCACCCATCCGCCGTACCCCGGGACTCCGAACCCTTTGCGGATTCCGCGATGAACGGGGTGAGGAGATGGCCGAGGACCTGGACGGGCGCTATCGGCTCCGGGAGTTGATCGGCTCGGGTGGGATGGGCCGGGTCTGGCGTGCCGAGGACACGTTGTTGCAGCGTACGGTCGCGATCAAGGAATTGGCGCCGGCGGGCGGCCCGCGGCTGGCCGAGACAGCGGTGCGGGAGGCACGGGCGGCGGCCCGCCTCGACCATCCCGGCGTGGTGAAGGTGTACGACGTGATCACCGCCCGGGACCGGTCGTGGATCGTGATGGAGTACGTGGCGTCGCGATCGCTGCACCAGGCCGTGCGTGAGGACGGGCCGCTGCCGCCGGCCGAGGCGGCCCGGATCGGCCTGCGGATTCTGGCGGCGCTGCGGGCGGCGCATCGGGCCGGGGTGCTGCACCGCGATGTCAAACCGGACAACGTGCTGCTCGCGGCGGACGGCCGGGTGGTGCTCGGCGACTTCGGGCTGGCGGCGATCGGCGGCGACGGGCCGGATCCGCGGCTCGGGTCGCCCAGCTACATCGCACCCGAGCGGTTGCTGGAGCAGCCCCAACGGCTGCCGGACCGGGAGGCCGGGGTGGCCGGTGACCTGTGGTCGTTCGGAGCGACGCTGTACTTCGCCGTCGAGGACCGGCCGCCGTTCACCCGCGGCAACGGCGCGGCGGCGTTGCGGGCACTGCTCGCCGACCCACCCGACGAGCCGGTGCTGGCCGGACCGTTGACGCCGCTGCTGCTCGATCTGCTCGGCAAGGACCCGGCGCGGCGCCCCTCGGCGGACGAGACCGAAGGCCGGTTGCGGGCGGTGACCGATCCCCCGCCGCCGGCCCGCCGTTCCCGGCTCCGGACGCGGGTGGTCGTCGCGGGCGCCGCCGCCCTGCTGGCGATCGGCACCGGCACGGCCCTGGGCGCGGCCGGCGCCCGCCGGGCCCCGCCACCGGCCGGCCCCGTGTCGGCGCTGATGTCACAGCAGGTCGTCGACGCGTGCCGTCTCGGAGGCCCGGTGGAGCCGGTCGCCGCGGCCACCGGCACGTTCCCGCCCGGTCTGCCCGAGGGCTGGTTGTGGGCCCGGGACCCGGCCGGCTTCACCGTCGCGCTACCGGCCGGCTGGCGACGCTCCGCGCGGGACGACGACGTGTGCTTCAGCGATCCGGGTGGGCGGCGCGCCTTCACCGTCAACGTCGCCACCACCGCCCCGGACGGTCCACTCGGCTACTGGCGGAGCCGGGAGAAGAGCGAGAACCTGCCCGGATACCAGCGGATCGGCATGACCACGTTGTCGGTGGAACACGGTGGCGCCGACTGGGAGTACACCTGGCGTCCCGGTGGCAGGCCCCTGATGCACGACCGCCGGGTGCTGATCATGACGGGTGGGCGCTGCTCCCACCAGCTGCGGTGGAGCGTCCCGGACAGCGACTGGGCCGCCACCACCGGCTTGCGGCACCGCCTCGTCGACCTGTTCGAAGCGGCCGCGGCACGCTGACATAATCGTTGTGATGAGTCAGGACGCGGCGTACCGGCACCATCGGGAGCAGCTGAACCGGGCACTGCGGCGGCCCGGCATGTACAGCCGTGACGAGTCGGCCGAGTTCCTCCTCCTCGAAGCGATGGCCGCGGTCGACGACGGTGTGGAGCGGTGGCGGGCGGAGTACGAGACGCTGCGCAACAGCGGGCTGTTCACCGCGACCGGTGTGAAGGGCGTCTACTCCGGGATTCTCCCCGCCGACATGGTGCGGGACGCCGCGGCTTCCGCCTACGCCGAGATCGCGCATCGCCTCGGCTGGCTGGATCTGGACCGGGTTCTGTCGAAGGCCGAGTATCAGCGGCTCAGCACCGTCCTCCCGGAATGGGTGGCAGAGGACCGGACCTGGTCCGCGCTGACCGGTGAGTTCGGCGCGCCGTCCCTGCGCGGCGGCGGCTCCAGCGACCTGTGGTCCAGGACGGTCGCCTATGCCACCGCGGACCCCGCCGACGCGCTGATCTGCGTGCATCTGTGGAACGCCGTGGCCGACACTGCCCCCGGGGAAGCTCTTCGGGGTGTCCTTCCGGAGCCGGTGGTTCTCGCGACCCGGCACAGCCGGGATCAATTCTGGTTCACCCCGGAGGGGCTGCGGCGCAAGCCGGCCCGGATGTCCGATCGGGCCTGGCCCACGGTCTGGATCTTCAACGGGGTGGGCTCCCGGTTCCCGGCTGCGGTCTTCGAGACTCCCGAGGCCGGACTGGCCTGGGCCGCGGAGCACGGGGTCAGCGGCGCCCTCGCCGAATACGTCTTCGGCGGCGCCTACGACACGGCGGTCCGCGACGGCCGGTTCACCCCGTCGCAGCCGCACCACGGCACCCCCGATCACATCGCCGCGTTCGGCCCCGGCCTCGACCACATCCACCTGACCGGCGGCCGCCCCGACGCATGAGGTCCGGCCACCCGTGCGGGCGGCCGGACCGGGATGCGGTGCGGTGATCAGCGCCAGGTGTCGTTGAGAGTGACCTGGCCGCTGGACGGAACGGTGGCGGTCCGGTTGCTGCCGGACTCCCAGGTGACGCTGCCGTCGGTGTTCTTGCGGAGGTACTTGTACTGGAACGTCGTGCCCGCCGGCAGGGAGACCGTCCCCTTCCACACCGGGTAGGCGGCAGCCGACAGCGGGATCGCGCCGGCCGGAGCCCAGTTGCCGAGAGCGGCCTGGTTGCCGACGACGAAGATGTTCTGGCCGTACGAGGTGGTGGCGGTGACGTTGAATCCGGCGCCGGCCGTGGCGGTGCCCGACGGGGTCGGGGACGGCGAGGACACCGACGGCGACGGGGTGGGGCCGCTGGCGCCGACGTAGAGGGCGACCGCCTCGCCGGGGGCGATGGTGGCGCTGAACTGGCCGGACGCGTTGACCGTGTAGGTGGTGCCGGTGCAGCCGCCGCCGCTGGTCGGGTCGCCGTGCTGCACGTCGCAGTAGGTGCCGGCCGGCAGGGAGGTCTGGAAGGTGCGGGTCAGCGAGCTGCCCTCGTGGTTGATCGCGACGTAGCCCTTGTCGCCGCGGCCGAAGGCGATCTGGTCGCCGCCGTTGCTCCACCAGTTGGTGACGGCGGTGCCGCGGACGGTGTTGCGGAACCCGACCATGTTGCCGATCTGGCGCCACGCGTGCTGGCACTTCCAGCCGTCGGTGTAGCAGGCGTTGACGGTGCCGCCGTTGGGCGGGCCGGCGTCGTGGTTGCTGAACTCGTAACCGGAGTTGACGTCGGGCGCCCCGAACGGCCAGGCCAGCGCGAACACCTGGGCAAGGGTGTAGGCGGAGCCGTCGGTGTAGTTGAGCGTCGAGTCGTTGCGCTCGGTGTCGTGGTTGTCGACGAAGACGGCGGCCTGGTTGCTGGGCAGGTAGCCCCAGGCGGCGCCGAAGTTCGACAGGTAGGCGAGGTTCTCGTTGAGGAAGATCCGCTTGAGGTCGAAGGCGTACCGGAATTCCTGCACATCACCGGAGCCGGTGTACTCCGACGGCTGGACGGCCTCGCCGGCGCCGTAGATGGCCTCCTGCTTCCAGTAGGCGCCCGGGTTGTTCAGTTTCGCCTTGATGCCGGCCAGGTCGGCGGCCGACATGTGCTTGGCGGCGTCGATGCGGAAGCCGTCCACACCGAGCGACGACAGGTCGTTCATGTAGCCCGCGATCTTGCCGCGGACGTAGTCGCTGCCGGTGTTGAGGTCCGACAGGTTGACGAGTTCACAATCCTGGACGTTGGAGCGGTTGGAGTAGTTGTTGATGGCGCTGCGGCAGCCGTGGAAGTCGGCGTCGGAGTAGAGGCCGGGGTAGTTGTACTTGGTGTACGAGGTGCCGCCGGTGCCGGTGCCGGAGCCCGCGGACATGTGGTTGATGACGGTGTCCACGACGACCTTGACGCCGGCCGCGTGGCAGGTGTTCACCATGTTGGCGAAGGCGGTGCGATCGCCGAGGCGACCGGCGATCTTGTACGACACGGGCTGGTACGAGGTCCACCACTGACTGCCCTGGATGTGCTCCTGCGGCGGTGAGACCTGCACGTATCCGTAACCGAGCGGGCCCAGCTTGGTGGTGCACTCACGGGCGATCGACGCGAACGACCACTCGAACATGACAGCGGTGACGTCCTTCTCCCCGGGCGGGGCGGCGAAGGCGTCGGGGCTGCCGGCGATCTGGGCGACACCGAAGCCGCCGAGGCCGAGCACGAGGGTGGTGGCGGCGAGGATGCGGGTCAGGCGGTGTCGCCTGCGGGGACTGTCCACATCAACCTCCAGGAGGGAACGGGTTTGCAAGCCCTTGCAGCAACAGGCCTGAAACTTTCTGAAAATCTTTGCGGCAAAGATAGATATCAACGAGTAGGCCCGTCAAGACATCTGCCGGAAACAGAGAAAGCGCCGCCCCGAAACGGGACGGCGCTTCCGAAAAGCCGCGAATACTACGAAGCCAGGCCGTTCTCGGAGAGGAACGCCTTGGCGACCACCGTGATGTCCTTCTTGTCCACCTGGACCTGGGCCAGGTAGGAGGTCAGGTTCTCGGTGGTCAGCTTCGCCGAGACGCCGTTGAGAGCGCCGGTGACGGTCGCGTTGTTCGCCTCGCTGCGGATCAGCGGGAGGATGTTCTGCGACAGGAACAGGTTCTTCGGGTCCTCCAGGACGACGAACTTGTTGGCCACGATCGACGAGTCGGTGGAGAAGATGTTGGCGACCTGGATGTCACCGTCCTTGAGGGCGTTGACGGTCAGCGGGCCACCGGCGTCCAGCGGCTTGAACTCCTTGAACTTCACCCCGTACTCCGACTCGAGGCCCTTGAGACCCTGGTGCCGCTCGGCGAACTCGGGCCCGGCGCCGGCGACCAGCGTCGGGGCCACCGCCTTCAGGTCCTCGATGCTCTTGAGGTTGTTCTTGGTGGCGACCTCCGAGGTGACGGTCAGGGTGTCCTTGTCCTCGGCGGCCGACTGCTCGAGGACCTCGGTGCCGGCCGGCAGCACCTTCTTCAGGGCGGCGAGCACGTCGGTGGGGCTGGAGACGCCCTCCGGCACCCCACCGGTCGACAGCGAGGCCAGCAGCGCCCCGTTGTACTCGGGAAGGAGCGAGATGGAGCCGTCCTGCAGCGCCTTGAGGTAGACCTCACGGGCGCCGATGTTGAACTTGCGGGTGACCTTGACCCCCTTGGCCTCGAGGGCCTGCGAGTAGATCTCGGCGAGCAGCTGGCTCTCCGGGAAGTTCGCCGAGCCGACGGTGACCGCGCCGCCCGCCGCACCCGAGGCGCCGGCGGAGGGCGCGAGCGGATCACTGTCGGTACCGCACGCGGTGAGACCCAGGGTCAGGGCCAGGGGGAGGGTCAGGGCGGTCAAAAACCGTTTCATCAGGAGCCTTTCAATCCGGGTGAGACGATCCAGCGCTGGATGAGCGCCAGGAACAGATCGACGAGCACGGCCAGACCGGCGACCACGATGGCGCCGGCCAGAACCCTGGAGTAGTCGTTGACGGCGAGGCCGTCGATGAGCAGCCGGCCCAGCCCGCCGAGACCGACCGCGGCCGCCACCGTGGCGGTGGCGACGACCTGCAGCGCGGCGTTGCGGAAACCGCTCATCAGCACCGGCAGGGCCATCGGCAGCTCGACGCGGGCGAGCACCTGCCAGGAGCGCATGCCCATCCCCCGGGCGGCGTCGACGACCCGGTGGTCCAGGGTGCGCATCCCGGCGTACGCCGAGGTCAGGATCGGTGGGATGACCAGCACGGTGAGGGCGATCAGCACCGGCAGCAGGCCCAGCCCGAGCAGGGTGACCATCAGCATCAACAGGCCGAGGGTGGGCAGCGACCGGCCGGCGTTGCCCGCGTTGATCGCGATGAACGACCCCTTGCCGGTGTGGCCGATGTAGAGCCCGACCGGCAGCGCGATGATCACGCCGAGCAGCAGGGCGAGGGCGGTGTACCCCAGGTGGGACAGGATCAGCTGCGGGATGCCGCCCGGTGTGCTGGGGTCCCAGTGGGCGGGGTCGGTGAGGTAGGAGAGGTTCATGCGGCACGCGTCCACGGGGTGATCGCCCGCTGCACGAGCACGATGATCAGGTCGGCGAGGCCGGCCAGCAGCACCGACAGGATGATGCCGACCAGGATCGGCTCGATGTAGAACAGCTGGAAGCCGCGGGTGAACAGCTGGCCCAGGCCGCCGATGCCGATCAGCGAGCCGACGCTGACCAGGCTGATGTTGGAGACGGTGGCGACCCGCAGCCCGGCCAGGATGACCGGCAGCGCGATCGGCAGCTCGACCGCGGTGAGACGGCGCAGCCGGCGGTAACCCATCGCGGTGGCGGCCTGGATGACGATCGGGTCCACCGAGCGCAGGCCGTCGGCGACGGTACGGGCCAGCAGCGCGACCGTGTAGATGGTGAGCGCGACCACGATGTTGACAGGCGACAGGACCTTGGTGCCGAGCAGGACCGGCAGGAACACGAACAGCGCCAGCGACGGGATCGAGTAGAGCACCCCGAAGGTGTTGACCAGTGGGTGGTACAGCCAGGAGAACCGGACCGCCAGATAGCCCAGCGGCAGCGAGATCGCGAACCCGAGCAGCACCGGCAGCAACGCCAGGTACAGGTGCTCCTGGAGCGCCTGCCAGACGATCTCGGAGTTGTTCTGCAGGTACTGGATCATGAGCGGCGGCTCGCCAGATAGTCGGCCAGGTCATGGTGGCTGACCAGGCCGTCGGCGGCGCCGTCCGGGCCGACCCGCACGGCGATCCCGACCGGGGAGCTGATCACCAGGTCGGTCACGGTGCGCAGCGAGTCCTCCTTGGTGAACACGCCGCCGGTGGGCTGCAGCCCGTCCGGGCCGGGCCAGCCCAGGGGCCGGCCGGAGTCGTCGAGCGACAGGCCGTCGACCGGCTTCACCGGCAGCTGCGAGGCGGTGTCGAAGGACAGGCTGCGCAGGCCCCGGTCGCGGCCCACGAACTCGGCGACGAAATCGTCGGCGGGCTCGGCGAGCAGTTCGCGCGGCGTACCGAATTGGGCGAGGTGACCGCCCGCACGGAGAACCGCGACGTGATCGCCCAGCTTGATCGCCTCGTCGATGTCGTGGGTGACCATCGCGATGGTCTTGCCCAGATCCTGCTGCAGCCGCAGGAACTCCTGGTGCAACTGCGCGCGGACCACCGGGTCGACCGCGCTGAACGGCTCGTCCATCAGCATGATCGGCGGATCGGCGGCCAGCGCCCGGGCCACCCCGACCCGCTGCTGCTGGCCACCGGAGAGCTGTGCCGGATAGCGTTTTGTGAAGTCCTCGCCGAGCCCGACCCGCTCCAGCAGCGCTAGCGCCTTGGTGCGCGCGGCCCGGCGCGTCTCGCCGAGCAGCACCGGCACGGTGGCGACGTTGTCCAGGACTGTCCGGTGCGGGAAGAGGCCCGCATGCTGGATGACGTAGCCGATGCCGCGCCGCAGCAGCGCCTCGTCCTTGCCCGCCACGTCCTCGCCGTCGATCAGGATCCGCCCGGAGGTCGGCGTGACCATCCGGTTGATCATCCGCAGGGACGTGGTCTTTCCGCAGCCGGACGGCCCGACCAGCGTGGTGATCCTGCCGGTGGGCAACTCCAGGCTGAGGTGGTCCACCGCTGTGCTGCCGCCGGGGTACACCTTGACGACGTCCTCGAATGTGATCATGGCGCTCCCGGTCGATCTTGTGGATCCTGTAATTCATACTCTATGGGTATGATTAGTATGTCAATGCGAGTCACGTCCCGACCATGCCAGACCCGGTGTCGATCACGTCACCCCGCGACGCGCGTCACAAGCCACTGGTCACCATCGCGCGCTTGATCCCCGGTCCGGCGCTCGCGGAAACTATGATCCGATACGCCCGCCACCGTCGCTCAGGATCGCTCCGCCTCGTGCGTCTCGCCCTGCACGACCTCGGCCCGGCGGCGCAGCGCACCCGTCGCCCACGCCGTGAGCACGCCCGCGATCAGCCCCCAGAACGCCGAGCCGATGCCGAGCATCTCGATCCCCGAAGCGGTGGCCAGCAACGTGACCACGGCCGCCTCCCGCCAGCGGTCACCGCGCAGTGCCGTGCTCAGTGAGCTGCCGATGGTGCCGAGCAGCCCGATCCCGGCGATCCCGAGCACCAGTACGGCGGGCAGCGCGCCGAGCAGCGAGGTGATCGTGGCGCCGAGCACGCCGACGATCAGGTAGAAGACGCCCGCCCACACGGCGGCCAGATAGCGGCGGCGCGGGTCGGGCAGCGCCTGCGGGCCGGTGCAGATCGCCGCCGTGATCGCGGCCAAGTTGAGGCCGAACGCGCCGAACGGGGCCAGCAGCAGGTTCACCGTGCCGGTCCAGGTGATCAGCGGGGAGACCGGCACCTCGTACCCGTCGTTGCGCAGCACCGCCACACCCGGCAGGTTCTGCGACGCCATGGTGACCACGAACAGGGGCACCGCCACCCCGATCACCGCCTGCCAGGAGAACGACGGCATGGTGAAGACCGGCTCGGCGAGAGAGAACCGGACGGCTCCCGGCCGGAACGTGCCGGTCACGGCGGCCACCGTGACGCCGACGAGCAGCGCGGCCAGCACCGCGTACCGGGGCAGGAACCGCCGGCACACCAGGTAGGTGCCGAACATCGCCAGGATCAGCGTGACGTCGGTGTTGGCGGACGAGAACAGGCTCATACCGAAACGGATCAGCACCCCGGCGAGCAGCGCGGCGGCCAGCTCGGTCGGCACCCGGTCCATCACCCGGCCGAACCAGCCGGTCACCCCGGTCACGGTGATCAGCGCCGCGGAGACCACGAACGCGCCGATCGCCTCCGGCATCGTGTGCCCGCTCAGCCCGGTGGCCAGCAGCGCGGCGCCCGGCGTCGACCAGGCCGTCACGATCGGCGCCCGGTATCGCAGGGACAGGCCGATGCAGGTGACGCCCATCCCGACGCAGAGCGCCAGCATCCAGGACGCCAGCTCGGCGTCGTCGGCGCCGGCGGCCCGGGCGGCGCTGAACACGATCGCCGCCGAACTCGTGAACCCGATCAGCACAGCGAGGAAACCGGCGTTGACGGCAGGCAGGGGGGCGATGTTCCGTACGGCCATGAGCGGGCTCCAGGGACTCGTCGGATCGCCCAGGCGCGCGGCTCAGCCATGATCGGCAGGCCGCTCCCCGATGGTGACCCACCCGAACGCCAGTCACGGCCCGGACTCACCCTAGCGGCCGCCCACCAGCCGCCCGCCACCCATTATCCGGCCGTCCGTCCCCCGAGCGTGGCTGCCGGAGCCGGGGGCCGGCGGAAGTGGACGAGCGGGGCGATCAGGACCGTGGCGAGGCCGGCGCAGGCGATCGCGGTGGCCGGTGAGGTGAACTCGGCGACGGCGCCGACGATCAGCGGACCGACGCCCTGCAGCGCCATCAAACCGGTGGTGAGCAGCGCGAACAGCTGGCCGCGACGATCCTCGGGGGCGGCTTCGAGAAACTCGCGCTGGATGCCGATGGAGTAGGCGAAGCCGCAGCCGGCCACCGCCAGCAGCGCGACCGTGACCGGCAGCGGCAGGTCGGCGGCGAGCAGCACGAACGGCGCGCCGAGCAGGACGACGAGAGGGGCGCTGAGACGCTCCCGTACGACGGGGCGCACCAGGCGGCCGATGCCGAAGTTGCCGAGCAGCATCCCCGCCGGCGAAGCCGCCATCAGGAGAGCGCCGGCGCCGGCCGGGAACCCGCGCCGGGCGCTGTAGGCGACGAGCAGGGCCTCCGCCCCGGCGGCGAACGCCGACGGCAGCCACTGGACGATCAGCAGCCGGCGGACGACCGGGTCGCCGAGCAGGGCGGTCGCGCCCGCCCAGCTGTCCCGCACCGCTCCCCCACGGCCGGTCGAGGCCGGGGCGGGCTCGCCCGGCAGACCGGATCTGACCAGAAGGGCGGCAACCAGATGGCACGCCGCGGCGAACAGCAGGGCCTCCTCGGCCCCGAGCGCGGCCACCGCGACGCCGCCGCCGGCCAGGCCGAGCAACTGGGCAGCGGATCCCGACATGCCGGTCAGGGAACGGCCGAGGACGTACGCGTCGCCGGTCAGCCGATCCGCGATGACCTTGGAGGCGGCGCCGGCGAACACCGGGGTGACACAGGCGACCAGCCCGACCAGCAGCAGGTTCACCACGACGGGAAGGCCGGCCAGGCCGAGGACGGCGGCAAGGGCGCCCTCGGCGAGGTACCCGGCGACGATCAGCGGCCGGGAGCGCAGCCGGTCGGTCAGCGAGCCGAGCAGCAGACCGCCGGCGAACTGGGGCAGGAAACCGGCCCCGAACGCGAGGGCGCTCATCAGCGGCGACCCGGTGGTCGCGTAGACCAGCACCGACAGCGCGAAGATCTGCAGCGAGTTCGCGCTGATCGCGAGGGTGCGGGCGACGAACAGGGTGCGGAAGACGGGTTCCGCGAAGACCTCACGATAGGTGGCCTGGCGTTCCGGAGCGGTCATGGCGCCAGCATCGGGGCGGGCCGCCGCCGGTCACCAATGTTTCGCCGTGTGACGTAAGGTCGGGGCGTGTTGCGGTTCGTGGCCGGTGCGGAGGATCTGCTGCGGACCAGGTTCGCCCTGTCGCCCGTCTTCGACCTGCTCAGTCTCATCCGCGCGCTGGCCGGCCCGCACCCGCGCGGCGTCTCCGAGGCGTGGCTGTCCCGGCTGCGGCCCGGGTTCGCGGCCCTGCGCGACGATCCGGCGCTCGCCGCGATCCTCGCGCTGCACACCGAGGTGTCCGGGGCGACGTTCCTCTGCCCGCCACCGCAGCGGCTCGGCCAGACGATCGGCGACGATCTCGCGGCGCTGCGGGCGGCGCCGGCCGGCGGCGTCCGCGAGGAACTCGACTTCTACCTCGGCCACCGCATGCCCGAGGCCGCCCGCACCTTCCTGACCTCGGCGGACATGCTCGACCGGCTCGCCGTCTTCCTCGACGCCGCATGGACGGCCCTGCTCGCCGCCGACTGGCCGCGCCTGCGGCTGCTGTGTGAACGCGACGTCGTGCACCGTTCCGCCGACCTCGGCCGGGCCGGCTGGGCCGCCGCCCTGGCCGGGCTGCATCCGAAGGTGCGCTGGCGGGACGGCGGCATCGACTTCGTGGGCCGCTCGGGCGGGGCGACCGATCTCGGCGGCGCGGGCCTGCTGCTGGTCCCGTCGGTCTTCATCTGGCCGGAGTACGCCGTCTTCGCCGACGAGCCGTGGCCGAAAGCGATCGTCTACCCCGCACGCGGCGTCGCGACCCTGCTGGAGCACGGCCCGCCGCAGGCGCCGGAACACCTGGCCGCGCTGATCGGCCGGTCCCGCGCGCTGATCCTGACCATGCTGGCCGGCCCGGCGAGCACGAGCCACCTCTCCCGGGCGCTCGGCATGGCCGTCGGCGCGGTCGGCGACCACCTGGCCGTCCTCCACCGATCCGGCCTGGTGGAACGCGCCCGCGCGGGCCGCTCGGTGCTCTACCGCCGGACCGGCCTCGGCGACGCCCTGGCCGCCGGGCCCCGGGCACCGCATTACGGACAGGGCGATCGGAAGCCGGGCGAAGGGGAAGGTGACCCCCGCGAGCGTGATTCACGGCACTCCTATCCTGTACGGGACACAGAGGACCGGAGCCCAGCATGAGTCACGTCAAGGCGCGCACCGAGCAGGTGGAGAGCACCCGGGTCCGGATCCTGGAGACCGCGGAGCGGCTGTTCGCCGAGCACGGTGTGGCGTCGGTGTCGAACCGGCAGGTGAGTGAGGCGGCCGGGCAGGGCAACAACGCCGCCGTCGGTTACCACTTCGGGGGGAAGAACGATCTGGTCCGGGAGATCATCCGGCGGCACGCGGAACCGACCGATGTGATCCGGCGCCGGCTGCTGCGGCAGCACCGGGACAGCACCCGCCTGCGGGACTGGGTGACCTGTGTGGTCCGGCCGATCACCGACCACCTGGCCGACCTCGGCAACCCCAGCTGGTACGCCCGGTTCGCCGCCCAGCTGATGACCGAGCCGAACCTGCGGGAGCTGGCCGCCGCCGAGGTCGCCGAGGCGCCCACCCTGCACGCCGTGTTCGGCGGCCTGCACCGGCAGCTGCCCGCGCTGACCGGAAAGGTCCAGGCGGAACGCGACGACATGGCACACACGCTGATCCTGCACTTCTGCGCCCAGCGGGAACGCACGATGCCGGCCCGCGCCGACGCCCGCCCC
Source organism: Actinoplanes sp. NPDC019969 (assembly GCF_055562375.1). Taxonomy (NCBI): domain Bacteria; kingdom Bacillati; phylum Actinomycetota; class Actinomycetes; order Micromonosporales; family Micromonosporaceae; genus Actinoplanes; species Actinoplanes sp. NPDC019969. The sequence continues at coordinate 144,569 of NZ_JBVHFK010000003.1, read as the reverse complement.
GTCTGGGAGGCGACCGCGACCAGCCTCATCGACGCCCTGGAGGGACTGTATCGAGCGCCCGTGACCTGACCCCCCGTACGGAGAACAACGGGTTAACCGCAAGCGGACCGCCCACATCGGACCCCCGCGCTCTCCACAAGTTCAAGCAGTTGCTTTAAATTGGGCGCTTGATCGGATCTGCGCACCGGACGAACCACGCGGAAGGGCCCAGCATGTCCCCCACCATCCCCAGCTCGCCCCATCGCTTCAGCGCCGCGGAACTGGAGGCCCTGCGCACCCGCTACCGGGCCGAACGTGACCGTCGCATCCGGCCGGACGGGGCCACCCAGTACCAGCGTGCGGCCGGCGAGTTCGGCTACTACGCCAAGGATCCGTACACGGCGTTCCAGGAGCGCGAGCCGGTCCGGGACCGGGTCGAGGCGACGGTGATCGGCGGCGGGTTCGGTGGCCTGCTGAGCGGCGCCAAGCTCCGTGAGGCCGGCGTCCGTGACCTGCGGATGATCGACGAGGGCGGCGACTTCGGCGGCACGTGGTACTGGAACCGCTACCCCGGTATCCACTGTGACATCGAGGCGACCGTCTACATGCCGCTCCTCGAAGAGGTCGGTTACGTGCCGAAGTGGCGGTACGCGCCGGGCGAGGAGATCCGGCAGCACTGCATCGCGATCGCGAAGCGCTTCGAGCTGTACGACGACACCATGTTCCACACCCGGGTCGTGGAGCTGACCTGGGACGACGAGACCGCCGAGTGGACCGTGAAGACGGACCGCGGCGACGAGTTCACCTCCCGCTACGTGGTGATCTCGTCGGGCACGCTGACCCAGCCGAAGCTGCCGGGCATCCCCGGCATCGACGAGTTCCAGGGGCACACGTTCCACACCAGCCGGTGGGACTACGGGTACACCGGCGGTGACCAGTCCGGCAACCTGACCGGCCTGGCCGGCAAGCGGGTCGCCGTGGTCGGCACCGGCGCCACCGGCATCCAGGCCATCCCGCACGTGGCCGAGGCCGCCGAGCACCTGTACGTGTTCCAGCGCACCCCGTCGACCGTCGACTACCGCGGCAACCGGCCGACCGATCAGTCGGTGATCGACAGCGTCAAGCCGGGCTGGCAGCGGGAGCGGATGGAGAACTTCCTGAACCTCGTCACCGGCGGGCACGTCGACGTGGACCTGATCGACGACGGCTGGACGGCCACCGCCCGCCTGCAGCGGCAGATGCTCACCGGCACCCTCGACCCGACGATCTCCGAGGAGGAGCGGGAGTACCTCGACGAGATCGCCGACTTCCGGAAGATGGACGAGATCCGGGCGCGGGTCGCCGGCATCGTCGAGGACCCGGAGACGGCGGAGAAGCTGAAGCCGTGGTACCGCTACATGTGCAAGCGGCCCACGTTCAGCGACTTCTACCTGCAGACCTTCAACCGGCCGAACGTGACGCTGGTCGACACCGCGGACCACGGCGGCATCACCCGGATGACCCCGGCCGGGATCGTCGTCGGTGACGAGGAGTTCGAGGTCGACGTGGTGATCTTCGCGACCGGGTTCGAGGTCGGCATCTCCGGTGTCGTCTCCGGGACCCTCCCGGTCACCGGCCGGGGCGGCATGCCGCTGCTGGGCCACTGGCGCAACGGGCCGCGGACGCTGCACGGCTTCTACAGCCACGGCTTCCCGAACCTGTTCCACCTGGGCGCCCTGCAGAACGCGGCGGCCGTCAACTTCGTGCACGTGCTGCAGGAGCAGGCGATCCACATCGGCGCGCTGGTCGCCGCAGCGAACGCCAAGGGCGCGAAGCGGATCGAGCCGACGGCGGAGGCGGAGGAGGCGTGGGCGCAGACGATCTTCGAGACGGCCCCGAAGAACTTCAACTTCCAGGCCGAATGCACGCCCGGCTACTACAACGGCGAGGGCAATCCGCGCCCGGTGAACTTCTCGTTCGGCCCGGGCCCGGTGGTCTTCCACGAGCTGCTGCGCAACTGGCGCGCCGACAGCATCGACGAGGTCCTGTCCTGACCCGCACGGTGCCGCTTTCACCGTCACGACGGCGGTGGGAGCGGCACCCGGACCGGAACGGCTGATCAGAACTGGTCGCGGAAGCGGTCGTACTCCGGCGCTGACGGCAGCGACGAGCGCGGCTCGTCGAGGATCCGCCGGGCGTGCTCGTTGCCGGGCGCGATCCGCTCGGCTGCCTCCCGGGCGGCGGCGTCGTCGCCCCGCAGCCGCAGCAGGCGGATCAGCAGATAGAGGGCAAGGGTGTCGCCGGCGAGAGCCCGTTCCCGCAGGTCCCCGGCCCGGCCGTCGGCATACAGCCGCACGCCGAGCTGCCGCCGCGCCATCGAGTGGCCGAGGGCGGCGAGTCCGATCAGTTCGTCGAGGCGGCCCGCGCCGGCCAACGCCGTCGCGTACCCGTTGCCCGCGGCGAAGTGCGCGTGGCACAGGCCCTCGTCGTCCAGGGGCGCGTTCTCGGTGGCCACGGCGACCGCCCGGAAGAGGTCCGCCGCCGCGTCGAAATCGTGCCTGGCCAGCGCCAGGTAGGCCCTCCGGAGGGTGGAGTGGGGCGGTTGGATGCGGTCGCTCGAAGGGAACGCCTCGGTCACCACGAAGACGGCGGCCTTGTCGTCGTGCGGTCTGGCGCGTGGCCGGCGCAGGCATCGCGGATCGGTGCTCTCGACCGCATGGACGTGATCGACGAGCGCCTGCGCCCCGCCGTCCGCGACGAGTTCCAGGATGTCGTGCGTCTCAGGGAATCCGTCCCGGCTCAGGCTGCCGGTGACGGCGGCGACCCCGTCGTTCATCAGGAGAACAGTGGCGACGTCGGCACGCGGCCACCCGCGGACGCCCTCCACGGCCAGCCGGTGGAACCGGCCGTCCCGGGTACCGACGAACGCGGTCGCGCCCCCGGCGACCAGCACCTCGATCACCGCGTCGGTCCACCGGCAGACCGCCGCGCCACCGGCAGCCGCCGGACCGGGCGAAACCGGAGCGGCGGCGGCCCGGACCAGGTCGGTCCAGGCGGATTCGGTCAGAGGGTCCCGCAAGGACAGCGACAGCGCGTCGCCTCGGGGCCCGTCGAGCACGACGGCCACACTGCCGAGAACAACAGTGCGGGCCCGACCCGGACGATCCGGGCTTCCCGGGCGCTGCGCGGCTGTCACCCGTACGGTCATGAAGGCTGTCCTCGATCCGGCACAGCCGGATGATGGCGGGCAGCAGCCCCACCGGCAACCCTTTCCCCCGGCAAGAGCCACTAGGCTCGCCCGGTGGCGCAGAACAGGACCTCCCGGGTCATCGACGGGGAACGGATCGAGGGCACCTGGCGGCATGTCTTCATCCGCAACGGGGACTACTTCCTGACCGACCTGCTGATCTTCGCGGACGGCGCGATCTACTGCTGGGACTGGATGGATCTGGACGGGCTCCGGGCGAAACTGGCGAGCGGCTGGGTCGCCACCGAGCTCACTGCGGGCGCACGGGCGTCGGCGCATCACCTGGCCGACTGGAGGGCCGCAACTGGATCGGGCGGCTCCTCGAACTGGTCCGCGCGGAGATCGTCGCCGACCGGGCCGGCCTCCGATTCTGATCAGTAGGAGGAAGCCGGGTCAGGCTCGGGCGCGCCGGGCCACCGTGACAGCCGACGAGGCGACCACGATCACCGCGAACGCGACGGCGATCCAGCCGATGCCGATGGTGTCGAGCCAGGTCGTGACGGCGCCCTGGGCGCCGAGCATCGCGGTGACGATGGGGTCGTGACGGGCGGTCCGGTCGGTCAGCAGGCGCAGTTCGTACCAGCCGTAATAGGTGACGTAGAGACCGGCGAGCAGCAGGAACGCGCCGCTGACCCGGGAGATCCAGGGCAGCGCGGCGCGGGTCCGGCGCACTGTCGCCTCGCGTGCCAGGGCCACCAGCATGGCCAGGAGACCGACGATCAACCCCATGCCTACGCCGTACGCCAGGAAGGCGCCGATTCCGGTCGAGATGTCCGCGGCGCCCGTAACGAGGCCGGTGACGGCCAGGAACGGCGCGATCGTGCAGGACAGGGATGCGACGGCGTAGGAGGCGCCGTACCCGTACAGCGCGAGAAGGGAATGTGAAGGGGACCCGGCGGCCAGCCGCGGAAGCCGTACCCCCAGCTCCCGCCCGGACAGCAACCACCCGCCCAGCAGCACCAGAACGACTCCCATCACCACCGCCGCCCAGGGCAGGTGCCGCTGGATCGGCACGGTGGTGAGGCTGAGCACCACGCCGAGCAGGCCGAACACGGTGACGAAGCCGAGGGTCATGGCGGCGGACAGGCGCAGCGCCCGCCACACGCCGCCGGGCCCGGCCACCAGCAGCGCCAGGAACGAGGGCAGCAGCGCGAAGCCGCACGGGTTGAACGCCGCGAGCAGTCCGGCGGCCAGCGCGAAAGTGATCGTCTCCATCACCGGGGGAAACGTGCGGGAGGTGCCGGTCAGTTCACCGGCAGGCTCATCCGGACCCGGAAACCGCCGCCGGAGGTGGGGCCGGACTCCAGGCTGCCGTTCAGCAGGTCGGCGCGTTCCTGCAGGCCGACCAGGCCCTGGTGGGCGCCGGGCAGGGGCAGCGCCGGGCGGGTCGGCGGGGTGTTGGTGACGGTGACGCCGACCGTCCCGCCGTCGCGCCAGAGTTCGACGGTGGCGGTCGCGCCCGGCGCATGTTTGCGGACGTTGGTGAGCGCTTCCTGAACCGTACGGAAAAGGGCTCGCTGAAGGGGCGTGCCCACCGTGAGGTCGGGGTCTCCCGTCAGTGAAGCCTCGATGCCGCTGCCCGTGACCAGGGCTTTCAGATCGGCGAGGGTGGGTTGCGGGGCGAGCTGGGTGGTGTCGTCGCCGGCGCCGCGCAGCAGGGCGACCATGGTCCGCAGCTCGTCGAGGGTGCCGACGCTCAGCGCCCGGATGGTGCGGGCGGCCTCGCGGGACGGGCCGTCGGGGGCCGCCACCTGCAGTGCCCCGGCCTGTACGGCGATCAGGCTGACCTGGTGCGAGACGACGTCGTGCATCTCGCGGGCGAGCTGGGCGCGTTCCTGGGCGAGGATGGCCTGGGCGTGCAGGACCCGTTCGTGCTCCTTGACCTCCTCGATCTCCTCGAGCCGCTGGGACAGGTCGCGGCGGGTGAGCACGAGCTGGCCGAGCAGCACCGGCGCGGCGGCGGTGGCGACACCGTAGGCGAGGTAGACCAGGGTGTCCGAGTCGATCACCGGGTCGTCCTGGAACGGCGACGGCGCGGCCTGGGCCAGGGCGAACATCGTCGCGCAGACGGCCAGCAGGCGGCGGTCCCGGGACTGCACGGCCAGGGTGTAGAGGGCGACGAACGGCGCGACCAGGGCGGCTTCCAGGAGCGCGCACGGCAGGGTGAGCAGGAACGCGGTCAGCGGCATGCGGCGGCGCAGCAGCAGGGCCGCGCAGCCGACCACCCCGGAGGCGATGCTGACCGGCGCGTCGCTCCACAGGTCGACCCCGATGTCCAGGGCGGCCAGCCCGATCAGGCCGACGTCGATGGCCCGTTGCCTCATCGGGCCGCGTCCAGCAGCCCGGCGCGCTGGGCGAGCAGCGCCGCCTGGATCCGGCTGGCCACCCGCAGTTTGGCCAGCAGCGCGCTGACGTGTTCGCGGACCGTGCCGGTGCCCAGGTGCAGGCGGACCCCGATCTCGGCGTTGGACAGGCCCTCGGCGAGCATGAGCAGCACGTCCCGCTCCGGGCGGGTGAGCGTGTCGAACCGGCAGGGCGCCTCGCCGGGCAGGTTGCGCAGCAGCGTCCGGGAGGCTTTCGAGGAGATCGCCAGCCCGCCGGCCGACAGGGTCCGCACCAGCTGCGCCAGGTCCTCCGGGTCGGTGTCCTTGAGCAGGAACCCGGCGGCGCCGCTGTCGAGGGCGCTGAGCACGTACTCGTCGGCGTCGAAGGTGGTCAGCATCGCCACCACCGGCGGTTCGGGCAGCGACCGGATCCGGCGCAGCACGGTCAGGCCGTCGACGTCCGGCATCCGGATGTCGAGCAGCACCACGTGCGGCAGGTGCTCGACGACGGCGGCGAACGCGCCCGCGCCGCTGGTGGCCGCGACGACCTCGACGTCCGGGGCGGCGTTCAGGATCAGGCTGAACGCGGACCGTACCAGCGCCTCGTCGTCGACCACGACCACCCGGACCACGTCTCCCACCGCCCTCACCGATCGCGCACCTGCACCGGCCCACGACCCTAGAGGCAGCGGCCGGGCGATCAACTCCGCCTACCGGTGGAGTGTCGTCGCCGACAGGACCGGCCGAGAATCGGAATCGGGTGTGAAGCCGACCGGCGTGCCGGACACAGACAGGGTGTGAGGGCACATGGACGACTTTGAGGACCGCTTCACGCGGCTGTACCGGCAGCATTATCCGGCTGTCGAGAGATATGTGCGGCGCCGGATCGAGGACGCCGACGTGCGCGACGTCGCCGCCGACGTCTTCCTGGTGGCGTGGCGGCGGATCGGCGAGGTGCCGCCGGATCCCCTGCCCTGGCTGTACGGGACCGCCCGGCACGTGCTGGCCAACGAGCGGCGGGGCGCGCAACGCCGCACGTCCCTCGCCGTCCGGGTGGCCGGGCACACCGACACGGTCGCCAGCCGGTTGAGTGTGGCGGCCGCGTTCGACCGGCTGCCGGACGCCGACGCCGAGGCGTTGCGCCTGGTCAGTTGGGAGGGCCTGACATTGCGGCAGGCGGCGCGGGCGATGGGCTGCTCGGTCCCGGCGTTCGCCATGCGGCTGCACCGCGCCCGTGCCCGCCTGCGCCGGGAGATCGCCCCGGCCCCGTCCTCCGCCGCTCTGAAGGGAGAGCTCGCGTGAACGTCACCCGGATCCTGGAATCCCTCGACCCCGCGGCGGGCCCGCCCCTCGTCGCCGTTCCCGATCAGGAGGCCGATCTGCGGCGCATCCTGGCCTCCGCGCAGCCCCGGCCGGCGAGGAAGCGCCGCCGCCTGGTCGTGGCGGTCGCGGCGGTCCTGGCCCTGCTGCTGGCCTACTTCCTCGCGCCCCGGCCACAGCCCGCGTTCGCCGTCACTCCTCCCCTGCTGGCGTATTCGGGCGGCGGCGGTGACGCGGCGGCACAGCTGAACGCGATCGCCGACCGGGCCGCCACCGCCCCACCACCCGGGAGCGGCGACCACGAACACCTGGTCATCCAGTCCTGGTATCTGTGGACACGAGTCGACGGCGATCTGGTCAGCAGTGCCGTCGTGCCCGGTCGTACCGAGTCATGGCGGGCCCCCGATGATTCCGGACGGAAGATCACCGGCCATGACATTCCGGAAGACGGGAAGGTCGCCTGGCTCCTGGACGGTATGCCCGGATTGTTCGATCTCGACCACACCGAGAAGTACCGGGCCGGCGAATTCCCGGTGATGTGGCGGGAGAAGCCGCCGGTGAATGGCATCACCGCGTGGCTGCGGCAGGGGCATCCGGTGGAGAACGGGCCGGCCGAGACCATCGTCGCCGTCACCGACCTCGCCCGCGAACGGGTGCTCACCCCCGCCGTGCAGGCCGCGGTGCTACGGACGGTCGCCGCACTGCCCGGCCTCACCTACGACGGCGTCGTCACCGACCGGCTGGGACGGCCGGGCCAGGCGTTCTCGCTGCTGTCCGACATGGGCGGCCTGCCCAGCCGGTACACGCTGATCATCGATCCGGCCACCGGGCGGCTCCTCGGCAACGAGCAGATGCTGACCGAGACCGCCGGCAAGCTGAACGTCCGGATCCCCGCGGTGATCGGGTACGAGGCGTACCGGACAGCGGAGTTCACGTCCGGCCGGTGACCAGCGCCGCTTCGACCGCGTCGGCCGCTGCCGGGACCCCTCCGGCGGCGGCCGTCTCCTCCGCCATCCCGTCCAGGCGCTCCCGGATCCGGCCGGAACCGGCCACCTCCTCGACCATTCGCCACAGGCCGTCCGCGGTGACCTGCTCCGGCGGCAGCACCGCGCCGAGCCCGAGTTCGGCGATCCGGTCGGCGTTGGCGCGCTGCTCGGCCATCTGCGGCACGGCCACCATCGGCACCCGGAAGCGCAGCCCCTCCATGACGCTGCCCATCCCGGCGTGGGTGACGAACGCCCGCGCGTGCCGCAGCACCGCCAGCTGCGGCACGTGCCGGTGCACCTCGACGTTGGGCGGCACCGTCCCGAGCGCGGCCGGGTCCACGCCGCCGGCGGCCACCACCACCTGCCAGGGCCGGCCGGCCGCCGACGCCAGGACGGTCCGGAAGAACTCCGGCCTGGCGTTGTAGGCGGTCCCGAGCGAGACCAGCAGCACCGGCAGGTCCCCGGACGGCTCCCAGTCGCCCTGGAAGGCGCGTTCGGACAGCAGCGGGCCGACGAACGCGTACCGGTCGGTGAAGGTGTTCCCCGCGTACTGGAACGCGCGCGGGATCGTCACCAACCGCATCGCCGCGCCGTCGCCGCGCATGAACCCCTGCAGGTCGCCGGTGACGCCCTGTTTCCGCAGGTAACCGGTCAGACGGACGGCGGTGAGCAGGAACCGCGGGCTCAGCGGGTTGACCGTGGTGTACTTCTCGGCCATCGACCAGTGCTCGTTGCTGACCAGGTTGGGCCACACCTCCACCGACGGCACCCGCCAGCGCCCGGCCAGGATCCGGCCCCACCAGCCCATCGTGCCGTCGTGCACGACCAGGTCGGGACGTTCGGCGTCGCGCAACTGGGCCAGCATCGATCTGGTCTCGCCGAACAGCATGTTCATCGCCAGGACGAACTCCTTGCCGTGCATCTGCGGCACCCGGCCGCCGCGGCTCTCCATGGTGGAGGTGACCGGCACGACCTCGGCGCCGGTCTCCGCGACCCGCTCGGCGTACGTCGCCGTGGTGGCGTAGGTGACCCGGTGCCCGCGGCGCACCAGCTCGGCGGCGAGGGCCAGGGTGGGATTCACGTGCCCGGCGGCGGCGGGCGCGAAGAACGCGACGGTTGCCATGAGGAAGAATGTAAATGCCCCGGCCGCGGACTTCCGACACACCGGCGCTGAACAGCTGTTCCGCGGTTAGCGTCAGGGGTGAGAGCGAGGGCGTCATGCCGATCAGAAGAAGCCTCGTCTTCCTGGTCGCTCTGGCCCTGATCGGTCCGGCCGGCTGCGGCGATGACAGCCCGGAAGCCGGCTCGGATCCGCCCGCCAACGGAACCTCGTGGACCGCGACGGAACCGACGACCGAGAACGGCGGCCAGGCCCCGGAGGAGGAGAAGGAGGGACTGCGTCCAGGTCAGCCTGCTGGTGACACCGCCCGAGGGGATCGGCGGCGACCGGATGTTCCTGATCCCGGACACCTGGTCGGCCAGCAACTCCACGATCGTCGTGCCGGTCGGTGACGGGGTGCGGATGCAGTTCCCGTTCCGCAACGACACTCCGTGGCGCTGAGTTTCAGCAAGCGTTCAGCCGGGACCCGCGAGGATGACCGGATGCGTGTACTGGTCGTCGACGATGAGAAACGGCTCGCCTGGGCGGTGCGGGCCGGCCTGGAGGCCGAGGGGTTCGCCGTCGACGTGGCCGCCGACGGCACCGACGGGTTGTGGATGGCCCGGGAGAACGACTACGACGTGATCGTTCTCGACCTGATGCTGCCGGGCCTCAACGGCTACCAGGTCTGCGCGACGCTGCGCGCCGAGAAGGACTGGACGCCGATCGTCATGCTCACCGCCAAGGACGGCGAATGGGATCAGGTCGAGGGCCTGGACACCGGCGCCGACGACTACCTGACCAAGCCGTTCTCGTTCCCGGTGCTGGTGGCGCGGCTGCGGGCGGTGGCCCGGCGCGGCGCCCGGGAACGGCCGGTCCAGCTGACCGCCGGCGACCTGCGCCTGGACCCGGCGGCCCGGAAGGTGTGGCGCGGCGACACCGAGATCGAGCTGACCGCGCGGGAGTTCTCACTGCTGGACTTCCTGGCCCGCAACGCCGGTGACGTGGTGTCGAAACGGCAGATCCTCGAGGCGGTGTGGGACGTCGACTTCGACGGCGACCCGAACATCGTCGAGGTCTACATCAGGCACCTGCGCAACAAGATCGACCGCCCGTTCGGCCGGGAGGCGATCCAGACGCTGCGCGGGGCGGGCTACCGGCTGGAGGGCGACGGTGGTTGAGCGGGCATCGGTCCGGTGGCGGACCACGATCGCGGCGGTGCTGGTGATGGCGGTGGCGCTGACCGGCGGGGCGATCGCGCTGGTGCTGCTGACCCGGGCCACGCTGCGTGACGGGATCGCGTCCGCGGCGGAGGCCCGTGCCTCGGCCGCCGCCGCACAGATCGGGCCCGCCACACCGGGCCGGGTCCGGCTCGACGACGACATGAGCTGGGAGATCCGCGACGCCACCGGCCAGGTCGTCGCGTCCTCCCCGGAACCGGACGAGCCGGACGAGGACCCCACCCTCACCGTCACCGAGCGAGCCGGTGACTACACCGTCCGGGTCACCGCCTCCCTGGAGGAGGTCGACGACGCCACCGAGGCCCTCGTCCCGCCGCTGCTGATCGGCGTGCCGGTGGTGCTGATCCTGATCGGCGGCATCGTCTGGCTGGTCGTCACGCGCGCCCTCGCCCCGGTCGAACGGATCCGCCGCGAGGTCGAGGAGATCACCGGCGAACGCCTCGACCGCCGGGTCCCCGAGCCGCCGTCCCGCGACGAGATCCACCGCCTCGCCCGCACCATGAACCGGATGCTGGCCCGCCTCCAGGACTCCCGCGACCGGCAGCAGCGGTTCGTCGCCGACGCCTCGCACGAGCTGCGGTCCCCCCTCGCGGGCATCCGGCAGGCCGCCGAGGTGGCCCGGTCGCATCCCGGCGCGCTGCCGGAGGGCGAGCTGGCCGAGGCGGTGCTGGAGGAGTCCGGCCGGATGGAACGCCTGGTCGGCCAACTGTTGCTGCTCACCCGTACCGGCGGCGCCGGGGCCCACCCACCGCAGGACGTCGACCTCGACGATCTGGCGCTGGCCGAGGCGAGACGGCTGCGCCGGGCCGGACTCACCGTCGACACCACCGGCGTCGGGGCGGGCCGGGTCCGCGGCGATCAGGCCGCGCTGGCCCAGGTGGTGCGCAACCTCGCCGACAACGCGGCCCGGCACGCCGCCGCGACGATCGCGATCACGGTCCGTCCCACCGATCACGGCGTCGAGCTGACGGTCGACGACGACGGCACGGGCATCCCCGAGGACCAGCGGGAACGCGTCTTCGAACGGTTCGTCCGCCTGGACGAGGCGCGGGCCCGCGACGCCGGCGGCAGCGGCCTCGGCCTCGCCATCGTGCGGGAGATCGTGGTGGCGCACGGTGGGGCGGTCTCGGTCACGGTCGCCCCGGGGGGAGGAGCCAGATTTCTGGTACGGCTACCCGCCGTGGCACCGGGTTCCTGAAAACCCGTTCAGCCGCGTTCAGGTGAGCTTCAGGAGGCCAGGCGCACGCTGTCAGGCGTACCGGATGTTCCCGATCGAAAAGAGGCAGCAAGCCGATGAACACCGCCAAGCTCCGCAGCAAGCGCGTCATCATCGCCGGAGTGGCCGTCGTGGCCGCGCTGGGCGCCGGTGGCACCGTGTGGGCGACCGCGGCCAGCGCCGACGAGGTGTCCGGCGCCGACCGTGACCGTGCCGCCAACGCCGCGCTCCAGGCCGTGCCCGGCACCGTCGTCGAGGTGGAGCAGAGCGACGACCAGGGCGAGGCGTACGAGGTGGAGATCCGCAAGGCCGACGGCGCCGAGGTGAGCGTGGTCCTCGACAAGGACCTGAAGGTGCTGTCCCAGGAGGCCGACGACGACGAGGCCGGCCCCGCGCTCACCGCCGAGCAGCGCGCCTCCGCCGAGACCGCCGCCCGCGACGCCGTCGGTGGCGGCACCGTCCTGGACGTGGAGGCGTCCGGCGACGGCTACGAGGCCGAGGTCCGCGACAGCGCCGGCAAGGAGTGGGACGTCGACCTGGACGCCACCTTCACGGTCGTCACGAAGACCGCCGACGACAACGACTGACCGGTCACCACACGCCGGGATCACCCTTTTGCGGTGATCCCGGCGTGCCATTCTCCGGGCGTACGCCATCGCAGTCCTTGATTCGATTGTCCGTTCTTTCACAGACGCGTCACGATGGAGTACGCGACTGAATCGGGGGAACGCACGTGAACAGGACACGACAGCAGCGTGACCGGGAGGTCCACTGGCCGGTGAACGAGAAGAAATACGTCAGCCGGCTCCGTGCGGCAGAGGTTCCGGCCAATGAGTCATGGCCGCCCCATCTGACCCCGGACAAAGGCTGGCCGCCCCGTTCCGGGCGGCCCAGGAATTGAGTTCTCACCCGCCCAGATGCCGCAGCACGGCGAGCACCCGCTTGATGTAACCGCCGTCGGTGGTGAGGCCCAGCTTTTCGAAGATCGCATTGACGTGCTTCTCCACCGCGCTCTGCGAGATGAACAGTTCCTGGCCGATCCTGCCGTTGGTCTGTCCCTGCGCCATCCGGTCCAGCACCTCACGCTCACGGCGGGTCAGCGTGCCGAGCGGGTCGGCGTGCGCGGGGCGGGCCAGCAGCTGCCGCACCACCTCCGGGTCGAAGGCGGCGCCGCCCGCACCGACCCGGGTCAGCGCGTCGAGGAACTCCCCGACCCGTACCACCCGGTCCTTCAGCAGGTACCCGACCCCGGAGGCGGTGCTGCCGAGCAGTTCGGAGGCGTACCGGCGCTCGACGTACTGGGACAGCACCAGCACCCCGACCTCCGGCCAGCGGCGGCGGATGTCCAGGGCCGCGCGCAGCCCTTCGTCGGTGTGGGTGGGCGGCATCCGCACGTCGACGACCACCACGTCCGGCGGTCCGGCCGCGATCGCCGCGAGCAGCGCGTCCGCGTCCCCGACCGAGGCGACCACCTCGTGGCCCTCGTCGGTGACGAGGCGTTCCAGCCCGGCCCGTAACAACGCGGAGTCCTCGGCGAGCATCAGCCGCACGGCAGCACCGCCTCGATCGCCGTCGGGCCGCCGGGCGGGCTGACGACCCGGAAGCGCCCGTCCATCGCCTCGACCCGCCGCGCCAGCCCGGTCAGCCCGCCACCCGCCGGGTCCGCGCCCCCGCTCCCGTCGTCGTCCACCGTCACCCGCAACGCGGCGCCGTCCCGCGCCACCCGCACGGTGATCCGGTGCGCGCCGGAGTGCTTGACCGCGTTGGTCACCGCTTCACAGACCACGAAGTACGCCACCGTCTCCACCTCCCGCAGCGGCTCCGGCCCGAGTTCCACGGCGATCTCGACCGGCACGGGCGATCGGTCCGCCACCATCTCCAGCGCGGCGGCCAGCCCACCCGTGTCCAGCGCCGCCGGGAACACCCGCCACGCCACCTCCCGCAACTCGGCGAGCGCATCCGCCGCCTCCTCGTGCGCCTGCCGCACGAGCGCCGTCACCCGCTCCTCCACCGCCAAGTTCCTGCCGCCCGCGCGTTCCCCGCCGCTCTCGCCTCCGCTGTCCGTTCCCGCCGTGCCGGCGCTTTCGGTGAGGCGGCGGGCCTGGCCGAGCAGCATGCCCAGAGCGACCAGCCGTTGCTGGATCCCGTCGTGCAGGTCCCGCTCGATACGACGGCGCTCCGCGTCGACCGCCGCCACCACCTCGGCCCGCGCATGCGACAGCTCGGCGATCCGCCGTTCGTAGGCCGCATTCCGGCCCGGACCCAGCAACCGCCGGGCGAACGAACGTTCTATCCGCGCGACCGCGAGGATGCCCTGCACGTTCAGGAACAGCAGGATCGCCCCGGCACACGTCAGATAGACGATGTTGAACAGGGTCGGCTCGATCCCGTCGAACGCCCGCCCGGCCACCCAGTCGGCGAGCACCATGATCGCCGTACCGACCCCGAGCACCAACAGGAACCACACCACCGCCGCGAGCAGCCCGACCCCGACCCGGCCCGCCAGGTAGAAGACCGCCCGATCCCCATCGACCGGACCGTCCACCCCCGCGTCCAGCAGCCGATTGACCCGCCTCCGCTCCACCAGCGCCAGCCACCGCGCCCCGGCCCGGACCCGGTCGCGCAGCCCCGGCACCAGAACCGCGACCGACAGCGACAATCCCGCGCCCAGCAGGAACCCCGCACCGGCCACCCAGGTCACCGCCCCGGCGGCGACTCCCGCGAACTGCCGCATTACTCGGCTGGCCGTCATGGCTGTCCCACGACCCGCGAGACAGCCATGAGAGCCGGCCGGATCAGAGCACTCATCGATGCATTGTCGCGCGGCGCAGCCGGGTGACAATGAACCAGGCCACGGCGGCCACGACGACCAGGATCACTGCGCGTTGCAGGACCGCGGCGTACCTCTCGACGAGCGGCCAGTTCTCGCCGAGGAGGTAACCGGCGACGACGAAGACGGTGTTCCAGATCAGGCTGCCCGCGGTGGTGTAGAGCAGGAACCGGCCGAGCGGCATGCGCTCGATCCCGGCCGGCAGCGAGACGAGACTCCGGAAGATCGGGATCATCCGGCCGAAGAAGACGGCCTTGCCGCCGTGCCGGGCGAACCATTGCTCGGTACGGTCCACGTCGGCGAGACGTACCAGCGGCAACCGGGCCGCGACCGCCCGCATCCGGTCGCGGCCGAACCAGGCGCCCAGCCCGTACAGCACCACCGCCCCGGCCACCGACCCGAACGTGGTCCAGAACAGCGCGCCGAGCAGGCTCAGCTCACCCCGGCTGGCGGTGAACCCGGCCAGTGGCAGGATCACCTCACTCGGCAACGGCGGGAACAGGTTCTCCAAGGCGATCGCGAGTCCCGCGCCCGGCCCGCCGAGCCTCTCCATCAGCGTCACGGCCCAGTCGGCGATACCGCCCCCATCAGCAAGAATCATGCTCTCGACGCTAGGGAGCGGCACCTGCCGAACCCATGGGGCGCAGCTCAGGATCTACTGTGGTCGACCACAGTTCGTGAGCAGTTCGGTGAGGGTGCCGTCGTCGGCCGGGGCCTGCCGGCGGGTCCGGAAGTAGGTGTCGGCCCTCGGCACCGTCTGGCAGATCAGTGCGGCGATCAGCAGGACCGCGCCGCCGCTGAGCAGCACGATGTCGAGATGGTCCAGCCAGTACGGCCACGCCTCCGCCGGATCCTCCGCGGGCACCCCGGCGACGGCGTAGAAGACCAGCAGCACACCGCACCACAGGAGCACCGGAACCCCGAGGACCCAGCCGGCCGCCCGCGCCCAGTTGTGCCCGAAGACGGTGAACAGCCCGGCGAGGATCAGGCAGCACCCGGCCGCCGCCCCTATCGCCGCCCCCGCGAGATCCACCGCGGCGAACCCCGCACCGGCCGCCCCGACCGCCCGGACCAGCCCGAACTCACTCCCCTGCCAGCCCTGCATCTGCTCCTCGAACGCCAGCCCGAGGAGGAGGCGCTCCGCGGCCCGCCAGGCCTCCCCCACGATCAGCGCGCCTCCGCCGGCGAGCATCCCGGCCGCCACGACGACGATCCGCGGCCTCGTCACATCCCGTTCCCGGTTCATGGCCGGGAAATTACCGGCCGTTTGTGCGGAAACCGTGATGGCGATGAGCCGGTTCGATGGAGTTACCGCAGACCCCGGCTGGTTCTCACGGCTGTCTCGGGGGCGGTGAGACAGCCGTGAGAACCAGCCGGGGTTACCGCCTCGGCGAGTGCCTCCGGGTCGGCTCTCTCACCGCGCACCGGCCGGCCTTCGGCGGTGCGCCGCAGCACGTGACTCAGGGCGAACCGGGCCGCCGGGGCCCGGTCGCCGTACCAGACGTCGCCGCGCGGACGGCGGTCGCGGGGGTGCGGGATGCGGTGGCCACGGCGTTTGGCTTCGGTACGCCGTACCGCGTAGGCCGCCGGCTCGCATCGAGCGCACCGACGGCCCGCAGCAACGCCGCCTCGTCCCGGCGGAACCGCCCGGCGACCGAGAGCCAGGTCATGCGCGATATTGAAGCACGGGCCGGCCAGCGTGCCGTGCCGTCCCGGCCGAGTTCGCGCCCGGCGGCGGGTCAGACGTGGGTGGGGAGGGGGCCGCCGTGGTAGGCGACCGCGTCGCTGAAGGCGGCCGTCAGGTCCAACGGGGTGCCGTGGTGGTCGGCGTAGACGCGGTGCAGGTTCAGGACGATGCGTTCGGCGTCGGCCCAGGTGGCGAACTCGCCCAGGTCGACGGCGCGGGCCGCGTCCAGCGGGGTGCGGGAGCGGGCCAGGCCGTCGGCGCCGGCCTGTTCGACCAGGTGGTAGTAGCGGCGGTGCTCGTCCAGGACGCGGGGGATGTCGTCGCCGGTCAGGATCGGGCCGTGGCCGGGGATCAGCACCTCCGGCTCGAAGGCGGCCAGCCAGTCGATCGCGGCCAGCGCGCCGGGAACCGAACCCATGAAGACCAGCGGGGTCAGGCCGGCGAACACGAGGTCGCCGGTGAACAGCACCCGCTCGCCGGGAACCCAGGCGATCAGGTCGCCGGTGGTGTGCGCGGGGCCGCCGGGATGCCGCAGGTCGACCCGCCGGTCGCCGAGGTGGACGGTCAGGGACCGGTCGACGGCCAGGTCGGGCAGGCGGCGGGTGACGGCGCCCCAGTCCGGCACCGGTTCCCAGAACGGCGGGCACCCGTCGATGATCGGGTCGACCCGCAGGCCTTCCCGCATATGCTGCTGCCCGATGAGCACCGTGCTGTCCGGGAGAAGACTGTTGCCGTACGTGTGATCGCCGTGCTGATGGGTGTTGACCGCGAACTTCGGCGCCCGCCCGCCGGTGGCCGCACCGAGCGCGCCGAGGAACCGCCGGGACCGGGTCTCCGTCGCGCAGGTGTCCACGATCAGCAGGTCGCCGCCGCCGGAGACGGCGCCGGCGTTGTTGAGCCACCAGGAGCCGTCCGGTTGCACCCACGCGTGGATCCCCGGACGCACTTCGACGAGTTCCGCAGCGACCATGACCGGTGAGTCTAGGCGAGAAGGCGCCGCGGATTGGCGCCGAAGAGGGCGGCGGGGAACCGGGCCGGGTCGAGCGGCTGCGCGTACGGCCGGTCGGAACCGTGCACGACCGTGCTCTCCCCGACGACCCTGATCAGGGCTTCGATGGCGTCCGGACCGTAGGACGAGGTCTCGTAGAACACGTTCGGGTCGGGCGTGCCGAGGGCGCCACCGCGGGCGGCGAGGCGTTCGTGGTGCAGCGGGGCGAGCCCGGCCAGCGCGACGAACCCGATCCGCAGCGACGGGTGCAGCGTGCGGCCGGCGACGTGCCAGGCGGCCCACGAGCGGTGCATCTGGGCGACGTACGGGACGACGGCCGCCCACCAGTCCGGCAGCGCGCCCTCTGCGGGCAGCGCCGGCCCGGGGTGCACGAGCAGTGGCTTCCCGGCCCGTTCCAGGACGGTGAGCAGCGGTGACAGCCGTTCGATGGCGGCCGGGTCACCGAGTGCGGTGGCCGGCAGTTGCAGGCCGGCGATCCGGTCCCGGGTCAGCACCCGGCCCAGGGCGTCCGGGTCGGGATCGGTCACCGATGCGGCCGCCCAGATGTGGAAGAAGTCCGGCAGGGCGAGGGCGCTGCGGTGCCAGGTGTCGATCAGCGCGGCTCCGCCCGTACCCCGCAAGTGTTCGATCCCGAGCGGGCTGGACAGGGAGAGAAGGACGCGCCCGGTGCCCTCGCTGATCTCCCGGTCGCGCCGCCGCACGGCGTCGTGCGCCGCGGGATCCACCGGGTACGGGTTCTCCCCGGGCAGGTACAGCGTCCAGTCCCGCAGGTAGGGGAAGGTGTCGCGGGCCCGCAGCGCCTCGACCAGCGCCGGTGGCCAGAGATGCTGGTGGCAGTCGATCCGCATCAGCCGTCCGCCGCGGCGAGCGCCGCGTCGACGGCCCCGGTGGCGGCCGGGTGCAGCCGTAGCAGGCGGTCCAGGCTGGTGGCCAGGATGACCGTCGTGACCAGCGGCTGGGCCCCGCCGAGCCACAGCCCGCCGTCCAGCGCCCCGGTCCGGCGGTGCAGGTCGACGAAGAGGCTGAGGCCGCTGGAGTCGCAGAACTCGAGCCCGGTCAGGTCGAGGACGAGCAGGTGGCGGCCTTTCCCGAGGGCGTCGTCGGCGGCGGCGGCGAGGACCTCCCGGTTGTCCCGGTCGATCTCACCGGCGACGGACAGCACCGCGACACGTTCGCCCACCGTCCTCGTGGTGACCGTGAGGGTATGGTCCGTCATCACCTGGTCGAATCCTCTCGCACCGTCTGTTCCGCCCACGGGACAGTATTCGATACGGCGGAGGCGGACCACTGGACCAGCAGCAGTGTGGCGTCGTCGGCGGGCGGGCCATCCTGGTGCTCGAGGACGGCCCGGGCGAGGCGGCGCAGCGTCTCCGGGGCGGGCAGGCCGGCGGATTCGTGTCTCTGGGCCAGGCCGACGAGGCGGGACAGGCCGAACCGGCTGCCGTCGGTGGCGCGGGCCTCGGTGACGCCGTCGGTGTAGAACAGCAGCCGGTCGTCCGGTTCCAGGGTCTCCTCGGTGATCTCGGCGTCGTCCTCGATCCCGAGGGGCAGCCGCCTGCCGCCGGCGAGTTCCCGGACCATCGTGCCGCCGCGCAGCAGCAGCGGGGCCGGATGGCCGGCGTTGAGGTAGCGCAGGCGGCCGGTCTCCAGGTCGAGTTCGGCGAGGACCGCGGTGGCGAACCGGCTGTCCGGGAACTGTTCCAGCAGGGCGGCGTCGGCGGCCCGGGCCTGCTCGGCGAGGCCGCCCCCGGCGCGGCGGACCGCGCGGACCGCGGACAGCGCGACGGCACAGACCAGGCCGGCGCGCAGCCCGTGCCCGACCGCGTCCAGGATCAGCAGACCGGCCGTGGTGTCGTCGTGGGCGTAGTCGAAGCCGTCGCCGCCGACCTCGTAGCAGGGCTGCAGGACGGCGCTGGTGACGACCCGGTCGGTGCACGAGGTCAGCGGCGGCAGCAGCCGGAACAGCAGCTCGGAGGCGGGCGACATGGGCCGGGTGCGGCGGGTGGACTCGATCAGGTCGCCCCGTTCGGTGACGGTGGCGATCAGATGACCGACCAGGCCGGCGATCATCTCGCAGCGCGCCACGGCGGGGATGGCCGGGAAGAACTCCATGACGCCGAGCCGGTCGGTGCCGTCCACCATCGGAACCCACAGCCGGTCGCCGTCCACCCGGCTGGTCACGAGGGTGAAGGCCGGTGAGTCGTCGACCGGCAGGATCCGGCCGGTGTCCGGGAGGGTCCGCAACGCCGCCTGCTCGTGGTCGATCAGCCAGATCCGCACCTGGACGCCGAGACCGGCGAGGGCGGCGTTGACGCTGCGCGGGATGTCTTCCGGGGTCCAGACATGTGAGCGGTTCAAAATTTTGCGTACCGCGTCGAACCATTCCGAATCGCTCATACGAGCCAGCCTAGACCCAGCGCTCGGGATCACCCGGAGTCACTGACAGGCCCCGGCGGGTGGTTTGAGACCATGCCGCCATGACGAGTATCGACAAGGCACCGTTCGGCGAGCTGGCCGACGGCACGGTGATCGAGAAATGGACGCTGACCAATGCGAACGGCATGTCGGTGTCGATCCTCACGTGGGGCGCGACCATCCAGTCCGTGCTGGTCCCGGACGCCGCCGGGGTGCTCGGCAACGTGACGCTCGGGTTCGCCGACCTGGCCGGTTACACCGATCCCGCGTACCTGGCCGGGAATCCGTTCTTCGGCGCGACCGTCGGCCGGTACGCGAACCGGATCGCGAACGGCGCCTTCACCCTCGACGGCGAGACCTACAAACTGTCGCAGAACGAGGGGCAGACCACCCTGCACGGCGGTTCGCACGGTTTCGACCAGCGGGTCTGGACGGCCACCGCTGTCGACGGCGGGGTGCGGATGGCGTACAACTCCGCCGACGGCGAGCAGGGCTTCCCCGGCGCGGTGCACGCCAGCGTGACGTTCACCCTCAACGGCGACTGCCTGCGGCTGGACTACCAGGCCACCACCGACCGGCCGACCGTGCTGGCGATGACGAACCACGCGTACTGGAATCTGTCCGGCGAGGGCAGCGGCACCATCGAGAGCCACCTGCTGCACATCGAGGCCGAGCACTACACCCCGGTCGACGCGACGCTGATCCCGACCGGTGAGGTCGCCCCGGTGGCGGGTACCCCGTTCGACTTCCGGTCCCCGCAGCCGATCGGTTCCCGGCTGCGTGACGATCACCCGCAGCTCACCATCGGCCGCGGTTACGACCACAACTACGTGCTGTCCGGCGAGGCCGGTGACGACGAGCTGCGCCTGGCCGCGATCGTCGACGACCCGGCGTCCGGCCGCCGCCTCACCATCGAGACCTCCGAGCCGGGCCTGCAGTTCTACGCCGGCAACTTCCTCGACGGCAAGTTCCGCGGCGCCACCGGCCGGCAGTACCGGCAGGGCGACGCGTTCGCGCTGGAGACCCAGCACTTCCCGGACAGCCCGAACCAACCGGACTTCCCGTCGACGGTCCTGCGCCCCGGCGACACCTACACCTCCACGACGACGCACACCTTCACGGTGCGGTCCGCCTGACGCTTGCGGTGGGCCGCTTCCGGGCGGCCCACCGAACCCTTGCTCCGCGCCGCACCGGAGACAGATCCCGGCCGGGTCCGTGGCTGGACCGGGCCTCGGACAATCCGGTTGAGGCGATGATCGTCGGCTGGGACAGTGTCCCGTCGACGTGACCAGACGGGGAGAGCAACGGTGCAGATCAGGCAGCACAGGCCGACGGATTCCGGAGAACGCGGACGCCACGGCGGTGTGTTCCGGGCCGCATTGGCCGGTGTGATGTTCGCCGCGACGACGGCCGCCTGCGGGGCCCCGGCCGGCCCGGCGCCGGTACCCGCCGCGTCACCGTCGGCCGGCTACCAGCCCGCCGCCTACCGGGCGGACCTGGAGGCGCAGCTCGGCCGGCCCCTCACCGACGCGGACTTCGCCGAACTGGAAGCCCTCAGCCGCGCCACGTGCGCGTGGGAGACACGGCAGTTCGAGTCGTGGGTGGCGGTGAAGTCCGACAGCGGCGACCTGAACTCGCTGTACCTGGCAGTCCGCCACGTCTGCGCCGGCCGCCTGCCCGACATCGGCGCCACCCTGCAGAAGATCACCGAATCGCAGCGGACATGCATCCTCCCCGGCATGGACGAGGACAGCATCGCCCGGCAGGTGAAGGAGCGCCCGGCCCAGTCCGCGCTGACCTGCATCGCCATCAGCGCACCCCCGCCCTGACCTCCCCAGCCGTCGCCCACCCCGGCTACCGCAGCCCCATGGCCCGCCTGAACGACGGCCGACAAACCGTAGCGCGCGTCGGCCGTCGCCCAGACCGGCTACGGACGACCCATAACCGGTCTGGACGACGGCCGGCGATCTGTGGGCGGGGAGTCACACCTTCTCGAGGACGCGGTCGGGCTCGGGCGTGGACGGGGTGCGGCTGTGGCGGATCGGGACGAGGATGCCGATGGTGAGCATCGCGGCGCCGAGCGCGATGAACGCCACCGCCGCCGGGATGCGCCACGGGTCGGACAGGTACAGGGCGGCGAACCACACCCGCGCCGTACTGTCGTTGAAGATCATGAAGAGTGGGATCAAGCCCTGCGGGATCAGCGGGATCCAGCACAGCGTCCACATCAGGGTGACCAGCGCCGACTGGCCCTTGGGAAGTTTCGTGGCGTTCGCCTGGCGCTTCGAGACGGTGACCGCGACCGTGCCGCCGCCGCGCATCGCGGCCAGCAGTTCCGGGCCGGTGGCGCGCAGGCGGCGACCGGCCTGACGACCGCCCCAGACGGTGAGCCAGGCGCCGGTGGCGAGACCGACGGCGACCGCCGACCAGGTGACGAGCGGCTGGTCGTAGCGGGTGCCGAGCCACGCGACCACGGCGGCCGGCGCCGCGGTGAGGATGGTCAGCAGCAGGGTCACGATGAGCTGGCCGAAGATCTGCCCGGCTTCGAGGGGGTTGCCGCTGCGGCGTTTGGGTTCCAGGACGGGGACGAGCGCGTACACCGAGACCAGCACGATGAGGCCGGCGCCGCCGCCGATCATCGCGGCGAGCAGGGACAGCGCCCACGGCCAGGTCTGCGCGTCGCCGCCGGCGATGGTGCCGGCCACGGTGAGCAGGATGCCGACCGGGGCAACCTGGATGAGCCAGGCGAGCTGCCGGCCGCGGATCTCGGCGCGTTCGCCGCCGGGGTTGACCAGGCTGAGCCACAGGGCGGTGCCGTCGAGGCCGAACAGGTTCGCCGAGGTGGCGGCGGCCATCGACACGACGATCAGGCCGGTCCACGGCAGCATCCCCCACCAGCCGGCGATCACCGGGACGAGGGTGTACAGGGTGCCGAAGAACAGGGCGTAGAAGAACAGGTGCGTCCGCATCAGGTCGCGTGACCAGGTGCGCAGTTCTTTCGCGGCGACGGTGCCGGTGGCCCCGCGGGCGGCGAGCCGGTCCAGCAGCGAACCGGACACGCCGCTGCCTTTCGGCGCCCACTGGGACGCGCGGGTGGTGATCCGCCGGACCAGCAGCCGTGCCCAGAGCGCGAGCACCCCGGCGATCAGCGCGACGAGGCCGAGGAGGAGGCCCAGGACCGGCGCCCAGTCGCCGCGCCCGGCCGCGACGACCGCGTTGAGGCCCCACGACGAGGGCAGCCAGTGCAGCACGGTGGTGAAGCGCGGCGGGAACCCGTACGTCAGAAGCTCTGATTGTGCCGCCGCCCAGATCAGCACCCAGGACTGGTTGAGCAGCACGGCCATGCCGGCGTTGATCAGCGCGGCCAGGATCGCGCCGAACCGGGACCGCACCGCCACCGCGAGCAGCCCGACGACCAGGCGGGACAGGGCGAGGACGAAGACGAGTTGGAGTACGGCGGCAGCCACCGACACCAGGACGGCGGCCGTTCCGAGGCTCGCGGCGTGGGCGGTCAGTGCCGTGAACGCGATCAGGCTGACCAGCGGCGCGATCCCGACCGATCCGGCGATGAGCAGGCCGAACGCGAGCCGCAGCGGCCGTAGTGGCAGCAGTGCGAAGTGCTCGGGCCGCAGGCTGTCGTCGCCGCCGGTGTAGACCGGGCCGAGGATCCAGCCGAACATCCAGCAGGCCAGCAGGATCGCGAGCAGGTCGTCCCGAACGATCTCGGGGGCGAGGTCGCTCGCGGCGAGCACGACGGTGCCGATGGCGAGCAGCAGCCCGGCGACCCCACCGGTGATCATGTTGGCGGCGCGGGCGCCGGTGAGCGAGTGGGCAAGCACCCGCAGGCGCATGGCGATCAGTACGCGAGCCACGACGGCGCCTTCCGGACGGCGTCCGCGGCGCCGACGAGTTCGACGAACCGGTCCTCCAGGCTGCCGCCGGCCCGTACCTCGGCGAGGGTGCCCGCGGCCACGACCCGGCCGGTGTCGATCACGGCGACGTGGTCGCAGAGCTGTTCGACCAGGGCCATCACGTGGCTGGACAGCACGACCGAGCCGCCGGCGGCGACGAACGTCTGCAGGATGCCGCGGATGGTCAGCGCGGACACCGGGTCGACGGCCTCGAACGGCTCGTCGAGGATCAGCAGGCGCGGGCCGTGCAGCAGCGCGGTGGCCAGGCCGATCTTCTTGCGCATGCCGGTGGAGTAGTCGTTGACCAGGGTGCGTTCGGCGTCGAGCAGGTCCAGGACGTCGAGCAGCTCCGCGGCCCGGGCGGCCGCGGTGACCTGGTCGAGGCCGCGCAGCCGGCCCAGGTGGACCAGCATCTCCCGGCCGGTGAGCCGTTCCGGCAGGGCGAGCCCGTCGGGCAGCACCCCGGCCAGGGCACGTGCCTCGATGGGGTCGGCCCACACGTCGACGCCGAAGATCCGGGCGTGCCCGGCGTCGGGTCGCAGCAGGCCGACCGCCATCGACAGGGAGGTGGTCTTGCCGGCGCCGTTGGGCCCGACGAGTCCGTAGAAGGACCCGGCGGGCACCGACAGCGTCACGTCGTGGACCGCGGTCTTGGGGCCGAACCGTTTGACGAGCCCGACGAGCTCCAGCGCGATGTCCGATGTGGTCACTCGTGGATCTTAGTCGGGCGGCGGCGTCCCGGTGACCCTCAGAAGTCGTCGTCGAAGCTGACGCTTCCGGTCACGCCGACCTGGTACGCCGAGACCCGCCGCTCGAAGAAGTTCGACAGTTCCTGGACGTCCTGCAGCTCCATGAACGCGAACGGGTTGCCGCTGCCGTAGATCGGGGCGATCCCGAGCGCCTGCAACCGCCGGTCGGCGACGTGCTGCAGGTATTCGCGCATGTCCGCCAGGGACATTCCGGAGACGCCCTGTTCGAGCAGGTCCTCGGCGAACTGCACCTCGCATTCGACGGCCTCGGCCAGCATGTCGCGGACCTGCTGTTCCATCGTGTCGTCGAACAGGTCCGGCTCCTCGGCGCGCACCTGGTCGACGACGTCGAACGCGAACGCCATGTGCATGCTCTCGTCCCGGAACACCCAGTTGGTGCCGGACGCGAGCCCCTGCAGCACGCCGCGGGAGCGCAGGAAGTAGACGTACGCGAACGCGCCGTAGAAGAACAGTCCCTCGATGCAGGCCGCGAAGCAGATCACGTTGAGCAGGAACGCCCGCCGGTGCTCCTTGGTCTCCAGCTTGCGCAGGTCGAAGACCGAGTCGATCCACTTGAAGCAGAACTCGGCCTTGCGGGCGATCGACGGGATGTTCTCGACGGCGGCGAAAGCGGCGGTCCGCTCGGCGAGATCGGGGACGTAGGTGTCGAGCAGGTTCAGATAGAACTGGACGTGCACGGCCTCCTCGAACAGCTGCCGGGACAGGTAGAGCCGGCCCTCCGGGGAGTTGACGTGCTGGTACAGGTTGAGGACCAGGTTGTTCGCGACGATGGTGTCGCCGGTGGCGAAGAACGCGACCAGCCGCGACACCAGATGCTGTTCGGCGGGCGACAGACGAGCGAGGTCGGCGAGGTCGCCGTGCAGGTCGACCTCCTCGACGGTCCAGGTGTTCTTGATGGCGTCCTTGAAACGGTCGAAGAAGTGCGGGTACTTCATCGGCCGCAGGGTCAGGTCCATTCCGGGGTCGAGCAGCATTACTGGCAGGCCTCACACGATTCGGGGTTTTCCAGGGAGCAGGCTTCGGCCGGGGTGAGCGCCGGAATCAGCGCCGGGGCCACCGACACGGTCGCCTGCTGAATGCGCGTCGCCGGCCGCGAGCGCAGGTAGTAACTGGTCTTCAGGCCGGACTTCCAGGCGTACAGATACATCGAGGAGAGTTTGTTGATGGTCGGGGCGGCCAGGAACAGGTTCAGCGACTGCGACTGGTCGATGAACGGCGCCCGGGCGGCGGCGAGATCGATCAGCGCGCGCTGCGGCAGTTCCCACGCGGTGCGGAACAGTTCCTTGACGTCGGCGGGCAGTTCGGCGATCGCCTGGACCGAGCCCTCGGCCCGTTTGATCTGCTCGCGAACGGCGGCGGTCCACAGGCCACGGGACTTGAGCTCCCGTACCAGATAGGTGTTGATCTGCAGGAACTCGCCCGACATCGTCTCCCGTTTGAAGAGGTTGGAGACCTGCGGTTCGACGCATTCGTAGCAGCCGGCGATGGACGCGATCGTGGCCGTCGGCGCGATCGCGATCAGCAGCGAATTCCGCAGCCCGTGCTGTTTCACCGCGGCGCGAACCGCATTCCAGCGCGCATTCTGCGTCAGGTCGGCGCCCCACAGGTCGGCGTGCAGGTCACCCTTGGCGGCCCGGGTTTCGGGGTACGCCGGATGCGCGCCGAACGTCGCCGCGAGTTGCGCCGACTGTTCCAGCGCGGTCAGGAAGATCTCCTCCTGGACCCGTGTCGACAGCTCCTTCGCCGCCGCCGAGTCGAACGGCAGCCGCAGCGTGAAGAACGCGTCCTGCAGGCCCATCAGGCCCAGGCCGACCGGCCGCCAGCGCGGGTTGGACTTCGCCGCCTGCTGCGACGGGTAGTAGTTGATGTCGATGACCCGGTCCAGGTAGACCACGGCCGTGCGGACGGTGTCCCGCAGCTTCGCCCAGTCGACCCCGTCGGCGGTGACGTGCGCGCCCAGGTTGATCGACCCGAGGTTGCAGACCGCCGTCTCGTCGTCGCTGTTCACCTCGAGGATCTCGGTGCACAGGTTGGACAGGTGGATGACGTTGCCCGGTTCGCCGGTCTGGTTCGACAGCGCGTTGGACCGGTCCTTGAAGGTCATCCAGCCGTTGCCGGTCTGCGCCAGGGTGCGCATCATCCGCCCGTACAGATCCCGGGCCTTGACGGTTCTGACCGCCTTCTTCTCGGCCGCCCGGTAGGCCTCGTCGAAGGCCGCGCCGAACAGGTCGGGCAGTTCCGGGGCGTCCGACGGGTCGATCAGCGACCAGTCGGCGTCGGCCTCGACCCGGCGCATGAACTCGTCCGGAATCCAGTTCGCCAGGTTCAGATTGTGGGTACGCCGCGATTCCTCACCGGTGTTGTCGCGCAGTTCCAGGAACTCCTCGACGTCCGGGTGCCACGGCTCCAGATAGACGCACGCCGCGCCTTTGCGCCGGCCGCCCTGATTGACCGCCGCCACCCCGGCGTCGAGGGTTTTCAGGAACGGGACGATGCCGTTCGACTTGCCGTTCGTGCCGCGGATCAGCGCGCCCCGGCCCCGGACCCGCGACCAGGCGATGCCGATGCCGCCGGAGAACTTCGACAGTTTCGCGACCTGGTGATAGCGCTCGTAGATGGAGTCGAGCTCGTCCTTCGGCGAATCGACCAGGAAGCACGACGACATCTGGGTGTGCCGGGTGCCGGAGTTGAACAGGGTCGGTGAGCTGGGAAGATAGGCCAGCGACGACATCAGCCGGTAGAAGCCGACCGCCTCCGCGACGCCCGTCGACAGGCCGCACGCGACACGCAGCAGCCAGTACTGCGGCGTCTCCACGACCAGCCGGGTCTCCGGGTGCCGCAGCAGGTACCGGTCGGCGACGGTCCGCAGTCCGAAGTACTCGAACCGCAGGTCACCGGACGGGTCCACGGCGTCGTCGAGTTCGCCCGCGTGCGCCGCCACGAACGCCGCCGTCTCGTCGCCGATCAGCCCCAGCCCGTGCGCGTACCGGATCGACTGGCTGAACGACTCCACACCCTGACCACGGACTTCTTCGCCGACGTACGCCGTGAGCAGCCGCGCCGCGAGCTTCGAGTACTGCGGCTCCTCGCCGATCAGCTCCGCCGCCGTCTGGATCGACAGCTTGTCCATCTCTTCGGTGGTCGCGCCGTCGTACAGGCCGCTGATCGTCTTCGTCGCCACCCGCAGCGGGTCGACCTCGTCCAGGTCGGCGACCCACCGCTCGACCGCTGTGACGATCTTGTTGACGTCGACCGCTTCCAGGTCGCCGTTTCTCTTGCGCACCTGCATCGCATGCCGCCGTTGTTCCGGCACGCCGGTGATCTTCTCCGGTGTGAGCGTCATGCCCTCTCCTCGCGAGCTCCAGGACGCGCGAGGGCGGACACCATCCGGCCCGCGGGCACGGCGGCCACGCGGACACGATCGGCGTCGGCCGTCCCACGCGGCCTTCGACCGCCGCACACCGGCCGGTGTGCGGCGCGCTGGCAGGTCTTCGGACTCGTGGGCGTCGTACGCATGCCTACTGGCCGTCGCTTCCCAGGCTCGCGAGCCCAGTGCTTCATGACGGCGGTCGTTCCCACTCACCGCTGCGGGGCAGTCCCGGTTTCCCACCGGGTTCCCTGTTGCCTCGGCCGAGTCTGGGAAGACCGGCCGAACCAGCTGCGGGAGACACCATATATGGACGGCTGGGAAAAACCGCAACCCAACATGGTGTGTCTGATCTCTAAGATGACGCGGTGACCCCACCACCCGTGCTCGCTGATGTGACCGGCCGTCTCGGCCATCTGACCCTCAACCGGCCCGCCGCGATCAACGCGCTCACCCTGGAGATGGTGGAGATCATCGGCCGGGCCCTCGACGCGTGGGCCTCCGACCCCGCGATCACGACGGTGCTGATCAGCGGGGCCGGGGAGCGCGGGCTGTGCGCCGGCGGCGACCTGCGGTCGATGCACGCCGACGCGGTCTCCGGCGGCACCGGGACGCTGGATTTCTTCGCCACCGAGTACCGGCTGAACGCCACCATCGCCGCATACCCGAAACCGATCGTCGCGTTCATGGACGGCCTGGTGATGGGCGGCGGCATCGGGGTGTCCGCGCACGCCGCGATCCGGGTCGTCACCGAGCGGTCCCGGCTGGCCATGCCCGAGACCGGCATCGGCCTGCACCCCGACGTCGGCGGGTCGTGGCTGCTGTCGCATGCCCCCGGCGAGATCGGCACCCATCTGGCGCTGACCGGCACGGCCATCGGCGCCACCGACGCGATCGCCGCCGGTCTCGCCGACCACCACGTCCCGGCCGCGCGGCTGCCCGCGTTGCAACGCGGGTTGCGGGACGGCGATCCGGCCGCCGCCGTGGCCGCCGTCGCCACCGCCCCGGCGACCGGCGACCTGGACGGCGCCCGCTCGTGGATCGACTCCTGTTACACCGGGGACGACGTCGCCGCGATCGTCGACCGGCTCGCCGCCCACCCGTCGCCCGCCGCACAGGCCGCCGCCAAGGAGATCGGCACCAAGTCGCCGACGTCCCTGGTCGTCACCCTCCGGTCGCTGCGGACGGCCGCCGGGCTGCCCGGGCTGCGGGCGGCGCTCGACCAGGAGTACCGGCTGTCGGCCGCGCTGCTACGGCTGCCGGACCTGGCCGAGGGGATCCGCGCCCAGATCATCGACAAGGACCGCCGGCCGCGCTGGAACCCGGCCACCCTCGCCGAGGTCTCCCCCGCCGTGGTGGACGCCTGCTTCTCCTGACAGCGCCGAATGGCTCCGGTCCATGGACCGGAGCCATTCGCTGGGATCGCCCGTGTTACTCGACGAAGACCTTCACCGAGTCGGCGAGGCCGTCGTTGCGGTTGATGCCGACGAAGAACTCGCCGCCGATGTGGGTGACGTCCTCGATCTCGTCGACCAGGTCGTTACCCGGGACGCCGATGTCGCTCTCCACGTCGCCGCCGGACCAGTTGTACTGGTAGACCCAGTTCCAGCCGGTCTGGGCCGACGAGGTGTTGATCGACTTGGTGTTCCAGATGTAGTTCTCCGAGCAGTCGATGCCCTGGTCGGAGCGGTTGTCGTGGCTGGTGATGCTGCTGTTCACCAGCGTCCAGCCGCTGGTCAGCGCCCCGGACCCGGCGTGCGTCCACAGGCTGCCGAGCCGCCGGGCGGCGTACTTGCCGGCGCCGCCGGCCGCCGTCGCGCTGTAGCAGAGGCCGCTGATGTTCATCGGCAGCGTCACCTCGGAGACGGCGCCGATGGCCCCGGCCGAGCTCAGCTTGATGATCGTCACCTGGTTGCTCAGGAACGCCGACTGGCTGCCCTGGGTGGCGATCAGCGCCGGGCCGCCGCCCAGGTAGTTCGCGTGGTACGCCAGGTCGTTGCCGTGCCCGAGCGCCGGGATGGAGGTCGGCGCGCCGGCGCAGATCCAGCTGGCGCCGTCCCACGCCGTGCCGTCCCGGGTCCACCGCGACAGCACCGGCTCCGCGCCCGCCGCCTTGGTGAACACGATGTAGAGCGCCCCGCCCGGCCCGGCCACCATGCCCTGCATGACCGTGCGGCCGGCCTTGCACGCGCTGCTGTTCGGAATGTTCAGCCGCTCCGCCCCGCTCCGGTTCGTGGCCGCCGAGGCCGCCGCCGCCGGAGCGATCGCCATCCCCAGAGAAAGCGCGAGAACGGACGCGATGCTGGATAGTCTCTTCACTTCGATGTCTCTCCTCCTCAGTAAGGCGGGCGGAGCGTATCAATCAACGTCAACTCGCTGAGGATGGATTTCTGGTGAAGAATTGGTCAGCCATTCGCGGCTGACGCGGGCGCCTTCACCCGCGGGCGCCGGCTGAGGCCGTCCGGCGCCTGGAACCGGAAGACGGGCAACGGGATCAGCTGGAAGCGCTGCTTCAGCCAGGGGATCAGGGTGCGGTACGCGGTGACCGTCCACGGTTTCGCCATGTCGTGACCCAGCACGATGGAGCCCTGGCGGGTCTCCTTCTGCACGATGGTGACGATGTGCTGGACCATCGCGCTGCCCTTGCCGTACGTCCCGCTCATCCACGACTGGTCGTCGACGTTCCACGACAGCGGGGTCATGCCCAGTTCCAGAGCGATCGCGTTGAGCCGTGCGGACCAGTTGCCGAACGGCGCCCGGAAGTACTCGACCGGGACGCCCGGCACCGCCTGCCGGATCCACTGGGTGGTGCTCTGCAGGTCCTTGCGGATCGTCGCGTCGTCGCGCTTGCCGAGGTCCTCCAGGTGCTGCCAGGAGTGGTTGCAGAGGGTGTGCCCCTCGGCGGCGATCCGGCGGACGAGGGCCTGGTTGTCCCGGGCCCGCCACCCGGTGAGGCAGAACGTCGCCTTGACCTTCTGTTGTTTGAGCAGGTCCAGCAGTTGCGGCGTGACCTTGGGGTCCGGCCCGTCGTCGAAGGTCAGCGCCACGGCCGTGGAGCCGGTGCGGCGCATCGACCCGTACGGCCCGGAGGTGTCGACGGCGGCGGCGGCCACCCCGGCCTTCACCGCGGGTTCGACCGTCGCGGCGGCGCCGACTTCGGAGACGAGCACCCCCGCGGCCAGGATCGCGACCATCGGACCGGCGATTACGGAGGTACGGCGCAGCAACAAGACGTCTCCAGTCACCCGTGTCGATCGAGCTTTGTGGACACTAGGCGTGACGGGCCGGGAACGGAAGTGGCCGATCGGTTCGCGATGATTAAGCGCCGCCGCGGCGGGCACCCGGTCGGGTATGACGACAGACAGTGCGAACCCGTTCGCCGTGATCACCGGCGCTTCCAGTGGGATCGGGTACGAGCTGGCCCGGCAGCTCGCCGAGCACGGCTACGACCTGCTGGTCATCGCCGAGGAGGAGGGCATCGAGGAGGCCGCGGCCGGGCTGCGCCGCGACGGCGTGAACCAGGTGACGGCGGTCCGGGCGGATCTGGCCCGGCGCGACGGCGTGGAGCGGGCCTGGGCGGCGATCGCGTCGACCGGGCGGGACATCGACGTGCTGGCGCTCAACGCCGGCCGGGGCATCGGCGGCGAGTTCGTCGGCGGGACGGACCTCGCGGACGAACTCAATGTGATCGATGTGAACGTGACGTCGACCGTACACCTGGCGAAGCTGGCCCTGCCCCCGATGGTGGCCCGCAAGCGCGGCCGGGTCCTGATCACCTCCTCCATCGCGTCGATGATGCCGGGCACCTATCAGGCGGTCTACAACGCGTCGAAGTCGTTCGTGCAGTCGTTCGCCGAGGCGGTGCGCGCCGAGCTGAAGGACAGTGGGGTGACCGTGACGTCGCTGATGCCGGGCCCGACCGACACGAACTTCTTCCACCGGGCCGACATGGACGACACCCGGGTCGGGGCGAGCGACAAGGACGATCCGGCGCAGGTCGCCGAGCAGGCGATCAAGGCGCTGCTGGACGGCGACGAGAAGGTGCTCGCCGGGTCGGTGAGGACCCGGGCGCAGGCGGTCGCCAGCAAGGTCGCCCCGGACAAGGTCAAGGCGGAGATGCACCGCCGGATGGCCGAGCCGGGATCCGCGCCGAAATGACGTCTCGTGAGGCTGCCGGGACGCCCGGCGGCCTCACGCGTCCGGCACGGACATCGGGTTGCGTTCCTCGTCGCGGGCGGCGAGCCGGGCGACCGCGATCCGGTACTGCGTGGCGGCGATCTCGCCGCTGATCAACTGTGCCACCAGCGCCCCTTCCAGGGTTGTCGGCTCCGGCCCGCGTTCGGCGCGGGCGTCCTCCGGCTCGGGCTTGTCCCGCGGCTGCCGCCACAGTGGCAGCACCGCGGCGGTGAGCAGAATCGCCAGAACGATGAGCAGGAACGCCACCGCAACCACCTCCGTCGATGACCCATCGTCGACCGTATCCCAACCTGCCGACAGGGACGAAGGTCCCACCCGGCATGGACCGACCGGCCGGCGGCTGGCCCGGCGCTAATACGCTGCGTCGGCATGAACTACATCAGCACGTTCATCGCGGTGGCCGAGGACTGCAGGGTGGATCACGGGAAGGTGCCGGTGGCCCGTGGGGCCGGCCGGACGGTGGCGCAGATCCAGTACGAGATGTTGTCGGAGCGCCCGTTCACGTACACCCAGGAGGATGTCCTCTTCGAGTCGTGGTTCGCGCGGCAGGGGCTGGAGGCCGGCGACGACGAGAGGGCGGAGCTGCGCGCCCGGTTCTTCAGCAAGGACCAGCCGTGTCTGCGCACGTCACCGCTGGCCCGTACGCACGGCTGGGGGTTGATCTGTGACGAGCGGGGCCGGATCGCGCTCTGCGCGGTCGACTCGCCGGACTACCGCGACCATCTGGAGTCCGGCGCCCTGAAGGTGGTCAGGGCGATGCGCGCGAAGCGGGCTTGACAATCCTCGATGCCTTATCGACTATCGATATATTGATAATCGATAAGGAGGCGTGATGGCGGACTGGCTGAACGAGTTGCGCGGCATGCTCGGGCTCGGCATGGTCGCGGCCGGCGTCGGCACTGCCGCGTCGACCGTCGCGATCGTGTCGGGGCAACCGATCGAGGTGCCGATCGCGATCGGTGAGAGGGAGCCGGCCGGCCTTCCGCCCGGTGTCCGGCCCGGGTCCTCGCTGGACGTGGTCGTCGAGGATCCGGGCTGGGCGCAGCGGGGTCTCGAGCTGGCGGCGACCCTGCCCCGGTTCGCGCTGATCACGGTGGTGCTCGTGCTGTTGTGGCGGGCGGTGCGGCAGGCGAGCGCGGGTGACCCGTTCCGGTCGGCGCTGGCGGGGCGGCTGCGGGCGCTCGGGATCCTGCTGATCGCCGGTGGGCCGGCGGTGTGGGCGGTCGAGTCGGTGGCCCGGTTCGTGCTGAGCGACACGGTCGGCGCCGGCGGGACGTACGCGGTGGTCGACTTCCTCGTACCGCTCACCTGGCTGTTCCTCGGGATCGCGGTGCTCGCGGTCGGCGAGATCGTGCGGCGCGGGCAGGCGATGCGGGTCGAACTCGACGGGGTGGTGTGATGCCGCCGGACGAGGAGCACCGGGTGGACGTACACCTGGAGAAGCTGCTGGCGGAACGCGGCATGACCCTGACCGAGCTGTCCGCGCGCGTCGGGATCACGCTGGCGAACCTGTCGAACCTGAAGAACGGGCACGCCCGCGCGATCCGGTTCAGCACGCTCACCGCCCTGTGCGACGTGCTGCAGTGCCAGCCCGGCGACCTGTTCACCGTGCCGTCCCGCTAGACCGGATCTATGCTTCGTCCCGTGACGTCCTGGCATGATCATGTGATCTGGTGGCATCTCTATCCGCTCGGGTTCACCGGCGCCCCGGTGCGGCCCGCGAGCCCGGAGTCCGGGGTCGTCCACCGGCTCGGGCGGATCGAGGCGTGGCTCGACCACGTGGTCGAACTCGGACTCAACGGGATCGCGCTCGGCCCGATCTTCGCCTCCCGCACCCACGGGTACGACACCGAGGACCACTTCCGCATCGACCCGCGGCTCGGTGACGACGCCGACTTCGACCGGCTCGTCGCCGCGGCCCGTCAGCGCGGCATCCGGGTGCAGCTGGACGGCGTCTTCAACCACCTCGGGCGTACGCATCCCGCGTTCCGCGCCCTCGAGGAGCAGGGCCCGGACGCACCCACCGCCGGCATGTTCCGCGTCGACTGGTCCGGCTGGCGTCCCGGCGACCCGGTGCGGGCCGACGTGTTCGAGGGCCACGACGCGCTGGTCGCCCTGGACCACTCGTCCCCCGCTGTCGCCGACCTGGTCACCGACGTGATGCTGCACTGGCTGGACCGCGGCGTGGACAGCTGGCGCCTGGACGCCGCGTACGCGGTCCCGCCGTCGTTCTGGGCCGGCGTGCTGCCCCGGGTCCGCGCCCGCCACCCGGAGGCGTGGATCTCCGGCGAGGTCATCCGCGGCGACTTCGCCGAGATCGTCCGCGTCTCCACGATGGATTCGGTGACCCAGTACGAGCTGTGGCAGGGTCTCTGGCACGGCATCGCCGACCGGAACCTGTTCGAGCTCGCGCACGCCGTGAAACGCCACAACGATCTGCTGGCCACTTTCGTCCCGTCGACGTTCGCCGGCAACCACGACACGACCCGGATCGCGTCGGCGATCGGCGCGGAGTTCGTGCCGCACGCGATGGCCGTGCTGTCGACGGTCGCCGGGGTGCCGAGCGTCTACGCCGGCGACGAATACGCCTGGACCGGCGTCAAGGAGCACCGCCACGGCGGCGACGACGCGGTCCGTCCCGAGTTCCCGGCCACACCCCCGGCGCCCGGCGAGATCTTCCCGATCCTTCAGACCCTGCTGGGCGTACGCCGCCGGCACCCCTGGCTGATCCGCGCCCACACCGACGTCGTGCACCTGGACAACCGCACGATCCTGCTCCGGACCGCCACCGGTTCGGGCGCGATCCTGACCGCCCTGAACCTCGACGACGCCCCGGCCGCCCTGCCCGCCGCCGACGCCCGTGCCGTCCTGGCCGGCGCCGCCACCCTCGCCGGCCCGGAGATCACGCTGCCGCCGCGCGGCTGGGCGGTGCTGTCCAGCGGCGGCTGAGCCCGTTCGGATCCGGGTGACGGCCAGCCGCGGGGTCAGGCGTCCTCGCGGTCCGGGTTCTCCAGGCGGAAGAAGTTGCTCTGCTCGCCGTCGCTGCGTTCCTCCTGGTAGATGAAGTTCAGCCCGCGGGTGTCGAACGTCTCGAACCAGTCCTCCCAGCTGATCTCACGCAGCCGGCCGGCATCGCCGGTGAAGTTGAACCGCAGCACACCCGCGTGCCCGTCGTGCTCGGTGCCGTCGACGGTGGCCGCCGTGCCGCCGCGCGACTCGGCCCACCGGCGGATCACCTCGTGGCTGGTGGTGGCGAGGCTGCGGCCGGCCCGTTCCGGCTCGTCGTCCGGGGAGGTGATCTCCTGCGAGTACTTCAGCGACTTCGACGACCGGTCACCGGTGCGGATGCGGCCGCCGTCGGGTCCGGCGTCCCCGGCAGCGCCCGCCTCCTCCCGATCGTCGTCGGCCAGCGCCTCGATCAGGTCGTCCTTGCGCATGTTCGAGATCCCCGGGATACCTTCCTCACGGGCACGCTCCCGCAGGTCGGCGGCCTTCATTTCCCGCAGTTCAATCTTGGTCGACACGGCTCCCCCTCAATTCGGTCGTATACCGAAATTTCCCTTCTCTTCGTTATTCATGCGTAAGACGTTCCGGGGATCGGGCCGGCACTGATCAACACCTCGACCCTTTCCGCGTACGGCGCAGCAACCCCGCCCCGAGAGCCGCCACGATCATGGTCGCGACCGGAAGAATCAGGGCGCTCCGGAGCCCGGCCGCGGTCGCCAGCACACCGATGAGCCCGGGCCCGAGGAAGCTCCCGAGGTACGCGATCGTGCAGATCCGGGCCACCGCCCCCGCCGGCGAACCGCCCTCGGCGCCCGCCCGGTGCGCGGCCTCCCCGAGCACCACCGGAAAGATCACCGACAGGCCGAGCCCGAGCAGCGCATACCCACCCAGCCCCACAACAGGATCCGTCGCCACCAGGGCGAGCCCGAGACCGCCGGCCGCGAGCAGAGCCGCCGCCCGGACGAGCGGCGCCGCCCCGAACCGCTGCCGGACGTGGTCCCCGGCCAGCCGCCCCACCGTCATCGCCCCGAGGAACACCGCGACCCCGGCCGCGGCGAGCGCTGCACTGCCCCCGAGTTCCCGCAGGTAGACGGCCGCCCACTCGTTGGCGCTCCCCTCCGCCAGCAACACACAGAACGCCAGTCCCCCGAACCCGGCAACCCACCGCCCCACCCTCCCGGCGCCCGTCCCGCGTCCCCCGACCCTGTTCTTCTCCTCTCCGTCCCGGCCTAGCCACTCCCCCGCATCCGCCACCGCCCGCCCGCTCACGCCGCCCTTCGGGACGAGCCGCTCAGGGTTCGCTGGCCGGGCTGTCTCCACCGCCCCGGGACAGCCCTCACGACCAGCCGGAACCTCACGGCTGGGTCTCATGGCTGTCCCCGGCCCGGCGAGACGGCCATGAGAGCCGGCCGTGGCCGGACGGGCCTCCCCCTTCTTCTGCGGCGGCGACGCCGGAATCGCATCGGATGGCGCGTCGGGGACGAGGTGGCGGGCGGCGAGGGCGGCGACGGCAGCGCCGAGCAACGCTGTCGCCGCGAACTGCGAGCCCGCGGCCACGTCGAGGCGTGCGGCAGCGGCCCCGGCGACCGCGCCCACGACTCCGCCCAGGGTGAGCAGGGCGTGCAGGCGGGAGAGGACGACCCCGCCGTACCGCCGTTCGACCGCCGCACCGTTGGCGTTGATCGCGACGTCCAGGATGCCGTTGACCGCCGCCGACAGAGCGAACGCCGTGACCAGCAGCGGCAGCGTCGACGCCACCGCGATCGGCACCAGCAGCAGGCAGAACACCGGTAGCCCCACGCGCAGGACCACCCGGCTGCCGACCCGGCGGCACAGCACCGCACCGACCTGCAGCCCGGCGATCGCCCCGGCGTTGAGCCCGGCCAGCGCCACCGCGAGCTGCCCTTCGCTGAGGGCGAGCCCGTCCCGGAGCGCGGGCAGCCGGGCCATCGCGGTGCTGAAGATCAACCCACAGAGCAGGAACGACAGAGCGAGGGAGATGTACGCGTTCCGAGAACCCATCACGACGCCGCCTCTGAACTAGTTCAGTCTTAACTAGTTCAGAACGCTAGCATCGCTTCGTGAACGACACCTCCCGAAAGCGCGCCGGCGGCGGCCGCCCCGGTCGCGGCGTGACCCTGGCCGACGTGGCCCGCGCGCTGGGGGTGTCCAAGGCGACGGTGTCGAACGCGTACAACCGCCCTGATCAACTCAGCACCCACCTGCGGGAACGCATCCTGACCGAGGCCACCCGCCTCGGCTACCCGGGCCCGGACCCGATCGCCGCCACGTTCAGCCGCCGTCAGGCCGGCGTGATCGGCCTGGTCTTCGACGACCCGCTGACGTTCGCCCTGTCCGACCCCGCCGAGGCCCTGTTCGTCACCGGCCTCGGCGAGGTGTGCGAGCAGTACGGCGCCGGCCTGGTCCTGATCCCCCGCGGCAGCAGCGACGACATCGTCCGCCGCACTGTCGTCGACGGTTTCGTCCTCCACTGCGACCTCGACGGCGATACCCGCGTCACCACCGCCCTCTCCCGCGCTCTCCCCACCGTCATCGTCGACGGCCCACCCCACCCCGTCCCCCTCGGCGCCGCCGCCCCGGCCCTACCCGCCACCGACTCCAGACCCGGCACCGCCGCGACGGTCCACCCGCCTGCCGGCCATGTCGGCATCGACGACCGGGCGGCGGCTGCCATCGCCGCCCAACGCCTGATCGAACTCGGACACCGATCGATCGCCGTCCTGGCTCTGCCACTGATTCCGGATGGGCGTTTCGGCCCCGCCGGCGCCGTTCGCCAGGGGGCCGCCCGCTCCCATGTCATCCGCGAACGGCTCGCCGGTTACCGGGACGCGCTCACCGCCGCCGGCCTCGACTGGAGCACGGTGCCGGTGATCGAGTGTGGCCCGTACAGCAGAGACGCCGGCCACCGCGCCGCCGCCCTGCTGCTCGACCGCCCCGCCCGGCCGACCGCGCTGCTGGCCGCCAGCGACGAACTCGCCCTCGGCGCCCTCCGCGCCGCCGCCGACCGCGGCATCACCGTCCCCGATCAACTCTCCGTGATCGGTTTCGACGACGCCCCACCCGCCGCCTGGTCGCACCCGCCCCTGACCACCATCCGCCAGCCGCACCAGGAGAAGGGCCGCGCCGCCGCCGCTCAACTGCTCGGCGCCGCCCCTCTCGCCGGCCTCACCCTGCCCACCGAGCTGATCATCCGCGGCAGCACCGGCCCGCTCCACACTTCCGGCGGGGTGCGCGGGAACTGACCCAGCCCAAACCGCACCCCCAACCAACAATTGCACAGAGTTATCTTAATGGCTAAGGTATCGACATGCATGGACCACGGGAAGTGACCGTTGCTGTTGCGGGTGCCGGATTGGCGGGTCTCTGCCTGGCGCAACGCTTACTGCGCGCCGGCATCGACGTGCACGTGTACGAAGCGGATCCCGGCCCGTTCGTACGACGCCAGGGATACCGGATCACGGTCGACGGGGACGGGCTGGGCGCGCTGCGGGACAGCCTGCCCGCGCACCTGTACGAGCTGGCAGTGGCCACGGGCGGCGCACCCGGCGGCACCTTCCGGTTCACGAACAGCCGCCTGCGGGACGCCTTCACGTTGAACTTCAAGCCCACCGACGACGCCGAACGCCAGATGGATCGCCAGGTCTTACGGTCGATTCTGCTCACGGGCCTGGAAGGGCGCGTCCACTACGGCAGGGCTGCGATCACGGTGGAGGAGGAAACCGCGGGACCGGGAGCGGCGGACGGACGATTGGTGCTGCGATTCGCGGACAGTGGTGCGGTGACGGCGTCCGTGGTGGTGGCGGCGGATGGGATCGGGTCCACGTTGCGCGGGCGCATCGCGCCCGGGACGGAGCCGTCGGACACCGGGATGGCCGGGATCTACGGGCGGACGCCGCTGATCCGGAACGGGCGCAGCGTGATCCCGGAGGTACTGGCGGACAGCGGGGTCCTGGCGCTGGCGGACGTTCCGGGACAGGCGTTCTTCTTCACGTCGATGCGGTTCCGGGAGAGTCCACGGCTCGGGATGAGTGACTACGTGATGTGGGGGCTGGTCCTCCCACAGCGGGAGGCAGCCGGCACGAAGGAACTGCGGGAACTCGCGATCCGGCTGTCGGGCGGCTATCACCCGCTCGTCCGCGAACTGGTCGCGGCAGCCGACGATGACAGCACACTGCTGAGCACGTTCGCTGTCGGACAGCGCCCGGCCGCCTGGCCGCTACCCAGGGCCACCGTCATCGGTGACGCGATCCACGCCATGCCACCGTTCGGCGCGCACGGCGGCAACACCGCCCTCCGCGACGCGGCACTTCTCGGCGAGAAACTTGCCGAAACCCTTGTGGCGTACGGCGAAAGCCCCGGCCCGAAGCTCGAAGAAGCGATCTCCGCGTACCAGGAGGAGATGGCACGGTACGCGTTCAAGGCCGTGGACACCGCCGCCGGAATGATGCGCCGGCTCACCGGCAGCGGGCGGGCGCAACGGCTGGTGATGACACGCCTGCTGCCACGGCTGCACCGGGTGACCGTTCCGGAGGCGTCCATAATCTCTGCGTGAACGACAGTGCCCGTACCCAAGCGATCGCCGATTTCCAGCGCGCCGGCCGCGAGTCGTCCCGTTTGTCGGTCATGTTCCGGCATGCCGCGGCGGCACGGCTGGGACTGACCGTGACCGACATGGAGTGCCTGGATTTCCTGATGGATTCGGGCACCGCCACGGCCGGGCAGCTCGCGGAGCAGACGAACCTCACCACCGGCGCGATCACCAGCATGATCCGCCGTCTGGAGCGCGCCGGCTACGTCACCGCCGACCGCGACCCCGAGGACCGCCGCCGTGTCATCGTCACCCTCGTC
Organism: Actinoplanes sp. NPDC019969; assembly: GCF_055562375.1. Lineage (NCBI taxonomy): Bacteria > Bacillati > Actinomycetota > Actinomycetes > Micromonosporales > Micromonosporaceae > Actinoplanes > Actinoplanes sp. NPDC019969. Next base: position 105,117 of record NZ_JBVHFK010000003.1, on the reverse strand, counting down.
CCGGAGCGGCTGGCCGCCGGCGCCGAGGTCTACACGTCTTTCGGTGGCGCGGTCGCCGAACTGCTGAGCCGCCACACCCCCGCCGAGATCCGCCTGCTGACCAGGCACTACGACGAGATGAGCGCGATCTACCGCGCCCAGATGACCACGCTGGGCCCGCAGTAGCGCTGAGCCCGGGTTCGCCTCCCGCGGACGCACCGCCCCACACATGCACCGCCCAACCCAGACCGCAAGCCGGCGATCGCCCTCCAGCGCCTCCCCGAGACCAACGCCTCGACCCGACTCAACGCCTCCCCGAGACCAACGCCGCAGCCCGACTCAACGCCTCGCCCCGGGACCAAGCGGGCACCGCCAGCCAGCACGCGATCATCGCAGACCCCGTCCCGGTCAGCCAGGTGATCACGTTCGCCCGCCAGCTCCCACCGATCTTGGTGAATCGGCACCGGAGCCCCGCAAACAAGATCGCCAGGCCGCCCATACTTGTGCGCCCCACTCCGGAAACCCGACGCTTCCCATCCAAGATCGCCCACCCCACAGATCTTGGGCAGGAGACACCGGCACGAACCGCACAAGATCGCGAGCCCGCCGCCTCGACCTAGTGAGCCCGGCGCGAACCGTACAGGATCGCAAACCCAGCCGATCGTGAGCGGATATGACCGGCGCAAACCGTCCAAGATCTCCGCGAACCGCGCGGCGTGGGGAGTTCGGGCGCGATGCGCGGCCGAACTCCCCACGCGACTCAGCGGGGCTGCTTCAAACGGCTCTGCAGAAGCTGGACCAGGTGCACGCCGGAGACGCCGGCCAGGTCGTCGGCCTGGGTACGGCAGGAGAAGCCGTCGGCGAGCAGGATGTCCCCCTCCTCGGCCGCCTTCAGAGCCGGCAACAGCTGCTGCTCGGCGACCTGCACCGACACCTCGTAGTGACCCCGCTCGACGCCGAAGTTGCCGGCCAGGCCGCAGCAGCCGCCGAGCCGTTTCACCGTCGCGCCGGCCTTCTTGAGCAGTTTGGCGTCGGCGTCCCAGCCCATCACGGCGTGGTGGTGGCAGTGGGGCTGGGCGATGACCCGTACCCCGTCGAGGCTGGGAGGGGTGTAACCGGGAGTGGCCGCAAGCAGCTCAGCCACCGTCATCGTCGCCTCGGCGACCTCGCGGGCCGCCTCGTTGTCGACGAGTTCGACGGCGTCCTGGCGGAGCACGCCGGTGCAGGACGGCTCCAGGCCCACGATCGGAATGCCCTGCTTGACGGCTTCGTGCAGTTCGGCGACGGTGCGTCCGAGGATGCGCCGGGCGGCGTCGAGCTGGCCGGTGGAGATCCAGGTCAGGCCGCAGCAGGCTTTCCGGCTGGAGATCCGCGGCGCGTACCCGGCGTCGACCAGCACGTCCACGGCGGCCTGGGCCACCGCGGGCGAGAAGTGGTCGGTGAAGCTGTCCACGAACAGAACGATCGGTTTACCGGTGTCGACCGGCGTGAAGGAGGACCGGAATGTCCGAGAAGCGAAAGCAGGGATGTTACGCCGCTTGTCGACACCGGCCGCGAAGAGAGCCAGCCCCCGGACACCGGGCAGGCGCATCATGAAGTTCGCGAAACGGGGCATCAGCGCCGCCACGTTCGACCAGCGAGGCAGCCAGCCGAGCGAATAGTGCGACCGCGGCCGCGCCCGCCCCTTGTAGCTCTGGTGCAGGACCTCCGACTTGTACGCCGCCATGTCGATCCCGGTCGGGCAGTCCGACGCACACCCCTTGCAGGACAGACAGAGATCGAGGGCGTCGTGTACGGCCTCCGAGCGCCAGTCCGGCGCCAGGTCCCCGTCGAGCATCTCCTGGAGGACCCGCGCCCGCCCCCGGGTGGAGTCCTTCTCGTTCTTGGTAGCCAGGAAGGACGGGCACATCACCCCGCCGAGCACCGTCGTGTCGACCCGGCACTTGCCGACGCCGGTGCACCGGTGCACGGCCTGGTTGAAGTCGCCGCCGTCGTGGTGGTACGCCAGCGCCAGCGGCACCGTCACCTTGCGTGCCTGCGAGACGCGGATGTTGGCGTCGACCGGGTCCGGGTCGACCAGGTTGCCCGGGTTGAGCAGGTTGTTCGGGTCGAAGACGCCCTTGATCTGCCGGAACAGGTTGATCGCCTCGGGCGAGTACATCCTGGTCAGCAGCTCACTGCGAGCCCGGCCGTCGCCGTGTTCACCGGACAGTGACCCGCCGTAGCTGACGACCAGGTCGGCGGCGTCCTCGAGGAACGCGCGGAACAGTTGCGGGCCGTCCGGTTTGTCGAGCGGGAAGTCCAGGCGCACGTGGACGCAGCCGTCGCCGAGGTGCCCGTACGGCATCACGGACAGCCCGTGCCGCGCGGTCAGCGCGTCGAAGTCCCGCAGGTAGGCGCCGATCCGTGCGGGCGGCACGGCCGCGTCCTCCCAGCCGGCGTGCGCGGGCAGCCCGCTCGGGGCGCGGCCGGCGAGCCCGGCGCCGTCCTCGCGGATCTTCCACAGCGGGGCGGCCTCGGCGGTGTCCTCGACGATCCGGTGGTCGACGGCCTCGGCCGCGGCGACCAGCTCGGTGACCCGCTCACGGACCTCGCCCGGGTCGTCGCCGGCGATCTCGACCATCAGCCAGGCGGCGCCGCCGGGCAGCGGAGGTACCGCGCCCGGGCCGCGCCGGGACCGGACCACGTCGCAGATCCGGTGGTCGAGCCCTTCGCAGGCGGTCGGGCTGAACTCGAGGATCTTCGGGATGACGTCGCCGGCGGTGCCGAAGTCGGGGTAGCCGAGCACGATCAGCGTCCGGTACTTCGGGTCGGCGACCAGCCGGACCGTCGCCTCGGTGACGATCGCCAGGGTGCCCTCGCTGCCGACCAGGAACTCGGTGAGGTTGAACCCGTTCTCCGGGAGCAGGTGCTCGACGGCGTAACCGGAGACCTGGCGGCCGAAGGTGCCGAACTCGGTGCGGCCGATCGCCAGGTTCGCCCCGATCACGTCGCGCAGCCGGTCCACGGTCTTGGACTGCGACAGCTCCTCGCCGTCGATCGTGTACGCCTTGAGGCCGAGCGTGTTGTCGGAGGTCCGCCCGTACCCCAGCGTGCGTGACCCGCACGAGTTGTTGCCGATCATGCCGCCGATGGTGCAGCGGGTGTGCGTCGACGGGTCGGGGCCGAACCGCAGCCCGAACGGCTTGGCCGCGGCCTGCAGCACCGCCTGCACCGTCCCGGCCTGGACCCGGGCCGTCCTCGCGGCGCCGTCGACCTCGAGGACCTTGTTCATGTGCCGGCTGAAGTCGAGGACGATGCCGGGGCCGATCGCGTTGCCGGCCACCGACGTGCCGGCGCCCCGGGCGGTGATCGGGACCCCGGTCTCCCGGCTCACCGCGAGGGTGGCGAGGACGTCGTCGTCGTGCCGGGGGCGGACGATCGCCTGCGGCACCACCCGGTAGAGGGAGGCGTCGCTGGAGTACGCGGACCGGTGCGCCGCGTCGGTGAGGATGTCGGTGACACCGGCCGCGCGCAGGCGGGCGGTCAGATCGGCACTGGTCACGCGGTCTCCAAGGCTGTGTTCGTGGTGTGTTCCGCCTTGGGCATCGTGCGGCGGTGAACGCGCTTCGGACGTCGCCGTCATGGTAATCGGCCCCGGATCACACCCCGCAGAGCGCCCGGACACCCTGTGAGATCACTCGCGCTCCAGCCGGCCGGGTGGGATCACCAGGCCGGACTCGTAGGCCATCACCACCAGCTGTGCCCGGTCCCGGGCCCGCAGCTTGGTCATCGCCCGGTTGAGGTGCGTCTTCGTGGTGATCGGGGTGATCACCATGCGGGCGGCGATCTCGTCGTTGGTCAGGCCGCGGGCCGCCAGGGCGACCGCCTCCCGTTCCCGGTTGGTCAGCTCGCCGAGGGCCGTGGGGCGGGGCGGCGCGGTCACGAACCGGTCGATCAGCCGCCGGGTGATCGACGGGGCGAGCAGCGCGTCCCCGCGGGCCGCGACCCGGACGGCGTGCAGCAGGTCCTCCGGCTCGATGTCCTTGACCAGGAAACCGGCGGCGCCGGCGCGCAGGGCGTGGAACACGTGCTCGTCCAGGCCGTAGTTCGTCAGCACCACCACGTGCACCCCCGCCAGCGCCGGATCGGCGGCGATCCGGCGGGTCGCCTCGATGCCGTCGGCGAGCGGCATCTGGATGTCGACGAGCGCCACGTCCGGCAGGTGGCGGCGGGCCTGCTCGACGCCGGCCAGACCGTCCCCCGCCTCGGCGACCACCGCGATGTCGTCCTCGGCGTCCAGCAGCGCCCGGAACCCGCTGCGGATCAGCGGCTGATCATCCACCAGCAGCACCCGGATCATGGCGTGCCGGCCAGCGGGAGTTCGGCATGGACGGTGAAGCCGCCCTGGTCGCGGGGCTCGGCGCGGAGCGTGCCGCCGAGGGCGGTGACCCGTTCCCGCATGCCGAGCAGGCCCACGCCCGGCTGCGGCGACGGCGGCGCGGCGGCGCCGTCGTCGTCGACCCGGATCCGGACCCGGTCGGGGTGATAGTCGATGCACACCGTCGCGGAGGCGGCGCGGGCGTGCCGGACCACGTTCGTCAGGGACTCCTGCACGATCCGGTAGCCGGTGCGGTCCACCGCCGGCGGCAGCGCCCCGGGCTCCCCGGTGGTGGTCAGCGTGGCGGTCAGCCCGGCCGCACGGACACCGTCGAGGAGCCCGGGGACGTGCTGCAACCCGTACCGCGAGAAGTCGCCGTCGTCGCGCAGCACCGTGAGCGTCTCGCGCAGTTCCCGGGCCGCTTCGCGCCCGGCATCGCGGATCGCCAGGAGGGCGTCCGGCACCGGTTCACCCCTTTTGCGAGCGAGGTGTACGGCCACCTCGGCCTGAAGTTTGATCACCGAGATCTGGTGTGTCAGCGAGTCGTGCAGCTCCCGGGCGATGTGCAGCCGCTCCTCCCCGGCGCGGCGCAGGGCGCTCTGCTCCCGGGTGCGTTCCGCCTCGTCGGCCCGGCGCTCCGCCTGCCGTAACGCCTCGCCCGCCGCGCCGGCCGCGATCAGCCACGCCAGCTCGAGGACGCTGCGGGAACTCTTCGCCGGCAGGCCAGACGCCATCGCGGTCAGGGGCAGCGCGGCCAGCATGACCACACTGACCGTGACGGTGGCGGCCCGCCGGCCCGCGCGCATCGCCGCGTAGACCGCGACCAGGTAGGCCACCGCGAACACGTCGAACCCGGCGGCCTGATATCCCACGGCGCAGAGCCCGGTGACGATCAGGACCGCGACCGGGAACCGCCGCCGCCAGGCCAGCGCCAGCCCGCCGGCGGCCAGCAGAACGACGCCGGCGATCGCGGCGGCGCTCTCCGGCCGGTGCCCGGACAGCCCGGTGATCACCAGGATCACCGCCACCCCGGCGGCGATCACCCCGTCCCGGACATCGCAGCGCATGCGCCGACCCTAGCCGCCTTCCACCGCCGCGGAATCCTCCCGGCGCCGTAGCCGGCTACCGCATCCGCAGCAGTCCGGAGTGTCCGCACCGGCACGACGCGCCACACCGGTCCACCCGCCCACGATGGGTCCGTCATTCACACCGCATCGTCATCCACACCGCATCGTCATCCACACCGGGAGGACTGTCATGATCGACATCTATGCCGAGGTCAGCGGACCCGTCCTGAGCGCCTCCACCACCACCTACGCCATGACCAGCGGACGAGTTCTGGGCGCCGCCGCCGCGCTGATCGCCCTGGCCGGTGTGGTCGTCGCGGTCCGGGCCGTGATCCGCCGCCGCCGTCCCGGCTCCCGCGCACCGCTGCTGGCGCTGACCGCCGGCGCGATCGGCATCCTCGCCGGCGGTTTCGTGGTGATCACCGCCGACGGCGGCCCCGGAACCGGCAACGGCATCGTCGGCGGTTTCGCCGCGCTCGTCCTCGGCGTGCTCGCCACCGTCCTCGGCGCCGTCGCCCGCCGCGCTTCTGTGCACGTTCACACTCCTGAGCGCTTTCGGTCATGACCCACTATTGGCAGCACGCCAATCGATCGATACGCTCCGTGCTCGTAGGTTCCACGGGGGTCGCCATCGATGCCGCAAGGAGAATGCGTGGGCTCGGACGAGAACGGCCTGCGGGTGGGCCGTTACGTGGACCAACCCGCCACGAGACCGGAGACCCCGCCGGGCGCCGCCCTGCCGAACATCGCCGACTACTGGCCGGACGCCCCGCACCGGCTTCAGGACGGTTCGGCCTGGCAGTCGTTCCTGCCGCTGTCCGCGTTCCGCCCGGGCGCTGAGCCCGGGGAGACCGCCGAGGCTCCGCCGGAACGCCGCTGGCTGCAACGCCCCGTCATTCTCACCGGGATGACGGCGATGCTGGTCGTCGCCGGCACGGTGCTGCTGGCCCGCCCGCTGGCCGACTCGGAGATCCGCCAGCAGGCCGCCGAGACGCCACCGCCGCCGCCCGCGACCATCCCCCTGGAACCCGCGCCCGTCACCCCGCCGCCCTCACCACCCACCGTTCCCTCGTCCGCACCGACGACCGGGCCGCCCGCTCCCACCACCACCGCGCCGCCACGGAAGGCCGTCCGGAACGCCCGCTTCGAGTTCGTCTCCGGCGTCACCGAGCTGACCGTCCGTACCGCCGACACCGGCGACGCCCCGTTCCGGGTCGCGTCCCCGCTCGGCGCCGCCGCCAGCACCTTCGGCGACGGCGTCCTGCGGGTCGACGTGAACCGGGCCGGCTCCGCCCCGGCCACCCTGGAGGTCCTGCTCAGCGACCGGATCACCTGGCATCTGCGGATCAGCGCCGGCGTGCGGACCCTCAACCTGGACACCACCGCCGGCCCGGTCAGCCGCATCGACCTGGACGGCGGCGCGGAGAGCATGAACGTGTCACTGGGCCGCGTGTCCGGCGTACTCCCGATCAGAATGGCCGGTGGCGTCAGCACCTGGCGCATCCGCACCGCTTCCCGCATCCCGGCCCGCGTCGCCATCGGCGACGGCGCCGGAAACGTCACCCTCTACGGCGACAGCAGCGGCGGCAAGGGCTCCGGCGCGGTCGTCGAGTCCGGTTCCCTGGGCGGCGGCCCGGGCCTGAACATCGACGCCGCCGGCGGCATGGGCTCGCTGGAGGTCACCTCCCGCCGCTGACCACGGCGGCGGCACGGCATCCACCGGCGCGGTCTCGTTCACCTTTTCGCGTCTGGCGGCCGATGATCGAGACTTCGGCGTACGGGGCCGCCATCCGGGTACAGCGGGATCATGAGTGATGTCGATCCCGAGCAGGTCAGCGAGTTCACCACCGAGGACGGGCCGGGTTCGGCCGACGTCGGGCAGCGCCGCGACCAGGAGCATCCGGCGCAGGAGGCGCACGGCGGCAGCATGGCGCCCGGGCTGGTCGACGACACCGGGCACCGTACGTCCGAGCCCCTCCCCGGGGAGGCCGGCCGTTAGCCCGGCCGGCTTCCCGGGTAGGTAACCAGACATGAGCGACGCACAGAACCGGTTTCTGCAGAACGATCTCGACCGGGCGCAGGGCCTGATCACCGACGCGCAGGGCGAATTCGTCCAGCAGCACCCCGGTGGGGCGTTCGACCCGCGCGCCTTCCGGTCCCGCAAGCGCGCGGACGCCACGCCCGCGGCCCCGGCGAAGCAGTAGGGCATCACGACGCGACGGGAGCGGGGAGCCTCACGTTCCCGTCGCGGCGGCGGTTCGCGGCCCTTGCTCAGCTCCAGAAGGCACAGCACGTTGCCGTTCAGGTCGGCCGGCACCGCACACCTGCCGATCGCCACCTCGAACGGCGGCTCGCGAACGGCGCACCCGGCCGCCTGACAGGCGGCCACCGCGTCGGGCACGTCGTCCACCAGGTGGCGCACGTTCCGGTCGCCGGGCAGGTCGAGGGTGTGCAGCACGATCTCCGCATCCGTCTCGGGGGAACCGGCCGGGGAGCAGATCGCGGCGTGGGACCGGGAGATCGACGAGTTCCTGAGCACGCCCGAGGAGCCGTCCTGACCGGTACACCGGCGCTGCCGGGGGTAATCGTCGGAGATGACCGACCTTGATCAGCCGCTTGCCCGGGACGTCCCGGCGGCGCCGCACAGTGCCAGTGGCGAGCGCGTCACCACGTACGACCTGAGCGAGGTGGCGCCGCCGGCGCGCCCGGCCCGGCGGTGGGTTCCGCGGCGGGTGGTGGCGACCCCGGCGGCGTACGATCATCCGCACGCCCACCGGATCATGGCGCTGGTCGAGGCCCAGGGCATCGAGGTGGAGCGGCTGCGGTCGGCCCGGCTGACCGGTGTCCGGGGCGAGACGGACCGGGAGACGTACGCCCGCGCGAAAAGCACCCTGGCGATCGTGGTGAGTCCCCCGTCGCGCCGGCGTCTGCAGCCGATCGCACCCAGCGCGGACTGGCGTTTCGACCTCGCCGAGGGCTGCCCGGCGCACTGCCAGTACTGCTATCTGGCCGGTTCGCTGTCCGGGCCGCCGGTGACCCGCGTCTACGCCGATCTGGACGTGATCCTGGACGGGCTCGCCGACTACGCCGGGCGCGGCACGATCACCAGCCGCCGGGCGGCGAGACGCGACGAGGGTACGACGTTCGAGGCGTCCTGCTACACCGATCCGCTCGCGCTGGAGCACCTGACCGGGAGCTGGCGGCGGGCGATCGAACACTTCGGCGCCTGGGACGCGCCGGTGCAGTTGCGCTGGACCACCAAGTTCGACGATGTGGACGGTCTCGTCGGGCTGCCTCATCACGGCCGTACGCGGGTCCGGTTCAGCGTCAACTGCCTGCCGGTGACGACCCGGTTCGAGGGCGGGACGAGCCGGCTGCACGATCGGCTGGCCGCGTTGCGGAGGCTCGCGCTGGACGGTTATCCGGTCGGATTGACGATCGCCCCGATCATGCCGGCCGGCGATTGGCGTACGGCGTACGGCGCCCTGCTCGCGGACGTGGCGGCGGCGGTCGACGGCGTACCCCGGCTGGATCTGACCGCCGAACTGATCACCCACCGTTTCACGCCGGGCAGCAAGGAGGTGCTGCTCGGCTGGTATCCGCGCACCCGGCTGGAGATGGACGAGGAGGCCCGCTCCCGCAAACACGGCAAGTTCGGCGCGGTCAAGTACGTTTATCCGGCACCCCTGATGGCCGGCCTCCGCACCTGGTTCGAGTCCGAGATCGCCCAGCGACTCCCCACCTGCCGCATCCTCTACTGGACTTAACGATCCCCACGGATGGATCCGGGGGATCTTCCTCCGGGGCCAGGCCCTGGATTCCCAGCTCGGACTGCATCGAATCGACGCTCTCGGGAGGAGGCGATCTGATGTCTGACGTCGTCGGCACTGGCACGGTCGCGTTCCGCCGTGGCGAGGATCGTCCTCGCGGCGTTGAGATCACGGTCTGCGGTGTAGCCGCAAGCGGCGCACTCGGAAGTACGGACACCCAGCCCGAGGCGGAGATTGGTTCTCTCGCCGCACCCGGAGCAGGTCATGGTGGTGCAGGCGGGCGGCACCAGCACCACCGTGCGGCCCGCCCGCATACCACGCTCGATCAGTTCGGCCTTGCACGCGCCGATCGCGTTGTCGGCGGCCTTGCGGGCCATCGACGTCTTGGTCAGGAACCTCGACTTGAAGTCTTCGACGGCAATCAAGCTGTGGTGGTCGACGACCTGCTTGGCCCAGACGCGGGCGTCGTGGGTGTTCTGCCGGGCTGCCGTCGGCGGCGCAACCCTGGAGATCGTGAAGAGGGAAGAGGTATGTCGAGCACCAGCGCAACGTCTGACCAGACGCCCATCCGCCTTGACAGCGAATGGGTCACCCCTGACCTGCTCCGCAGGAAATCCGATCCCTCCCCACGGCTAACGCCGCGGGTTTCCACGGAGGTTTCTCGATGACAGCGAACATGGAAACCCTCGCCTCCCGGCGCTCCCTGTTGACTCTGATGGCCGCCGCAACCACCGGCGCCGCGGGGGTGGCGCCTGCCCCGGCGCGCGCCGCCGCCTCCGCCGACACGTACGAGTCCAACACCGACCTCTACGCCCAGCCTGACCTCACCGAGGGCGTCCATTACGCCCGGAGGTTCCGGCGGCACCCGTCGTTCGACGACGATCCGGCCGCCTCGGCGGAGTTTCCGCAGGTCACGATCGTCGCTCCGCACGGCGGCGGGATCGAGCCGGGCACCTCCGAGCTGTGCCTGGCGATCGCGGGATACCACCCGGACACCTTCGCCCCGTCCGGCCCCGCGTACGACTACTGGATGTTCGAGGGCCTGCTCAGCGACGGCAACGCGAAGCTGCACGTCACGGCGACGCACTGCGACGACCCGATCGCCGGATCGCTCTGCGGCGGCGCCCGCCGCGTGATCGCGCTGCACGGCTGCCGGCCCGGCGACGCCACCGGTCTCGTCCCACCGCTCGCCGAGCCCGCCGCCGTTCTGGTCGGCGGCCTCGACACCGTTCTCAAGGACAACCTGATCACGGCGTACGCGGCCGCGGGCATCCATGCCCGCGACGCCACCGGCACGGGCCTCGCGGGCGAGCACCCCGCCAACATCGTCAACCGCAACCTGAGCGGCGCCGGAGCACAGCTGGAACTGACCACCCCGCTGCGGGCCGCGATGTTCGGCGCCAACACCCGGGCCGGACGGCGCAGAACCACCACTGCGGCCTTCTGGTCCTTCGTCGAGGCCACCCGCGCCGCCATCGCCGCGGCGTGACCGGCGGGTCTCCTGGGCCACCCGGCAGTCGTCCGTCCGGAAGGCGACCAGCGCACCGCAACCGTCGCAGGCCACGCACGGATGCCAGCCGGTCAGGGACCAGCAGCCGATCGGTACGAGGTCGTGGGCGAACCGGGTTCCACGGACATCGCCGGGCGAGAGAACGAACGTTCCGGCGACCTGGTCCCGAAGAACGCCGCTAACGTGGTCTCCGTGACGGAACCGCAGCTCGCTTGCCCGCTATGTCATGGCACGGAGTTCCAGCAGGAGGAGTCGCGCCAGGACAGCCGGTGGGGCTTCACCAGTCATCGCATGACCCTGATGATCTGTTCCCGCTGCCGCTACGTCCTTCACTTCTACGACAAACACAGCATCTTCGATATCGACTAGATGAGACGGTGTCGTTTCCCGGCGCGGACACGCTGCACTTCTCCGGCGGCGGCATCATCGGGAACGCGGTGGAGAATGTCGCCGACGATGCCATGACCGCTGAGGGCCGGGCCGCTGCCGATGTTGTGCGGTACGCACCGGTCTGCCCAGCCCACGATCGGCCAGGTCCGCGAGCGTGGATTCGGAGCATCGGCTCTCCGGCGTGAGACGCACAAGTTCGGGCGCGATGCCGATCTTGTGCGCCTCACCCCGATGCCGCATCGACAAGATCGGGCGGGGACGCCGACGCGGGCGCTGAACCCGGATCAATACCGTGAGGAGTTATGCGCCGGCCGATGTCGCGGGCGTGTCGATGCGGCCCACCGCATCCGGCATGGCGCGGACGGCGGTGACCTCGGTGTCCCAGGCGGCCGCGTCGATGCCGAGCGCCGTACGCAGGAAGGCCGTCGACGTACGCCGGATCAGCGACACCCCCGCCGGGCTCTCGTCGGTGGTGTCGGCCGACCGGTACGCATGGATGCCGCCGAGATAGTGCTCCGCGCCGAACAGCGTGACCAGGCCCTGCGCCCCCGGACTGAGGTGGTACACGTCGGTGAACCAGTCCGGCCCGCGGCTGGACAGCGCCGACTGGTCCGCGTCCCCCGCGACGACCAGGACCGGCGTCTTCAGATCGGTGAAGTCGGGGTTCATGAAGGCGAAGTTCTCCCTGGCGTACGGGGCCAGCTCCGCCCCGCCGAGCCCCGTGGTGGCCAGCAGCACACCGGCTTTGACCCGATGATCGGTACGGTCCACCCCAGGCCGCCCATCGGCATCGAGGACCCGTGCCCCGAGCAGCATGCCCACGCTCTGCCCACCCCACGAGTGCCCGGCGACGGCGAGCCGTTCGAGATCCACCCGGCCGGCGAGCCCGGGCACCGCGCCGACGATCGTGGCGAGATCGTCGATGACGCGCACCAGATCGTCGACGCGGGTCTGCCAGATGACCGGGTACCGCGGGTCGGCCGGAGTGACACCCAGCGTCTTGGAGTCCAGGAACGTGGGCTGCACGACGACGAAGCCGTTGGCCGCCCAGTGGTCGACGAGCGGGTCGTACCAGTCCATCGCGCCGCCGAAGCCGTGCGCGAGGACGATCACCGGCAGGCCGTCGCCGGTGGTGGGTGCGGAGACCCGGAGTTGCAGGTCGTCGCCGCGGCCGGGGGCGGGCAGCACGACGGGTTTGAGGGACACGATCGCCATCGGGGGCTCCTGAGATCGAGGAAACGGAACAGCGCTCCGCATCAAGATACGGAGCGCTGTTCCGTTTTGCAAGATCGAGCCGTGACACAATCGGCGGGTGACTGGATCAGGTGGTACGGCGCCCAAGCGCCGGGCGGACGTCGCCCGCAACGAACGGGCGCTGCTGGACGCGGCGGCCGAGGTGTTCGCGACCTCCGGTGTCGACGCCACGGTCCGTCAGGTGGCCACGGCCGCCGGAGTCGGCATGGGCACCCTCTACCGGCACTTCCCGACCCGGGCGGACCTGCTGGTCGCGGTGTACCGGCACCAGATCGACGCGTGCGCCGAGGCCGGCCCGGCGCTGCTCGCGTCCGCGCCGACCCCGTTCGCCGCACTGCTCGACTGGGTGCACCTGTTCGTCGACTTCCTCGCCACCAAGCACGGCGTGGCGAAGGTGTGGCAGGGTGACGCCGCCGGTTTCACGGCCCTGCACCAGCTGTTCCTCGACCGGCTGGTCCCGGTCCTGTCCGACCTGCTGGACGCGGCGCGGGCGTCCGGCGAGGTGGTCGCCGACATCCGGCCCTACGAGCTGATCCGCGCCGTCGGCGACCTGGTCGCCTGGACCGCGCAGGACCCTGACTACGACGTACGCCGCATCGTCACCCTGCTCGTCACCGGTCTGCGCCAGCAGCAACCGGACCGGTGAGCACGATCGCGTCGACGGCGGTGACCCGTGGCTCGGTGAGCGTGTCGTGGATCAGGTGCACGGCGGCGTCGGTGATGCCGCAGTACTCCGAGATCCCCACGCGCAACTGCACGTCGATCGCCCTGTCCAGGCCGGGTCCGGCGTAGTCGGCTGCCGAACCGGCGGCCAGCCCGACCCACCGCATCCGCTTGCCCCGGAGGGTGGACGGCTCGTACGCGAAGCCCCGGTTCCACACCCGGTCGACCCAGCCCTTGGCAATCGCCGGCAGCCCGAACCACCAGACCGGGAAGACGACGACGATCAGGTCGGCGGCGGCGATCCGGGCCATGTGTGCCCGTACCTCGGCCGAATATTCCTTCGCGGCGTCGCCCCAGTCCGGCTCGTCGTCGGGGCGCAACGAGGGATCGAAGCCCTCCGCGTAGAGGTCCAGCAGGTCGACGGTGGCGCCGTCGGCGATCAGGACGGCCCGGGCCCGGGACGCGGTGGCGGCGGTCAGCGAGTCGGCGCGCGGGTGCGCGAGGACCACGAGCGCGTGGGTACGGCTCATGCGCTCAGCGCCGGGTAGTCGGTGTAGCCGGTGTGGTCCCCGCCGTAGAAGGTGTCCGGATCGGCGGTGTTGTACGGCCCACCGGCCCGGATCCGCACGTCGAGGTCCGGGTTGGCCAGCCACAGGGTCGCCAGCGCGACGGCGTCGGCCACTCCGGACTCGACCGCCTCCACGGCGTCCCCGGCGGACGCGGGGAACCCGTCGGGGTGCGGGTTGAGGAGGAACGCGCCGGACCATGCGGCCCGCAGCCGCCGGGTCAGGTCCCGGTCGCCGACCTCGACCAGGTGCACGTACGCGAGGTCCAGCTCAGCCAGCAGCGCGAGGTGGACCGGCGCGGGATCGGCCTCCCGGATGTTGTTGAACGTGCTGCCCGGGGACAGCCGGATTCCCGTGCGGTCGGCGCCGATGGCGCCGGCGACGGCGGTGGCGACCTCGACGGCGAAGCGGATCCGGTCCCCGTACGCGTCGGTGCGCAGGTTGGTGTTGTCGGCGAGGAACTGGTGGATCAGGTAGCCGTTCGCGCCGTGCAGCTCCACCCCGTCGAACCCGGCGTCCACGGCGTTGCGGGCCGCGGCGGCGAAATCGTCGATCGTGGTACGGATGTCGTCCACCGTCAGCTCGCGCGGCACCGGGTGGTCGAGCATCCCCTCCGGGCTGAACAACTGCTCGCCGGAGGCGACCGGGGACGGGGCGACCGGCAGTTCCCCGTTCGGGTAGAGGCGGGGGTGCCCGATCCGGCCGGTGTGCGTGAGCTGGGCGACGATGCGCCCGCCCCGCTCGTGGACGGCGTCGGTGACCCGGCGCCAGGCGTCGACCTGCGCGCCGGTGTGCAGCCCGGGCGTGCGGATGTAGCCCTGCCCGATCGCGCTGGGCTGAATGCTCTCGCTGATGATCAGGCCCGCTCCGGCGCGCTGCCGGTAGTACTCCGCGGTCAGGTCGGTGACGAGTCCGTCCGCAGTGGCGCGGCTGCGGGTCATCGGGGCCATCAGCAGGCGGTTCGGTAGTTCGAGCTTGCCGATGGTGACCGGCTCGAAGATGTCGGGCATGACGATCCCTCCGTGGATCCTTGATTGACTCAAGCATCACGGTGGCATATTTAGTTGAGTGAATCAAGTGTTAGGATTCGGGTCATGGCCGTTCCCTCCGGGCCCGTCTCCCCCTCGACCGAGGCCGAGCGTGCGATGTTCGACTTCGTCGACGCGTACGACCGCGCCTACGAGACCGCCGCGGAGCAGCACGGGATGAGCGTCGCGCAGGCCTGCGTGCTGGGCCGGATCGCGCAGCCCCGGGGCATGCGGGAGCTCGCCGACGAGCTCGGCTGCGACGCCTCCAACATCACCCAGATCGTCACCCGCCTGGAGGCCCGCGACCTGGTCGAGCGGCACGCCAACCCGAACGACCGCCGTTCCCGCCAGCTCATCCGCACCCCCGCCGGCGACGACCTGAACGCCGCGTTCGAGAGATCGTTCGAGTTCGCCCGCGCCGCCACCTCCAACCTGACCCTGGCCGAACAGGCCCAGCTGGCCGACCTCCTCCGCAAAGCCCTCGGCCAATCCCCGTAACCCCCGCGTGTCGAGTTCGGCCGTCCCCCGCACCCGAACTCAACACCACCGAGCGTGTGTAGTTGGGGCACGTGGAGCACCCGAACTACACACGCTCCCAGGCGACCACCGGGTGTGTTGAGTTGGGGCGCGCACAACGGCCGAACTCAACACGCCGGAAAGCAGCCCACCCGGCGTGTGGAATTCGGGCGCGTATAGCGGCCGAACCCAACACGCCGGAAAGCAGCCCACCCGGCGTGTGGAACTCGGGCGCGCACAACGGCCGAACCCAACACGCCGGAAAGCAGCCCACCCGGCGTGTGGAACTCGGGCGCGTATAGCGGCCGAACCCAACACGCTGGGGTGGGCGGATCATGGCGCTGGGACAGCCATGAGAACCAGCCGAGGGGTAGCCGTAACGCGCATGCATGAGCCGCACCCGGCAGACGGCCGGGAGGGGACGCCTGCCGCGGCTGCCGCGAGTCACGGTACCGTCGTTGGCCCGTACCGTTGCGTGGTGTTGTGGGTTCCAGCGGTCAGCGGGATCTCCGGATGGCCGGGCAGGGACAGCACGCCGGTCACCCCCGAAGGGAGCGTCGTGTCGACGGTGAGCCGGGAGTCCTCCAGGCGCCAGGACACCTCGACGCGGCCGTGGCGCGTCTCCAGGGACGTGCGGGCGTGGGTCAGGCCGCCGCCGGGACGCGGGGCGATCAGCACCTCGGCGTAACCGGGGGTGAGGGGCGCGATCCCGCCGATCGTGCGGTGCATCCAGTCGGCGACCGCGCCGAGGGCGTAATGGTTGAAGCTGGTCATCTCCCCCGGGTTGATCGAGCCGTCCGGCAGCATCGAGTCCCACCGTTCCCAGATGGTGGTGGCGCCCATCGTGACCGGGTACAGCCAGGACGGGCACTGCCGTTCCAGGAGCAGGCGGTACGCCTCGGCGAGGTGCCCGGTGCGGGTGAGGGCGTCGAGGATGTACGGGGTGCCCGCGAACCCCGTCGACACCCGGTATCCGCTCTCGGCCACCAGGGAGGCCAGCCGCCGCCCCGCCGTCTCCTCCCCCGCCGGGTCGAGCAGCCCGAACGCGATGGCGAGCGTGTAGACCGTGGTGCAGTCGGAGTGGATCCGCCCGTCCGCCGACACATAGGCGGCACGGAACGCGGCCCGGGTGCGGTCGGCGAGTTCCCGGAGTTCGGTCGGATCGTGGCCGAGCAGCGCGGCCGTCGCGGCGGTGATGGTCAGGCTGCGGTAGTAGGCGGCGGTCGCGACCACGCCCGGATCCGCTTTGGCCTTGGCCGGGGCGTCCGCCGGCGCGTCCGGGTCGAGCCAGTCCCCGAACTGGAACGACCCGTCCCACACTCCGGACGGCGACAGCAGGGTCCGGACCCGGCGCACGTGCGCGACCATCGACGGATAGTGCCGTTCCAGCAGTTCACGGGACCCGTACGCCTGCCACAGCGTCCACGGCACCCACACCGCCGCATCGGACCAGAAGGCGGTGCTGTCCGGGTCGGGGAAGTCCGGCGGGTGCGGCTGGAACTTGAGGACGTCCGGGATCACGAACGGCACGAGCCCGCCGGCGGCCCGCTGTTCGGCGGCCAGGTCGGCGAGCCAGTCGGCGAGGAACGACTCGACGTCGTACAGGTAGGCGGCGGACGGGGCGAACACGGCGATGTCACCGGTCCAGCCGAGGCGTTCGTTGCGTTGCGGGCAGTCGGTCGGCAGGTCCAGGAAGTTGCCCTTGGTGGACCAGACGGCGTTGCGGTGCAGCTGGTTGAGCAGTTCGTCGGAGCACGCGAACTCGCCGGTCCGTTGCAGCCGGGAGTGCACGACGACGGCCTCGGCGGTGGTGAAAGGGCCGGTGATCTCGGCGTACCGGAAACCGTGGAAGGTCATCGTGGGCTCGAAGACGTCCGCGCCACCGCTGAGGATGAAACGGTCGGTGGCTTGGGCGTCGCGCAGTGGCCGCGTGCCCAGCTCGCCGTTCTCCAGGACCTCGGCGTGCCGGACGCGGATCTCGGAGCCGGCCGGCCCGGTGGCGGTCACGCGGATCCAGCCGACCAGGTTCTGCCCGAAGTCGAGCAGGGTCCGGCCGGACGGCGAGGTCCAGATCTTTTGCGGTACGAGGGTCTCGTGCCTGGTGACCGGGGGTCCGATGTACGGGGTGAGCCGCCCCCGGTCGAAGTCGAGCACCCGCACCGGCAGCACCCACTCGGGCTGTCCGGCCCGCCGCCGCGCGTCGATCGTCTGGCCGTCGTAGAGGTCGTCGGCGATGACGTCCGACCCGCCGGCGGTCCACGTCTCGTCGGTGACGACGAGTTGCCGCCGCCCGTCCGCATACTCGATCTCCAGTTCGGCGATGACTCCCAGCCGGTCGCCGTAGAACGCCCGGCCGCCCATGAACCCGAGCCGCCCCCGGTACCACCCGTTGCCGACGAGCACGGTCAGCACGGAACGTTCGGTGAGCAGCGCGGTGACGTCGTGGGTGAGGTAGCGCAGGCGGTGTTCGTACGCGCTCCACCCGGGGCTGAGCACGTCGTCGCCGACGGGTGTCCCGTTGATCCGCGCCTCGTGCACACCCAAGCTGCTGATCGTCAGAACGGCCCGGCTCACCTCGCCGGGTTCGAGGGTGATCTCTCTGCGGAACAGCGGCGCGCTGCCCAGCTCGGTCGCCGGTGTGATCATCCGACCTCGCAACATGGTCACCCTTTCACCGAGCCGGCGATCATGCCGGACACGATCTGGCGCTGGAAGATCATGAACATGATCAGCGGCGGGACCGTGACCAGCAGGATGTCCATGAACAGCAGGTTGTTGGCGCTGGCGTACTGGCCCTGGAAGTTGAACAGGGTCAGCTGCACGGTGGCGTTCTCGTCACCGGGCAGGAAGTAGAGCGGGCTGGCGAAGTCGTTCCAGACGAACACCGACTGCACCACCACGCACGTCACGATGATCGGCCGCAGCAGCGGGAACACGACCCGGAAGAACAGGCTGAGCGGGCCGGCGCCGTCGATGGTGGCGGCCTCGTCCAGCTCGCGCGGCACCCCGGCGAGGAACGCCTGGAAGAGCAGGACACAGAACGCCATGGCGTACGCGATCTCCACCAGGATCAGGCCGGGCATGGTCTTGAACAGGCCGAGCTTCTGCAGCACCCAGATGGTCGGGACGACGGCGGGCGGCAGGACCAGGCCGGACAGCACGATCAGGTTCACCGCCCGGGTGACCCGGCTCGTGCGGCGCTGCAGCACGAACGCGGCCATCGCGGCCAGGATCACCACCGCGCCGACGCTGGCGACGGTCAGGATCGTGCTGTTGATGAACGCGATGATCAGCAGGTAGTCCCGGGACTCGATGACGGCCTGGAGGTTCTGGACGAACGCCCACTCGGTCGGCCAGGAGAACCGCAGGAGCGCCGACTCCTGCTGGGTCTTCGACGCGGTCAGCACGATGAAGGCGAACGGGACCAGGAACACCACGCCGAACAGGACGATCGCCAGGCTGCTGAGGAGGTGGTTCGGCTTCACCCGTACGGCGCTCACGAGGTCTCGTCCTTTCTGTTGAGGAACCGGAAGAGCGGCAGCACGATCAGGATCACCAGCAGGAACAGCACGACGTTGCCGGCGGTGGACAGCCCGTAGAAGCCCGCCTGGTACTGCTTGTAGATCACCGACGCCATCACGTCCGAGGTGAACCCCGGGCCGCCCTTGGTCATCGCCCAGATCAGGTCGAACTTCCGCAGCCCGCCGATCAGCGACAGGATGATCACCGAGACCGTCGCCGGGCGGGCCAGGGGCAGGGTGACGTGCCGGAACCGGTGCCAGGCGCCGGCGCCGTCCGTCTTCGCGGCCTCGAAGTACTCGGGCGGGATGGACAGGATGCCGGCCATGTAGATCACCGTGGCCAGGCCGACGCCCTGCCACACGTCGACCAGCGCCACCGACAGCAGCGCCCAGCTCGGGTCGGCGAGCCAGGCCGGGCCGGTGACGCCGACCAGGTCGAGGGCCTGGTTGATGACGCCGCGGGTCGGGTGCATGAGCACCTGGAACGTCAGGCCGACCCCGATGGTGCTGACCAGCACCGGGAAGAACGCCACCGACCGCATGAAGCCGCGGCCCAGGATCGGGCCGGTCAGCAGCACGGCGAGGGCCATCCCGAGGATCACTTTCAGGCCGGAGGTGACCGTCCCGTACACCAGGGTGTGCCAGAGACCGGAGGCCAGCGCGGGTTCCCGGAAGAACTGCACGTAGTTGTCCAGGCCGATGAACTCCTGGTCGAACAGGGTCCAGCGGGTCAGGCTGAACCAGAACGCCATGATCGACGGCACCAGGAAGAAGACCGCGAAGATCAAACCGCCGGGGACCACGAACCAGTACGGGTACGCGCTGCGCCGGCGACCACGGTCCGCGGGCGTCGTCTCCGCGGCCGCGGTCACCGGCTCGGTCAGAGCGGTCACTTCCAGCCCTCGAGGCCGAGCTGCTGGGCCTGCTTCTTCACGTCCTCGTCGTAGAGCCTCGCGCCGTCGGCGGCCGGGCGGATGCCGGAGCCGACCTCGACGGTGATCTGCTCCAGGGCCGGGCCCTTGATCGGCGACAGGAACTCCAGGGCGGGGCTGGCCTTACCGGCCTCGACATACGCGGTCAGGTCCTTCACCGCGGTCGCCACGTCGTCCGGCAGCTTGCAGGTCTTGACCGCGAACGGGCCGCCGACCGGGCTGGCGCTCGCGTTGGCGGCACAGCCCTCCGGGGAGGCGACGAACGCCTGGAACTTCTTGGCGGCCGCCAGCTTGTCCCCCTGGGTGGTCTTGGGGATGTAGATGCCGGACGGCTCCCACAGGGTCGCGCCGTTCCTGCTCGGGTCGGTGCCGGGCAGGGCGAAGAACCCGACGTCGTTCACATTGTCCGGGGCGGCCACACCGAGCGGCGAGATGCCGAAGGTGATCATCGGGTAGTGGCCGGCCTTGCCGGTGGCCACGGCGGCCAGGCCCTCGTTGTACTTGGCGGAGGCATAGTCGGCGTTCCAGTACCCGGCCTTCTTCAGGTCCTCCAGGTGCTGGAACCCGGCCAGGGCGGCGGGCGTGGTCGCGTACTTCGCCTGGTTCTTCGTGTACTTCTCGGCGAAGCCGGGATCGGCGGCGTTGACGTTGTGGAAGTCGGCGAGCACCAGGATCTGCGAGGTCCAGGTGTCGCTGAAGGTCTGCTGGACCGGCGCCACCCCGGCCGCCTTGATCCTGGCGTTGTTGGCCATGAAGTCCGCCCACGTCTGCGGTTTCTGCAGGCCGAGCTTCTGGTAGAGCGGGATGTTGTAGAAGATGCCGCCGCCGGTGATGCCGCCCCACGGCGCGCCGTAGACCTCGTTGTTCGCGGTGACGACCGGCCGGAACGTGGCGTCCAGGTCACCGACCCAGGCCTCGCCGGTGACCGGGGTGAGGTTGCTCTGCGGGGCGAGGGCCTGGAACAGCGAGCCGGAGTTGTACTCGAAGACGTCGGCCATGTCCCCGGTGGACAGCCGGGTCTTCAGCAGGTTGTCGCCCTCACTGCCCTGTGGCCGGGTGTCGAGTTTGACGTCGATGTCGGTGTGCTTCGCCTCGAACGCCGCGATGACCGCCTCGGACACCTTCACGTTGGCGGGGTCGTTGTTGGTCAGGAAGGTGATCGGGGTCTTGCCACCCGCGTCGTCGCTGGAACCGAGCGAGCCCGCGCTGCAGGCGGACAGCGAGAGGGCGCTGGCGAGAAGGATCGCGGCACCGCGCTTCATATGTGAACCTCCGATTTCGCGGATGTTTGTAGATCGGTCTCCATGGGAGATGGGCGCAACAGTAGACCGATCTACATACGTGACACAAGACACTCGGCGAAACGTTTCAAGGACTGCCGATCCGGCGGTTCGGAGACCGGTCTACAGTGAGGGCCATGCCGGTCACGATCAACGACGTAGCCCGCGCCGCCGGAGTGTCCCGCGCCGCCGTGTCGAAGGTGATCCGCAACGCCTACGGGGTCAGCCCGGCCATGCGCGAGCGGGTCGAGGCCGCTATCGACCGGCTCGGATACCGGCCGAGCGTGGCCGCGCGGGCGCTGCGCGGCTCCTGCTACCGGATCGGCCTCGAGGTCCCGCACGTCGACGCCCGGTTCATGACCCAGATCGTCGAGGGCGCGAAGCGGGCGGTGGCCGGCACGCCGTACCAGATGGTGCTCGCCCCGGCCGACGGCCCCGGCTACGACACGTTGCGGTCACTGGCCGACGGCCTGGTCGACGGCATCATCGCGGTCGCGCCGACGGTCGACGCACAGTGGCTGGAGGAGCTGGCCAGCCGGATCCCGGTGGTCATGCTGGGACGGCACGACACACCCCGGGGGTACGACACGGTGGTCGGTGACGACATCGCCGGCGCGCGGGCCGTCATGGACCACCTGATCGGTCTCGGGCACCGGCGCATCGCGCACCTCACCGAGGCGGAGATCATGACCGTTCCCGGGCTGGGCACCCCGCACGCGATCCGGCTCGAGGTCTACCGGCAGCGCATGATCGAAGCCGGGCTCGGCGACCTGATCCGGGTGGCCCGCCGCGACGAGAGCTCCGGGTCGGCCCAGCGCGTCACCGAGGAGCTGCTGGCCCGGCCGGACGCCCCGACGGCGATCTTCGCCGGGCACGACGACATCGCCCTCGGCGCGCTCGCCGCGGTCACCGCGGCCGGGCGCCCGGTCTCCGTCGCGGGATACGACAACACCGACCTGGCCGCACACCCCCTGATCGGCCTGACCTCGGTCGATCAGGAGGGCGTGGAGATGGGCGCGCAGGCGGCGACCATGCTCCTCGAACGGTTTCGGGGCCGGACCGAACCCCGGAAGTACATGGCCGCCACCTCGTTGCGGGCCCGCCGCTCGACCGGGCCGGTCAGCGCTTCGTGAGGATCGGTTGCAGGACCTCGTGGACGTACGTGTTCGGGTGCTTGCCGGTGAACCGTTCCGCCTGCGGCCCGTACGCGGTCACCGGCACGTCCTGACCGGTGTGATCGGTCGTCGTCCAGTCGATCCGGAACCGCAGCGCCGAACCCTTCACCGGGAACGGCCCGTCCTGCGCAGGCGTCGCGTCGTCGACGTCCTCGACCGCCAGGCCACCGGTCTCGTGGTCGCCGGTCACCACGACCAGGGTGTCCGGGTGCCGGCTCGCATACTCCTTGGCGACCGCGACCGCCTTCTCCAGCTCGCCCATCGCCTGCAGGGTGCGGGCCGCGTTGTTGCGGTGCGCGAACTCGTCCACCGCCTCCTCCTCGACCAGCAGGAAGAACCCGTCCCGGTCGGTGGAGAGCGTGGACAGCGCCTTGCGGGTCATGTCGGCGAGACTCACCACCGGCCGGTAGATGTCCCCCTGGCCCTCCGGCCGCTGCTGGAACATCTCCTCGTTGGCGAACAGCCCGAGCACCTTCCCCGGCCGGGCCGCGGCGAGCTGGGCGGGCGTGGACACGTACTGGTAGCCGTCCGCCTTCGCCCTCTCGATCAGGTTGCCCTCGGTGCCGCGGCTGTACTCCTCCGGGTCCTCGGCCGGGCGGTCCGGGTACGCGCCGGGCGTGCCCGCCGGCAGCCACCAGTCCTC
Source organism: Actinoplanes sp. NPDC019969 (assembly GCF_055562375.1). NCBI lineage: Bacteria > Bacillati > Actinomycetota > Actinomycetes > Micromonosporales > Micromonosporaceae > Actinoplanes > Actinoplanes sp. NPDC019969. The sequence goes on along the minus strand of NZ_JBVHFK010000003.1, from coordinate 82,463 downwards.
GCCGCCGCCGAGGATCACGTCCGGCCTGGTGACCTCCAGGTACTGCCGGGCGATGTCGTCCTGCGCCGCCCGGTCGACGGCGTTCGAGAAGAACGCGGCCGGGCTCGCGTCGGTGACCTGCGCGGTCGTGACCAGCCCGGTCGCCTTCCCGGCCGCCTTGGCCCGCCCACCGAGCACCGGCAGCGGGTGGCCGTCCGGGTCGACGCTGATCGCGCCGTTGTAGGTGGCCACGCCGGTCGCCCAGGCGCTCGCCCCGGCCGCCGAGTCGGTGATCGCCGACTCCGGGTCGTCGGGGCTGGTGGTGAGCTGCCCGGAGACGGGGAACGAATCCATCACCAGCCGCCCGCCCAGGCCGGCGTGGAACAGGCGGGCCGCCTCCCGGTGGGCGGCCGCCATGCCGTCCCCGTTGACGAAGATGACATTGCGGACTTTCGGGGCGCGCCTCTCCCCTTCCTCGGGTACGGCGAACGGGGTGACCACGATCAGGCCGGCAGCCGCCAGCCACCGCACGGTTCGTGTCAGCACGGGCTCCTCCTTGAGCGTCGAGGACATCGACGTCAGTAAACGCCTTCCCGCCCTTGAACACCCGAAGAACAACAGATTCGCCCGGAAGGTGTGCGCCCACCAGCCGACCCAGCCCGATCACCCTCAGCACTCACCACCGCCGCGATGCGGCCGCCGGCCCCCCAGTGATGACAAAGCGTGGCCTTCGCCCCGCAGCAGGACGCCCTCGGACGCCCCCCGGCCTCCCGTGGCAACGATTCGGGCTTCGGTGGCAGGTGGATGCCTACGTCAAGGTCGGCCAGGACCGGTGGATGAACTCGGCGCCGCGGCACCGCGAGTCCGGCGATGCCGGTGACGCCGCCGATCGGCCGGCTGTCAGTGCTGTCTCCCGCTGCTCGAGACGGCGCTGACGACCAGCCGGGGTTTTCCGGCTGGCGCTCATGGCTGTCTCGAAGCGGCCGAGACAGCCACCACGACCAGCCGGGGGGACGGGACGGTGTGTGGAGTTCGGGCGAAATACGCGGCCGAACTCCACACACCGGATCATGCGGTCAGCACCAGGTCAGCGTCGAGTTGGAGCGGGTGACGTTGCTGATCGTGTTGTTGGTGCCGGTGCACGGGCTCCAGGTGACGTTCGTGTTGGAGACCGAGAGGTTCTGGAAGCGGATGCCGCTGGACGGGGCGAACTCCGTACGCGAGGCGATCCGCACCTCGCCACCACCGGAGACCGTGCCGGAGACGCCTGCGATGACCACGTTGTAGCAGTTCTCCACCAGGATGGAGTTGTTGCCGGTGTTGGCGATGTCGACCCGGTCGATGGTGGCGCCGCCGCTCTCCGAGACGCAGAAGACGCCCCGGCCGCCGCCGCGGGCCTTGACCAGGCCGACCTTGATGTTGTTCGGGTAGGAGGATCCGACCCTGCCGTTACGGTTGGCCATCCGGAACGCGGCGTAACCGGTGCCGGCTCCGGCGTTGTCCGCGTCGACGGTGCCGACGGTCGCGTTGATCGTCTGGTTGAGGAGCAGGCCGGATTCGCCGACGCTGCGGGCGGTCACGGTGCCGATGGTGATGCCGTCGACGCCGTACGTCTCGACGGCGTGCGAGCCGGCGCCGGACACGTACACATTGTCGATCTTGACGTTGCGGGTCCACTGCGAGGTGTCGCCGCGGTTGTCGATGCGTACGCCGAGGCCGGCGCTGAGCCGCATGTCGATCTGGCCGAGCCAGACGTTGCTGACGTTGCGCATGAAGATGCCGTAGATCGGGGCGCCGGTCAGATTGAGGTACGGGACCTCGATGTTGCTGACCCCGCGCGCGTAGATCGGGGCGTAGTCGCCGCTGCCCGTACCGGTCACGTTGATCGTGCCGCACACCGACAGTGACGTGTAGCTCGCCAGGGAGATCCGGCTGCCCGCGGTCATCGTGCCGTTGCCGCGGACCACGACCCGCTGGATGCCGGTGCGCCCGGCGGTGAGGCTGCCGATGCCGGCCTGCACGGCGGCCCGGAAGTCGGTGCCGGTGTAGACGGCCGAACCGGACGCGTTGCGGGCCGTCCAGGTGCTGCCGCTGACGGTCACCTCGGACTGGAACGTGCCGGTGCCGCAGCCCGCCGCGGTGCCACCGCCGGCGACCTGGGCCAGCTGCCACTGCTGGTTGGGGTTGCCGAGGTCGGCGTACTGGGCGACCTTCGCCCCGTCGGCGGTGGAGTGCTCCCACACCTCGACGGCTTTGCCGGAGTGCCGGTTGAGCAGGCGCACGTAGCCGTCCGGCGAGTCCTTGAGGGTGAACTGCTGGCGGGTGGTGCCGTTGTCGGTGTTCTGGATGAGCTGGGTGCCGTCGGTGGCGTTGGGCAGTTCGAGGAGCAGGCCGCTGTGCCGGCTCTTGATCTTGTAGTAGCCGCTGCCCGCGTCGACGAACTGCCACTGCTGCCAGTTGCCGTCGTTGCGGGTGAACTGGGCGATGCCGGCGCCCGCGCTGGTGGACAGGTTGTAGACGTCGAGGGCTTTGCCGCTGTTGCGGTTCACCAGGGCGTACCAGGCCGAGGTGTTGACCGTGGCGGCGCTGGCCTGCTGCAGGCCGAACGCGGCGCCGGCGCCGGCCAGCACGGTGACGACCGTGCCGATCAGGGCGGCACGCCAGGGGCGTTTCCGGACGGACATGGGGGATCTCCACTCGGGTAGGGGAACGCTCAGATTGGGGATGTGAGCGCTAACAGAGCGGAGATAGACTACACCCGATGTACGGTCAGAGTCCCGCCGCGTCGTCGTAGCGTTCCCGCAGCCCGGCCATCTGCTCGGCGGACAGCGCCTCGACGGCCGCCACCTCGGCGTACCGGGGTGGGAACATCTGCCACAGCCGGTCGACGTACTTCACCTCGGCCGTCGCCTCGACCACCTGGATGCCCGGCGGGTCGGAGGTCATGTCGAGGATGACCGGGCCGGCCAGCTTGACCGCCACGTCCCAGGGCCGCTGCGCCTCGGCGACCCCGCACAGGTGGAAGCCGTAGACGGTGCGCACGTCGTCCAGCGTGGTCGCCGCCGCCGGCTCGTGGCCGTAGATGCGCACGCCGCACACCACCGCCGGTTTCGCCGCGCCGGCCGACGGCGGGACGGCATGCCCGGCGTGCTGATGCTCTCCGGGGTCGGCCTGTTCGAGGACAGTACGCATCCGGGTCTCGATCTGCGCCCGCAGGCTCTCGGGCTCAGCGCCGGGCTTGGCCAGGGCGAACGCGCCCGCCGACGTGGCGAGCAGGGTCGCGGCCGCCAGCCCGTACCGCAAGAAGGTCTTCATCTCTCTCCTCGCCTCCGGGGATCCGGCCGGTCGTCAGGGCTGTCTCGATCCCGCCGAGACAGCCCTGACGACCAGCCGGGAGAACAAGGGGCCCGGCGGACCGGGGAGATCCGGGCCGCCGGGATCGTGCCGATCAGACGAAGGTCACGTCACTGCACCACATGTAGGCCTGGTCGAGGTGCGAGGCCTGCCAGATGACGAAGAGGACGTGGTGGCCGGTGTAGCCCGACGTGTTGACGTTGAACGAGATGTTCTGCGCCGGGGCGTAGCGGCCGGTCTGCGTGATGAAGTCGAGGTTCCCCCAGCCGAGAGTCTGGGTGGCCGGGTTGAACCCCTGCTTGCTGACGTAGACGCGGAAGTAGTCGGCGCCGTGGCTGGCCTGGTCGTACAGCCGCACGGTGAAGTTCCTGCCGACAGTGCTGGTCTTCCACGCCCCGGGCCGGTTCAGGCTGTTGTTACGGGTCAGCCCGTTGCTGCACAGCTGGCCGTCCGGGGTCTTCGCCTGGAACTGGGCACCCAGACCGTCCCGGAGCGCGGACATCCAGTTCCACATGGTGTCCGGGTTGGCCTGGAACGCCTGCCAGCACATCGGGTCCTGCTGCTGCATGGCCGGGTTGGTGTGCTGGCTGCCCCAGGTCTGCCAGCACTGGTAGGCGCGGCTGGCCGGGGACACGATGGTGCCGTGCGCACTCGCGGCGCCGGTCCAGGGCACCGTGCTGACCACCATGGCGATCAGCACGATGAACACCTGGACGAGCCGGCGGCCGGAGCGTCGGGTTTCGTGTGGGGGCACGTTACCTCCTCCTTTGGGTCGCGTTCGGGGAATTGGGAGCGCTCCCGGCCCAGCATTGCACCGATGTTTCGTGATATCAACTCATGTCTATCTGGTTAATGTCTCTTTCACGACGATGTGCAGGTCAGACCGACGGGAGTCGCTGCCGGCCCGTTGCCGACGAACCCGAACGTGGCACTGGCGCCGGGCGCCAGGGCACCGTTGTGGGGGGCGTTACGGACGGTCACGGCAGGCGTGCTCAGCACCCCGTTCCACAGCGAGCCGACCGTCGTGCCGGACGGGTACGCCCAGCTCACGGTCCAGCCGGTACGGGCCGTCGTGCCGGTGTTCTTGACCGTGACCTCCATCTGGAAGCCACCGGACCACGAGCCCAGCGTCGTGAACGTGGCCGAACAGCCCTGGCTCTCCCCTCCCCCGCCGTTCGCCGTCGTGACACTGCGGGCCGGCGATGCGGTGGAGACGTTTCCGGCCGCGTCGCGGGCACGGACACTGAAGGTGTACGCCGTACTGGCGGTCAACCCCGTCGCGGTGTACGAGGTCGCCGACACCGTGGCGACCACGGTCCCGTTGCGCAGCACCTCGTACGCCGTCACGCCGACGTTGTCGGTCGCCGCCGCCCAGCTCAGCGCCACACTGTTCGCCGTGACGGTGCCCGCCGTGGGCTGCCCCGGGGCGCTCGGCGCCGTGCTGTCGCCCTCGCCGCCGCCGTCGCCGTACCGCTGGCCCAGGCTGATCCCGGTCGTGCTGCCGTCCCCACCCAGCGGGACCTGGTGGTCGAGGCCGACGAACTTGCCGGCGTGCTGCCACAGCGCCGGCTTCAGCAGCGCGTACTTCTCCTCGTCCCAGGTCTTCCAGTCGTCCAGCAGCAGGCCGCCGGTGTCGCCGGAGTTGGGGTTCAGCACCCAGAACGTCTGGTGCAGCTGGTTCTCCGCGATCAGGTCGCGCAGCGCCGTCATCCACCTGTCCTGCCGGGCGTCCTGGCCGAGCCGCCCGCCCCACTCGCCGATCAGCAGCGGCGCCGTGTTGTTCTCGTGCAGGTAGAACCAGTTCGGCCGCCACACGTCATCGGTCAGCGACGCCTTGTCGAACGGCTTGTCGAACCACGGCTGGTTGAACACCAGCGGCCCGTAGTCGTGCGGCGAGTAGACCAGCTGGTCCTGGTTCGCGCCCAGGCTGATCGGGTGGTCCTTGACCCCGCGCAGGTTCCCGCCCCACCAGTTGTAGTAGTAGTTCGGCGACCGGTCCGGATCGGTGTTCGGCGAGCTCCAGGTCTCCCCCTCCCGCGGGTAGACCTCCTGGCCCTCGACGACGATCAGCACCTCGGGGTTGATCGCGAGGATCCGCTTGGCGGCGGTCTCGGCGGTGTGCTTCCAGTTGTCGACGTCGGTGGACGAGTCCCACTTGGCGCGGACGGGATCGTTGGGCGTACCGTGCGGCTCGTTCTTCAGATCGAACGCGACCAGGGTGTCGTCGTTCTTCCAGCGGGCCGCCGCCCACTCCCACGCCTGGTAGAAGTTCTCCGGCGTGATCGTGCCCTTCCACCACACGGGGTGCACGTGGCCGGAGTTGTCGGCCTCGGCGGAGTGCACGTCGAGCATGACCTTGATGCCGAACCGCTCGCACAGGTCCAGCCAGAACTCGAAGATCTGCAGGCTGTTCATCCCGGTCAGTTCCGGGTTGGCGTAGGTGTTCACGTTCGGCGCGGTCGCCTGCCCGTTCTTCCACTCCAGCAGCAACTGGGTGGAGATCGGGACCCGGACCAGGTTGATGCCACGCTGAGCCATCGACTTGGTGACGTCGGTGATGTTCGCCGACCAGAGGCCGTGGAACACGCGTTCCGAGGCGTTGAAGCCGAACCAGTTGGCGCCGGTCAGCCAGACCGGATTCCCGGCGGCGTCGACGATCTTGTTGCCTTTGACGTGCAGCCAGTCGTTGGCGGGCGGCGCGGCGGCCGCCCCGTGCGGCAGGGCGGAGGCGCCGGTCACCGCAAGCGCGGCCCCGACGAGAGCGGCGGCGAGCCGGCGCCCGCGACGCGATCTGAGTGTCACAACAGTCTCCAGGGGATGGGAACGGGAGGCTGGGAGCGCTCCCAGCAACATCGACACTATTTAATCCCCGGGAAACAAAGCAACACCCTCTTTTCGGTACGCCCACCGCGCGGCGCCGGCCCGAGGCGGAGGCCGTGCCCGCCTGACGGTCGCCGCGATCCGGCTACGGATATCGGCAGGACTGCCGAACAATCTGACATGGGAGACCGCCGCCGTGCCTCGTGGTGGTGTCTGGTCGCCGCGGTGGGCAACGCGTCGGCCGGCCTCCTCTGGTTCCTGTGGTGGTGGCCGACCGGCATCGGCCCGACGTCGGTGGCGTACGTCTTCATGCCCGTGGGCACCGCGATCGCCGGTCATGCGATCCTGACGATGCTCCGCACCGTCCGCCCGGCGCCGGTGGCCCGCCGGTTCTGGCTGCACCTGCTCGGCGGATGCGTTCTCCTGACCGCCGGCTACGGGCTGCTCGCCGCCGCGGCCTTCCGGAGCCGTCCCGCCTACCCCGAGATGCCCGCCGCGGCGACCGTGTGCGTCTGCGCGGGCGTGCTGGCCGGGATCTACGCGGTCGCCCGGGTTCCGCTCGGCGTCACGACCCGGCGCGAACGGGGCCGGCAGTGGCTGGACCGTTCCATCGCGTTCCTCGGCTGTGCGGCGGTGCTCTATCACTTCGGGCTCGTTCCGCTGATCTTCACGCAGGGATCCTGGGACCGGCCGCTCACGGCGATGGTCCTGCTGGCGTTCCTTCTCGCGGCCGGGAGCATCACCAAGGTCTCGTACATCAGCGGTGGCCCCATCGACCGGGTCTCCGTGCGGCTTCTTGCCGCCATGGGACTGACCGCCGCGGTGGTGGCGATGCTCGCGGTCGAGCGCGTCGCCCAGTGGCAGGCGATCGCGCAGTCCCTGGTCCTTCCGGTGATCCCGGTGCTCGTCGCGCTGGCCGCCCACCGCCAGCAGATCTCGTCCGGCACGCCCCCGCGCCGCCCCAACACCTGGCTGCCGTACCTGGCGGTGGCCGCGGTGCAGACTCCGGTCGTGGACGTGCTGCTCCGGAAGGGTTCGACGCCGGCCCGTACGGTAGCGGTCGTCGGTGTCATGGTCATCGCTCTGGTCATGCTCCGGCAGTACCTGGTGGTCCGCGAGAACGCCGGGTTGCTGCGCGAGCGCGAGGAGTCCGAACAGCGGCTGCGGTACGAGGCCACCCACGATTCCCTGACCGGTCTGGCCAACCGTGCGCTCTTCCGGGACCGGCTCGAATCCGCCGCGCGATCCGGTGACACCACCGTGCTTCTGGTCGATCTCGACGATTTCAAGTCGGTCAACGACAGCCTCGGTCACGACATCGGCGATCAGCTCCTGACCGCGTTCGCCGCGACGCTGCTCGGCGCCGTCGGCGACGACGGCCAGACGAGCCGCCTCGGCGGCGACGAGTTCGCCGTGCTGGCGACCGGCGCCGGGAACATCGGCGACCGGCTGGCGGAGCACATCCTGGCCGCGGCCGCCGAACCGATCAGCGGGCACCGCCTGCTGGTGCACGCCAGCATCGGTGTCGCCACCGCGCCGGCCGGGACGGCGCCGAGCGCTCTGCTGCGCGACGCCGGCGTCGCCCTCTACACGGCGAAGCAGCGCGGCAAGAGCAATGCGGTGCGGTACTCCGCGGACCTGGCGGGGCCGATGTTCGCCGACGCCCGCCTCGGTGGCGAACTGCGGCATGCTCTCGACGCCGGCGAGTTCCGGTTGCTCTACCAGCCCATCATCGCCCTCGACAGCAGACGGCTGATCGGTGTCGAGGCGCTCGTCCGGTGGCATCACCCGCACCGTGGCCTGGTGTCACCGCTGGACTTCATCCCGGCGGCGGAACGCACCGGCCTCATCGTGCCGTTGGGCCGGTGGGTCCTGCGCGAGACCTGCCGCCAGGGGGCCGCCTGGCTCGCCGCCTTCGGGCCCGGCGCGCTGCAGAAGGTCGAACCCAACGTATCGGTGCGCCAGCTGCACGATCCGAACTTCGTCGACGACGTACGCACGGCGCTGGCCGACAGCGGCCTGCCCGCTGACCGGCTGGTCCTGGAACTCACCGAATCCGCGGTGCTTCGCGGCCCGCAGGTGTCGCGGGTCCTGCACGACCTCCATGGACTCGGCGTCCGGCTCGCCCTCGACGACTTCGGCACCGGCGAGTCCTCCCTCAGCCTGTTGCAGGCCTTCCCCGCCGCCATGGTCAAGCTCGACAAGTCGTTCGTCGACGGCATCGAACTGGCCGAACCGGGCACCTCGGACGCGGATGCCCGGCAGGCCGTGGCCCGGGCGGTGGCGCAACTCGCTCAGGCCCTCGGCCTGGAGGCGGTCGCCGAAGGCATCGAGAACGAGGAGCAGGCCCAGCGCCTCGTGCGGCTCGGCTACACGGTCGGCCAGGGGTACCACCTGGGCCGGCCGATGGAGGCCTCCGATATCAGCGCCCTTCTCAGCCGGCAGTGGCAGACCGCCGCGACGTGAGGCCCCGCCGTCAGGTCAACCGGCATGTGCCATGCGGCAGCCGGCCCGGTGCGCTCAGACCGGCGTACGGGAGACGGGACGGCCGGCCAGAAGGGCGGGCAGTTCCGTCATGGCGGTGAAGATGTGGGCGGCGCCGGCGTCCAGCAGCACCCGCGGAACGTTGTGCGACGGGCTCCCCGGCGGGCAGAAGCCGTAGACGGTGGCGCCGGCGGCCACGCCCGCCCGAACCCCGGTCGGGGTGTCCTCGACGACGGCGGTGCGGGCCGGGTCGACGCCGAGGGCGGCCGCGGCGGCCAGGTACACGTCCGGGGCCGGTTTGCTGCGGGGCGTCTCCATCCCGCTGAAGACCTTGCCGGCGAACGTCGTGTCCAGGCCGACCTTGGCCAGCTGCAACTCCACCTTGTGCCGGTCGGCGCCGCTGGCACAGGCGACGTTGCCCCCGTACCGCCGGTCGATGTCGCGGGCCGCGGCGACCGCGCCGGGAATCGGCAGCAGGTCGCGGACGAGCGCCTCGTTGCGGCGCTGCCGGAACTCGTCGAGCCAGGCGCCGGTCACGGTGAAACCGGTGTGGGCGGTGATCACGGCGGTCTCGTCACGCAGCGCCCGGCCGACGAACAGGCGGAAGCAGTCGGCCTCGGAGATCTGCCAGCCGAGTTCGTGCAGCATCGTCCGGAGCACGCCGTTGGTGATGCGCTCGGAGTCGACGAGGACACCGTCACAATCGAAGAGCACGGCGTCGTACGGGGTAACCATGACGGTGACCTTAACGGCAGGCCCGCTCCCGTCCGGCGTCAGCTCATGGGTTCGACAGTGCGGCCGCCCAGAGGAGCGGTGAGCCGTACCGTGACCACCGACTCCTTGGCGATGGTCACGCAGTCCTTGCGTGCCGCCTCGGGCAGCAGTCCGACACGGACCCGGATGCCCACCACCGTCGTGCTCTCCGCCACTTCCGGGTCGGCGCCGTAGCAGTCGGCGGGCCCGGCCGTCACGGTCACCTGGAGGGTCCGATCGTCGACGCTGCGCCAGTCGCGCCACTGGACGACCCGCGCGTCGACGAGGTCGCTCCGGACCGGCAACGTCTGCGGCTGTGCCGGGCCGGTCGGGGCTCGTACGCCGGACGTGTCGCCGCCGGGCTCGCCCGCGGCGTCGCAGCCGGACAGCGCGGCCACCACGACCAGAAGCCAGGCAGCAAGTGGAAGTGACGGCCGCACCCTCATCGGTTCAACCTACCAATCCGCGGTGGCGGCGTTCATCGCGTCGACGACAGCCTGGTCGAGGCGAAGCTACCGAAGGCATCGCCACTCATCTATGCCATTCCGAGGACTGCGAGTGCATGAAGGACTATCGGGAGAGATCGAGTCCACCCGGTGGCAGGTCACGGGGATGCCGTACCCGGATCAGGGGCCGCGGTGGTGCGGGGCAGGGCGAGCATCGCGAGCGCCGCCAGCAGGTAGGCGGCGACCTGCCAGGGCATCACCCGGGCGAGACCGTGCCCGAACAGCGCCGGGGCGCCGCCCGCCACTGCCGGGTCGTCGAGGGCGTTGAAGAAGACGGTGCCGAGCACGGCGATCCCGGCCGCCCCGCCGACCTGGGTGACGGTGGACAGCACCCCGCCGGCGGCGCCGGCCTGGCGGCCGGGCACACCGGCCAGCACGACGGTGACCAGGATCGGCGCGGCCAGTCCGAGGCCGAGGCCGCCGAGGAACAGCGCGCCGGCCAGGGTCCGGTATCCGGGGGTGTCACCGTCGCGGACCAGCAGCCACAGCAGGCCCTGCGAAGCGGCCAGCGTCAGGGAGCCGGTGATCAGCAGGGCCCGGCCGGCCTTGGCGGCGAGCGCCACCCCGGCGCCGGAGGTGAGCATCGAACCGATCGCGTACGGCAGGATCACCAGGCCGGTCTCCCACGCCGAGCGGCCCGTCCCGGACTGCAGGTAGATCGACAGGACCAGGAAGAACGACGCCAGCGCGCCGAAGAACAGCACCGACGCCGCGAGCCCGGCGGTGAACGGGCGGACGGTCAGCAGCGCCGGGTCCAGGATGGGGGAGGGCACCCGGCGTTCGTATGCGAGGAAACCCGCGAACAGGATCAGCCCGGCCGCCAGCAGGGCCCAGCCCCACCACGGCCAGCCCCACTCCCGGCCCTGGACCAGCGGCAGCAGCACCAGCACGACGGCGGCCGCGGACAGCACCGCGCCGCCGATGTCCGGGCGGGCCCGCTGCGGCGCGGTGGACTCGGGCAGCACCCGGAACCCGAGCAGCAGGGCGGCGACAGCGACCGGGATGTTGATCCAGAAGACCGTGCGCCAGCCCAGGCCCCACAGGTCCGCGTCGACGAGCGCGCCGCCGAGCAGGGGGCCGGCGACCGCGGCCAGGCCCTGCACCGCTCCGTAGGCGCCGAACGCCTTGGCCATCGCGGCGGGCGCGAACGAGGAGCGGATGATCCCGAAGACCTGCGGAACCATGAATCCGCCCGCCAGGCCCTGCACCGCGCGCAGGGCGATCAGCGCCTCGGCGGTCGGGGCGAGCGCGCAGGCCGCGGACGCGACAGCGAAGCCGGCCAGGGAGACGAGGAAGATCTTGCGGCGACCGTACGCGTCCCCGATGCGCCCTCCGGTGATCAGGCCCGATCCGAGGGCCAGGGTGTACGCGGCCACCGTCCACTGGAGTTGCGCCCGGCCGGCGCCGAGATCGGCGGCGATGTCCGGGGCGGCGACCGTGACGATGGTGACGTCGAGCAGGTCCATGAACGAGGCGAACAGGACGACCAGCAGGGCGATCGACGCCCGCCGGTCGGTGATCGCGGGCGGCCGGAGAGTCCCGGCGGAAGGGGAATGTGTGCTCATGCCGGGCACAGTGGCAACCGTGGCGGTCACGGACTGACCGCCACATCTGGAAGCGTGTGCTCCGTGGCCGACACCTCCGCGCGGATCCTGCGCCTGCTGTCCCTGCTCGAAGCACGCGTCGAGTGGCGCGGCGCCGACCTCGCCGCCCGGCTCGACGTGTCGGCGCGGACCCTGCGGCGGGATGTCGACACCCTTCGTGAGCTGGGCTATCCGGTCAACGCCGTGATGGGCGCCGGTGGCGGCTACCGGCTCGGCGCCGGCGGCCGGTTGCCGGCTCTCGTCCTCGACGACGACCAGGCGATCGCGATCGCGCTGGCCCTGCAGACCGCGCCGGCGACGGTGTCCGGCATCGACGACGCCGTCGCCCGGGCGCTCACCACTCTGCGCCAGGTCATGCCGGCCCGGCTCCGCGCGGCGAGCGAGGCGTTCGAGGTCACCTCGCTGCGCAACTACTGGGACTTCTCGGCCGCGCCGGTCGACGTGGCCACGCTGCGGACGGTCGGCGCCGCGATCCGTACCACCCGGGTGTTGTCGTTCGACTACCGCAACCCCGACGGCGCCGTTCCCGATCCGGGCGAGCCCGGTTTCCGCCCGCCCCGTGCGGTGGAGCCGCATCACCTGGCCGTCTGGGCCGGGCGCTGGTATCTGATCGCCCGTGACCAGCGCGACCGTACCTGGCACACCTACCGGGTCGACCGGATCCTCCCCCGCACCGGCGGCGGCGCGGTCTTCACCCCGCAGCCACTCACCCACGACGACCTGACCCGCCTGGTCGTCCGGAACCCGGACCGCGGCGACACCCCCGGCCGGTGGCAGTGCGTCGGCTCGGCGGTCCTCGATCTGCCCGCCTCCGTCGTCGCCCGCTGGGCGCCGGGCGGCTCCGTCGTCGAGCCCGCCGGCGACAGTCGCAGCCGGCTCACCATCGGCGGCTGGTCGTGGGCCGGGATCGCGGGTCTGTTCGTCACCTTCGACAGCGATCTGAGCGACGTCGAGCCGCCGGAGTTGCGCGCCGCGATGAACCGGATCGGCCAGCGGCTCGCCACCGCGACCGGCGGCCGGGGCCCGAACCCGGTCAGCCGCTGACACCGGCCGCCGGGGCCGCCCGGCCCGAACCCACCGCCTCGCCGGCGGCCGGACCGCCGAGACGGGCCCGCAGATCGGCGGCGGGCATCGGGCGGGCGAAGTGGAAACCCTGCGCCTTGCCGTACCCCAAGCGGGTCAGCAGGGCCGCCTGCCCGGCGGTCTCCACCCCCTCGGCCACCGCGTCCAGCCCGAACGCCCGCGCCATCTGCGCCACCGCCGCGGCGATCGCCTCCGAGCCGCCGTCCGGCACGAACGAACGGTCCAGTTTGATCTGGTCGACGGGGCAGGTGGCGAGCAGCGTGAGCGTGGACGCGCCGGTGCCGAAGTCGTCGAGCGACAGCCGTACCCCCAGATCCCGCAAGCCTTGCAGGTTGTCACCCGTCGCCCCGCCGCCGACCGCGACCGACTCGGTGATCTCGGCCGTCAGCCGGCGGGCCGGCAGGCCGCTGTCGCGCAACGCCGCCGCCACCACCGCCACGAAGCCGGGCTCGCGCAGTTGCTGGGCCGACACGTTCACCGACACCGTCAGCGGATCCGGCCAGGTCGCCGCCTCCCGGGTGGCCGCGCGCAGCACCCAGCCGCCGAGCGGAATGATCAGCCCGGTCTGCTCGGCGACGTCGATGAACGCGCCCGGGCCGAGGAGCCCGTCGACCGGATGCTGCCAGCGCACCAGCGCCTCCGCGCCGGTGATCCGGCCGTCCGGCAGGGTCACCACCGGCTGGAAGTACACGACCAGCTGCTCCTCGAGGATCGCGGTACGCAGGGCGGCGGCCCGCCGGCTGCGCTCGGCGCCCCGGGCCTCCATGCCGGGCTGGTAGCGCTCGACGCCGCCCTCGCCGCGCGCCTTCGCCTCGTGCATCGCGATGTCGGCCTGCCGCAGCAGCTCGCCCGGGTCGTCCCCGCCGCGGCCGTCGACCACCCCGAAACTGGCGCGTACGGTCATCGGCTCGCCGGCGACCAGGGCCGGCTCCAGCAGCGCCGCCGCGATCCGGGTCAGCACCAGGTTCACGTCCGCCGGCGGGGCGCCGTCGAAGAGGATCGCGAACTCGTCGCCGCCGAGCCGGGCGACCGTGTCGGTGGGCCGTACGCTGGCCCGCACCCGCTCGGCCACGTGCACCAGCAGCGCGTCCCCGGTGGCGTGCCCGGACGTCTCGTTGACGGTCTTGAAGTCGTCCAGATCGACCAGCACGATGCCGACCGGTCCCGGGCCGGTCACCGCGGCCGCCAGGCGTTTGGTGAAGAGCGCCCGGTTCGCCAGGCCGGTCAGCACGTCGTGGCCGGCCTCGTAGCTGAGCCGGTCGCGTACTTCCCGGGTCTCGGTGATGTCCCGGGCGTTGCGCACGATCCCGCCGACGCTGGGCTCGCCGGTCAGGTCCGTGGAGATCACCTCGAGCCATCGGTACGTGCCGTCGGCGTGCCGCAACCGCACCTGGTACGTCGCCGTGTCGCCGCCGGCCGCCGCCACGTCGTCCGGATGCGCCCGCAGCGTCATGTCGGTGCCGGCCAGTTCGTCCGGTTCCACGCCGAGGATCCGCCGGGCCGCCGGGCTGACATAGGTCAGCACGCCGGACGGGTCGGTGATGGTGACCATGTCGGTGGAGTTCTGCACCAGCAGCCGGAAACGGTTCTCCTGCACCCCGATCCGGGCGAGCAGAGCGTCGTTCAGCCGGAACGCGATCAGCTGCCGGATCACCACCAGCGCGGTCAGCGTGACCGCGACACCGTCGATGAGCAGGCCGTTCCCGGCGCCGCGAAGCTCCTGGTAGATGACCATGGTGTCGACGGCGGCGATGGCCACGTACGGCATCAGGTTGTAACCGTCAGGAGTGCGCCGCGTCCGGTCGCCCGCCGCGGTGTCGACCACCTGCACCCGGGCGCCGGCCGCCGCCGCGTACGCCGCCAGCGGCAGGACCAGGACCAGGAGGTTCCCGTCCGGCTGACGCGGATGCAGGAAGGCGATCGCCGACCCGAAGCCGCCGATCAGCGCGGAGGCGCCGATCCAGTACAGCCCGTGCCGGGCGAACGAGTCGACTCCCGCCAGCACCACCTTGGCGGCCAGGAACACCAGGTTGGTCCCGGCGCCCATCATCACCGTCGCGGCCAGCACCCGCGGCACGGTGACCCGGCCGTCGGCGAACTGCTCGGACGCGACGAAATGCCAGATCAGCAGCCCGGCGGCGGCCGTCAGGGTGCCCAGGTCCAGCCAGACCCCGGCGCGGCGGGCCCTACCGTGCGCGCTGAACGGCAGGCCGACCAGCGGCCAGGTCAGCACCAGCCCGCCGACGACGTGCAGCACCACCGACGCCGGCAGCAGCCACCCGTCCAGGCCCAGCCCGGCGAGCACGCGCAGGAGTGCGACGCCGACGAACAGGGTGATCCCGATCTGCACCGAATACCAGTAGCGGCGGACCGCCGGCGCGGACGCCGGGTCGGTACGCACCCGCCGGCACAGCATCAGGGTCGGCACGATCACCGCGATCAGCAGCAGCCAGTCCACCGCTTCCGGCCACAGCCGCCCGATCCGCTCCTGCAGCAGGAAGGCCGCGACGTCGGCGATCGCCAGCCCGGTGACAGCCTGGAACGCCCGATCAGCGAATAGCGGCGGACGCGGCACGTCCCCCCGATCGACACCACTCCGCCGAAGTTGAGCCCTTACCCGGATCGGCGGTCGACGAGGGCTGCTTCGGAGAGGGCCGGGTGGGGAAGATGGAGGGGATGCTCGCAGCGATGGAAGCCGTACGCCGGCTGATGGATCTCCGCCATCGGGGCCGGGCCGAGGACCTGCCCGCGGTGCTCGCCGAGGCGGCGCCGCTGTTCGGCGCGGAGACCGCCACCGTGCTGTTGATCGATTACGGGCAGATGGCGCTGCATCCGCTGCGCGGCACGACCGTCGACACCGCGACCACCCTGCAGGTGGAGGACACGCCGGCCGGCCGGGCGTTCACCACCGCGCGGCACCAGTGGCTGACGACGGGGGCCGGTGGGCTGCTGTGGCTGCCGCTGCTGCACGGCGCGGAACGGCTCGGAGTGCTGGAACTGTCGATGAAGGCCCAGCCGCCGGACTCGGCCCGCGACGATCTCGAGGTGATCGCCGCGCTGGTGGCGGAGCTGATCGCGAGCCGCCGGTTCTACGGTGACGCGGTCGAGCACACCCGGCGCCGGATGCCGATGCAACTCGCCGCCGAGATCATCTGGAACCAGTTGCCGCCGCTCACGTTCGCCGTCGACGGGACCATGGTCACCGCCGTGCTGGAACCCTGCTACGAGGTCGGCGGGGACGCCTTCGACTACGCGGCGAACGGGGACGTGCTGCACGTGGCGCTGTTCGACACCGTCGGGCACGGGATCAGCGCGAGCGCCCTCACCACCCTGACGCTGAACACGTACCGTAACGCCCGTCGCTCCGGCCTCTCCCTGGCCGACACCTACCGGTCGATCGACAAGTGGATCCACGCCCAGTACCCGGGACTGTTCGTGACCGCGCTGCTCGCCGAGCTGGACATCGTCTCCGGGGTCTACCGGCGGATCAGCGCGGGCCATCCGGCCGAACTGTTCCTGCGTGACGGCCGGTCCCTGCCGCAGCTTCCGGCGCCGAACATGCTGCCGCTCGGCCTCGGCGGCATGGTCAACCGGCCGCCGCGGGCCGTCGAGCAGCAGCTGGAACCGGGTGACACGCTGGTCTTCTTCACCGACGGCATCACCGAGGCGCGGGACGCCTCCGGCACGCTGTTCGGGGTGGAACAGCTGGGTGAGTTCCTGCTGGCCACGCTGGGTGAGGGCATCCCGGCCCCGGAGACGATGCGGCGGCTGATCCACACGATCGTCTCCTACGAGGAGGGCGAACTCCACGACGACGCCACCGCCGCGATGCTGCAATGGCGCCGCGACGGCTGACAGCCGAGCGCGAGAACACCCCCCGGCACGCTGTTCGCAGAGGAAACCGCCCGGCACGCGGGTGACGTGTCCCGATCAACACGAACGTCTCCGGTGCCACGTGGCGGCGCGCCCCAGGTATGCGGGGGTGTCCCAGCCCACATCCCACCCGTCTTGCGGCACCGGCTCAGAGGCATATTGTTGGCAGTGCCAAATAAACCGGAAACAGCAAGGAGCAACCGACATGCCTCGTCTCGCCACCGTCGACCCCGCCACCGCCGAGGGCCAGGCCCGCACCCTGCTCGGCCGCGTCGAACGAGCCCTCGGCGTCACGCCGAACATGATGCGGGCGATGGCGAACTCGCCCGCCGTGCTCGACGCCTACCTGCAGTTCTCCGGCGCCCTGTCCAAGGGCCTGCTCCCGACCCGGGTGCAGGAGCAGATCGCCCTGGTCGCCGCCGTGCAGAACGAGTGCGGCTACTGCCTCGCGGCGCACACCGTGCTCGGCGCCAAGGCCGGCGTCTCCCCCGGCGACCTGGTCGCGAGCCGGGACGCCCGCTCCTCCGACCCCAAGGTGGAGGCCGCGCTGACCTTCGCCAAGCAGGTCCTCGCCACCAAGGGCTTCGTCGCCGACGAGGACCTCGACGCGGTCCGCAAGGCCGGGTACGGCGACGGGGAGATCGGCGAGATCGTCGCCGCGGTCGCCCTGAACACCTTCACCAACTACTTCAACTCGGTCGGCCAGACCATTCTCGACTTCCCGGCGGTCGACGGCGTCACCCTGCGCGACTGATGCACCGGCGGCGGCGCAACCCCGCGCCGCCGCCGCCCACCCACCATCCCGGAGAAAGGCACGATCATGCCTCGTTGGATCATCCCGGCGGCCGCCGCGCTGACCGCCGTCACCGCCACCGCACTGATCGCCGGCCCGCGCCAGGTCTCGGCGGAGGCGCACGACCACGCCGGTCACCACCACCACGGCGACACGATCACCTCGAAGCCCGGCGACACGAAGCCGGCCGCGTTCGACCTGGTCCAGACCCAGGTCCGGCGACAGGGCGACAAGGTCGTCTTCACCGAGAAGGTCCGCGGCCGGGCCGGCTCGGTCACACCGGAGAAGGCCGGCCAGTTCGCCGGCAGCGAGGTCCTCAGCTACGTCTGGCCGATCTCGCTGAACGCGTCCACCGTCGGCTTCACCAGGGACAGCGGCGTGCTCGCGCTGGCCGCGACCAGCCATCCCGACTTCGACGACACTCCCCTGGCCGACGAGAACCGCAACGGCAGCAAGGACGACGACGGCGGCCTGTGGCACTCGCACTGGGTGGTGCTCGTGCCGGACACCACCCGCCCGGACGGCGCGCTCAAGGTCCGCGACATCGCCCCCGGCGAGAAGCCCCGGTTGCCGAAGACGTGGCCGGGCGCGCCGATCTACATCGACAGCCCGTCCTATCCGACGAAACTGACCGGTCAGACCGTACGCATCGCGGTGCCGTTGACCGCGATGGGTTTCCCGGAGTCCTTCCGGTTCGACGGGGTCACCGCGGCGCTCAAGGTCAACGCCGACCTGCACGACCCGTTGCTGCGGGTGGAGAACGTCTTCGACGTCGCCTCCGGGGACCTCTCCCTGCCGGGCACGTTCCGGCGCTGACCGGGCAGGATATGATCACTCGCCGGTACGGAAGAGGTGGTCGACATGCCGGATGTCCCGGGGCCGCCGCCGGCGAATCAGCTGCTGATCGGCCTGGCCCGGCTCGGCCAGGCCGTGCGGATGCAGGCATGGCGCAACACCGGCCCGCACAACCTGTCCCCGCTGCAGGCCGACATCGTCACCCTGCTGCACGGCAGGGGCCGCGCGCTGCGGCAGGGCGAGATCGTGGAGGAGCTGGCGTCCACGCCGCCGACGGTCTCCGACGCGGTCAAGGTGCTCCGCAAGAAGGAGCTTCTGGAGGGTACGCGTGACCCCGCCGACGCCCGGGCCCTGCTGCTCGGGCTGACCGCGGCCGGCCGCGAGGAGGCGGCCCGGCTCAGCGTCCAGTCGGAGGAGCTGACCGGGGCGGTCGCGGCCCTGTCCGGCGACGACTTCGCGGCGATGCTGCGCGGCACCACCACGCTGATCCGCGAACTGCAGGACCGGAACGCCATCCCGATCTCCCGCATGTGCCTGACGTGCCGGTTCTTCGTGCCGGACGCCCACCCCGGCCCGGCGCGGCCGCATCACTGCAACTTCGTCGACGCCCCGTTCGGCGACGCCGAGCTGCGGGTGAGCTGCCCGGACCACGAGAACGCGTGACCGCGGTCAGCGGATGCGCTGGGCCAGCTTCGCCACCGCGCCGCCGACGACGAGGCTGACGACCGGGGTGGCCATGCTCGGCAGCCGCGTCCGGCGCATCACGTAGGCGGTCGCGGCACTGGTCACGAGCGGCAGCGCGGTCTTCACTGCGATGCTCACGGCGGAGTTCATCGTATTTCCCCTCAGGGTCGGGCCGGTGGACACGCTCTGCGATACCCACCGGCCCCGGGGTCTACGCACGGTGGGCACGGCCGCTGCCGTCCCACCGCATCGCGTAGTACTGGTGGAGCCGGGCGACCCCGTCTCCGGACAGCGGCTCGCCGACGTCCGGGGCGTTCGTGACGTACGCCTTCTCGAACGGCACCACGACCCGCTCGCCCTGCAGGTCGGCGTCCCGTAACGGCACCAGGGACTCCCCCGTGCCGAACCAGCCGGTGCGGACACCGGCCCATGCCGGGCCACCGTTGTCGTCGTTCCACACCTCCTTGATGGTGCCGATCTTGTCGCCGGTGCAGTCGTGGACGTCGTACCCGTACAGCGAGTTCGCGTTCACCGTGCCTCCTCGTATCGGCGTGCTGGATCTGCGGCTACCCGCCCCCGTACCGATCGCACCTGGAGTCAGGCCAGGTCACCCCATCGGCGCAGGAAGATCACCCGGTCTGCGCCTATCATCGCCGCCATGATCGAGAATGTTGCGGGGATGCTTGCCGGTCAGGACTTCGGGGCGTGGGCGCGGTCCGACATCGAGCGGATCGCCGGGGCCGCCGGCTGGTCCGTTCAGGACGGTGAGTACCGGCTCGCCATCGAGACGGGCGGCCCGCTCCGGGCCTGGTCCACGAAGATCAGCTACGGCCAGGACGGTTTCGGGTTCGGCGAGCAGACCGACCTCGAGGTCACCGAGGTCTGCCCGCCCGGCGACCTGCCGGCGCTGCACGCGGCCACGCTGGCCGCGGTGACCGCCGTGCTCGGGCCGCCGGTGCTGGTCGGCGGGCCGGACGCGTTCGCGTTCTGGCGCAGACCGCGGGTAAGGGTGGAGCGCGACCTGCGACGTTCCTCGGTGACAGTGTGGGTGGAGCCGGCCGAGGCGGCCGAGAACGAGGAGTACAGCAACGCCGAATGGAGCGAGGGCTGGCGGCCCCGCCACCTCTGGAACGCCGAGCCGGACGAACGCAGCGACGCCAGCCGGTCGCTGATCGGCATGATGCTCTACGAAGCGCCGGAGGCGACCACCTGGGACGACTTCGCGGCGAGTCTGCGCGGCCTGCTCGTGTCGCTCGCCGCGGATCTTCCGGCGCTGGCCGCGTACGTGCCGCACTTCGGCTGGGAGATCACCCCGGTGGACAGGAGCGTGAATCAGGAGATCAGCGGCTGGGTCAACGAGTACGGCGTCAACGTCCAGCGGATCACCTTCGGTACGACGGACGCCGAGCACACGAAGCTGCCGCTGGGAGTCGACGGCGGCGAGCGGGCCGCCGGGATCGTCCTCGGCATGCTCCGCGACTGGAACATCAGCTCACCCGCGGAACAGTTGCGCCACCTGTGCTACACCCGCGAGCCGGTCAGGCTGAACGCCCGGTCAGGGTTCCGCGTTCCGTAGGGCTGCCGGCCGGCGTGCGGGGCCACCACAGCAGCACCGCCACCCACAGCGTGAGGGCGAGAGCGGCCAGGACGTACGCGTTGCCGGCGAGGTGATCGAGCGGGCCCCAGCGGTACTCCCGGCGGTCCCCCCACGCCGGCCACACGAACGGGCGGAACAGGAACACCGCCGTCCACGCCACGCTCACCCACCGGCTGCGCTGCCACAGCGCCAGCCCGATCGGCACGGCCCACACCCAGTGGTGCGACCAGGAGACCGGGGAGGCGAGCAGCATGGCCAGCGCGCCCAGGCCGGCGCCGAGGACGCGGTCGCCGCGGCGCCAGCACACCGCGGCGACGACCACGATCGCCACGGCGATCGGCCCGGCGACCAGGAGCCACGACCGGGTCGACGGCGGATGGTCGAGCAGCCGGGTGAGCAGGCCGAAGATCGACTGATTGTGGGCCAGTTCCGGTGGGCCGACCCGGCCGGCTTTGATCAGGTTGTCGGTCCAGTAGGTGGCCGCCGCGGACGGGGCGACAGCGAATCCGATCGCGACGGTGGCGGCGAAGGCGAGCATCGCCCGGACCGCCGCCGCCCGCCTGCCGACCAGGACCAGCAGCACGACGAACACCAGTGGCGTCAGTTTCACGCCGGCGGCGATCCCGATCAGCACGCCCGCCCAGCGCCGCTCGGGTCGTACCAGATCGGCGAGGATCGCCAGCATCAGCAGCAGGTTGATCTGGCCGAACGTGAGGTTCTGCCAGACCGGCTCCAGGGCCAGCGCGCCGGCGGTCAGCAGGGCGACGGTCCGGGTGGCGAGGGTACGGCCGCACGCGCGGCCCGCCACCACGACGGTGACGGCGAGCGCGGCCACCGACGCGGCGGTCCAGAACGCGACGGCGAGCCAGCCGGGCAGCACGGCCAGCGGCGTCATCGCCACCGCCGCGAACGGCGGATAGGTGAATCGCAGGTTGGTCGCCGGGTCCCGGGAGCCGTAGAGCGGCGACCCGTCGAGCAGCAACTGGCCCCCGTACTGGTAGACGGAGAGATCCACGAACCTGCCGTGGACGCTCAGGACGGCGGGCGCGTCCAGCCAGGCGGCCACGCCGGTCACGGCGGCGGCGACGACGATCACGATCAGGATCGGGCCGGACGCCACGAGCCGGCGGGCACTCCAGGAAACCATGATCACATCGTAGAACGTGGATCAGAGGCGTCCGGCTGGGTTGAACGATGTCTCGGCCACCCGGATCCGCACCTCACCGGCACCGGGGACGGGCTGCTCGACATCCTCGTAGCCCAGGACGTCCGGGGTCCCGTGCTCGTGAAATCGCACTGCTCTCATGGCGAACCCTCTCTCCTGTGTCTCAAACTTGAAGGACATGGGGAGATCGCCGCCGGTGGCGACCAGGAGCCGCGGCTTGTCGCGGCCGGCCGAGCCGAGCGGGGCGGCAGGACCAGCAGCGCCTGAGGTCGTGGTGGCGCGTCACGCCCACCTCGTGCAGCCGCCAGACCTCCCCGCACGGGACATCACCAGCGCCGGCACGTCCGCCGGACCGTCCCTGGCCGGGACCCCGTGTTGCACGCGCTTGACAAGATCAACGAGGAGAGCGTCCATGGAGGAGTGATGCGTCAGCGAATGGCCCCGGTCGTGGCTGCCCTGGCGCTGGCCGGCGGGTGTGCGAGCACATCCGCCGCGCCGGCGCCGTCCGCGCCCCCGGCCGGACCGTGGCACACGGTCAACGGGGGGTGCCCCGAGGTCGACGGGCGGGACCGGATCCCACAGGATGCGCCGAGCGCCCACGACATCGCGGCGAAGTACTACCTGATCTGCGACTACGGCGTTCCCGGCGGCGACGGCCTGCGGATCACCGTGGACATCGACAGGTCCGGCCAGGACCGGCGTGAGCTTTTCACCGTCGACGAGCAGGCGGCCCGGGAGAGGCAGCTCCTGGTGCTGCCGCTGGACGGGGTGGGCGACCGCGCGGTGGTCTTCGCCGACCCCGCGAACCGCCTGAAGGCGGGCAGGACGGTGCACGCCGCGGCGTACTCGCGCAACGCCCGGATCAGCGCCGAACTCCAGCTGACGGCGCCGGTCACCTCGGAGGCGGACGCGGCGAGACACGTCCCGGAGCTGACCACCGTCCTCACCGGCGTCCTGAAGACCCTGCAACCCCGCTGACGGTGACGGGCCGCCCGCCGTGGGCGGCCCGTCACCGGTCAGCCGGCGTCCGGGGCCACCAGGGCCGGGAGCTTGCGCTCGAACAGGCGGGCGAACGTCAGGGTGGGCAGGACCCGGGTCGGCGGCCACGACCGTACGGCCAGGTCGTGGCCCCAGTCGGCGGCACGCAGCCGCTGGTTCGGCGTGCCGTGGTGGCCGTTGTCGTCGAAGGCGCAGTCGCCGATGTTGTAGAAGGTCTGCAGCGTCTTGCGGACCCGGTTCCAGCGCAGATCGTCGCCACGCTGGTGCGACGCCCAGTACGTGCTGAAGCTGTCCGCCATCAGCTCGGTGCGGCGGGTGGCCTCCGGGCCGGTCAGCGGTGACGTGAAGAGGTCACGCTCGAACTGGATGTGGTGGCCGTACTCGTGGCCGAGGATGGCGTTCGGCGCGACGTCGGACAGGCCGATGGCCCGGAACCCGTCGAGCATCCCGTCCCCCATGATGATCTTGTCGGTGGGGATGCCGGCGCCGGGGAACTCCTGCCCGTCGGCGGTGAAGGCGAACGCGTTGAACGTGAAGATCGGGTGGTTGCCGTAGTCGTACTTCGGCTGATTCACGATCGCGGCCAGCGCGGTGGCGGCCTCGGTGGCCTCGGCCTCGGAGAGTTCGAGGGCGATCTGCAGGACGCGGGTCATGCGGGGCACGTCGCGCAGCGTGCTGCCGTGCGCCGGCACCATCTCGATGTCGCGCCCGTCGATGTCCCAGAACCGCTTCAGGTTGCCGAACGAGCGCTGGAGCTTGGTGGTGTACTCGCCGTCGGCGCCGAAATAGCGGCCCGCGGCCGGCTCCGGGAACAGCAGCGCGTCGTAGAAGACCAGGTTGAGCACGATGACCACGAGGACGTTCTCGATGTCCTCCGGCGTCCAGTCGGCGATGCTCGCCTCGAGCCAGGTGATCAGCTCGGTGGTGTCGCACTCGTAGTCGTCCGGGTCGATGACGGCCTCGGCGATGTCACGCGGGTCGCCCTCGGTCACGCCGAGCCGCTCGTCCAGTTCCGCGAGCCGGGCCCGGTAGTCGTCCGGCAGCAGGGCGGTGATCCGGGCGCGCAACTGGCGGTCGCGATCCGGTGGGCCGGCCGAGGCCGGCGCCACCGCGGTGACGGACAAACCGATGGTCAGCGCCGCGCTCAGCGCCGTCAGCCAGGACAGATATCGTCGCATCGATCCCCCAGGTCGGTCGAAAACGCCAACCTATCGCCCGCCGTCAATGCCGGAGGTCCGCGCGGTGGACGCCGGGCCGGGCCGGATGATCAGGGTGAGTAGACTCCCGGGGCGCGAAGCCAGAGGGGGGCCAGAGAAAGATGAGCATGCCGCTGCGCCCGGGGGACCCGGCGGTTCTCGGGCGGTACGAGCTGGTGGGGCGGCTCGGTGAAGGCGGCATGGGGTCCGTCTACCTGGGACGCGACAGCGACGGGGGACGGCTGGTCGCGATCAAGATGGTGCGGGCGGAGTTCGCGCACGAGACCGAGTTCCGGGGCCGGTTCCGCAGCGAGGTGAACCGGGCCAAGCAGGTGCCGTCGTTCTCCACCGCGGAGGTCCTGGACGCCGACCCCGACCACGAGCCGCCGTACCTGGTGGTCGAGTACGTGGACGGCCCCAGCCTGGCCGTGGAGGTCCGCGAGCGGGGCCCGCTGTCCGGGGCGGCGCTGCAGGGCGTGGCGGTCGGCATCGCGACGGCGCTCACCGCGATCCACGGCGCCGGGGTGATCCACCGCGACCTGAAACCGGGCAACGTGCTGTTCGCCCGCGGCGGCATCAAGGTGATCGACTTCGGGATCGCCCGGGCGTTCGAGGCGACCAGCCAGCACACCCGCACCGACCAGATGGTCGGAACGGTGTCCTACATGGCGCCGGAACGCTTCGACCCGGCGGACGGCAGGCCGGTCACAGCGGCCGCCGACATCTTCGCCTGGGGCGCGGTGGTGATGTTCGCGGCAACCGGCCGGACCCCCTTCGCCGCCGATTCCGCGGCAGCGACCGCGATGCGCATCCTCACCCAGGAACCCAACCTGACCGGTGTCCCCCAGCCGCTGCGCGGCCTGGTCGAGCGGACCCTGGCCAAGGACCCGGCGGACCGCCCGACCGCGCGTGAGCTGCTCGACCTGCTGCTGGCGGGCGAGGCCCCGGTCGCTGCCGGGCTGGTGGAGGCGGACACGATGGTGATCCCCGCGCCGGTGCGAGCCGCGGACCCGGCACCGGTCCCGGCACCGCCGGAGAAGAAGGCGACGCGTGGGCGTACGACCGCGGTGGCCGTCGCCGCAACCGCCATCCTCGCCGCAGCCGGGGTGGGGGCCGCGATCCGTTTCCTGCCGAGCGGCTCCCCCGAAGCCGTGGGCCCGGCGCCGAGCGGCAGCGCCAGCCTCGCGCCCAAGCCGTCGGCGACGACCGCAAAGGCGCTGACGGCCGCGCAGAAGCTGGACGAGATCCGGCGCGGCCAGCGCAAGACCCTGATCCACGTCGCGGAGATCAACAAGGATCTGGCGATGGACAAGGGCAACCTCGAGCTGCAGGCCGGTGACGGGACCGGGATCCGGTCGGAGTTCCGGCTGGTCCCGATGGGCAAGGACTTCCTGATCAAGTCGCTGCACGACCCCAAGGCCCCCGACGAGCAGAACTGTCTCGGCGTGCAGCTGGACCCGGACGCCGCGGCGGCCGTGGTGAAAGCCGAGTGCTTCCTCAGCGTGGGCACCCTGTTCCAGATCGAGGCGACCGGGCAGAAGGACGACAGGGGCCGGCCGACCTTCACCATCTCCAGCGAGGACTACGGGTTCCTGCAGTGGGACGACAAGGAGTTCTACGTACAGGAGCTGGGCGACGCCCCGCCGGCGTCGACGTTCAGTTTCGTCGACCGCGGACCGATGCCCAGCCCTTCCCCGACGTGAGCCGCTAGAACTCGTCGACGCGAGGGGACTGGTCCAGGCAGATCGCGTCGATGGCGAGTTTGATCAGTTCGCGGGCGGTGGCCTGGTCGGTGGCCTCGGCGTCGAGAGTGCCGAGGGTCCGAGTGGTCGCCACGATCACGTCGGCCTTCCTGCCGGCGGCCAGGTCGTCGCAGGCGGTGTCGCCGATCGCCCGGATCTCCTGGTCGGTGCGGCCGGCCGCGACCGCCGGCAGCTCGGTCTTCACCACGGTGACGAAACGGTCGGCGGGCGCCGTCGGCGGTTTCGTCGTCGGCTTCGTGGTGGTCTTGGTCGTCGTCTTGGTCGTCGACTTCGTCGTCGTGCTCTTGGGTTTGCTACCGCTTCCGGAGGCTGAGGTCGTGCCGCCGCATCCGGCCAGCGCGCACACCGTCACCGTGACGGCCAGAATCGGCCATCGTTTCCACATCGTTCCACTCCCCGTCATTCAAGATCCATCAAGACAGTAGTCGACGCCCCCAAATGGATATCCGGTAGAAAGTTGAGCATGCCGATCCCCGCGCTCGAGGTCACCGTCGAACCGGCAGCGGTCCGGGCCGCCCGCTGGACCGCCTGGCTGGCCCTCGCCGGCGCGTCGGTGCAGTTCGGAGCCATGCTCGGCGTCTTCGTCACGCAGGCGCTCAGCCCGTCGATCGGCGGGGCGGCGAGCGCGCCCGGCGAGTCTGTCATCTTTCTGACCGTGGTCGCCGTGATCCTGGCGGTCCCGGCGCTGGTGGCGTTCGCGGCGATCCGGGCGGCGAACGGGCGGCCGGCCGGGCGGTCAGTGCTGTGGACGTTCGGGCCGCTCGCGGTGGCCCTGAGCGGGCTGATGCTCCTCGGTGCGGTGGATCAGCTGTCGCACTCGTGGAACCGGATCGGGCCGATCTATCTGATGCTGGTCCTGGTCCCGGTGGGGACGCTCCTGTTCACTGTGCCGATCACCGTGTCGGCGCTGCTGTGGCTGCTGCCGGCGGCCCGCGCCGATCTCGCCGAGTACCGCGACGAGAACCGCGGCAGCCTGGGCCGGGCCCTGGTGAGCACCGCGGCCGGGCTGCTCGGCGGGACGGTGCTGTTCGCGGTCGGCGCCGCGGCGCTGATGAGTTTCGCGCCGCAGGAGAGGCCGGCCGGCGATCTCACCCGGGCGACGGTGGCCGCCGGGGGCACCGCTGTCGCCGCGATCCTGCTGCTCGGCGCGGTGGTGCTGACCCGGCTGACCGGGCGGCGGGCGGTGCGCGGGGCCGCGTACGGAACAGGCATGCTCGTGATGGTGTGGCAGTTCGCGGCCGTCACCCTGGTCGCGCTGGGATTGCGGGCGGCGGCCGGGGACAGCGCGGTGTTCCATGCCTGGACCGCGGTGGTGATCTTCTCGATCGGCGCGGTGCTGCATCTGGTGGCCCTGTTGCTGCTGTCGCTGCCGGCCGTCTCCACGTGGCTGGATGATTGTTTAGAGCTGGGGACCGGCGGCTAACCTCCGGGGCATGGGTCGAGGCTTACGGGCGGCCGCTGCCGCCGCTGTGTCCGCGGTGGCCGCCGTCGCCGTCCGGGATCTGCTCCAGAGGAACCACGCGCTGCTGCGCAACTTCCCGGTGATCGGGCACGGCCGCTATCTGATCGAGGCGATCGGGCCGGAGCTGCGGCAGTACGTGGTGGCGGCCAACGACGAGGAGCGCCCGTTCACCCGGGACCAGCGCCGATGGGTGTACGCGTCGGCGAAGAAGGAGAACAACTACTTCGGGTTCGGCACCGACAACGACATCGAGTACACCAGCGGTTATCCGATCATCAAGCACCGCACGTTCGGGCGGGCGGTGCCCCGCTCCAACCCGTCCGCCGGGTACGAGGCGCAGGTGCCGTGCGCGAAGGTGCTGGGCGCCGCGCGGGGCCGGGCGAAGGCGTTCCGGCCGGGTTCGGTCGTCAACATCTCCGGGATGAGTTTCGGGTCGCTGTCCGGCGCGGCAGTGGAAGCCTTGAACCGGGGCGCGGCGCTGGCCGGCTGCCTGCACAACACCGGTGAGGGCGCGTTGTCGCCGCATCACCGGCACGGCGGGGAGCTGATCTTCCAGATCGGCACGTCGTACTTCGGCTGCCGGGACGAGCAGGGCCGTTTCGACCTGCGGCGGCTCAAGGACCTGGTCGCGGCGCACCCGGTCCGGGCCCTGGAGATCAAGCTGAGCCAGGGCGCCAAGCCGAGCCTGGGCGGGCTGCTGCCGGGCGCGAAGGTGTCCGCGGAGATCGCCGCGACCCGCGGCATCCCGGAGGGCGTGGACTGTGTCAGCCCGTCGCGGCACGCCGAGTTCCACGACACCGACAGCCTGCTCGACTGGGTGGAGCTGCTGGCCGCCGAGACCGGGCTGCCGGTCGGGATCAAGTCGGCCGTCGGTGACCTGGAGTTCTGGGAGGAACTGACCGACATGATGCGGGCCACCGGCCGCGGCGTCGACTTCGTGACCGTCGACGGCGGCGAGGGTGGCACCGGCGCCGCGCCACTGATCTTCAGCGACACCGTGTCGTTGCCGTTCCAGGTCGGGTTCGCCCGGATCTACCGGCTGTTCGCCGAACGCGGCCTGCACGAGGACGTCGTCTTCATCGGCTCCGGCAAGCTGGGCCTGCCGGACAACGCGATCGTGGCGTTCGCGCTCGGCTGCGACATGGTCAGCGTGGCGCGGGAGGCCATGCTGTCGATCGGCTGCATCCAGGCGCAGAAGTGCCACACCGACACCTGCCCGACCGGCGTCGCCACCCAGAACAAGTGGCTGACCAGGGGCCTGGATCCGGCGCTGAAGTCGGTGCGGGCCGCCAACTACATCAAGACGCTGCGGCGTGACCTGCTCAAGGTCGCCGAGGCGTGCGGGGTGGAACATCCGGGCCTGATCGACACCGGTTCGGTGGAGATCCTCGACGGGCGAACCTCTGCCACCCCTTTGGATCAGGTGTACGGGTACCAGCCCGGCTGGGGCCTGCCGTCGAAGGCCGACCGTGAGGCGATCATCGAGCTGATGACCGCGTCCGAGCCGCAGGGTGGCAGCGCTCCCCCGTCGGCGTCAGCGATCCGCTGATCCGGCCAGGTTGTCGAGCCAGCGGCGGACCGCCTGCTTCAGGCGGTCCGCCGGCATCGCCGCGGGACTGAGCGCGGCCGCCTGGGCGAGCCCGTCCACCAGGGCGAGCAGCTCCACGGCGGTCGCCTCCACATCGACGCCGGGGGGCGCCTGACCGGCATCGCGCAACGCGACGATCGCCTGCCGGGTCAACTGCATCGCCTGGGTACGGTCGTCAGCGGCGACCGTGGCCAGCTCCGGGTCGCGGCGGGCCTGGATGAGGAACTCCAGCCGCACCTGTTCCTCCGCGACGTGCTCCGGATCGACCGGGAGCAGCGCCCAGAGCAGCTGCTCGATCTGCTCGCGCACCGGCAGCGCCGGGTCGACCCGGGTCATCCGCTGCTCGTAGCGTTCCAGGATCAGCTCGAACGCGTACCGCTGCAAGCCGCTCTGCTCCTTGAAGTAGTGCCGCAGCGAGCCGGTGGACAGCCCGGCCTCGTCGGCGACGGCCCGCACCGAGGCGCCGGCCAGCCCGGACCTCTTGACGACCCGCCAGACGGCCTGACCGACGGCGGTGCGGCGTTCCACGGGATCGACGAATCTCGGCACGCCGCCGATCTTACCCGTCGTACTGTCACACTCGTACTAGTACACTCGTGTCATGACGTCCGTCCGGGAACGCCGTGCCCTGTCCGCGGCGGTGCTCCTCAGCGGCAGCGGCGAGGTGCTCGACTTCCTGCTGCCGTTGTTCGCCGCCGCCGCCCTGTCCGCCTCGCCCGCCGCCACCGGCGCCCTGCTCGCCGCCGAGCTCGCGGTGTCCCTGCTGGCCCGGCCGCTCGCCGGCGCCCTCGCCGACCGGTTCGAGCGCCGCACCCTGGCCGCCTGGGGCGCCCTGCTCTCCGCGGTCGCCTGCGCCGGCTACGCGGTCGCCGGCACCCTCCCGCTCGCCTTCGCCGCCGCGCTGGTCAGCGGCCTCGGCGGGGCGCTGATGTGGGTGCCGCTGCGGGCCCTGATCGGTGAGCGGCTGGCCGAGGACTCCGGCGTGTTCGCCCGCCTGGTCGCCGCCGAGGAGACCGGCGGCTGGGCGGTCTTCGTTCCGGCGGTCCTTCTCGTCGGCCCGCTCGGCTACGCCGGCACGTTCCTCGCCCTCGGCGCCTGCTGCCTGGCCGCCGCCGTGGTCCTCCTCCTGGCCCCCTCCCGCCCGGTCGGCTCCCTCGCCGGGGAGGCTCTCCCCGTACGCCGCCTCGCGCCGATGCTGTTCGCCGTGGCCACCACGATGGTCGCCGAGAGCGCGATCGGTGTCCTGCTCCTGATGCACCTGCAGCGCGCGTTCGGGATGGAGCCCCTCCAGGTCGCGGCGGTGTTCCTGCCGGGGGCGATCGCGATGAGCGTGCTGCCGCCGTACCTGCACCGGCTCGTCACCCGTTTCGGCCGCACCCGCATGCTGGCGGTCGCCTCGGTGGCCAGCGCGTCCTTCGCCGCCGCGCTCGCCGCCGCCCCCAACCCGGCGGTGATCGCGATCTGCTGGATCGCCGCCGCTGCCGCGTGGTCGGTGATCCTGCCGGTTCAGCAGGCCGTCATCGCGGAGGCGTCCGGCGCGGCGTCGCTCGGCCGTGGGCTCGGCTGGTACGAGTCGGCCACCCTGGCGGGCGCGCTGATCGGCTCGCTGAGCGCCGGCCTGCTCTACCAGTCGGGTTCCTGGACCCTCGCCTGCCTGGTGTTCGCCGCCGTCATCCTGGCCGGCGCCGTCACCGTCCCCACCGCCATCCGCCACCTCCCCATCCCCACCGCCCCGCCCGCCGTCACCGCGGAAACCCCCGGCTGGCTCTCAGGGCTGTCTCGCGCGCCCGGAGACAGCCCTGAGAGCCAGCCGAGCAAGATCCACGGCAATCCGGACGGGCCGGCGGGTGCGAACGGTCCGGCGGTGGAACGCGCCGAGGCCAAGAGCCGGCGGGGGCTGCTCCTCGACCTGGCGGCGCACGCGGGACTGTTCGCGGCAGTGCTGCTCGGGGCCTGGTTCACCGTCGACGGTCTGTCGGTGGCCGGCGTCCTGGGCCTCGACGAGAAGACCGCCGGCGGGCTGATCGGCGGGGCCCTGCGCACCTGGTGGATCATCCTGGTCATCGACGCCGTGTGGACGCTGGGGAAGGTGGCCCGCCGGACCGGTGATCAGCGAGAATGAATGGATGCGTACCGTCGAACGACTCGTCGCCGTCGTCACCACCGCCGCAGCCGTGCTGCTGGCCTGGCAGGCCGCCGCCGGCGCGGCCTCACCGGTCGAATACGTGATCCTCTGATCCCGGGCCGGGCGCACTGAGCGCGCTCCGGTCATGCACCCCTCCCGCAACCCGCGGATGGTGTGCTGATCAGGTGCCGCCTCTCCCCTCGACGCCGACCGCCGCTCGCCGTGTCCGCCGGACGCTGATGATCGTGGCCGGCGTGGTGTGCGGCGTGGTGGCCTTCGCCGCGCCGGCCGGGTGGCGGGAGGTGGGCTACCTGCTCGGCGCGGCCGGCGCGCTCGCCGTCGTGTTGTCCGGTCTGCGCGCCACGTCCGGGCCGGCTCGCCTCGGCCGGCTGGTGTTCGGGGCGGGGCTGGCGTTGCGGCTGCTCGGCGACATCACCTGGATCGCGCTCATACTCGGTTACGGCACCGAGGTGAGCCTGCCGTCCGCCGGTGACGGTTTCTACTTCCTGCACTACCTCACCATGTCGGCCGGCGCGCTGCTGCTCGCCCGCCGGCCGGGGGCCTCCCGGATCGGGCTGCTCGACGCGGGCATCACGACGACCGGCCTGCTGCTGCCCGCGTGGATGTTCGCTGTCGAGCCGTACCTGAGAGCTTCGGTGGCGCCGTGGCCGGCGGTGATCACCGCCGTCGCGTACGTCATCTGCGTGCTGCTCATGTTCGCCGCCGTGGCGCGCCTGCTGTTCGTCGGCGCCTACCAGGGCCGTGGCTACGTCCTGACGGCGACGGCGCTGGTCACGCTCGTAGCCGGTGACTTCGTCTATCTCACCGAGATCAGCCGGTCGGGCTCGACCGCGGCCACCGGGCTGACGTACGCCCTGTGGCTGGCCGCGTACCTGCTCTTCGGCGCCGCGGCCGGGCATCCGGTGACCGGCCGGGGCGTCCTGACGGCCGACGACAACCTCACCTGGCAGCGGTGCGCGGTGTTCATCCTCGTCGCCGTGTCCGCGCCGGCCCTGTGGGTGTTCGACAGCCGGACGCAGACGGCGGTGGTGCCGGCGGTCATCGTGGCGGCCCTGTCCGTGCTGCTCATCATCAGGCTGGCGCTGGTCGCCCGGGTCGCCCAGCGCCGGGCGGCCGAGCTGCACCGGCGCAGCGTCGCCCTCGACGCGGCGCTGGCCGACCAGCAGGCGCTGCAGGACGAGCTGACCTTCCGGGCGCTGCACGATCCGCTGACCGGGCTCGGCAACCGCGCCATGCTCGGCGAACGGCTGGACGAGGCGCTGCGCTCCGGCGGCGCGGGCACCGCCGTCCTGCTCGCCGACCTCGACGGGTTCAAGGACGTCAACGACACGTACGGTCATCCCGTCGGTGACCGGCTGCTCGTCGAGGTGTCGCACCGGCTCCGGGCGGCGGCGCCGGATGCCACGCTGGTACGGCTGGGCGGTGACGAGTTCGTGGTCCTCACCACCGGCGACGCGGCCACCCTGGCGGACGGCATCATCGCGCGACTGGCCCAGCCGTACCTCGTCGACGGCAGGTGGTTGCACGTCACCACCAGCATCGGCTTCCTCGTCACCGAGGGCGCGGCCACCTCCAGCGACGTGCTGCGCGACGCCGACATCGCGCTGTACGCGGCGAAGAACGCCGGCAAGAACGTCGCCGTCCGTTTCGACCCGTCGCTGCACGCCGCCCGGCACCGTTCCTGACGGCGGGGCGGTCTCAGGCGGTGAGCGGCAGGGCGATCGCGAGCGGCCACGCCACCACGACCGCTCCGGTGAGCGCGATCGTCCAGGCGGGCCACCCGAACCGGTGGAGCATCGCGCTCCACAGTCCCTGCCACAGCATCAGGCCGATCAGCGGGAACAGCGCCAGCAGCACGAACCCGTGCGTCAGCCCGCTGAGCGCGGCTCCGGCCAGCACCGTCACGAACACTCCGGCGATCGCGAGCAGCCGCAGCGGCTCGCCGCCGGAGAGCCGCTCGGAGGCGTACGCCAGGAGCGCGAACGCGGCCCAGACGATCAGGAACAGCCACCATCGCCGGCCGGCGGGCAGGGCGTGGGTCATTCCGGCATGGATGGGTGCGGCGATCGCCACGGCCGCGTAGAGGACGGCGAGCGACAGGTGGGCCCGTACCGGCTCCTTCCCCGGCAGCGCCGGCTTCTCTTCCGGCGGCGCCGACTCCTTTCGCCGCCGCCCCACCGCGAGCAGCAGGGCGCCGGTGATCGCCGCGTACACCGCGACGTAGCCGGCCACCGCCAGCGGCAGCACGCTCGTGGGCAGCAACCGGGCCACCACGGCGCCGACTCCCGCCGCCCCCGCCGCGATCGCCGGCACGTGGAGCAGCGGGCGCCGGGCCGCCACCTGGCGTTGCCTCACCGGCCCGGTCAGCGCCACGGCCAGCGGATGGAGCCCGATGACGAAGGCCAGCGCCAGCAGGCTCGCACCGGCCAGGAGGCGTCCCGGGAACGGCACCCCGGCGCCGGCGGCGGGCACGGCGAACGCCTGATCGAGCCACGCCACCGTCTCCCGGTGGGTCTGCGGCGCGTAGAGGACGCTGATGTGCTCGACGCCCGGGACGATCCGGACGGCACGGTCGTCACGCTGGGCCGCGACGCTGCGCGCGACGTCCCGGAAGTCCGGGAACTCCAGGGCGCCCGCGATCGTGAGCAGGCGCGCGGGCCGCTGTGCGGAGGCGACGAAGGCGTCCGGCAGGGAGATCGCGACGGTGGCGGTGACGTCGGGGTGGGCCGCGGCGTACCGGGTGACGGCCCCGGCGCCCATCGAATGCCCGACCAGCGCGACCCGGGACGGGTCGACGCCGGGCAGCGAGCGCAGGTGCTCCAGCGCGACACCCAGGTCGTGCTGCAGGGCGGCCGCGGACTCGTCGGTGCCGGCGGCCTGGTCGGGAAGCGGCCGGGTGTTCGCGCCGTGACCGGTGAAGTCGAGCAGCACGACCGCGTACCCCCGGGCGGCGAGGGTGTCACCGAACGGCGCCATCAGCTTCGCCGACCCGGAGAAGCCGTGGGCCACCACGACGCCCGGATGCCTGCCGGCGGTGGCCGGATGCACCTCGGTGAGCGGCACGCCGGCCACGGTGGTCTGCGTGCGGCGCACGTCGGGACCGGCGCCGGCGATCAGCCAGCCGCCGCCGACCACGAGAGCGAGCAACAGGAGCAACGTACGTTTCACAGGCACCTCAGCTGTCCGGCGGATGCCGGATCTTAACCGCAGAACGTCTCTGTTGCCCTGGGAGCGCTCCCATGTGACGATGTTCATCGATCCGAAACAACGGTTGCGGAAGAGGGGCGTCGCGTGCGGAGAACAGGACGAATAAGGCAGGCGGCGGGCACCGCCGTGGCAGTGCTGATCGGCATCATGGTGGCCGGGTTCGCCGGCACGGCAGGAGCGGCGAGCGCCGCCGCGGCCCCGGTGCGGGCCGAAGTGGCCTCGGGTTATGCGCACAGCTGCGCCATCCGTACCGATGGCGGGCTCTGGTGCTGGGGAAGCAACAGCAGTGGGCAGCTCGGCGACGGCAGCACCACGACCCGCTCCACCCCGGCGCGGGTGGGCACCGCCACCTGGGTGGCCGTCGACGCTGGAACCGCTTTCACCTGCGGCATCCGCACCGGGGGCACCCTGTGGTGCTGGGGCAGCAACACCCGTGGCCAGCTCGGCGACGACACGACCACACGGCGCACCACCCCCGTGCAGGTGGGCACCGCGACCGACTGGGCCACCGTCAGCACCGGCGAGAGCCACACGTGCGCGATCCGCACCGGCGGGACCCTGTGGTGCTGGGGCTTCAACCGGCTCGGGCAGCTCGGGGACGGCGCCGTCACCTACACCGCCACCCTGCCGCAGCAGGTCGGCACCGCCACCAACTGGGCGAACGTGGCCACCGGGTACGGCCACACCTGCGCCACCCGGACCGACGGGGCCCTGTGGTGCTGGGGCGACAGCTCCTCCGGGCAGCTCGGCCTCGGCCTGCTCAGCTACCAGACCACCCCCGCCCAGGTCGGCACCCTGACCGGCTGGGACACCGTGACCGCCGGGCACTTCTTCACCTGCGCGGTCCGCACCGACGGGAGCCTGTGGTGCTTCGGTGACAACGGCTACGGCCAGCTCGGCGTCACCGGCTCCTACCGGACCACGCCGGTGCAGGTCGGCACGGCCACCGGCTGGGCGGGCGTACGGGCCGGCATGGACACCGCCTGCGCGGCCCGCACCGACGGTTCACTGTGGTGCTGGGGCAACAACACGTCCGGCCAGCTCGGCGACGGCACCACCACGCACCGGTACGCCCCGGTCCGCATCGGCACCGCGACGAACTGGACCGCCGACGCGGCAGCCGGATTCCACAACTGCGCGATTCGCGCCGACGACACCCTGTGGTGCTGGGGCGGCAACGCCTCCGGGCAGCTCGGCGACGGCACGACCGTGCAGCGTCCCGACCCGCGCCAGGTGACCCTGGCCTGACCCTGGGAATCCGGCCGGCTGCCACGGGGAGCCGGCCGGACCGGGCAGAATTGGCTGGCGGGTGGTCCGGGGGTGCGGTAGGCAGTCGGCATGACGACTTCGGAACCCCCGCCGTTGACAGTGGTGCAACCCGGCGGCGGGCTGGTGGGCTCACTCGGCGACATCGGCGTGCACTTCAAGCTGTGGGGTGAGGACACCGGCGGGAAACTGGCGGTCGTCGAGCACCCGTTCCCGGTCGGCGCCCTGGTGGCGCCGCACCTGCACACCTTCGAGGACGAGTACTCGATCGTCCTCGAGGGTGAGATCGGCTTCCGCTCCGGCGACCGGGAGGCGGTGCTCGGCCCCGGCGGGTACATCACCAAGCCGCGCGGCGAGCTGCACGCGATGTGGAACGCCGGCCCGGTCCCGGCCCGGATGATCGAGATCATCACCCCGGCCGGGTTCGAGCACTTCTTCCGCGAGGTGGCGGAGCTGATCGCCGCCGGCCCGGAGGCCGCCGGCGAGGGCGGCGACCTGGCAGAACGCTACGGCTTGCGGTTCGGCGACGCCCCCTGGCTCCCGGAGATCATCGAGCGGTACGGGTTGACACCTTGAGATCGACGCACGGTGTTGGTCCTGCCACCTTCGCGCGCCGAACCCGGAGGACGACAGCATCCGGGTGGTACCCCTGCATCCTCTCGTCGCCCGGCACCCGCGGATCAAGGAGGTCGCCGGCCTGCGCCGGGGCGAGCACGCCTGGCTCGACGACAACGGCGCCTGGATCCGTACGCCCTACTCCCCCGCTGCTGACGCGTAGGCCGCCCGCATCTGGTCGAGCACCGGCGGCGCGCCCGGGTCCGGGCGGGGGATGCCGAGGTGCAGGTGACGCAGGTCGTCCATGAAACGGGCGAGGAGCTCGGG
Organism: Actinoplanes sp. NPDC019969; assembly: GCF_055562375.1. Classification (NCBI taxonomy): domain Bacteria; kingdom Bacillati; phylum Actinomycetota; class Actinomycetes; order Micromonosporales; family Micromonosporaceae; genus Actinoplanes; species Actinoplanes sp. NPDC019969. The sequence continues at coordinate 46,464 of NZ_JBVHFK010000003.1, read as the reverse complement.
GCCGCCGTCGCGCAGCAGCTCGGCACGGATCCGCAGCCGGCGGTCGCCGTCGCGGTGTGCCAGGCCCCAGGAGGCGAGCGCCGCCATGACCGGCAGGGTCCGGATGCCGGCCTCGGTGAGCGAATAGGCCGCGCGCTGGCCCCGCCGGGCGTCGGCCCTGGTGAGCAGGCCCGCTTCGGTGAGCCGGCGGAGGCGGCTGCTGAGGATGTTCGCGGCGATGCCCTCCTCGCTGCCGAGGAGCAGCTCACGGAAGTGCCGCCGGTCGCCGAACATGATGTCGCGCAGCACGAGCATCGCCCACGGGTCGCCCAGAACCTCCACGGCCTGGTTGATCGGGCATCCCGAGCGTGGCACGGACTCCATCGGCATCCTCCTGGTAAGTGGTTGCACTCTACTATCACTCTCCCTAGGGTGGGCCGTAGCAGTGGCGAACCGCTATCACTCGGGAGGGCGCGATGCCGGGCCGCTTCGTGTACTGGATGAACGTCTCGCTCGACCTGCGGATCGAGCACGCCGCCGGTGAGCAGGGCGGCGGATCGTGGATGCGCATCGGGGAGTCGCTGCACCGCGAGTTCAACACGCGGGCGCGGGCGCTGTCGCTGATGGTTCAAGGGCGTGTGGTGTACGAGATCATGGAGAAGTTCTGGCCCGCCGCGCGCGACGACTCCTCGCTGCCCGAGTTCCTGCGTGAGTACGGTGAGATCTGGACGTCGATGCCGAAGGTGCTCGTCACACATAGCCGCACCGGCGCCGGCCACAACACCCGGATCCTGCGCGCCGACGACGCCGTCACCGAGCTGGCGGACCTGCGTGAGCGCACCGAGGGCGACATCGGGGTCGGCGGCGCCACGCTGGCCACCGCGCTGCTGCGGGCCGGGCTGCTCGACGAGCTGATGCTGTTCACCCACCCGGCCGTCCTCGGCACCGGCCGGCCGCTGTTCGACGAGCCGCACCAGCCGCTCGACCTGGACCTGCTCGAACAGGCCCGCTTCGACGACGGCGTCACCCTGCACCGATACGCGATCCGGAACGGACACTCCTGACCATGACCTCCGAGCTTGCCGCGCTGACCTGGCCGCTGCGCACCGACCGGCTGACGATCCGGCCGGCGACCCTCGACGACGCCGAAGCGACCTGGCGGTTCCGCCGCCGTGACGAGGTCACCCGGTGGATCACCCGCGCGCACACCGGTGTGGACCAGCACCGGGCCTGGTTCTGCGACCCGGAGAGCCTGGCCCGGACCCTGGTGATCGAGCACGACGGCACGGTCGTCGGCGACCTCATGGTCAAGATCGAGGACGCCTGGGCGCAGGCGGAGATCGCCGAGCAGGCCCGCCGGGTGCACGCGGAGCTGGGCTGGGTGCTGGACCCGGAGCGGGCCGGACACGGCTACGCCACCGAGGCCGTGCGTGCGGTGCTCCGGCTCTGCTTCAAGGATCTCGGGCTGCGCCGGGTGACCGCCGTCTGCTTCGCCGCGAACGAGCCGTCGTGGCGCCTGATGGAACGGGTCGGCATGCGCCGCGAGTACCACACGGTCCGCGACTCCCTGCACCGTTCCGGCGAGTGGCACGACTGCTTCGGCTACGCCCTCCTCGCCGACGAATGGCACGACCCGGCATAGCCCGCGACCCGTCTGCGAAGTTCGACATATGGAAGCGCCGAACTCGTCACGGTGACGCTGCGGGACGTCCTCGGCATCTCGTCGCCGAGCGACCTGGACGTCCAGACTTTCGACGTTCTCGGGGGCGGCCTCTTCACCTATTCTTCGACCCCGGGGAGTACGCGCGGAGGCAGCGCGATGTCGACCTGCGCCTGCACGCGGTGTCCGGGCACGAGGAAGCCGCCGCCCGCATGATCGGCGCGCCGGTCCCGTCCGCCCGGACGGTCGCGGTGCCGGCCATGGCCGCCGACCGCCGGCCGGCCCCGGTGAGTTCTCCTGGACCGGGTCCTGTTCGCCGACGGCGACGACCCGCACATCCTGGTGTGGCCGCACGCCGCCCCGGAACTGCGCGCCCGGATGAGCACGGTCCTGTTCTCCGGCCGCGCCGGCGCGGTCCGGGCGCAACGGATCACCGGCGACTCGCGCGCCATGATCGGTGTCGTGGACATGGCGCTGGATCCGGCCGTGATCGACGCGCCTACTCTGCGGCTGGCGGGGTCCTAGCGGTAGGGCCGGCGCGCCTCGACCCAGTTGTCGCCCACGTAGCTGCGGTACATCAGGACCGCGAAGATCCGGACGAAGGCGTCGCGGTCGCCGTCGCGGAGGCGGGTGACCAGGTCGTACGCGACCTCGCGGCACTGCGCCCCGAGGCTGCCCAGGGGTTCGCTGTCGAGGGGCCGGTCGAGATGCTGGGTCATCCAGAGAACGAACGTTCTGTTCGGAAGCTCCTCGGTGCGGACCGCCTCGGCCGGGTCATGCCAGTAGGCGTCGATCAGCATGGTCACCAGCTTGCGGGAGAAGCGCTGCCATCTGTCCCGGTTGTCCTTCGCGACCAGTTCGCCGACGATCTCGGCCGCGAGCGCCTCGCACTGCTCTCCCAGGCGCCCGGCCGGAGCGAGCGATCCCGGTTCGGCCATTTCCGCCGCGAACTCCTCGAACCACCGCTCGAAGGGCCGCTCCGGATCCTCGACCCGGAAGTCGAACGCATCCTCGTCCTCGTCGTTCTCGTCCACGGATGAGGACGTTAATCCACTTCCATCCTGGTCACGGCCGCTTTCCCCGACTCCCGCCGCCGCAACGGGAGTGCCGATCCGGCTGGTCGTGAGTGCTGCCTCGGACGGGTTGAGACAGCCCCGGCAACCAGCCGGGGATGCGGTCGGCCGTCTCGCCGGGAGGGAAACAGCCATGCGAGCCAGCCGGGGAAGATCTGACCGGGACTCGGCGGCGGACCTGTGAGGCAGCGGGGTAGCCGGGAGAGCCGCATACGCCCGTGCGGCGCGTTTCGGTGTCGGGACGCGCGGACCTCGCGTGAGGACTGCCACGGGACGGTGGCTGTGCGGCCGGGGGCGGCTCACGGCGTACCAGATGAGCAGTTTCGGCTGGTGCGGCGGACCGAGTACTCCCGGTCGTCGGAGGTGATGCCGGCGGGCTCGCCGTTGAAGTGGGACTCGACCTTGGCGCCGGCCACGCGCTGCTCGTAGTGCAGGTGCGGGGCGCCGGACTTGCCGGTGCTGCCGATCCTGCCGATCTGCCGGCCCTGGGTGACCTCGTCGCCGACCCGGACGGGTGGGGGTTCGAGCAGGTGCAGGTACTGGGTGTCCCAGCGGCCCCCGTGATCGATCTTGACCCAGTAGCCGGCGCCGGTGCCGTAGGGGCCCTTCGGGTTCGCGGGGGTGCGGGAGCCGAGGGTGCCGTTGACGCCGGCCTCGATCACCGTGCCGGCGGCGGAGGCCAGGACCGGGCGGCCCCACGCCGAGCCGCGGGACGGGAAGAAGTCGATGTCGAAGTCGTCGTGGCCGGGGTAGGTGCCGAGGATCCAGGTCTCGCCGCACGCGACGGGAAGCTGGAAGCCGGGGCGCGGGCCGGGCTTGCGCAGGCGCGAGGTGATCACGGCGGTGGCGATGACGAGCACGACGATCGCGGCGACCGCGACGAGGATCCGGGTGGGTCGGGCGGTCACGGTCCGATCTTCCCAGAGCGGGGCAAGCCCCCGGTGCGGACGATCCCTCAGGTTGCGGTCGGCGGTGCCGATTTCCGGGCGTACGGCGGAAACGGGCACACGGGAGGCGGCGGTGGCTCTGCGCTGGCACGCCTGGCTCGTGCCGGCCGCCGTTCTCCTGGCGGTCGCCGAGATCGTGCTGGTCCTGGCCGGGTTGCGGACCGGCCTGCCGCTGCTGGCCGTCTGGGTTCCGGCCCTGCTGGGCCCGGCGCTGGCCGCTGCCGCGTTCTTCGCTGTCGCGGCGGGCAGCGCCGGGATGCTGCGCGCGTTCTGGCGGCGGGTCGCGGTGGCCATGACGGTGGTCGGGGTCGCGGCGGTGAGCCAGGCCGTGGATCTGCTCACCCTGCCGTACGACGGTGTGCCGCCGATCAGCGCGCGCACCCTGCTCTGCTACGTGGCCGGGACGTCGCTGGCGATCACCACGATGCTGCGGCTGCCGGACGGCGGCCGGACCTGGCGTCAGCTGACGACGGCGATCCTGGACGTGGCGGTGGTGGCGGTGACCGCCGGGATCGCCGCCTCGCAGTACCTGGGCTGGGCGGTGGACCGGTTCGGCGGTCGCGCTCCGGCCTGGTGGTTCAACCTGGTGATGACCATGATCGGGGTCGCCGGGGTGGCGGTCATCGTCAAGATCGTCACGGCGAACCGGAGCCCGGTCCCGCGTGCCGCGCTGTGGTGGCTGGCCCCGATCGGGCTGGCCGGGCCGCTGTCGGCGGTTCTCATCGACCTGCTGCGCCCGTGGCCGTACCTCAACGGCAGCGCCGCGGTCCTGCCGTTCGTCGGGTTGTTCGGGGTGCTCGCCGCGTACGCCCAGCGACGCCCCCGGCCACCGGCCCGGATGACGCTGCCGCCGATGTACCGGCGCGGCAGCGCGGTGCCCCTGGTCGCCACCGGTCTGACCAGCGTGCTGATCGCCGGCGTCCACCTGACCACCGGGCGGCTCACCGGCGTGCACGTGGCCGGGATGACCTGCCTGCTGCTGCTGGTCGCCGGCCGGCAGGCGCTCGCCCTGGCCGACAACACCACTCTGCTCGACCGGGTCGCGTATCAGGCGAACCACGACGAGCTGACCGGGTTGTACAGCCGCCGGTACTTCGCCGAGGCCGCCGCCCGTACCGGCGACGTGGTCCTGGTCGACCTGCGCGACTTCCGGTCGATCAACGACAGCCTCGGCCCGGACGCCGGCGACGGGCTGCTCGTCGCGTTCGCCGGCCGGCTCACCCGGCTGGCCGGGGAACGGTCGGTGGTCGCCCGCCTCGGCAGCGACGAGTTCGGGGTGCTGCACACCGCGCCCGAGGGGTTCGTCGACCGGCTGCTGCAGGCCACCACCGAACCGGTGTACGCCGCCGGCAACGAGGTCCTCGTCGAGGTGTCGATCGGGATCGGCGGGACCTACCGGCACGCGGAGATCGCGTTGCGGGAGGCGGCGGCGAACCCCGGACAGCGGGCGATCCGCTACGACTCGTCCCTGGAACGCCGGCTCACCCAGCGCGCCACCATCGCCGCCGACCTGCGCCGGGCCCTCGACGCCGGCGAGTTCCACATGCTGTACCAGCCGATCGTCGAACTGCCGACCGGCCGGATCGTCGGCGTGGAGTCCCTGATCCGCTGGCGCTCCGCGTCCCCGGCCGACTTCATCCCGGTCGCCGAGGACACCGGGCTGATCGTCGACATCGGCGCCTGGATCATCGACACGGTCTGCGCGCGGGCCGCGGCCTGGCCGTCGCTGCGGTCGGTGGCGGTCAACGTGTCCGCCCGCCAGCTGCTCGACCCGTCCCTGGTCGGCCTGGTCGCCGACGCGCTGCACCGCTACGGCATCCCCCCGCGCCGGCTGACCGTCGAGATCACCGAGACGGCGGTGTTCGGCGGCGGCCGGGCCCTGGCCACCGTGGCGGAGCTGCACCGGCTCGGCGTCAGCATCGCCCTGGACGACTTCGGGACCGGGCACTCGTCGCTGGGACTGCTGCGCACCTGCCCGGTCGACGCCATCAAGGTCGACAAGTCGTTCGTCGACGGGCTCAACGGCACCCCGCAGCAGGAGGCGATCGCTGTCGCGCTCACCGGGATCGCCGAGACGCTGGGATTACGTACGGTGGCCGAAGGGGTGGAGACAGCCGAGCAGGCGCGGCGGTTGTACGAGCTGGGGTACCGGCAGGCACAGGGCTTCCACTTCGCCCGGCCGTTGCCCCCGGAGGCGATAGACGCCCTGCTCGAGGTGGGTTTGCGGCAGGCCTCGTGAGTTCATCACCCATCCGGGGGTATAGCTAGGCATACCCGTGTCCGGGCGGTTACCGGTAGTGCTCGAACCTCGACGGATTGGTTGACTTACCTCATGAGATTCAACCCGCTGAACAAGGTCGCCGCGATCTGCTGGGCCACCGCCGCACCGCTGTTCCTGATCGCCAACCTGGTGGTCGGATTCGCGTGGAACAACCCGTCCTACAGCTGGGCGACCAACAACATCAGCGACCTCGGCAACGTGGGCTGCGGCGCCTGGGACACCACCCGGCCGCGGATCGTCTGCTCGCCGTGGCACGACGCGATGAATCTCGCCTTCCTGCTCACCGCGGCACTGCTCGTCGCCGGCCTGCTGCTGACCTGGCGCAGCTGGGGCGACGGCCGGGCCGCCCGCTGGGGCCGCCGCCTGATGCTGGCCGGCGCTGTCGGCCTGGGCCTGGCCGGCGCCTTCCCCGCCGACGTCAACGAGAACGCCCACCTGTTCGCCGCCGTGCTGGTCTTCTTCGCCGGCAACCTCGGGCTGGTCGTGGCCGGCTGCGTGCGCGGCACCGGCCTGCTCGCCTCGCTGCGGCCCGTCACCCTGACCCTCGGTGTGCTGGGGCTGGTCGGGAGCGTGCTGTTCATCGCCCAGCAGGGCCCGGTGCTCGGCGTCGGCGGCATGGAACGCGTCGCCGTCTTCCCGCTCCAGGTGTGGGCCTGCTACGCCGGTTACCGCCTCTACACCGCCGCCCGCGGCCGTCGCTCGGCGGAGATCGAGTCACCCGCCGAGCAGTACGCCTGACGCATCGATCGATCGGGCGGCCCGAGGGGAATGACTCCCCTGGGCCGCCGGGCGCGTTCCCGGGGACTGCGCTTGATCTCAACCGTGGTTGAAGTGATCTCCTCGGGCCATGACCTTCTCCGGCCTGCGCGTCGCGATCACCGGCGGCGCACGTGACACCGGGCGGATGCTGGCCGAGGCCTTCGCCGCACAGGGCGCACGGGTTTTCGTCGCCGCCCGCGACCTGCCAGCGGCCGAGCGCACCGCCACCGCGATCAACGAGCGGGGCCCGGGCCGTGCCGAGGCGTTGCGGTGCGACCTGGCCGACCCGGCTTCGGTACGCGCGTTCGCCGCCGATCTGCGCGCGCGGACCCCGTACCTCGATGTGCTCGTCAACAACGGCGCCCGCTACGCCGAGGGAGCCGATCTGACCGACCTCCCGGACGAGCAGATCGAGAACGTGCTGGCCGGTGGGGCGACCGGCACCGTACTCGTCACCAAACACCTGTTGCCGCTGCTGCGCGGCTCGGACCGGCCCGACGTCGTCACCATGATCTCGGCCTGCGGCGAGGTGGGCCACCACCGGTCCGGCGCGCATCCGGCCTTCTACGCCGCGAAACACGCGCAGGCCGGGCTCGCGGAGATCCTCTCGTACCGGCTCCGGGAGGAGGGGATCCGGGTGATCTCCCTGTTCCCGCCCGACTTCGTCCAGGACGGCCCGCGCCGCGCCGGCGGTGACCTCACCGCCCGCTCGGTCGTCGAGTGCGTGCTCTTCGCGGTCGGTCAGCCGCGGGACTGTTTCATCCGCGAGTTCCGGTTCGAGCAGGTGACCGGCTGAGGGGGCCGGCCGGGTCCGCGCGATGACAGACCGCCTCGAGGTTGATGCCGTGCGGGTCCTGCACGAAAGCGCCGTAGTAGTCGCCGTGGTACTCCGGGTGGATCGCCGGTTCCAGCAGCGGGACGGCGCCGGCCGCCAGCGCCGCCCGGTAGAAGATGGCGACGTCGTCGCGGGTGTCGACGGTGAAGGCCAGATGCATGTTCGTGCCGACGGTGCCCCCGTCGATGAGCCAGAAGTACGGCTTGACGCCGGCCAGCCCGAAACCGGTCATGGCGGTCGGCTGGTTCGGTGTCGCGTTCGGTGGGATCTCCAGCATCTTGGTGATCCCGATGGCGGCGAGCACCGGTTCGTAGAAGGCCACGGCGACGGCGAGGTCGGGCACGGCGACGTTGAGGTGGTCGATCCTGGATCCCGAGCGGTCACGAGTCATGGGCGTAGCGTGGCCGGGATGGCGGTCACATAGCGGCCGCCATCCCGGGCGACTTCCGGTCAGGCCGGGAACGGGACCCCGGTCAGGTCGGCGCACAGGGTGAGCAGCCGCTGCTGCAGGGCCTCGTCGTACGCCTGCGGGTTGGCCGGCAGGTCCGTACGCCGTTTGAAGTAGCGGCCGGTCACCGTGGCCGCCGGGTCGTCCGAGGTGGCGAGCCAGACCTGGGTGTCCGCGCCCTCCGGCAGGTCGTCGGTGGCGTCCGGGCCGCCGAGCCGGGTGCGGATCCAGCCCGGGTCGACGGCGTTGCTCAGGGTGCCGGGCCGGAGCCGGGCCACCGCGAAGGCGAGCATCACGTCGTACAGCTTGGAGTCGCTGTACGCCTGCATCCCGTCCCACGGCCGGTTCTGCCACTGCGGGTCGTCGAGGCGGGCCCGGCCGTCCGCCTCCAGGCCCGAGGTCAGGTAGATCAGGCGGGCCGGGACCGGCATCAGGGCGGTCAGCAGGTACGGGGCGAGGGTGTTGACCTGGAAGATCCGTTCCAGGCCGTCCTCGGTGATCACCGGGGCGGGCTGCCCGCCGCCGATGCCGGCGTTGTGGATCACGACGTCGAACGGGCCGGCCGCGGTCGCCTGGGCGGCCAGCTCACGGGTCTGCGCCAGGGAGGCCAGATCACCGACCACTGCGCCGTACGCCTGGGGCACCGTCTTCCGGGCCTCCTCGGCACGGCCTTCGGTGCGGGCGTGCAGGGTGACGCGGTGCCCGTACGCCGCAAGGGTCTCCGCCGTGTGCCGCCCGATGCCGTCGCTGGACCCGGTGATCAGAATCGTCGCCATGCCGCCATCCTGCCGCATGCCCGAATGCTGCGCTTAACCGGTTCACCGACCGCTGCCGGGCGGGCGCCGGCGGAGGTCAGCGGGACCTGACGCGGGCGATGAGTTCTTCGAGGCGCCTGATCTCGTCGGCGAGGGCGGTCTCACCGGCGTCGGTCAGGGTGATCCAGGTGCGGCCGCGGCGTCCCTCGTACCCCTTCTCGACCTCGATCAGGCCCGCCGCCTCCAGCACGCTCAAGTGCTTGGACAGGTTGCCGGCGGTGAGGTCCAGATGGGTGCGCAGATAGCCGAACTCGACCCGCCGCGCCTCGTGCGCGATCGTGAGGATGCCGAGCCGGACCCGCTGGTGAACCACGTCGTCCAGCCCGAGCGCGGGGTGCGCGGCATCGGGTTCGGCGTTCACCGGCGCCGGCCCGCGAGGGCGGAACCGGCCGCGGCCAGCAGCAGCACGACACCGACGATGAGCTGCGGCAACGCCATGCCGGCGCGGAGGCTGAGGTGGGGCGAGGCGAAGCCCTCGTTGGTCGGCAGCACCAGCAGCACCAGGGCGAGATAGCCGGCGGTGAAGAACAGCAGGGCGCGATTGCGTTCCAGCCAGGCCAGCACCAGCAGCGCCACCCCGATCATGCCCCACGGCATGACGAGCCGGTCCAGGACCATGTACCAGTACGGGAGAGGACCCTCGGGGTACGGGTGACTGTCGAAGTACAGCTGGACGGCGAGCCAGCCGGCGGGGAACACGACGGCGGTCACGGCGCCGGTGAGCACGTACGGCAGGACGCGGGCGCCGAGGCCCCGGGCCCGGGCGGCGCGCCGGTAGAGCACGGCGATGACCGCGTACGCCACCACCATCGCGGCCGGCCAGTAGTAGAGCATGCCCTGACGGGCGAACACGCAGCCGCCGTCGGCGCCGCAGTCGACCCGCATGCCGAACCAGTCGAACGGGATCGCCAGCACGGTCGTCACGCCCAGCACGAGCAGCGCGGCCCAGGTCATCCGCTGGTCGACGCGCACCCGGTGGGCGAGCGTGCGCACCTCGGCGAGCAGCTGCCGGGGATCGCCGTCGCCCGTGATCGATTCGCTTGTCATGCCAATAGGTTTCCATAACAAACCTGTTCGGCGCCAGTGGATCAGAACGGAAATCCGGTAGGGTCGCGGCCATGGCGCAGGCGCTGCTGCTCACCGGAACGGTCGGTGCGGGGAAGACGACGGTGGCGGAGGCGGCCGGCGATCTGCTGGCCGAGCGGGGCGTGCCGCACGCGGTGATCGATCTGGACTGGCTGCGCCGCGCCTGGCCGGCGCCACCCGGCGACCGCTTCCACCACCGGCTCACGCTGCGCAATCTCCGCGCGATGACGGACAACTTCCGGGAGGCGGGCGCGCGGGTGCTGGTCCTGGCCGGTGTGGTGGAGACCCGCGCGGAGCGCGACGACCACGAGCGGGCGGTGGGCGGCCGTCTCACGGTCTGCCGGCTCCAGGTGGAGCTTGCGGTGGTACGCGCCCGCCTGCGCCGCCGCCACGAGACCGACCCGGAAGGCCTGCGCCGGCACCTGCACCGCGCCGGGGAGCTGGACGCGATCCTGCGCGCCGCCGCCGTCGAGGACACCGCTGTCGACGTCACCGGCCTGGATGCGGCGACGGCGGCCCGGACGGTGCTGAAAGGGTCAGGAGTGGTGGACGGTGGTCAGGTCGGCGAGCCCGGAGATCTCCAGTAGCGGGGCGAGCAGCGGCCCCGTCCGTACCTCGATGTGATCCGCCTGGGTGAAGAGGGCCGCGAGCCCCGCGCTGTCCAGGTATTCCACCGACGTCAGGTCGACCATCAGGCGTGACCCGTTCGCGGTGGCGACGGCCTCGCCGAGGGCCGTCGCGAACGTCTCGGCGTTGCTCATGTCGATCTCCCCGGCGGCGGTCAGCACGCCGGGCTCCGTGGTGAGGGTGAGCGCCGTGGTCATCAGGAGATCCTCGCCTGCATGTCGACGATGGTGCCGGTGGTTCCGGAGGTGACGGTGACAGCGTGCATGAAGGCACGCATGAGTTTCAGCCCTCTCCCCCGATAGGGACTGCCGGCCGGGTCGGGAGTCTTCCACCTGCCGCTGTCGGAGACGATGAGGCGCAGGTCGCCGGCGGTGGCGGCGGCGCGCAACCGGATCCGGCCGCCGGGGGTGTCACGGTGACCGTGCTCGATGGCGTTGGCGCAGGCCTCACCGGCGGCGACGAGGATGTTCTGGGCGGTGTTGCTGTCGATGCCGCAGCGTTCCAGCCAGCCGCGCAGGGCGGAACGGACGCCGGAGAGCCGGCCGGATTCGGCGGGGAACTCGAGTTCGAGCGGGCCGGGGTGCCGGTACAGCAGCAGGGCCACGTCGTCGTCGAAGCCGCTGTCCGGGATGAGCCGGTCCATGATCTCGTTGGCCAGGTCCTCGATGGGCGTGCCCAGGCCGTGCCGGACGGCGGCGCTGGCCAGGTCGATGCCGGTGTAGAGCGGGCGGCGCCGGCGTTCGACGAGGCCGTCGGTGTAGAGCAGCAGCGTGGCCCGGGGCGGGACGGTGTAGGTGGCCTCCGGCCGTTCCTCGCCGGGATGCACGGCGACCGGGCGGGAGCGGCCCTGGTCGAGCAGGTGGGTGGTGCCGTCGGGGTGGCCGACGATCGCGGGCGGGTGGCCGGCGCTGGAGTACGTCAGGTGCCCGGTGCCGGGGTCGAGGACGCCGCAGAACACGGTGGCGCAGGTGGCGCCGGGCAGGTGCGCGGCGAAGTGATCGAGGGACATCAAGGTGCGGGCGGGGCTGGAGTCGCGCAGCAGCAGGGCCCGGGTGGCGCTGCGCAGCTGGCCCATCACGGTGGCCGCGCGCAGGCCGTGGCCGACGCAGTCGCCGACGACGATGCCGATCCGGCCGTCGTCGAGTTCGACGGTGTCGTACCAGTCGCCGCCGACCTTCAGCGGCCGGGTGGCCGGCTCGTAGCGGACCGCGAAGCCGCTGGGCAGCCGGTCCGGGCCGAGGATGGCCCGTTGCAGGGCGAGCGCGGTCTCCCGCTGCTCGTCGATCTGGTGGATGCGGTGCAGACCTTGGCTGAGGTGGCCGGCGAGCAGGGCGAGGAGGGTCCCGTCCGGTTCGCTGAAGGGGCGGTCCGGGCCGGGTTCGATCCACAGGACCATGGTGGCGTACGGGTGTTCGAGGGTGATGCCGCTGCCCGCCGGGGTCAGCGCCGGCCTGTCGTGCAGGGCGGCGATCTCCTCGCGCCGGTCCTCCGGCAGCCCCTCCCAGGTCAGGGACGGGTCGGTGGCGGTGACGACGGGGCGGCCGGGTTCGGTGAAGACGGCCGCCAGGACGTACGCCGCCTGCCAGATGTCCTTCATCTCGCCGAGGACCGCGGTGAGCGCGGCGTCGAGGTTCTCCGCCTCGGACAGGCACAGGCCGAGCGCGGCGAGGGCACTGTCGCGCTGGATGGCGTAGTGCTCGGCGGTGACGTCGCGGAACGTGCCGACGATGACCAGGCGGCCGGTGTCCGGGTCGCGCACCTGGTTGAACGCGGCAGCCGCCCACAGCCGGCGGCCGTCCCGGTGCACCACCGGGACCGTGTAGGAGCCCTGCGGCCGGCTCAGCAGCATCGCGAAGGCGTCGGAGACCAGCCCGTGGGCTTCGGCGTCGGTGTCCGGGTCCGGCCACCACGGGTGGGTGGGGGCGTACGGCAGCCCTTCCGGCCCGTACCCCAGGATGTCGGTGAAAGCGCTGTTGATCTCGATGACCGCGCCGTCCTCGTCGCAGACGAAGAACGCCTCCTGCAGCGAGTCGATCAGCGCCGTGCGCCAGCGGGCATGGTGGTTGCGCAGCCGGGACAGCTCGACGTTGGCGCGGACCCGGGCCAGCAGCTCGGCAGCGGAGAACGGTTTGAACAGGTAGTCGTCGGCGCCCGCCTCCAGACCCTCGATGGACGCCTCCTCCCCGGCCCGGGCGGACAGCAGCAGCACCGGCGTGCTCGCCGTCCGCGGGTCCGCACGCAGCGCCGCGACCAGCTGCAAGCCGTCCAGGCGGGGCATCATCACGTCGCTGATCACCAGGTCCGGCACGTCGGAGCGGGCCGTCTCCAGGGCCTGCCGGCCGTCGGCGACGGCGGTGACCCGGTGCCCGGCCGAGCGCAGCAGCCGGGTCAGGTACTCGCGCATGTCGGCGTTGTCGTCGGCGACCAGCACCGCCGGGCCGCCGGTCGCCGACGGCTCCGGGGCCGGTTCGGCCTCGCCGGGCAGCCAGCGCAGCGCCTCCTCCAGGAACGGCTGGGCGTCGACGGTCCGTTGCGGCGCCGCTGACGGCAGGTCGGCCCGGCCGAACGGCAACCGGATGGTGAAGGTGGTGCCCGCGCCGACGGTGCTGTCCGCGGTGATCGTCCCGCCGTGCAGCCCGACCAGCTCCTGCACCAGGGCCAGGCCGATGCCGCTGCCCTCGTTCGACCGGGAGCGGACGTTCTCGATCCGGTGGAACCGCTCGAACAGCCGCGGCATCTCCTCGGCCGCCACACCCACCCCGGTGTCGGCGACGGTGACCACCGCCTCGTTGCCGTCGGCGCGCACCGCCACCCGCACGCCCCCGTCGAAGGTGAACTTGAGCGCGTTGCTGAGCAGGTTCAGGATCACCTTCTCCCACATGCCGCGGTCCAGGTGCACCGGCGCGCCCAGCGGCGGGCAGTCCACCTCGAGCGCGAGGCCGGCCCGTTCGATCGCCGAGCGGAACACACTGGCCAGTTCGGCGGTGGTGGCGGCCAGGTCGACCGGCTCGTAGACGGCCTGCATCCGCCCGGCCTCGATGCGGGAGAAGTCGAGCAGCGCGTTGACCAGCTTGCCGAGCCGCAGCCCGTTGCGGTGCACGACGTCGAGCTGCTCGCGGGCGCCGTCCTCGGCGTTCGCCAGGAGGTCCTCGACCGGGCCCATGATCAAGGTCAGCGGGGTACGGAACTCGTGGCTGATGTTGGAGAAGAAGGTGGTCTTGGCGCGGTCGAGTTCGGCCAGTTCCTCGGCCCGTTGCTGCTGCGCCCGGTAGGTGCGGGCGCTGCCGATCCCGGCGGCGACGTGACCGGCGGCCAGCTCCAGGAAGCCGCGGTAGCCGGGGTCGAACGGGCGGTACCGGTTCAGGGCGGCGACGAGGAAGCCGTACGGCGTCCCGCCCTGCCGCAGCAACGGCATCGCCAGCGCCTGCGTCGGCGGCAACGGCCAGTCCCCCGGCGGCAGGTCCGTGAACGGCTCGGCGGCCAGCCGCATCCGGACCGTCTCGCCGGCGGCCAGCCGCGGCACCGGCCACGCGTCCACCGCCGCCGCCGGATGCCCCGGGTCGATGCCGGTCGCCCCGGCCAGCCGCGCCGACCCGTCGTCGTCGAACAGGTACGTCAGCGTGAACGGCAGGTCCCGCAGGTTGCGCCCGAACTGCGCGCCGGCGAAGGCGAGCGTCTCCTCCTCGGTGCGCACCACGCTCGGGTCGGAGCCGAGGTCGCGCAGCGTCGCCATCCGGCGTTCGCCGATGACCCGGTCGGTCTCCTCGCTGACCACGCACAGCATGCCGACCACGGCGCCGTCGTCGTCACGCAGCGGGCTGTAGGAGAAGGTGTGGTACGACTCCTCGGAGTAACCGGACCGCTCCAGGAACAGCAGCAGCCCCTCGTCCCAGGTCGCCTCCCCGGTCCGCAGCACCGTGTCGATGCGCGGCCCGATGTCGCCCCAGATCTCCGCCCACACCTCACTGGCCGGCCGCCCGAGCGCCCACGGGTACTTGCGGCCGAGGGTGTTCTTCCGGTACGCCGCGTTGCAGAAGAACGTCAGCTCCGGGCCCCACGCCATCCACATGGAGAACCGTGACGACAGCAGGATGCTGACCGTCGTCTGCAGACTCTGCGGCCAGTCCGCGGGCGGCCCGAGCGGGGTCGCGCTCCAGTCCACCGCATCGAGATCGTTCCCGACCTCGCTGTCAGCGGAGAAGACGTCTGCGGACGGCCGGCGCTCACTACCGCTCATCGCTGTTCGCTGTTCCCCTTGCCCCAGGCCGTCGAAACCCCGCCGTGCCAAAGTATCGGCCGCTCCCCCGCCGCGGGGAACGGGGTCAGCCTTACGATGCCCCCTACCCTCATCAACTAGTTGACTAACCAGGAGGATGCATGCACGCGTTCCGGCAGGCCGTCGAGGCCCGCGACAGCGCCGCGATCGAGGCCCTGCTCGCCGACGACGTCGTCTTCACCAGCCCGGTCGCCTTCAAGCCGTACCCCGGCAAGCCGATCACCGCGGCCATCCTGCGCGGCGCGCTGCGCGTCTTCGAGAACTTCCGCTACGTCCGCGAGATCAACGACGCCGGCGGCCGGGACCACGCCCTGGTCTTCGAGGCCACCGTCGATGGCAAGGCCCTGACCGGCTGCGACTTCCTGCATGTGGACGAGTCCGGCCGGATCGACGGCATCATGGTCATGGTCCGCCCGCTGTCCGGCGCGACCGCCCTGGCCGAGGCGATGGCCGCCGAGTTCCCCCGGATCCAGGCCGAAGCCGCCGCCGCCCGGCCCTGACCACGGCCACCCGCGATCGGTCAGTTTTCAAGAAGCGCCGGCGGTGTCGTCGCCCCTAGCGTGACCTGCATGAACAAGTGGATCAGGCAACTTCACCGCTGGCTCGCCGTCGCTTTCACCGGCACTGTCGTCGCCACCACCGTGGCCCTGGCGCAGGACGATCCGATCCTCTGGATCTCGTACCTGCCGTTACTGCCGCTCGCCCTGCTCTTCTTCTCCGGCCTGTACCTGTTCGTACTCCCCTACCGGTCCCGGCGCAGGGCAGCCGTCCGCTGAGCGGTGATGATGGCAAAGGGTACTTAACGGGCGGATAACCGTTTTGCCGGAAGGCTTTCGAGGGTTATTTCGGGGGATCAGGAAATCGGACAGGCGCGAAAACGGTTAGTGGCCGGCCGGCGAAACCTTTTTGTTGCCAGGAGATTGACGGGCTGCGACGAACGAATAACATCGGCGGGAGAGCGCTCTCTCACCCCCCGCCATCTCCGTCCGACAGGCAGGCAAGATGACACCCCCGATCCTCACCTCCCCGCCCCCGAACCGACGCCGGCGCCGCGGGACCATCGTGCTGAGCGCCGTCCTCGCCACGGCACTCGGCCTCACCGTCGCCTCGGTGGCCGGCAGCGCCAGCGCCGCGGACGTTCCTCTGTCGCAGGGCAAGCCGGCCACCGCCTCGTCCCTCGAGGCCGGCTACACCGCGGCCGCCGCCGTCGACGGCGACGCCGGCACCCGCTGGTCCAGCGCGTTCGCCGACCCGCAGTGGCTTCAGGTCGACCTGGGCAGCACCCAGACGATCAGCCAGGTCGTGCTCAACTGGGAGGCCGCGTACGCCTCGGCCTTCACCATCCAGACCTCCGCCAACGGCAGCACCTGGACGAATATCACGCCGGTCACCACCGGCAAGGCCGGCATCCAGACCCTCAACGTCTCCGGCAGCGGCCGGTACGTGCGGATGAACGGCACCACCCGGGCCACCCCGTACGGCTACTCGCTCTGGGAATTCCAGGTCTTCGGCACCACCACGACGCCGACGCTGCCGACCTCGGACACCCCCGACTTCGGCCCGAACGTGCGGATCTTCGAACCGGGCACCCCGGCGGCGACCATCCAGTCCGCGGTGGACCAGGCGTTCAACGCGCAGCTGCGCAGCCCCACCGCGCAGTTCGGCTCGCAGCGTCACGTGTTCCTGTTCAAGCCCGGCACGTACGGCCGGGTGTGGGCGAACGTCGGCTTCTACACCACGATCGCCGGCCTCGGCCTCAACCCCGACGACGTGACGATCAACGGCGCGGTGAACGTCGACTCGGGCTGGAACTACGGCGACGAGAAGAACGCCACCCAGAACTTCTGGCGCAGCATGGAGAACCTGTCGATCGTGCCGGAGGGCGGCACCAACCGGTGGGCCGTCTCCCAGGCCGCCCCGATGCGCCGCGTGCACATCAAGGGCAACCTGACCCTGGCCCCGTCGAACCAGGACAACGGGCAGGGCTACTCCAGCGGCGGCTACCTGGCCGACTCGGTGGTCGACGGGGTCGTCTCGTCCGGCTCCCAGCAGCAGTGGTACACCCGGGACAGCCGGATCGCGCGCTGGGACGGCGGCGTCTGGAACATGGTGTACTCCGGCGTGCAGGGCGCCCCGGCGAACGCCTTCCCGAACCCGCCGCACACCACTCTGGCGACCACGCCGGTCACCCGGGAGAAGCCTTTCCTGTACGCCGACAGCAGCGGCAAGTACAGCGTCTTCGTGCCCTCGCTGCGGCGCAACTCCGCGGGCGCCAACTGGCCGAACACCGCCGGAACCTCGATCCCGATGCGGGAGTTCTACGTCGCCAAGCCCGGTGACAGCGCCGCCCGGATCAACCAGGCTCTCGCGCAGGGCCTGAACGTGTTCTTCACCCCGGGCACGTACACCCTCACCGAGACCCTCCGCGTCACCCGGCCGAACACCGTGGTCACCGGCATCGGCTTCCCGACCCTGATCCCCAGCGGCGGGGTCGAGGCCCTCAACGTCGCCGACGTGGACGGTGTCAAGATCAGCGGCCTGACGTTCGACGCCGGGACGACGAACAGCCCGACGCTGATGACCGTCGGCCGGGCCGGCGTGCACACCGACCACGCCGCCAACCCGGTCAGCGTGCAGGACGTCTTCTTCCGCATCGGCAGCAGCGTCCAGGGCAAGGCCACCACCACCCTCGCCGTGCACAGCGACGACACGATCATCGACCACATCTGGGCGTGGCGGGCCGACCACGGCGGCGCGCCCACCGGCTGGGGCGTGAACACCGGCGACACCGGCCTCGTCGTCAACGGTGACGACGTCCTCGCCACCGGCCTGTTCGTCGAGCACTACCAGAAGTACGAGGTGATCTGGAACGGCAACCGCGGCAGGACGATCTTCTTCCAGAACGAGAAGCCGTACGACGTGCCGAACCAGGCCGCCTGGATCGGGCCCCGCGGCAACGGCTACGCGGCCTACAAGGTCGCCGACACCGTCACCGACCACGAACTCTGGGGCGGCGGCTCGTACGCCTACTTCAACGTGAACCCCAGCGTCCGGGTCGACCGGGCGTTCGAGGTGCCGGTCCGGTCCGGCGTCCGGCTCCGCAGCGTCCTGACGGTGTCCCTCGGCGACGTCGGCACCATCGCCAACGTCGTCAACGACACCGGCGGCGCCGTCCCCAACCCGGCCGGCAACACCACCCCGCGCCAGGTCGTCGCCTACCCCTGACCCTCGTCCCGAACACTGAGGTGAACCCGGCGGCCACCGGTGCGACCCGCACCGGTGGCCGCCGCCGTTCCTCCTCCGCTCGCGGCCCTGACCGATTCCCGGGATGGGGCCTAGGGTGGTTCCATGGACACCGGATCAGCCGAGCACGAGGGGCGGTCCCGGCCGCTGGAGGAACGCGAGCGCCGCCTGGCGAGCCGGGAAGGCGTGGCCGACCGGCGCGACGCCGAAGCCGACCAGCGGGAGATCGACCTGCAGGCCCGGGTGTCGCGGGCCGACCAGCGGGATAAGGCGGTGGACCGCCGGGAGTTCCTGCTGGACTCGCGGGAGGACGCGGCCGACCGCCGCGACCGGCGCGCGGAGCTGCGTGAGGCTGACGCGGACCGGCGTGACGCCGCCGCCGTCACCCGGGAGCGGGCCGCAGACCAGCGTGACAAGGAGGCCGATCAACGCGAGATCGACGCGGAGTCGGCTCGGTGACACCGGCGTGAACCGACCCGGAGCCGCCGGTCAGGCGACCATCTCAGGGAAAGCCTCCGGCTCCTGTGCGGGCAGCCGCATGGTCACCGTGGCGGTCACTCCGGTCGCGCCGGTGCTGATCCTCAGGCCGTCGGTCATCTTCCGGGCCAGGAAAAGTCCCCGGCCGCCCCGGGACGCGATGTCCGGAAGGTGGCCGCGGTGCTCCGGATCGCCGGTCATGCCCGGGCCCCGATCGGTCACGACACACAGCAGCAGACGCCCTTCACGGTGCATCCGTACCCGTCCCCAGCCGCCACCGTGCCAGATCGCGTTGGTCATCAACTCCTGCACCGCCAGGACGAAGGACGGCACGTCCGCCTCGGCCACGCCGGCCCGGTAGGCGACGTCCCCGACCAGCTGCCGCACCGGGCGCAGGCCGGCGGCCGTGAAGACGCGGGCGACCGGCTCCGGCCACCTGGCGACGGCGGCGCGGCGGGCCACGGGATCGGCATGGTACGACCGGAGGAGACCGCCGTGCCGTGCCGCCACCGACGACACCGTGGACACCGCGCTCCGGACCGCCGAGGCCGCCGACACATGCAGAGCGGCAGTCTCGACATGCGTCCGGCGAACCCGGACGAGAAGATCCTGCATGTCCGCACCGGGTGAACGCGCGCTCCTCACTCCGCGCGCATAGCCCGATTCCGCCTCCACCACACCGACAAACCTACGCTCCCCTCCGGACCACCCCCCACCCGCGACATCTCGGAGCACGTCCGTCATGAGCACCGGCGCCGCTCGCACTCTCCGGCAGGACGCCCGCGCGCTTCGCCGCCGGTTCGCCGAGCTGGACGAGCGGCGGTGAGGGCTACGCGGGACGGTCCCGCAGGATGCGAGGGGCCAGGAAGTCGCGGTTGTCGACGACGATGTCGGCGCGGTCCGCGGGGTGGATCTCGGTCAGGTAGAGCTGCTCGCCGGGGATGTAACACGTGCGGTAGCGTTCGGCCGCCGCGTCTGCCGAGTCCATCCAGGCCTGGTCGCGGGCGGTTCCGCGGCGCAGCACGTCCGCCACGTCGATGTGCAGGTAGACGCACAGGTCCCAGTGCGGTCCCAGCTCCGGTTTCTGCAGGAACGCGCCGTCCGCCACCAGGATCGCGTCGTCGGGGCTCACCCGGACGCCGGAGTCGGCGGGGCGGCGGCCGCTGAAGTCCATGACCCCGGTGCGGTAGCGGCGGTCGCCGCCCGGGCCCAGCGGCAGCAGCAACCGGTCGCGGATGGCGTCGACATCGAACATCTCGTGGTAGTAGTTCTCCGGTGACCCGGCCGGATATCGCGTCCGCAGGTCGACGTGCCGTTTGAACCGGTCCAGCAGCACGCGCAGCACGGGCCGCGCGGTCCGCTCCCGCAGGACGCCGGCCAGCTCGTCGGCGAACGTGGTCTTGCCGGCCGCGGAGTGCCCGTCGATCCCGACCCGGGCCGGGTGACCCGGCTGCAGCGTCATGATCCGCCCAGCCAGGTCACCGAGCAGGCGCCACCGTGCCGAGGCAGGCATGGGTGGTGGGCTCACGGCGTACCGCGGCAATCAGCCTTTGATCTGCTTGCGGCCGCCGTCGCCGGAACCGATGGCGATGCGGCGCGGCCTGGCCTTGGCGGACACCGGGATCTCCAGGGTCAACACCCCGTTGTCGTACGTGGCCCGCATGCTCTCGGTGTCCAGGGTGTCGCCGAGGAACAGCTGGCGGCTGAACACGCCCATCGGCCGCTCGCTGATCACGGTCTCGACACCGTCCTTGGCCAGGCGGTGGCGCTCGGCGCGGACCTGCAGGACGTTGCGCTCGACGGTGAGGTCGATCGAGTCGGGGTCGACGCCGGGCAGGTCGAAGTGGACGTAGAAGGTGTCGCCCTCGCGTTCGGCGTCGACGTGCATCACCGCGGGCCGGTTGGTGGTGCCGGTGAACTGCTCGAACATGCGGTCGAGGTCGCGGAACGGATCGGTGCGCAGAAGCATGGTCTCCTCCTTGGTGCTCCTTCACCAGGCGTGATCGTCAGGGGATGCTCCCCTCTTCTTGGATTAGCACTCCCGCGCGCCGAGTGCAAGTGCGGATCAGGCGGCCGGGAGGCGTACCTCGAACCGGCAGCCGCCGCCGGTGTTGCGGACGCCGACGCGGCCGCCGTGGGCCTCGACGAGACCGCGCACGATCGCCAGGCCCAGCCCGCCCCCGCCGGAGCCGTCCGCGCCGGGGGTGCGGGCGGGTTCGCCGCGGAATGCGACGTCGAAGACCCGGTCCAGGTCCCGCTCCGGGATGCCGCCGCAGGTGTCGGCGACGGCCAGCCACACGTGGTCGCGCTCGTGACCGGCGGTGATCTGGACGGTGCCGTCCTCGGGCGTGTAGCGGACCGAGTTGATCAGCAGGTTGCTGACGACCCGGGCCAGTTCCCGCTCCCCCGCCCGGACCACCGGCCAGCCGCTGTCCGCGGCGACCAGGTGGATGCCGCGGCTCGCGGCCAGCGGCGCGACACCGGCGAGCGCGTCCGAGACGACGTCGCGCAGCGGTACGGTGGTCGGCACGAGCCGCAGCGCCCCGGCGTTGATCCGGGACAGTTCGAACAGGTCGTCGACGAGCTGGGTCATCCGGTCGGTCTCCAGCCGGATCCGCCGGTGGTATTCGTCGATGGTGGCCGGGTCGTCGATGATCCGGTCCTCGAGGGCCTCGGCCATCGCCCGCAGGCCGGCCAGTGGGGTGCGCAGGTCGTGCGACACCCAGGCGACGAGTTCGCGCCGTCCCGCCTCCAGCTGCCGCTCCCGGTCGCGGGCCGCCTGCGCCCAGACCGCGGTGGTGGCGAGCCGGCGGCCGAAGACGGCGCCGACGGTGAGGCTGATGACCGCGGAGGCGCTCACCGTGACCAGGACGACCCACAGGTCGTGCGGGGACAGGAACATGGCCTGCGCGACAGTGGCGACACCGGCGACCACGGCGACCACGGTGACGGCGAGCATGACGAGGACGTGCACGAAGATGGACCGGCCGCGGAGCAGCCGCAGGGCGCCGGCGCCGGCCAGCCCGACGACGCCGCCCGCGGCGAGCGCGTACAGCCCGATGAGCAGGGTGTCGTTCACCGGATGGCGCCGTCGGCGGCCAGCCGCACGTCGCAGCCGTCCTGTTCCAGGTAGCGGCGCACGACGTCGCTGACCGTGGGGTCGTCGTCGACGACCAGCACCCGGGGTCCCATTCCGGCCACGCTACCGACCCGGTCGGCGCGGGCCCTCCGCCCGGGCCTTTCGGTTTCCTTACGGCCCACCGCCGGTCCCACGGTGGCCGTGATCCCGCATCGTGCGGCGCGCGGCCCGGCCGGCCGCCGGCGCCGCGTCGGCGCGCGCCGGCAACGCCCTCCGGCTGCTGGTTCTCGGCGCCGTCGCGCTCACCGGCAACCACCTGCTCCTGACGAACTGGTGACCGTCACGCCCGCCCGGCGCCGAGCAGCCACGCCAGCGCCCCGCGCAGCAGCCGGGCCACGCGCGGCCGGGGCGGGGTGACGGGTTCGATGTGGTCCCAGCGGGCGACCAGCTCGTCGAACGGGTCGGGCCGTTCCAGGGTCGCGGTGACGTCGGCGGCGCGGGCGAGTTCGAGGCGGTTGCAGATGTCGATGACGCCGGGTGTCTCGCGGACCAGGTCGGCGGCGAGGACGCGGGCGTAGAGGCCGTCGACCGTACCGAACACGGTGACCACACCGTTCTGGGCCCGCACGGTGACCGGCTGGCCGGCGAGGCGGGGCTCGCCGAGGAGCCGCTGGATCACCCGGCAGGTGAGATCGGCGTCCGGGTCGGCGGCACGCCGGGCGAAGGCGTCGTCATCGGACAAGGGCCACACATCTGACTCCGTGGTAGACGTCCAGGGAACGCGTCCGGGTGGCGGCGCCCGAACCGGAACGCCGCCACCCGGTGCGAATCACCCAGTATTCGCGGGCGGCGTAGCGGTCGTGCCCCTGCCGGATGACAGCGACATGACAGTTTCGGGTGGCCGTCATGTCATGGTGCGCGGGGTGCGGTGGCGCTCGTAGTGGCGGGCGGCTCGGGCGCGGTTGCCGCAGGCGGTGGAGCACCACTCGCGGCGGGGATGGTCCTTGACGAAGTAGAGGACGCAGCCCGGCGCGTGACAGGCGTTCAGGACGGTGTCCGGGGCGGTGAGCAGGGCGATCCCCTCGGCGGCCACGACAGCGAGGGCGGCGGCCGGGTTCGTCACGGGTGGCGCGGGGCGCAAGCGGATCTCGCCGCCGACGACGTCCAGAGCGTCGTGGCGGGGTCCGGCGGCCGCCGTTTCGTTGATCACGTCGACGGCGGCCCGGAGGTCGTGGATCGCGGAGCGGGCGGCGGGCCGGGTGTCGTCGGCGCGCAGGGCGGCCAGGCGACGCAGCGCGTCCCGCAGCCGGAGCGCGGTGGTGAGGGCGTCCGGTGAGGTGACCGGCTCCGGCGGGGCCAGCTCGGTCGCGGTCAGCCAGCGGCCCAGGTCGGCGGGGGTGGTGAGGGCGTCGTGCACGCCGTGGCGGTCGGCCCAGACGGTGTTCATCAGCCGGACCGGCCGGGGTTCGGACGGCAGCACGAGCACGGTTTCCACGTTCTAACGGTAACACCGGCTTGTCGGCGTGAGAATTCGTCTGCTACAACTTCTAACGGCAAGGACGTATCACCACCGTTAGAATTGAGGTCTCGCCATGTCTAGCCCTCCAAGGCCGCCGGTGCCGCCGTTCGACGAGGCGGGGGCGCTCGCCAAGGTGCAGGCCGCCGAGGACGCCTGGAACACCCGGGATCCGGAGCGGGTGGCGGCCGCGTACACACCGGACTCGCGGTGGCGCAACCGGGACGAGTTCATCACCGGCCGCGACGAGATCGTCGCCTTCCTGACCCGCAAGTGGGCCCGGGAGCGGGACTACGCCCTGCGCAAGACCCTGTGGGCGTTCACCGGCAACAGGATCGCTGTCGCCTTCCAGTACGAGTGGCGCGACGAGACCGGGCAGTGGTGGCGCAGCCACGGCAACGAGAACTGGGAGTTCGACGAGGCCGGATACATGAGCCGGCGCGAGGCGAGCATCAACGACGTCCGGATCAGCGCGGGCGAACGGCGCATTTCCCTCCGGTAGGACAGCGGGAGTCCCCATGCATGTCGCGGCACTGTGGCGTTACCCGATCAAATCCCTGGGTGGGGAGGAGCTGGAACAGGCGGCGCTCACCGGCGACGGTGTGCGCGGTGACCGCCTCGTGCATGTGCGGGGGCGGCGGGGGCCGTTGACCGGGCGTACCCGGCCGGGGTTGCTGACCCTGCCGGCGAGCACCGGCGCCGGCGGGATGCCACGGGTGGCCGGCCACCCGTGGAACACCCCGGAGGCGGCAGCGCTCGTCCGCGAGCGCGCCGGGAACGACGCGGAGCTCCAGGCGTACGCCGGCCCCGAACGCTTCGACATCGGCAACCTGCTCGTCGCCACCGACGGGGCGGTCGCCCGGTTCGGCCACGACGTGCGCCGGCTGCGGCCCAACCTGCTGATCGGCGGGGCCCGCGCCGACGACGAGGCCGGCTGGGAGGGCCGGGCGCTGGCCGTCGGTGACGCCGTGATCGGCCTGCACTCGCTGCGGATGCGGTGCAACGTCACCACCGTCGACCCCGACACCGGGGAGCAGAACCTCGACGTCTTCCGGCGGCTGCGCCAGGAGTTCGGCGGCCGGCTGGCCCTGAACGCCTGGGTCATCACGCCGGGCACGATCCGCGTCGGCGACCCGGTTCGTCTCCCAGAGAGCGACGCCGTGCCGCGGCACCTCGGCGGCTGGATCGCCGGCGCACCCTACCGCGACGTGGACGCGTGAGGGGTTGCGCGCATGCGGCACTGTCAAGGAATTGACATGTAGCCGTGTGCTCGCTGCCATGCGGCACGGCGAACCTCATCGGCACGCGACGAGAGGACGACGATCATGACGGCACCAGTGGCCGATCCGGGCCCGGACATGATTCGGATCGAGGAACGCGGTGGCGCCGCGGTGGTCGTGGTCCGCGGCGACATCGACGTCCGCACCGCACGGGCGCTGCGGGACGCGCTCGCCCGGGCGGTCAGCGGCCACCAGCGGGTCGTCGTGGACCTCTCGCAGGCGGCGCACATCGACCGGACCGGGCTCAGCGTGCTCATCGCCGCCCAGGACCGCGCCAACAGCCGCGCGGTGCAGCTCTGCTTCACGGCGCCGTCGCCGCAGCTGCTGGCGGCGCTGTGCGCGATGCGGGCCGGCGAGACGCTCGCGGCGGTCGCCCCGGCGGTCGCACGGCCGCAGCCGCAACCGGGCGGCGAGCCGGGCTTCCTGCTGCCCCGGCCGTCCCCGACCCTCCCCTTCCTGCCGCGGGCCACGCTGTGATCATCGGCGGGCCGCCCCCACGATCCCGCGGGTGAGGTCAGGGCTCCGCAGCACGTCGGCGCTGTCGACGTACTGGTCGATCGCGCCGATGCGGGGCAGCGCGGTCAGCAGCGGGTCGCCGATGCGGCGCAGCAGCGCGTCGGCGAAGCGGCCGGCGTCGATCACCGGGAAGGGCCGGTCGAAGTACGGGCGCCGGGTCGCGTCGACGTGATCGGCGAGGCCGAGCCGGTTCTGCCAGGCGCCGGCGGCCTCGTACGCGGTGTCGAACCCGAGCACCTCCGAGCCGGCGCCGATCCGGGCGGCGGCGTACGGCAGGCCCGGGTACGCCTCCTCGAGGAGGGGCCGGACGGCCTCGGTGTAGAACAGCTCGCACAACCGCAGGCCGGGCAGAAACGACGGCGTCACCGCGTCAGGCTACGAGGGATGCGCACGCCCGCGGTGATCGGCCATCCGGGCGCGCCGTCCCCGCCGCTGTGCCATGGTGGAGAACGGGATCAAGGACGGCTGCGGGGAGTCGATCGTGACTGACCGGTTGCTCACCGGCATCGGGGGGTTGGACGAGATTCTGCACGGCGGCCTGCTGTGCCGGCGGGCCTACCTGGTCCGCGGCGGGCCGGGCAGCGGCAAGACGACGGTGGGGCTGCACTTCCTGACGCAGGGTGTCGCGGAGGGCGAGTCCGCGCTGTTCATCAACCAGGGCGAGCCCGAGGAAGAGGTACGGGCCAACGCCGCCTCGATCGGCCTGGACGTGACCGGCGTCAGCTTCCTCGACCTGGCCCCGTCCGGGACGCTGTTCGCCGAGGACCAGTCGTACGACGTCTTCCACCCCGCCGAGGTGGAACGGGAGCCGACCACCCAGGCGATCGCCGAAGCCGTCCGGCAGACCCGCCCCACCAGGGTGCTGCTCGACGTGATGACCCAGCTGCGGTACCTGTCACTGGACCAGACCCATTTCCGCCGACAGGCCTTCTCGCTGCTGCGTTTCCTGGTCTCCGCCGGCGCGACGGTCCTGTTCGTCTCGGAGAGCCAGAACGCCGACGGCGACGCGGACCTGCAGTTCATGTCCGACGGCGTGATCCACATGGACAACCGCGGCGGGCTGCGTACGGTCACGGTGTCGAAGTTCCGTGGATCGGAGTTCGCCGGCGGCGGCCACACCGTCAGCATCGACGCGGAGGGCATGCACGTCTACCCCCGGCTGATCCCGCAGGACCACGGCAAGCCGTTCGTCGCCGAGACGGTCTCCTCGGGCGTTCCGGAGATCGACGAGCTGATGGGCGGCGGCATCGAGCGCGGCACCGTCACGATCGTCTCCGGCCCCAGCGGCGTCGGGAAGACCACGCTGGGCCTGCAGTTCATGAAGGAGGCCGCGGGACGCGGCGAACGCTCGGTGATCTACAGCTTCGAGGAGGGCGCCGAGCAGCTCGCGCACCGCTCGCAACTGATCAACATCCCGATCGCCAAGATGATCGGGACCGGGACGCTGTCGCTGGTGCCGGTCGAGCCGATGCGCTACACCGCCGACCAGTTCGGCCGCATGGTGCGCGACGAGGTGGAACGCTCCGACGCCCGGATCGTCATGATCGACAGCATCTCGGGCTTCGGGATGTGCATGCGCGAGGACGAGCCGCAGACCTATCTGCACTCGCTGGTCAAATACCTGCGGAACATGGGCGTCACCACGATCCTCATCAACGAGACCACCAACATCACCGGGGACTTCCGCGCCACCGACAACGAGATCAGCTACCTCGCCGACAACATCGTCTACCTGCGGTACATCGAGATCCGAGGTGAGCTGCGCAAGGTGATGGGCGTGCTGAAGAAACGGCTGAGCGACTTCGAGAAGACCATGCGCGAATTCGAGATCACCCGGTACGGGGTCAAGGTCGGCGGCGCCCTGACCAACATGCGCGGGATCCTGCAGGGCACCCCCACCCTGCTGGATTCACCACCGCGGTGAGCCGCATCGGCCTGCTGCTCCCGGCCGGGCGCAACCGCCGCCTGATCGAGGAGGCCCTCACCCACCACGACCTCGACATCGAGGTCGTGGCGGCCACCGAGATCAGCGACACCCCGGTCGACGTGCTGCTCGCCGAACCCCGGTCGCTGCTCGAAGCGCTCACGGCCCCGGACACCGGGCCGGCCGATCCGGGATCCGGCCGGCGGCCACCGATCATGCTGCTCACCCGCGCCAGCGAACGGCCCGGCCTCCCGGCGACGGTGGTCGACGCGGCCGACGAGATCGTCACCGTGCCCGCGCCGCAGCGGGAACTGCTGGAGCGGGTCACCCGCCTGGCGGGCCGGCACCGGCAGGTCCGCGGCGACGAACAGCGCCTCATGCGGGAACATCTCGCCCACATCAGTCACGAGCTGCGTACGCCGCTGCAGTGCGTGCTGGCGTACGCCGAACTGCTGCAGGACGACGGCCTCGAACCCGAACAGGGCGAGTTGCTGGACAGCATCGTCCGGGGCGGCAAGCGCATGCTCGACCTGGTCAACGAACTCCTCGAGAAGGGCCGCGCGGAAGCCGGCCACCTGCCCGACACCGCCGTGGTGAACGTGGCCGAGACGATCAGCGCCGCGGTCGGGGCGATCCGCCCGCTCGCCGGGCAGCGGCACCTCACCGTCACCGTGCCGGAGGTCACCGGCCCGGGCCCGTCCGTGCACGCCGACCCGGTGTACCTGCACCGGATCCTGATCAACCTGCTGTCCAACGCGATCAAGTACAACCGGGACCACGGGGCCGTCGGCGTCGGGCTGCGGGCCGGGCCGGAGAACGTCGAGATCGACGTCACCGACACCGGGCCGGGCATCCCGGACGGCGAGCTCGGGCAGATCTTCGAGCCGTACCACCGGCTGCCCGGGTCGAACGCCACCGGCACCGGCCTCGGCCTGCCCTACGCCCGCATGCTCGCCCAGCGCATGGGCGGCACGATCACCGTCTCCTCCCGGCCGGGAGAGGGCAGCACGTTCACCCTCAGCCTGCCTCGCGCGGACAACGGATGAATCCGGCCTGACACCGTCACAAGATCTCACCCTGCGCGCCGCGGACCGCGCGGTGGTGGCAAGGTCTTACGGGTGGACCTGACCGTGATTCTCGGCCCGATGAAGGGCGGCAAGTCGCTGGAGATGATCAGCCTGCTGTCGCCGTTGCAGCATGCCGGCATCCCGCATCGCATCTACCAGTCGGCGCGGCACGGGCGCGACACCGCGGTGACGTCGCGGTCCGGCGGCAGCCTGCAGACGGTGAAGGTGCAGTCCCTGGCCGGGGCGGCCGACGGCGACGTGCAGTGGATCGGCGTCGACGAGATCCACATGTTCACCGTCGACGACATCGCGGTGCTCGGGGTGGCGGTGCGGCGCGGCATCAAGGTCGTCGTCGCCGGGATCGACCTGGACCACCGGGGCCAGATGTTCGCCCCGGTGCGGGCCCTGCTGGAACTCGCGCCGGAACGGGTCATCCACCGGCGGGCGGTGTGCGACGTCTGCTTCTCCCTCGACGCCACCCACACGCAGGTCCTGGAGCACGGCAAGCCGATGATCCGGGAGCTGGCGCCGTCGACGGCGCTGCCCGACGACGGCACCTACTCCTACGAGGCGCGCTGCCGCCGCTGCGTCGTGCTGCCCTGATCTCGGGGCAGCAGATCGGGCAGCGGCACCCCGGGGTCGGCGAGCCGGGCCGGGTCGACGGTGTGACCGTCGAAACCGGCGGCGATCAGGGCCTGGATGTCGTCGGTGACGTCCCGGACGTTCAGGTTCATCCCGGCGGCGACCCGGCCGCCGACGAGCCAGAAGACGATCGCCTCGCGGGCCTCCAGGTCGCCGCGGACCACCAGGTCGGCGGACGTGCCGGGGGTGAGGCGGCCGGCGTACTCCATGCCGAGGTCGAACTGGTCGGTGAAGAAACAGGGCACCAGGGTCCACGGGGCGCCCTTGCCGAGCATCGCGCGGGCGGCGGCGGGACCCGAGTGCAGCGCGTTCGCCCAGTGCTCCACCCGGACCCGGGCGCCGTAGCGCGGGTGGTCGACGGCGGCGACGTCACCGGCGGCGAAGACCGCCGGGTCGCTGGTGCGGTGGAACGCGTCGACGAGCACCCCGTCACCGACGGCCA
The DNA here is from genome assembly GCF_055562375.1 of Actinoplanes sp. NPDC019969. Lineage (NCBI taxonomy): Bacteria > Bacillati > Actinomycetota > Actinomycetes > Micromonosporales > Micromonosporaceae > Actinoplanes > Actinoplanes sp. NPDC019969. Next base: position 17,492 of record NZ_JBVHFK010000003.1, on the reverse strand, counting down.
GGCCGGCCCGCCGGGCCAGGTCGACAGCGGGCGCCGCGCCGATCGCCACCAGCACGTGCTCGGTGTCGAAGGCCTCGCCGTCGTCGAGGACCACCTGCTCGACCCGGCCGGCGCCACGCAGCTGCTGCACCTGAACACCGAACCGGAAGTCGACGCCGTGCGCCCGGTGCAGATCGGTGAACACGCCGCCGGCCCGCTCGCCGAGGATCCGGTGCAACGGCGCCGGCTCGGGCGTGACCACCGTGACGGCGACACCGCGCTCGCGGGCGGCGGCGGCCACCTCCAGCCCGATCCAGCCGGACCCGACCACGGTCAGGTGGCCGCCGGCGCCGAGGGCGGCCGACAGCCGCTGGAAGTCGTCGAAGGTGCGCAGATGGTGCACGGCGCCGCGCTGCGGGAGGCGGCGCGGGGTGGAGCCGGTGGCCAGCAGCAGCCTGGTGTAGCCGATCTCCTCGGTGCCGGCGCGCACCCGCCGCCGCGTCGTGTCGAGGCCGGTCACCCGGGTGGCGAGGCGCAGATCGATGTCGTTGTCCTCATACCACTTCGCGTCGTGCACGAGGGTGCTGTCCGGCTCGGCGGAGCCCAGCAGCAGGCCCTTGGACAGGGCCGGCCGCTCATAGGGCAGACGGGCCTCCGCGCCGAACAGGACCACCCGGCCGGAGAAGCCCTCCGCCCGCAGGGTCTCGGCGGCCTTGGCCCCGGCCAGGCTCGCCCCGACGATCACGAACGTCTCTGCGTCAGCCATGCCGACCACACTAGGACCGCGGTGTGACAAAACAGTGCGCGCTCAGGTCAGAGCGCGCACTGTGTACCCCCGATGTAAAGGTCAGACCAGCGCGGAGTCGCGCAACCGGAGGCGGGGCGGGGTGGCGGGAAGCATGTCGGCGGCGTCGGTGGGGACCGAGACCACCACGCAGGAGCTGCGCCGGGTGACGTCGGCGGTGACCCCGAGCAGCCGCGCCGCGCGGACCAGCACCGCCGCGATCTCCTGGTCGCGGATCGTCACCGACAGCACGTGCCGGCGGCGGCGGTGACCGGCGGCCAGCATCGCCGCCCGCCAGGCCGCCTGGGCCATGGTGAGGCGCTGGGTGTGCCGGGGCGAGGAGGCGCCGAGCGGTTCGGCGCCGAGCAGCGCCTGCCGGCCCTGCCGCCAGGCCGCGTCGAGCATCCGGGTGGTGGCCAGGCGCTGCGACTCGTGCACGTGGACGCGCTGCACGTGGTAGCGGCGGCGTTCCCCGCCGGAGCGGGTGTCCCGCCAGGTCATGCAGCCCAGGCCGGAGAGCAGGAACTCCAGGCGTTCGGCCGGGTCCTCGCGGTCGAACTCGGCGAGGGCCTCACCGGCGCGCGGCACCGGGCGGATCTCCGAGGGCCGCTGGGCGCGGACGGTGTCGACGCATTCGACGAGGCAGGCGGATTCGAAGGCGGCCGGCAGGGCGCCGGCGAGCACGACGCCGCGGGCGGCGGTGGGGTCGAGCGTCGCAGTACGGTCCATCGGCCTCTCCCCTTTCACAGGCTGTCCCGACAACTTCGCCGATCGGCCGTTCGGCCGGTACACCCACCGCGCAGACTTGAGGGAAACTTGCGCGGACCGGGCCGTCCCGCGTGGGGAAAACTAGCGTGACCGCAATCAGCCGCCGTGCGGCACTCGCCGGGCTCGCCACAAGCCTGCTGGTCACCGGCTGTGGTGGTGGCGATGCGGAGCGCCGCCGGGTGCGGATCGCCACCGGCAGCCCCACCGCGGTCTACTACGCGATCGGCACCGCGCTGGGCCGGATCATCGAGCAGGAGCTGCCCGACGTCGACGTGGACGTGCTGGCGACGGCGGCGTCGGCGGAGAACCTGTTCCTGGTCGAGCAGCGGGCCGCGGAGATCGGTTTCAGCCAGGCGGACGTGCTGGTGACCGCCGGCACCCCACGGCCGCGGGTGGCGGCGCTGGCCCGGGTGTACGACGACCTGCTGCACCTCGTCGTCCGCGCGGACAGCCCGATCCTGTCGCTGGAGGACCTGCGGGGCCGGCGGGTGTCGGTCGGCGCCCGCGGGTCCGGGACCACGGTGACCGCCGACCGGCTGCTGGCGGTGGCCGCGATGGGCCAGGCGGTGCAGCGCCGCCAGCTCAGCCTCGACGACTCGATCAAGGCGTTGACGGCGCGGCAGATCGACGCGTTCTTCTTCTCCGGCGGGCTGCCGGTCACCGGGATCAAGCAGTTGCGCACCGACGTCGGCACCCGCCTGGTCGACCTGTCGAAGTGGGTACGGGACCTGCGCCGCGTCTACAGCGACGTGTACGTGGTCCGCGACGTGCCCACGTCGGCGTACATGCTGCCGGCCGTGGCGACGGTGGCCGTGCCGAACCTTCTGGTCGCGCCGGAGTCGATGGCCGAGGACCTGGCGTACGACCTGACCCGGCTGCTGATGGAGCGGCGGGCGGTGCTGGCGGCCGCGCACCCGGCGGCCGAACGCCTCGACCTGCGCACGGCGATCGCCACGGCCCCGGTGCCGCTGCACCCGGGGGCGGCCCGCTATTACAAGTCGGTCAAGCCGTGAACCAGAGGGTCGCCACCAGGCCGCCGTCGCCGGCGGGGCCCAGGGTGAACCGGCCACCGGACGCCTCCACCAGCGCGGTCACGATGGACAGGCCCAGGCCGGCGCCGTCGACGTTCTGCGCGTCCGGGGCGCGCCAGAATCGGGCGGTGGCCTGCCGGCACTGCTCCTCGGTCATGCCGGGGCCGGTGTCGCGTACCGTCACCTCGGCCCCCTCGTCGCGGGCCGTGACCGTCACCTCCACCCGTCCCCCGGCGGGCGTGAACTTCAGCGCGTTGTCGATCAGCGCGTCCAGCGCCTGATCGAGAGCCGTCGCCACGAACCGGGCCGGCAGCGGCTCCTCCGGCAGCCGGCTGAACAGTTTCACCTCGCGCCGCTCCGCCAAGGGCTGCCACGCCTGCACCCGGGCCCGGGTCACCGCGACGGTGTCGGCCTGGCGCATCGCGTGCCGGCCGGTTTCGGCCTGGGCCAGGGCGAGCAGCCCGTCCAGGACGTCGGCGAGCCGGTCGGTCTCCTCCAGGGCGGTCTCCCGGTCGTCGCGCAGCTCCTCGTCCTCGATGCGGCTGCCCAGGTCCTCGATGCGCAGCCGCAGCACGGTCAGCGGGTTGCGCAGCTGGTGGCTGGCGTGCGCGACGAACGAGCGCTGGCGTTCCATCGCCTCGGCGACCGCGTCGGCCATCTCGTTGAAGCTGGCCGACATGCGCCGCAGCTCCGGCGGCCCCATCCCGGGCGGCACGCGGGCGGCGCTGTCCCCGGCGGCGATCTCGTGGGCGGCGGCGTCGAGGCGGGTCACCGGTCTGAGCACCCAGCCGGCGAGCCGGTGCGCAGTGGTCACGCAGGCGGCCACCGCCAGCATCCCGCCCATGGCGAGGACCAGCCACACCGACAGGACGGCACGCCGGTTGCGGTCGGCCGGGGACACGGTGAGGACCACGCCGAGCACGGCCCCGCCGTCACTGACCGGAACGGCGACCACCAGCGGATCGTCGGTCCACGGCCACAGCGTCTCGGGCATGCCGACCTGGTGCCCGGCCATCGCGCCGCGGATCGCCGGACCGAGGTCGTCCGGGGTGTCGCCGTGGATGCTCAGCGGCCGCTGGTCCTGGTCGATCAGCATGGAGCCGATCCCGTACAGCTCGTAGTAGCCGCTCAGCTCCCCGGCGACGGTGGCCAGATCGCCGCTGCGCACCCCGGCCGCCGCCAGCGACGCGAACCGGGTCGCGTCGGCGAGCCGGTCGGCGACGGCCCGGTCGGTCTCCCGGCTGGCGACGGTGACCGCGAGCGGCACCTCCAGGGCGAGCAGCACCATGCACAGCAGCAGCAGGTAGGTGATGACCAGCCGCCTCTGCACGGAACCCTCCCCGTCACATCGCCGGCATCAGCCGGCGCGCAAACGGTAGCCCACCCCCCGGACGGTTTGAACCAGGCCGGGGTCGCCGAGTTTGGTGCGCAGCGACGCCACGTGCACTTCCAGGGTGTGCTTGCCGGACCAGGTGGTCTGCCACACATCGAGCATGATGCGCTCCCGGGTGAGCGCCACGCCGGGCTGGCGGGCCAGCGAGGCGAGGATGTCGAACTCCTTGCGGGTCAGGTTCGCCGGGACGCCGGAGACCTCCACGGTCCGCGCGGCGAGATCGATGCGCAGGGGCCCGGCTTCGGTGACGGTCGCGGTGACGGGCGCCTGGCGTACGGTCCGGCGCAGCAACGCCTCGATCCGGGCGTGCAACTCGGCCATCGAGAACGGTTTCACCACGTAGTCGTCGGCGCCGGTGCGCAGCCCGGTGACCCGGTCCAGCTCCTCGCCCCGGGCCGTCACCGCGATGATGCCGAGATGCTCGTTGCGGGCCCGCAGCGCCCGGCACACGTCGAGGCCGTCGCCGTCGGGCAGGTTGAGGTCGAGCAGCACCAGATCGCACGGCGCCGCCTCGAGGGCAGCGGTCGCGGTGGCGGCGTGCTCCACCGCGTAACCGCGTTTCTGCAGCATCGTGGTCATCACCGCGCTCACCCGGCGGTCGTCCTCCACGAGCAGTATCCGCATCCGGTCATCCGCCCATCGTTTGATCGAAGGCAGAACGGTAGTCGGCGAATGTTTCCGCCGTCCACTTCTCCTAGATTGGCTGTTGACGGCTCACGGCGCAATGAATCCGGCCAGGGCGTCGGCGGTGAACGCGGCCCCTCTGTCGGTGGTGTGCAGCAGGTCGTCGCAGTACAGGCCGTGAGCGTTGTCGATCGACGGGGGCAGCTGACGGGCGGCCAGATCGAAGTAGACGACGCCGGAACCGCCGCCCGGCCCGCCGGTGTCCTCGGCCGCGATCTCCTGCCAGGCCCGGGTGAACACGGCGAAATCCTGTTCGGGCTGCCCGGCGACGACCCGGGGCGACCCGTAGATGACGAACGACGGATCGGTGCCGGCCGCCGACCGTACCGCAGCGATGATGTTCGTGATGTTGTCCTTCATCACCGTGGCGGGCACGTCGATGCGCCAGTCGTTGACGCCGAGCTGCAGGATCACCAGATGGGGCCGGATCGACCGCAGGCGGGGCGCCCAGCCCGCCACGTTGCCGGCGAAGTCGCCGCTGGTCCGGCCGCCCTGCCCGCCGTTGAAGACCTGAACGCCGCGGTCCTCGTCGCCGTCGAAGGTCGCGAACCCGTGGATCGCGCTGGTCCCGGTCCGGTTGGTGACCACGATCGTGTGCTCGCCGCGGGCCATGAGCCCGGACGTCCACCGGGCGTCGCGGTCGACCGTCCCGGCCGCCGTGGACACCTCCCCCACCTGGCGGCCGTCGATGTGCACCGAGAACGCGCCGCCGCCCGGCATCGCCGTGAACCACACCTGCGCGCTGGTGCCGGTGAACGTGTAGGCGGCGCTCTGCCCGGCCCGGTCCATCGCCCACGTCTTCAGGCCCCAGCCGGCGGTCTTCACCTTCAGCCCGCCGCCGGTCAGGGTGACCGGCCAGTGCTTCGGCACGCCCCACGCCGCCACGTAGCCACCGCCGCCGCCCGCGCCCGCGACCGGGAACGCCGCGCGCAGGTTCTCGGCGAGCACCTCGGGGTAGCCGCGGCCGTGCCGGGTCACGCCGACACCCTCGCTGGTGGAGGAACCGAGCACCGCCACCACGGCGGGGGCGTAGCGCCGGTTGGCGAGCGCGGCGTGCCAGGTCAGCAGCGGGACCACGAGGGACGGGCCGGCCGCGCGCGCCGACTCGGCCGCCACGGCGGCGACGGCGACGCCGCCGGCCAGCAGGCCACCCGCCCTGATGAAGGTACGGCGATCGGTCACGGTCACCCCTCTGACACGAGTACGGCAGGTCCCCCGCCTGCCTGCCGTCATGCTGGCACCTGCCGTCATGCTGGCACCTGTCGTCCAGCGTGACCGATCCCGTCGTCACCATGCGGGTGACCTGTGCGGGGTGACGCCCGGTCAGGGGGTTTCGTTCGGCATGCTCATCGTCGGCGCGGGCCCGCAGGTGAGGATTGCGGGCGGCGGCACACCGTACGCCGGAAGGGCCCGCCGCACTGTCGGGCGCACGCCAGAACCCGGCCTCCGCGAAGGCGGGCACTCGACCTTGCCCCGCCGCGGCGCCCGCTGCCAGCGTGGGGGCATGCGCGCCCACATCAACCCGCGGGGTCCGCTCGTGCTGCTGGTGGCGCTCGCCGCCCTGCCCGGCTGCGCCGACGTGGCCACCCGCACCGACGAGCAGTCGTACCGGATCGATCAGCCGGTCGACGCCCTGGTCGTCGACGCCCGCGCCGCCGCGGTCACGATCGAGGCCGGAACCGGGCCGATCACGGTCACCGAACGGTACCGGTACGGCGACACCCGGCCGGTCACCGCGCACCGGGTGGACGCCACGACGCTGACGCTGACCGAGTCCGGCTGCGGGAACAACACCGTCGGGTGCGGCGTGGAGTACCAGATCCGGGTGCCGGCCGCCACCGCCACGACGGTCACCGCGGAGGCCGGCGCGGTGACCATGACCGGGCTGGCCGGCGCCGTGCAGGTGACCACCAAGGCCGGCGCGGTCCGCGGCACCGGCCTGACCGGCGAGAAGGTCGGCGTGAGCACCCAGGCCGGCGCCACCGAGCTGACGTTCGCCGAACCGCCGGCCGACCTGGTGGCGCGGGCCCAGGCGGGCGCGATACGCCTGCGCCTGCCGGCCGGCGTCGCCTACGCGGTCACCGTCGGCACCGGGAGCGGCCGTTCCCGGGTCACCGTCGACCAGGACCCCGCCTCCGCGCACCGGGTCCAGGTCACCACCGAGGCCGGCGCCGTGACCGTCGAACCCGCGCCCTGAGGCGCTGCCCATGGCCCGCCTCATCGGCAGCCGCCGATTCATCCCCGGCGGACGATGCCGGGGCCGGGGCGGCGGCACTTTGCTGAAGGGACGTGTGTCCCGAGGGCGGAGGTACCGACCGTGACCGAGGTTTCGACGAGCCGTTCCGTCGGCCGATCGTGGCTGTTCTGGGCCGGCATGGCGGTCGCGCTGGTGCTGGGCGCGGTCATCGGCGGTGTCGTCGTCGCGGCGAACCGGCCCTCCGAGGGCGCCGCGCCGGCCGCGGTCGCGGCACCGGACACGGCGGTCTGCTCGGCGACCGAGGTCGCGGAACGGACCCTGCCGTCGGTGGTGACGATCTCGGCGAGCAACGGCCAGGCCGCCGGCACCGGATCGGGGGAGATCATCCGGAATGACGGCTACATCCTGACCAACAATCACGTGATCTCGCTGGCGGCCGACGGCGGCGAGGTCAGTGTGCTGTTCAACGACGGCAGGTCGGTGCCTGCCGTCATCACCGGCCGCGATCCCCTGGCCGACCTGGCCGTCATCAAGGTCGACGGCCAGGCGTCGCTGCCGGTCATCACGTTCGGATCGTCCAAGAGCGTCGTGGTGGGCCAGCCGGTCGTCGTGCTGGGCGCCCCGCTCGGGCTGTCGAACAGCGTCACGTCCGGGATCGTCAGCGCGCTGAACCGCACCATCGAGGTGCCCGGCGACGACGGGCAGACGGCAGTCCTGGTGTCCGCGGTGCAGACCGACGCGGCGATCAACCCCGGCAACAGCGGCGGCGCCATGGTGGACTGTTCCTCCCGGCTGATCGGCGTGCCGTCGGCCGGCGCCACGGTGCCGGACCCGGAGACGGGCGGCGGTGGTGGCGGCAGCATCGGCCTGGGGTTCGCGATCCCGGCCGACCTGGCGAAGGCGGTCTCCGACGAGATCATCGCGACCGGGCGGGTCACCCACGCGTACTTCGGCTTCAACCTGGTGACCGTGCCGCCCGCCGCCACCCCGAACGGCCAGGGCGGCGTCTTCGTCCGGTCGGTCGTGCCCGGCGCGCCGGCGGCCCGGGCCGGGCTGCAGGCCGGCGACATCATCACCGGCGCCGACGGGAAACCGGTCACCAGCACCGAGGACATCGCCGCGATCACCATCGCCAAGAACCCGGGCGACACCGTCACCATCGCCTACACCCGCGGCGGCCAGGCGGCCGAGACCAGGGTGACCCTCGCCGCCGCGCCCTGAGAAGGCGTGCCCCGCCCGGCGGTCAGCCGATCGGGGCCGGCACCGGCAGCAACTGGTCGTCGATCGTGGTCTCAGTGCCCAGTTCGAGCGTGAACTCGGTGGCGGTCTCCTCGGAGGGGGCCTGGTGTGCCCACTGCTCGCGTCCGTCGGCGAGGACGAACTGAACCTTCACCGTCTCCGGCCACAGCTTGTCGACCCGGTAGCGGCCGTCGGCGTCGGTGGTCGTCCACGGGTCGTCGATGTTCCACGGAAGGTCGATCCGGACCTGTGCGCCGGCGACCGGCGCTCCCGCGGCGTCGACAAGGCGACCGGTGACCGACGCCGGCTGCACCAGACGCTCGTCGACCCGGATGGTCTGCCCGGGCGCCACCGGGTAGGCGGTGGCCTGGTGCTCCGAGAAGACGCCGGGCGAGTACTGGGCGACTCTGCCGTTGACGAACCTGACGATGTACGACGTGCCCGGTCGCAGCGGGGCGGAGTAGGAGCCGTCAGCGGCGGTGACGGTCTCCGCCCACCCGCCGAACACCTCGGTGCTGTCGACCCTGATGTGGACCCCTGCCGCCGGATCGCCGGTCGACGTGGTCACCGTCCCGGCGATCCGGCCGGGCGGGGTTACGGTGCTGACGGCGCGGGTGGTGCGGCCGGCCATGATCTGATACTTGGCGGACGCCTCCCGGTCGTCGACGTTGCCGGGCGCCCAGACGGACCAGGCGCCGGCCAGGCCGATCTGGATCTCGTAGCCGCCGGCCTTCAGGTGGGGAGCCCGGAAACGACCGGCGGCATCGGTCGTGAGCGCGGCGATCGGGTCCCAGTTGCCCGCCTCCGCATAGATCCAGATGTTGGCGCCGGCGACGGCGGCTCCGGTGGTGTCGACGACCCGGCCGGCGAGGCTGCCGGTGGAGGCGGCCGCCGAGGCGGGCGCGCCGACCGCCGTCATGGCCGTGACGGCGGCCATGACGGCACCGGCAACCCTTCGGGAGAAACGCACTGTGAAGATCTCCTCACGTTCGGATATGACGCGGACGAGGCTATCGATCATCCACAGTGGTGTCACCGCATATATGAGGTTCGTTACTCAGAAGCCCGGATGGTCATACGATCTGGCCGGGGGTGACGCCGAAAGCCGCTCACGAGTCCGGCCGGTCGAGGCGGAGAAACCGCCCGAGCCGCGAGCGCGGCCACGGCGGCGTCCAGTGCGGGGCCGGTGACGGCCGGATCGGTCACCGCGACCGGATGGCCGGGGCGTTTTCTCCCACAGCCCGATCAAGGCCGGGACGGCGGGTTCGTGCCGTACCGGCCGCATTCGCGGACCTGATCGGCCATCGGCCGCCAGCCGGCGGCACTCTCATCTCCAGCCAAGTCGATCACCAGGCCCACCCTGGGTGTGCTGTCCAGGAGAGTTGGTCGAGGTTGTATGACGTCTCGCCCTGATCTCCCGGACAGGTGGAATGGGGCTGTCTAGGTGCTCTGACCACGGAGTTTGGCGAGCAGCCCGGCGACCCGCCCTCCGGACGCGGCTTCGTCCAGCGGCCCCTCGTCCGGCCCGGACCGGTAGAACTCGCGCATCAGGAACGCGGCGGCCAGGGTGATGGCGACGATCTCCGGGAGGAACAGCGCCTGGCCGGCCTGTTCCACCGACTTCACGAACAACGGCGCGGTGTCGGGACGCCGGGCCAGCGTGGTCAGCATGGCGAGCCGCAGCAACTCGCCGCGTTCCGCGGTCCGCGCCAGATCCGTGGCCTCTGCCGCGAGCCGGTCCGCCTCCCCGGGATCCTCGAAGTCACCCCTCCACAGGTCGGTGACGTCGACTTCCAGGTCGGCGTCGAGAACGTCCATCAGGTAGACCTGTGCCGCCTCGTCGAGCGCCTTGCCCTGGAGCCGGGCGAGCAGCTCACGGGCGTGCGCCACGTCGTTCTCATCCATCGACATCCCCCTTCGCCGGGTTGACGGGGCCCGCATGGCCGTGCAGCACGAACGCATCGACCAGGCGGGGAGGCAGCGAGTCGCGCAGCGCGTCCCGGGTCAGACGGAGCTGGGCCGCCAGGGGCAGATCGGGGCTGTCCAGACAACGGCCCAGCAGTTCGTTGACGAACCGCTGCGCCGGACCGGCGGCAACCGGCCACAGCGGCGCGACGAACGAGAGGACACCCGACAGGAGGAAGGCTCGTGCGAGCCCTACCTGCTCGCCGCCCGCGGTAGCGGCGGTGCTGCCGGTCATGCACGCCGTGGAGAGCACCGCGCGGCAGCCGCTGCGGGAACCGGCGAACTCGCTCCAGTCGTACAGATAGCGGTTACCGTACGCGGAGTCGCGGAGCACTTCCGTCGACGAGGGCGGCGCCAGTTCCCCATCGGACAGGACCAGCGCGAACCGGGAGTCGGCGGGCGCGGCGAAGCCGTGGCAGCTGACCTTCACCCAGGTCGACCTCTCGATCAGCCCTGCGACACCGGCCCGCGTCGCCTCCCTCTGCGCGACCACCTCGTACGGTGCGCCGCGACGCTCACACGCTGCCCGGAGCTCCGCGCCGCCGGCAGTCAGGGCGTCGATGAGACCGGGCTGGTCCCCATGGCACCAGCAGCGGATCTCGCCCACCGTCCCCGCGGGGGTGTCTCCGGCCGCCGCGGCATGGGCGAGCGCCACGGCGACCGAGAGGCTCGGGCTGACCGCCAGGTCGAAACCCGGCAAGGCCAGGTGGAGCGGTATCCCCAGCATGGGCGCGGAAGGGATGACGGTCAGCGGTGCCGTGACGTCGAGCGGCAGTCCGCCGATCGCTTCCGCGACGGCGCCCTGGACGGCCCGGAACGCAGCGATATCGGCGATGAGGTCGGACGGTTCTAGGATGAGCGAGCGGTACATCCGGCCGACGATCCGCGCACCCACTCCCCGGACGATGCCTGTACGCAGAGCGCCGCCGCGGTGCACGGTCACCCCGCGATCGTCCACCTCCGCCAGGAGGGGAAGCTGAACGTCGCCGCCGTCGAGCCACTGCAGGATCCGCAGCCTGGTGCCGGCCGGCGCCCGCGGGTCCCCTGTCACCGGCAATCGCTCGCGCGCCATGCGCACGGACAACTGCAGCGAGGAGCCGAGGTCCGCTACGGCACTGAGCAACCGGTCGTCGACCTCCCCGGCCGGCGCAGTCGCCAGCAGAGGGCTGAGGTTCCGCATGTCCGACAGGGTGTCGGCCAGGGTGACGGTGGTGGAGGACTCCCCGGCTGCCCTGCCCATCATGCCCGTCACGAACGCGGCGCTCTGCCGCACATGCCGGTCGGCGTCATCCCATCGCCGATCCTCGATGGCCATCTCGGCGGCGACAGCGGCGGCGTGCAGCCCCAGAACCGGCTGCCGCAGGTCGGTGAGCGCCGCTTCGAGGGTCCGGCGGGCGAGACCGGGATCGCCCGCCCGGCGGACGGCGTCGGCCCAGGTGATGCCGAACTCCGGGTCCGTGGCGGCCCGTGCCGGGAGATCGAGTTTTCCGGCGAGCTCCAGCGTCGTCGCTCGTGCAGCGGCCGGGACGTCGCCGGCACGCAACGCGGTTGCCGCCGCGGCGCCGAGCATGAGCAGTTTCTCGCGTGCCGAGACGAACGGGCTGTCCTGCACCGCCTGGACCTGCGGCCCCTCCTCGCGCCGGCCCAGCGCCCGCGCGTTGGCCATCCGGACGTGCATGAAGCGGGCCGTCTGATCGTCGAAGGGCTCGGCACCGGCGAGCTCGGCCGCCTCGTCGAGAACCGGTTGCGCCTCCTGCCACTGGCCGTTGCGCTGCAACGTCAGCGCGAGCCCGAACAGCAGGTCGAACCGCTCCCGTCCCTCCGCTGCGGCCAGCAGGTCGCGGAACGCGGAGACCGACGCGAGAAGGTATCCCGCGTCGCGCAGGGCCCGCGCGCGGTTCGCTCGTACGACTCGGGCGTCGTCGTCATGGCCGTGCCCGCCGAGCAGCCGGAGCGCTTCGTCGTACGCTGCCAGCGCCTCGTCCGCGCGCAACAGTGCCCGCAGCGCGTTGCCTCTCTCGTTGAGCAGGGCCGCCGGCCCGCCGGTCCCTTCCCAGCGCAGAGTCTCCGCCGCCCGGTCGAGCACGGCGAGGGCCCGGCTCGGCTCACCCTCGACGGTCCACCGCTTGGCGATCCGCCGCAGGAACGGAACGACGAACGCGGGCCGGGACGCGCACCGATCCAGCAGGATGGACAACATCTCCATGGCCTCGGCCAGCGGCACCGCCCCTGCGAAGTGCGCGAGCGCGGCAGCAGTCGTCGCGTCATCCTCGGTGGCCGCCGCGAGAACGCTCTCGACGAGAATCCGGGCGTTGCCGGTGCCCTCCACCCGTAGTCGATCCGTGTAGCGTCGCAACACATCTTCCGCACAGCCGAGGACGCGGGCCACAGTGATCATCTCGTCGATCGCTGCGGCGTCCTCGAGGCGCGGCCGGCCCGCCATGATCGCCCGGAAGACGTCCTCGCCGTCCACCAGCCCTCGCCACATCGCCGGATCGTCGTGCGGGGTGACGCCGGCCCGGATGCGTGCGACCATGCCTTCGGCCAGCTCCCGCCGGCGCGGTGCGCGGCGACTACCGGCCGCGGCGCCGAGTGCGGCGTCAAGGAGCACCGGATCGCCGCGTCCCTTGCCGCCGGCTATGAGGGTGGCGATGGTGAACAGCACCGTCTCGTCCTCGAAGCAGGCCGGCACGAAGTGCTCGTCGATCGCCGCGAACGGATCGAAGCCTTCCAGCGGCGTCTCCGCCAGGACCTCGAAGAAACCGATCGCCAGTTGGAACCGCCGCGCCTCATCCAGCAGGTCCCGCGCCTCCTCGCCGGAGGCGCCGCCGGGGACGCTGGTGATCACCAGGAACCCGGGCCTGCCGCACAGCGCCAGCGCCGCGTGATAGTCCCGGTCACGTCGCCCGGCCGGCGCGAGCAGCGGGTGCCCGGCATGGGGCGGCTCGGACAGTGCGCCGAAGCGGATCGGGGCGAGCGCCGCGAATCCCGCTTCCGTCCGGAACCGCTCGACGTCGCGACAGATCCGTACGGTCCAGTCCTCCGGCAGGCTCGCGGTCATGCCGCTCACCTGCTCGTCGGTGAAGGACTCCGGCGGGCGCAGCAGCGTCAGCCGCGCGGATCGGAAGGTCACCACATAGATGCGCTCGACGCGTTCGTTGGGGGCGTGACATCGCCGGCACACGGCGAACCGAGTGGCCCCGGTGACGATACGCTCGATGTCGTCCAGGTCGTGCGGGAAGCCCGCGGAGATCATCTCGAAGCCGCTCCCCTCGACGGGGAACCCACACTCGCACTCCACCGAGCTGACGCCGGCCATAACCCGAACGTACGCCGCGGGTCACCGGTGGCAACCAACTGTCGGTTGCCGGACGGTGATGCGGCGGGTCCGACGCTCCATACTGGCCCGGTGGACGACCTCGGGCGGTTCGCGACGCTGGCTCAGGTGCTGGCGACCCTCTTCGTCGCCCTCGCCGTCGAAGAGAGCGTCGTCGGCGTCCTCAAGCCCCTCCCTCGTCTCGTGCGGGCGATCATCATCGTGGTGCCGTACCTGACGCTCATCGCCGACATCTGCGTGCTGACCGAGGGAAAGGCCGACCTCTTCGGGATACCGCGGGGCTTCCTGTACGGGGCGAACGTGATCGCGTGCACCGTCGTCGTCGCTGTGCTGGGGATCGCTCTGGTCAGGCGCACCTCCACACGCTGAGCCCGACAGCACGGCGAGCCGGCGTCGCTCGTTTTCGAAATGCTTAGATTATTAATCTAATGTTGACACGGGTGCGGCGACCGTCACATGCTGGCCATCGAAGTCCCCCAACGGAGGTTCTGATGAGACGTACCCGTCCCGTGTTCGCGGCAGGCGCCGCTCTCGTGCTGATCGGCGCCGCGCTCCTTCATCAACCGGCGAGCGCCGAAGCCTTCCCGGCCACCTCGAAAGCCACGGTGCTCAACTACCTGCGGTCGATCACCGGCACCTCGATCGTCTCCGGGCAGCACAACAAGGAACCGGCCACCGCGCCGAACCAGTACACCCAGCAGGCGTACTCCGTGACCGGCCAGTGGCCCGGCCTGTGGGGTGGCGAGATGATGTTCCGCGCCACCGACCAGGCCAACCGGCAGCGCGTCGTCGACGAGGCGAAGGCCCAGTGGGCGGCCGGTTCCCTGGTCGCGCTGACCTGGCACGCCTGCTCCCCCACCGGCCCGGTCACCTGCGAGTTCGAGGGTGGCGTCAGGACCAGGATCACCGACGCGCAGTTCCAGCAGGTCGTCACCGGCGGCACCGCGCTCAACAACACCTGGCGCAGCCGGATGGCGGCCGTCGTCCCGTACCTCAAGCAGTTGAAGGACGCCGGCGTCCCGGTGCTGTGGCGGCCCTTCCACGAGATGAACGAGACCTGGAACTGGTGGGGCGGCCGGCCGGGCGCCAACGGCGGCTCGAAGATCTTCCAGCAGATGAAGGACTACTTCGACAGCCAGGGCCTGGACAACCTGATCTGGGTGTGGAACGTGCAGGACAACCCGACGGCGAACTGGGCCCAGTACTACCCGGGCGCGAACTACGCCGACGTGGTCAGCCTCGACGTCTGGTACAAGAACCACCCGTCGTCGTCGGACTACTCCCAGATGCAGTCGATCGCGGGCGGCAAACCGATCGCGATCGCCGAGATGGGGAAGGTGCCGACCGCCTCGCTGCTGACGAGCCAGCCGCGCTGGGCGTACTTCATGGTCTGGTCCGAGCAGTTGCGCGGCAACAACTCGAACGCCGAGATCCAGGCGGCGTACTTCCATGCCCGCGTGCTCAACCGCGGCGAGGTCCGCATCGGCTGACCTCTTCCCCGCACTCCTCCTCACCTCACCGGGCCCGTGGCCGATGGTCCGGTGAGGTGACAGGGAGGACGCGGGCGATGCGATACGCAAGTGGCCGGGCAGGATTCGTCCTGCCCGCCGCCGTCTCCGGGACGGCGGCTGTGCTCAGCGTCGCCTGGTTCGCCGCGAACGCGCCGGCCCCGTGGGGTCCCGGCTGGCTCGGCTGGATCTTCGCGCCCCTGGTCATCCTGATCAATCAGGCACAGATGGTACGGCTGGCGCGCAGTCCCGGCGTCTCCCCGGAAGGCCGGCGCTTCTGGCGGCACCTGGCCGCCGCGCAGATCGTGATCGTCACGGCCGCGCTGGTCACGGCGTACGACACCCTGTCGGACCCGCCGCATGTCACCCTCGACGTGCCGGCGAACACGCTGTTCGGCATCGCCATCCTGATCGTGTTGTGGGCGCTGCTGCGGCTGCCGTCCCGCGACCCGATCCGCGGCACCGCGGTGATCCGGTTCGGTCTGGATGCCGCCGTGGTGGTGCTGACGGTCGGGTTGTTCGGCTGGCACCTGTACTTCCGCAACTACGACCAGCTGGTGTCGGCGGTCGGCGAGCCGGAGCCGGTGCTCGGGCTGATGCTGTTCGCGTGCGCGGCCGCGCTGGCGTTCAGCAAACTCGCCATCGCCGGCGCCCGCGGCGTCGAACGGCGCACCCTCTACTATCTCGGCGCGTGCGTGGTGGTGTCGGCGCTGGTCGGCGGGCTGCTGCCGCGGCTCGCCGCGCGGCCGGACCTGAATGCCGTCGCGGTCAGCGTCCCGGTGACGTTCTTCCTGTTCAGCCTGGCGATGGAGCGGGAACGGTCGCTGCTCGGCCGCCCGGTCACGGCGCGCAAGCCTCGCCGCCCGTTCAGCCTCACGCCGTACCTGGCGGTCGCCGCGACCGACGCCCTGCTCCTGCTCACGCACGGCAGGTCCGCGGTGGTGAACGTGATCGCGGTGGCTCTGACCGGGATCGTCGTCGGCCGGCAGATCCTCGCCTTCTACGACAACGCCCGGTTGCTGCGTGAGCTGGACAAGACCCTTGCGGAGGTACGCGACGCCGAGCGCCGCCTCGCCTATCAGGCCAACCACGACTCCCTGACCGGACTGGTGAACCGTCGCCTGTTCGAGCAGCGCCTGGACGCCGCCCTGGAATCGGCGGAGCCGTTCGCGGCGGTGCTCATCGACCTGGACGACTTCAAGGGCGTCAACGACCGTCTCGGCCACCACGTCGGCGACGGCCTGCTCGTCACCGTCGGCGAGCGGCTCCGATCGGCGGCCGGTGACGGTGACGTGGTCGCCCGGCTCGGCGGCGACGAGTTCGCGCTGCTGCTCGGCCCGGCCTCGGCCGCCGGCCCGGACGCGCTCCTCGACCGCCTGACCGCGGCGATGGCCGCGCCGGTCTCGGTCAGCGGCCACGAACTGCCGGTGCGGTGCAGCGTGGGCCTGGCCGCGAGCTGGCCCGGTGCGGATCCGGTGGAGGTGCTGCGCCGGGCCGACGTCGCCATGTACGCCGCCAAGGCCGCCGGGAAGGGGCGCAGCGCCCGCTACACCCCATCGATGGACGCGGCGCTGTCCCCCACCTGAACCGTAACGATGTCGAGAATTCCTCCCGCTCTTTCAGGGTCCGCCGAACGTAGGAATCGATGATTCCCTGAAACTTGCCAAAATGACCGGGTTGCCGAAATACGCTCCAGCAGCCAGGGGAGAACATGAAGTCGGGGATTGTACGGATCAAGGCCGTGACCATGGCCGTGGCGTCGTTCATCGCCATTTCTGCCGCACCGGCGAGTGCCGCCTCGGGATCGTCGCTCAACCAATCCTGGGGGTCTGCGAAGGTCAGTGCCACGTCGACGTCGCGGCCGGGCTTCATGCAGGGCTACGACGTGGCGATGGAGGTTGAGGTCAGCGACCTCCTCAAGAACGGCAAATGCGTTTACGTCGAATATCGGATCATCACGTCGTACGGCCGCGACGGTGATTCCACGATCGCGACCGCATGCAATCGGCAGTCGGTGCAGCGCAATAGGACCGTCGTCGTCGGCAACAACAAGTTCGGCCCGAAGGGGCACCCCGGCGCCGTTGAATTCAAGATGTGTCACGCCGTATGGGGTGTCGATCCCTGCATCAAATCGAAGGTGTTCTTCTAGCGGTCGCTGTCATGTCCGTGCCGCCCGCAATAGCTCGACCGGGGGCACTCGCGAGTTCCCATGGAGCGCTGCACGAGTGGCGATCTTGAGCGGTGGGCAACCGGGCACGGCTGTCGCCCGCGATCTTGAGCGGGGGCACCGACCTCTCTGGCCCAGAATCGGCAAGGCTCGCGATCTTGGGCTCGGAACACCGGCTTCCCGGACCGAGGCGCACAAGAACGGGCGCGATGCTGATCTTGTGCGCCTCGGTCCGGTGTCGAATCCCCAAGATCGGGAAGCGCCCCGAGCGTCGCGTCCCATCGCCCACGCGAAGGCCTGACGGGCCGGCTCTCATCCACCGCGACGAAGACATCGACGGATGCAGGTCACGTCCGCTGGCGTGGTGTAAGAGGCGGCCAGCGCTGATCCGTGTGTGTTGATCTTATGCGGCGATTGCGGTCGTTTCGACGATTTCGGTG